>NZ_BCVX01000006.1 GCF_001591965.1 Lysinibacillus odysseyi 34hs-1 = NBRC 100172
CCCGTTGTTAATCCTATAGAAATTCTCTTTTTCATAAAGTAGTCATCTCCCTCCATATAAATTTATTTTGCTCGAATTTTAGCATACACTTCTTCCCAATATAATCCAACTAAAGCACAGCGCTTATTCAACAACTGCACCAGTTAGGTGAAGTATAACTTTCCTAAAGCGAGATTTAGGGACGTTTTTTGCCTTACATTATAAAGCCATATGAATCGCCATAAGAAATTATTTTTTATTTTTTAATTCTAAAAGTACAGGTGCTATATTTAGTATAATAGAAACAATTGTCAAAAACCAAAACGCCCTTGCCATACCAGGTACTACATCTGATAAAGCAGCCCAATCTTCTACTTTTACCCACCTATTTAAATAACTGTAATCCGCACAAATTGTTAGTGCTGTAAATGATAACCCCATTGCCATTGCAAGCCTATAATCTTTACCTGTTGCATACATAAAAAGATTTATAAAAGTTGCTACTATTGCGATAAGACCTAATATTATCCACATAATGATGCCCCCATTGAACTTTCAATTTCCCCTATAGACATAAAATGGAATGACAAAATTCCCTAACCGTTGTTTGGGAATGTTTATTAAGTTTGTTTTGTATACTTTATAAATCCTTGTTTCGCTAAAGTACCCGTTAATTTAAGGCTATTTGTATCCTCTTAGAACTTCACTGTTAGTATTTCTCAACCTTTATTTTTATTTTTATTTTTTCTTCGCTAACTGTTTCTGATTCTGAGACATTCTTAATAGAATCTTCAACTATTTGTTGAATCAACGTATCATCAATTTTTGCATCCTTCGGGAAACCTACTGAAACTGTTAATTCATCAGTACCACCATCTATCATTGTTGCTAGTGAATCACTTTCAAGTTCTGTTTGCTCTGTAATAGATGTTATTATTTCATTATGTAATTCAGATATTAAATTTGATATCCCATCATCCCCCCCCCGTTTGTCCGAGAAAATACTATTTCCTGCTCGCTTTCTAATACCTCGGTTGTATTACATCCAACTAACAAGATTGAACAAAATACAATTCCTGAAAATATAGCTTTTCTTAACACTTCTAAATTCCCCTTTCAAAAGTAAATTGCACATCCCACCAACACTTCTCTATACGTAATTCTGACGTTATATATTGGTTATAGTTCCAAATTTTATAAAGTCTCTCTTGAAATTCACTTGATGTTCTGTCCAGAAAAAAGTGCCTAAACCATCGTTTGTGGAACAAGAAAATGTCTTGCCTATCTACACAGGAATCTGATTAAACTTTTTTATAAACGATCAGACTTTATCATAAATTATCGAACTTTATTTCAAAGCCACAGCAATCTGTAATTACCCGATGAAGGTAACTATCTTCTCGGCCAACATACGTAAAGTTTGTCTGAATTCCAGAAAAATGTAAAAATTATTTTCTCAAAAAAAGAGAGTGTCTCTCCGTCTTTTCACGACTAAGTTACACTCTCTCTGGGGACATTTTATAATAATCAGACAAATCCATCTTCAGGTTCACCAACCTCAAATCCTACTACTTTTGTCGCCTCTACTTTAAAACTTTCTATCCAAGAACTCCAATCACTATTACTCATCTGGGCATAAAATGATAATCCACTTGGTTCTACTGAGGCCATGATAAAAACATCTTCATCTTCCTGCCCGAACCAATGGGGAATTCCATTTTTATATCCTATCCAGCCCGGCATACTTTCATATATTTTCGTTACTTTACCCCACACTTCATCAGGCAAGTAATACCATATATTTAGATTACATGTTTGAGCGTTTATGTCACTCATTTGTATCCCCCCTTTTAGCCTGAAGATATGAAAAAATGTAAAGTTACTACTTATCCATTAATTCCTTCAGTCTTGTTAGTATTTTAGTTACATGACCGTTTAGGATGACTCCTTCAAATAGTCCTTCAGTAAAACGATCGCCGCGTATATAGCTTGTCGTCAACTTTCGAAGGGTATCTAAATCTGCTTTCGTTACATGTTCTTCTATATTGTTTGCTATGTTCTTATAAATTTCATTTTGATCCAGCCAGCTCTTCCAATCAAATACAAGGAGAAATCCTGTATTGTATAGTTCTTCGTAGAATTCCATAATTTCTTCACATTCAAGCATATCTCTTTTTTCTTCTTCACTCATCAATGCATCTACTCTTTGGAAAAAATCGAGAAATCCGACCAGCCTATTTAGCTCTTCGAATTTTATTTCTGAAATATGTGAGATCATATTCACCCCAATGGCGGTTTATTTCCCTAAAGTTGCTTTTTGTTCTATCTGGATGATTTCCCAGGGCGCGGCTCCAACGAAATGGTTTCGGGGATAGACCCGAAACCATTTGTTTTTTTAAGCACGGGCTCATCCTCAACTTACGTACGATGAAGAGCCTAAATAAGGATTATCAATGGAACACTAGAATTTTATAATTGTTCTACCTAGATGCTGGCCGTTTTTCACTGCTTCAATTGTCTCCGGTACTTCCTGAAGAGCAATTTCTTTCGTTAATGCTGTATCGCTGATATTCCATTCGTCAGCTATTTTTGTCCAAATAGGTGAACGCTTTTCGATCGGCACATTCACTGAATCAATTCCCAGTAAGTTTACACCTCTCAAAATAAATGGCAGTACATTTGTCGGTAACTGAACGCCGCCAGCATTCCCGCACATTGACATGCTGCCGCCGTAGTGAATTTGAGGTATGAGGGCTGCCGCAACATTACCGCCTACCGTGTCTAGAACATAATGATATTTAGCTTTACTTAATGGCTTTGGACGGTCCTCTAGGTCAGTAGAAAAAACAACTTCTGTTGCGCCTAATGATTTTGCGGCCTCTACCTGATAGTCTTTGCGTACTAAAGCCGCAATATTTTTGTAGCCGATTTTAGATAAAATTTGCAAAGCAACGCTTCCTACACCGCCCGTTGAACCAGTCACTAAAATGTGCGGGTCACTTTCGACGGACATACCGTTCTTCTGTAGCGCCATAATGGATAACGCTGCTGTGAAACCTGCAGTTCCAAAGATCATCGCATCCTTTAACGTAAGGCCATCCGGTAACGGAACGATCCATTCAGCAGGAATCCTTGCATACTCAGCAAATCCGCCGGTATGGCTTACCCCTGTACCAAAACCTGTAACAAGCACCTGCTGCCCTTCTGAATACTGCTCGTTAGAAGAACTTACAACCGTACCGCTTATATCAATACCCGGAATCATCGGATAATCCCTAATAACACCGCCATTTGCTTGAACAGCAAGCATATCTTTAAAGTTAACAGAGGAATACGAAACCTTAATTAACACTTCCCCTTCCGATAAGTCAGCAAGAGACACATCTTCCAGCTGATACGATACTTCTTCGTTTTCTTTTCTCACAACAATTGCTTTAAATGATTCCATGTTACCCCTCCTAATTTCCTTTTCAAAATATTTCTGTAACAAAAATATTTGTATCACGAAACTACCATGTTAATATAGTATTGTCAATATGGAGGTGGAATAGTTGAATTTGAATGAATGTATTAATTTTTTGCTGAGTGTGTCCCAGCACAAGGTGTATAAATATTTTAAAGGTTATTTGGAGGAATTTGAAATTACCCCTGCCCAATACGGTGTTTTAAATTGCCTATGGGCAGAAGGCAAGGTTTCACCGAAAAGAATCGGAGAGCTGCTTTACCTGGAAGCTCCTACTGTATCAGGCATTCTCGATAAAATGCAAAAAATGAACTTAATTGACAGGGAGATTGATCCTAATAACCGCCGGAATGTTTTAGTGACGAGCACAGAAAAAGCAAATGAACTGCGGGATGTCATCCAAGCGGCAAGCAGCGACATGAATAAAAACGTGCTTCAGGAGCTCGATGATCAAGAGATAGAAGCTTTGAAAAAAGGATTATCCAAAATAATCGGAACTGAATTATCTTAGTAGATGTAGTATAGCGTTACGGGGGATATCTTGGATAAGAGCCAAGAAAAGGCTGGCCTCAATCGGTAATGCAGCTATAGTCTAAAAAGCAGTCAATCTACTTACTTTAAATAAATCTACAGCTTATTAAGCCTTATAGGAGCTGGCTCATAGCAAAATAAGTCCCGTTTT
The DNA here is from genome assembly GCF_001591965.1 of Lysinibacillus odysseyi 34hs-1 = NBRC 100172. Classification (GTDB taxonomy): domain Bacteria; phylum Bacillota; class Bacilli; order Bacillales_A; family Planococcaceae; genus Lysinibacillus_B; species Lysinibacillus_B odysseyi. The sequence continues at coordinate 4,125 of NZ_BCVX01000006.1, forward strand.
ATGCAAGCGGGACTGGTTTTGTAGGGGCTGTCCCTATAAAACGGTAAGGTCAAACACATACGTTATATACCCTTGGTCCCACTCTGCAATTACCTCATAGTCGTTTAAAAATCCTTCTTTCACTAACGAAGCAGATTGGTTCAACACGAAGTAGAAATAATAAAGCTATAGAAAATAGATTGAAGATGATAACAAATTTTTAGGCTTCTTCATTATTATAAAGAGCGAATGTAACTTCCGCTTCACAAGCAACTTCTCCATCTACTGTAGCAACAGCATTTGCTTTTGCGATTAATCCACGAACTCGCGTCATTTCTACTTCTAAACGTAATTGATCGCCAGGGTGGACTTGTTTCTTGAACCGGCAGCGGTCAATTCCTGCAAATAACCCAAGCTTTCCTCGATTTTCATCTTTCATCAGCATAATAACTGCACTTAATTGTGCTAGCGCTTCGACAATAAGAACGCCCGGCATTACCGGATAATCTGGAAAGTGACCATTAAAGAACTCTTCATTAGCGGTAACATTTTTAATTCCGACTGCGCGTTTTCCTTCCTCTACTTCAAGAACGCGATCAACTAGTAAAAATGGATAACGATGTGGAATAATTTCTTTAATTTGTTGAGTATTGAACATAAATACTTCTCCTTTATACTTTCACCTCAGGCATTTAATTCTCTTTATTAGTACCTGGTACTTATATTAAACCATAAAAGCAAGCACTAAAATAGCGAAGAGAGCAAAAAAATCTGCGGAAAGTAAAAATTACATTCATCGGTGAAAACTTATATTCAACAAGAAGCACGATTGGACAGCGGCGCGAGTAAAAAATTATCAAACTTTATTCTAAAGCTACATATAATATAGGATTGAAAGAAACTTCCGTTGATTGTAAAAAAGATGCGAAGTTTAAAATAAAGTCGCGAATTTTTTTATTTCAGAATCGGGCCATATTGTTTAATAACCCATCGACTGTAACATAGATGAATATGTTGATTTAGGAAAAAAGTAAAGTTCGAACCCTGTGCACGAGGGACAGAAGTAATTCTCTTTTTATGCAAAAATCACAGTATTTATTGAAACTCTTCCAGTAATAGGAACGTATAGAAATAAAGAAAGGAAGTGTCCATATGTTTTTTGATGATACGATGTTTACACTTGTTCCGATATTTATTGGCATAATGTTTATTATTGTTTTTGGTTTAATAATTTTAGGCATACTATCGAGTATTAAGCAGGGCATTAAAAATAACAATTCTCCCCTTCTTACGGTTCCAGCAGAAATTGCTTCCAAACGGATTCACGTTCAAGGTGACCATTCGCGCACTACATATTATGTAACGTTTGAGGTACAAAGTGGCGATCGAATGGAATTAAATGTTGAGGGCAAGGAGTATGGAATGCTAGTTGAGAAAGATCTTGGTCTATTATCATTTCAAGGTACACGTTATATCTCCTTTGAACGCCAAAAATAAGCAGCAACGCTTTGCAACCGCTGTACTATTTTAGCCACTAAACGAGGCGTGCTGAATAATCGAAAAAGTAATCTGGAGTAAAATTAAGTTGGAAACGATCGGTGGAAAATAAAATGATAGCTTGTCTGTCGAGAACGGGTATTGAAAATTCTTTTTAAGCCAACGAAGATAGTTGTTAAATATAAGAATACCGAAGTAGTTGATGAACTAATTTAATCTAGTAATAATACGTAAGCAACTCATAAGTTAACTTTTCACAATCGGACGCTTTTCTTAAAGGAGGAGAGTGTCTTTCTTCATGAACATGACCATAGATATAAAAGGGAGGATAATATATTGATAAAGCGACTAGGGATTGTTTTATTTTCTTTTTTGCTGTTAAGTGGATGCAATGGCAGTGACATTAAAAGAAGCACAGAATTAGAAAAAGAGTTCCACTCGGCTATTAATACGGTATCTGATAATAGGGACAGCGAAGTATATATAAAGACCCTTGCAAATTTTAAATGGGACAAGGCATTTTTAATTAATCCCTATACTTCGCAGGAAGAGATAGAAAAACAAATAAGCGTTACATTCAAAGACCCAAGTAATATTAATTCGAGAGATGATATTTATTTATTGATATTCTTACATCAAGGCAAAGTAATTCAGTATGCAGAAATAGATCGTTTAAAATCCTCCTTGTCCTTAGGTGAAAAAGCGTATCTTACTCCCTCTGATGATGTAATTTACATAGAAAGATAAGAATTAGTATTCAGCACTTGGGTATGATTGTGGAGCAATACTCTTAGGGAATGATTAAATTTTACTCCAATCCTACAGATGATTGAATATAGATAATAAAGTAGGTTACTTTACAGTAGGATCATTTGAAAATAATAAAGTTATTTAGAAATTCTTATACAACAAATAGGCAGGTTAGCATCGGATACAAAGTCGACTTATAAAACCATGCTTTCGCCTATTCAATTCCCCTTCCGCTGTCAAGCATAGCTAAAGCATCTCTGCATAAAGAATCAAGCTCTACTTTTTTGGATGCCAAGATCTTTAACAATCCTAATAAGTCATATCCGCTATGTTCTTTTCTTACCAAGGACGTTTTTCCTCATTTTCCTTTCTTCCAATAAGGCAGTTGATTACGAGCTGCAATTAATGGTAGGATTTTCTTGTACATACAGCGTAACTAACCTCTCTTTTGAGAATAAAAGTCCCTTGCAATTTAAATACTATAGCAGGATTTTTCACTATATCTTTCTACCACCAAAATGCCTAAAAACCATCATCTTAGACCTTAAAGCTAATTTTGGAAAACGCCGTTAAATTCTATAGAGTACCAATATAAGAAAGAGCAGGTTTTTCGCTGCATTCATAACCTTACATCTAAAAATCTTGTTTTCCACATAATTTTATTGACGCTCAAAGCAAGATGACAAAACGGAGGAAATTTGATGAATTTTACTTTTTCTGAAACATACCAGTCCTATGTCAGCGAGGGACCAATACAGTTTCGTATACCAAAACATTTATTTAACGAACAATTTATCGAACAAGCAGAGGTCATCGCCCAATTATATGAACAAAAATTAAATGAGTTGGCAACGTTCTGCCTTGCAGATGCTCATTTTTCCAGATGTTACCCAGGCCAAACAGTCCAATCCATAATTGAACAACTAGGAAACCCTATTATTTCCATTGACGAAGCTGGTGGAGTGCTAACCTATACGCAGCATATACTAGATATGGATCATATTATAGATATCGAATTCATTGGAGCATTAGAGAGTTTCTTCTCTGTCTTTATTGACGGTTAATACCCCATACTCCAAACTCAAGATCATCTCTGCTTCTATCTGGGGAAGACTTGTTATGTTTATTCTCTCGCTTGTAAGAATGCCTACATTCACCCTCTAGCCTTTTTTCTTTAACATTGGAAGGATAAAATAATGTTTTCTCTTTCATTATTTTTATCATGCATCTTCAAAAAAGCAAGAGGCCTTTTATCCGAAGGCTTCTTGCTTTTATCATTATGCATTTATCAATTTAATCCGTTTCATCCATCATATAACTCAACGGCTTAGTACTTTCCCACGCAGCCCCTATTTGCAGCAGCTGCTTTTCGGAAAGATGTCTGCCCATAAACTGCATTGCAGCAGGCAGCCCGTTTGAACATAATCCGATTGGTACAGAAAGACTTGGGATACCAGTTAAGTTAGCCGGCACCGCAAATGGCAGACACCGTGCCGTAACCCCGAGATTTTGCTCAGCCCAGTTTTTACCGATTGCCGGTGCTGTAATCGGAATAGTCGGGCCGAGAATGATATCTACTTCATCAAAGGCTTTTTGGAATGCTTTTACGAGCTTTCTGCGGGCTTGCTGTGCTTTCATGTATTGCGTAGCACTTGTCAATGTCCCGGATAATAGAAGCGCCCGGGTATCTTGGGCATAAGCTGCTGATTGCATCTGCAACGGCTCATAGTTGGCAGCGGCAGCCTCCCCTGCTGAAATGACAAAACCGGAAAACGTGGACATTGATAATTCAGGGATGACCAATTCCTTTATTTCTACCCCCATCGTTTGAAGTGTAGAGACAGCCTTATTAAAGAGCTTTTCTACTTCCGGTTCCAGCCCTTCCCGATAATACGTTGGAATACCAATTTTGATTCCGTTAATTCCTTTATTCAAATCAGCCGTATAGTCCGGAACGGCTGCCTTCAGGCTGGCAGGATCATTGGGGTCATAGCCTGCCATATATTGAAGCATTAATGCGATATCAGAAGCCGAACGTGCAAGAGGACCGGCGTGATCAAGCGACCATGCTGTTGGGAGAATGCCATACGTACTAATAAGTCCGTAAGTAGGCTTCAATCCGTATACACCACTCATTGCAGCAGGTATGCGGTTGGAACCCCATGTATCAGTGCCCGTAGTCAGTGTGGCCATCCCGGCTGCTAATGCCGCCCCACTCCCGCCGCTTGACCCGCCAGGCATATGTTCTGTATTCCATGGATTTTTTGTCGTCCCAAAAAGCTGGTTAGTACCAGTCGACCCGGCACCAAGCTCGTTCATATTCAGCTTGCCTATGATAATACCACCTGCTGCTTGCAGTTTATCGACTGATGGGGCCGTCTGCTCCGGGATGAAGTCCCGAAACAGTTTGGAGCCACCCGTTGTCCGTATCCCCTTTGTTTGATAATTGTCCTTTATCCCAATCGGAATTCCGTGCAGCAGTCCTTTATACTCGCCCTGCATGATGGCGGTTTCAGCTTCTTGTGCCTGTTTCCCCGCTGATTCATTCAGCGTTGTAATATATGCATTAATCGATGGATCCATTTTCTCGATACGTTCCAATACTTGCTTCATCAGCTCTACAGGCGACAGCTGCTTCGTTTGGAGTAACGGTGCCAGCTCCGTAGCGGTTAAGAAGGCAATATCAGTCATTTGCCAGCACCTCCTTGTCTACAACGATAATCGGCTTTTCTTTATATAAATCAGGAAAATCCGTTAGAGAGGTTTGGGCTTGTTTCACTATAGCCAGAATGCCTTGAGTATAAAGGATATCTGTTTCATCAACAGGAAACCCTTGTAGTTCTAGTAATTTCTTTATACTTTTTTCTTCCATCATGATCATTCCTCCTCATCACATTATTTCATTCGATTAAAACAAGGATGGATGCTTGCTCTTTAGCTGGCCCTTCCTGGATATTTAACGAGCCTGTTTAAAAAGAATCGGACTCAAGACCTTGGCAATACAATTTTTCCAACGACTGCTTACGAGAGTAGTACTATACGAATTGTGTAACGATCAAGGACAGTTCATACCTTCAGATGAAGATGCTTCCCCTTATATCCGTTTACAATGAACTGACCATCACCTCCGCTCTTCATTTGCTCATCCACCCTATACCCTCCTGCAGACAGATTAGTATTCAGAGTTTCTAAGAAATTCTATTCAAAAATGATAAAAACCCACAATTTCCTTTCATAAAAACGAGCATTCCACTTCATATTTATCACCGCTACACTATTTTGCTGTATAATTTAGGAAAGTGTATATTAAAATCGAGAAGAAACTCGGAAGGAGGAATACAATTGGATTCAGGTGATAGTGTTCACTTTTTTCTCATTGGTTTTGGTATAGTAATCGGGATTATTATCATCAGCTTTATTTTACGAAAACGAAAAAAGGTAGCTATTACATTGTCACTGGCACTTTTAGCAGGCTATGTTGGTTACTATGCCTACTTCCCTACTATGCAAGAAAACACACATGCCGAGCGTTATCGACTACTCGAGGCTTACCTGAGTAAAACATATCCGGAAAAACAGCTCGTAATCTCCCCAAAGCACTACGAGGCTGGAGATAGAGTCGGTGAGTTTAATGTGAATGATATTACAACCCCCACAATAGGTGTTGTATTACGTGTTGATGAGGAAGGACAGGTTTCGCAAATCGCGACTTGGTCAAACGTTAATTATCCAGCACAGCAAGAGGTATGGCAGGATCTTGCATTCTCATATGGCGGAGCGTATTCATTAGATAAAGAGATGCCTGACATAACGAAGGAAGATATGTGGGTTGACGGCGAGATGTCGGTATTTGCATTAACGATCAATGGGGCGCCTTCGATAGCGGTTTATCATTATTCAAACGAGGGATACGGATTAGTGGAATTAACAGAAGGAAACAGCGGAGAATTTGTGACTGCCGAAGCTGATGGTCGTCTGTTCATTTATATTGATAAAAACTATAAGAAAGAAACAATAACTGTGTATTCGGAATCCGGTCAGCAGCGTATACTTCCCACCCCAGAACTAAAAGGACAATTGCTTGTTGGGGAACTTGACTCTTTCATGTAAAGCATCAATATTATTAGCAATTATTATTTTGTATTTTCACTAGAATTTCAGTAAACTTATAATAGTTTTCCTACAAACTATAAGTGGAGGGATTTTTTAGATGAAGAGAGTCTTACTGGCATTGATTGCTATTTTCGTTTTTTCAGTCCAAGAGGATGCTGAGGCAAAGGTCATCTGGGACGGCGGAGAAATAGTGGAAGGCCAAAATGGAAAAATGACATTTAAAAAAGATGTCAAAGTGTATAAACAGCTGCCGAACGGACAGTATGAATCACTGGTTGTAAAGCGCAATACCTATTTCCGCGTGTATAAAATCGAATACTCTTACAATAAAACATATTATTGGATGAGCTCAGGCTACCGCGTGCAGGCAACGGATTTAGTGATCTTTAAAGAAATTCCCAATGAGGTAAGGGAACAAGTAATGACGGATTACTATTATTATGTCTCGAATCCAAACGGGGCTGAATTCCGTACAAGACGTTCTGACACATTAGGTACGGTTGTCAAAAAAGTAGACACTGGCTATTCTTTCTTCGGTCCCGCTGTGAATAACGGCTATATTACACAATCGTTCTTTGAAATGATCCAGTGTTACGAGGAAGAGTGCCAGCCCCAGGAAAAGATAACGAATGGCTTTATCAATGCAAAAAATGTTAAACAGGCAGAGAAAACCGCTGCTCCTTATAAAGCTGGTTCCTATTTAGTACTGACACAGGATGCGCGTATGTATGCCAACCCGATCACAAAAGAATACCAAAAGGATTATTCATTCAGCTCTACTTACTTTGATAAACAAACAGTAAGTATATTACCGAAAGGAACGGTCGTCCAAACGAGCGGAAAATTGGTTGGAGGACTGCTGCAAGTAGGAGACTCTCCCTATTATTATCAATCTGCCTATATCGATTTAAAGAATGTCGCTCCATTGCCAAAGCCGACAACGCAATATTTGCAGTATGGTCAAGACCTTTCTGATGCAAATACTGGATGGGATTATGTCTCGATTGCTGGACTAGGCGGTTCATACGTTCCGCGAAACGAAGCTGTACAAGTATATGCTACTAATGGCATCAAGTCATTCGTATCGTACAAAGGCAAGTATGGATTTGTTCCTTCAAAAGCACTTTCCAGTAAAAAAGCAAATGTACCGTCCATTACGGGTACAATTGCACCGAAAAGTGATTTAACCGTCACCTATCATAACCTGCATTTTACGCCATCCATGGATCAGCCAACCGTCTTAACAAGCAATGATGGAAAATCATGGTTAGCTGCGGATGGAAACGGATTTTTTTATGAGGAAACGGACAACTATTTCCGCTTCAAACATCATATCACGCACCCTGGCTATACTTCGGACTATGGCTGGTACACAATTCAAAAGCCTATTAAAGAAGGAAGTAAAATTGATTCCTACGGTAAAGTACTGACAATTTTTGATACGTACAAGACACCTGCCGGGACTTTTAAAAATGTATTTTTAACAGATATGGGCTACTATATCGCACCAGGATACGGGGTTATCCAGTTCTGGGACAGCGCGTATGCGACGGAAATAAAATAATGATTTTAAGGCACATTAGCATTTTCAAATGTGCCTTTCTATATGAGCTTGCTGTTATGAAAGAAATGGCTTACCATTCCTGCGGTTGTTTTATTGCATCGGCAAAAACGAAACCTGCCAAATGCCATCATTATTCTTTCTTAATTGAAAACCAGCCAGGGCTTCTGCACCCTCTTGGATAAAGGAAATATAACCTTCATTTGCGGATGTTTGAACAAACTTCCCTGCCGATACTTCATAAAAGAGCATCTTTGCTTCCTCTATCGACTGTTGAAAGAAAGGCGAAAATTTCAAATGTTCCTCTAAGCTCCAGGCAATATAATCCGCTTCATCCGTATAAAAGGCATAGGTCAGCTCCTTATCACCTTCCATTTCCGAAAGGAAATAGAGACGGGCAATACTTATCGGCCCCAATGCAGCCAAGTCGATGTTGTTTTTCGATTGCTTAAATGCCGAGTAAGCAGCCAATTCTTCAGAAGATAGATTCAAATCTTGAATAAGCTGTTCAAAATCGACTTTTTTAACACTCAGATGATTCAATGTGTACCAGCTGTAATATTGGGTGTTTCTTTCTCCTCCCGTTTCATAGGTGATTTTTAGAGCCATATTTTTGATAGGCTCAAATGCATCGCCTAATACAAATTCAAAAACAATGCGGTTATCCACATTTGGCTGGAAGCTCATTTCGGATAGCTCCCGGTACTCGCCAATATCCTTACCCGTATAAAGCCCTGCTTTCTTTGAAGAATCCGCACCATACGCTTGCAGAGCAATGTGGTCTTTTTCATACTGTAAGGGATTTCGGGCAGCATCTACAAGCTCTACCGATTGAATAACCGCTTCTTCTTTCCCCCCCCAAAACAGCTTTGCGACAAGGAAATGCGACTTTCGGCTTTCAAATGGGTTAAATCCAAATTCACTTATAGAAAATCCCGTTTCCCCGCTTATAGATTGTTCATTTTCAAATGGCTGAGCAATTAAAAATACAAGCAATGCAGCGATTAATGACACACAGGCAGCCGCAATATATGGGATAGATCGTTTTTGCCTGAATGGAGCCGGTTTTCTTAACTGCTGCCGAACTCCGTTCATTACTTCTCTCTCTGCTTCTTCAAGGTTTTGCAGTTTCTTCATGCGGTAGTTATTCATGCATAAGCACCTCCCATACATGCTGGTGTAGCTGTTCTTTCAGCTTTTTTCTCGCTGCTTGCAGCCGTGTTTTGACCGTGCTTTCCGGGATTTGTAAAATAGCCGCAATCTCTCTGGTCGTTAATTCCTCAAGATAATAATAAACAATGACCTCCCGCAGTTTAATTTTCAAATTAAGTATTGCTTCATCTAATATTTCCTTTTCCTCTTGTTCAATCAGTTCGTCTTTACGATGAATCAACGGTTCCTGACCAAAAGACCGCTGCAGCACCAGCTTCCGGTAATTCCAGCTTCGCAAGTAATCCATACAGCGGTTCTTCATCATTGTTGATAAGTAAGCTTTTATATTCCCCTGCTCGATGTAATCGGAGTAATATAATTTAATAAATACGTCCTGTACAAAATCTTTCGAACGATCAATATCTTTCGTATAGTAATAACCGATCCGAATTAAGTATTGTGTGAATTCATTCATTATGTGCTCCAGCTGCTGCTCATTCAAGACATCCCCTCCTCCTATCCCTATAACGAAGCTGCCGATGAAATGGACGGTTTTTCTCTTACTATTTTTCATCACTATTCATATTCTTTATGTAAAAAGCGAACCGTCGCCGTTTTTAACCTCCGAATAACCGTGTCAGAAACAGGGTATAGCCTACTATTACAACAAAGGAGATGCTTGAAATGAAACAATGGATCGTCATGTTCATCGCCTATGTCTTTATGGTTTCGGTCAACGCGATGGCCAGTATGCTGCCGATTAACGACCAGACAACTGGAGAAATCTCGGACCGGCTGGATGTTCCTTTCACACCGGCAGGCTATGTCTTCTCCATATGGGGTCTTATTTATATTCTACTAGCTATCTGGCTTATACTAGTCTTTAAGAAACGCCATAACAGCAGAGCTGTCCCTGGGAAAATAGGCGCTTTATTTGTCCTTAGCTGTATACTAAATGCTTTATGGCTGTTTTCCTTCCACTATGAGCAATTCATTTTATCCACCATCGTTATGATTGCGCTGCTTCTTTCCTTGATTGCTATTCACCAGTCCTATCCAAAAAGTGACAGCCGTTTTGGCGGCCGGCTTCCTTTTTCGTTTTATCTGGGCTGGATTTCCGTTGCGACAATCGCGAATATCAATTACACATTAAAATTCCATGATATATCGCTTCCTATCGGAGAATTGGAAGGAACAATCGGACTAGTCGTTATTGCAGCAATACTTGGCATTGCCGGCCGCTATCTTTCCGATGATCCTTTTTATGCCCTCGTCTTTGTCTGGGCCCTTATTGGTATCGGTGTCGCAAACAGTGGAATAACCCTTGCTACTGCGTCTTATATCAGCGCAATTCTTGTTTTCATTGCGATCATCGCTATTTCATTCGTGCGCAATAAAAAAACGTCGTATGCTTAATTGATTGACGCTTTGAAGAGAGAGTTGATTGCCCTCTATTTTACACCAAATAAAATGAATCCATTTTGAAAAAGACTGTTCAAAATGGATTCTTCTTTAGCTTATTCAAGTTACCATCTTATAAAAAGGGCCTATCAGCTAGTGGTTTTCCTTCCATATTAATGTTAGTCCAAAGCCAATAATGAGGACGATTCCTGAAAAAATGTATGGGTAGTGTATATTAACATCAAATAAAATACCGCCTAGTGCTGGACCAAAAACATTCCCTAGACTAGTGTAAGTGGAGTTCATCCCTGCCACGAAACCTTGTTGGCTACCTGCCGTTTTTGAAAGGAATGAAGTTAAGGCCGGGCGCAATAAATCGAATGCAAGGAAAATGATACACGTAACAATTAAAACGGATAAAAATCCCGATACAATTGTAGAAATGAATGTTAAGCAAGCGGCGATGATTAAACAAAGTTGAATGAGCCTTTTTTCTCCAAGTTTCTCTGCCATCTTTCCAAATAGTAACAGTTGGATGATCACAGCGATAATGGAGCTAAACGTAATAATCGCTGCAATATTTTTAGGCGTAAAGCCGAATTTATGGTCAGTAAATAAGCTGAAAATCGTTTCGTAAGCTGACAGACCAAAGGATAATACGAAGACTATTATAAAGGCCACTAAATAAATAGGGCTGATTGATTTTTTAATGTCTTTAAAGAAACTAGATTCCTGGCTATTGGAAGAATTTAACGCACGTTCTTCTTTGGACATTGGTTCCTTGAGTAGAAAAATGGAAGCTACTGCAGCAACAAAAGCAATGGCTGCGGCGAAAAAGAATGGCATACGTATGCCAAAGTCCGCAATGAATCCCCCTACGCCGGGGCCAATAATAAAACCAGTACTAATGGCTGCGGATACATACCCCATCGCTTTTGATCTTTCCTGGATTGTTGTAATATCAGCAATATAAGCTGTTACGGCTGGCATAATAAATGCCGCACTGGCCCCTCCCAATACTCTCGAAAAGTAAAAAATAGAGATGTGGCTTCCTAATCCAAAGATCAGCTCAGAAAGGCTGAAGATAAAGAGTCCCAACACAATCATTATTTTTCTTCCGAATTTGTCTACCCATCTTCCCGCAAACGGGGAAATAATCAGCTGTGAAACGGCAAATACAGCAACGAGGGAGCCCATTGAACCACCCGACAAATGCATGTAATTCATAAACGAAGGCATTACAGGGATGATTAACCCGATTCCTAGAAATGCAATAAAAATATTACTTAATAATATAATTAAAATCATTTTTTGTTCTTTTATTGGTTTTTTCATAAAGTAATTTCCTCTAAAACTCTTTCTGTATAAATTTAATCGTCATTTCTTAAGAGAGGCTGCGTACTGCACCTAAAAGCCCCTCCAAAACTTCTAGTTATTTTAAAATCTATATATTCTACTGTCATTCCTCTTCTTTCCAGTTCATCACCTATATACTTAAATTCCGGGTCTGTAATATAAACATTTTCATTAATCGGAAGCCCATTAGCAGCAAGCTTTGATGCATCTTCCAGTGATATATTTATCCGGTCCCAGCCTTTAAGCTGTTCAGGTACCCCTTTCAATAAAGCCTCTTCACAAACAATCATTAGCCCTTCTTTGACTAATCCTAATGCACAATCGAGGTGCAGTATTGCCGGATGAAGAGGAACATCAACTACTTCATATCCATAGTGATCTAATAAACGTTCAAGCCACTTAATTCCTTTACTATTTGATGCAAGCCCCGATCTGCCTGCAAATATCGTTTTGTCCAGTACCAGAATGTCCCCGCCTTCCAGGAATGGACCGTCTTCTGATTTCGGTCCTTTTGATATATCGGGTCTTGGAAGAGATACATACATACACTTGTTAGTAGAAGATTCATTCACTAAAATATCCCTCGCAGGTAGGACTTCATTTCTTCGATATGGAAACCTTAATGAACCCTCTATTAAGAAATGGCCAATCGTGAAAAAAGGATCTCTAATAAAGAAGTTGCTGTATCCATCCTCTTTTCCCAATTCCTTTTCATATTCTGTTAACAGCCTTGGAACTATTACTTCGACATTGTATTTTTCTAAAACTGTTTTTAAATTCTCCCTTTCCTCTTCCCACTTTTTCTGTTCATCTGGAAACAGGTCCTTAAAGTTTTTGCCTAAAATGTCTACTCCGCTATATCGGTCTTCTTCCTCTTCCTGTAAAAATTTCACTTCTTCAGGGTCTATTATTAATGGAAAGGCAACTTCTGACTGAGCCATTACCACCCTTTTTAATGGGGCAAATTCACTTTTAACAAAAACGTTATTCATTTGAAAACTCCTTAATCTATCATTTTCAGCATTCAAGATAGTATTGCTATCCTTGCTTTCTAAATAGTAAGGTGTAGTGTTACACTATAGTCAAGGAGGATTTTGATGAAAAATTTTAATAATAAAGGATATTTTTCAACAGCGGAATTTGCGGAATTGGTTGGCGTAACAAAACATACATTATTTCATTACGATAAAACGGGCGTTTTTTCTCCTGAAATTAGATTGGATAATGATTACAGGCTCTATTCATATACTCAAATAGATGCTTTTCTAGTAATATCTGCACTAAAAGAATTGGGGATGAGCCTTAAGGAAATCAAAAATTATTTAGATAAAAGAAATCCTCAAGATCTTATTTTGCTGTTGGAAGAAAAAGAAAAAGAAATGGAAGAAAAGATTCATAAGCTTTCGCAAATGAAAAAACATATATCAACGAAGGCGAGACTGACGAGGGAATCCCTCACAATTCAAGAAAATTATATATTTACTACAGTTGAAGAAGAACAGTGGATGCTGGTGACAAACATAATGGAAGCAGAGGATTCGAGGGATGTCGGAATTCTTATAAGCAACCATATTGCAAATTGCAAAAATCAGGGATTATTAACCCCAAGCTCTATCGGCCACATCATTAAAATAGAAGATGTGAAAGCTGGAGACTACCTTAACTATTCTTACTTTTTTACAAATATCAATCATGCTGAAGAAGGAAAACAAGTTCATCTTAAAGAGGCAGGCAGGTATTTGAACATAATTCATAAAAACGGTTTTTTCTCTACTAGTACAGCATATAAAAGCCTGCTTGAGTACGCGAAAGAAAATAATTTACCACTGGATTCTTATTTTTATGAAAATGTAATTTTAGACGAATTATCAGTGAAAAGCTATGAAGACTATACTTTAAAAATCTGTATAAAAATTTTAGACTAAGTTCCCGTTCGCTATCTTCTTAAAAATTAGTTTTATAACTCTTTGATGGGGGTGGCGGCTCCTTGGGAATTAACACGCTCGGATAATCCAAAGGTTTCGGAGTCTATCCCCGAAACCATTTAGTTGAAGCCGTGCCCCGGGAAAACGTTTAGCCGGAATGGAAATCACCTTGTGTTCCGGTGACAAATCTATACTTTTATAATCTAAAAACACTAATTCATTGTTTGATTTCCGTATATGGCTAGCAAAGAATCCAACAAAGCAACGTCCTCATACAAACGCAATAATGAATTCAATTTTTCGAGCTCTTCATCTACAGGCAGCTGCAAATGAAATAAACAAATCGCCCTATTTGTAAATAACATGGCTACTGTTTGATAAGACATCTTCTGTTTGTAATTTTTCTCGATTTCATTCAGTTTTTTGAGTGCCAGCTCATATTCACGGTGGTGGATACAGATTGCACATAGATCCATTTGGAAATAGACTTTTAGATAGGTTAAATCCTTCTCGAAAAGCTGATAGGCATCGATTCTTTTTAGAGCTGTTGTTGTTATTTCCATAGCTGTTTCTAATGGAAACAAGGTTAATAGGCTATTTAACAAAATTAAATCATCTATGTACCAGCTATCCAGCTTTTGAAAGTCCTCCCACACTAAACCGGCCTTTTGTTTTGCTGATTCAATGTCCCCTTCTTCAGCCTCCAAGTATAAAACTTCATAGGCTATGAAAATCTTCCTTAAAGTTGAGGAAGGGTATTCTTTTAAATATGCGCTCAATCTCCTCATATGATTGTTTAATATCTCCGGAAAAGTGATTTCTAAGTTTCTAAAGTCTTTCATGATTTCTTCAGGCTCTGTCATTTGATAATTATTATGAATGTAAAAAAACTCATTGCTAGACAGATTTAAGCGTTCAAGTAACTTCGTAAATATTTCTAAATCCACTTGTAGCTGATCCCGTTCAATTCTTGAATATGTTCCTTGACTTATTAAGCCTGCAGTAATTTCTGCTTGCGTCATATTGCGGTTTAATCTGATTTTCTTTAATGTTTGCCCAAACCCCATAGTTCCTCCAAATATTCCAGACTACATATTTTGAAATGAATGACTCCATTTTCCATTATACTAAAATAGCAGGTCTTACATAGTAATTGTAGAGTAATACTAAAATTGTTTGATTCCAGTATAATAAACAAAAACCTTATTACATTTGCTATTCATGAGGGGCGTTGTTCCCATGGTTCTATAGTTCCAACAATATAATTTGCTTCTTTTTGAGAGATAGCTTTAATTACTCCAAAAGAGATTTCTGTATTTGTTAACCATCTTGCTTGGTTATTTTCTCTAATAAAACCTAATTGCACTTGAGAATAGCTACAATTTTCAGGGACACTGATGTTCTTCTTTATTGTTTCTAAATTTGAACTACTGCCTAAAATATGAACTAAACTCCAATTATTATGCTGTTTAGAAACCGTATTAATAATTGTGAAAAGGGCAGTAGGTGCTGTAGAATGGATCCAAGCAACAATTAAATCGATATGTCCCAGCTTTCTTATTTGCTCTTCTATTTCCACCTTCAAATTATTCGTATCATGATAGTCTAAATATAAGGGTTTAATGTTATTGCATTGATTGATAAGGGAGTCCATTTTCTTCTTACTTCGTCCAATTACAGTTACATAATCATATCTGCTAGCTAACCAAATTGAAGTTCCCTTTAGCATTCCACTACCGCCTATAATGAGGGCATGGCTCATTGAATAACCTCCTTTATTTTTAACTTTACCCCCATGAAAAAAATAAAAGTATCGTTCTTTTGTATGAAAACATCCCCAATGCAAGTTTTGTAGACTTTTTACTCTTACTGTCGTAAAGACATATGAACCCCATAAAAAAATTATTTTTTGTTTTTTAATTCTAAAAGTATAGGTACTATATTTAATAAGATAGAAACAATTGTCAGAAACCAAAACGCTTTATTCATAGGAGGTACATCCAATAAAGCCGACCAATCTTCACGCTTTATCCAATTAGATACAAGGCTATGTTCTGCACAGAGTGTCAATGCTGTAAATGATAATCCCATTGACATCGCAAGTTGATAATCTTTTCCTGTTGTATACATAAATAGATTTATAAAAGTTGCTGCTATTGCAATAAGGCCTAATATTAACCACATAATGATACCTCCTTATAGTTATATAAGATTAACGTTTGAATGAAACTACTAATCAAGGAAATCTTCAAGAAGGTAAATAATTTCTTTTAAGACTGTTTTATTTTAGTAAGTTACCAAATTCTCATCTGGGTACTTTATTAATATACGTCTAATGAGACTCTTTATCGGAGTAACAACTACTTGCTGAAACTACAAAAAGATTAATATCTTTTATCGAAGCTGTCTAAAACATGAACTGCACCTTCAGTAGTTAGACATATCTAACTACCAAGGATGCAGTTCACATTAAGCCCCTGTGGAATTGTTTTTCATGAATTAGATAACTGCAGCTGAGTTTTGTTTAGTACATTTTTTATAAAAGCCGCTCCTGCTGCCACCATAATCGTTATTATAACGATACCCAATCCAGCCACCGAAACTGCTGGCGGCAATGCATTGGTATAATACAAGACGGAGATTCCTAATACATACAAACCGATAATGATAAATGCACAGTATTTTATATAATTTAATCCTTCGACAATGCGGGTTGAAAAAATAGATTCACGCCGGATAACTTGGATCATTGTCACCGTTTCATATATCGCATAAAAAAATGGCAGTGCTGTCGCATACATTCCCAATAAAACTGGATATTTTAAGTAGGCAACTTCAGGGTGTATAAGAGCGGTTATATGTGCCGCCCTCGGCAAAACAAATACGCACAACAGCAACACAATCGTACCAATTAAAATAAGAACTAAACTTAAAAAAACAGAAGTAATTTTCTGCAAATGAATCCCCCTCCATTTCGGATTTACTAATATAACGGCAGAAAGTCCATAATGTTCCTAAAACATGCCACTTCACTAAAAGGAGTATAAACCTATGAATAGAGAAGAAAGAAGAAAGCGTTTAGAAGAGCTGCTAAAGGAAAGAAAAATGAAGGAAAACAAATTAGAAGCCGAACGCCGCATTGCGGAGATGTTAGCGCTATTCCCCGATCAGGCGAACGTCGAAATACTGGATGATAAAGAAAGTGATCGGGTGGAAAACGAAATGACAGAAGTGTTCCCTTTTGCGTGGTACGGCAGAATTGATTGGAATCAGTGGAGTAACAAAATGATCATTGCAAACGAGGATATCGCTGACATACCGGCTATTATATCAAGCCTAAATATAGATAATGCTATCCCTGTCTATCTAATTGTCGGGATATACAAATACCCTTTAGCTAAAACTTCATTACCTGCAGTATTGGATAATATTGAAGAGGTAATGAGTATGGGGGCTGACCAGTACATTTACTGTCCGTTATCAAAATATGTCATCGAGTTTTCCCACGATGATATTATTACTTTAGGGTGGCTGTAAGTTTTTAGCAGTAAACAAAAATAGGAAGCCTTATTCAGAAGGCTTCCCTTAAACTACATATAAACTTTGCATTGAGTTTTAACACAGCCCAAATTTCGAAGGTTTTGTGTTAGCCACGTCCTGCCTGGAATGATGGATACAGTGTCATACCGCCATCTGCAAATAGTGTAATTCCTGTTACATAGCTTGACTCTGAAGATGCAAGCCACACAGCTACTGATGCAATTTCCTCCGGCTCCCCAATATATCCCATCGGCACCAGGCTTTCTACATCCGCACGCTGCACAGGATCGGCAAATTTCTCTGCGTTAATCGGTGTATTGATGGCTCCCGGTCCAATATTATTGACACGGATACCTTTGGGTGCGTACTCCAAAGCCAATGTCTCAGTCATTAGCTTAATCCCGCCTTTACTCGCTGCATAATGCACGAATAACGGCCAAGGAATTCTTTCATGAACACTTGACATGTTAATGACATTGCCTTTTATGTTGTTTTCTACAAAATACTTAATTGCTTCCCGGCATCCGATGAAAGCCCCGGTTAAGTTTGTATTGATTACTCTATTCCAATCGCTTAACGGCATTTCATGAGATGGAACAGGGTTCTCTAAACCAGCATTGTTGATCATAATATCTAATTTCCCGAAGTGTTTGATCCCTGCTTGTACTAAGGCAACAACCTCTTCTTCTACCGTCACATCGGCCTTTACAGCAATCGCTTCTCCACCGACTTTTTTGATTTCCTCTAAAACATTTGCCGCTTCTTCCTCAGAAGACCGGTAGTTGACAACTACCTTTGCTTTTTCCTTTGCAAAGCGAATGGCCATCGCTTTACCTAATCCAGTGGATGATCCTGTAATACAAACTACTTTACCTTCTAAATCTTTATACATCTTTAAATCCCCTCCTATTTATTCTTTGGCAAGCCCCAGCATTACACCCGCTATGATAATCAAAATAATACCGAAAATAACTCCCGTAATTTGGCGTTTCGTTTTCCTTTCGCCCAAAATAAGGATACCGCCGAGCGTTGAAATAACGATTCCCATTTGGGAAAGTGAAAAGCTGGTCGCTACCCCGACTCTTGGTTGTGAGATAAATAAAAACAGATTCCCAGCTGCCCAAATGAGACCGGGGAGAATGTTGCGAATCGCATATTTATTAAATGGTTTATGTTTAAAGGTGAATAAGACTCCTCCAATAACCATACCAATTGCCTGTGGTAGTAAAGCAGTCCATCCGTCTACATCAAACAGGCGGATTACTACAACGTAAACTAAATAACCAGCAGTTGATATTAATAAAATAACGATTCCTTTTTTTAAGTTTCCTTGGCCTTCTTCTCCCTCCTTCTGCTCTTTGTTCGGGAGCGATGTGAGAATAATACCGATAACGATAAAAACTAGAGCCAGTACACCGAGGATAATCGATGTTCGTGTAGACCATTCATTAAAAACGATTACCCCAAATAATGAAGTGGAAACTAACTGAAGCCCTGTTGAAATAGGCATCGTTAAGGAAACGCCCATTAATTGAATACTTTTCAGCTGATTAATTTGTCCGACAGCCCAAAATAATCCGGAAACAATTCCTACCGCGAAAATTAAAGGGGTCAAAGTAGGCTGTACAAAAAGATAAATACCAATGGAGAAAATTAACGCCCCAAACGTAGTTCCAAGTAATTGACTGTAAGGCCCACCACCAAGTTTTACGTTAAACAGCACGATACTTCCCCAAAAAAGTGCCGGTAAAATGGCTAATAATATATCCATACTTCAGCTCCTTCCTATACTGAAAGAATCTTTGTAAACCATTGCTTAAATTGATACCTTTAAACCCGTGTTGTTAAACAAAATAATGACTGAGTAAAATCATTATCAGCTAGGAAAAACTATCCTTCGTTAGTATTGCAGGAGAAAAAATAAATATACTTAATTTAACTAAATCGAAATCTTTATATATCGGCTAATCCGTGCCTGTAAATTAAAGCGCTAGAAGAAATACGAACAGCTTCATTTGACACCGTTGTTCAGTATTTTCTTTTTAAATTATTCAATCATAGAAAAAAGACAATAACCGGTGATCTAGATGATCTCCGGTTATTGCCCCATTCCCTCAAATAATTGCGATAAAACTTATGTTACACGTAGCTTCTTGTAAAATCCCTCATATTAAAACCCATGCTAAGATGGATAAAATAATATATCCATACATATTGCCCTTTAAAAAAGCATGATAAAAACCTGCGCCTCCTGTGAGATAAGCAATCGCTGCCATAAACCCCCGCTTCATGTCACACTCTCCTTTCATGTTCAGTTTCATTCTAATGTTAAACGGATTTTCACTATAAATCGGTTATAACAAACTAGTTTTATAATGAGTTGATTGGAGTGGCGGCTGGCGGCTCCTTGGGGATTAGCATATGCGGAAAATCCAATGGTTTCGGGGTCGATTCCCGAAATCATTTAGTTGGATCTGTGCCCCCAGGAAAGCGTCCAGCCAAAATGGAGATCAACTTCAGATTGAGGATGGTGAACCTTTAAATGGTATTTATGTAAAAATGACCATAACTCTTCCATTTATAATGGTACAATAATAGCATAAAGGAGGCTGTAAATGATGAAACAAATTCTGGCGTTTGAAAGTATAGAAGAATACGATTTATATAAAGAAGATATAGAAAAATTACATAGTAAATGGGAAAGCTATCAGGAATTGCTTGTAAAAGAATTTGATTTAAGGGAGTTTCCTAAGGCCATCGTATGGACAACGAGTGAAAATGCTACTTCCGTCTTTTCAAAAGTCCCGGTGCCAGCCTACACTAACAGGGATACCATTTATATGACGCCCAGTGTACAGGAATGGCGTGCTTTTCATCTTTCCCAATTAGACGGGCTGGAGACAGCAGAACACTCACATATACAGGAAATTAAAAATTACTTTAACTCGATTACAATTGATCATGTTTTTTGTATAGCAGCCCACGAATTGACTCACCATATTGAGCTCTTTCCTGACGAATTTGAGGATGGGCGCTTCGATAGCATTTGGTTCGAGGAAGGGATGTGTGAATATATGTCCCAAAAGTTCACGCTAACTGCCGAACAATTTAAAGAAGCACGGGCAATAGATCAGAAAATGATTCAATTGTTTAAAGAGAAATATGGCCGGCATTCACTTGACGACTTTGGTACGGGGAGTTATGGAACAGACACGCTTCCTGCCATCATGCTGAACTATTGGAGAAGCTCATCGGCTATTCAATATTTAGTAGAGGAGTGCCATGAAGGTGACATCAAAAAAGTATTTCAGTTATATGCTGAATGGGATAAATGCGGGAGAACTCAGCCTTTAACCGAGTTCTTTGGGGTCAGCCATTTTTAAATACAGCTGTTAATAAGATTTAAATAGATGAACGAAAGCCCCAAACGCTTAATAATAGTGTTTTGGGCTTTTAGCAGATAGATTTTTCACACAATCTCTCTTCTATTCTGATGAAAACCAGACTCCGCCAGCACCGGGTGTGAATCCGGCCGTTCTATAAAAATTCGTATTCTTTTCCTCGTATGATACAGTAACAATTTTCAATCCAAACTGTTCAGCCTCTTTTAATAACGCCTTTACTAATTCGACTCCTATTCCCCGTCCCTGATAGTAAGGATGAACGATGATATCTTCCATGTACCCATGTTCCAAACCCATTCCGCAAATATACCCGAAGGCAATGAGCTTGTCCTTCTCATCCCTCACCCCGGCCCAGAAATTACAGCGTTCAAACAACGCCGGGTAATCTTTATCACGTCTCCCCCATCCGACAAGCTCCCTTAAATCCGGTACTTCATTATCGGAAATCGGCATATTGATCATAACTTTAACGTTTATATTATTCTCCCCCTCATCCATAGTTATTACGTTCTATATAAACAGGCTCTATTCCTTTTCTCTCCATCAATTACAATGGACCCGCCGGCAAAACGTCTTTCTTTCTAAGCTGCAAAATAAAGATTGAGAATCAAAAAACTGCATTTCGGACGATTTCTCTATTTTTAAGGTTTATGTAAGGTTGGGATTAAAACGGTGTAAGGTTCGGTCGTTATAATCAGTTTTGTAGTCATTAAAGGAGGACTTTTCGATGAAAACCATCTTACGTGCAAAAAATGTGCAGAAAGTTTACGGTACGAAAGAAAATCAATATAAGGCGTTGGATAATATTGATTTTGAAATAAAAGAAGGAGAATTTATTGGCATCATGGGGCCTTCAGGTGCCGGGAAATCCACATTACTCAATATATTATCTACCATTGATACACCAACTTCAGGGGAAGTTATTATTGCCGGGCAAAATATTGTTACGATGAAGGAAGAGCAATTATCGGACTTCCGCCGTAACAACCTCGGCTTTGTTTTCCAGGATTATAATTTGCTTGATACTTTAACGGTTAGGGAGAACATCTTGCTGCCACTGGCATTATCAAAAATGCCTGCTGAAGAAATAGAAAACCGTGTCAAAGAAATCGCCGTTACGTTTGGAATTGAAGG
This sequence comes from Lysinibacillus odysseyi 34hs-1 = NBRC 100172, assembly GCF_001591965.1. Classification (GTDB taxonomy): domain Bacteria; phylum Bacillota; class Bacilli; order Bacillales_A; family Planococcaceae; genus Lysinibacillus_B; species Lysinibacillus_B odysseyi. The sequence goes on from NZ_BCVX01000006.1 coordinate 25,937, forward strand.
AATACTTAATAAATATCCCTATCACATTTCCGGGGGCCAAAAGCAAAGAACGGCTGCTTCAAGAGCGATGGTAACAAAACCAAGTCTCATATTGGCGGATGAGCCTACAGGAGCACTGGATTCAAAATCCGCTGTTGATTTGCTGGAAAGCTTAACAGCGCTTAACGAGCAGAATCATTCAACGATCATGATGGTTACACATGATGCCTTTGCAGCAAGCTTCTGTAAACGTATTTTATTTATCAAAGATGGCGGAATCTATGCAGAGATTCAAAAGATGCAGAATTCCCGACAAGAATTCTTTCAAAAAATACTAGATGTCCTTGCTTCACTCGGAGGTGGGCATTAATGACGCTATTTAGCATCGCCAGAAAGAACATCAAGAAAAACTTCACCAATTATTTCTTATATATCGGTTCAATGATTTTCAGTATTGTCATTTACTTTACCTTTGTGTCGTTAAAATATGATCAAGTAGTACAGGAAACAACAGACTCGTCTACTAAAATCAGCTCTGTCTTTAATGGAGCATCCATTGTGCTCATCATATTTGTGGCGATATTTATCTGGTATTCCAATTCATTTTTTACGAAGAAACGGAAAAAAGAAATCGGGCTCTATTCTTTACTTGGTGTTCGCAAAAAGCAAATTGGCCGGATGTTATTTTATGAAAACTTTATCATGGGGATTATCGCCCTATTGATCGGGATTATCCTCGGCTCAATCCTATCTAAGCTATTTGTTACGATTTTGCTGAAGATCATGGGTTATGACGCGATTGGAAGCTTTGCTGTTTCACCTCAATCAATCATAAATACGATGATTGTATTCGTTCTGATTACGGTGATTACTTCGATACACGGGTACCGCTTAATTTACCGTTTTAAATTAATCGAGTTATTCAAGGCCGAGCAGGAAGGTGACAAGGAGCCAAGAGCTTCTATCATCACAGCTATCATGTCCATTCTGTTAATTGGAATTGGATACTGGCTTGCATCGCAAAATATGCTGGAATCTGAAGCGTGGAGAAAAATTGGCTTTTTATTAACTCCGCTTGTCATCTTAGTCACAGTCATTCTTGGAACGTATTTATTATTTAGTACATTAACGGTTTATTTATTAAAGCTGCTGCGAAAAAATAAACGCCATTTTTGGAATGGCATCAATTTAATCAGTACATCCCAGCTTCTCTACCGGATCAAGGGAAATGCGCTTACTTTAACGATTATTGCTGTGTTAAGTGCCACTACGTTGACTGCAGTCGGCGCTGCCTATAGTTTTTACTATAACAATACTAGCAATGCAGAGCTGGCAAATCCGAATAGCTTGATGTTTATGGCACAGGACAAGCATGTAACCAGCCAAATTGAAGAGCGTATCTCACAGGATAAAGACCATACAATTGTCTATCACATGACTGTCCCAACGGTAATGATGGATGTCGATATTACAAACCTTCATAACAATAACTTACCGGATGTCATGGAATACAGCATTATCGACAATAAAACCTTTAACAAATTAGCCAAATTGCAAAACAAAGAGGATTCCCTATCATTAAAAGGAAATGAGGCAGCTGCACTGGAGGCTGGATATTACGAAGGCTTCTCCCCGAAATATATCGGGGCATCGGTTTCGCTAAACACTGATGACCGCAGCGAGAATATTACCTTTACAAATATGAAGGAATATAATGTCCTCAATCCTTCAACAGCAGGAATTACCGTTGTTGTTAGTGATGAGTTGTTTTCTAAACTTGCAGGTGGAACAAATCTTGTAAACATGGAAGCTTACGAATTGAAAAATGAAGAGGATGCCAAAACATTAACAAAAGACATCCAAACGTTGTTACCCGAGGAAGCAAGTTTCTCAAGCTATTATGCCGATTACTCTCGGGGATTGGAATCAACAGGTTTACTTATCTTTATTGGCGGATTTTTAGGATTGGTATTTCTCGCTGCCACTGGAAGCATTATTTACTTTAAGCAGCTGACAGAGGCAACTATGGATAAAGACCGCTATATGATTTTGTACAAAATCGGCTTGAAAAAGAAGGAGATAAAAAAATCAATTTCAAAACAGATTTTATTTATCTTTGCCCTGCCATTATTGGCCGGTGTCTGTCACTCGATCATGGCCTTAACCGCATTATCTAAATTAATGCAAACGAACTTGATTACTCCTGTCATCATCTGTATAGGCGTCTACGCTTTTATTTACATTGCCTATTACTTCTTAACAGTAAGAAACTACTACAAAATAATCGTTAAATAGAAAAGAGGAAAAACTATGAAAAAATTAATAGGATCTATTGCAGCTATCGCAGTAATTCTAGTTGGCGGATTACTTGTACTCCAAAATGTAAACTTCAATAGACTCGGAGCAGAACAATATTATACTCAAATTACTGGACCAGGAAAAATACTAGAAGATAAAGATGACAAAGGAGTAAAGTATGTAAGCTATGAATATAACCTCCCTGCCTTTGACAAGGATGGCAGCGAAACAACAGTAACATTTACTGCTCAAAAGCAGCTGCGGGAAAACGCTTATTTAACTTTGTTTTTGAAAGATGATAAAGGTGTTACCTCTTATCAGGAAGTAAAAGAGGATGAGCTCCCTAAAAAGGCTAGTGAGAAGTTAGCGAAATAATAATAAAAGGCTAGGAAATAAATGAATGTTTTGGATGATTCGTTTATTCCAGTAGCAAAGAATTATATTAAGAAATTGATTGGAGTGAAGGGGCGACTCCAGCGGGAACAGCCCGTGTCTTGAGACCCCGCAGGAGCAAAGTGACGAGGAGGCTCTAGCCGGGCCCGTGGAAAGCGTCCACGTAACGGAAATCAATTCTCTCTATATCGAAAAAAAGACATTTTTTCTGAAAAGAAATATGGCTTTTTTTTGTTTTGTCCCAACTCCTTTTTACTATAATATAATAGGCAAAAGACAAACTTGGAGGTAGCGAACTTGTCGACTAACAAAAAAGTCTTACTCATCGACGATGAGGAAGACATCTTACGACTAATTAAAACAGTATTAAAAAAAGAAGGAATAGAAAACGTAATAACAGCCACTACTTCAAAGGAAGGGCTTGTTCAATTTCAAAACAATAATCCGGATATTGTTCTACTGGATATTATGCTGCCGGATGGCGAAGGCTATGATGTGTGTAAGCAAATCAGAAACATCTCCAACGTCCCTATCCTGTTTTTATCTGCAAAAACCGAGGAAATTGATAAAATATTGGGCTTTGCAATCGGCGGCGATGATTATATTACAAAGCCATTTAGCCCTAAAGAGGTTGCTTATCGTGTAAAGGCTCATTTGCGCCGGGCTGAATATATGCAGGCTGAACCGCTGAAAGAGACAAAATTCAAGGCTGGCCCGTTTGAATTGGATGAAGAAAAGGCACAGCTCACAAAGAACGGACAAGTGATTGAATTGAAGCCAAAAGAACTCGGATTAATGAAGGTTTTCCTTCAAAACAAGAACAAGGTGATCAGTAAGGAACAGCTTTACGATAATGTCTGGGGAGAAGACTTCTTCGGCATGGATAATACAGTCATGGTCCATATCCGCAGACTTCGGGAAAGAATCGAAGACCAGCCTTCACACCCTCAATATCTAGTGACCGTTAAAGGTTTAGGCTATAAGCTCGTTATCGAGGATGCATAAGTATGAAATGGAAGCTGACAGGAAGATATTTATTATCTATTGTATTAGTTGTTGTCCTAGTTATTTTCATCAATCTCATCTTAGGGGTAGCGATGCTTACGGCACAACTTACTTTCGATATCCCTATTTTTCAAAATCGTGAAATATCGCCGGAGCAATTCACGAGAGCTTTCCAAAAGGAAATTATGACAGATAATCATGGGGTAACAATTTCTGAAACCGGACAAAAAAAGTTGGTAAAAAAGAATGCTTGGATCCAAATACTAGATGAAAACGGTAAAGAAGTCTACGGTTTTAGGGTTCCTGGGCATGTTAAGAAAAAATATACCCCTGCTGATATTGTTCAAATGTATAAATATAAAGAAGTAGATGCCAATACAGTCGTTTACGTTGGGGCAAAGGAAAATAACGACCGTGAATTCAGCTATTTAATCGGAATTGAAAATCCCGCTTTAAACCGGAATTTTATCTCTTTCGATGAACGGGATATTTTTAGAGCAATTAATATAGGAATGATTATTTTCCTGATAGACATCTTTATAGCGTTATTAGTCGGCTATCTTTTCAGTAAAAGGCTGACACAGCCATTATATACGCTCATTGAGAGTATAAAAAAATTGGCCAATCATGAATTTAATCATCACCCCCATTCAAAAGGACTGTATAAAAACGTATTCTATAATTTAAATCATTTATCGGACCAATTGAAGCTGAGCGAAAGAGAAAGAAAAAGGTTAGATTCGATGAGGGAAGAATGGATTTCGAATATTTCCCACGATATTAAAACCCCGCTGTCCTCCATCCAGGGGTATGCGGAGATGATTAAGGAACCTTCATATGACTTCACCCTGGAGGAAATAAGGGAATACGCAGAGATTATCGAAGCAAAATCTATATATATTAAAGAGGTAGTGGAAGACTTAAATTTATCCACAAGACTAAAAAATAAAGAACTGTCGTTAGTTAAAAAAGAGGTAAATATTGTCGCTTTATTGCGCAAAATCGTAATTGATCTATTAAACGACCCAAGATATGCCAACCATAATATCCAGTTTGCTGTAAACGAGGAGAGCATCATATTAGATGTAGATGAAATCCTTTTCCGCAGGGCGGTCACTAATTTAATTTATAATGCGATTGTTCATAACAATGATGACGTAAAGATAGAAGTAATTATTGAGAAAAAAGAACACATATATATTTCGATAAAAGATGACGGCAAGGGTATAAAAAAAGAGGAGCTTGAAAGAATATTTGACCGGTATTACCGCGGTACAAATACAGGGACTGCTCATAAGGGATCAGGACTCGGCATGGCGATCGCCAATGACATTATAAAAGCCCACGACGGCCAAATCACCATTCATAGTGAAATCGGCTGTGGAACAACAATTGAAATACAAATTTGATATATGAAAATGCTTGTGCTAATTCACACCAAAAAGCTGCTTCGTTAGCCCTTTTCCTTATAGGGCTAACGGGGCTTTCATTTCGCTAATCAAATTACATTTCCTACAATCCGTTAATCAACCTATGCAGAAAGCGTTCCGCTAAATGCAGTAGCATAGCCGCTGCCAGATTCCACTACACGCTTTAACTTCTGGCTGGCTACCTTTATCAAGTAGCCGCCCGCATACTCTTCATAATAGCGGGTCTTCGGTACAATGCTGCTTATTTTGGTTCAAACTAAGCAATGGAAAACTTCCGCTCTTATTTATTCACTCTTTTTTAAGCACCCTGCCCCTTATCCCCTACATACAGTTGTCAGTGAAATAAGTATGTTACAATTCTTGCATAATGCACAGTTGGAGTGAAGAAAATGAACAAACGGGAACAACAAAAACAGCAGCGCCGCCAGCATATTATCCAGATTGCAAAAGATTTATTTTTGGAGCAAGGTGTGCAGCATATACAAATGCAGGACATAGCAGATACCGCTGGAGTTGGGATTGCGACATTGTTTCGCTATTTCCCCAAAAAAGAATACTTAGTTATCGCCGCGACGAATGCGATTACAGATGAAATGGCCTCGGCTATTGGGGAAATTGTCGAGCAGACGATACCTGCATATGAAAAAACAGAGAAGATCCTGGACTATTATATAGAAGGAATGAAGGACCCGCAGCTGCGATTGGCAAAGTTTTTCGAGTCCTTTGATTTATATGAAAAAATAGCCGAGGAAGCACCTGATCATCACGCCGAATATTTTTTAGTACGGAGCAAATTAGCCGGTATCTTATTAACCCTCGCTGAACAAGGCAAGCAGGACGGCTCGTTAAGAAAAGATGTGGAACTGGATGTATTTATGTTGACAATGGTGCAAAATTTCGCCATCTTCTCTTTCAAATCCAGTTTGACTGCTCATGGTTCTGATCTGTCGGCACTGCTTTCTGTGGATAAGCAGCTCGTCTTGATGAAGGATGTATTTTTATCTTATATTCGGCCATTATAAATAAGCGCGATTAATTGACATTCGAACGGGAAAGTTGTTTACTAGTAAATATAAAAGTGATAGTTAACTATCAACTTTAGTGAATCAATTATAGGGGGCTTTTTAGATGAGTCGTTTAGCAGGCAAAGTAGCAATTATTACAGGAGCAGCACAAGGTATGGGTGCAGCACACGCAAAATTGTTCATAGAGCAAGGGGCAAAGGTTGTTTTAACAGATTTAAACGAGGAAAAAGGTCAGGCATTTGCAGCTGAATTAGGTGAAAATGCACTCTTCGTTAAACAAAACGTTGCATCTGAAGAAGATTGGGCAACAGTGATTGCGAAAGCGGAAGAAGCTTTTGGCCCTGTTAACGTATTAGTAAACAACGCCGGTATTACAATGGCGAAAAACATACTTGATATTACAGTTGAGGAATACCGCCGTATCGTAGAAATCAACCAAGTATCTGTATTCCTGGGCATGAAAACAGTGGCACCTTCCATGATGAAAGCAGGCGGTGGTTCCATCGTTAATATCTCTTCAATGAACGGCTTAGTTGGGGGAGCAGTCGGTTATACAGATACAAAATTCGCAGTACGCGGTATGACAAAAGCAGCTGCGCTGAACCTAGCACCAATGGGTATTCGTGTAAACTCTGTACACCCTGGTGTTATTGCAACACCGATGATTGTACAAGAAGATACAAAAGCAGCAGTAGAGGAATTCTCAAAAAGTATTCCATTAAAACGCTTAGCGCAATCAGAAGAAGTATCTAAAATGGTATTATTCCTTGCTTCTGATGATTCAAGCTACTCAACAGGATCTGAATTCGTAATTGATGGCGGATTAACTGCTCAGTAATTACTATTCATAAAGAAAACCGGCAAACCTTATTAGGAAGCCGGTAAACATAATAAAGATCTTTTAAGCGGCCTGTACCCGGAATTTGAATGGGTACAGGCCTTTCTGTACGATGTTATAGAGTGAGATCCCGCTTATCGTAATACTACACTTGTTAGGTAAACTTCTTGCTCCCCTTCCATCTTTTTAACCTATCAATTGCTCTTTACCAAATCGCTTTAGGAACTTATGAAATGACTCCCGCTTTTTCCCCTGCTTCGAGTAGACAGCTAGTATTTTTTCCACTGTTTCATACAGTTCCTCCGGCGTTAAATTTTCCTTGAATAAAGAGCCGACTTCAGCATCTTTTCCTTTTGCTTTTCCACCAATATATAAATTGTAATGGTCTTTCATTTTCATTACGCCGATATCACTTAACAAAGGCTCGCCACAGCCAACGGGACACCCTGTGTAGGCGACTTTCAATGTAAAGGGTACAGGTTTCCCTGCAACCCGGCGGTTTAGTTCTTTAGCTACAGGCATTCCTTCCTCTTCTTCCCCCTTGCAGAAATTGCATGTTCTCAAGCTCTTAACGTAGTTTCCAACAGGATAACATGCTAACCCAACACTTTGAAACTCTTCTATTATTTCCTCCTTTTTATCTTCTGGTATTTCAATGTAGAGCTGTTGAAACGTTGTGAGCTCAAGCTGTTCATCTTCATTCATATACTTCGAAATGGTAATAAGCTGTTTTGCGCTGAGCTTTGCACCAAAGTCTATTCCACCATTTATAGCAATCTTTATTTTCTTCACGACATTTTCCATATTAGTTCCTCGCTTTCTTTTTTTATGTACAATAAGCACGGTATAAAAAATCACAAAAATAACGGCCGGCTAAAGACCGGCCGTTATATAAGGTTTATAGAGAAGATTTCCATATTGATTGAAATCTCATATTATTTTTCTAATTTTATTCTTTGTAGACGCAGCGCATTAAGCACAACGGACACCGAACTAAACGCCATAGCAGCTCCTGCTACCCACGGGGCAAGGAAGCCAGCTGCAGCAATTGGAATACCAATAATGTTATAGGCAAATGCCCAGAACAAGTTTTGCTTGATATTACGCATCGTTTTACGGCTCATTAAAATTGCATCCGCAATACTGTTTAAGTCGCCGCGTATTAATGTAATATCCGCCGCTTCCATTGCAACATCTGTACCTGTACCGATTGCCATACCGATATCGGCTGTCGCGAGTGCCGGTGCATCGTTAATACCATCCCCGACCATCGCTACTTTTTTGCCCTGCTGCTGCAGTTTTTTCACTTCATCTGCTTTCCCCTCAGGAAGCACTTCCGCAATAACTGCATCTACGCCTACCTCTTTGCCGATCGCCTGAGCTGTCCGTTCATTATCACCTGTCATCATGATCACGTTGATACCCATTTCTTGCAAACGGTGTACTGCTTCTTTAGAAGTATCTTTAATTGTATCCGCTACGGCAACCATTCCGGCATATTGTCCATTAATTCCTGCCAGCATAGCTGTTTTACCGTCTTTCTCTAACTCCTCCATTGCTGGTAGTACAGAAGTGATATCAATACCGTACTGCAGCATGAGCTTTCGTGTGCCGATAATGACTCCCTGACCGGAAATCGTCGCCTGCACACCATAACCTGGAATCGCTTCGAAAAATTGAATGCTGCCAAGTTCAATGCCTTTATCTTGAATTCCTTGCACGATTGCCTGCGCTAATGGGTGCTCCGATTGTTTTTCCGCTGCACCGATCAGCGATAAAAACTTCTCTTCATCTTGACCATCTGCTACATAAACATCTGTTAAAACAGGTTTACCATGTGTGACAGTACCTGTTTTATCCACAACCACTGTGTCAATGCCTTGCGTTTGCTCTAAATGCTCGCCGCCTTTAAACAAAATACCGAATTCAGCAGCACGGCCTGAGCCTGCCATAATGGAGGTTGGTGTTGCTAAACCAAGCGCACACGGACAAGCAATCACAAGGACTGCAATTAACACTTCAAGTGCCGGCGTAAATTCACCAGGCTTCACCCATATAATCCATACTAAGAAGGTAATGACGGCAATCCCTACTACGATCGGTACGAAAATACCCGAAATTTGATCGGCCAGACGCTGGATTGGTGCTTTGGAACCTTGGGCATCCTCCACCACCTTAATAATTTGAGCTAATGCTGTATCACGCCCAACCTTTGTTGCAGTCATCTTGATATAACCGTTTTTATTAATTGTGGAGCCGTATAATAAATCCCCTGCTTTTTTATCCACCGGTAAACTTTCGCCTGTCAGCATCGATTCATCAACGGCCGTTGTTCCTTCTACTACTTCCCCATCAACTGGAATTTTTTCACCCGGCTTCACGAGAATCATGTCACCAATCACTACTTCTTCCAGCGGTATTTCCTTTTCTACACCATCACGGACAACGATGGCTGTTTTAGCCTGGAGCCCCATTAATTTTTTAATTGCTTCAGATGAACGGCCTTTAGCTTTTGCCTCAAATAATTTACCTAAAAGAATCAAGGTAATCAGTACCGCACTCGTTTCAAAGTATAAATGCGGTCCATGGTGTGAACCAGCCGTAATAATCGCTTGATACAGGCTGTAAAAGTATGCTGCTGAAGTCCCCATCACAACGAGTACATCCATATTCGCACTGCCATTGCGGAGAGCTTTATAAGCACCTACATAAAACTGTTTCCCGATAATAAATTGTACCGGTGTCGCTAAAATCAATTGAATCCACGGATTCATTAAGAAATCCGGTACATATAAAAATGAAGTAAAAGAAAAGTGACCGACCATCGTCCACAACAGCGGCAACGATAAAATCGCCGAAATAATGAATTTACGCTGCTGGTCCTTAATGTGTTTTTCCCGGTGGTCTGCCTGCTCTTGATCTTCCTGCTTTTGGTGCGCACCGTAGCCCAGCTTTTCTACCTTAGCAATTACATCTGCCACCGTTACTTCTGAAGGATTAAATTCAATTGTTGCTTTTTCAAGAGCTAAATTGACACTTGCACTTGCCACACCATCCATCTTGTTCAGCCCTTTTTCTATGCGCGTTGCACATGCTGCACAAGTCATTCCCGTAATCTCAAATTCCGCTTTTTGTTTTACTACACCATAACCGAGTGCTTCGATTTTCTTTTCAAAATCCGCTTCGCTCAATCTTGTTGGATCATATTTAATCGTCGACTTTTCAAGCGCTAAATTGACAGATGCCTGTTCGACACCAGCCATTTTATTCAGCCCTTTTTCTATACGGGTCGCACATGCTGCACATGTCATCCCGGTAATTTGAAGACTTGCTTCTTTTACGTTGCCAGCTTCCGTACTCATGTTACCTCTTCCTTTCTCATACCTGTATAGGGTATATATTAGTGAAAATAAGAGAGTGCTTAAATAGCACTCTTATTCTACATCATAACCTTGTTCTTCAATCGTTTCTTTAATTTGGTCTAAAGACACCTCGGATTCATTAAAAGATACATCAACCAAAGCTTCGGCTAATTTTACATTTACTTCGCTAACACCGGCTAATTCACCAACGCTTCCTTCTATCGCTTTCACACAATGACCACATGACATTCCTTGTACGTTTAACGTTACGTTTTGCATATTTTTTCTCTCCTTTAATTGATTAATGGTTTAGCACACTATACACACAAGGGGTATATAAAAGATAAAAAAATTACTTTTTCATTAGCTTTTGAATTGTTACTAGCAATTCGTCTAAAACTTCTTCATCACCTTCAGAAAGACGGTCTACAACGCAGCCTTTTAGATGGCCTTCCAATAGAATCTTCGCTACACTATTTAACGCAGATTGTGTTGCAGACAGCTGTGTAATCACATCATCACAATACACGTCTTTTTCTATCATCCCTTTAATGCCCCGAATTTGACCTTCAATACGATTTAATCGGGTTGTTAAATCCTTTTTCACGCGTTCAGGGTGATGACTTTTCCGGCAGGATACCGCTTCTTCTGTATGGCAGGCAGCTTCTGTTACTGGGTTTTCCATCGCTTCAACCTCCTAACTTAATTCCACTTTACCATACCCTCGTGTGGTATGTAAAGTGAATTATTTCATTTTTTTATATGGACAGGTTCTTTATTTTTTTAGCTTATCTCCAATAAGCATTTTTAAACTAAGTATTATATTCCCCTCCATCCAAGATTAAGGCTTTAAGACTTACGACTTTCCTGTTGCTTTCATAACATCCCTTGCCGGCAAGGTTTTTGCCTTAGAGGTAGACAGTTAGGGAGGGTTTTACATTTCGATTGTTCCGAAAATTAATAATTAATATATTATAATAATTCCTATTTACTTCAACTCTACTTTCTTTAAATTATCTTAAAGCATTGCTACAATAGGATAGTTAGGAAGTGAATTTATGGTTAACCTCATGCGATTTAGCTGTACAGGTGGAACTGCTGTGAAATCGTTCGCTTTATTAGGGTTTAAAGAGGGACTTGTAGCTAATATCACATTGACCGATAAGCTGGGAGCGGAACCAGGTTTTATTCGGAAAGGATCAGCTAAATTATTGCGGAAAAATATTATGAAAGAAATTCAGGGGTGCGGCGGCCATGAATTGACCGTCTTTCAAGGAAAAACAACCGTATATAATAAGTATGGCACAATTACAGAAGACGTTCCTCCAGATGACAATTCATATAAAATGCAGTACATAAATCAAATGATTCTGGATACCGGAGCCGAATGGCAGCAGAAAACAATGAATGTTTTGAGCAAAAATACTATCTATCTCTTTGCAAAAGGCTCTTATTATGAATAAACGCAAACTCATTTATCGCGTAATCGGGTATATAGCAGTCGTACTTTGCCTGTTCTTTTTATTAAAAATAAGCGGCTTGACGGTTGCCGATTTAACACCTGAAACGATTCGTGCTCTGGCACACAATAATATTTTGCTCATTTGCTTAATCATGCTTGTTATTATGATTTTGCAAAATCTCTTTACATTCATTCCGCTCGTTCTAGTAATTGCTACTAACATCACATTATTCGGTTTTTGGCATGGTTATTTATATGGCTGTTTGTGCAGCGTCATTGGCAGCACACTCATCTTCTTATCCATCCGCCATCTTTTCCATGATGCATTTTCAAACTCAACAGCTACAAAGTACCATGAAAAAATCGAAAAAAACGGCTTTCTTTTTGTTCTATCAGGGCGCATTCTTCCTTTTATACCAACGAATTTAATTAACATTGCCTCCGGATTGAGTACAATAAAAACGTCACACTTTATGGTCGCCACAACAATCGGTAACATGGTTTACGGCTTAGCGCTTGCTTCTGCATCCTTTAGCATCATTGAAGCAATAACACATCACCCTCTTTATTTCCTAATTATTGTCCTCATCATCTTACTGGCTGCAGTACTCTATCGCCAGAAGAAGAATAGATCAATAGAAAGGACGCAAAATAGCTGATGAGAAATTCGTTTCTCGTCAGCCTTTTTATCAGCCTTTCTCCTTTAAAAATACGCCCCTTACTTTTCTCGATGAATGATGCCCTTTATCGAATGTGGAAGAGGCAGTGTCCCCTCCATGTAATCTGTGAGATTCACTATTAGCGGAGTGGCATTTTCGCCAATTCCAATCACTATACTTAAGTCCCCTGGTGAATAGACAACCGTATGCAGCGTTCCGAAGTATTCCGTATAGTGCTTAAGAAATAGTGGAGATCGATCATTATTAAAATGACGGTAAGCGGATATAAGGGATAACCCCTCTGATCCTATCGATTTTACATATTCTTTCCGTTTGATTGACCCTTGTACTTGAAGTCTGTTTTTGTTTTCCAGCGCTTCTGCCTCAAAGTGATTCGTACAAATGAGCGGGTTTTCAAAGCGCACAACTTGCTGCTGCGGAGAAGCTTCTATCAATATGCTTCTTCCGCTTTTATCTAAAATCGAGTAATTATAGCAATAGCCATGAGGAATCTCTGTAATAAAGGCGATTGCTTCTTCGCAGTTTGCGCACTGCTCAAGCAGCATCCTGACAATGGCTGTTGCCATAAACCCCTCTTCCCTATGCTCGTTATTGACAAAATGCAGCCCCGCAACGAGCCCTTTTTCATTCATCCCATCAAGCCTGCCAATTACTTGCTGACTAAATCCGATACTGGCATAGCCATCTAGAGGCTTCGTAAATACAAGTCTGCCATCGTACATTTCCGGGCTGAAATCATAATTACGCACATAATAGCCACCTGTTGCCAATGTGGTACAGCCCATTGTAGGAAATAGTACATCATATCCGCTGAACAGTTTGACAGTCGTATCAAAATCCATCCCTAGCCCCGTTGACAGGCCTTGCAGCTCTTTATATAAATTCGGTGAAACTTTGCTTATGATTTCCTTCGCATTTTCGATATTGGAGTTTTTAGTCAATTCTTTTAGCGGTTCCATTTGGTCCAGGGTTGGCGATGATTTGATTTCACCAGCTTGTTCCATGCCAAATTGATAATAATCCCCTTTTAATTCAACTATTCTCACTACTAATTCTTCCGGTGTACCCATTACTCATAACCCCCTTTATTCTAATTGGGTGACGGGCATCAATAAGTCCACTTCCGTAAAGTCAACGCCGCGATACCATTCCAATATGGTGCCTGCTGGAATCCATCCATGCTCGCTTGCATAGTTGAGCAATTTCCGATAACCATTTTGAATATCAGTTACCGGTTCATTGAAAGATAGAGCTATACAAATGCAGGCATCCATCTGTTCCAGACCAGCAGCTTCCACGAATCCGTTTGCTGCTGTATCCGGAACGCCAAAGCCAATTTGAGCTTTCACCACTTCTTTTCCTGATACATATTTTAAATAACAGCTTTTGATCGGAATGCTGAGTTTCTCCAGCTCTTTTCCTCTCTTCATAAACGCCTCTTTGAACTTTCCAACTTCACACTCCGCTGAAAACCATATAATTGTTTCTGCCGGTTTTTCAATGAGATAAATTTGATGAACGATTGATCTGCTGTCCAAGTATCGTAAACTGACGTTTAGAATATCCACTTTTTTTCTGATTGTTTGTATCCAATGATCCATTATTTTATTTCTGCTGCTTTCACCCTCTTTTAAATAGAGTTGAATGTCTTTAATAGACACACCCGCTACCCGCAAACTGGAGATTAACTTAACTGTTTCAATTTGGTCCTCCGAATAAACGCGGTAACCGTTTGTATTTCTCCCAGCAGCCTGAAGTAAATTTTTTGTTTCATAAAACCGTAATGCACTTTTAGAAACCCCCGTTCTTTCGGAGAAATTCTGAATTGTCATGAATTTGTTCACACCATCCCCCCCTTTCTCTTCCATCGTACAGCTTCAAGTTAGTTGAAGGTCAAGAAAATTTTAAAAATAAAAAGCCTGCTATTATAGCAAGCTTTCTTTTAAGCGATTTTTCTTAATTTCCATAAAAAGAACAATGTCGGAATAATTAAAAGAGCGGCGGTAATAATTCCACCTTGCACGGATGTATAAAGGGCGATGATTCCAACTAATGGTCCACCAGCTACTTGTCCAAACGCATCAAGTTGTCCATACATTGAAAGCGTAGTTGCTCTCCCTTGTGAATGTAGTTGTTTATTTGTCATAACACTTACTAATGGATAGTTCACCGCTCGAAGTGATGCAATTCCCCAGTATAAAATAGCAGCTATTAAAAATTGTTCAGCTATCGCGAAATATATCATTGCGACAACAAGCAAACTATTAAGTAATACTAAAACAATGGCAAAACGCTCTTTTACATAAGTTTCGACAATTTTTAGTAAACCGATATTCAATAAAAAGGCAATGGCATAAAATGCACCGAACCAATAAACGGCATCTTCTTCATTCATTTGGAAGCCTTCAATAAAATGTGCACCCCAAAGTCGATCGAAGCCCTCACTAGCTAAACCAGTAAATAACGTAATTGCGGCAAGACCAAGTAAAATAGTATTCCCTTTTATTAGAGAAAGACTTTCTTTTAGTGCGATTTTCATTTGTTTGATACTAGAAGTGCCTTCACGTGCAATACTAATAAATTTCGTTTCAGGAATAACTTTAGATGAAATAATCGCGATTAATATAAGTAAGCCTCCCGCAATTAATATAGCAATCTGCACTGTGAAAATAATACCGACAAGCACACTCACAATAATGCCCAAGAAACTACCTAGCGAGCTACACTTAGCCCCGTTTAATAAAGTAGTATCAAGTGCTTTATTTTCTAATTCATCTGCAATCCAAGCCGTTTCTGCACCGCTAATAAAGGTCCATCCAATGCCCCACAATGCAGCACCAATAGCAATTGCCCAAAACGAAGGAATGCTGCCTTCTAAAAGATGAGCCGAACCGATAAGGAAAGTCCCAATAATAATTGATTTTTTACGTCCAAAAATATCAGCAACTAAGCCCGTGGGTATTTCAAAAAATAGAATAGCCAATTCCATAATTGTTCCAAGTAATACTAATTGAAGTGGATTTAGACTTGCTTGAGACACATAGTAAATAGCATTTAGTGTAAAAACGATTTGAATACAAAACGAGCGAGAACTCGCCAATAAATAATAAGCGGCTTTAATGTTCAAATAGATGACCTCCGATGTTATCGAGTAAATAGTAACCCTCAAACCGGAGAATAAGTGACAAGATTAAATTAAACCAACATACCCTCCGATTCATTTATGATCGTAAAAGTAATGACTGTCATATTACTCTCTCCTTTAAATTTAATCACTTGAATATACCATAAAAAACCAATCATTAAAATAATTCAAACAATTTATAAAAATATCATTAATAAAAGGTAGAATCTTTTCTCTTATATAAACTCATACAAATATCGCTCTAAAATGAAAACTTGAATATACACAAAAAAGCCACAAACATTTTCAGATGATATGCCCCCAAAAGTTAGAGTGAAAAATTAACTTTTTGGGGTTTTTTATACGGCAAAGATAATGTAACGCTCTCAAGCTTTTCAGAAAAAGTCTATGAAAAAAGGATAGCTGAATTCCGCTCTAATTTGAACAATAGCTTTGATCGGTTTGCCGTCATTTTTTTGTGAGCCCAATTCTCCTGGTTGTATATCTCCTTCAAACCATACCTTGCCTTCTTCAATTTGCTTATGATAGTGACCTGCAAAGTATATTTCAAATCCTACCCTCTTCGCATCTTCGCCGGGTGCTGAAAATACATTGCCTTTATTGTAATAATCATATAGTTCTTTTTCACTTAGTTCACTTTCAATTTCGATATATGATGCAACTGTTGGATAACCTCCACTGCCTGAAGGCCCTCCACCAAATAATACGCCATAATCAAAATTTCTCTCAGTAACCTTCGTTTTGTCCGGAAGCGGGTATTCATAAAGTTCAGAAGCAAAAGACCTCGCGTATAAATATTCCTGACCAAATAAGGCATATACCAAAAATCCGATGATAAAGATTGCTACGGAAGTGATTGCTATTCTTTTTGATTTCATATACAGCCTCCCCGAAACAGCTTTCACATCCATCTTCTCCATATTCACGTATGCATAGCCGAGCAAACAATACGATATGAAACTCCGGCGTTTGCTAGCAAGTTTCGGAAGAATGAGCTTGTCTCATCATTTTCTCATGCTGAAGCAGCCATTCCTTCCTCCATAAGCCTCCTGCATAACCAGTCAGTTTCCCGCTAGCGCCGATTATTCGATGACAAGGAATGACGATACTTAACTTGTTTTTTCCGTTTGCGCTTCCTACTGCTCTGATTGCCTTTTCATTGCCGATGGAGACAGCGATATCCTTGTAAGATGCTGTGGCAGCGTAAGGTATGGCAGTTAACGCTTTCCATACAGATTGTTGAAAAATAGTCCCTTCAAAGTAATAGGGAAAAGTAAATTCCTGACGTTCGCCGTTAAAATACTCATCAAGCTGGTTATAGCATTCCAGTAAAACTGGCGGAGTTTCGGCTTGTACTCTATTCTCTATTTTGACGCCTTCAGAAAACAGGATGGAACTTATCGCCTCGTGTGTGCCGATTATTTCCAGTATACCAATCGGTGATTCATAATCTAATTTATAATTTGTTATCATATAACGACCTCCAAAGATAGAAGACAGCATACGCCTGCCATCCTTCCCAGCCGGCTGCATATCTTTCTATTTCTTTTATCACCGGTTTCTGCTTAAGACCGAGTAAGTTCTTTAATGCATTATGAAGACCGACATCCGCAATCGGAAAAGCTGAAGGCTCATGCAGGCATTTCATCATTACATAATCGGCTGTCCAGGCACCGACACCTCTGATTGCCAGTAATACCTTTCGCCTTTCCTGTACATCCGGCTGCTGAAGCAATACATCCTTTGTCAGCCTGCCGCTTTCGATTTCCTTCGCAATCCCGATAATATACTCTGCTTTTCTCTTAGAAAATTGCAGCTTTGTTAAATCCTCTACATTTAAGGATGCAATCTTGTCAACAGAAGGAAATACCCAAAACCTGTCTCCTTCAAAAGTGAGGCCCTCACCAAAATGTTCAACAAACCGCTTTTTTAATGTATAGGCAAAGGACAGAGTAATTTGCTGTCCTAAAACCGCCCAAACAAGCGCTTCAAATAAATCCGGAATACACATGATCCGTAATCCATCGTATTTAGAGAGAAGTGGTTTTAATACTTCATCCCGACTTGCCATTTCATAAAATCCACTTATATCCTGAACCAGATCAAACCATTCCCAAATATACTCCCCCGCCTTTTTACGCTCGTCAATAGATGGAATGCCCATTGGAAATTCAATAATCAGGGAGTTAACACTACCCCTAACTTTACATAAAATCAAAGTGTCTTCGATTTTCACTAGTTTATATACAGCATCCTCTTTTATCAGGTGAAGTACTTCCTGATCAGATCTTTCTAAAAAGATAAGGCATTCGCTAAAGCTACATTCCTTCGGTGGAAATATCTCAATATACGTTCCATGATCAACCCAATTCATGCCGGCATTCCTTTCTGTATTGGCTTGGCGAACAGTTGTGTTGGCTTCGGAATACTTTATAAAAATTGGAGGGACTTTGGAAGCCTGCCTCATAGCAAATCTCAAGGTTTGACAGTTTCGTGCTTTTCAGGAGATGCGCTGCTTTATCAACCCGTATTTTTTCCAAATACATACGCGGCGTTTCAGCGGTTTCCTGTTTAAAAATGCGTTCCAAATAATACGGACTTAAGCCGACATAATCAGCTATATCCTTTAGCGCTACATTTTGCTTATAGTGATTGACTAAAAACGACACACTGTTTTGGACAACTTCAATATGCGGGGAATGTTCTACTTCCGGCCGGCACCTTTTACAGGGGCGAAAACCGGCTGCCTCCACTTCATCGATGTCGTAATAAAATGCTACATTCACTTTTTTCGGCTTCCTTGACCTGCAGGATGGGCGGCAGTATATTTTCGTTGTTTTGACTGCCGTAAAAAATAGGCCGTCGTATTTACGGTCACAGGCGATAATTTTTTCCCACATTTCTTCAAAAGAAAGATTAATATGATTGTCCACGTCCCCCGCTCTCCTTTCTTATCTATCCTACATTTCATATAAATAGGCAGTATCCATAGACGCCAGTAGTTCACCCGCGCTTTTTTCTATATAGTCGATTACTTGATCAGACAGGGTATTGCCAAAGCTAAATCTTTTCACACCTAACTCTTTCAGTTTATGACAATTCGTTAGTTCAGGTAAAGATAATACATTGAGCGGCGCATTGACATGCAAAACGATTTCTTTTATTTCGTCGTCCTCTTTAAGACCGGGAACAAAAATCCCGCTGGCACCGCTTACCACATACGCCTTAGCCCGCTCTATTGTCTCCATTAAAGGGTTTTGCCGTTGAAAATACGTGTCCGTCCTCGCGTTAACATAAAAATCCTTGTAGCTATTATTGTCTAATGCTGTCCTTATTTTCTCCAGAAGACAACAGTGTGCCGAAACGTCCCGTAAGCCGTTTGATTGCTTTAGGGAATCTTCTATATTGATCCCTGCTGCACCTGCATCTGCTGTTCTCAGTACATTTTCGACAATTACGTCGAAGTCTTCACCATACCCCGCCTCAATATCGGCAGTAACAGGAATATTCACATTCTTTATGATCGCTTCAATGATCCCTAAATGCCTGTCAAAATCAATCAATTCACCATCCGCAAATCCGAGTGAACTTGCGATACCCCAGCTTGTTGTACCGATCGCTTTGAACCCTGCCTTTTCTAATGTAATGGCTGATAGTACATCCCAGGCATTACCTAGAAACAGTAGCTCATCTGTAAAATGCATCTCTTTAAATTCCCGAATTTTGTTCATGCTATGTCCCCCCTACTTGCTTGTTGGACCTATTGTAACAACTGTTCCACTTCAATTTCGTCCTCATTCTTGCGCTTATGGTCCAGCTGTCAAAAGAAAAGAGCTATTCGGGAAATTTTTTTCCGGACAGCTCCTTCTGAAGTTTATATACAAATTTAAATAAAAGGCTGGAACGATTTGCCTTTGCTTAGTTTATTGGACGTTGACTATGATCAAATAGATTTAAAGAGCGAAATCCCTTTTTGAAACGAAGGAGAGCCCATCTACTCTTTAAGCCTCTTAAAATAATGATAGACTTTCTCCAGTTTTTTCAGTTGATTTCCTTTTGAGCCCTCCATACTCCCAAATTCAAAGAACTTTACTTTCTTGATTCCCACAAAACCGAACAACGCCCGTTTCATAAGAACTTTATGTGCATTATGTAACCATAGAAGTGGATAATTGGCGGGGCCTTTCATTGTAGAAATACATACAACAGACTTTCCTTTTAAAAGCCCCTCCGGGAAAAGCCCTTTCTTGTCCCGATAAGCAAAGTTGGATGAAAACATTTGATCAATATACCCCATCAGCATAGCAGGCGGTCTTCCCCACCAGATTGGGTAGATAAATACTATTTTGTCCGCCCATGTAAGCTGGTTTCTGTACTTTTCGAGACGAGGATCCGTATGCATATCACGTCTTCGCTTTTGCTCGTTAAATACTAACACGGGATCAAAATTCTCCTCATATAAATCGAGCAGCTGCACATTTTTTATGTTCGCATTTTCATTGCTGCCTGTGAGCACTTTTTGTAAAAACGCATAATTTAAGCTTTTATGATTCGGGTAGGTGTAAACGATTAATATATTCATAGCGCACCTCTTATTTATCATTTGATAACTAAACAATACCACCATTCCAATTACTTATCAATTGATAATTGTAATTTGATAACAGTTTTGTTATGGTGACGTTTAGAGGTGAGGAAAATGGACAAACAAGCTCTTTTTTATAAACTCGTATCATTTACATCTTCTGTTCATCGGGTCACACATGAATTAACGAAAAACGCAAAATCGGATTCAATTTCGCAAGTGCAGTACAATATGCTGGAATATATAGCAGTCAGCCAGCCTGTCACACCTAGCGATATTAGCGATTGTCAAGGTATGGCTATGCCGAACACAAGCCGTGAGCTTCGAAAGCTAAGTGAAAAAAATTTAATCGAAAAAATCCATCACCCCGAAGACCGGCGAAAACAGACGATTCGTCTCTCAAAAGACGGTGAAGCATTGATGAACGAAGCCTTTTCAACAATTGAATCACGCTTTCTTGATCGAATTCAACACGCTTCAGAAGCAGATCTGGAAGAAATTGATCAAGCTATCGAGACCCTGCAAAAAAAGCTCTTTTATTAAAAGATATAAAAATGGCTTCCACAACCGTGGGAGCCTCTTAATTATAGTTGCTTCCTGATTGGCAGCGATTTTGATGCATAGACTGGCTTAAAAGGAGCCGAGATTCCATATGTTGTAATTACTGAACAGCCGCCAGCTTTGAAATATACCGGGCAGATTTTCGAAGCGTCTGATTTTACGGAAGTTTGGACATGGATGAAATTTGAAGGCGAGCATTATAAAGAATTGTATGGACAATTTCGCGGCGCACCAATAAGTGTGGGAATATCTCATAAATACTCAACTTGCTATATGCTAACGAACTCGATATATATATTTGATCCAAAGACATAGTAAGGGAGGCTTTAAGTTTGCAATGGTCTAACGTATTTAGAAAAATTGCTTTGGCAGTGCTCTCTGTTATGGTTATCGGTGTTCTATATTTCTTTATTTGGCATAAGGAGAGTTTTAGCAGACCAATTTGGATACAAGTTGTTATGGCTTTTTGCTTTTTAATGTTAAGCATTAATAATTTCACATTAAAGAAATATGCGATGGGATGGATTTTTGCTGGAATAGTGTTGGCCTTTGGAATCAGCATATTTTGGGATGCTGCTGTGTAATCAATTATCAGGCTTATCAAGTCAGCAAAGGCTTAAAAACTGTGTATACCAGGATAGGGCCTTTTCTTTTTATAGGGAGGACAATTAAAAGGTTTTATCGGCTGTGCCGATTGGCTAAATTCATATAACAAGCTAAAGGGCGGGATTTCTCCCGCCCTTCCAGAGTGAAGACAAAGTCATTTTACGATTTTGTCTTCACGTATTTTTAGATAATATGATAAAAATAAGGTGTATCCAGCCTGTCTTGAAAACGCTTGCCAGACAAGGCGCGCCGATGAGCGAAGACGCGAATAGAACCTAAGTTCATGAGCGAATTGCCCTTTATTTGCGACGAAAGCGAAGCGACAGGAGCAGACGAGCGAGGCAAGCAACGCTGGATGAAAACGCTTGTCAACAGGCTGAAGGGGCGGGTTTTCCCCCGCCCCTCTATATTAGTGGGCAGTATAACCGCCATCTACAAGAAGGGTTGTGCCATTCACAAAACTGGCATCATCGCTTGCCAAGAATAGAACGGCCTTTGCTATTTCTTCCGGTTTCCCTAGTCTGCCCTGTGGGTGAAGGGACGCTAAATATTCTTTCGTTTGAGGATCCACCTCATTGAGTAATGGGGTATCAATATAGCCGGGACATACAGCATTAACGCGGATACCTTGTTTTGCATAGGCAGTACATAGGTTTTGCGTTAATAGCTTTACGCCGCCTTTTGCGGAAGAATACGCTGTTGGAGCCGGCAGTGAAACAAAACTATGAATGGACCCGGCGTTAACAATTACGCCGCCTGTACCTTGTTTCAGAAACTGTTCAATCGAATACTTGTCGGAAAGAAACACTCCTGATAAGTTAATATCAATTGTTCGTTTCCATTTTTCATAGGACAATTCGTGTGCGGGCGCATCATCAGCAACACCGGCATTAGCATACATAATATCCAGTCTGCCGTATTTTTCCACCGTTTTGTTGATCATCTGCTTCGTGTCTTCTTCTTTGGTTACGTCAGTCTTAACAAATAACGTATCATACCCCTTTGAATTCAATTCTTCGGATACGCTCTTTCCGCGTTCTGAAAAGTCTGCAATGACCACTTTCGCACCTTCTTCTGTAAAAAGACGTGCAGTTGCTTCACCAATTCCGCTTGCCCCGCCTGTTACGATTGCTACTTTATCCTTTAATTTCATTTTACCTCTCTCCATTCCTTATTGAGTTCAGGATCATTTTCTTTTCAGCATGACTCGGCTATCCTGCCATCGCTTATCGAGCTTGCATCAGTTGGGAAGCCAGATTCAACTGAATCAAGAAAAAACTCCGGATTTCCTAGAGGAAATAAACGGTCCCATTGTTTTTTAGAATTTCCCGTTGCATTAGAAGCATACTCGGCATTCCACTATCAATGTACCCAGGATGGAACAGGTTTACTCTACCCTTTACAGAAGCATGCTCCATCGTTGCTTTATTTTGTATTTCGCACTTTCACATACGGTTTTTTGATAGAGTTTCCTTACGCACGTCTGGGAAGCTTCACTGTGAAGGCAGTCCTTCCTGCTGAGCTTTCCGCTGCAATGTGGCCGCCGTGCAATTCTACAATACTTTTCACAATGGCTAAACCTAGACCTGAACCGCCAGTTTGATGGGATCGTGACTTTTCAACTCGATAGAACCTTTCAAATATATAGGGCAAGTCAAAGCTGGGAATAGCCTGACCATAATTTGCAATTTCAATTTCTAGTACCCCATTGCTTTCTGACAATGTGATATCAATATATCTCCCTTCTCTCCCATATCGAATGGCATTCTGAATCAGATTTTCAAATACTCTTGCCAGTTTATTTCCATCCCCCATCACAATCGGTTTTTTTACAGGTAAGGGATACTGTCTCATTTCCATACCTGCTTCCCTTATTTGAAACTGATATTGAATTGCCAACTGATTTAACATTTCTTCTATATCTATAGGAATTTCATCTACGAGCGATTCTTTATTTTGAACAAGCGTATATTCAAACAAATCATTCATCAACCGGTGTAGGTCTTTAGATTTTTGATGAATGATTTGAATATAATATCTCAGCTCTACTTCGCTCTTATACCTATCTTCATCAATCAAATCCAGATAGCCGACAATTGAAGTTAGCGGTGAACGAAGGTCATGGGCAACGTTTGTAATCAGTTCATTTTTTATTTGCGCAGAATCTTTTTGATCAGCTATCGCCTTTTCCGCTTGAGTAATAATTTGATTCACTTTTGCGCCTAATTCACCTATAATACCGTTACCTTCAATAGAGATTTTCTGCGTAAAATGACCTTCAGCTATATAGTGTATTTCATTAATCATGTTTGCCAGCAAATACTCACCGTACTTCTGGCGTTCGTAATGAAAGAAAAGGAATAGATACGGAAATACCAATAGACAAAGACCTATTATAAATGGTGCCCGGCCAAAAGAGGCGATCAATTCTATTAAGTCTGAAAAACGGGAGGACTGTTTTTCCAAATAGAGAATAGCAAAAGTTAGTATACAGGCAGTTATACCAGTTAATAGTACGGCTACTAATACATATACCGCTGATTTCCAAAGAGGAATGAATTTAAGGACTTTTATCAATTTTATAGCCCACTCCCCAAATAGTCTGAATCATCGTTTCTCCTGGAATAGCCGCATCCATTTTATCTCGTATATTCTTGATGTGTACCATTACAGTTTTATTTGAACCCATACTTTTTTCCTTCCACACCTTTTCAAATATTTCCTCGGAACTGTATACAGTGCCCTGGCTTTTTGCGAGTAAATACAGGATCTCAAATTCAATGGATGTCAGCTTGATTTCCTTTCCGTTTGCATTAACTTTATGCGATTTTTTATCAATTTCGATGGAACTAATCCGGATAACATCCTTATTCATGCCTACCGGTGTATAATTTGATCTCCGTAATAATGCCTTCACCCTAGCCGCCAATTCAAGCGGGTTAAACGGCTTTATCATATAATCGTCTGCTCCTGTCATCAGACCGATAATTTTATCCATATCCTGCACTTTTGCGCTAAGCATAAGAATGGGCACTTGGTTATTTATTCGGATACGCTTGCACAGTTCCAATCCATCCATATTCGGCATCATGACATCTAAAATAATGAGATCTACAGGAACGTGTTCAATGATATGTAAAGCTTCCAGTCCATCCTGTGCCTGGGAGACATGATAGCCCTCATTCCGCATATATATTTCCGCCAGCTTGGCAATCTCCCTATCATCATCAACAATTAGTATGTTATTACTCACCCGATCCAGCCTCCTAATAGAAAATAAGGAATATTATATTCTTTCATCACTTTTTTTCAGTCTTAACTTATAAAGAATAGGAGAAACAAATCCTACTTTTGCCAGTCCTCTTATTATGAGAAATCCTAATACGGTCCCCAGTGTATTCGCAATTACATCATTAATGTCTGTACTTCTCCCATTTCCCAATAGTATCCTGATCAAGAGCTGGGTAAATTCGAACGACAAACTAATATATAATCCTATGGAAGCCGCCTTTTTAACTGTTTGATATTTGCTGCTCAGTAGTGGCAAATACATACCAAAGGGTACTAGCATAATTATATTTAATAGAAAGGTTGTCGCGTCTATCGTCAACAAAGGGATAAAGTTAATAGATTTGTACCACGGAGTCAGGTTTGCATATTTCCCAATATTAATTTCAATCGGGAAAAATACTAAGTGAATCATACATAAAAAATAAACAGCAAAAGAAGTGACTAATACAAACTGCCCCCATCTATATTTTCGTTTTTTCATTGTCACCAGGAACATATAGATTAAAAAAATGAGAAATGCAGGTATAAGAATGTACCACGAATCTATTGTATACATGAATGAGTTTTCCATTTATTCGTCCTCCTGAAAGTTTTTTGCTACGAACCATATTCCAGCCAAATCAAGTATAGCTTTTGTTTTTTAAGTTTTTCTTAAGAAAGTAAAAGTAATTCCTTAATGTTTAATAGGTGATTCCTTAATATTGAAAAAGAAAACGAACCTGGAAGAAAGCGACCAGAAATGCACTGGAGTATCTGTAGAAGTCAAAAGCCATTAAGTTGAACTGCTGTTCAATTAATGGCTTTTCTATTATCATAATGTCTTAATCAACAGTAATGATTTGATCATTTATCATAATCTTTTTAATCTCAGCCTTATCTAAAAATACACGTTTTCCTTTTCCATCCAGACTATATTGCCATTTGAATCCGACATCGGTTGTACTTGTTGAGCCCACGCTTAATTCCATCATTTGATTATCATTTGTTATCACTTTGACGACAGGAGCAATTTCAGGTAAATAACTTGTCTGGTCGTCCAGTCGTTCTCCTTCAATTTCAATCCCGATGGCCGAAACATATATAGTTTTCAATCCTACTTTTTCGTTTTGCTGTGTAAGTGTTAAATCAATATCATATCTATCCGAACGGTCATGTGCCGTAAATTTATTTTTAATTGGGCCGCCAGCAAGTACCTCCCCTGTTACATCATCTACAATCGCACCAGCTTTAACCGTAACGCTTTTGCCTTCCAAGCTACTTGCCGTATCTATATCAAACAACGCAATAATCTTCTTTCGATCCTCTGTTAATCGCTGCTCTACCATATAACTTACATCTTGCTTCATGTCCAATTCCAGATCTGAAATGGCAGCTCCATCTGGAAATCCAGTTCCATCTTCTTTTTCAAAGGAGACAAAGACAAGTGAGCTTTTCTCGCCGCTTACACTTTCCACTATCTTCATTTTGATTCCAGCTTCTACAACCACCTGGTCATGTGTTTCTTTTACAAAGCTATTTGCCATCCCGCCAAAAAAATCATTAAAATAATCAGTATGCGGGGATGCTGCGACAGTCGTTGAAGTACCAATGACTAATAACGAAACACCCGTTATGATCTTTCTTTTCATATTCATCAAATTTTTCTTACCTGATTTGTTCTTATTCATTTTTTTCTTCCCTTCCGCTTTCATGATATTTTTCCAAAACCACTGTTTGGAACAAGCAAACTTTGCTTATGTTGCTGATTATAGCCGCAGAATTTAAAGTTTTTTTCAAGAAAAAGAGAAGGTTCTCTTAAATATAAAAAAATTCAATTTCTAAATAAAAAAAGCGGCCTTACAGCTTAACGGGTTCGGTTATTGGAGAGAAAACATTAAATAACAGCATATTTAGGGACACAATTCACGCATGAATTGGTGTCTCTATTTACGTTGTTATATCAGCACTTCAGTTAATTCAGTATAAAAATTAACACATCAATTAGCATACTAATTTTAGGAATACATAAATTTATGCGGTATTGATAAAACTAGTGCTAAAAGAGCTACGAACTATATGACCAATTTTAGACAGGAAATCGATGAGGGGGAAGTTCGTTTTAAATGCATTGCAGGTGATTTGTGTTAAAAAGATTATATAAGGAACGATTCAGATTGATACGAATTTTGAACGTTAAGCACTTGATATTACCAAACGAGGGTTTGGGTAGTTTTACTTTTTAAAGAACGGTAGCTGGTTAACTCAATAATAAAAAGAAAAACTACTAGGCTGAATGTCTAGTAGTTTTTTTATTCCAATGACTTTAATGTTTTGATTAACTCATTTTTACCTACAACTTTATTTAGCGTCCCGCCACCGTTAGTTGAATTCGTGTAAATAATTTTATATTTAACATCCACAGCGACATAAAAATCCCTGTATTCAGATGAACCAATATAAGCATTTATTTTATAGTCTATGTACGGAAGATCAGTTGTTTCAACTAACTCCATGTCAGAATGTTCGTATATCAGTTCATTTATAATTGCTGCATCTGTAACCTCAATCGTTCCCCTATCCGTTTCAATTATAAGTTTAGTTACCTTTTCTTCACCGTCATAAAGCTGTTCAACAACTTCTCCATAAGTGCGTTCTTCTGGTTTTTCATAGATTAATACCATTATAGCAATTACAATCAAAACGGCACTAGCTGCTATCCAAATGATTTTTTTCATTGAATACCCCCATTTTATGTATATATACCATTGTATTTGAATATTCCAAATTATACAAAAAACTTTTCTTATGTACATTGTTTTCAACTTACTTCTCCCCATTAAGCGAACCTGTTATAAATAGGTCCTTTTCTTTCCATAATATCTAGTATCATAATCTATTTAGCTTTTTTCAACTAAAGAAGTATATTATCGAACAAACACAGCTATGAACATTTAAAAACGCTCAGTTAATCTGAGCGTTTTTGTTTGCCATTTATATTGCCAATTCACTGTTGAAATGTATGTTAATTAGGTTGTTAATTACATTACTTTTAAGGTTTTTCTCCCCCTCAACCGAATCCGTTACTTACTGCTGGCCGCTTTTTGATTTTTACTTTGATTCTGTATTTTATCTAAAACTACTCTTGTCTCCGCATGTAAAAACAGATTTTTTATTTATTTTCCCATTGCTGGCGCCATGCCTCGACCTTCGCGTTTATTTCATCCTCTGCCTGCTTTCTCTCTGATTCCTTGGCCTCTTTTAAAGCTTTAAAGTGATCATTACGTACATCATGAAGGGATTCGGCCAATTCCAGAACCTGTTTCTTCACATCATTAGCAAGAAGTCCCTCATCTTGCAGGAAATTGATAGCATATCTGATACGGTTCAATTCTGCATCGGAGGCCGTATATAAAGGGTTGTAAATCTCATTCATCCGCTCCATTGCCTTCGTATACTGCTGTATCGTTACGCCCTGTGTCCAGACGAGCTGGCCGATTGAAGGCTGCCATTTTTTTGTTATTTGGACTTCAAGCTCAGCAGAATCGTCTACTGTCACATATTCCCCACCGCCCGAATCAGCTACTTGCTTCAGCTGCTGCTGGCCTTCATTATCTACATTGAAACCGATAATATTGACCTTCGCTTTAATATTTTGGCTTTGAAGCTGCTTGGCTGCAGCAACAGGATCTCCATCACATGTTTCCACACCGTCGCTCACCATATAAACAAGATTCGAATACTCATCTGAAGGATAAGCCTGCAGAATTTCTCCGGCTTTATTGATTGCGCCGGCTAATGGGGTCCAGCCTTTCGCCTCAAAAGAGTTTAACGAACTAGCAAAGTTGTCGGCTTGGTAAGCGGACAGCGGATATACCGATTCTACAGCCTTACAGGATGCCGCTTTATCCTCACCGGCTGATGTACCTACATGTCCATAGGCGATCAATGCTACGTTGGCATCATCGGGAAGCTGCTCCACAAATCCGGCAATCGCCGTTTTTGCCAGCTCCATCTTCGTCTTTCCGGCTATTTCCCCCTTCATGCTGCCACTTGCATCCATCAGCACGACTACATTCATCTTCTTTTGTTTTGTCGTTACCTCATCCTCGCCGTCCGGTAATTCCGGCATCACAAATCCATGTTCATAGTCAGTCAACTGCTTATAGTAGTGTGGATAATTTCCTGAACCAAGCATATAAACGAGGTAATCATATACCTCCTCACTGCTTAGATTCTCATGTTTAGTAAAATAAGTTTTGAGCTCCTTTTCTGCAATCGGGTTGAACGTTTGCTCTAAAAAATCGCGGTATTGCTGACTATCCCAGCCTCCAAGCGTTTCCAGCTGCTCGTCCATATGTTTTTCAATCAATACACCCGCTTTTTGGCCAACCATCTCTTCCACCGTTCTTCCGGCATGCGGGATCTTTTCCACCGCCACTTCTTCGGCTGCCGTCGCTTTGTCAGGGTTTTCATCTGCTGTTTGCGTTTGATCATCCCCGCACCCTGCCATTACTGCTGCACACATCATGAGTACTAGAATCATTCTTCTATTAAAGAGTTTCATCCCTCTCTCCTCCGTCTATTAAAATACCTTTGACTTTTCTACGTATTGAAGATCAGTTGGTTTCTAAGGTTTTCGGCTCATTTATGCCGGGCTACGCAGAGTATATATTCCTATATCGTGAAAATTTCATTGTAACTCTCATTCCTTTAAAGTTTTATTCGCCAAAAAGAGGCTTAATTTCGCCAAATCTACCAATAATCTCGCCAATAAAGTAAACATTTTCGCTAAGCTCGTCTGCATGCTAGAAGCAGGGAAAACCCATTCTATTTAATAACAGGGGAAAATAAACTACTCTTGAAAGCAAATCAGATAAAAACAGTTGATTGGACTCGCCTTGTTTCTCCCGGTCCTGTAGATGAACCATTATAAAACAGAACTAGAAATGAATAAGGCAATTGGCAGGACATATCATATAAAGATGGTGAAAGCTTTGCATAAAAGTGCTTTTCTGGCGTGCACTTCAAAATAGCTGTATCGCTTCTAAAACAGCTCATTATTCTAACTTGTCCTTCAGCTACGGTAACCCCTTGCTCTAGTTGGTTTTAGGTTAACCTCTTGATTTTAAAGTGGGTTGCTTTAATACACGTTGAAATGACGGCCATAATCAAGTATGATAACAGTAATTTATATGAAGGAGGGCTGTTTCTATGTATTCTATTCGTTTACGCTAAGCTGGCAATAAAAAAGCAAACCCCTTGAACCGAGGGCTTTTTTGTCATGCTTGTAAACGAAAAATACGATAGGACGTCCTTTTTATCGGGGTTTTCTATACTTTTTTCGAAGCAGGCAAATACATGTCTGCTTTTTTATTGCGTTTTAGGCTTACTTTTTTACAGGAGGGCTAAAACTATGCAGATGCTATTATTCTTTTAATACGAGCGGGCAATACACAATCCGCTCGTATCGATTCGCTATCGGTACGAAATTTAAATTTCGGAGGTAGCACAAATGGAAAACATTTTTTTTGAACTAAAAAATATTCATATACAATTTTTAGATAAGGACATTTTATCAATCCCCCATTTAACGGTACATCAATTTGATCGTATCGGAATTGTAGGAAAAAACGGCGCAGGAAAAAGTACATTAGTAAAGCTTATCGCTGGTGAACTTCATCCTCGGCAGGGCAATGTAACCGTACACACAGACTTTTATTACTTCGAGCAAACAAACCTTGCCCTATCCGATCAGGATATAGATGTAGCATTACAGCACAAATTGCATGCAGTAGACCCGCATAGCGGCGGTGAGCTTACACGGCAAAAGCTTGCGCAGGCATTCAGTCATTACTACGAAGCTCTTTTGCTTGATGAACCGACAACACACCTGGATAAGGAAGGGATACGCTTTCTTCAGGATCAGCTTCGTTATTATTACGGAGCACTCCTGCTCATCAGCCACGATCGCCTATTACTCGATGAAGTCGTGACAACTATTTGGGAAGTAGACGACGGGAAAATTACCGTGTACAGCGGCAATTACTCAGACTACGAAGCACAGAAGGAACTCGAGAAACAGCAGCAACAGGAGGCATATGAAAAATATAATAAAGAAAAAGCCCATCTGGAAAAAGCCGCTGCTGATAAAATGAAAAAGGCTGAAAAAATTACACAGGCAAACAATATGTCAAAGAAGGAAACAAGGGCGAAAGCAAATCGTATGTTCGAAACAAAATCAAAGGGCACGAGCCAAAAAGCTGTTCACCGTGCGGCAAAAGCGATTGAAAAACGGATTGAACAGCTGGAGCCTGTCGAGCAGGTAAAGAAGGCGGTGCCGATTCAATTCCATCAGGCCAAGACATTAGAACTTTATAATCGATTCCCTATTATGATGCAAAATCTAACGTTAACACAGCATGAAAAGACGTTATTAAAACAGGCTCGGCTGCATATTGGCCTGCATGATAAAATAGCATTGACTGGTCCGAACGGAAGCGGAAAGTCGACTCTTTTACAGGCGATTCTCTTAGGACACGAAAGCATTGAAATATCACCAAAAGTAAAAATCGGCTTCTTTACACAGCTTGCTTATGAAAAACTGCCGGATGAAACGGTTTGGCACTTTTTGAAATCGCGCTCAGATTACAGCGATCCGTTTATCCGAAGTGTCCTGCATCACATGCAGTTCGAACATACAGGTTTACAAAAGCAATTAAGTGCTTTAAGCGGTGGTGAGCGGATCCGGTTACTATTAGCGAGCTTTTCTTAGGCCGCTATAATGTGCTCCTCCTCGATGAGCCGACTAACTTTTTAGATATGGCTGCACGAGAAGCACTCACTCGCTTTATACAGGCGTATGACGGCACGATTTTATTCGTCTCGCACGATGAGTATTTCATTCAGCAGACCGCAACACGGATTATTGCATTCGAAAACCAAGCTTTGATAGAAAAATAAATATGAAGAGCCTCTCCAAACACAGGTAACCTGCTGTTTAGGAGGGGCTTTTTTACTTTTGGTATGGTGCACTGTTTATAAATCCCCTTGTAAAAGTCAATAATCCGGCTTCAGCAAAACGCCCTAAAACCTAATATCAACACTATTTTATAAGTGGTGCAACGTTGGTAAAAAACGGATGTTTACAATATTTGTATTGGTGTATTCTTATATGAAGGCAAAAAACCGACTACTTTTGTATTGTAGAATAAAATCTTGATGTATTTATAAATGAATTAAAAATATTGACTCAGAAATAAAAACATGCATATAATTTAGACAACAGCAAAAGTTGCCCAAAGGAAACAAATTAGCTATAAGCAAACATATTGGGCTTAATAGAGTAACAAATTTTTAAATTGGAGGAACACTACATGGATTTCGATGAGGTTGATAAAGAGAAAAAGGATATGAAAAATAAATCATTATTGAATAATGCCAACACTTCACTAAATGATGAATCACGGGGGCTAAAGCAGCTCCTGCCATTTTTGGGTCCTGCTTTTGTTGCTTCCGTAGCCTATATTGATCCAGGGAATTATGCAACAAATATTGCAGCGGGATCGAAATATGGTTACCAGCTGTTATGGGTTATTCTCGCGTCGAATTTGATGGCTGTACTGATTCAAATGATGTCTGCAAAACTCGGCATTGCAACAGGTAGAAATTTACCGGAAATAAGCCGCGAACGCTTTTCCAAAAAAACATCTATCTTGCTGTGGCTTCAGGCAGAATTAGTCATTATGGCGACAGATTTGGCCGAGTTTATCGGTGCCTCGCTAGGGCTTTATCTCCTTTTTAATATTCCAATGATAGCAGCGGCCCTTATAGCAGCAGTCGGTTCGTTTGCCATTTTAGAATTGCAGCGCAGAGGAGTACGGCCGTTGGAAGCAATTATTACGGGCATGATTTTTATTGTCGTCATCGCATTCGGGATTCAAGTATTCTTTGCTGAACCTGAAGCTGGTCCCCTGCTCAAGGGGCTGTTCACCCCGACATTTGATGGAGTAGACAGCATTCTTCTATCTGCGGGGATATTGGGAGCTACCGTCATGCCGCATGCCATCTATTTGCATTCCGGTCTTACAAGCAGCAGAATTGTCGGTAAAAATGAAAAAGAGCGGAAAAAGATTTTTAAATTCGAAGCAATTGATGTTATCATCGCCATGATCATTGCTGGAGGAATCAATGCAAGTATGCTCATTGTAGCTGCTGCCTTATTTAATAAAGAAGGACTGCTCGTCGAAGATTTGGAGGTTGCTTTCAACCACTTTGATTCTTTGCTAGGTCCAACGGCAGCGATCTTGTTTGGTATCGGCCTTTTATCCGCCGGTTTATCCAGCTCCTCTGTAGGTACGATGACAGGTGATATCGTGATGCAGGGGTATATTAATAGGAAGATCCCTCTCTATTTAAGACGGTTCATCACTATGGCACCGCCCCTGGCCATTATCATTATGGGCGTAAATCCTACCAAAGCTCTCGTTATGAGCCAGGTTGTTTTATCCTTCGGGATCGCTTTTGCCCTTATCCCGCTCATCATCTTTACAAGTAATAAAAAACTAATGGGAACGCTGGTTAACCGGAAACTAACAACTGTTATTGCCTGGTCCATTGCTGTATTAATTATCTGTCTAAATATATTCCTGCTGTATGAAACACTTTTCGGATGATTCTTAGGAAATGTTTTGTTAGGGAAAAACTCACTTATTTTTCAAGCATAAAACAAGCCGATTTTTATCTACACATAAAAATCGGCTTTTATTATAAAATTTATAAATAGTTGTTCCAGCTACGCGCAGCCTATTTACATTTTATTTTACTGTTTTAATATACGAAACGGTAGGTACTGTCACCCCGACGGATGCCCCCCGAACGAAGTCTCTTCCGAGCAGCCCTTCAAAGCTTTCCGTTTTCCCTGTTAACATGACACCGAGCACTGTTACTTTGTTAAACGGTTTTTGTTCATTCTGCTTAATATAGTCCTGGATCGTTTCGTCCGTTTTGTCTTCGTCATACTCTTTTAATACTTCAATAAACGAATCAAATCCTTCCTCTGACAGCTCACTATCCGCATACCCGTAAACAGGTAACCCTAAAGGACCCATTGATTCATCCCCCACTTTTGAAGCCATATAAAGCCATACTATATTTAAGTTATCAGGAATACTGTTCTTCACTTCATCCATTGTCATGGGCTCCTTAAAGGAAATCGCCACTTCCGCTACATGATCTTTCATTTGCACGAGCTCAGGCAATTGATTTTGCACGCCATCATAATATTTTTTTATCGCCGGATGATAAAATGTGGCGACTTTTTGTTTCGTCTGTTTATCATATTCGTATTCTGTAGCCCCTTGGGAAAAGTAGCCGGGTATTAACTCATTATAGTCGATGGATGCGCCAAACCATGAGTAGGAGCTTGTTAACGTACTCCACGGCACAAGATAGCCGTTAATATTTTTTGAACGGTTTGTCACAATATTTCCGCCGAACATCGATGAATTTGCTGTCACCTGTGAGTCAATATCTACATTCGGCTGCGTAATCGCCTGCGCCAAAAACAATCTCTCATGTAAATTTTTATGATGAATTGAGGTAATATAATTCCCTAATCGATTGATTCCGATTAACAGCAACATACTTACAAATACCGAGACTACCGCAATTTTCAGCAGCTGCTTTAACTTCGCTTTCCTTAACGCCTTTTGAATCGATTGATCCATTTTTGTATCCCTCCAACCTCTGATTGAATTGTTTTCCTCGCTCTATACAATTTCTTTTTCACATTCTCCACCTGCAGCTGCAGCAGCTCTCCAATTTCCTCATACGACAAATCATAATAATATTTCAAAATAAAAATTTCCTGGTATGTAGGCTTCACATTTTTTAATAACGAAATAATTTCATCCTGCTGGAGAATTTTCTCGATTGGATTTGATACATCCGCCAATTTCTCTTGCAGCTCCATACTTAACGTAAGATGCTGGGTATGCTTTTTACGCTTCAAATCGATAAACTCATTTAGTGCAACCCGGTAAAACCACGCGCGTAAATTGCTTTCTTCTAAAGCGTCAATCATCGTATACACCTTATAAAATGTATTTTGGATAATGTCTTCTGCATCTTCTTTGGCAGCCCCTTTTGAAATTAAAAACCTAAATACTTCACCCCCTACTTCCAGTAAATAAGAGGTGAGTTTATCATGATGGCTCATTGATTACCTCCTCATTCATATAACGACCGAGAGCTATGTAAAGTGGACAGAGTTTTTTATTTTTTTGAACACTATTTATGTAAACAGTAAAAAAACCATGAAATGAAGAGAATCTCATTTTCATGGTCTTATATAAGGTCGTTTTTCAGAAAAGACACATCCATTTATCCTATAACAAACCGCAATATTGTTCTAGAGCTAAAGCTGCTTCTAACCGGGCTGCTTTTCAGCCTGCGTCAGCTTTCAAACTGCTGAAGTCTAGATTTTTCAATCGGGCTGCTTCGATAAATATCATTAATTTGTCGCCGTCATGCCAGCACCATTCCAGATCATCATCCGAATCAATGGTTAAGAGTGAGACCCATTCTCCTTCAGGCGTCGGATTATAGCCCAATGAATAATGCGAAGGGTAGCCTAGAAGATAGTCTGGGCTTTTATGTAAAGACTCTCGCAGTTCAGTATAGATCTCGCTCTCCTCTTCCG
Source organism: Lysinibacillus odysseyi 34hs-1 = NBRC 100172 (assembly GCF_001591965.1). Classification (GTDB taxonomy): domain Bacteria; phylum Bacillota; class Bacilli; order Bacillales_A; family Planococcaceae; genus Lysinibacillus_B; species Lysinibacillus_B odysseyi. Next base: position 61,275 of record NZ_BCVX01000006.1, read on the forward strand.
TAAACGGCGAGTCCTTCAGCTGATATTCGTCATAAGGAATATCAATTGTCGGGGAAAACTCAACCACTACAGCCCCACCTGTTTCGGAATATGGCGGGAGTATCGTTTCTAAATTGGCAGGGTCAGGAATGTATATACCATGAATATATCCATCCTCAAAAGGCTCTAAATCAGGGTCAGAGTCGTCATCAGGAAGTATATCCGCTGCAAAAAGGCTAAATAGACCCTTTGCCGGCAGACCTGCTTCGGTTGGCGGTATTTCCGCAAAATTAATTTGGCCGATAAACCGGTATGGCTTCGTCCCATATGTAGGCCATTCGCTGCCGATCGGTAAATCAGGTGCGCCCCCGAAACGGCTGCATCCCAACCGCAGGTCTGCTTCTTGTTTTTTAAGGATGTCAATTGCAGGTCTTGAATACTGTAGCAGATACTCTTTATGGTTTCCAATATCCGACTGCTCAATTATTTCCTTAAAATTTTCCTTATTCATTTTACGTTCCTCCTCTGTGAGTTTCCTATAGCTTACATGATGATTGACCCGCAGCTAAATGCGCAGCAGATTAATAATATCTTTATTTTCGCTGGCGTCTGCTAAATCCACAGCTGTTTTTTCATCAGAATCTTTAGCATGAATGTCGGCACCGTATGTTAACAGCATATCAACAGCAGCAGTATTCCTTGCTCTCACCGCCCTATGGAGAGCTGTTTGTTTATACTGATTCCTGCATTCAATATCGGCACCGTGCTCCAGAAGAAACTGGATTCCGGCAACATTATCATAATCCGCAAAACTATGCAGCGGCGGAAATGGCTTCCCTTCTTCGTTCATGTCGCCGATGCACCTTAAAATATCCTCCAGCAGCGCCTCGTCCTGACAACGAAGAGCAATGCCGAAGCCTTTCTTTTTTACTTCCTTTTCGTAAATATCCGGAAACGCCGAACGAATATAATTTACAATATCACTCGAGTATGTAAAAGCAATTTCAAGCGGTGTTTGTGCCATAACCCGCTTCCCTACATTTGCGCCTTTTTCAGCTAATAGACGGAATGCCTCAACATTGTCGTACCTGCTGCAAAACTGCAAAGGAGTGCCGCTATATTTCAAGACCTTATCCAAATGGGATTTTTTCGCACTGGCAGCCAGTTCCCTAATCCGTTCCTTGTCATTCATATAACATGCAAAGACTAGTGTTTGTTTAATTTTTTCGGCCTTCAGCGATTGCTGCAGCACCTCTTTTCTGTTCTCTTTCTTTGGCTCCAAACCATACCTTTGATAATTCAACAACTCATAGACATCGATATCAAAAAGTTCAGGATTTGCATCTTTGATTAAGCAACTTTCAACTAATGTACCGGCATCTACTTTCATACACAGAATGCCCTGTCCTTTCATAAGCACTTCAATTTCATCGGCATACTTTTCAAAGAGCTCAATCGTTATGTCTCCATCATATGAAGCCTCATTATCAGCAATCGGAAAATAACCGCTCGTAAATGAGTTCTCCGTCCCTGAAATGAAATATGTATACGTTCCTCCTCTTACAATCGGCTCATTGATAATTGCTTCTTCCAAATCTTCAAGGTTATTCATTTATTCATACCCCCCTTCAAAACAGCTGCATCTTCTTTATTAATGATAGCATAGCAGAAATGGTACATTCACCCAACAGTTTGTGGTTCTGCAATGCCAGAGCTTAGTATGCATTAGCAGGACCATAAAAAATGCCTAAAAGTAAACTGTTCACTTTATCTTTAATTCATGTTATTATCAATTTACCGACCGGTAAGTAAATAAAGAGGTGATGATATGAGGAATAGGGAAGAAACTTATGGCCTTATTGTAGAGACAGCTTATAAAATGTTTGCGGAAAATGGATTCGATAAAACAAGTTTAGCGATGATTGCAAAAGAGGTAGGCATTTCAAAGCCGGCTATTTATTATTATTTTGATTCGAAAGAAAAACTGATTGATTTTCTATTTGACGAAATCTGCAAGGAAATCATGGATCAATATGCATTCACAGTAGAAGATTTAACAGTAAATAACTTTGAACAATATTTGCTTACTATTGGATTTCAAATGATAGAAGAACAGGAAAAGGATGTCCATTTCAATAAAATATTTAATGAGTACATTTTATTAGCCACAAGGAAAGAGCGATACATGAAGCAGTTAAATAAAATACAGAAGGGCTATTTTGAAAGCTTTAGTATGCTAATGAATCATGGTGTTACTATTGGGGCCATTAATCAGGAAAATGTAGAATCCAAATCCAATATGCTTGCGATGGTTATAGATAATATCGGTAATTTTATACTGACAGGGCTTGAATTGGATTACAAAGGGATATGGAAGGAAGCCGTGAAAAGTGTGCTTTTGAGTGTAAGAAATGACTAAACATCAAATTCCAAATCAGCGGATAGAGGGTCTGGACGTTGCTAGAGCATTGGCGTTATTTGGCATGTTTGTTGTTAACTATAACGTAATTACTGGAGCTGAGGGTAATGGACCAGAGTGGTTAATATGGTTTACGAATCTTTTCCAAGGAAGAGCATCTGCACTTTTTGTTTTGCTGGCTGGTATTGGTACGTCCTTAATGACTAGCAAGGCTAGAAATGAAGCCTCTCCTATACTAATGAGGAAGAACCGAAAGAGTTTATGGAAAAGATCCGCTTTTCTATTCCTATTAGGTATGGTTTTATACGCAGTAGACTGGACTGGAGATATTCTACACTACTACGGTGTGTTCATGTTAATTGCTTCATTTCTCATAGCAGCTTCCAATAAGACTATTATAATAATTTGTTCCCTTTTTGGACTAACGGCACAAATTATGCAGGTTACAAGCAATTATTTAAAAGGATGGAATCCCGATAAGCCATTTATAGAATACATGGACTTTTGGACAATGGAAGGATTTTTGAGAAATTTACTGTTCAATGGATATCATCCCCTATTTCCTTGGATCTGTTTCTTTTTAGTAGGCATGCTGATAGGCAGATTTGAATTGTCAAATAAGGTGGTAATAAAAAAAACAGCAGTAATTGCCTTGTTCTTTTTCATGATTTCCGAATTCACATCCAGCATGCTTCTTCATTTTTCTCTAAGCCTATTAGATGTAGACAGCGCAGCCTATTTATTTCAAACAGGACCCATTCCTCCAAATTTATTCTACTTGATATCCAATACCTCTTCAGCTGTTCTTATCGTAGTAATTTCCATTTATGTTACGAGAAAATTCTCTGGCAATTGGTTACTAAATGCCCTCATTAAAACAGGTCAGCTAACGTTAACTCATTATGTAAGCCACGTGTTTGTAGGTATCGCGATATTGGCTCTGTTAAGCAGATCGGCAAATCAAACACTTGAATTCATCCTAATATTTTCCATATTATTCTTTGCAGGGAGTATGTTATTTTCAATCATTTGGAAAAAGAAATTTAAAAGAGGTCCGCTTGAATTCATGATGAGAAAGCTTACAAACTAAAACAGATTTGCATTTGGCACTCCTTCAATCAGCCGACAGTAAGCTACCCATAGAGTTGGATTCATCTACTAAGGGGACGAATACCTTGTGGAGATAAATACGTAAACTATTTGGCAGTTTAGTAGAATAAAAATCAAGCAGCTTTGAGGAGCCTTCCTACAATAACATGCGGCAAGGCTCTTCTATACAGGATTCGATTACTCCCCCTCACTTTCAAGAATATACATAATCTTTCACTCTTCCACAGTACAATCCCTCTAGCCAGAAGAAGGGCCTTTAATCAATTTTCGGAAAGTGCTAAAAAGTAGTCTAATACAAACAGGCGAAACTGCTTAGCAATTGGCGTAAAATAGCGCTTTTCGGACCAGGTTAATCCGATAGTCCGCTGGCAGGATGGCTCGTCTATTCGAAGTTTATGCGGAAACTCCGCTGATTTTGGTTCCCATGATAATTCAGACACGAAAGCAACACCCAGCCCCTGCCTAACCAGGTCTGAAATAACAGTAGGTTCGTCACCTTCAAAGGCAATATTCTGGACAAATCCTGCTTCCCTGCAAAACTGATCCGTTAAGCTGCGGAAGCCGTACCCTGTATTCATGCCGATAAATGCCTCATTCTTCACCTCTTCAAGCCGAACGCTTTCTCTGCCTGCTAACCGGTGATCAGGCGGCACGATTAAAAATATTTCTTCTGTAATGAGAGGTTCCCACTTAATACCATCCCCTTCAATTGGAACGGAAGAAATACAATAATCCAATTCACCTTCCAACAACATTTTTTTCATAGCCGAAACGGATTTTAAAAACTGCTGAAACCTTATATCAGGATATTTTGATAAAAATGAGCCTAACAATGCAGGCAACACTCTCGGAATCGTAACCGCTAACGTAATACTCCGCTGATCTTGATCAATAAATTGATTTAGCTCTCTTTGCCCCTCATTCAATTCCGCAAAAGCCCGGTCTACGCGGTTTAAAAAAATCTTCCCTGCTGCATTCAGCTTGATTTTCCGGTTTTCCCGGTCAAATAAATCTACTCCTAAATCTTCCTCTAAACGGGAAATTGTTTTACTGAGCGATGGCTGGGCAATTCGAAGTTGCTCAGCTGCCTTCGTCATATGTTCTAGACGGGCAACTGTTTGAAAGTACTTTAATTGCAAAAGTTCCATGTAGATTCCCCTTTCATCATAGACTTAAATCTATTATGCAATAACTTTTTATGTATTATACAACATTAACATATTAAATTATGATGAAATAATGATTTAAAGAAAGGCAGGATATTTCATGAAAGGATTAAAATTAGTATTTCAAGACTTAGGCGCTATTTGGAAACATAAGCATGGGCGAATCGCTTTGATTTTCCTTACACTTGTTCCTTTAATATACGCTGGATTCTTTTTAGCAGGATATTGGGATCCATACGGACAGCTGGATAAACTTCCCGTCGCAGTCGTGAATCTGGATGAAGGCGCTGCTATCGATGATGAATCCCTTCATATCGGTGATGATTTCGTTGATGAATTGAAGAAAAGCAATGAATTAAATTTCCAATTTGTCTCTGATTACACCGCCCAAAAAGGGCTTAAAGCAGGCGACTATTATATGGTCATCAAGATTCCAAAGGATTTTTCTAAAAACATTGCAACGGTAATGGATAAAACTCCAAAACCGGCAAAACTCTTCTACGAAGTCAATCCAGGGAAAAACTATGTAGCCTCACAAATCTCTACAACGGCCGTTGAAAAAATGAAAGCAAAGCTTAACGCCAATATCACAAAGTTCTACTCGGAAACGATTCTAACTAAATTCCATGATGTTTCAACTGGCTTCACCGAGGCAGGAAACGGAGCACAGAAACTTTATAGCGGGACAGTTGATGCACAAAATGGAAGCGGCCAATTAACTGATGGTATTCAACGTCTAGATGAAGGAGCACAAAAGCTTCAGACAGGCAGCACGGAACTTTCAGCTGGACAAAAGAGCTTATCTACTGGTGTAAATGCCCTCACGGCAGGTTCTAATTCTTTATACACAGGGTTACAGCAACTGACAGAAGGAGAGCGCTCCCTCCAATCGGGAATGAATCAAGTAAGCCAGGGCGTTACAAACTGGTCCGCCGGCAATGCAAAATTGGCGCAAGGACAAGAACAGGCAGCTACTACTGCCAAGAATTTAGAAGAACAATTGACTCAATATGTAAAAGAGCATCCGGAAGCGGAGCAGGATCAAAAGCTCCAGCAAATTCTTGCTTTATCACAGGCTTTATCCGCAGCACAGACTAACTTAAAAGCCGGTCAAGAACAGACGGATGCAGCAGCAAAAGAAATCGCTGCTGGTCAAACTTCCCTTCAAACCGGTATGGAAACGTTTGGGGAAAAAATAGCTCAGGCAACAGAAGGAGCTAAACAATTACATGAGGGTACGACTGAATTTGCGGGCGGATTTACAAAATGGATGACAGGTTATGCAGCACTTAATACCGGCATCACAACTCTCGCTGACGGAATCAGTCAAGAATCAAACGGTCTAACGGATCTGCAAAACGGGCTTTCTTCTTTGGCAGCCGGTTCAAATAAGTTAGCGGCAAACCTAAACGAAGCAGCAGAAAAAACGTCTACTCTTCAATCCAATGACTCTACTACAACGATGTTTGCACAACCAATTAAACTAGTAGCATCCGATTTATCTGATGTTCCAAACTACGGAACTGGTATCGCCCCTTATTTCCTTTCCCTTGCTTTATTTGTGGGAGGCATTATGGCAGCCAATATTCTGCCGCTGGGACGTAGAGAACTTCTAAAAGTGACAGGTACTGTTCACTTTATCAATAAATTAGGATTAGTTTACGTAGTGGGATTAATTCAGACAATTATCGTGGACCTTATCGTTCTGTTTGGCTTTAAACTAGCAGTAGCAAGTGTACCGTTATTCATCCTGTCAAGCATGGTCATATCATTAACTTTCATGACCTTTATCCTAATGCTTATTATTCTCTTTGGAAATCTCGGTAAATTACTGGCCGTCACTTTACTAGTCTTCCAACTAGCAACGTGCGGCGGAACTTTCCCGGGGGAACTGGGAAATCCGGTGTTAGCTAAAATTGGTGGAGTTTTACCAATGGCGCACTCATTAAAGAGCTTCCAGGAAGTTATCTCTCTCGGCGGCTGGTCAAACCTAGTCACACAAGGAGGTATATTACTCATTTACCTTCTACTTGCTTTCAGCATCGGCTGGATTACAAGCCATATCCAGCATAAAGAATCATCAGCTGCAGAAACTGCTGAGTAAGAGACTAGAGACAATTGCATTTTGGAAACGGACAAGTACCAGCCTTTATACAGGCTGGTACTTTTTTTTGAAAGTCCCTAATTACTTATAGTCTTCAACTGAGTAATAGCATTGCTATTAAGTTCGTCATTCTTCACGCTCGAATCCTTTAAATTTAGCCACCTTACCGAATCGGATCCTCAAAATTCCAGTTAGTATAAATGGCTGCTGCCGTAACTGGATCTGCATTCGTATCTTCCGTAAAACCGCCGATTAGATTGCCTACTCTAAATGTTGGCTCAAATAACTGTTCTTCTTTAGGGGGTGCTGTCGGGCCATCTATCCCCAATTCTGTCTCATCTGTAACGACTACTTTCATTCCGTTATCCAGCGTAAAGCTCATTCCGTCCTCTCCCACTTCAGTTATTACGCCTTCAATATTAAGCATTACTTTTGCAGCAGGACCTGAATTATTTACCTCAATTCTATCCGTCAAATCTATTGATACATCATTATTTATATTTGTTAAAGCCATGACAGCAATTGCTGCACAAGCTGCTAATCCCCCACCGATTAAACTTATTTTTTTCATAGGGATTCTCTTTTCTCTTTTCTCATATTCCATCATCTCTTTTTGCATTTTGTTCTTAAATTCTTCGGATGCATGAATCTGCTTCATCACTTTCTTATAAGCACTCATCACACTTAACTCCCCTCTTCTAAGATGGTTTTCAGCTTCGTACGTACCCTTCTCAGCTTTGAACCTACCGTATTTACGTTCATCTCTAATAGATTGGCAATTTCTGCGGTCGTGTAGCCCTCATAATAATGCAAATAAACAACGGCTCTTTCTTTTTCATCAAGCTGAAAAATTTCAGGGAGAACGATTTGTTCCTCTTTTGCAATAAAGTTCATCTCTTCTGTAATCGGTATTGTCTTCTTGACACGTGAAGACCTAAAGTAGTCCCTGCATTTATTAAATGTCACTTTGATGAGCCAAGCCTTTAAATGCTCCTTACTCTCGAAGGGCTTTTTCTGTCTCATCAGTGTCATATAGACCTCTTGAACAATATCCTCAGCCTCAGACATATTTTTTGTCTGCTGCACGGCAATTCGTATTAATGTATCGCTATAGGTTTGAACTATCTCATGCACATGTAAGCCGGCGATCGTCTTCATATCCAACCTCCTTCACTTCATAATACGATTCATTTTCGTCTATTCGTGCAAGGGAAAAATCTTTTTATGTATTTGATTCTATAACTGTTCATTTATATGACAAACCTTTGGGAAATTCAATAAATGAAGATAAGTAACTTTTCGTTTGAAAGATCTATTCTATTATTAATCTACTAGGAAAATAGCTTTAATCTTCGTTTGATAAACTAATACTATTTATCAATATTTTGGAATGTCCTGAAATTCCGATATTCGTATTAATTTTCTTATGATAAATTAGTATTGTCGCACTAAACTGAAAAGTGTGAAAATTTCAGGTAAAGGGGAAATGAGATTTGAAGAATTTTAAGTTTACAAAATTCTTTAGTAGTATTCTAGCTTTCGTTATGGTGCTTTCTTTATTAGTTCCATTCTCGAATGCTGGTGCTGAAGAACTGAAACCATTCAAGCAGAATGGTCAAAGTGAAAGTATCATCCAACTAAAGGCGGCTATTGCTGAACAGCTAAGCTTATCTAAAGATGGTCCAACCCTTCATGAAAGCTTGCAAAATGTATCAGGCAATCAAGAAGTAGCAGTCATCGTTCATTTATCTGAAAAGCCTGTGGCGTTAGAGCAAGGTATGAGCCAAGTCAGAGGAAAAAAATTCTCTAATGCCCGGGCAAATGAAGTTCGTGCAAATGTAAAAGCACAACAAACACATGTAAAAAAAGAGTTAGATGCTAAAAAAATTCAGATGACGCAAGGATACACATTTGATACTGTTTTAAACGGTTTTGCGGCAACTGTGAAAGCAAATGACCTTCCGAAACTGCTGACAGTCGAAGGAATTACACTAATCGAGCCTGATGCAACTGTTTACGCATCGGAAGATAATACGGCGCAATCATCAGATCTTATTAAAGAAGATGAATTAGAAGCTCAAATGAATACAAGTATTTCCTTCCTTGGTATCGAACAGCTTTGGAATGAAGGAATTGAAGGACAAGGGATAAAAGTAGCAGTATTAGATACTGGTATTGATGCAGATCACCCTGAGTTTGCTGGAATTTATAAAGGTGGAAAAAACTTCATTCCACATTCATCAACTTACACGAAGCCTCGTGCAGATAACGATGCATCGGAAACTTCGCCTTCGGAGCGCCCAGCCGGGGTACCTGAATTTAATTCAAACGGAAGTTCTTTCTATACTTCCCACGGTACACATGTTGCCGGAACAATTGCAGCAATCGGAGCTAACGAATTCGGCATTAAAGGAATTGCTCCAAAAGTAGACTTGTATGCTTACCGTGTTCTTGGGGCATATGGAAGCGGAGCTACATCCGGTATTGTTAAAGCAATCGAAACTGCTGTACTAGAAAACATGGACATTATCAATCTTTCACTTGGCGGCGGAGCTAACTCTGAAACAGATGCCGGTTCATTTGCTATTAATAACGCAATGATGGCTGGAACAATCGGAGTAATTGCAACAGGAAACTCTGGTCCAAACCGCGGAACAATGGGAACGCCTGCAACTGCTCGTTTAGGGATTGCTGTTGGTAACACAACAAACCCTGAAGTAATGTATAACGGGAAAGTGAATGTTACAGTGGGCAACTATAAATTAACAAAACAGCTTCCATTAATGGGAACGACTTTCGGGAAAGATTTAGCAACACAGCTTCAAGGAGAGTTTGATCTTGTTGCTATTCCTGGAAACGGAGAAAGTAAAGACTTTGAGGGAATTGATGTAGAAGGTAAAGTGGCATTGATTTCTCGTGGTGGTATCGCATTTGTTGATAAAATTGCGAATGCAAAGGCAAATGGAGCAGTCGCGACAATTATTCATAACTTTGCCGGCGGAACAAATGCACCGGATATTTCAGGCACATTCCTCGGTGATTCATTTGATTTCCTGCCAACATTTGATATGTCCCAAACAGATGGTGATGCAATTCGTGCTGCATTAGCAGGCGGAACAGGGAAAGTAAGCTTTGGTAATTTTGCTTCTACAAAGACACTGGGAGATGAAGTAAACTCTTCAAGTTCGCGTGGGCCATCTACACCAAACTTTGATATTAAACCAGATGTAAGTGCACCTGGAACAAACATTATGTCAACGATTCCAATGTATAAAAAAGATTTCCCAGATGCAGATTACGGGGAAGCATATGCCCGTAAAACGGGAACTTCTATGGCAACACCGCATATTACAGGTATTGCTGCATTAGTTAAACAAGCAAATCCTAATTGGAGTGCTTTTGATGTAAAAGTGGCGCTTTCTAATACAGCAAAGGTTTTAGATAAAACAAAATATGATGTATTTTCTCAAGGTGCAGGGCGTGTAAATGCTTATGCAGCAGCACATCCGGAAATCCTTGCCTATGCACTTGATAGCGCTATTTTAGATGGAACTGGGGCAGTTGCAGAAAACCTAAAAGGTACAGTTACTTTCGGTCCACAATCACTTAAAGACGGAGATATTTCTGTAACGAAACAAGTTTTAGTAAAAGATATTAAAGGAAACGGCGGCAATTATAATGTATCAGTTGATGTGACAAAAACATTTGGTGATGCAACAGTTACAGTAGATCAGCCAACATTCAATCTAGCTGGTGAGCAAGTTTTAAATATTACATTAACTGCTTCACAAGCTTCAGCACCAAACGGCTCTGAAATACTGGGGTATATTTACATCAGTAATGGTGCTACTGAAATTTCATTGCCATTCGCAGCTGACTTTGGCAGCGCAGCAGCAACGGAAATTAAAGATTTCAAAATTACAGAAACAGACCTGTCATTTAACGGAGACGGTGTGAAAGACTCAGCTGTACTTTCATTTACCTTAACAGGAGATGTAACAACTAACTACATCGAGATTTGGGATATTATGAATCCTGAAGGCGGAGAATACGGGGACGGCTATATTGGTTATTTACATTCAGGTACTGCGCTAGGTAAAGGCTCTTATACGCTGAATGTTGGCGGGCAGTACAAGCCTTGGGGATCAGAACCTGCCACAACGATTCCGGACGGACTATATACAATTGACTTCACTGGTCTTGCAGCATCAGGAACAGTTTCGGATTATGTTGGACCAATTGTAGTAAAAACGACGAAACCAGCAATTACTGGTTCAGTAGCGGAAGGTGTCGCTACAGGACAAGTAACAGATAAGTATATCGACTACAATGAAGAGTTATATTTATATGGTCTAGATTATAACCTAAATGATAAATTAAAAGCTTCCTATATTGCGACGGTAAATGGCGAAGTACAAGCGCCGGTTGCTTTTGAATTAAATCAAGACGGCAGCTTCACATTCCCAGTAACAGCAGAAACGACTGCTGTATCAGTAGTAATTACTGACGCTGCGGGGAATGTTGGCGAAGCAACGATCTATGAAAAAGAAGCAGTAGAACCAGTAACAGCACTTTCCGTAAACCCAACTACGCTAGACCTGACAGCTGGAGAAACTGCACAGCTTACGGTTACAGAAACGTCAACACCTGCTGAAGGTGATGCAACTGTGGAGGACGTAACTTCAAAAGCTACTTATGTTGTCGCAGATGAAAACGTCGCAACAGTAGCAAATGGATTAGTAACGGCAGTTGGAGAAGGCACGACTACCATTACTATTTCATACGGCGATAATGAAGTAACGGTAAATGTTACAGTTAAGGCACCTGTTGTAGAAGCCCCAGTAGTAACACTGGAAATCGACCAAGCTCACGTGGAAACTAGAATTGGTAAAGAAGCTAAGGTTACGATTACTGAAGTAACTACTTTTGAAGGTAAAAAAACAGAAAAAGATGTGACGAAATTTGCAACGTATGAAGTAGCAGATGATAAAATAGCTACTGTAAAAGAAGGTACTGTAAAAGGAAAAGGTCAAGGTAATACGACGATTACAGTAACTTACGGTGAGCACACACTAACGTTTGATGTGAGCGTTGTAAAGCCAGGTAATGGTAACGGCAACGGCAACGGTAACGGTAACGGTAACGGCAACGGCAACGGCAACGGCAACGGCAACGGCAACGGTAACGGTAACGGCAACGGTAACGGTAACGGTAACGGTAACGGTAACGGTAACGGTAACGGTAACGGTAACGGTAACGGTAACGGCAGGCAGTAAAGAAGTTACCAAGTGTAAAACATCATTAATTTAAGTTCAAGCAAAAAGAGAAATTGCACAGCGCAATTTCTCTTTTTGCGATTTGATATGAAAATACCCGAGGTGTTAGCCTTTTCCCAAAGATCGCCCGCCCCTTCTTTTTATTTCTACTATAAAAAATAGCACCACAGATCATGGTCTTTGCTGGTGCCGCTCATGTTTGTATAGTCAAATTAGTTAAAACCCCCGCTTACTTATCAATACAGTTCACCGTAATAGAGATGCCCTTTTTTGCAAAACCGCTGCCAGCTCTTCCGGCATTTCCTTGATTGTAAGGTCCTCCCCTAGAAAAAGCAGCCAATTAGTCATATCCCTTATCTCTTCTGCATTATCCACATTTATGAACGTATTTAGAGCAGCTGTTGTTTGGTATGGGTTCGTATAGGAAATCGACATGTTTAGAGGATGGTACTTTTTGAACTGGGCTATCGCCTTTGGGCCAAGCTCAAGGACAAGATTGATTGCCTCTTTCTGTTTACTAAGTTTTTCTAAAATCTTTTTCCTGCTTATTCTTTTTTTCACAGGATATACACTGACATCCGTGAGATGATCCACAGAAAAAATCTTTCTCTTTTCTTCTTGCAGGTCAACCCCTTCAATCAGCCAAATGCTTTTTTCGCGATAAAGATGTAAAAGAAAAATTGGATAAGACTTGATATCCTTCTCTTCTTGAACTGTAATCAATAAATAGCTATCCAAAAGAATAAGCTGTATCAGTTTTTCCAGCATTGGATGTGGAAGATCAGTCAGATCAAGCAGGTCTGGATTATTCGGATTGGTCCCTTCGAATAGTAAAATATGATTTAAATGGACAAGTTCATCTTGCTGGCTTGTTGAGAGAAGACCGATTAATTTTTCAGCTAAAGACTGCCGGCTCTTCAAGTAAGGAAGTTGTTGATTTCTTGTAGCCATAAAGGCAATAAAAAGAGCTTTGATTTCATTATCAGTAAAACGAACAGTTGGCAGGACGGAGTTGTTCATAACAAAATATCCCCCGCTCCTCCCCACTTCAGCAACTAGCGGCATCCCCATCGATTCAATTTCTTTAATATCCCGGATAGCTGTTGAACGGGAGATATTAAATTCCTGCATAAGTTCAGAAATTGTAAAATGGGTTCGGTTGTTGATATACCGCATAATGATGTTTATCCGTTCAATTTTTTTCATCGGGACCTCCTAAACAGTATCACTTTTTGACATGATTAAAGTTTATTATAAATTTATCAAGTGAAACAAACAATTACTTGAATAAACAATAAAAAGGGAGATGTGGATATGGGAAATTACACGTTAGAGGAAAAAGACAGTTTTACGGTTTTAGGTTTTGGAACGGAGTTAAAAAGCGATTACACAGACTACGCTGGCATTAACAAGGAGAAGTCAGATTTTTGGCTCGAAGTGCAGAAAGATGGACGGCTGGACAGATTAAAAGCCGTTGCCGCAAACGACTATATTTTTGCGGTGAATGAAGCAGTCAATAATAAAATGATGCACTATGCAGGCGTTATGACAGACGAATCACTGCCGGATGCATCTAGAGTAATTCAATTTCCTAAGGGAGAATACCTCGTTGTAAAAGGAGAAGCCGCAACTGCTGAGGAATTAAGTAACATGCTTACCGGTATTGCTTTCGGTCAGGCGCTGCCCGAAGCAAAAGAAGTTTCCTACGTTGGCGGTCCAAATACGACAGTTGAAATGGGAAAACGAAACGGCTTAGTATTCGGTGAAATGTGGATACCGGTTGTTAGGTCTTAATAAGAAAAAGACCAGGCATACCCGGTATCATTGACTAAAAAGATTTGTCTGCAGGGAGTTCGGAGTCTCCACCTGCAGCAGAAGCACTCGTTTATGGTAAATAGCAAACCAATTTGAAGGCTAATTCTAATATGAATTGGCCTTCATTTATTTGGTGTTATATAAGACTTGCCATGACTGCAACAAGTCCATTAGCCGGAGAGACACCGAGCAAAACTGTCCTAAAATACTTAAACAATGAGTATACTAATGATATGGCTCATTTACATAATGAGGACAATCACATACAGAAGAGGTGGTAAATTGATAAAGATTATTATAGAAATAACATCACTACTATTTATATTTATTGGTATATTACATGTCTTCTGGGCATTTGGCGGGAATTGGGGAATACATGCAGTTCTTCCAACTAGTGAAGATAGTAAATTAGCAGTTTTACGGCCAGGAATGCTGGGTACCCTATTTGTTGCATTGCTTTGCTTTTTTGCATCTGTACTTCTATTAGTTCAAATAGATTTATTCACTGTCATCAAACCCTCCCCTCTTACAAAATGGCTTTGTATAGCTGGAGGAATTGTTTTCTTGTTACGTGCTATCGGGGAAGGAAAATATGTAGGCTTTTTCAAGAAAGTTAAACATACTCGATTTGCAAAACAAGATACCGCCTTCTATTCCCCTCTTTGTGTATGGATGAGTTTCGCTTTTTTGCTGGCGTCATTTACTTGAGATTTTGTCAATCTACATATGGATGAACGAACTGCTCAAGTAAGTAAAGTGGATGTCAAATAGATGGCGAAATACAATAATAAAAGCAATGGAAAATGAATTCCATTGCTTCGGACTGTTATTTATTAGTCTTTATATAATAAGCTGGTTAATAGACCTTTGCCAAGACGACCTTTTCTAGGTGATTTCAACTCATCATGCCACCAGTATGCTTTCTCCGGATTTTTAAGCACTTCTTTTATTTCGCTCGGATGCTCAACAACCGGTGCGGAACCTCGAAGTGACCTACCTGCAGTCTCTTTTACAAACAGCGTGACGATTACAATTCCGAATAAGCACATAGCCATCAAGTAGTATGCCGGTACCATTTTATTACCCGTTACACTTACTAGCCATGCAACAAGGACCGGTGTCGTTCCTCCAAATAGTGATGTCGCCGTATTATACGTGATGGCAAGGGCACCGTAACGCACTTTTGTAAAAAACAGCGATGGAAGCGTAGCTGGCAAGGATCCCTGCAACGTTGACAGCAGTATACCGAGAATCAGCAATCCAAAAAATGCGCCATAGATATTGCCTGAACGAACTAGCATAAATGCAGGAACACTTAGTACAATCGCTCCAATTAAGCCTGCTTTTAATACACGATTTCTGCCGATTCGGTCACTCAAATGCCCCATTGCCATAACAAGCGGTATCATCGCAACCATTACTAGAACAAGCAGTAAAAGCCCTTTTTCTTCACTGTATCCAAGCTCTTCTGACATGTAAGAAGGCATATATGTCAGGACGGTATAACTCATTACATTGTAGAAAATAACGATGGCTGTACAAATTAATAGTGCCTTCCGGTGCTCCGTAAAAATTTCTTTTAAAGACGAGTTTTCTTTTCTTTCTTCTATCGTTTGATTCATCGCCTTGAATGCCGGCGTCTCATCCAAATGGTTACGGAAATAAAAACCGATTATACCAAGCGGTGCAGCAATAAAGAATGGTATTCTCCAGCCCCATGCCACCATCGTCTCACTTCCAAGGATATATGTAAGCAATGTTACAAGACCGGCGCCGGCAATATAGCCTACCAATGTTCCTACTTCCAAACCACTTGCCATAAAACTGCGTTTTTTATCGGGAGTCGTTTCCGCAATATAGGTCATAGCCCCTGCATACTCCCCGCCCGTTGAAAATCCTTGAACAAGTCTTGCTGAAAGTAATAAGATCTGTGCAGTAATCCCAATAGCTGCGAAACCAGGTATTAACCCAATGCTCAGAGTGGCAGCTGACATCAGGATCATCGTGATAGCTAAAACATTTTTCCGTCCTATACGGTCACCTAACATGCCAAAGAACATCCCGCCGATTGGTCGTGCTATAAAAGCAACAGCAAAAGTAGCAAATGCATAGATTAATTGAAAAGCTGGGTCAATTTCAGGGAAAAAGACTTTCCCCATTGTAACGGCCAAGAAGGAATAAATACCAAAATCAAACCACTCCATGGCATTCCCGATGGATGTACCAAACATGGACTTTTTAGCTGCAGTGCTCTCTACTACGGAAATATCCTTTTTCTTTAGTTCTTGTAGTTGTTTACTCATTTATTCCCTCCTCAATGCTGTATAAATTGCTTAACAGTTTTTCCCCTTATTTATTCCACTTGAAACACTACAAAAATAGAGAAGTTATCGTAAAATGAAGATTTTACGCTGGCTGCTCAATTAGAATACTTAAATTTATCTGATTCATGGCTACACATCCTGTTCCTTATATGAAGTTGCTTATGTAGACTTTCTGGATTTATCGGGGGGCTATACAAATGAGGGAGGTATGGGGCTAAATGGCTTAGAATTCTCAGACATTGTTTTGATGAGCAAGCAACGAAACGTCCGGCTCGGCAGGCTTCCCTATAAGAGTTGGTCAGCAATCAAAAGAAGATAATCCACCAGAACTGCTCAAGCTGTAAAATAGATTCTCAATGTATTTCGAACAATAGGCGAAATTCAACACAAAAAAGACGGATATGCCTAATTGCTATATCCGTCTTTCTCCTATTCTTCTAACATTTTAATCATTTCTGTATACCCCTTCTCCTTAGCGTAATCAAGTGCTGTTTTCCCGGAATTGTCACGAAGTTCTTTATTCGCATTATGGGCTAATAATTCCTGTACAATCTGCTGATACACGAATGAACCGTCTGTTAAGGCTACCGCTTCAATTAAAGCCGTATAGCCAAAGCTATTTTGATGATCGATATCTAATTTACCATCCGCTAAAAGCAGCTTCACATTGTCTAAATGTCCTTTTTCCGCTGCTGGTATTAATGCATTGCCGCCATAGCGGTTAACAATTTCCTGATTCGGCTCCGCATGCTCCAGCATATACTTTAAAATCTCTGTTTTTCCTTGCGCACCTGCATACAGATAGGCGCTATCCTGAATATTATCCTGTTGATTAATATCTGCTCCCGCTTTAATTAACAATTTTGCCGCTTCAATATAGTTTTCATGTACAGCAATTAATAAAGGCGTTTCCCCCTTATCATTCGTTTCATCGATCGGATATGATGAATCCTGGACAATTTCCTGCACTTTCTCTAAATCATTGTTTTCTACTGCCTGAATAAGTTCTCCCGGTTGTTGCTTCATATGCTTTTCCGCCCCTTCATTACACCCTGTTAATATGAATAATATGGTTACGACAATGCCTATAAATTTCATGTAAAACCTTCCTTAGACAAGGAGATTTCAACTATTAAACCGGTAGCCGCTGCCCCAGATTGTCTCAATTGGCAGCTCTGATAGTTTCCCCTTTTTTAATTTATCCCGAATCCGACCTACATGAACGACAACCGTAAAAACATCCCCATCTAAATCATCCATATACCATAATTGACGGAATAGCTGCTCCTTTGTCCATACGCGGTTCGGATGCTCCATAAAAAATACGAGTAAATCAAATTCCTTCGTTGTAAAAATAACTTCCTGACCTAAAACGAATACTTTGCGTGCAGCTTTATCAACTATAATATTATTCCTCTCTAAATATTCCTGTTGTTGTCCTGTACCTGTCAGCTGCTTATAACGTTTACTATGGGCTTGTACACGTGCAACAAACTCGCTTGGGCTAAATGGTTTCGTTATATAATCATCCGCACCTAAACCAAGCCCTCTTATTTTATCGATATCTTCTTTTTTCGCAGATACAATTACAAGCGGTATATTTTTCTTTTCACGAATACGGCGGCAAATTTCAAACCCATTCATTGAAGGGAGCATTAAATCAACGACAATTAAATCAAATGGTTCATTTAATGCTCGATTCAATCCTTCAAAACCGTCCGTTACAATTTCTGCTTGGATGTCATGAATTTCCAAATAATCTCTTTGTAATTCCGCAATGCTTATATCATCTTCAATGATTAAAATTCGTGATGGCACTAGTTATTGACACTTCCTTTAAGCCTTTTCCAAGATTATCGTTACCGTTGTACCATGATGCAGCTTACTTTGAATTTTAACGTGACCATTATGCTTTTCAACGATTTGCTTTACAATCGCAAGCCCTAAGCCGCTGCCGCCTGTCGTCGATGTTCTTGCCTCTTCACCACGAT
Source organism: Lysinibacillus odysseyi 34hs-1 = NBRC 100172 (assembly GCF_001591965.1). Classification (GTDB taxonomy): domain Bacteria; phylum Bacillota; class Bacilli; order Bacillales_A; family Planococcaceae; genus Lysinibacillus_B; species Lysinibacillus_B odysseyi. The sequence continues at coordinate 79,459 of NZ_BCVX01000006.1, forward strand.
AAAAGTGATCGAATACATATGGGAGTTGTATATCCGAAATTCCCTGTCCGTTATCCTTCACAACTATCTCAACTTGATGACCAGTGACTACTACTTCCAAACTCATATACAATGGTTCATTCGGCTTTTTAAACTTGATACTATTTTCTATTAAATTCGTAATTGCCCGGTTCATCTGCATACGATCAACCTGAACATATACATCCTCCACTACATTCAGATCCCATTGAACTTCCCGATTATATAATTGAAATTCTTCCACTATATGTGTAAGGAATTTAGCAAGCTGTATCCGTTCAAAATGGAACTGAACTGCCTCCGCATCAAACTTGGAGTAAAGGAAAAGTTCCTCGATCAGGCTGTTCAATGCGAGTGATTTAGAATGAATAGTCTTCAAATATTTCTCCCGCTTTTCAGGTGTCTCGGCAACTCCCTCCCGCAAACCCTCAACATACCCAATAATAGTTGTAATCGGTGTTTTTAAATCGTGGGAAATGCTTGCTATTAGGTCTTTACGATTTTTTTCAAGATGTCGCTGCTCCTGGATAGACACTAAAAGTGCTGTTCGCATACTCTCAAAATTAGCTGTCAGCTCATGCACTTCCCTTGCTGTATTGGCAGGTATAGTCGGTGTCTCGACCATTAAATTTCCCTCTTGTATTTCAGACATGGTCTGTCCTAAATTTTCCAAAGGCTTAATAATTGTCTTGTGCAAAAGCCGGTTTAAAAAGAGCATTGCTGCGAACGACGCAAGAAGGATGATGAAAATAATAATAATTCCCCATTTTGTAAGAAACTCTAAAAAGCTGTTTTCTTTCTTCAACACTAGAATGCTGCCCTTCGACTTGTCGCTATAGTAAAAATCAAACTTAATATAGCGGTACAGCCTCCCTGCATTATCTATCGTGCCCTTCGTTTCAATATTATTCGTATCGAAATTCGGGAAATGCACGACAAGCGACTTTTCTACCAAACCTTCCGAATAATATACAATCTCTCCTTCATGGCGGATAACAACCCCAAGTGCCTCCTTCTCAATCCGCTGTAATTTCCCCTTCATATCCTGTACTAAAAGCTTGTCAGGTTCCTGCTTGGCAATATTACGCAGCTCTACATAAGCAAGCTCCTCTTCCGGGCTCAATGAGCGCTGTTTTGTAAAAGTTTTATACAATGTTTTAGGCGTCGGGACTGACCCTGTTGTCACATAAAAAACAATACATAGAATGGAGAGAATAGAGACACTCGCAATAACAATACCACCGATGTAAGAAACTAAAAATCTATTTTTGATCGTCATATTGATCTCCTTTCCTCAATATATAAAGGAGATTCCTTATTTTTTCAAGTGACGGAGATTATCCTTGATTAAAAACTAAAAGATGGCTGTAGATCTCCCTCATATGGCTCATGCTCTACAAAAATTGTGATATCACTGCCATCTGCACCCTTACCAAGACGTTTATAAGTAAACTTATCATCATTTAACTCAGTAAGCTCCAATGCTGCACCGTATTTATTATCACCTATTGATACATGAGCGCGAATTTTATTGTCATGGATGACATTAAAGTAACCGTAATCTCCCCGACTTTCTCCGGTTTCCATATTAAAAAATTCATATTTATTTGTGTCCTTAGCAAATTTTGCGACACTTAAAAAATTCATATTATACTGTGTGACATCATTGCCTTTTTCATCAAGTACCTTTGTTCCTTGCCATAAAGTATTACCAAGAATCTCATCACCATCTACACGTGTATCAATATCTCCTGTAGAAGCAGTTAACTTTTGCTCTTGTTTAGAGAAGGTTAAATCATTTTCATATGGTATATGCTCTACAAATACTTCCGTGTCATTACCTTTCGCATCTTTCCCCATACGCTTGTAAGTGAAAATCCCCTCATCTAATTCAGTTATTTCAACGACAGCCTGGTATTTCATCGTTTCTGAAATTAAAATGCGTTTCAGCCCGTCGTTCGTCATAAAGAATGTCCCCTCATCGCCGCGTGTCTCACCTGTTTTTGCATCAAAAAATTCATATCGGCCTGTCTGAGAATCGTATTTTGCTAAACCGATAAACCCAGCATTTTCCTTAGTTAAATCATTGTTATCCTTATCGTAAACACGAGTTCCCTGCCAATTTGTGCCGCTTAATATATCCGCCATTTCTTGACCCTTTGTAAGCTGTTTTTCAGCTTTATTGGCTTTCACCTGTTCATTTTGCGTTACTGTATTATTTGTCTCATTTTTTGCCATATCAGTGCATGCCGCCAATAATGTGACTGAACTAAAAATAGCGAGTGTTGCGAATTTTAACTTATTATTCATAAGTTATTTCCTCCTTTATCATTTGCTTATACTTCATTATGAAGCGCAGTTCTAAACTGGATATATCGCAAATATAAACAAAATATAAATTCGAAAAAACGCTACATGTGCTAAGCCCTATGCTTTTTTATAGATGAAAGCAAATAATAAATAGCGGCAATAAATGATACTTACTTATGATAAGGATCAGTGCATCTATTGAACTCATATTTTTTACTATTTTCTTCAGATCAAAATAAGCCCCATTTCTCCTATCTAAAAAGAAAGATTCTACTGTGCAAAAAAATTCTTACTGTCTGTTTGTCATAATAATAACTCCTTCGGAAAAACTAGCTTAAAAAGCGATGATTGGAGTCCCTAAAGATGACAGAACGTCCACAGACAAACAGCAAGACTTTTTGTATGAGTGAATACGATGTGCTAAAACGAGTAATCCTTTGTCAGCCTCAATATATGACCATCCGCGAAGTGATTAATGAAACGCAGGAACATTTTAAAAATGTAGGTATCCATATAGAGCGCGCACTCGAACAGCATAGTGAACTTGTTAAAACGTTAAAGGAAAATAAAATCGACGTTATTTTATTGCCTTATCACAAAAAATATCCTGAACAGGTTTTTACACGAGATATTGGTTTTACACTGGGGCAGACAATCTTCGTCGCTAAAATGGCAACAGATGTCCGCTCGGGGGAGGAGGACATTTTAAAACAATGGCTCGAGGATGAAGAAATCTCCTACTATAATTTAATCGAGGAACGGATTGAAGGTGGAGATGTTGTGATTGATGGGAAGACAATTTACGTGGGACTCAGTAACCGGACGACCCTAAAAGCTTCCGAACAATTACAGCGTCTTTTAAATCAATTTGATGTCATTCCCATTTCATTTAAAGAAAAATACTTGCATCTGGATTGTATATTTAATGTCGTTTCACCTGAAGTGGCCCTTATTTACCCAAATGCATTAACGCAAAAAGACATCGATTTTTTTGCTGCACGCTATGATCTAATTGAAGTATCGGAAGAGGAACAATTTCAATTGGGCACAAATGTATTAAGTATTGGCAACAAGCGGGTATTGAGCCTGCCAGTAAATAAAAATGTAAACAAACAGCTTCGCAACCGAGGCTTCCAAGTAATCGAAGTGGATATTACAGAAATCATCAAATCAGGCGGCTCTTTCCGCTGCTGTACCCTGCCTATCTTACGGGAAGCTTAAATAAATGAGTGACTAAATAAACAACCCGCATTTTCTAGAATGGGGTTGTTTATTTGGTTATTAGCTTTAATTTCACTCTAGGAGCAAATCGATAATAAACGTTGATTCTTGCATATGACATGACACTTTTTGGTCGGTCTTTTTTGTTTTGTGTACGTATTTCAAATCGAAAAGATTTTTGACTAGGATAGTTTTCTGTTTAATTAACATAAACATCGTACCTAGTTATGATACGGGTCTCCATAACATGTGTAAGTGCGTTTTTAATTGTCGTTTCTATGTTCTTTAAATTATACTTTTTTTGCTCTAACAATTAAAAACGAAGGTCGACGGAATTCTTTATTCAGACTTGGTAAATTACACACCGCTTCTTCACTTGGCACTGGCTCAATCATTTTTTCAATTTGTAATCCACTTTCAATAAGGGTATTTAGGATAGTAGACATCGTGCGGTGATATATCATCACATTCTCAACTAACCAATTTTGAGTACGTAAGCCTTCATCCTGATAATTGTCTACCGCAAAATAAAGGAGATCACCTTCTTTATTTGTGATCCAATTCTCTCTTCCTTTATTTGCAGTTACAATCGGGTGCTCTAGAGAGAATAGTAAAATTCCTCCTTTGCATAATGCCGTACTTATCTTCTTTATAAGCAACTGAAAATCTGCAATATAGTGAAAAGCTAAGGAGCTACTAACAAAATCAATAGTTCCATTCGTCACTGTCATATCTTCAAATGCAGCCTGCTCAAAAGTAAGCCCTTCATGAATATGACGCTTTTTTGCATGAGCAATCATGTTTGAAGAAATATCAATTCCCGTGACATGTTTTGCCCCTTGGCTAATACAATAGGCTGCAAAATTCCCCATTCCACAGCCAATATCTAATACTACTTTATTTTCAAGATTTGGAATTAGCGAGAAAAAGTTTGGCTGCTCAAGCAAATTGTTATAATTATTTTCCCGAGCCCGTATTTCTTGATATTTCTCGAAAAACGTATCGTTATCATATATATTCTGTTTCATTTTACCCTTCATTTCACCATAACGTTATGAAGTATTTGCGCAAATTAATTATTACATGTAGGCAAAAGTAAAAGTAGACTTATAATTCAGTTTTTGCTAGGATGTAGATAGAGGCATGTCTTCTTTATAAAATTCCATGAAAACAATCTATTAAAAGGCAGAAATCCCACTTGATTTCTGCCTTTATTTTTTTGTATAAATTAAGCACCTATAATTAATGACATCGATCCAGTGTTTGCCATCCGGGCTTTTTCCGTTACAATTATGAGTAAATGTTCCAACGAAATCTATAGAGGATGTGCAAATATGACTTTTGAAGAAGTGATGGAAAACCTAGAAGTGCTAGGAAAAGAACGTACAAAGAAAATTTATGTATCAAACGGTGCAAAGGAACCTGTATTTGGCGTCGCAACAGGTGCAATGAAGCCGATCGCAAAACAAATAAAGATCAATCAGCCTTTAGCAGAACAACTCTATGCCACAGGAAATTATGATGCGATGTACTTTGCAGGTATTATTGCAGACCCTGTGCATATGACAGAGGATGATTTTAACCGCTGGATTGATGGGGCTTATTTTTATATGTTGTCCGACTATGTCGTTGCAGTGACATTAGCAGAATCGCCTATCGCCCAAAGTATTGCCGATAAGTGGATTAGTAGTAATGAAGAGTTGAAAATGTCTGCTGGCTGGAGCTGCTATTGCTGGATGCTTGGCAATCGGAAGGACGAGGAATTCTCTATACCTAAATTAACAGGCATGCTGCAAATCGTAAAAGAAACGATTCATAAGGCACCGCCGCGCGCGAAAGCTTCCATGAATAATTTTGTTACGACTGTCGGTGTCTCCTTCAAACCGTTACATGAGCAGGCACTTGAAACTGCGCAAATTATCGGTCCTGTGGAAATAGAGCGTGAAAATAAAAAAAGCAGTGTTGTGAATGCGTACGAAAGTATTGCAACGGAAGTTGAACGCAATCGGATAGGATTTAAACGAAAATATGTACGGTGCTGACGGGAGGGCGCGGTATGAATTAGGAGCATTTAGTAAATGAAAAGAGACGTGAAGCTTTTATAAAACTCGTAGAAGCGATAGAACAAAACTTACTAGACGGATTTGAAAAAGCTGAAGAATACGGCGGGATAAGCTATGTCGTCCCTCATTCTCTATACGCGAAGGGCTATCATGTGACACCTGAAAAGCCGCTCCCCTTTCTTAGCCTTATCGCATAAAAACAGCCATATCAGACTTTACCATATGGTCATTTATGCTGATGAGTTTGATCAAAAAAAAACGTAGCCCCATATTTAAATTTAAATGAAAAGAACCCGTTTTGAAATAGGTTTGTTCAAAACGGGTTAACTCTTTGTGAAACACTGTCCATTTTTATAAAAAAGTTTGATCATTTTCTCAGAGTCTCATTCCACAATTGCGTCCCATTGTTGAAGATCGTTTCATCTAAACCCCCAGTAACTGAAGTAGCGGATTGAGAAAAATATAGATTTACAGAGTCTCTATATACAGGTTTTTATTCAGATAACACCCCTAGATTGTTTTCTGCAAAATCTTGAAAAGTCTTATTGCGGCTATCTTTATCTACCTTTGCATAAAAAGCTGTATAAACAATATTCAAAGAAAAAGTTAAGAAACGTTCATTTTACAGCGGTTCTTAGCTTTTTGTGTTTATCAAAAATTTCGTTTGGGAACGTTATTTTATATGCTATCGTATATTTTGTTAGTGCTATTACAAAACTTGAAAAAAGAATTAAGTTCTTAATATATATTTACATTGTAAAATTCCAGCAGAGGTTTCTATTGACGGTTTAGTTCAGCTAATTATCTCTCTAGTACTATAGCGCTGTGTTGGACTCCTTTTTATTCTTTTTCATTAAGCTCTAAAATATTTAAACCCTCGGATGCTTCTGGTGCTTCAAAAAATTTAGTAACATTCATAAACGTCTCTTCCGTGTCAAAAGTTGCTCTTTCGGGTTGTTCGTTACGCCTTTGTGCAATTTGACGTAAGCATTGCTCATTATTTAAATTAAGGAAAATTAGTTGATGGTTTGCATTGATCTCTGACGCTATATCTAAAAACCATTTTCGCTGTTTTTGAGTGTTACCTGGAAAATCCATCACTACATTTGTACCAACACTTAATATGTTTTGGACGTGCTTTTTCATCATAGGCTTGAGTTGCGCCGAGAATTTTAGATAGTCTTCAAATGATGTGATTTGATTAGGATAAAGAGATGAAAGCCATTCATCCTCAGATAACAGTACTGCATGTTTTTCTATAGCTAATTGTTTTGATTTAGTTGATTTCCCTGCTCCCATTTTTCCGCAGAAAAAGTATATAGTTCCTAATCTTCCCATATTTTTATCCTCCGAATTTATTTTATTGGTTGTTGCCCACCTTGTAAAATTATAATTTACAACCTAGATTATTGGTAATAGTAACTAACTTCATTAACTATAATTATTCAGTTTCAAATATTCCGTATCTAAATCGGGGCTTTAATTTTATTTTAGGATATAAAGAGCCTCTATGACCTAACTTATTATAATTTTCATTCAAGAATATGACCCTTTAATGGAAAAAGACGCATTCTTTATTAAAGAATTGCGTTAGGTTTTGGGATAAGAAGAAGATCTAATGACTTGGAAATGAGGTATGAATTTTTTGCCATAATGGTTCACCGCGAACATTCATTCCTGTATATTAAATATATACCAATAGATGGAGGATAAATTATGAATTCAATTGATTTAATTCTTTTAAATTTCAATGAGGTACGAAGAAGAAGTATTAAGCTTTGGACTTCTATTCCTCAAGAAAAATTACATTGGAAACCCGATGATGAAGCAATGACTTGTATTGAGATGATTAGGCATGTTCTTGAAAGTGAACATTATTACCACCTAGCTATTCAAAATCGTGGAAGTCTGGAAGTATTCGACTCTCCTTTCGAACAACAACCTTTTTCTACTGTAAGCGCTGAATTAAATTTTGCTGAACCGTTTAGAAATCACTTCTTAGAAACTATTAAGTCATTTTCAGAAGAAGACCTAATAAACATTAAAATTGATCGTTCCGAATCAGGTTACATAAGAAGTTTAGGCGACATGTTGTTAAGAGTAGCCTACCATGAATCTGTTCATACTGGCCAATTGCTGGGTTACTTAAGAACGGCAAAGGTTCCAAGAATACGAGTTTGGGATTGAGTTTATCTATAGGTGGTACGCCTTTTTATTTGTTATTACGATAAATATTTCTAATACAGAAAAAGCGCCCGATTGTTGAAAGTCATCGTTGAAATAAATACTTACTAATTTAGGTATGTTACTTCACTATCATTATACTTATCTTTGTTAACCTTACTATTTTATGTAATTATAAACAATGTCGGCATCTTCTTATTATCACTCGAAGCACCTTTTCAACTAGAAAACGGTGCTTCTTTGTCGCTCTATTTTTAATGACATCTTATACTTTAACATTAAAACCGAAATTTAACCCGAACTGAGGCATTAATAGGAATTGTTCCCTGTTCAATAGGTGTTATAAACTCCCGGCTGCTCAGTTGAACTGCCTTATACGGAACTGGTGTAACATCATGGCTTTCTTCAATAATCTCGATCGGTATAGGCTGTAATGGTATATGCATCGTTTCAGCCATGGATTTGGCTTTCGCTACTGCATTGATCAGTGCTAAATTAAGCGCCCTTTGATAATGGGCATCCGAATTCTCTATTTTAAACTGAATCGCTGAAACATGATTTGCCCCATTTTGTATAGCTGTATCAATAACCGTTCCAGCTTGACCAATATCCGTTATTTTAACGGTAATCGCATTTTGCACCTCATAGCCCCTAAACACTTGTTTTCCCTCAATATAATCGTAATTTGGAGAAATAGTATAGGCAGCTGTTTGGATAGCCTCTCTAGGAATATTTAACGCCACGAGCGATTCGATGACACGGTTCATGATACGGGCATTTTCCTGCTGAGCTAAACTGACATCCTTTCCTTCTGTACGTACTTCTATCTGAATCTGCACATAATCAGGCTGCGCAATTATTTCCCCATTCCCTGTCACGGTCATTTCACGTGAGATTGGGAACAGCTGATACTGCATTTGTGGATGATGCAACGGATTCCGCCTTTCGTATATGTCTTTTCAATATACTATGCATTTTGTGTAGATGGTTGTTTGCATCTGTTTTTCTTTTTTACTAATTTCAAGATTTACATATCGTTTTACAGTCTGGAACTATACCCCTCTTTTATTTCCCCAGACAAGTGTATGCAGCTGCGGCAGTACTTTCACATTCTTTAGTTCTTCATCCATCATCACTTGATCAATCAGTGCTTGATACTTCTCTAATAAATGGCTGACCAACCGAGTATTGTCCATTGAAGCAATGTCATCATTTCCGACCTGCAGATAAAAAGGAATGGTCGGATACCGGAGATGAACCTGTTTGGCATAGGCATAATCCTCTTGGTTAAATACAACGATTTTGAGAGAGATATGCTGATTGCTGTTTCTATCTCTGAGTTTCCCTAAAATCTCTGTGGGCATAGAAAAATCTGTCGACATTCCAGAGCTGGGAGGCTTTGGTGAAATCGTTAGTTCATCGATATCATAGAGCCAATCCTGCCATTTGCTTCCCTGTGTTTCAACACCGATCTTGATGTTATTTTCTTTTAAAAGGACAACAAGCGCATCCAAATGACGAAGGAGTGCCGGATTTCCTCCCGAAATTGTAACGAACGAAAAACCGTTCCCCCCAAGACGTTTTAACTCAGCCCAAATTTCTTCCGCTGTCAATTGAACGATCAGATGCTTACCGCTGCCATCCCACGTAAAGGAGGAATCGCACCAAGAACAAGAATAATCACAGCCGGCAGTGCGTACAAACATCGTCTTCTGGCCCACCACCATCCCCTCTCCTTGAATCGTCGGACCAAAAATCTCTATAACGGGCACTTTACTCAACTTCCATCCACTCCCTTCTTGCTTCGGCATAGCTTGTCGGCGTTTCATACAGCCTGATAAATTCCACGCGTGCCCCATTATTTTGATGTTTCTCAAGCAAAGCTTCCTGCAGTTTTTCGTAGATCCAAACGACGATATTCTCTGCCGTTGTATTCATCGGCGGCAGCGTCTCATTTAGATAGCGATGATCTAGATAAATCTCTATTTTTTCTTTCCATATCTCCTTGATGTCACCAAAATCAATCATGAGGCCCCGTTCATCCGTATATCCACTTAACCCCAAGACGGCACGGTACGTATGACCATGTAAATTCTTGCATTTCCCTTCATAGTTGTGTAAATGGTGAGCAGCATCAAAGGTAAATTCTTTACTTACGAGAACACGCTTTGTATGATAGTTCAATTGACTTCTTTGAATATCTTCATCTATTTTTTGCAGCTTATCCACAATTCTAAAATTAGACATCGTTTTCCCCCTCCCCGGACAGATGATTTATGCTGACCTGACTTCTACTACATACAACGTTCGAAATTACTTGTTTCACCTTCAAAAACTCCTTTCTAACGAAAAACCAGTATTGGAAAAAACGCTGTTTTCCCGATTTTTTATCAGTAAGATTTACACGCAGCCGATTGACTGCTCATCATTACCTTTTACGTCTTTTCATCCTGGCAGCCGGACACAAAAAACCTCCCCTGAAAAATGTTCCTGTCACTTTTCAAGAGAGGTAATGCCAATCATTCTATTAAAACATATGTATAAAACATAAAAAGCCATGTCCTATATGGACATGGCGGATTGTCATGTTTCCATAGTTTTTTATAGAGGGTATCAGCTATGAACCTCTCCCGTTCGATTACGGGCAATCTTTCATAAGAATATCATATATGGAATGGATGAAAAATACAAACATACTTTTATTTTTGCGTCTTCCGAACCATACGTCTCTAAAGAAAAAGCAGCCATTGCCGGAAATAAGATTACAGGCGTTCTAACTTTAAAAGTTGGATTAATTATGTTTCGCTAAATAATCTAACGTTGCTTGCCCCAATACATTTGCTGCAATACGTAATGCCCTCTCATCGATATCGAATTTTGGATGGTGATGCGGGTATACTTCCTCCCAAGCTGGATTTTTTGCCCCTGTAAAGAAGAATGCCCCTGGAATCTCTTCCAAGTAGTAAGCAAAATCCTCGCCTCCCATAATCGGTTCAACGGTTTCAACAGCTTCCACATCGGCCACTTTTTCTGCCGACGCCATAATATGCTCTGTTTCTGCAGCATGATTTATAACCGGTGGATACCCCCGGACAAATTCATATTCATAGTCTGCCTTCGTTAAATAGCACGTCGCCTTTAGTAGCTCTTCAATCTCACGCTCTAATAAACCGCGCTCCTCTTCGTGGAAAGTACGCACTGTTCCTTTCATATACACTTGATCTGCAATAACGTTGAAAGGGTTTATTGCTTCTAAATGTCCAATCGAAACGACGGCCGGGCGCAATGGATTAATACGACGTGCAACGAGCTGCTGTAAATTGGTAATAAACTGCGCTGCCAGAACAACCGAATCTTTCGTGTCGCTTGGATTTGAACCGTGACCACCCTTCCCTTGAATGGTGATGTAAATGCCATCTGCCGCAGCCATTAGCGGGCCTTTGGCAGTTTGTACTTTTCCAAGCTCAGTTGGTGCCCATAAATGCGTGCCGAAAATAACATCTACCCCGTCCAAGCAGCCATCCTGAATCATCGCAATCGCTCCACCTGGCGCAATCTCCTCAGCATGCTGATGAATAAATACAATAGTTCCTGCTAATTCATCCTTCATTCGATTGAATGCTTTGGCCAAAATTAATAGTGAGGCTGTGTGCCCGTCATGTCCACAAGCATGCATCCGCCCCTTCACTTTTGATTGGAAAGGCAGGCCTGTTTCTTCTGTAATGGCTAAAGCATCGAAATCTGCACGCAGCGCTACTGTTTTCCCCGGCTTACCACCTACAAGCTTTGCGACAACACCATTACCACCAACACCTTCACGCACTTCATGACCTAGCTCACGATGAAATGCCGCAATTGTTTTTGGCGTATTTATTTCCTCAAATGATAACTCAGGATTTTCGTGGAAATGACGACGAAGCTGAATCATCTCTTCCTCGTATTCCTTTAATAGATTAGCTAACTGTTCTTGTTGTAATAATATCATTCAAAACACTCCTTATTTTATGTAAATAGTATCTCCAGGTCCAAGCGGTAAACCGAATAAGAACCAAATTGCAAATAGTAAAATCCAGCCGATTGCAAAGAAAACCGAAAACGGTAACAAAGCAGAAATTAATGTCCCTATACCGATATTTTTATCATAGCGTTTTGCAAATGATAGTAATATAGCAAAATACGGCAGCATCGGCGTAATTGGATTGGTAATAGAGTCTCCTACACGATATGCCATTTGTGTAATGGCGGGAGAATAGCCTAAATACAGGAACATTGGCACAAAAATCGGTGCCAGTAATGCCCATTTTGCCGAAGCACTTGCGATCAATAAGTTCACGAACGCACAAATTAAAACAAACCCTATCATCATCGGTAAGCCAGTAAAGTGTAATGCTTGTAAAAGTTCTGCTCCTTTAATTGCTAAAATCGAACCGATATTACTCCAGTTGAAAAAGGCAATCATTTGTGAAGCAGCAAATGCCAATACAATAAACGGTGCCATATCAGCAATGGATTTGAAAATTTTCTCAGCAACTTCCTTATCATTTTTAACTTCCTTCGCCGCAATCCCGTAGGCAAGACCCGGTAACAGGAAGAAGAATAACATAATCGGCACAATGCCAGACATAAAGGGCGAGTTTAAGAAGCCACCTGTTTCAGGGTCGCGTAAAAGACCATTAGACGGAATGACCATAATTGCTAGGAGAATAACATAAGCAAGCGTTACGACACCCGCCCACTTTAAGCCGCGCTTTTCTAAAGCCGTCAAAGGTTCTAACTTTTCAAGCTTCCCTTCGAATGCACCGAAGCGAGGCTCAGTAAACTTTTTCGCCACCCATGTACCGATCCCTACCAATAAAAACGTTGAAGCGATTAAGAAATAATAGTTCATCGTCGCACGACCAGTGTATTCAGCGTCTGCAATATGGGCTGCTGACTCTGTAATCCCTAGTAATAATACATCTATGGAACTAATTAAAATATTTGCGCTGAAGCCTCCAGCTACCGCCGCATATGTAATAATTAAACCTGCTAGTGGATTTCGACCAATACTCATAAAAATCATTGCTGCAATCGGCGGCAAAATGATAAATGCTGCATCAGCCGCTAAGTTACCAACTAAGCCTGTGAAAATAATAAATGGCACGATTAGTTTTGCAGGGGCTGACATCACAAGCTTTTTCATCACAGCCGAAATAAGTCCTGTTTGCTCAGCCAAACCAATACCAATCATTGTCACAATTACTAACCCTAACGGAGCAAAGCCTGTAAACGTTGAAACCATCTGTGTTAGGATTAATATAAGCCCTTCTTGGCTCAGCAGATTTTTCACTTGAATCACAGTATCTGTACCTGGCTGTACGGCCGAAATACCTAACATCGATAATATCCATGATAAAAGGAGCACTACACCTGCTAGAATGACAAATAGCGTTATAGGATCTGGCAGCTTATTGCCTGCATGCTCGATCCCGTCCAGCATTTTATCAATCCAAGTTTTCTTTCTCGTTGTGTCCGGATGTCTTTGCATAAATCTCATCTCCTTTTATACTTTAATAAACTTGTATCGTTAAATATTACTGCTTTTATTTTAAGACACAAAAATCGCTTGTCCTTTATACAAAGAAACCACATATTCTGACTATTTTCAATATTTATTTAATAATTAAGGAGATAGATATATGTATACTGTGAATGTTTTCACCGCTAAACTGTCCCTCCCATGGGTACAAAGACTCGAAAAAATGAAGCCTACTTTTTGTGAATTTCATTACTATGCTTATACAGATTTTGAGGAGTTATTTATTCTTTTAGAGCAGCATTTACTTACAGGGGATGGGGCACTTTTCAGCGGACAAATTCCTTATTTTTTTGCTCAGGCACATTTCCAAAAAGCAGCTGTGCCCATGCTGTATTTTGATATATCAGAACGCGATTTTTACCGTGCCCTAACGGAGTTATTTTATGAGAAGAAAATAGCGATGAATCGGATCGCTATTGACTTTTGCTATGAAGAAAATGGCTATCTAGGCATCCATGAATGGTCGAAAGGAAAAAAGCCCTATCTTTTTAGTCAAACAATGAACGAGTTTGCAAGTACTGACATTATCGATAAAGCAGCAGATTGGCATATACAATTACATATCGAAAACAAGGTGGATTTGAGCTTTACACGCATTGCCGAAATGCGCGAGCGATTAGCAAAGCACAATATACCATTTATCGTATTGCATCCATCTCCTTATGCAATGCAATTAACGCTGGATAATCTAGTGAATCAGCTGCAGCTTACACAAAACAAAGTCGTCGTTGTGCATGTTGGTATTCCAATAGACAAGTCGAATATCGATGAATTGGAGTACCGGCAAATCGCCTTATATAAAGCCATTTTAGATTTCAAACAGCTGTATACGAACCCTTTTATCGTACATCGCGAAGTTTCCTATATTGAGGTCATCACGACGTATAAGTACTTTTTGACGACAACAAACAATTATACACATTGCCAGTTAGTTGATTTTTTAGATGATAAGCTGCCGTTTCCTGTCAAAATAGGATGGGGAGTCGGCAACACGCTATTCGAGAGTCAGGCATTTGCTAAAAATGCCGCTGCGCTCTGTTCTTCAAAGGAAACCCAAGGGTATATTATTGAAAACGGACAAGAAATCGGCCCGTTGTTATATGGCACGCTGCTGCAATTTGATGATGAAAAACAGCAGCATTTAAAAAAGTTAAGCGCCACAAATGATATTCCATTATTGCAGCTGCAAAAAATCGAAGCCATGCTGGAGAAACTATCAACGACCATCGTCAGTGGAGAACTGCTAAGCACACATTTAGGAGTTACTGTACGATCTGCCAACCGAATCTTAAAGCATCTTCACGAAAAAAAATTAGCCGATGAATTACCAAGCATCACCTCCACTACTCGTGGTCGCCCGAAAAAATATTATGAAATTAAATTGTATTAGTAAGGGATGGTCTGGAAAATTACTTTCCAGACTGCTCTTAAAAACTGGAAAGCACTCGATATAAACCTCATTGTTCAAACCCAACGGGAAATTATTATTTAAATCATTCACAACGTAATCGGCTTACCCTAGCTCGCTTTGCTGTGCGAAATCAAAACGAATCCCTATCGGACGTTAATAAAAGTTATACCAAGCCGGATCGGTAATAGTACACTTTCCCTCCCAATTTTTAAGTCCTCGATTTACTTAGTATTATGTAGAAAGAATTAGTATTTTTTTCTAAACAAACCGCCCCGTTAGTTCAATAAATCCAATAAAAATAGGCAATAATCCTTATTAGATTATTGCCTAAAGGTTTAAAGAGAATTTAGTCTATCCTCTCAAATTTTTGGATTAGTTACCTCTCTTAGGAGAAGAATAAGACCATCTCTTCTGAACACATTAAACTATAGAAGGCGATGATACCATGCCAAAGAATAACAAACCAGATTATAAGAAAAAATAGCCTAATTCAAGAAAAGACACGCGTGAAGAATTTGCAGAAGCACATAATTTGAAACAAGCTAAACGAAATAACGCACCACAAAATAACCAACAGGATCGATAATACAACTATTAATAACTGCCATATATTATTCAAAAAATACGAAACCTAAATTCCTCCGTGTTTTTACTGCATGTTTTAATTGCTACTATTAATAATTAGTAATGGTGCATAATCGACAGTTTCGCCTCCATAAAACTCTATGAAATTAGAGCTGAACCCCGCCGTAGTATCTGCTTTTAATCGGAATTGTGTAGTACCGTTCAAGTTAATGTGAGACAAACTATTGACTGGTATATTAATATCCATATATTCACCTTCAATAGGTAAGAGACTACTTATATTAGCTTGGGTAGCTGAATTGGCGTAATCTGCTTGTTCGATTGTAGCGTTACTACCGAATACCCCTGTTTTAATATCTAAATGGAGTAATAAAATTGCTCCTTGTTTTGCTTTAGGGTATAAACGTATTTTTGCAGATTCTATAGGTTCTGTTATTGTACTGGTGTCGAAGGATAAAATACCTCTATACGTATCCGTATTATACATTCCTTTATCTCCCACCTTAATTGTTGAATTGCTCTTTCCATCTGCAATGTACTTCCCTACAAACCCATCTTCATCAGCAATAGAAGATACGGTTGTTACAGCTGTAGGATCATCTCCCGTTTTAATTAAATAGGATTCTGTTTTGACCGATTCTGTTTTGCCATCATTACTAATACTAAAGAATTTTAAGGTTGTGTTTTCTGTTATTATAAGCGGCTGCGAATATATTGTTGAGTGAATTGTTGGTTCAGATCCATCAGTTGTATAGTAGGTAGATCCAGCTTTATTAAAATTAAGTTCTACACTTACAGAACCTTTGTAAGTTCCCCCACCTGGTGTTGCAGTTGTTACAGGAAGATCATTAGGGGGCTCTATGTTAGATTGAAAAAATTCCCACATCATACGACTTGCATCAGGACCTTGAGGATCTGTATAGCTTCCTTGTGAACTTCCTCCAGACCATGCATGCCCCATATTTAGTATGTTTACTTTTTTCATCCAAACTTTTTCATCCGGTGCTTTAAAGTCATATACTGTATAGCTTTTGCCTGATGGTACCCCTAAATTTTCCGTGTTATCAGCCTGATCATCTAGCCATCCTTCCGTTCCAGTCGCGGCTAGGCTATTTGTTATTGCCCATTGGGAAATGACTTGATCACCATTCACTTTATTAACTGTGTAGTCAGAAGTCCCATGAAAAACGATGACCTTCAATGGTTTTGCTCTACTTCCCATTGCTTTATAAGCATCTCTACCTCTTTGAATTGGATTTGGTCCGCCGCTAGACATCGCAGTAAAAGCTTCAACCGTGCTGATTGCTGCCTTATATTCTAAACCCGCTCCAACTCCTATGCCTGAAAAAACATCTGGATAGGTTGCACCCATAATAACACTCATTGCAGCACCAGCGGACAAACCAGCAACAATCACTTGGTCATCCTGAATGGAATAATTCGTTTTAATAGATTGCACCATACCAGCAATCACTCCAGGTTCACCACTTCCGCGGGCTTGATGACCCGTTTCAAACCAATTCCAGCATTTATTTGGGTTAGAACTAGAGTTTTGTTCTGGATATAGCACGAGAAATCCTTTTTCCTCTGCAAGCTCATTCATTTTTGTTCCTGTTGAAAATTGATTAGCATCTTGTGTACAACCATGTAACATGACGTATAACGGGTAGCTTTTACTAGAATCATATTGACTCGGCACATACAACTTATAGCTCTTTCCACCATAAGATCCAGAGATAAAACTTCCTGACGCCTTTGTCATAGAAGGCAAACTAATCATTGAACCAATCACTACTAGACAGATAATAATCAGCCAAACACTTTTGAGTTTTAACAAAAATACACCCCCTTTTAACTTGTTTAACAAAAGAGACAAAACCCAGTTTAAGTAAAGGTTTTTTTATTTAATATCATGTTCAATTTTAGTAGTTTCGCTTTTCCCCTTCCCTTTTACACTTAACAGTAGAAATACTAACTTAACCCTATAATTCCTCCGCTATTTCTTTCACAATTTCATCAATTACTATGGATATATCCGATTTATTTTGTACTAACACGCTAAAGATGTACGATTGCCCGCTGCTTGCTTCTACATAACCACTTAGCGTACTAACACCAGTTAATGAGCCTGTTTTTGCATAGACTTTTCCTGCTGTTATCGGATCCTTTAATCGATTTCTTAAAGTACCGCCTACCATTCGATCCGCATTTGCAGCTACTGGTAAGCTAGTAAAATAGGTAGGAAACCAATCTTCACCTTGCACTTTAAATAACAATTCGCTCACCAATAAACTCGAAACGCTATTTTCATGAGACATTCCAGATCCATCTTCAAATTGCCAATCTTCCATATTTAAGTTAATAGAGTTTCCATATTCTTTTATAACTTTTAATCCAGCCTTTGTGCTACCGTGGTGATTTTTCACTTTCCCCATTGTTTTTACTAAAATATCAGCAATGCCATTATTACTTAGTTTCATATAAGGGATTAACAGTTGCTCCAGTTTCATCGATTGCTTTATTGCTACAAGTTTTGCACTATTTGGTGTTGCAGCTTGAAATACTTTTTCTTTTGTATACTCGATTCCTGCTTCTGCTAAAACTGCTTGGAATGTTGTCAATGTATGTGTCGTTGGATGTTGGACAGTCACCCATTCTTTTTTCGTTTTATCAATAGGAAGATTTCCTTTAATGAAAATCTTGTTTGTTTGATATAATCTTTCAATCGTTATTGTATTAGTTTTTCCAACTTCCACTGTTTGTGCTTCATTTACTATTTGTAAATCACCTATGTTTGGCGTCACTTTAACGGACGGTAAGTCCCCTACTTTAGACCCGATAGCTTCTACAATTATCGTACCGGAATCGTAGTCTGTATTTGGCGAGGTAGTTAAAGCTGTTATTGGTGCAGCATAATAATAAGACTCGTCCCCGACCCAAATTCCTGGAGTTAATAAATCATTATCAAACCATTTGTCATCACCGACAATCCGTCCATCAATTTTATGAATTCCCAGTGCTTTTAACTCTTCTGCAAACTGTTGTAAGTCTTCGATGGATAGAGTTGGATCGCCTTGCCCCTTTAAATAGACATCCCCTTTTAAAACACCATTTGACAACTTCCCAGTAGTATATAGACTAGTATTAAAACGGTAATCCTTTCCTAGTACTTCTAAAGCTGCTGCAGTGGTTAACAGCTTCATATTAGATGCTGGTTTTACAGTTGTTTCACCAGAATAGTCATATACCATTTTTCCAGAAATTCGGTCTCTTACGGTGATGCTCACATCTGCTCCAGCTAATTTTTCTTCTACAATTCTATTAATAGAATCACTTAATGTAGACTCTGCTAGTTTCTTTGCTTGACCAACTTGTTGAAAACTGAACATGCTCACTACTAACATAATCGCCATTATCATGGCTGACCACTTTTTCCTCATAAAATCCCCCTTTTTGTTTGAATATTCAGTCATTTATAGATATATTCATCATACATAAATTTTTTCCTTTAAAGTTATTAAAAACAGGCTTATCGAGGGAGGTTAAAAGAATTAACCTAAATCGATAAACCTATATATTTTCTGTTATTACATAAGGAATTAGCATAAGTACAATAAAGACGATGTGAAAAAGACACACTTTACCACAAATAGTATACTAAATCTCTTCACATTGGGGGATTGAGCATATAATGATGCATCCTGAAGCAAGGAAGGGTTACGTAAACTTCAACTAGTCGCATTTCATATGCGTAAATATTTAAACCCTGGTGACTATTTCGTATTGGATAGCTGTTGGATTAGAGAAGAAACTAAAAAAGAAATGCTGGCATCAACGTTCATATTGATGAATTAAATTAGGACACGATTGAAGTTTTTGAGGAATCTTTGGTTACTTTTCAATTTTAAAACTTCCTAAATGTTTTACCAACGACTTAGATTGTCTTTTTCATAAATCGCACTTACTTGTGGTACGGTTCACCGTATCGTATCTAAATACGGTTCCTCCATTTTTATTTGGGTCGCTTGTAGCTCACTTTTTCAATTTATTTATACTGAATTTATTTAGAACTTCTAAAACTTTTTTTTGTTCTCTTAAATCCTTTAGTATTCTTTTGCTTCGAGTTGCTATTAGCAATATATCAGTATAATATCCTATTTTACCCTATAGACAGTAAGGTTTACCTTATTTTTCTTACTTATAAATGTTGAGAGGTGTACATATCAAAGGCGATTTTAATAATTCGGAAGAGATTTGAACCAACATCACAATCCAAGAATTTTGCATAGTCTTTTGATGCACTAATGAATTCGATAATTTTGTCATTACTGACTACTTAAGTCTTTTTTTGCTTGAGCGGAAATTATAACCTTCTACTCAAACTTAGGTACAACATATGTCATTGTATTCTCCTAAACCCCACCAATTATTGGCTTTTTAAAATAACAGAAAAGATACCTTCCTCCTTCACGTCACTTTATTTCCTGAACGATTACTTCTAAACTGCTTTGGGGTTAACCCCGTGTATTTTTTGAAGACCTTTATAAAATAACTTTGATCGTTAAAATTTAACCATGTACATATGTCTGAGATCGAATACTTTGATAAAGTTAATAACTTTTTCGCTTCCTCAATTCGTTGCTGTTGGATATATTCACTTAAAGTAATCCCAACTTCTTTTTTAAAACATGATGATAAGTAATTTGGACTTAATTGACAGAATTGTGCAAGATGATCAAGTGTAATCTGGTCATAGAGATGATTATAAATATAATGCTGGCAAGCTGTAATGGTGGGAGAATATTTTCCCACATTCATTTTGTAAACACGATTGGTAAAATCTCTTATAGCTTCTTCCGTTAATTTCAATATTGCTTTTAGGTTTCCCAATTCCTCGAGTTGTTGGATATAGAAGTCACTTAAAGTAAAGGCTGTTTCTTCATTTAAACCTCCTTCAATGGCAGCTCTGCAAACAAGGGCAAGTCCAGTTATCATTAAATTTTTCTCACTTCTTAAGCGATTTCGTTTCGACAATAATCCCAATTCTGCCTCACCGACTATGGAATAATCGAAGATATCCTGTAATTTATCGATCTGCCCGTTTTTAACATAATCAAGCAATACCCGTTCATAGGAAAGATTGGAATGAAAAATGAGATTCCTTCTCCCTCTTGAAAGTTCAAGGTCTAACTTCTCTGATTCATTAATGACAATGTCTAATGCTTTATTATTTTCAATAACATATCTTTTTTCTAACGTTCTATGATAAATCAAATCATAAACCAATATACTAATCGCTAGAAGTTGTTGATGATCCATTATAGGGATGGCTTGAAAATATTCAATGAGATTCCTTTTATTAACGTTTCCTTTAAATACCTCCGTGATCTTGGTTATCTTTTCATCAGATATCTCTGACTCAAGGACAGGCCCTACAATAAGAGTTCCTATAAAGTGATTGGCTTTTTTTAAATTTATAAAGAAAAAGTTCATATTTGAATTTGAAAAGAAGATAGGGAAAGCATTTGAATCCTCTTCATACGTATACACACTAATCTGTTCCTTAAAGGTAGTATAATATGGATTTTTCTGCAAATCATTTCTTGAACATTCGTATTCAAACTCACCAAATTGGTTAACATAATTAATGGGTATTTGATGAGCTTCATAAATAAGCTGGCAAATATTTTGCAACTCTTCTTTCGCCTTTTCCATTTATTCCATCTACCTCTCTTATTTTTTAAAAACCAATGTATATTTTATTTTGATATTAAAAAAATACTATTAACCGTAAAATTACACAATAATTAATACTTTATCAGCCATATAATAAATCATGTAAGAAATCATAAGTAAAGGGGATATAATCATGGAATTAACTAATAAAATTGCTGTCATCACTGGTGCAGGAAGTGGTATCGGAAGAGCAAGTAGTTTGAAACTTGCAGGTAACGGCGCAACAGTTGTCCTGGTAGATTTCAATAAGGAAACAGGCGAGGAAACGTTGAAACTCGTAAAAGAACAAGGTGGAGAAGGAATTTTCGTTCAAGCCGATGTTTCGAAAACTGATGATGTGCAAAACTATGTAAATAAAGCAGTCGAAACATATGGACGTATTGATATATTCTTCAACAATGCAGGTGTTATTCAAAAGTTCGCTCCCTTCACTTCAGTAGAAGAACCTGAATATGAACGTATTATGGCGATCAATGTAAAAGGGGTCTTCCTTGGAATGAAATATGTGTTAAAAGTAATGGAGGAGCAAGGCGGCGGCTCTATTATTAATACTGCTTCTACTGCAGGGATTCGTCCTGAACACAGTGTAGCTGTATATTCTGCAAGTAAACATGCAGTTATCGGTTTAACCAAAGGTGCTGCATTAGAATATGCAAAAAAGGGAATCCGTATAAATGCGCTTTGCCCAGGCGGCGTGGAAACAGCTTTAACCGCTGGTGTAGCGAAACAGTTTGAAACGGGTGATTACATTCCAGAAGAGGTTTCCAATATGAGAATGGGCCGTTATGCAAAACCGAATGAGCTCGCTGAAATGGTTGCCTTCTTAGCATCAGATAAAGCCAGCTATATGACTGGTTCAGTTGTTCTTGTTGATGGTGGTTTAACTTTATAAGTTGCAGGATAATCATTAAAAAAATTTGGCTGATTCCATACTTAATGTGTGAAATTGGCTTTTTTGTCGCTGTCAATGATTAAACCCATTTCTTCAACTTCATCTGTGGTTTAGGATAAACAAAATCGGTTCAGTTCAATTATTTATTTTGGGTAATTTCATTAATAATTTGAGTGAGCGCCGCTTTGGTTGACATAGCCGGACGACCAAGAAGTTTCTCGAAATCGTTGCTTTCAACATCGAGTGAACCTTCGCGAATACTTTTTTGAATTCCTATACTTGATAGTATGGACGAGTAGAGTAAAAAATGTTTAAAGATAAATAGAAAGGTATTCCGCCATCAAATAACTAAAAAGTTAAAGCACAAACGGGTCTTAAGAGACTAAATGGCGTGGAGCAGAATCATTAGCTTCACTTAAGTTATTCGAAGCAACAGGACATCTGGAAGACCCTGCCTCCTCTCTTAAGGTTATAAACATAGGGACAGAACTCCATTTTCACTTTCATAATAGAGGTGGAACTGTCCCTGTCCTTCAGAGGGAATGAGAATTCACCCATAACAAGTACCTTTTTAGCCTCGTGTTACCAAAAAACCTCATTTACTTATGATACAGTTCTCCTATCTATATTCTTTCACTCTTCCGCAAAAAATACCGATGCAGCCTATACTCACATATATCCCTCACCCAATCAAACACCACCTGCTGCATATCCTCCTCAATGTCAACAGCAAAGCTAAACTCTCCATCCTGAAATGTCACCAGTCCCTTACTGCTGTCGCTCCATTTCGTCATCGGCATCGCCTGAACAAGCTGCACAACCTTTTTATGATCAAGATTAATTTTGTCGATGACCTGTCTTGAGGGCTTAGATAGATAGTCGGCAAAGAACGGTGCCACCTGCTCGGCTGTGATAGACTTGTACCACTCAGCCGGCCCACGTTTCAGCATAGCTTGCAGTACTACCATCTTGTAGCTTCTCGTCATCGAGGTTTTTTCGATTTCCTGCAGTAATGGTTCATATGCCTTGAAAACAGCCCTCTCCTTTTCCGACAGCTCCCCCGCTTCCTTCAGCATGCCGATATACGAACCAAATTCACGGGTAATGTTAATGTCCTGAAAACCACTCTGTAAATACATTTCAAGATAGCTTGGCCGTCTGCCGAGTTCCATTTTCAAATCAACATATGCATCGATGATCTGCTGCTTGTAGTTGCTGTTTTTCTTCGCCATTTCAGCGAGCAGGTCAATAACGCTCACATCGAAATTCAGCTGGCACGCTGTTTCGGCGATTTGCTCGGAAGGTTCCAGTTTCTTTCTTCCTTTTTCAAGCAGCTCGGGCTTGAAGACAAGCAGTTTCCGGTCGGCGTTTCGGTAGTTTCCGATAAAGTCGATGATGACGCAGTGACTTTTGCCATCAGCAACGCGCAGACCGCGTCCAATCTGCTGGGTGAAGACGGCAATCGATTCGGTCGGGCGGACAAACAGCAGTGTATCGACAGTTGGAATGTCGACTCCTTCATTAAATAGATCAACTGTAAAGATGATATCGATTTCCCCGTCAATCAATTGCTGGCGAATGTTTTTCCGCTCAGTCGTTGTACTTTTTCCTGAAAGAACGAACGCCTTTACTCCCTTTGAGACAAAAAAGGCACATAGCTGCTCCGCCTGGCGGACTGTCGAGCAGAAGCCGATCGTTCGCGTCTGTTTCAGGCCGTGCCATTCCTCGTAGATTTTCTCCATGAAGGACTGCCGTGTCTGCGCAGCCGTCATTTGCTCCTCGTCATAATGAGAGCCAAGCCAGCGGATGCTGGAATAGTCCGTGTCGTCCTTAATGCCGTAGTAATGAAACGGGCTCAGCCAGTTCCGTTTGATAGCATCGATGAAATGAATTTCAATTGCCACGTTGCCGTCGCAGATGCTGAAAACATCTTTATTGTCCAAACGGTCAGGCGTCGCCGTAATGCCGAGCAGAAATTTTGGCTTAAAGTAATCCAACACCTTCTGATAGCTGTTCGCTACTGCATGATGGAATTCATCCACCACAATTAAATCAAAATCGGCCGGATTGAATTTTTCCAGATGGTATTTCCGCGAAATCGTACTGATAGAGGCAAAAACAAAATCGCTGTCCGTATCCTTCTCGAAACGGTTGAAGAAACCCGCTGTTTTATGCGGGTATACAGTCGCAAATGTCTCCTTTGCCTGCTGCAGGATTTCATCCCGGTGTACGACGAACAGTACTCGTTTGAAGCGCTCAGCAAAAAAGGCAGCCAGATAGGTTTTACCAAGTCCAGTTGCAAGAACGGCCATCGCCTTATCATAACCCTGCTCTAACGTCTCCTTTAATGCAGTAAGTGCCAGCTTTTGTGCGGGCCGTGGCTCCAAGATGGTTCCGGCTTCTGCTGCTTCTGCAACGATTGCCGGCTCGCTTTCCTGCCCGTACATCAAGCCCTGCTCTTCAGCAGCACTCCACTTCCTTGACATCGGAACCGCTTTGTTCGCCGCAGTATAATACTCTTCATACTTCGCAATCGTCTCTCTATTAATAGGAATTGTATTTTTCCCATGGAACAGATTGTGGAATTCATCCATCGCATGCTCGAAAGTCTGTGCATCAACCGTTTCTAGGTTCCACTCCACCCCGGAAGTGAGGGCAGAGTTTGAAAGGTTGGACGAGCCAACAATGACATGCTGGCTGTCCTTTCCTTTAAATAAATAGGCTTTTGGGTGAAAGGAACGTCCATATGATTGGAACATTCTGATTTGCGCCGCCGGGAGATTTTCCACAAGCATGCGAAGTGCTTCGGGCTGTGTAATGCTTAAATAATCACCTACAAGCAGCTGGATTTCACAGCCTCGCTCCTCTGCCTTTTTCAAATCTTCCAGCATCAGCTTGACGCCCGACTTCATCATAAAAGCAGTAATCCAGCAAATATGTACGGCATCGTGCGAAAGCTCTTGGAGTTCAGTGACTAAATTTGCTGTAATAAGCTTCATTTACTTATCCTCAACATCAATCAAATAAAGCCCCTGATCAAAACCGCCGCGCTTTTCCTTCTTTTCGACGCGGACAGCTTCCAATTCATCGAAAGACTTACCGTATACCTTCAGTGCAGCGTGTAGTAGCTCCAGCACATCCGCCATTTCCTCCAGCGCATCGGTTTCGTTTGTTGTTTCGTCGAATTCCTTTACTTCCTCGTACAGCTTTTTCTTAATTTCCGTAAGATGTTCTTCCGGTGCAAGTGTGCGGGCATTGTAGCTTGAGCCGCCTGCCTCGATGATTTCGAGGATGCGGTCACGGATCAGTTTGTTGTATGTAGGCATGCAATCACTCCTTCGTGTTAGTAATTCAATTCTACTGGAAGTTATTTAGTGAAGCTAGAAAAATCGATGTAGTTGCCTGTCCACCCTAAGATCCCGTAGAAAGCAACGCCTATTGCCCATATTTATGCTTTATAATAAAAATGAGAATCAGCTTTATCCCAATCACTATCCAATTGTTTCGGAGGTACATATATGAAATATTTAATCGATGAGGATCACTGGCATTTAACGGAGTATCTTGAGGAAAGAGCTACGCTGCTTTCCCGCCTTAAACCGAAGACCGCCGAGTTTTTGGCAAAGGGTTCGTTTCATGACGGCAAAGTTTTGGATATACATATTATCAACAAATCAAATGGGAAGAAAAAAGATCCGACGACCATAAAAATGAAAATCAGGCATTGGAACGGGAAAATCTATCAGGCTACATGGAAAAAGGTATATAAATTTTCCATCGACTTTGATATAACCCGGAATGTATACGCAAACAAACCGCATAAAATCGTCTTTAAAGGCAAGGGAGGCTTAGACGAGTGGGGGTATGATGAATTGCTGCCGGTAGACGAAAAACGGATGCATCATGAGATTCACCTGCATTCACAAGCAGTTCTTCATATTTACTGTTCCTCTTTTAAGATCAAGAAATTATCGTGATAACTGTAAGAAAAAAGCGTGAACACTGATCTTAAATCTTATTTGATAAGCTGGAAAGACCGCTCTTCTGTAATGAAGAACGGTCTTTTATCAGCATGGCAGTGCTTCTATGTTTACCGGTATTTCAGCCATAGGCATTGTCCGGTAACCTGCGCCGAATGTTTCCAATAGCGTGCGGTGCAGAAGCTGGAAGATATCATAAATAATGACCTTTGTCGCCGCGCTTTCAAGGCCCTCCTCAAAAATGAAATCATAATATGGTGTACCGCCGCCCTTTTCCGCAAAACCGACGGAATGTGCGAGTACGGTCAGTCTGTCTGACAGACCGAGTGCTCTCCACGGCTTTATGTAGAGGCGAAGGGTGATGCCTGTCACTTCATTATTGGCGATCTTTTTCGAACCTCCCACGTACTGGACAGTAGCAAGCTGGTTTGTCACACCTGTCTTCGTTTGCCATTCCTCCGGCAGTCCGAAGCCAACGCTTTCTGAGCCTTCTTTATGGATGACAAGCTTTACTTGCGCCAGCTGATCACAGAGCTGTAAAAACAGTGCCTTACCTGTTGGTTGATACTCCATGCCATTCTCTCCTTTATCTTCTGTTCTACCCATCATAATCTAGCAGGAATATAAATGTAAATAATACCCTCTCTCTATTACCAATTCCACAACTCCACATCTCCCAGCTGCTCATCCCGGATAGAGGGCACGTCTTTCAGCTTTAAAAGCTCTTTTACAGGTCCGGTGACAACCGCTCCGTAAACAGTAAAGCCCTTTTCTTTTAAGTAGGCCTGTTTTTCCTTCAAATAGCCAAGTCCTAACAGCCCTTCATAATAGCTTTTGTTTTTCTCCAGTAGTTCTTCCATGTTTTGGAGCATCATTTGCTTGCTTTCTTCCAGCGTTTCATCTGCTAACATATTGACTCTGAACTGCCCCTGGAACTGCTCGTCATGATCTCTTCCAGTAGTCAGACCGATGATATCATGAATGCTCACATCTATTAACACATTTTTCCATCTTACATGTTACAGGTGATTTTTTGAAGTTACAAAATCACTTACACAGAAGCACAACATCCATCATTGCTATTGTCATAAGTTCCATATGTATACGGGGAATTAGCACATAGTTATCAATTAGTGATTCCTTATTTCATGCATATAAATCTTGTTAGTTAAGGCAGCAAGATTACGATAGTTTCAGATTGCCATACAGCGTAATCTAACGATGAGGTGATGAAATTGTATCGAAATGCTATGAAAAATAGAGGTGTATTAATCTATCTGGCAGGTGCCGGAATTTCTCAGTTAGGAAATGTATTGGCGGGTCTTGCTTTTCTTTTTCTCTCGTATGAAATGACCCAGTCCACCAGCCTTACAACTATTATCGCTATTGTACAGGCGGTCCCCTACCTACTATTTGGCCTTATCGGGGGAGCTATTGCAGATCATTTCAATAAAAAGAGGCTTTTGTTGTGGCTCGATTGCCTACGAGTTCCCATTATTCTATCGCTCGTTGTTCTCTATGAGCTGAATAGCTTAGCTTTTTGGCATTTACTTTTAGTGAGTGTGGTCATTCAAAGCCTTGGCTGTTTCTATAACCCAGCATACCGGTCCATTTTACCGCTCATTACACCTAGTGACCAACGCACAACTGTTAATAGTTTACTGGACATAGTCACTAGAGGGGTACAGGTGCTTGCTCCTATCTTCAGTGTTAGCTTGCTCCACTCTGGACAGACCATTCATTTCTATTCAATTGACGCACTGACCTATCTCTTAAGCGCATTTTTCATTTTACGGCTCCATTGGGTAGAGCCTATCCAATCAGCTGAGGCTTCCAAAGAAACGAAGGAGGGTGTTTTTCGTTCAATTCATACCTTTTTAAAGTGGACGAAGGAAGAAAAGACGATCAAGGCATTATTTAAGGTGACGTTCCTCATCGTATTTTTCAATACATGGGTTTGGCAAGTCGGCTTGCTAATTCTTCTATTGGGAAAGTATCCGGAACATGGTGAAGCTTTCTACAGCCTTTTGTTGAGCTGGTACGGCATAGGTGTCATCCTTATCAACCTTACTATCCCTTTTATCTGGAAGAGGATGACGCTCTCCATCTACCTGGCTGGTTCCCTTATTTGGGGAATTGGAATAGTGGTACTTGGCTTTGCCGCACACCTTCCTTTCTATTTTCTTGGTGTTTTTATAGCTGCCATCGGTCTTCCAGTCAGCGGTTTAGCCCGTGTTTATCTCATCCAAACATTAGTCCCTGCCAACAAATTAGGACGGGCGTTTAGCTTTAATGCAGTTATCTTGTACGGCTCGAATGTCATTTCCCTACTGCTGTTTGGTTCTCTTGTTTTGGTAGTTGATATCCATTTCATTTTCATCTTCTGTGGCAGTATGATGATTGGGAGTTCAATGTTTTATTTGATTCGAATAAGATTTTCGGAAAAAGCTGGGTGTAAATCCGTAAAGTCGCTTAAATAACTGATTATAAACAGCAACAGAGGAAAAGCCACAGCCGAGCGCAATATTCGTGATGGTCTGGTTGGTATATAACAAAAGCTCCTGGCTCCTCATAAGACGATATATTTGGAGCCAGGAAAAAGGTGAAACACCAATCGCTTCTTTAAAAAGATGCGCAAATTGAAATTTGCTAATATGCAGAATGGATGCCATTTCTTCTAAGCTCCAAGGATGCTGATAGTCGTTTTTCAACGCCGCCATTACTTGAGCTAGTGCTGGTTGAACAGAGCTAAAAGGCTGTGTGATGAAATCCGTACTTTGTGTACTAACCGCCGTTCTTGCCAGCACAACACTTAATTGAGTAAAGCTATGATCTAAAAAAATGCTCAACCCTTTATTTTCACTTTGTTCTTCCATCTGTATGTATGAATAGATAAATTGGACCCATTGGGTAACAAGTGGATTCTTTTGAATGAATTGAGCAAAGAATATATCCCTTTGTCCTACAGTTATCGAAGACACCGCCTCGTTCAAGAAGCTTGCATCTAGTTCGACGAGAAACTTATGGTCTTCTACTGCTATTTGTCTATGCTCCTCACTCGGATTAAAAACTATAAATTCATGTTCGTGCAGGAACAAATCATTTCGTTTGCTTTGATAGCGCATAGAGCCTTTCAACGAAAATATGAATTTATAGCAAGGATCATCTCTCCAAAGACTTTCCACCTTTTTCTGGTTGGTAGATAACAGCAAGCAACCAGACATCTCTAGTAATGTCTTCATGAATTACACCCTTTCTGTCTGTACTCATTTAATCGAAATAACACCACTTCATTGATCAAAAAGTTAATAAGCACTCATTGCCGGGGTTCCGGGTATCAGTGGGTTATAGGAAATAGGAATTTCCATTCATCACGATATATAGTGTCTCTATTTATTATCATACGCTTAAACTAGACTTAATTGTTTCATTCATATGTCTAATTTTGTATATAGGCTTGCAACTAATCCAGCGTCTGCTATGGAGGACAAATTCTCATCGGCACCTTAAGTGAACTCCATATGAATACCATCAAAATAGATGTAGAAATATATCTATTAACGCAGCTAAAAATACCCCCACTTAGCTAATACTTCTTAGCTATATTTTTTATTTTCCTACATACTCCCAGAAAAATGAAAGACAGTCCGCCACATCAAAGTGGTAGAAAGCCTGATAGCCGATAAAGGGATATTTGCCTTTTGAAACGGCGTGTAGATTTTCTTCATGACTTATTCCGTTTGCACCAAGATAGCAGTACGTACGCTTCTTCAAAGTTCCACAAACTTAACCCCGTTCCGATTCAGAACGGGGTTAGAAATATGGTTGTTTAGTGTTGGATTTAAAATCTTGCACTATCCTAAAAGTAAAACAATAAAGTTTTTTGAAAATCTCTTTTCATTGAGCAAACGTTGTGTTTAGTAAGAAAACATTATTTTTCTACAATCGGGATATAAATATCAAAATGCGGATCATTCAGATCATGATTAACTGGATAATATTCATGTTTGATCGGCATATAAGGATCGTAGTACCCTACACCAGCTTCCCTTAATGCGGTATAGTCACTATCAAACAACCATTGATGTAAATCCGTATAGGTTTTTTGTACATCTTCTCCTTTGTTATGCGTCGTCCTCACATAAGTCCATTCCGGGACTCTTATTTCGATCATCCCATCAGGAATTTCCTGCTCCTCACTCACTTCATACACGGCGTAATGTACGAATCCATCCTCAACTACATGATAAGATAAACCCAATTGAACATCAGGGTTCACCTTATTCTCTAATTCACTGGCACGGTCTTTAGCTTGTTGGATTACATTTTGTAAATTCGGCACAATGTCAGAGAAAGTTCCCTCCCATTTTAATCCTATTGCTCGGTAAGCTGGTAACGTTATAATTTTATAGCTCAAATTATTTCCTCCCTTTCTTCAAGGCGTGGAGATCAAAATTTCTTTTAAAAAGGTGAGTTGCATTCATAATCGATCCATTAGAAATATTCCTTCCTATCAGCAGACTATTTTTCACTTTTTAAAACGTAGCTGTACAGGACATCCTTTCGTTCAAAGCCTGCCTTCACATACACATGATTTGCCTGGTCATTTTGATGATCGACACATAGCTGGATGCTCTCGATTTCAGGAAAACTGAATATATCCGTTAGCACTTCCCTCAGTAAGGTCGTGCCGAAGCCCCGGTTTCTTGCAGCGGGGGCAATCGCGATGTATTCTAGCGTTGCCTCCTTCATTTCCCGGTTAATTTCAAAGTAGGCATAGCCGATGACCCCATCAGCTTCTGTCTTCCCAATACGTAAAATATGCTCGTCATTTAACCGGCTTAAAATAGTTGATGCATCGTAATATGTACGTGGGAATTCTGTATCATGAATTTCACGGAAGGCCATTTCATCTTCTTGTGAAAAGTTTTTACTTACGTATTCCTCTATCGGCTGCAACTGATCCTTTACCATCAAAAGCGTCAGATGCTCACCGGTTTTTCGTGCCCCAAGCTGTTCTGCAAACAATTGTTGTGCCCGGTTTTCTTCATTAATAAAGAAGAAAAACCTCTTTATCTCTGGATAGGCTTGAATGCAGGCTTCCCATAATCGCGTCTGTTCTTCTGGTGCAGCCGACCGGTTGAACGGCCCCCACACTTCCGCAGTTTCTTCGTCCATATCGAGTCCAATAGCGGCAGTCATTTCGCCTGTTTCACTCCTTGCTACAAAGAAGGCGGCATTTCCGTCTTGATCGATAAAGTCCTCTGTAAGTGTCTGTTCGATCTCCAACGCTTTTTCACCGCAGAAGCCGATATGATTTTGCTTGGATTGATTCATTTCCGCAAGAAATTGAGCCAATTCTTGAAATGTTGCTCTTTCGATTGTTTTTTCCATACTTGTCCATCCCTCTTATAAATAGTAGCTCATGACGATTTGCTCGCCCCTTTTGCCCATCATACGTCTTCCTTCATCAATAAAGCCGCATTTTTTATACAGTGCCTGTGCTGCTGTGTTCCGGAGGTTCACCCCGAGGACAATTTCCGTAATATGCGGGAAATGATTTCTGACAAAGTCCGGCAGCAGAATAAGTGACTGCTTTGCATAGCCCTTTCCCTGATGGCTGAAATCTGTGGAAAATGCCCGCAGCAGAATCGCTTGCGGGTTATCTGAATAATCCTTCGGACCTTCTTTTTCATGCAGGACAAAAAAGGTTACAAGCTTTTCCTCTTCTAATGCCAAAATACAGTGACGGTCTTGGTCCTCCTGTGCCAGTTTGATACTTTCCAGCGGTGTACCCGTAAATTCAAGCTGTTCTTCCGATAGCTGGTACTGTTCAATTAACGACCAAAAAGATTCAGTATATGTGAAAAGATTCATTTATCTCCACTCCGTTGTATTATTTTTATCTTTTAATGTTTGAAATGATTATTTCTCGGGAAATAGTTTATAATATTTTGTTATTTCGCAACTGTCAGAAAACAAAAGCGATAGTTCCCTATTCCTCTCTTTTTCTCCTTCGCTACTTTTCAGCCTGCAATGGACAACCATAGAGGTACTATTCTTTGTAAATCATGCCTTGCTCCAGTCGCCAAATAAAGCAATAAGCTCAAATCCATGCCCTTCTATCAGCCAAAAAAGCTCCTGCGGATACGTATAACGAAGCGAAATGGAACTCTTCTCCACATGTGCGACCTCGCCATCCTCTACTGTTTCCATCACAGCTGTACAATGAAGAACTTGGGTAATCGGATCGAATATTTCTGCCAGCTCACCAAGGAGCGGGCTTCTTGTATCAAAAATAAAATAGCCATTTGGCTGAAGGTGACGTTTTATCGATTCGAACAGCGCATTTTGATCTTCATTTGTCAGGAAATGCCGAAAGGAACTGCCTGTCATAAAAATGAGCGGCACCTCGAGTGTAGGTTCTACTTTGTACAATCCTGTCTGTAAAACGGGATGTCCAGCCCTGCTTCTGCTGCTTTCTTTCTTGCACGCTCCAGCATGCCTTCATGAATATCCCCCCTACTATGGCATATCCCTTCTTGCTGTTTGTGCTTTTTAAGGAAAGAATATTATTATACCTATTCTAACTTGAATAAAAATGACAATACAACAGAAATATGGAAAAATATTCTTCCTTTATAAAAAGGTTTTTTTCTCAGCCCGTTGAATACTAACTGAAAGCTATATACATGGAAGGGGGAAAGAAGATGGAACTGACAATCGAAAAGCTAATGGAAGATTATTTCAATAGCTGGAACGAGGGATTCATCAGTAAAAACGGTGAAGGCATTCGATCGTTTATGTCCAGAGACTTCACAGGCTACTGGGGGCATTCCGGTTTAACAAAGCCGCAGGAATATGGATATGATTATGATCTGGATGCTGTTCTCGTGAACGAGGGAAGTGCCTATAAAAGCTTTGATATTTTATCTGTAACAGAACGTGGAAACGGGCAGGAATTAATGGTGTTTGGCAAGGAGACAAATATGATAAATGGCCAAGCCTTCCCCGCTCAATGCCTCTTTGTTTGGCGAAAGGAAGCGACGGGCTGGAAACTGCTGCGCGAATATATTGAACTCATAAAATAATTAAAAAAGCAGCCATCTTCTTTTGATGGCTGCTCAAAGGCTTTCTCATAAAAGCTAAACGATGGTTGACAGGAGACTGTTATGGACTCCTTCGATCATTTCTTCTGGATGCCATATGCTGCCTTTTTGATTAATCATGGACGACATTTCCTCTACGACCTCTTCCAGCATTTGTTCAGTCATGACTTCGATCAGCAATTGCTTTACAAGACATTTACAAGAAGAGATAGATTTTACATAATCAAATGCTTCCAACGGAGAAAGATACAATTCTTCCATCACAATTTTCATTATAAAATTCGCAAATTGCTCGATGATAATCATAACTTTTTCCGCTTCAAAACGATTGTCCCAAAACGACATAAACACTTGACGAAGCACCTTGACGAAATACTCATCCTTCTCACTGACAAAAAAGAAACGAAGATAGTGTTCAACCTGTTGGGCTGTGTATGGATTTTTCCCTTCCGGCGCTATTTCTTCTAAATAGTTCATAAAAATCGCGCTCAATGTCAGCCCATTTTGCTGGCATTTTTCGTACAAGGATTGGAGCTTTCTTTCATCTGAATAGGTAAAATCGTATAACACCAGCATCTCCTGTAACCGGTTAACTACCGACACTTCCTGATTCAACGTAAGAGTCTCCTGCATTTTCGCCCTTGGTTTAACAACTGAAAACATACTACTATTCCCCCTGTGTTGATTTAAAAGCACTCAAAAACGGCAACATTTACAACGATTGAGAGAACAATATGGTTAGAAATTTTCCTTGCTAGTGTGTTTATAATGCAGTGCACAAAAGCATAAGGCATCTCTACCTGGTTAGCTTTAGAAAACCTTCCCTATTCTATTTCTCTCTTTCTCTACATACTTATATATTTATAAATCCAGAAAAATATTACTTAATTTTTACAATATTTTTAATTAATATATGACATTTATAGAGAAAAAATCAAGATAGGAAATCAGAAATATGCTAACACACTACAAAATGATTCCAGAGAACCACGCTACATAGTAAGCACCTGGTACAAAAAGCACCTGTGCAAATAACGTCCCTAGCAACCTCGATACCATCATGTTAACAGAGGCTTTTTTTAAAGCTACATAGCTCCCCCTGCCATTTACTACATCATCAGCGAGAATCGAAATTTTAGGATCGATAAAAAGAATAAGGAGAATGGTAGCTACCCCATTAATTAAACCGGATGCCATAATAGCTGTCTTCTGATGCTCCGGTACAAGAAGCGAGGCATAGATAGCTGATAAGACGCCAATCGTGTAGATAGCTGTAATCACGGCGTTTGTAATAAACAGCTTCACCGGTATGTCCCTCATCCCAATTCCCTTGATGTACGAGATGCTAGGTTTACGAACATATTTTATTCCCTTTTTTATGTATCCGATCGTTAGGCCTTTACGCAGCACCGCCGGAATCGACCCTTTTTCTTCGACTAAATGAAGGATGGCCCTTGAAAATATAGCCATAAAGGTAGGCAAAAGCAGCATGCCTAGTATTGTACCTGCCGACGCAGCTCCAATAATAATGCGGTATTGTTCCTCTAAAAAGGGTAATGCTTCTTCTTTCGGAGCCGTATCCGCAAGACTCCCCGTAAAAGGCTGCTGCATCATATTGGCAAGTCTCGATACCATCACCATAACATTGAAAAGTGCCAAGGCAGAAGCAAGCAGACGTACCCGCGCCCCAGCTAGCCTGACGGCGTAGGCTAACGTTTCAATTGAATGAATAATTAGGATGAAAAATGCAATCATAAGTAACTTTCCCGTAATGATTTCCATTGCGTCTCTTCCTTTCTACGACCAGTTTGGCTTTTTTACTATGCATCATATATTCACAAAAAGACGTGCCTTACTGGAAATAGTTTCTTTTTCTATAGGCCTGGGAGGAAATCTTTTGGTCACCGAGAATCTAGTAAGAAGTAGTTAATTTTGAATGAAGGAGATTTTTTCTGTGGAAATTACGATTCGTACACTAGAAAAGAATGATTATAAAGAATTAACCATCCTGCTGGAGGAACTGGGCTATCCTTCAACCGAAGAAGAAATTGCCGAGCGGTACGATAAGCTCGCTAACCTTCCGGATTACGCTTCTCTCGTCGCTGTTGCAAATGGCTCAGTCGTTGGTTTTTCCGGAATTTGCAGAATGCATTACTTCGAGCAAAACGGTACATATGCACGAATTCTTGCCTTCGTAATAAGTTCGACTGTACGAAAGCAAGGTGTAGGAACGATTTTGTTGGAAGCCTCGGAAAAGTGGGCACTCAAGAATGGCTGCAGCGGCATTACATTAAACAGCGGCAACCGCCCTGAAAGACAGGCGGCACACTTCTTTTACAAAGCAAACGGCTATCTAGCAAAAAGCACGGGGTTTTCCAAGTCATTTAGTTAGGCAATCGCTTTAATATGAAGTACAAGTTAACAAAAGGAGGATCAATATGATAGAAGATAAATGGTTCACAGTTCAACAAATTGATGGGAAAACATATGCCATCAGTGAATATGGACATTGGGAGAAGGTGCATTCCTTTTTACTACTTGGTACAGAGAAGGCTGTCCTGATTGATACTGGGTTAGGTATTGATAGTATCAAGCGGATAACCGATCAGCTAACAGATCTGCCAATTCGTGTTCTTACTACACATGTCCATTCCGACCATATCGGCAGTCACGGGGAATTCGATGCTCTTTATGTGCATGAAGAAGAAGAGGACTGGCTGATTAACGGTATCAAGGGACTGTCCATCGATATTATTCGTAAAAATATAGGCCGCGATATTACCATCCCTCCCCCTTCCACATTCAACCCGGAGACATTTACTCCCTTCCAAGGGAAACCAACCGGACTGCTGAAGGATGGGGATAAAATTGAACTAGGAGAACGAACGCTCGCTGTCCTCCATACACCTGGACATTCACCGGGACATATTTGTCTATTCGATCAAGCAGCAGGCTATCTATTTACAGGGGATCTGCTCTATGACGAAACACCGGTTTACGCTTTCTATCCGACCACTAATCCGATAGAGTTGGCTGCTTCCTGGGAACGGATTGCCCGTTTAAACGGTGTCCGGAAGATTTACGGCTCCCATAACACACTTGGACTTGATCCTCTTTTACTTCAGGAGGTAAAAAAAGCTGCACACTATCTTCGGGAACAGAATTTATTAAAATTCGGCACAGGGATTCACCAGTTCAACGGATTTAGTGTGCAGTTTTAAGACTAAAAAACTTGCTGGGATACCCGGCTGAAGATTTGAGAGAAACTTTGCAGGCTAGAGGAATACCCGCGGATTTTGGAGAAATACCCGCCCTTTTCGAACAGATACCCGCGAAATTCACATATTTACCCGCGAAGTCTACTTTTCTTCATACTTCTGCACAGTTTTTTCAAATTTATAGTATAAGATAGCATTGGTTGTCCACATTAGACATCCTTTCGAAAAAGTGGTAGCATATGTTAGGTCGATTTCTATTCGGCCAAGCTGTCTTTCTCTTACTGAGATGGGATGATAAGTGAATCAATGTTATATTGGACAACTATGGGCAGTTTACGATATTTATAGAAAAGAAGGTTTGCAGAAGTGAAGAAGAAAACAAAGAGACCGTTGCAGTATGCTGCATTGCTATTGGCATCCTCCCTATTTATCGACTCTACCGGATCAGCTGCAACACTCGATGAATTGAAACAAGAACAGCAGCAAAATGAGTCACAGAAAGGTCGCCTACATACAGAAATCAAAGATAAACAAACGAAGATGAATGATATTGAAGCGACACAAACAAAAGTATATGACCAAATCAAAAAGCTGGACGATGAAATCCTTAGCACGAACGAAAAAATGGAAAAGGTCATCACTAGCATTAACGAAACAAATAAAGAAATTACTTCGTTAACAAATTCTATCCAAACATTAATCGAGAAAATCAAAGCGCGTGATGAACTGCTTCGTGAACGGGCGCGTGCCATTCAAGAAGCCGGCCCTGTCAGCTATTTAGATGTTTTACTTGGGGCAAACAGCTTTGTCGATTTTATCGACCGTTTCTCTGCTGTTAACACACTGATCGATGCAGATAAAGAGATTATGCGTGAACAGCAGGAAGACCAAAAAGCATTAGAGGAAAGTAAAAAATCATTAGAATCAAAACGTCAAAAGCTTGAAGAGGATAAGGCATCTCTTGAAAAATTAAAAGCGTCCCTAGCCTCTCAAAAAACACAGAAAAATAAATTGCTTGATGAATTAGAAGCAAAACAAGAGCAGCTGAAGTCTGAAAAAGTGAAGCTGGAAGAAGAATATTCCGAGGCTTTGGAATTATCCAAGGAATTACAGCAATCAATTCAGGCTGAACAAAAACGTATTGCTGAGCTTGTGAAGAAACAGGCTGCCGCTGCAGCTGCTTCCCACTCATCTGGCTCATCGTCATCTGGTTCTTCTGGCGGTGGTTCCCTTCCGCAAGTCTCCAGTGGCAGCTGGACAAAACCTACAACCGGTCGTCTTACATCCGGTTATGGCTGGCGGGAATTCGGTGGCTCTGAGTACCATTATGGAGTAGATATTGCGAACTCTTCTGGTACACCTGTAGTCGCTGCTGCGGATGGTATTGTTTCCTATGCAGCGCCGCTCAGCACTTATGGGAATGCGGTCATCGTGACGCACTCAGTCGGCGGACAAATCTATACATCTCTTTATGCTCACTTAAGTTCCTACAATGTAAATGTCGGAACAAAGGTGACAAAAGGAATGCAGATCGCGAAAATAGGTACGACTGGACGCTCGACAGGTCCCCATCTGCATTTTGAAATCCATGCAGGTACATGGGTCAACCAAAAAACAGGTAACCTGAATCCGCTGAAATTTATTCCGTTGTAAACCAAAACAGCTCTTTCTATGCTGGAAAGCCGCTATGCCGATAAATATCGACATAGCGGTTTTTTATTGAACTCCGGTAGAAACTGCAATTTACTAGTTTAGGATGGTTCTATTGCTTCCTTTAATTCCTCGATTTCATGCTGTTGGCTTTCTATCATTTCATTCAGCTCTTCTATTATCCTGCTCTGTTCGTCTAACTCCCGAAGCAGCTCCTCGTTTTTCAGCTTGCCCTTAATTGCACCGTGCAGCCTTCTACTATACATGTCTTCTCTCATTTCCAGCTCATATAAATTAATGCACTC
This sequence comes from Lysinibacillus odysseyi 34hs-1 = NBRC 100172, assembly GCF_001591965.1. GTDB lineage: Bacteria > Bacillota > Bacilli > Bacillales_A > Planococcaceae > Lysinibacillus_B > Lysinibacillus_B odysseyi. Next base: position 117,719 of record NZ_BCVX01000006.1, read on the forward strand.
CTTGATTGTATCTACCCGTAATCCTCTGAAATATTGCAGCATTTTTTGAACTGCCTCCTGCTTCCAATAATCCGGCGGAATGATGGAATAGCGGCGGAGTTCATCTGTAACTTGGCGGATCGGCAAAAGCAGCCGCTCATTTTCTTCCTCAAATAGCCGGCAATCCTCGTCATAATCTTCCTGGACTGTCTCCTCATACATAAAAAAGTCGATACGCTTGAATAAATACTTAACAGGCCGTGAAACAATGTAGCAAATCACTGTCAAAATAGCGTAGATCACTATTTTGGCAGGAAGCCCGGCGACTGGCAGCGCAAACCAAAGCGGAATACCAAATACGATGATTATGAGAATCAAGCGGAATAGATCAGGCAGCATATATTCACTTTTTTCATAATATTGATAGAGCGAATTCTCCGTTGGATTTGTTAGTTGGAACTCTTCATATTCTTCTTTTAAAAGCTCCAGCTTTTCTACCTCTTTCAATGTCCATTCTATATTATCGATACTTTCTGCTCTCCCCATCGTTCATCCCCTTCTCTATAAACAGGCTAAATTAGGACAAGCTATCCGTTACATATTATGAACAGTGCTTATTTAAATAGAAGAAATGAGACAGCTAAACTTATGGTTATGTACACTTTAGCCAAATGAAGGGATGCTTTTTTCTTTTATGAATAGGCCCCGCATATGATGGAGTAGCAAACAGAAAAAGGAGCTGCGAATTGTTAATTCATGTTGTGAAAAGCGGGGAAACGATGGCAGGACTTGCAAACAGGTACCATGTTACTGTGAATGCCCTGCAGCAAATCAATCAGCTGCCGGACCCGAACAAACTTCTGATCGGCCAGGCTATTCTCATACCGGTCTACAGCACCTACCATACAGTAAAACCAGGAGAAGCGCTTTGGCAGATTGCACAGCAATATCATATAACTGTCGATGCCCTCATCCAGGCGAATCAACTGGCAAATCCAAACCGCATTTCCCCAGGAACGAGACTGTATATTCCTCCTATTCTCCATGTTGTACGCCCTGGTGAAACGCTCGGACAAATTGCCTACCTATATGGGGTGACCGCTAATGCGATCATGCAGGCAAATCACTTATCTAACATTAACCTGGTCCATGCGGGCACCCAGCTGCTGATTCCTCGAACAAAGCCGATCATAGAAGTAAATGGCTATACGTATCAAAAAGATGAGGAAGCCGCACAGACAGTCAAGTCGCTCGCACCGCTGCTCACCTATTTGAGTCCGTTTGCGTATAAGGTGAAAGAGGATGGAACGCTTGAACCATTTAGCGATCAGCTAATGCTGGCAGCCGCAAAGGAAAATGGTGTCGTGCCGATGATGGTGATCACAAACTTTACGTCCACCCAAGCAGGTTCCAATTTAATGCACGTTATTTTTTCCAGCGCGGAAATTCAGGAAAAACTATTAACAAATATCCTTCAAGTGATGGATGAAAAAGGCTATAAAGGGCTGAACATCGATTTTGAAAACGTGCTGCCCGAAGACCGGGAAGCATATAATACCTTTTTGCAAAAATCCGTTGATGCACTTCATCCAAAGGGCTATTTTGTTTCTACAGCGCTTGCACCAAAAACGGGTCCTACCCAAGGCGGACTACTTTACACGGCTCACGACTACGAGGCGCACGGGAGAATTGCCGACTTTGTTATTTTAATGACGTATGAATGGGGCTATCGTGCTGGTCCCCCACAAGCTATTTCTCCTGTGAACCAAATGAGGCGCGTTGTTGAGTATGCTCTATCCGTCATACCAGCCAATAAAATTTACCTTGGCTTTCAAATATACGCAAGGGATTGGCAGCTTCCCCATGCCCAAGGACAACAGGCCGAAACGTTCAGCCCGCAGGAGGCAATCCGCCGTGCTACCCAATATGGAGCAACCATCCGTTACAATGAAACCGCCCAGTCACCATATTTCCGTTATACAACGGAAGAAGGACAGGAACATGAAGTATGGTTCGAGGATGCCCGCAGTGCCCAGGCAAAATTTGACCTCGTCAAGCAGTACAACCTCCGAGGCGTCAGCTACTGGGCGCTCGGCTACGATTTCCCGCAAAACTGGGTGCTGCTTGATGACAACTTTACAATTAAAAAACTTTGAACAACTAAACGAAAAGAGCCGCCTCTTCTGTAATGGGAAGAGGCGACTCTATTTTAAGTGACAATTTTATTTATGCTATCCTTGCTGTCCGGGTTAAGTAAGGGGTGATTAATAGATAGTTTGCTGCCTGTTAATAGACAATTTTGATGAGTTAATAGACATTTCCAGCACAATAATAGACAATCTCCCATACTTAATAGACATTTCTTAAGAATTAATAGACACTCCACCCTTATTAACAGCATCCCCCTGCTTATTAGACACCTGCTGCCAATCATACGAGAGATTTTGTCTAAAAAGCACTCTCGTCCCCATCATTCCACTAATTCCCCGGCCAAATACCGACGACTAATCAAATAGCCTTGTATCAGGAAGGTTATCATTACTGCCAGCACAAAGCCGATGATCACAAAGAAAAGCATCTGTACATCAAACAGCAAGCCGCTTTCATTGTCCACAAGAGACAGTAATTGTGACAGCAGGACGCCAATAATGACGCCGACTATAAGTCCGTACAACACGAATGATAAAACTTGTGTCAAAATCAGCTTTATCAATCCATTCGGTGATAATCCAACGAGTCGCTGGATGGCGTAATCCCCTCTTTTACTATAGATTACATGTAATAGATTCTGTATTACCCCAAGGCATGTCGCCACAATTAGAACCATCAGTACACCGACAAATAAGCTCCAACGCTGATAGAACATGCGATTGGATTCCTCGATGCTGGACTGCTCATCCTTAATTAAAAGGGAAGGCCAGCTGCTCTTGAGGAACGACAGCTCATCAAGTGCTGCATCAATATCCTTCGTTTCCACCAGAATGGTCTCAATTGCGACCGGTTCATCCACTTTTGGAGCCATAGACCAATCGGCATACACTAGTTCACCAGAATATGTGTCTGGCAGAACTGCAAGCACCTCTAGTGTATCCAAAAGCCGGTAAGCACCTGTATCTTCTCCATATTCGTACACATCCAGCGTTTCCCCGACGGTCAATTGATTGGATGAAGCAAAGTCTTTTGTTACGAATATACCTTGAGAAAAGTCTCCTTCGCCAGCAATCGGAAGGTGTTCTTTCTTCTCTATCCCCTGTAAATCGACCAGTTGGAAATCCGGAAAAGCTTCCTCCCTACTATCGTTTATAGTCGTTTTCATTGGAAAGTAGTTACTCTTTGCATAGACATCCTCTATCGAAGGCAATGTTCGAATTTTCTCCACTGTATCCATTGTTAAGGACTCATCATTTAACTCATTTTCAATAATAATCGGGGTCTCAAACACATGGCCCAAATATTCGCGTTCGTTCTCTTGCACTGTCTTAAACAAGGTGCTGCCGAAAACAAGAATGACCATCAATCCGATGATGCCGAGCACAATCGGCATATTTTTTCGAATCTGCGGCATGAGCTGCTGACAGGCCAAGTATGCTTCCTTTCCAAAGAGCGATCGAATCGGCTGTAGGGAAGCTTTCAACAACATACTAAATCCAAAAGGTATGCAATATAATACAACGAAACAAATACCGAGCGCTCCAATTAAAATTTGTAACGCACTTTCTCCGCCTTCATTTGTTGCTATTCCGACTAGGATAAGCAGACAAGCGAGCACAAATACTATTCCAATAATTAAAAGCTTACGTTTCGTCCACTTGATGTCAAGCTCGACCTTTTCACTAGCGATTTGCAGCGGCAGAAGCTTCATACTTTTACGAATTTGTTTTACAGAAATCCCGTAAAGTACGACAAAAACACCAATTACAATACATGCCATCAGCCAGACCGGCATGTCCGTCTTTGCTGCTGGAAGCTGGAGCTTTTCAATCAGAAACGGCAGCCACCGGTGAATGAGCAGCATAGTTAAACATGTGCCGACGACCGATCCAGAACCAATTATAATGAGTAGTTGAAATCGGATGACCTTCCCTACCTGATTACCAGTCGCCCCGAGTGAACGCAGGACCATCAGCTGGTCCTTCAACTTGTAAAAGACAAGCTGGAATGTCGACAGCAGGAGCATCGCCGTAATAAGCAGCACAAAAGCGGACAGGATGATGATAAAGATGGCAAGCGCCTGGAAGTTTCTCTTCACTATTTCGTATTCGCTTGGTATATCGATCCTTAGTGAGCTTCCGATTTCTTGAAAGGACTTCGTTAGTGACGCATGATCTACACTCCCATTCGTCTGAATAAGGGTGAACAATGCAGCAACTTCCTGTCCATTTTCCGGCAGCCACTGCGCGACCTGTTGACGGGGCAAAATAACAATCTTCAATTCATTTCCGCCGGATAACGGTGTCACTATTTCTTTTATCTTAAACGGTTGCTGCTCGATGACAATGGTATCCCCCAAGGCTTTGTTATATAATTCTGCCATCCGCCGGGAAATAACCGCCTCGCCGTTGTGTAAATCTTCGTTAAAATAATAGCGGCTTTTAACGAGATTGTCATTTTCCGCCCCGATTGTATAAACATTAGACTCCCCTTCTACAGTAGTCCATGAAAGCAGAACAGGTGATACGGTACTGACACCATCGAGCTCTTCGAATTGATCGAGCATGCCGTCAGTCACCCATTGGTTTTGCTGCGGGTCATAACCGACCAGCATATCAGCATCTCCAAAAATGGCGCGCATCTCTTCTTCCATCTGCGCGTTAGCATTCCAAATATAAACGCCCATTGTCATGAGCAAGCAAATCGAAATAGCGATGATGCCGATACTCGTCAAGACCTGTGCTGAAGCAGCACGCAGCAGCTTGAGGGAGACCGATCTTAAATTAAACATGGCCGGCTCCTCCTGTTATCTCTTTGAATTTGTCGAGGATGGCATCCAAATCCCCAGGATGTTTTTCGTTCTGGTAACTGTCCACAATCGCTCCGTCATGGAAGAACAGCACTCGATTTGCGAAAGTTGCTACGTATGGATCATGCGTCACAAGTAAAATCGTCTGCCTCATCTCTTCTTGCAGCGAAACGAGGAGACGCAAAATATCATCTGTTGTATTAACGTCAAGTGCCCCAGTTGGTTCATCCGCCAGCAGAATCGGCGGATTGGTGACAATTGCCCGTGCAATAGCTACCCGCTGCTTCTGCCCTCCTGATAATTCATGCGGGCGATGCTTGCGCCATTTATCAATTTGCAGCTGCTTCATTACCTTATCGACCCGTTGCTTGATTTCCTTGTTTGACACATCGTTTAAGATGAGCGGGAGTGCGATATTATCCTCAACATTCAAATCCTGCAAAAGGTGAAAGGATTGGAAGACAAAGCCGATATTTTCCTTCCTGAACTTTGAGGCATTTGGCTCTTTATGCAGGTCATTTGCCTCCTGTCCAAACAGAAGCATCTTTCCTTCTGACGGAGCATCGACAGCACTAATCATATTCAGGAATGTACTTTTTCCCGAACCGCTTGTCCCCATGATTGCCACCATTTCTCCTTCATAGATTGTACAATGTATGTTTTTCAGCGCATTGACGGTATGCTCCTTTTGTTTAAACACTTTCGACATGCCTTCTACACGCAGCACTTCCCTTAACCGCTGCTGTGGAATCGGAATTTTATCTATGACTGCTTTCAACGGATTTAACCCACTCATCTATATACGCCCCCTTCAACTGTTGTCGTAATGCGTGCAAGCCTCTCCGGATATGGGTTTTTACTGTCCCTTCCGGACATTCCAAAATAGCTGCGATTTGCTTTACCGGATAGTCCTGATAAAAGCGGAGGATCAGTACGGTTTTATATTTTTCCTCCAGATTGCATAGTGCCTTCCATAAATCTAGCTCCTCCTCGATATTGCTGGTGGACGCTCCCTCCAATAAATCTAGTTCTGCCGGTTCCACCGATTCAATCCGCTTTCTTTTCGCTATGTATGTTTTGCTGCAATTAATAACAATCCGAGTCATCCATGTTGCAAAGTAATGCTGCTCTTTCAGCTGCTTGATTGATTCATATGCCCGTATCATCGACTGCTGCAATATGTCAACAGCGTCGTTTTCGTTTTGAACATATACATAGGCGATACGGTACAACTGTCCCTGTAATGGTTCTATCAATTGATAGAATGCTTCTTCCTCTCCATTCTGAGCTAACAAAACGAGATCTACTTGCCTTGTTTCGATTCGTAACGCCCCCTTTCCCTTATTAGACTTGGCAGACCGCCATTACGATTCAACTTTTTCTATTTTTTATATTACTTGAATGATAATGGATAAAAAATGTTTGGTAATTTTTTTGTATATTTATTTAATACAAATTAAAAAAGTGCTGGAACATTTCTGCTCAGCACCTTTACTCTACTATAAAAATTTTAACTAATAACAGGTTGAATGAAACCATTTATGGCGCTTTCCTCACGAGCCGTTAACAAAAGCTTCTACATTTCCCTGCGCTGTTCCCGGTGTTTTTTTACTTGCTCGAGCGCGGTAGCTTGTCTACGTCTTGAATAATGTGTCATGAGTTCTGATAATTGATTGGTAATCAGCGCCAGGTCGGCCTGTGTGCATTCCTTTGTCATTGGTGTGGCATCCCATAATAGCTGCAGGATGTCCCCTGTATTGATCTTTGCCAATTTCCTCACCCCGTTTGTCCAAATTTCCCCTTGCATCATCATACAATAGAGGTTACAAACTAATGACTGTTCTGCAACTAGAATGTGCATATTTTTAGAATTCATTAGTCCCAATTTCAAAAGGTGTGACATACAGGAGAAACGTAAAATTAAAAACAACGCATGCCGCCCGAGATGAACCTTTTCACAAAAACTGCTTTTATCTCAACGAAAACAGGGTCCGTCTTCGTGACGCACCCCTATTTCCTTCGGCGTTTGCTCTATACTTGAATATTTTTGAAAAACTCCTTTGCCATATCTTTTTCCGTAAGATGAAGGAATCTCATAGCGGTAACAATCTTCGCCAGGATCATTTCCATCTCCTCGGAAGGTATGAGCTCAACATTATATTCCTTTTCCAGATAAGATTCGAAGTCTCTCTTTTCTGGTCCGATTGATTGGTATTCATTTTCGCTTTCGACAAAGAGCATCTCAACAAACGGCGCAATAAGCGGGTGCTTATCATAGAGCGGATGGGAAATAGGTGCTTCGAGTGAAGCAAATTCCTTTAGCATCAGCTGGACAATTGTTTCCTTTGGAATGATCTGTTTAATCCGCTCAACGAACTTCCCCGATTCCTCCCGCTCAAATTCCTGTGTGACGACACTCTTCCCGGCTATAGCGAGAACTTCTGCAGTGTGCACATTATCATCAACGGAAAAATGGACAGCATATCTTGACCCAAGCTCGCGTAGCATAAACTGGATATCCCCTACCTGCACTGTGACGAAATAGGCATCAAGCCGTCCCATATTCCGGATTTTAATTTCCTGGTCTTTCTTGGACACCAAAAACATTGAAACACCTCCTAATCGTCCCCATATTGTCAAACGATATGCGGAGTTCTAATTTTCAATCCACTTAGTATATGCGCTCAAAACAACAAGAGCAGTGCGCCTGTGTACGGTGCACCGCTCGTCGCTTAATTACTTTTCACATGTCTGGTTATCTGAACTACTCAGCTAACATAAGTCTTTCTTCTTCACCTGTTCTTGCCCTCCGAATAAACATTTCACGATACTTCTACCATATTTACAAAATAAACAAAACAATTACTGTGTTTCAATATACGCTATAGGGGTATATAGATAAAGACGAACGTCAATAAAACATAGGAGGAATAGGATATGTCACATGAGAAACACCAACAATTAATTCAGGTTTTACACGAATGTATGGCTGCCTGCAATCACTGTTTTGATGCTTGTCTTCAGGAGGAAAACGTAAAGATGATGGCTGAGTGTATTCGGCTGGACCGTGAGTGTGCAGATATCTGCAACTTTTTAGAACAGGCATTGGCACGTAATACACCATTTGCTGCAGCACTTGCTTCTGTTTGTGCAACAGTGTGTGAAGCATGCGGCAATGAATGTCAAAAGCATGATCATGACCATTGCCAAGAGTGCGCAAAAGCTTGTTTTGCCTGTGCAGAGGCCTGCCGGAAATTTGCTGCTTAATTTCATTAAGGTGTGAAAAATACACCATCCGGAAACTGTATATTTTACAAAAGGCAAGACGTCCAATTATTGGGCGTCTTTTTTCGTTTTTTGGGCATATTAAACATATCCAGCCAGCTTCGGCATCGTTTTAAGGAGATCGGCAATAAACATAAAGGAAGTGTTTGCAATTGGACAACAAGCCGCGGAATGCAAGACCCTCACCGGAACATAATTGGCTCATTGAAACAAACTCCCCCTATTTGCTACAGCATGCTCATCAACCTGTTAACTGGTATCCATGGACAGAGGAGGCGTTTAGGCGTGCCAAGTCGGAGAAAAAGCCTATTTTCCTGTCCATCGGTTATGCGACGTGCCATTGGTGCCATCAAATGGCACACGAATGCTTCGAGGACCAGGAGATTGCTGCTTATTTGAATGAACATTATATTGCGATTAAGGTCGATCGTGAGGAGCGGCCGGATATCGATAATCTATATATGAATGTCTGTATGCTGATGAATGGTCATGGCGGATGGCCGCTTTCCATCTTTATGACACCCGATCAAGTACCGTTTTACGCAGGGACGTATTACGCTAAGAAAACCTCACTGCATATGATCGGCTTCCATGAGCTCATCATTCAACTGCATAAGCTGTATGAGCAGGACCAAGCACAGGTCATTTCAGTAGGAGCGGAAATTAAACAGGCGTTGGCACAGCTGCAGGAACAGCAGGCAGCAGGAACTCTTCCCCCCGCTGTTTTTCAAATGGCCTTTGAGCAGTTATACGTCACATATGACAATCTGTATGGAGGCTTTGGACAGGAAATGAAATTTCCGATGCCGCACCAGCTGTTATATTTATTGCGTTATGGCAAATTTCATGATGAGCCTGTTGCACAGAAAATGGCCCTCAATACATTGAACAGCCTTTATAACGGCGGAATTTATGACCAGATTGGCTTTGGCTTCTCCCGCTACTCTGTAGACGAAACGTATATCGTCCCCCACTTTGAAAAAATGCTGTATGACAATGCCCTTTTGCTTTATGCGACCGCGGAAGCCTATCAAGTATCAAAGGACCCCTTTTATGAGCAGAAAATGCGGGAGCTGATCACTTATATTCGGCGTGTCATGGTCTCTCCGGAAGGCGGTTTTTACAGTGGAGAGGATGCTGATACAGAGCAGGAGGAGGGCAAGTTTTATACATGGACGAAGGAGGAGGTGCTGAATAGCCTTGATGAAGAGCTTGGTCCATTATACTGTGAAGTCTTTCATATTACAGCGGAAGGAAATTTCGAAGGAAAGAATGTCCCTCATCTTATTCATACAAAATTAGCGGATATCGCAGCGGAACATGAAATGCCTGTCGAGACACTGCAGCAGAAATTGGAGAAAGCACGACAAATACTTTTCGAAGTACGGGAACAGCGTACTCATCCAAACAAAGACGATAAAATTTTAACAGGCTGGAATGGGCTCATGATTGCCGGGCTTGCGAAAGCGAATGCGGTTCTTCAGGATGAGGGCGTGGAGCTGCTCGCGGTCGGTGCGATTCGATTTCTGGAAAAACAGCTTTTCCAAAACGGCCGGCTGATGCGGCGCTACCGGAATGAAGAAGTACGGGAATACGGTATACTCGATGACTATGCGGCTGTGCTGTGGGCCTATATCGAGCTGTATGAGACAACCTTTTCTCCTGAATGGCTGCAAAAGGCTGTGCATATTGCCGATGAGATGGTCGAGCTTTTTTGGGATCAGGAGGAAGGAGGATTTTTCTTAACGGGCAGCGATGCGGAGCCCCTGCTTATTCGGCAGCGGGAAATGCAGGATGAGGCGATTCCTTCCGGCAGCAGTATCGCCGCTGTTGCACTTGTGAAGCTTGCCCGCCTTACGAGCAGAGCAGACTACGAGGAAAAAGTCATCACGCTTTTACAGCTCGGGGCCCGCACCATCAATGCGCATCCCGAAGGCTATCTCTATTTACTGATTTCCTACATGATGCTGACGGAAGGCACAAAGGAAGTTATTATGGTCGGCAAACTATCGGAGGAGCAAAGGCAGCTGCTCTCCTCATTAAAGAAGGATTTCCTTCCAAATACGATTTATCTACATTGTGAGGATCCCGAGGCGTACAAGGACATCATTCCAAATATCACCGACTACCAGCCAGCCGAAACGGGCGCTAATTTCTATATATGTGAAAACTATACATGCCGGCAGCCTGTACATGACCCGAAAGACATCCAGCAGATGCTGGATAGATAGCTTCATTCTTCTTTACCAGCAAATACAAACACTCCATTTTGAAAAAAGAGTGATCAAAATGGAGTGTTTTGTTTTAGTTAATTATAAGACTTTTATAAAAGTTTGTTCCTCTTCTACCATCATGCCTTTAGCTGGAGATGAACATTGAAAAAATTTCTTAGCTTTGCTGCTTCACCATATTTTTTCTTGTCTTTTCCACTTCTTATAGTTGTAGCTTATGTCCAGTACTACGAGGAGCAATAAAATGACTCCGATTATTTTGAACTCAGTTATGCTTAAATCGCCAAACCAATATATAGCAAAATAGAATAAGAATAAAAGAGGAGCAGTCCATAGAGCACGGATAAATCTTCTTCTATACGTTAATTTATAATAGACAAAAACAAAACCTTTATCCTTTTTTTCTACATCCTTATATATTACCGACATTATTATCTGAGCAAGTAGAACCACTATGAATGAAACAATAAAATACTGTAGAATGTCCAAGATTTCCTCCTTGATAAAAAAATAATTGGGTAATAATTCCAGAAAATATATTTTGCTAGTGATCAACCAACTGTTATGGTGAAGATACTCTGCAATTACTTATTTTCCATATAATTGAATAATTATATTATCCCCTACTATTTTTTAATTGGCAAGGAAAACTGAAATTCCGATTCATCCTTTTTATTAACAGTTCCATTTTATTTTCAAGTCATATCTTTACTTTTCGTATAACCATTATTAGCAGAACGCAGCTGTTTGCTTTTCTGTCAGCTCAATTTCAAAGCCTAGATCTTCGAGCATTAAGTAGTCGCTGTTGACCTCTTGTCCTTCTGTCGTCAAATAATCCCCGACAAAAATGCTGTTTGCGGCATACATACCAAGCGGCTGAAGTGATCCTAAATTCACTTCCCGGCCTCCCGAGATACGGATTTCCTTCGTTGGGTTGATATAGCGGAATAGCGCCAGTACTTTCAGGCAGTAGCGCGGATTCAATTCATTCGTCCCCTCAAGCTTCGTGCCGTCAATCGCATGCAGGAAGTTAACCGGAATCGAATCGGCATCCAGCTGATAAAGCGCGCGTGCAATTTGTACCACATCTTCTTTTGTTTCCTTCATGCCGATAATAGCGCCTGAGCAAGGGGAGATGCCGTGCTTTTTCACAATTTCCACCGTATTGACCCGGTCCTCATACGTATGGGAAGTCGTAATATAGGAATGATGGCGTTCGGATGTATTTAAGTTATGATTATAGCGGTCAACGCCGGCTTCCTTTAATTGCTGCGCCTGCTCTTCCTTTAATAATCCGAGGCATGCACATACCTTTAAGCCGTATTTTTCCTTAATTTCCTCTACCGCCTCACTAACGACATTTACATCTTTACGTGTCGGTCCGCGGCCGCTCGCAACGATACAGTATGTGCCGATTTTATTTTCAAAGGCACGCTTTGCTCCCTCTAAAATTTCCTCCTTTGTAATAAATGGATATTTCTCAATCGGTGCAGTGGATTTGGAGGACTGGGAGCAATATCCGCAATCTTCCGGACAGTAGCCGCTTTTTGCATTCATAATCATGTTCAGTTTTACTTTTTTCCCGTAATAATGCTTGCGGATCGCAAAAGCCCCATCCATCAGCTTTAGTAATTCATCATCATCACTATTTAATATCGCCAATGCCTCCTCATTACTGATGATTTTCCCCTCAATCACTTCATTTGCTAATTGTAACCAATCCATTTTCTCTTCACCCTTTTTCATGTAGTAGTTTGTATGAGCGGGCAGTGCGGAATACATGATACAGCCGCTCTGCCAGCAATGCCGTTACGATGGCGAGGCAGAAATCTGCTACAATACTGCCTAAAAAACCAACGAGGAACACATGAGACCAGCTCGTTTTCATATCCAGCCAAACATTCAGCGAGACATATAGATACGGGACGGCAATCCCGTATATAACGAGCAGTCCTATTATATTTGCACCGATAAAATGCTTTTTTGTCGGTGTTTCTACCCTTTCAATGATCAAGCCGATTAGAAATGCCGCAGCAGCAAAGCCGATTAAATAGCCAAACGTAGGCTGCAGTACATATGTAATTCCGCCACCCTGTGTAAACACTGGCATCCCCACAAGCCCGATGCCGATATAGACAATCTGGCTCAGCAAGCCGTTACGACTGCCAAGCAGGCACCCCGCCAAAAAGACAAACACAATCTGCAGTGTAAAGGGAACTACCGGCAGCGGCACTTTAATAAAAGCACCAATTGCTGTTAAAGCGGCAAACATCGCGATCATTATAACGGAGAGTATTGCGGATCGTTGCTGCATGTCCTTCCCTCCCGTTCTGCAAAAAATGACTCGATTGTTTGTTTTGTCGTATCAATCATGAAGTGTATTTCCTCCGCTGAAATAATATAAGGCGGCATAAAATATAAAATATTGCCAAGCGGCCGTATCAGCAGTCCTTTTTCCAGCGCATTTTGATAAATTTGATAACCGATGCGCTCCTCACTCGGCAGCGGCTCCTTCGTATTTCGGTCCGCTACAAGCTCAATTGCCCCGACAAGTCCGATTTGCCGGTATTCTCCAACATACGGCAGATGGCTAAACGCTTCTTCTGCCAGCTTCCTCATCAGCCCGCCTTTTTGCTGAATCATTTCGATATAATTCTCCTCTTCGAACATCGTCAACACTTCCAGCGCGACACGGCACGCCAGCGTATTTCCTGTGTAGCTGTGGGAGTGCAGAAACGCTTTCATTGTCCCGTATTCATCATAGAACGCATCGTAAACTGTATCGGTTGTCAGCACGACAGAAAGCGGCAAGTATCCGCCAGTCAGCCCCTTTGATAAACACATAAAGTCCGGTGATATCTCCGCCTGCTCACAGGCAAACAATGTACCGGTGCGTCCAAAGCCGACCGCTATTTCATCTGCGATAAGATGGACATCATAGGCTGTACACAATTCCCGCAGCTTTCGTAAATAGATTGGCGGATACATCTTCATTCCTGCAGCTGCCTGGATTAACGGCTCGATAATGACAGCAGTGATTTCCTCGTGGTGTGCGTCAAGCTTCTCTTCCACAGAACGAATACATTGTGCCTGACAGCTTTCGGGCTTTTCATTGAATGGACAGCGGAAGCAATCCGGCCCCTGCGCCCGCACTGTATCCAATAGAAGCGGCTGGTAGACTTCGTTATAAAGATCAACGCCCCCTACCGACAATGCGCCAAGCGTTTCCCCGTGGTAGGCATCTGTTAATGCAAGGAATCGTTTTTTGGATGTCTTTCCCGTCTGCATATGGTACTGAAAGCTCATTTTTAACGCTACTTCAATCGCTGCTGATCCGTTATCGGCAAAGAATACCTTCTGTAAGCCAGGTGGTGTTAAGGCAACTAATTTTTCCGCTACCTTTACAGCGGGCTCATGCGTGAAATTTGCAAAAATGACATGCTCCAATGTGAACGCCTGCTCGCTTAAAGCCTGGCTGATCCGTTTATTGGCATGGCCGAACAAATTCACCCACCAAGATGACACCGCGTCTAAATAGCGCTTGCCGTTTTCATCATAAAGCCATACACCTTCCCCGCTTTTAATAACGATTGGGGGAAACTGTTCATAATCCTTCATCTGCGAGCATGGGTGCCAAACGTGCTGTAAATCCCTTGCCTGTAACTCAGTTAACACTTGCTTCATGCGGCAACAGCCTTTCGAATAGTGATGTATGGTAAATCGAATAATTTACTACTTGCTGAATGTCCTGCTGCTCCGGAATGACAGCATGTGGCAGCGGTTGATTAAGTAAAATCGTCTCGATATTATTCACTTCCATTGCTGTCTGTGTATATCTGTTGAAGACTAGTCCGAGCACTTCGATTCCTCTTGCCGCCAAAGCTTCAAGCGTCAGCAGTGTATGGTTGATCGTTCCAAGCTTTGTATGTGCTACGACAACGACCGGTAGGCGGCTTTTCTCAATCACGTCTAGAAGTGTCACCTTTCCATTCTCCGCTAGCGGCACCATAATACCGCCAGCTCCCTCGCAAATGACGACATCATTTGCTTGCTTTAATGACTCGATCTGCTCCAGTAATAATTCGTGATCAATTTGCTGCTCCTCCAGTTTTGCAGCAAAATGAGGTGATGCAGGCTCTTTGAACGAATAACCATTCAGCGCTTCAATATGTAATGTTTGCAATGAGTACGTTTTATACATTTCTGTATCGTAGTAATAGGTTCTTCCCTGCTCGGTCACCTCTCCCGTTTGGACAGGCTTATAAGGTGTCACCCGAAGGTTCTGCTCCTGTAAATGACGCATAAGCAATGTAGTAATGCATGTTTTTCCAACATCTGTATCTGTCCCGACTACCCAAAAATGCGGCACTCCCCTCACTCCTTTTACGTTAACTATTTATATTTTTAAGTTAACACAAAACTTTTTAGTTTGTAAACGCCATTTTATAGTTCCCTATTATTTTTACGCTTTTTGGCGGATTGGCGGCACCTGCAGGTAGAAGGATTTTCTCTTCTTATCATGATAAATAGACGTTTAAATCAGGTCATTTTTATCCAACAAGATGGTTAATTTATAGCGATTTTCACCTGTGTCATTGTATATAAACGGATTAGTTTAAAAATGTATTGCTTGTTTGGACTAATAAAGCGTTTCTTTCAGTGAAAAACATTTAGTTACTATCCGTTTTCCTTATGCGGGAATAACAATACCTTTACTAGCAGAGAATAAGCTGAATTTTATTGTCAAAAGGAGGACTAGACATTGGAAAACAACATGAATTACGGGGATGATTATAAATACATTCCTACCACTTCTGTAGGAAGCGGCGTGGGTATTGAAGTATTGCCGGATTTATACTGCTTCACTGTTCAAATTGTGAATGTTATGTTAGTCGGCAATAGTAAGGATGATTTTGTTTTAATTGATGCAGGAATGCCTGGTTCAGCTAATGATATTATTGCTGCTGTAGAGGATCGTTTTGGGTCAAACAGCCTCCCAAAGGCTATTATCTTGACGCATGGTCATTTCGATCATGTAGGGGCTATTATTGATTTAGTAAAGCACTGGAAAGTTCCTGTTTATGCGCATGAAATAGAGCTGCCTTTCTTAACGGGGAAAATGAGCTATCCCGAACCGGATCCGACCGTTGAAGGCGGTATGGTCGCAAAAATGTCGCCGATGTTTCCGAATGAACCGATCAATCTAGGGAACCGTGTCCAAACGCTTCCCCAAGATAATAGTGTTCCTCACATGCCGGGGTTCCGCTGGATTCACACACCCGGGCATTCACCGGGACATGTTTCATTATTCAGAGATGAAGACAAAACATTAATTGCCGGGGATGCATTTATTACTGTCAAACAAGATTCACTTTATAAAGTGTTCACACAAGAACAGGAAATAAACGGCCCACCTAGATACCTCACTCCAGACTGGAAAGCCGCAAAAGAATCAGTGATTAAACTGCAGGCATTGAAACCGGCTGTTGCTGTTACAGGACATGGGCTGCCAATGTCAGGTCAATTATTAGCTGACAGTTTAGAAAAGTTAGTCCGCGAATTCGACTCGCTCGCTGTTCCGGATTACGGCAAATTTGTTAATAAGGATCTGCATTAAGCTAAAGTCCTCTTTTCTTCTTAACCACTATTCCAAAAAAATCCATATACAAAAGCAGCTTTTAGCTACAGATGTAGTTAAAAGCTGCTTGTATTCAACTATAAAAGCTTGATACATCCTCTTCCTCAAATATACTTGAAGAATAACTCCCAACAAATATGTAATAAGAGAAAGACAAGAAAATAGAGTACTTTATATGGAATTCCCCTTCCAAATCAACAAGCTACAGCTCGTTTTGTACATTTTCGCTAATGGATGGTATTTCCCTATAGGATATATTTTCTTTAACGTCTCCGCGACACCACATACAGCAGATAGCCGAGTACGTTGAACACGCTAAACAGAATCACCCAGCCGAAATGCAGTCTTTTTTGATGGTAGGTATTTACAATAGCCCAAATAGCAAATAATACCCAATAGGCGCCAATGCTGAACAGCAGAATCAGCAAAGCACCACTGCCGTATCCTTTCCATTCGGTTTGTACATTCCAAATATCATTACTATAGTTATGTGAGTTGTATTCAAGGAAGCCGATATTATTCCAAAATGAAAACAGATTTGCCTCCCGGTAACTATAGATGGGTTCATTGATTACTCCAGATTTTAGAAGCGCATCCGCTTTATAAAGATTAATGCCTATAATCCGTTTATCGTTATCTACAATCTTTTCAATATCCTGTACTACTTGTGCAGGTACTATTTCACTATTTCCTAAAGATTCAAGGATTCCTGCAGCGGGCAGGCTGTTTTCCTCCGCTTTATTCATTTCAGCCGAAAGTGTAAAGGCGCTCATGACACAGACCACAAAGAAAAATACCGCCGCATACAACACTTTCTTGGCGAACAACTTTTGAATCGTGAACATTTCCCTCACGGCCGTCCGAAGCTCTGTTTCCCCGCCGAACCGCTCGATTGCCAGCTGAATGGCTTCCTGTTCGGATTTCCCTTCCAGCTTCAGTTCATGTACGGCCTCCAGCAAATGGCTCTTCATCTCTGTTTTCATATCCTGTACTTCTTTTTCTTTTCCGTCCATTTGCTCGTAAATCGACTCAACAAACAAATCAATTTGCTTCATTTTTATGTCCCCCTTGCAAAAACATGTCCATTAAATTTTTGACAAACTCCCATTCCTTACGTTTCTGCTCCAGCCCTGTCATACCTTCTTCTGTCAACTGGTAATACTTCCTTCTTCCGCCCGGGCCCTGCTCATCACTCCAATATGATTCGATCCAGCCGTTCTTTTCCAGCCTCTTTAACGATAAGTACAGCGTTCCTTCCTTCAGCTCGAACTGATCTCCACTCTTTTCGCGTACCATCTTGGCCAGCTCATATCCGTACATATCCCTGCTCTCTAACAGTGCAAGCAGCAGTGTATCAATATGCCCCTTTAATACCTCTTTGTTTATATCCACATTATTCCACCACCTTGTTTCCAATATAAATTATAATACCTAATAATACAAGGTACTTAATTTAATATTGTTTCAGCACAAAAGACGCTCCCGCTTGGAGATGGTTTTCCAAGAGAAACGAACTTAACCGAGCTCAGCTTGACAATGAAAGTCTTTTAGAATAATAATTTACGAGGTTCTTATTCAATAGTGAATTTCTTGAATCTTTTCTTACTAGCGTTTCGTACATTAAAACAGGAAAGGAATTGGAGGTGGATAGAAATGGAGAAAACAAAAAAATTAATGGCCGGTATATCGGCAACAGCCTTAACGTTAGGATTAGCCGGCTGTGGCTCATCGTCAAGCAGCTTACCCCCAAAACCTACAGATAAAAGCTGTAACGATTGGGATTGGTCAGATGATGAAGGCGTATGGCAATGTGATGAAAGCCATTCAGGACATTACGGATCCTACTACTACGGCGGAAGATACTATAAAAATAAAACAGCATTACATAGCAGCAGTGACTACAAAAATTATAAAAGCAGTTCCAGCTTTAAAGCGACGAAATCCAGCTCTGGGTTTGGCAGCGGCTCAAAAAGTTTCGGTGGATAAGAGAGGCGGAAAAACATGAATGTGTATGTAAATTTTTTATCATACGTAGGTGTATCAATTGGTTTATTAGTAATCGGTATGTTGCTGTTTACGTTAAGTACACCAAAAATTAAAGAGTTTCAATTAATTGCACAAAAAAATGTAGCAGCGGCTATGTTGTTAGGCGGGAAAGTAGTAGGCCTGGCAATCGTATTAGGAGCTGCTGCCGAATACTCGATCTCGTTACTGGATATGGCCATTTGGGGCGTAATCGGCATTGTGGCGCAAGTCGTTGTATCTTTCCTGGCAGAACTAATAACAATCCGCTTTAGCATTCAACAAGCGATTACAGAAGACAACCGGGCAGTCGGCACAATTTTATTATCGCTGTCACTAGCAGTCGGCTGGATTGTGGCGAAATGTTTATCTTATTAGTTTGAGGAGGAGGCAGCTCTGAAGCAGTTAATTTATTATATCGATAAAGGAAACGGGCATTTTGAGCCGTTTTATGAATATAAAGAAACGGATGTAGGCCTGGATGAATTTTATGCGCGGCAGCTTTGTACGTATTTCATCATGCGCGGTACACAATATGAGCTTATATCAAACGAGATGGAAGAGGATATGGAAGTGCTCGTACTAAAGGAAATAGGACGCAATTTATCAGGTGAGGATGAGCGCAGCTTCCGCGGCCATGGCATCCATCTCGAATTCCGAAGACCGGATGAACGTGAAAATTACCGATTGCTCTCACGTATTCCTTGCGAGACGCATTTTGAAGTGATCCGGTATTTATTAAAGGACGTTGTAGATGTGCCTGGAATTGGTCAAATGCTCGTTACTTCCACGGAAATTGATGAAGACCGCGGCGTATATGTCATTTACGTAACGGATTTGAAAGTGAGCTGAATCATTCCATGTACAAAAGCGAGCGCCAACAGTTTTATACGCAAATAGAACAGTTTTGGGCGGATTTATATGACGAGGAATATGCACTTTATGACATATATGAAGTAACCGGTGAAGAAGTCGAAAAAATCCGGCTGGCGACGGAACGTACGGGCCACATTTATTTTAAAATCGCTCATTTATTACGCAACGTACCGGATGAAACATTGCTTGAAATGGGCTATCCAGAAGAGACACTCCCTTTTCTTCGTTTAAAAACGCTGGAAGCTGAAAGTGTCATCGCACGCTTTGATTTCATTCCGTATAACGGCAGCTATAAATGTATTGAAATGAATGCAGATACACCGACGTTTATTAAGGAATTATTTTTTGTCAACGATCGTATGTGCGGCGCTTTTGGAATGAAAAGCCCTAACGCTGACACAGAGCAGCTGTTAAAAGAGGCAGTCCAGGATAGTGTGGCACAAAGCATGTCTTCACCAAAAGCACATATCGTTTTTACAGCCCACGAAGAAAACATAGAAGATTACTATACAGCGCTTTACTTAATGCAATTTGTACCCGGAGCGAAATTTACGCCGTTACATCAACTGCAAATTCTAAGAGGCGTTGGGCTGTTTGATGAGGATGGAAAGCGGATTGATATTCTGTACCGTCAAACGGTCCCGATTGAAAATGTTATTCAAGACGAAGACGAAGCACAAAATAAGATCGGCTTATGGCTGCTAGAGCTGGTTGAACAAAATTTGCTGACGATCATTAACCCGCCCTCTGCTTTTTTACTGCAGAATAAAGCGGTGCAGGCTGTCATTTGGGGCTTGCATGAGGAACGACATGCATTTTTTTCAGCTGAAGAGCATGAGTGGATTGCCCACTATTTTTTACCGACTTATTTGGAAGAAAGTCCGTTTATCGAAAAAGGGCTTCGCTATGTCAAAAAACCCGTATTCGGCCGTGAAGGTGACACGGTAGAAATTTACGAAGCAGACGGACAGCTACTAAAGGAAGATGGACAAAAATCGTATCAGCAGTATATAAAGGTGTACCAGCAATATATCGAACAGCCAAAAACAACATTCCAAAGTGAAAAAGGCAAGCAAACAGGAGAAATGCTCGTTGGCAGCTTTTTAATCAGCGGTAAACCGGGTGCTGTTGGCTTACGTATCGGTGGGATGATTACAAACAATTTATCGTATTACTTGCCGGTCGGGATAAAAAGGGCTCATTTAGAGCCTGAACTATTTATTAGCGAGTAACAAATTGGTCGTAAAACGGCAGGAGCTTGGATTGAATAATATTTTGTGATCATCTGCGTGTGGTTGTAATAAGTCAGAGGGAGAAATACCCGACCTTTTTATTAAAACCCAGCTTCGACCGGCTGGAACAGAACCCATTTAAATAATGATAGTTTAAATGGGTTCCGGTTACTTGATATGAAATACTGATATGGATAGTTTTTATGATCAAACTTTGTTCCAAAGCAATATTATAAAACATTTTATTTGAGGTGAAGAACTTTGGAATTTACAAATGAACAGCTACAAAAGATGATTTCAAAAGAGCCGATTGGCGATATGTATCCATACAGTACGAAGGACAGGGAACAAATTGAATCCTATATTCAAGAATTGGTTGATACATTAAATCGTTCCGAGACTTTAAAATGTGAAGCAATGTTTGACCATTATGGAAGCGGCTATGCATCTTATGTCGATCTTTTCTGTTATAAAAGAAATGAAAAGAGAAAGATAAAAGAGGACAATGAAGAAGTTACAATCTATTTAGAAGGGCTTGTAATTTATATAAGTAGATTAGCTCCTGTAGCGATTATTGGGCAAGATAACCTGCGTTCTAAGACTAGATTTAATACTGAGGAATTCAAAGATGGTTCATTTAGTTCATTCTGTATGATGTGTGAACCGGAAGAAATGATTGATGAATCGCCGAAATTCATGACAGATGGGTTCCTGGAAATTAAACAGAAATTGGCTGATGCAGGGTATAGCATTTTACATAAAGAGTATTTATCTCAACCACTTCCGTTCAAAACTGAAATACAAACTTCTACAGATCCTAGTGAATATAAAGTGTTTGATGCGATTTTTTATTGGATGGATTAACTAACTGTATATCAATGCAGCTTACTATATTCAATAGGAATGGTCACGCAGCCCCTTGTTTGCCCATGAATCTCTTCAAATAAGAAATCCATCTTGCCAAAGCAAGATGGATTTTTAAGCCTACATATTAACAGCCGAAATAAATAGCTATTAGTTATAAATTTGTCCACCAGCACAATTGATTGTGGCGCCTGATAATAATTGCCCGTTTTTCATCGCAAAGATCATCGCTTCAGCTACTTCTTCAGCAGTTGCGGCAATATTGGGTGCGGTAGTTTCGTATATCGCCTTTCCAATTTCCTCATTCAACGTTACGGCTGCATTCGCCGAGATATTTGTTTTCATGTTATTTGGAGCAACACCTACAGCAAAGATTTGTTTGCTTTGATAATCCTGTCCGATGGATTTTGTTAATCCAATGACAGCATGCTTTGTTGCTGCGTAAATGCCGTTATAGGCTGTTGGTTTAAATGAGTTAGAAGAAACAGTATTGACGATTGTCCCCCCGCCGTTTTCCAGCATAACAGGAATTACATATTTCAATCCTAAAAAAGCACCTTTTACATTGATATTCATAATACGATCATATTCGGTTACATCATATTCATGGATGAGGCGGAACGGCACCATAATGCCTGCGTTGTTCAAGAAGTAATTAATTGTTCCGAATGTTTCTACAGCTCTTGTTACATAGTTTTTTACATCTTCTTCATTGGATACATCGGCTTTTACGAACATAGCCTCCGCTCCCAATTCCTTCACCAATTCTGTTGTTTTAATGCCTTCCTCTTCATTGAAATCGACGATAACTAAATGATATTGTTCTTTCGCTAATTTTAATGCGGTAGCACGGCCAAGGCCTGTTGCCGCTCCTGTAATCACCACTACTTTACTCATGGTCATTTCCACCCTTCAATCAATTTGGCTGTTAACCAACAGCTGTATGTTAAAATTATAAAAAATGAAATAGGAAGAATGGAACGACAACCTAAAACGACTTGTTGGTTATCCAACAGGTAAATAATATTTGTTGTATAAATGGAGGGAGAACGTTGAATGAACAAGATCTTCGGGTCATCAAAACAAAAAAAGTATTATTTCACTCCTTAGTAGAACTATTAAAGACGGAGCATTTCCATGAAATTACGGTAACGAAAATATGTAAAAGTGCCCAAGTAAACCGCTCTACTTTTTATGCCCATTATGCAAATATAGACGAGCTGTTTGAACAATATTTTAATGAGATTATGAGCGACCTGGAAGAAGATTATGAAGGGATTTTAGAGCAGCTCAACAGGCGGGAGAAAGAAAGCATGGTACCTTTATACGAGCATATTCTGGACAACCGCTCATTTTACGATATGCTGCTGTCCGAAAACGCTCCGCTGAAATATGTGTCTGCCTTTAATCAATTATTAATTCGCTTTCCAAAAGAAATCATTGACCAAAATGTACGTGAGGGAACAGATTTAGAGTTATATTATGCCTTTTGTACGAGTGCTACAATGGGAATCATCTATCATTGGAAAAACTCTAATTATGCAAAATCGCCACTAGAAATGGGCATTCAGACAATGAATTTTTTCACGCGTGATCTATAATAAAGTATGGTGACATAAAAAACCCTCTAGAATAGATTTTCCACGCAACCATTCTAGAGGGCATTTTTCATTATGTGTGCCTTTCTATGATTAATTTGTGATAACCATATATAAGCCTTCTATTTATTCAATTGCACTTCAATCGGATCCATCATTAATTCCTCATGCCCTTTTCCGTACATTAGACTCAGGATCGTGGTCGGCTGGATAATGAGCTTCGTTGCCTTTTCATCGATCGTTCCGATAGTTGTTGTCCATTTATACGTCATTCCCGCATCATACGAAACACCGCCGCCCCCGCTGCCGGATTCATAAATATTCCCTAAATCGTCCGTTATTTCAAATATTGGCGAAACATCTGGCCACTTTTTGGCAACTGCTTTATCGATTGTCTGTTCGAATTGCAGAACGGTCGATATATCCGTCTTTTCAACCGATTGCAGCAGCAATGTCACGCCTTCTTTTGAAGTGGATTCATTCACCAGCTGCATCTCTCCGTCAATCCGTCCTAAAGAGAATTCAAATGACCAATCGCCCTCTATCACAGTTTCACCCGATTCATTTTCAAATGCTGTCGGCTCCCACGTAACATGAACCGTTTCTGGGGCGTCTTTTCCTTTTTCAAAATGTGGAGTGAACGTTGTTACCCCTACATAACGAGTATCGCTGATTTGTCTGAGAAATACACCATCTCCCCCTGAACCGCTAGCCTCCTTCACATCAAACCAGTATGGTGCTTTGCCCTGTAACCCCTGTCCTACATCCTGATCCGTCTGGATGGCATAAGAAACCTTGATCGATGTACCGTCATATACCGCATTATCGATCATTACCGTTGTTCCGTTGCTCGTATCAGCAAGCCCAATAGCAGTCGAAAATTCATCAAAATGTGCATACTGCTTGTCGTCATCCTGGAAATAGCTCATTACATCCGACATAAACGGAATCTGGGAAGCGACTGATGGAAAAGCAGCGCCCATCATAACCGATCCGCCGAGTAAAACAATAGCTGCAGCAGCTGCATTCCGCCATACCGGTGATTTTCTGCGTTTCCCCTGCCTTATCACATGCTGCTTCACTTTTTTCTTATCAAACGGAGAGACCTCTACCGGTTCAATGCTGTCAATATCCAGCTCCGCCCATTCTTTATATTTCGTCATACGAATCGCTCCTTTAGTTGTATCGTTGCCGCCAGCTTTTTCTTCCCCCTGTACAGCCGGTTATCAACGGCTGCTTTCGTAAGGCCGAGCGCGTCGGCAATTTCACTATTTGATAGTTCCATAAAATATTTCATCATAAAAATGTCACGGTCGATCACGTCAAGTTGGCCTATCGCAAAAAGCAACTCGTTCTTTTCCTCTGTTCCGAGCACCTGCTGCTGCAGATCCTGACCTGTTTTTACGGTTTCCAGTGCGACCGGACCTTCCTCACGTTCATGCTGCTTTTCCAGCTGCCGGTACAGGTCGATTGCCTTATATTTCGTGATCATCCCGATCCATTTTTTAAAGTCCGCAGCATCCCCCTCAAACTGGTGGGCATTTTGCCAGACAGATAAAAATACGTCGTTCACACACTCATCTACTGCATTACTATGTTGGTAAGATAATATTTTAATCGCGATCGCCTTCACAAAGGGCATATATTCATCAATGACATACTCAAGCGCATCTTCCTTATGCTTTTTGAGCCGGATGATAAATTGATTTGGATTCCTCATATTCATAGCTCCTTTTAAGATTGAAAAAGCTTTTTCACTTACTACAACGAATGATCCATAAAAGTATTCTCATATTTTTTTGAAAACTTTTTTTAATGTGCATAGAGCATGTCTTCTCGGCAACACCGGAACTAACTAAAAAACTCAACGTCTTCTGTTAATAATACAGAAAGTTCCAGCAGAAAGGAGGTGCTGACTTGAAATTGATTTGGTGGGCACTCGGCTTATTTGTCGGCACTATTTTATACGGGGCGCTTAGCTGCTGGCTGCTCTTCACAACGTTATGGGATATTACATCGGCTCTTTTACTGTTCGTTCTCTCAGCAGCTGCTTTTTTATTAGCGATAATAGGCTATCGCAATTTCCGAAGTATCTTTGGGAAAATAGGCGGCTGGCTGCTTGGCACTGGTTCTTTTTTGCTGGCTGGCTTTTTCCTCCTGTTCTTATTGCTGAAACCTGTCGCCCTGACACTTGGCGGAGTAAAACATATTACAGCAAGCGAATCACCAGATGGGTATTATACAGTGAACTTTATATATTTTGATGCAGGCGCAACAGGGACATTTGGTATTCGTGGTGAGCTGGACGGGCCGCTTTGGTTCACTAAACGTGTTTATTACGAACAGCGCGTTACAGAAGTGGATGTCATATGGAAGAATGACAATACGATCGTGATCAATGGGCATAGTATGAACCTTCAAAAGGGGGAGGTATTTGGCACAGCACAGGAAAATGAATGAAGATGTCAAAAATATAACTTCTGTATGAGCGAAAAGATCAGGAGAGCCAAACGGAAAGATTACCATATGCAGGTATGGAAATGAAGCTGAATGTTTTATCAGTTGAAGGAGCCCCGACGCATTCAGCTCTACTATATACCGATTACAGCTTTCAATTCAGCGGACCCTCTGTCACTTCAGGAGTTTTGTTGCACCTGTTTTAAGTGCTCTTTTGTATTTTTAGTACACTTAAAAAGCCCAATTTCTCAATATTAAATTAAGAAATTGGACTTTTATCATTACTGCGGAACGGTGCCCTATAATGGGATGGCTTTATACTGCACCTTCAAAAATATACAATTTTAGCTAATGTATATTTTACTTAACTATGAACCTATTTTGAAGAATGGCAATAAACTAGTTTGTTTTAATCAATCACATCTGTTGGTGTTGCCTCTTTTACAATAATTATGCCGTCATATGCCTTGTTGGGTACCATTTCAATTGTATAAAACATTTTAAATAGCCTTTGCCAAGAACGAAAGTCGTCACCTACATTTACCATTTTTTGTTCACTTTTTATAACGTCCAATAATTGCTTTGACTCACTGGCTTTTTCAAAATTAACATAAAAGATATTTGGCTCTACTTCACTAAATGCATCGACTAAATCATTATGATTCTTTATCTTATAGTCCTCTCTTTTATCAGATCCGCGGTTTAATGCTTGAAATTCACTATTCATTAAGTCGGTGCCAATTGCAAAATACTTGGCCCCATATAGCTCATCTAAATAATTCCCCATCGATTTATAACCAGCTAATGAGGCGGACGTTTTTTCGATATGTCCATTATGGCCGGAGAAGAGCACTTTATCATGACCACGGGCTGCTTCAAACTCAACAATCCATTGCAAATTGTCAGCTAAATACTGATCACGAAGCTGTTGATAGTCCCCTTCATTTAAAAATAGCTCTGTTCGTTGCTTCATAAGCTGTGCGTATTGGAAAGCAAAGGCAAATGTATCCGATGATGAATGTTTCGTATAAGCTGCTTCATTTGATTGCAGATCAAACATGATATTATCGAGCACTTCATTAATTTTTTTTACCTGCTTCGTTGATAACGATCTCATTGTATTATTTGAAGCATGTTCCAGTTGGACTGCATATTTTCGTCCTGCTTCCTTGTTAACAACTTCATAATAGTCAAGTAGACCTTTTTTACTGTAATCATACCGCTGCATATCATTTCCGTAAAAATATATTTTCTCATCATCACTGGCCGCAGCGTTATAATCATGCATCCATTGAACAAAATCGATCATTTGCTCCGTTTTATAGATGCTGTAATCAAGTGCGCCCAAGGCTTCTTCTGCAGTACCCTCTCCACCTGAAATAAACTGATTAATTTCCTGTCCGCCTCCAAAATCCCCTTCAATTACAAACACACGGACCTGCTCATTGTTTCTGATGAATGCTTCAAATATATCTTTTTTCAACTTCTGAAGTTCTACATTCCCATGTGTTGCCTCTCCTAAGCCAATTACCTTTACATCATCCGGAATATTAATTTTTTCAATAGACGAAATATATTTTTCTGCCTCATCAACCACTCCATCATTCTTACTGCAACCTGATAAAACAATCATGAGACAAATAACAGCCAGTAGGAAAGGTTTCTTTTTAGAAAAGTGCATCTTTACATCCCTTCGCTTATTATTTTTCTTTTAACATTGAATACTTTCGTTGAGCCCTATAGTAACTGAGGCCATAGAAAACGACCATAATAGCAGGGAGTAACCTCAAAAGGGCAAACGGTGTTTCAAATAAAAGTGCCTTCCAAAATAATGAGCCTTTCATACTCCAAAGACCGTCAGTTAAATATAAACCTGAATCTTTGTAAAGCATATAAGAGACAAGCAAAAACACCATAGCTAAGCTAGATGCATAACCCATCACCCTTTTATAATAATTACTCCTGGATTGGCGGTCCGAAAAAATTTCATTTTGACCGTCATCTTCTTTTTGCCAATATTGAATTCCACCAAGCCTGGTTCCCTTTATATAATCCCAGCCGAAGTCTTCATATATCCCCTTATAATCATTGAGCTTTTCCTTTGATAAATAATCTTGATAATCCAGCCGCATCACGTATCTCTTATCTGTTTTTTCGAAAGTGTATATTCCTAACCCGCTAATATTTGTACAGCGATAGCCTTTTTGCAATTGCTCGTTCAGCCATTGCTCCTCTTTTTCGATATCGAAAAACACCTTACATTTTTTCATGCGATTCACTTCCTTCATACAGGGATAAAATATGCAATAACCTGTTTTGCTCCATTTTCAAAATGGCGCTTCCTTCCGCAGTGATCATATAAACTTTTCTTCGGCCGGACTCTCCAACAGGTTCAATCCAGCCATGTTTATTCAAGTTTTCAATCGCACCATACAATGTCCCCGCTGCTAGAATAACGGTTCCATTACTCATTTTTTCTATCTCCTGCATGACGGCGTAGCCATGGAGGGGCTCACGTAGAGCTAATAGAATGTAGTGCATCGTTTCAGACAACGGCAATAATTTATGTTTCATACTTTCACCTCATATTCAGTTCAACTATATAGTTCAACTTAATAAGAATTTAATACAGTTCAACTGAATAGTCAACAACATTTTTAAAATTCACAAAAGAAGCTTAAAGTAAAATCTTTGTAATTCAGCAAAAGTTCAATCTAAAAAAAGCCCATTTCCTTTACGTTGGGAAATCGACTTTTTGTATGGTCTTATTCAATTTGATGGACCGATTGTAAAATAAGAAAATATCTTGTCTATCTACACAGGAATTTTGATCAAACTTTTTTGAATTACCAATTTTTTTTATAATTTATCGAACTTTATTTTACATCCACACCTGAAGGAGCCAAAATATTGATGAAAGAACTAAAGAAGTATCAAGTCGAGTTTTAAGAGCCAGCCACCTTAAACTAACGGGCAGGTTAGTTAAAAATGGTGTCGTTACTATTTTGCAAGTCATTACGTCTTATAATTGAGGTGAAGTTAATGAAAATATTGCTTGTTTTAATACTCGCAATTTTACACAGCCAATTTACTGTTAAAAAATATGTTAATTGGTTTGTTAATTACATTACTTTTTGGGCTTTTCTCCCCATCGAACGAACCTGTTAACCTTAAAGGCAGCCTTTTTTCTTAAGATGTAACTTAAAAAAAAGTTTAATCAGAAACAACCCACAAACCCATATTTCAAGTTAAACTAAAAGAACCCGTTTTGAAAAAAGTTTGTTCAAAATGGGTTAATTCTTTATGAAACAATGTGTAATTTTTATAAAAAAGTTTGATCATTTCCTACTGTTGATCTTCAACTAAAACCCCCTTAAATTTAATAATTCTAAATCATTTCTGAAATTCATACCTTAATGATAATCATGTTTTTGCTTTAAATCTTCTATTTGTTCTTGCGAAAAAATCAGGTCACTTACAAGGTAAAGTAGCAAAGAACTCTTCTAGCTATTTTACAATTTTTTAAAAAAATCGTAAAAAATGTTTACAAATAATATGGAGATGGGTATACTTACACAGTAATCAAAAAATTCTTAAGGAGGTCGAATAAAATGATCGTTATCAATAAATTAATGTCACTAGTAGTTCCAACTTCAGCAAAAACGAAAATCACACATTCGACCAGATCGGAATGGATTGCTTAAAGTTTTTTATAATTAAGTATACTCATGCCGCAGGGAGAAGTGTGCCCCTGCGGTATTTTTGTGTCTTTTTAACCGTAGGAGAAGTCTCTCTACGGTTTTTCCATTTTTTAGGTTAATTTAAGGAGGTGATAATCCATGATATTAAACATTTTTTCTCTTACGATAGCTATTACAAAGCGTGAACGTGAGATTTCTTTTGAGAAAGGGCTTTATGATGAAAATGTGAAAAAAATCTTTGAAGAGCACCGAAGGAAAGTAGAAAATTACGCTCGTCTTCGTCAATATTAATTTTGTTAATTTAAATAATGAAAGGTGGGAATTGAAATGATTTATATGTTTAAAAGAAACTATGCAGTTTTATGGGTGGAGAAAGACTCCACTTAGCTAACAGAGGAAGTAATATAAAGTAGTTAGTTTTAAAATCTCCATAAAGCGAAGGGGATGTGCGAAAAGTAAATTCTTTTCACACATCCCCATATCAAGATGTTAATTAGTTGCGGTGGTCGGAGTATAGGAACGAATGCTAAAACCGTCACATCCCGTGACAACGCATTTGTGACCAGTGTCGTGCCGGCCTCCACTATCCTTGCTTTAAGAAATATTTTAAACATACAACTTGGTGTAGTTTAGGAAAATGCAGAATTCAAATATCTTTGATACCTACATTCTAAGCAGGTTATTCAAAAATAGCGCCCAATTGTTGAAGTTAGTTATTCAGCTAGAGAGTCTATCTAATGATAAAGAGCGCTCTGTTAAAATTATTCTACTAATCTAATCAAGAAAAAGATGGCTCCTTTACAATACAGAAAACCATCTTTTAGTTAATTAGTTTCCCTTAGCCACAGAACAAGTATCAGTGAAGCGTCCTGACGGGAGTTTAACTAATGTTACATGTACGTTTAGAAATTACTATAATGTAAGCAGATATACTTGCCCGTGTGGTGATTGTTATGGTAATGCTGGTACTTTCGCTTACACAGCTCATACTGTAGCTCATTAAAAATGCTAAATTTTAAAGAAATAACTTCATAAAGCAAGAAAAAGATTCGGCTACTTTCTCCTATACTATGGTCGTTATGTAGCCTAATCTATATTCTAAGAGCAAATTCTATCGAGATTATTATTTATTCGTAGATGAATATTTTTTTCTCGATATATATTTATCCCACAATCATGCCCGATTGCTGCCCAATGAACCGCGTCCTATTTTTCAATTGATAAAAACGAATCGTTTCATTGATTGCTTGATATTTCTCTTTGGATGCCTTTTTATCACGAGATGATGAAAATAGAATAACCCCGAATAGTGCACTTTTTTTAGTGCCTACTAATCGAGGTTCATTTCATGCTTCCTCAAGTTCTTCTATCCTTTTGTTTTCTTTTTATATAATGCACGATATATAAGAACTCTTCGTTTTAATAATTCCAGCTTACAACTTGACCTTAAATAAAAAAGTAGAACAGTCCTTTTTTATTTCGCAGGTCCTTCCGTTTCCTTATTGGTAACTTCACTGTTCTCTTTCTTATCCTGGTGTTCATCAAAGTCATGGGAAAATTCAGTTTGCGCAGCTCCTGTTCTGTAATTATAGACTCTATTCTTCTGCGGCTCCTGTCCTTTTTCCATCACATGATCTTTAAAATATCGATGATAAAACAATTCCCCAGCCCCAATAAAAAGGGCTGATAAAAAGGCAGCGGAAAATACGGCTAGGCTTTGGCCAAATAAAATTGCTCCTAATGCCCATACACCAAAAAAGGCAAGAAGAAAATCACCTGCCGCCGCTGTTATATTCCCAACCTTAGGCAGAACGAACACATCCCCCAAAAAAGCAACAATTGTGAGAATGGCTCCAATAAGAAGTATGTTTCCAAATGAAACTCCAAAAAATAGCCCCAATACAATCCATAACATAACGATTGTCATAGCCAGTTTAATGAAAAACGCTTTTGTATACTGCATGATAACTTCCTCCATTCTTTATTTCTTAACGTATAGACTTTCCTGCTCTTATACCTTCATACATATAAGAAATAAAGAGTTGCGGAGAAGTGATGTTTTTAAATTTCAGATTGTTCCCTAGCTTCTTTTCTTCTCTTCTTTAACCGTTAAAATCCGGGGTCCTTGTCCATATGTTAGACGTATCGTTTTCCTCGCTTCTACCGGTGTTCTTGCTACAATAGGCTTTGATTGAATTTCACCATTTACTTCGAATTCAACAAGAAAGCATTTTGCCCCGCATCTCACGTCAGTCCAAGCCTCCTTTACATCACATACAACCCTTTTACATGTTGAAAGGGCTGTAGAATATTATATATTCTTTACCGCCTCTATAATTGGCACCTCACCTGACACAAGATCAAATGATTTATTGAAGGTGCTCTCTTCATTTATAACCGCGAGAATAGTTTTCGCCACGTCTTCTCTTGGAATACTTCCTCTTTCAAGGTTTTCCGCTATAGTTACTTTAGCGGTACCAGGCTCATTCAGAAGTCCTCCAGGGCGGATGATTGTGTAGGTTAATTTGCTTTGAACGAGGATTCGGTCAGCATAATGTTTCGCAACATAGTAAGGCTTAATTTGTTCATTCCAATTTTGGCGATTGTGTGCCTGTAGCGCACTGACCATAATAAATCGTTGTGCTCCTGCATTTTCAGCTGCTTCCATTACTTTCACAGCCCCATCAAGATCAATGAGCAATGTTTTGTCATACCCAGTTTTTCCGCCTGAGCCTGCTGTAAAGACGACCGCATCACTGCCCTTTAACGCTTTTTCAAGCTCTACAACCGTTCCTTCAAGATTCCCTAGGACTGTTTCCACCCCAAAGTCTTCAAACTCCCTTGCCTGCTGCTCTGTTCGAACGAACGCAGTAACACTGTACTGATCACTCTCCTTTAACAGCTTCACCAATTGTTTGCCGATCTGTCCATTAGCTCCAACGACTAATACTTTCAATCGTATAACCCCTTTCCCTATCGTCCGTTTCATTATTCCATAGACGTTCAGTATTTTAAAAAGAAATGCTCTATCTTTCATTAATAGTAAGCCCAAATTATAAAAAATAACGCACCTTTTCATTACACATGTTAGCCAAATAAAGCATATCCAAAGAAGTCAGTTAGAAAGAGCGGAAGTAAACTCTTTTAACCTCAACCAGAGGCTCTATGATACGTCTTGAAATAATTAAAAGCAGGAAAATTCAGGTGGATGTTGAAATTCATTACTATAACGCCGCTGTATAAGAACGAAAGAAACAGGAGAACAAAATGGACCAATTAGCATACGTAATCAAGAAAATGAACCTGCATGTTTTAGCGGTGGAAGGCGTGCCTGAATCATTCAGCTCTGCTGTATACCGGTTAAAGCTTTCAAGTCAGGAGACTGTCTTTCTTAAAATCCCTTACACAACGGAGAAGCTGGTACGGGAGGCCGAGGCATTGGAGGTATTACGGGAGACTATACGAGTGCCTGATGTCCTGGACTATTGGGAAGGAGATGAAGAAATTACAGGTGCCCTGCTGCTGTCTTGCATACAAGGGCAGCCCGTTCCTAAAAAGGTAGATAACAAACTTGCTTATGATATTGGCGTAAATCACGCAACGCTGCATACCGTTACGCCTGACGTCACGAAGGAATACCGCGGGCTTTCAAATGTCTACGAGGAATGGGGGACCTTTCTGAATAAGCAATTCTATAACTTTGCGAAAGATGTAGAAGGAGCTATCCCAGCCGATTTATATGATCAAACGCTCGAATTATATGAAGCGTGGAGAAAACTGCTGCCGCCGCCTGATGGTCCGTGCTTTATTCACAGGGATTTCCGGTCGGCAAACATACTAACTAGTAATAATCAGGTATCCGGTATTATCGACTTTGAAACCGCCCGATTCGGCTCTACGGAAATCGACTTTACGAAAATCAATCGTGATATCTTTTTGCACAACCCGGGGACACGTGAAGCCTACCAGGAAGGCTACCGCTCCGTTCGGCCGCTCATCGATCTTGACATGATCCTGCCCTTTTACCGCTTTACCGATGCTTTTACTTCATTAGGCTGGTGCAGACAGCGGGGGCTTGAAAAGCATCAGGCATTTTTTGATGAGAACTTGGCTATTTTGAAAGGGCTTTTATTAGCCTTTAGATGAATTCCCCACATAGGAAAACCCCCTTGTATTTTGGATATTGATTAAAATATAAGGGGTAACCCAACTTCCATAAAAAGCAATTAGCCCTCTAATCTATTACCTTATCAATATATACGTCAATATACGCACCGATTTCATGGGCAAATGCGATGACTTCCGGCTCCACCCGCATTCCCGGTGTCTGTGCCCAATAAAATGAATAAAGAGCAAAAAATTTAGCTTCAAGCTGATATTTCGCCCTATATTTATTAATCAATGGGATATGAGGACGCAACTGTCTTATGATCGTTTCAAAGAATTCCCTGTCTTCCTCTTCCTTATAACGAATTTTCATATCCTCTGTCTGGATACTCCAAACCGTTTCAAACCGACTAAAATCGGGTTTAAATGTATCCCCTTTTTTATAGCACGTTGTCGGCTTAATCCCGATTTCTTCCGTGAACGCTTCAACAGGCCAATCGTCGCCGTATAATGTAAATTCAACTCTCACTATATCTTTTTTCATTTTGGTACCTTTTTGTCCCTTTGCAAAATGCTACCGGTAGTCGTCATGAATCGGCTCAAATAGTGCTTCCTCTGAGCTTCTCACTACAGAAAAATTGTCTACGTTGTAGTGGCCATGCAATGTTTTATTATGATGTGCGATAATCTGCTTGGCGGATAATACTGTAGAGTCAGTCGTTGAATGTCCGTTCTCTACAAGCGTCACGTCAAACCCGTTCACTGTTGCCGTCCTGACAGCCGTGTCGATACAATACTCTGTCTGGCAGCCCATTACGACAAGATGGCCCACTTCACTATTCTGTAAATAACGAAGCAGCTCCGTTCCGTAGAAGGCATTTGTCGCCTGCTTATTGAACATCGGTGCTCCCTGAGGGACATGTATGTCCCGGTGCACTTGAAAACCATCACCCTCGCCCCCTGCAACATCCACATCCCGCACGAAAAGAATCGGTATCTCTCGCTTCTCTGCTTCCTCTATCACGTTGTTAATCGTTTGGATCAGCTTCTCTTTTTCATAGACAGGCTTCTGTTCCCCCTTACCTTCTATCAATTCCTGTTGTGCATCAATAATCAGCAGCGCTTGTTTCATTTTACATCCCCTTTATTTTTCGTTAAAGCTGTGCTTCTTTTAGGCTCATTTTTACAAGATAATAAAATCATTGGAGCGAAATACCAGCTAAACAATGTATCAATTCATATCTCCCAGATAAACCGGAGATTTCACACCATTAAAGTATTCCATAATATATTTCCGTAACTCTTTAGGATATAACCTATATCGGAGCAAATCATTTACAGGCACCCATTCCATCCCAACTTGATGACTGTCAGGATTAGTAGGCTCTTTATCGTTATGTGCTTCTTCTACGATTTTACTAGTAAAATAATACTCAACTTGATGAAGATTATAATCAAACGGCCAATGTTCGTGATTTCGTCCGATATACTCCCGGATATGAAGCAGTTCGCCGACTTCTACCTGGTGGCCAATCTCCTCCACGCACTCTCTGATTAATGCTTGATGGATTGTCTCCCCGTGTTCCTGCCCACCGCCGGGGAAAAGATAAAAATAGCCATCTTTGTCTTGATTTTTTGTTAATAAAACCTTGTCCCCGCTAATAATAATGGCTTTTGCCGAATTTCTAATATGCATTTCCCTTCCTCCTCTATTTCCAGCCCCTTACTTCACTTTGCCTTCTGCTAAAAGACCCTCGCCCTTCCATCAATCAACGGAACTATCCGCTTGATATTTCATCCCGATTTGTATCACAAGAGCAATGCTGATGCAGGCAGCAAGCAGCAGTATCAACCGTTCTCCTTCATACAATTCAAACGTAAAACTTATACTAAAGAAAAAAACACAGCTGAGAGAGTTTACAGTAAATATAAACCCCCAGATAGCTGCCTTCACTTTCCGGTACATCCGATGACCAGCCAAATATCTTATATAAATAAAACAAACCAATCCGAATGCAAATAGTATAAGTAGGGACTTTCCAGTAGACGAGGCGAATGGAACCCTCTCCTCCCCCGGCATATCTACCAGAAGAAAATTTACATAATTGAGCAAGTTAAAAGTTAGGACAAATAGAAAAACATAGAGGAAGAAAACCCACTCAGCTATATAAAATACCGGAACTATTATCTTTTTAGCCATTTTCCCACCCGCCGTTTCGTTTGTATTTTACATGAATTTTCCAACTACAAACGAGACGGTGTATATAGTAAAAAGTTCCATTTTAAGGTATTACAAATTGAATGGTTTTTACTTAGCAGATTTGCTTGTATGTTCTTACTTACCCCTGTTTAAAAAAACGACTCTTTCAACTTTACCTCGTAAAACCGCATAGCGTGCAGCTCTCCTCGGTATTCAAAAACTCCCTGCTCGATTAAATAACGGAGCCGGTATTCGATCCATTCGTCTCCGTTATATTGCTTCGTATGCCCAATCACTTCCCCAACAAGTCGTAGTGCCTTCATAAATTTATGTGTTTTATGTTTTTTATGCAGGCTGCTTGCACATTCAATGATGAATGAATCTTCCTTGTCTTCCCTGACGTTATGAATTTGTCCATCTTCCCATACTCTTAGAAGTCCATTTGTTTGAAGGAGAGTTTCCCCTTCCATCCAAAGAGTTGCTCGCTGCTCCAGTTTCAGCAGTTTGATTGGCAGTTGTTCATAAAATAAAAGGAACTGCTCTCCGTTTATTTCACCGGAAGAGCGCGGATAAAAATCCTCTTCCCGAAAAGGTATATCAAATAATTTATGATACGCTTCGAAAGTATTGATTGTCTTTATCTCATTCGCTTTTTCTTTCAATAGATAGAGTACAACGCGCAGCGCTGTCTGCTCAGCTGCGTTTTCACATGTCCAGATAATGACTTGCTGATGCGGCTGGATAGCCTCGATTTGCTGCATTGCTTTTTCCATGTTACGCTTAACAGTTTCTAAATCATCAAACTCATCACGGAAATGGTTTTTAAGCCACTTAAAACGGTTGTCCAACCCTTCTTTTGTATGTAATGCTTGTATAGGGCCAACTGATAAGTAGCCTGGCAGCGTGATGACTGATTCCGTTTTTTCATATGGCGTGTCACGAAATGCATGCTTTAAACTGCCTCCTGCCGACTCACCAAATATAATATGTACCGTTTGTGGTTTACTGGTTTGTTCAGTATGGTTCTTCCTGAGCAAAAACTTTTTTGTATTCTTCAACATTTTAGAAATCTGCTCTGTATTTCCTTGTTCGTTCTGCAGCAATAGCAGGAACAACAGACTTTTTGCTTCGTGATTCTCCAGTTTGTTGATCGCCTGCTTTAGCTGATCAATCGTTTCCATTACTTGCCCCCTATTTTACGGGATTCTGCTGGCAAATATTAAACCCCATTAAATCCCGCACCTTTTCAGTATTCTCTTTTGATGTCAGCATCTCCAGCAGCAAGAACGCTACGTCGATTGCCGTACCCGGATTCGAAGATGTGATAATATGTTCGTCCACTACAATCCGTTCAGTCGATACGTGCACTCCATAGGATGCAAGCTGTGCCATACGGATGCTTGTCGGATGACTATAGGTCGTCGCTTTTCGTCCGTACAAAACTCCACTGTGAGCCAGGGCTAACGAAGCGACACAGATCGAAGCAATTGGTTTTTTATATTGATTAAAGTGTCGGATAATCTTAGAAAATATCTCGCCGAAAGCCTCTTCATAAAAACCTGCTTCCTCAAATCCGCCGGGTATCGCCAGAGCATCGAATTCTTCCAAGTTGAGATCCTGCACAAGTTTTTCAGGTGTTACATTGAAATTCCATGTTGCCTGCAGGTATGGGCGGATTCCAGCAGTGATAACCTCCGTCGTGCCGTCTCCCTCCAGCTGATTCCAGCCGAGCACGTCCGTAAACACGCTCGCCTCATATGCTTCAAATCCATTTGCCAATAACAATAAAATCTTCTTCATCTAAATCTCCTCCTTACTTTTCACTAGTGTAAGGATTTTTCTTCTGTTCTTGAATAATTTAAAAAACGGATTTTATTGAATTCACTTTTATTTTTATGGATAATTCATAGAAAGACTTAATTTAATAAAGGAGACAATATGGATACAATTGATTACGAAATTTTGAAGCAGTTAGAGCGTAATGCAAAATGCACGACAAAAGAGATTGCGTCGCACGTTCACCTCTCTCCCCCTGCAGTCGCAGAAAGAATTAAGAAGCTAGAAGAACAAGAAATCATCACCGGCTATTACGCCTCAATTGATTTTAAAAAGCTCGACCGCCCAATCGTAGCCCTCGTTCTGTTTAAATCCAGCGACTGCAAAAAACTGTCGGCGTTCTGCTGCAGCCATCCAGATGTATTGGAGTGTTACCGGGTAGCGGGTGAAATCAGCTATATCGTCAAAATCGCCACGCAATCTGTCGAAACACTCGAGCAATTCATCGATCAGGCCATGCCGTACGGAACTCCCTCGACGAATATCGTGCTGTCCGGACAGAAAAATATGGTTTTCTGAATCGGAGGGTGTGCTCTGATACGCCAGCTCCTTATTACGAATAGAACAGGTGAATATCGCTGCGCCCAAGATTCTGTTTTATATATTCCTTTATTAGCAGTCCTATAAGATCAATGGGAAATGAATGGCGCTTTCTTTATATACTTAAAGTCATTTATCTGGCTGATGATAAAGGACGCTATATCTTGATTGGTAATTTTCGTACCGGGCATATCTACGAGATTTTCCTTTACATGAGCCGTTTTTATCCCATCAATGATAAAAGGGAGCCTGATCAGTGTCCATTCAATATGTTCAGTTTCGTTTAAAATCTCCCATTCCCTTTTTTTATCTTTCATCATAGTAGAAAGGAAAATATCAAACATCTTTGCTCCAATTCGGTTCCAAATACTCTTTTTATCACCCTCGATTGTTAGGGAACCACCTGTAACACCGATATAGCGTCTAATTTCAAATTCCTTCATGGCGTCCAGTATATTTTCCGTTGACTCACTATATATAGGCTTATCTTTGTAAGGCTGACCAAACGTATTAATTACAGTTCCGCAGCCTTTCAGTAAAAGACGGATAGCCTCTATATCCTGTATACTCCCTTTAACGATTTCAATGCTTTTGTCCAGATGTTTCAATTTCCCCGGGTCTCTCACCAGCATGCGCACTTGATATCCTTTTTGTAGAGCCTCTGCTGCTATATGACGACCTGCTTTCCCTGTTCCTCCGATAATGGCCACCTTTTGAGGATTGTTCATATATACCTCCAGCGAATGTAATACTTCGTATACGCTTAAGGGAGTAAAGAGGTTCCGATAATTCACCTATTCCGTATTACTTTTCCATAAAACTTGATTGTCCCTATCCTCAACCCGGGTCAACTAATTTATTTATTCCAACTTTCCTCTCTTTTTAAAAAAAATATCATGTAACATTAACTTTTATGAAAGAATTTACCTGTTTGCACCGTCTATTATAAATGAAAGGAGGCGGCGATGTGGAATTTGAAGAAGTTGTCCATACATACAGCAAGCATATTTATCAGACCGCTTATCTATATACGAAGAACCGGCAGGCGGCTGAAGATATTACACAGGAAGTGCTGCTCGCCTTTTATAAAAAGCAGGGCCAGTTTCGTCAGGAAGCTTCTCTAAAGACATACTTAACAAAATTGACCTATAACCGGTGCCATGATTATCTTCGGAGCTGGAAGAACAAAACACATGAATGGCTGGAGAAATTCACATTTCGAAGCAGGCAATCCGTAGAAATTCAGGTTGCCAATCGGGCGAGAAAAGAGGATGTCCTAAATACAGTGCTTGCCTTGCCGGTTATTTATAGGGAAGTCATCGTTCTCTACTACTTTAACGAATTAAAAGGACGGGAGATTGCTGGGATTTTACAATGCTCAGAAAATACGGTCCATACACGGTTAAAACGGGCAAAGAATTTATTAAGCAAGGAGTTGCGAGAATGGGAGGTACAGCTGGATGAAGAAACGATTGGAAACAGAGATTGAACAACAAGCCCCCTACCGCCAAGGGCTCGAACAGCGAATTATACAGAAAACGAAACAGCAGCATAACGGAAAATACCGGATTGTTCTGGCAGGATTTCTTGTCTTGCTTTTATGTGCCGGTGCCCTGTTTTTAAAAGAAGAGCCCATGCTAACAAGTGGTGAAAATAAAGCAGATGTACATGTCGAGGCGGCGATGATTCCAGGTGATGATGGATACGTGTATATGAACTCGGTGACAAAAGTGACACACAATGGCAAGCAGAAGATTATGGAGCTCCAGATGATCGAAGACTATTATTTACAGGACGGCACCTATAAGGAAACGAAGCTAACAACCGGTTATTTGGAAAAGACAGGTGAAGAGGTCATTGACAATGTACAAAAAATTGTCGTGATAAACGAACCATCGACCGTCGTTGTCGCAGAAGAAATGACCGGGAAGGTCGTCAAAAACGGCGAGAGGTTTGTGGAAAAACAGATTGCCCGCATGTTCGGGAAGCCCGATGAAAAGAAAAATTTGCGTCATTTGGCGTTTTTTACGGTAAATGAACATGATCCTATTTTTGCGCCTGAAGATATTTTAGCGCTGCAGCAAATATTTGGACAGATTGTTTGGCATGAAGGTGTCGAAAAGGAAATGGTACGTGGTCCTGACGCAAAGCTGGCACTGTTCATCCGCTATGATGCGAACGAGCCGGAGCGGCTATTAGAGTACAACATCTGGATCGGAAAGGCGAAAATTATGTTTAGTGGGGAAGATGGCTATGGCGAACTTACCGGAGAACATGTAGTAGCACTATTAACAGACTACCTGCAAACTGATGCAGAAGCACATAACGCTTACAAAACAATTTCCGACCCTGAAGATATAGAAGCAGCGAAGGAGCTAATTAAAACAGCACACCAGATGCCCGGTATCGCTAATATGGCTGATCCTGACATGAGTTTCGAACTGGAAGGAGAACAATATTTTTTATGGTGGAATGAAAATGGCTCACCCTCGCTTATGCACGCAGATGATACACATACGGTCTATACAATTTCCGAAACAGCCGAACTAAAAGCCATTTTAAAGCGGATTCAGTAAAAAGCCCCCTTTTGAAAAGGATACCTATATATATGAAACCACCCCTGAAACGTGACAGCTGTTCTGCCCGTTTCAGGGATGCTTTTATGCCATATTATTCTCTATGAACTCCAACAGCAGCTCCTTTGGCTGATAGCCGCCTGACCTTCCCTTCATTTCTCCATCCGAAAATAGCAGCAATGTCGGTACAGACATAACACCATATTCTT
The DNA here is from genome assembly GCF_001591965.1 of Lysinibacillus odysseyi 34hs-1 = NBRC 100172. GTDB lineage: Bacteria > Bacillota > Bacilli > Bacillales_A > Planococcaceae > Lysinibacillus_B > Lysinibacillus_B odysseyi. The sequence goes on from NZ_BCVX01000006.1 coordinate 158,030, forward strand.
GAGCCGTCACCGGATTTTCCTCCACTTCGATTTTGACAATCTTCACTTTGCCCCCGATTTCTGCCTCAAGCTCCTCGAGCACAGGAGCAAGCATTTTGCATGGTCCGCACCATGTCGCCCAAAAATCAACAAGTACTGTCCCTTCCTTTATTTCCTGTTCAAATGTTTGATCTGTTGCCTCTACAATTGCCATTGCTTGTTCCTCCTCTTTATTTGATAGTTGTTTGGCTCACAGATATAGAACTTTCATCTGCCAAACTCGTCCATTATTTATACTATTCCCTTTTTCGGTTCAAGAAAAAGGCTTTTTCTAAAATTTGATTATGTCTGGTCATTTAATCGACAGCAGGGAAAGCGGTGATTTATGGTAAACTATTATAATCATCAGTTAAAAATTGCATTTTAAGAAAATAAATAGGAGTGGTGCGATATGAGCCGATTGATTAAATTTATGATAGGCATATTGCTTATCCCGGCGTTAGCAGGATGTATTGGAGAGGAATATGATTTTTCCCCGCCCACTGTTTCACTTATTAACCCTGATGATATTACTCAAGAAGAAAAATTAGCAGAAGCAAATATCGATTGGACGTATGATAACAAATACAATAAGGAAACGAAAGATATTTATTCTTTAGCGAAAAGGCAAAGCAAAATGGTATTTACTGCCGGGCAGAACATACAATTTTCCATTGAAGACGGCCATTTTGACATAAAAAAGGTCCAAATAGCGCTTTGGCAAAATGAAGACAAAATAGAGGTAGCAATTGATCATACCGGCCAATCTTTCACCCTGCCGAACGAAAAAGGCGAGTATATCATTGTCGTTGACCTCCCTACTGACAAAGGCGATGCTCAATATGTAGGGAATATCGTCATTCAGTAAGAGAGGGGTGGGATGTCAATGAACGTCGCTTTCATGAGAGCAGTAAAAAACCTTTGCTACTATCATTGCTTGGGAAATATCAGAAACTTATATCCATGTAATTCGGGTCACCTAGATTGATCATACTAACTTTGAGGTGTTGAGATGCGGTTAAATGACTTTATGCAAAAAAATTATCCCCAATTAGAGCTTAAACCACCATTGTTCTATAGTTGGCCTACTGGCATACGTTTTGAGCTTGGAATACCGGGAACTTTTTCAGATGCCCTTTATGCACAAAAATGTTATAAAAGGGCGATTGCTTTATTTGAAGCCGTACATTCTCCAGCAGATGACACTTTCATCGTGATAGATGTCAATGACTTTTATAACGGAAAAAACCTTAAACGTCAGCTAAAGAACTTCCCTCCCTATGTAAAAAAATCATTGTTATTTACATTGCAACATCAAGAACTTCCTTATATTTTTCCTGAAGATAATGAAGAAGGCATATTTAAGACGCACAGATTTATTTTACAATGCAAAACATCCGATATTAAATACGCTCCGTTATTAAAAGCAATTTGCAATCAGGATCTGGGGTTGAAGCCAAGGCTGTTTCATAGAGTTTATTTTATTAATATGAATAGGAAAACGATTTTTCACGTTTACGATGATAGGGGTTGTGATCTATTGGCAGCGTCCTCTGATTCAATAAGAGATATTTATCAAAAATACAATGATTGGATTTTGGATTACGACAGGCCTGCTATTGATAAAGTATTTCTTTGAAAGTTAAAGGAAACGCCATCTTTAGGCGTTTCCCTTTTTACTCTCTATAACCCATTGAATATTATGCTTTTTTGCCCGGCCTTCTCTTTCTTGTTTAACGCTTTTCCCCAATTCAACCTGCTGAAGCTGACATGGCAATTTTCTACCTTTTATTTTCCTTATAAATATTCCGTACAGCATGTTCATTTTCTTACTGCTGTAACTCTTTCTAGATTTGTTTAAACTCCCAATCTATCAGGATACTACCACTAACCTCGTCTCCCCAAAGAACAATGTAGTATATCCCGTCCTTCTCGGCTTTATATCCAAGCCAGTCTTCTCCCAGCTCATCCATCCCGGTCGGCCGTCCCTTCGCATCTTCAAAAGAGTGACCGTAGCCTCCTCCGTTGTCAGCATTAAAGTTGATTGTAAAGGCGATAGACTCCCCCTTCTTCAATTCCACTGGGATGCGGTGCTCCCCGTGAAAATACTGGAACGATGCTTCATATCCTTCTTCTGTTCTGTTTTCTTCCCACCCCTGCTTCACTGAAAAATCGACCCAGGCGATAATAAGAAGCAAAGCCGGCAGCACAAAGGCAAATACGAATCGGTAAATCTTTGAATGCCTTGCAGCCATTTCGCCGATATAAAAGAAAAACGCAAAGACTGCTGAAATGATGCCCGCAATGACAGCAAACACATTTACTCCAAAAGCAAAGAATATTAGAAAGCCTGCAGCCATATAGCTGACGGGCCGAACTTCCCGCCTTTTTATCTGGAACTTCCAGATGACTCCTTCTACTATGAGTGCCACTAGTAAGCCGTAGCCGAAAAACAACAGCCACAAATGACGGTTTGACAATGTCTCGCTGACCTCGTACCAATCAATTCTTGAAGTGACCAATATCCATAGGAACAGCACCGTCATGCCTGTTCCTGCGCCTGCTATTTTAGCGATTACCTTCTGCATTTGTTCTTCACTCCTTTTTCTTTAAAACCTTTTATATGAAAGCTTGCCAGTTGCAGCACTATATTATAGAAGGGCTCTACTAGCAGCCGCTGCATTACGCTTTTTTCTTCGTTGCAAAAAGAATCCCAGTAATACAAAGATCACCCCGAAAGCCGCCGTACCAAATGGATAAAGTACCGGATAAAATAGTGATGGATAATAGTGCAGTAAATCAGAATAATACCCCATGGAGATCAATCCTGTTTCCGAGAAATTAATCAGCCTGACAGCAAGCGGATTTTCTGAACGGGTGCGGTACTGAATTTCCTCCTCTGACAGCTCGCCGTCTTCAGCAATCGAAATGATCTTCCAGCGGTAGTTCTCCTGCATGACACTATCATCAGACAGCCTTTGGACAATTGTGATCTGCTCCTCATCGTTCTTTTTGTCCTTTACAAGCAGCACATCGAGCCACGACCAGTAACGGCTGCCGCTGTCACTGCCAGAAAGCGCAATTTCATCGGCACTTGATATTTCCTTGCCGTTTACAAGGAGCTGGAGCTTTACGATATCGTCCGCTTCCCCATTCTCCTCTGTATTCCACCAGGCCTCAGGTGCTTTTCTTCCTGTCGGCTTCTCTCTCGTTTCGATCGTAAAGCCGTTTACTTCAATTTTTTGTGTATCAAGCACTGATGGAAAGCCATCTCCCTTATAGGCGTGAGCAATATCATAGCGGCCAAACAGAAGATTGTTTATATAAGTTTCTCTAGCCATTAAAAATAACGGAACAATTGAAATAGCAAGACAGAACAGCCCAAACAGTGTCAATGGATGCTTCACTTTACTTCCCCCTTTTTCTGTTAGCCATACCGTAACACGATACGCACCGCATACACGATTGCGCCTTTCCGCTGCCGTATTTGCGCTATCGCGAAAAAATGGGTGTGGAACCGAAAATGGCACTTGCTCCCTTCCCCTTTTCTGGAAAGTTGTTCATAATGGAAAGAAAACGGCAGGAAAGGAGTGGTAATGATAGATACTCTCCAGCTCATAAAAAAACATTGGTTCGGGCTGTCACTTTTTACCTATTTGGCATTCGGGCTATACATACTAACCGCAGCTTACAGCTTTACCCAAGGACAAGGAGTTTCTGTTCATCCTTCCTATTCCTTTTACTTATATTTCTTGCTGCCTTCCTTTTACTTTCTGCTGACATTCTGCTCGGCGCTGTATCTTGTGCGCTTTAACGGAAACCGTCTGCTGCCGATGCTCATTCTGTTTTTACTCACTGTCAGCCTTGCTTATATAAGCTCTGCTGGGGCATTTGGCAGTGATTTGTTCAGTTATATTATTTTTAGTACGGCCATGATGCTGTGCATTAGTATACTCGTGCATTTCCTGCGGAATTATTTCGACCGGATAGCGGTAAAATGGCCGTACACATCCAATCTGCTGTTTATGTACAGCTTTCCTATTGTCATTTTCTCAGCAAGCTTTATAACGATGTTCTGGCCGCGGCTGCAGACAATAGTAGATTGGATGACACTGCTGTTCTTCTCGATCGGGGTTCTGACGATTTTCCGTATTCTGCTTTACGGCTACGCCCGGTCAAAAAAGCTGCAGATTCGAATTTTAATCCTCAGCTGCATTGTACCGTTTTTGCCGTATGTATTTTTGTTTGTCCTGCCCAAGCTGCTGACGGGAAATCCTTTTGTAGCACCGGAAATTGCGGCCGTTTTCTTTTTGCTACTGCCGTTCAGCTTCATTTTCACACAGCTGACCGAGCGCTTATTTGGGCTGCAGTATCACCTGTCGCGCCTGCGTTACTACGGGAGTATTTCTACTGTTTCTTCGCTGTTGTTTTCCGGCGGGCTTGCTGTCTTTTTATACGATGTCCTTTCAATCCCGCAATTTTTGCTGCTATTTTTAGCAGGGACAGTCTATATATACACTCTGCTCGTCATTAAAGAAAAGCTGGATTTCAGGCAGCGCAAGCTTCTGCCTGTGACAGACAGTGAAACGGGGCGGCATTTATACGAAGTATTAAAGAAAATGGGTTTCGCCCGCAGTGAAGACGAGCTGATGCGTATTATCGCAGGAGAGATCAAGCGTAAGCTCGATTTTGAGGAAGTAGTATTGCGGGAGCTTCCCTATGACCAGATCACACTCCGGCCGTTTGAAGTAACAAAACGCGGCGGATTTTATGAGCTGCTGCTGCACCGCTATACGACAAAACAGCTGCTTATTATTATTGGATCCGAAAAGGAAACGATCCAGCTTCGGAACGAGGAAATAATCTGGCTCGAGCTGCTGGCTATGTATAGTGATGCGTTCTTCAGCAGCCTGAAGCGTATGGAGGAACTGATGGAGGAGGCTTCACGGGAAATCGGTGACATACCATGGGTGAACCGCCTTGTGTGGCAATTTGTCGAACAGGAAAAAGCCATTTTAGCCCAGGAGCTGCACGACACGATTCTGCAGGAGCAGCTTTACTTGGCAAGGGAGCTGGATATGTCCACTGCACTAGTTGATAAACAGAAGCTGTCCGATATCAGGGAGCAGCTCCTCGATATTTCTTATGAGCTTCGTGAATATTGTGAAACGCTGAATCCGCCGCTGCTTGATACGCTTGGGCTGCATTCTGCCCTGACAAAATTTTGCGGGAAGATCAAGCTGCGCGCCGATTTTGTGCTGAAGGAGCAGTTTCAGATTGAAGAGATACCGAATCCAACCTATGCCCTTATGATTTACCGTATCGTGCAGGAGCTGCTAAACAATGCGATGAAGCATGCCCATGCCTCTTATGTAACCCTCACTGTCTCCGCCCGTTCCCGCCGTATTGACATTGTTTATGAGGACGATGGTGTTGGACTGGAGAAAAACGCGCTTGCCGCGTCTCATACAATGGGCATAAAGGGCATGCATGAAAGAGTACGTGCCTTTAATGGCACAATGCATATTGACGACAGGCAAGAAACCGGTCTTCGAATTGCCATTCATATAGAGGAAGGAGATGAATAAATGAAACTATTACTTATAGATGATCATCCGGTTGTATTGAACGGCACAAAGGCACTGCTGGATCATGACGAGCAGTGGTCTATTGATACAGAAACAAATCCGGTGTTTGCTTTAGAGCTGCTGCGCCGGGAAACATATGACTGCTGCTTGCTGGATGTTAATATGCAGCCGATTAACGGCATTCAGCTCGCAGCAGAACTCCGGGAAATCTCCCCCGGTACACGCCTTATCCTTTATACAGGCTATGATTTAAAAGACTATTATGATCTGCTTATTAAGCGGAAAGTCGATGGCCTGCTGTCAAAAACCGCAACAAAAGAACAGGTCAACCATACAATCAGCGCCGTTCTTCGGGGAGATCTGCTTGTGCCCGCCGAATTCCTTGATTACATTGCGAGGAAAATGACAGCCGGAAAAACAGCGGGCAGCTCTTCGCTGCCTGAAAAGGAGCGTACCATTTTAAAGCTGGTCGCCGAGGGCTTTACAAACAAAGCGATCGCAGTAGAGATTGGCGTCTCACAGCGAACAGTCGAAAACTACCTGACAAAGATTTTTACACACCTGCAGGTCGAATCCCGCGCCGAAGCAGTGAATAAAGCAAAGGATGCCGGGCTGCTAGATTAAATTAATAGAAAAATATTCCGCTCCCCCTATAAGAAAAGATACGAGGAGGTTTATTAATTGACTGAAAAAACATATCTAACAATAGAAGAGATTATTTCATTACCAGCGTTATCCGGTACACATATAAGTGATAATGGCAAAAATGCAGCATTTGTTAAGCGGACAGCCAGCTGGAAAGACAATACATACCGGAATCAAGTATGGATATACGAACAAGACAAGGAGCAGTGTTACCCATTAACAGCTGATGATATCGATAGTACATCTCCGTTATGGTCGCCCGATTCTAAAGTGATCGCCTACCTTAGCCCAGTCGGTGACGGGGAAAATAAGAAAAACCAGATCTTTGTGAAGTTGATAGATGGTGGTAGTGAGGTCCAAATTACGGATGAGCAGGAAGGTGTTAGTCAATTCAAATGGGAGCCTGCCGGCAAAGGTTTTTATTATGTAGCACAATCAGAAGAACGTGAGTCGATAAAGAAACGTAAGACGCTATATGGCGATTTCCATCATATAGGCAAGGACTACCGGAATAATTGTTTATATTATATCGAAAAAGAAAAAGTGATGCATAATGAAAACAGCGCAGTGTATCGACTAACTGACGGCATGGATTTTCATGTTCATGCATTCGATATTTCAAATGACGGGAAAAAAGTTGTATTACTAGCTGCACCAAGCCCAAATATGGGAGATTATTTTAATGGAGATCTATACATTCTGGACATCAAAGCCGGCAAGCTGCAAAAGTTAAAGATAGATAAATTGTTAGGAGGGAGTGTTTGCTTTTCTCCTGACGGCAGCAAAATATGTTACTCGGCAAGCATAAGGGGGAAGGAGTACTATCGGACCCATATACAGGACAGTACACTGGAGATATATGATATACAAAATGGACAGTTCACCCGGCCTTTAACAGATGTTGATAGTACAGTTACTCCATTACGATGGACGGCTAAAGGGATTTTAATCAGGTGGCAGCATAAAACGAATTATCTAATTGGATTGCTGTCTGAAGACGGCTCTGTGGACATATTAAGCGAAAAAGCAGATAGTTTTATAATGGATGCTTCCATCACAAAGGATGGAGATCATCTATCCTATAGTAAGGCTATAACAAATGAAACATTTGAAATCTATTTAGACGATAAAAAAATAACGAATGAAAATAGTTTTTTCAACGGAAGGCTTAAAAGTAATAGGGAAATCATCTCCTGGCAAAGTAGTGATGGTCTTGAAATAGAAGGAGTTTTATCAACGCCGTTAGAATTTGACATAAATCAAAAATATCCGTTATTAGTGATCGTCCATGGCGGCCCAGCCTGGGCATCCTTCCCCATATTTTCAGACTGTTTCAATGGAAAATATCCAATTGAACAGTTTATAGAAAAAGGTTTTATCGTTTTAGAGCCGAACTATCGGGGAAGTTCGGGTTATGGGAATGAATTCTTGCAGGCAAACTATAGGAAACTCGGAATTGCTGACTACGATGATGTACTATCTGGAGTGGATAAACTAATTGATAACGGGATTGCAGATAAAGGCCGGGTAGGCGTTATGGGATGGAGCAATGGTGGATATATATCAGCCTTCTGTTCAACGTTTAGTAATAGGTTTAAAGCCGTTTCGGTTGGAGGCGGAATCACTAATTGGCGTACCTATTATGCAAATACGGATATCCCTTATTTTAGTAAAATGTATTTGGGAAATACCCCATGGAATGACCCGGAGATCTATGCGAAAGCTTCACCAATGACCTATATTAAATCAGCTTGTACTCCTACTCTGATCCAACATGGCGAAAAAGATGCAAGAGTCCCTATTCCCAATGCATATGAGCTATATCAAGGGTTACGGGATATGGAAGTTGATACAGAATTGATTATCTTTACAGGAATGGCCTATAGTTCTGACCATCCAGGAATTAATATGGCGATTATGAAACAGAATTTGATGTGGTTCTCCCACTATATCCTCGGAGAAAGCATGAAAGATTTCACCGTTCCATAATTAATAAGTGGATAGCCCCCCTAGCCTGGACAACTTTTTTGTAATCTCATTAGGTGCGCTTGTTAAATAAAACTTAAAATCTCAAACGATTTTATTAACATTTTTAGATAGTGAAGAATCTCAAAAAAAGAATATACACCTCTATTTTTAACCCTGTCTACAATAAATCGGGGTTATGCTTAGTTGAGCTTTTAAAATTACACAACGTTATTGCCATATAAGATTTACTCATCCAGCTAAAATGCTTGCCAGGCAGACACAGTTTTGCGATAAGAGCGTGGCAAGCAGCACTGAATGAAAGCAGTTGTCGACAGGCTGAGCTGTTTGCCAGTGAAAAAAAGCAGCTTCCCTATTCCCGCTCTGTCAGCCAGTCATAGAACTCCACCTTCCGTCGTACAGGCTCAGCTGCTGTGGGCTGTGGTGCTTTCTTAGGGTGTCTTTCTCGCATAACACCTTGTAATACAGCGCGAATTGTCGTATTGACCGCCAGTTTCCGGCATGTACATCTCGGATTATTCCCATTAGGGCATCACGTGTTTGTACGAAGGCTGGAAAATCAGGCATTGGGCTGGCGATGATTGCTTGATACAGCCCGTCCTTCAATTCCTCTTTTACAGGTGCTTCATGTAAAAGCTCATACAGCATCCGCTGGTATTCATTCAGGTAAGCCATTTTTCTCTCTTTTTCTTCCTGCAAGGTTGTATAAATAAGATGTAAAGGGCTTGTTTGGGAAAGATTAAAAGAAGTAAATGATTGATTTTGCGGCAGCAGCTCTTCATCATTGCGACTACTCGTTTTCCCGCAGTCTCCCCGTTCGGACACACTCGATGGGACAAAGGGAAGAATACGATAAATGTTCGCACCTTTAATACCGTTCAGCTTTTTGGAAGGAACTTTTTCTATGATCCCCATCTCCTCTAACTTTGCTGCTGCACGATATACTGTCTTTGTACTGATATGTAGACTACCCGCAATAGTGGCTGCCTTTAAATGGGACACCCCTGGATAAGCAAGTGCGTGAGCGGCAATTTTCTGGACCACCGCTGCTTCATTCTCTGTCAATACCGTATTATAGTGCTCAAGATGATTCGCTACATGCTCGTCCATTTCTGCAACTGAGCTAAATGTGATAAATTCCGTTAAATAATCAAATACCATGTCCATTCTCCTTTTCATTATCCTCTATTAATATCTATCGAAATCGAAGGTACAATTTGGGACAATAAAACAAAAAAACATGAGAAATTTTTTATTTCTCATGTAAACGCGGCTTTTTCATATTCCATTATGGCTCCTCTATGAATGTCTGATACAAGACAGCGATTAAAGAAGCGGAGATATCATCTCTTGCTTCAATCCGAATGCGTTTCGTCGTATTCACATGAATGCTGTCTACTTTTTCTATTTTAGCAATTTTTTCATCGTTCCGCGTCAGTAATCCGGCACCAGTATAATCTTTTTCAAATTGGAAATCATCCCCTTGAAGACGGAATGTCTGTACCTTTTCAAAAAGCTGCACATGGTACTGATCAATTTTATTTTTCTTTTGCGAATGCATAGATTGAATCGTGTAGCCTACTCCCGAAAACGGACAATCAATCTTAAAAATCGGCCGGTCGTCGGGAGAAATTGCCATATAGCAGTACGGCATGCCCACCTTGGACATATGGTGCAATACACTATTCAAAAGACGATGCGGACTCTTTCTAAGCACAAAAGCGGTTTGCCTGTCTTCATCATAAACAGGTATGCTCGTATGCTGTGTCTCTTGGTCGGGAATCATATACAAATAGATGTTCACTTGCCTGTCACCTCGCTGCCTTACTAAATATCCAATACACCAAGCGCATACTGATATCCACCCTTCCCTATTGGAGAAGAAATCTCCCTATTCCTCCACCTGCTCCATGTTCTTTTGGAGATAAGTGAGTCTGTTTATTATCTCTTTGTTCTGTTCAAGCAATTGTGCATTTTGCTTCCGAATGGTATGCCCGTCAAATAGCAGGACGAACATGATAATGATAACGAGGATTTCTATCATTTCTTTTCCCCCTTTATGTATTACATTGCATCATTAATAGAATCTTCCGAAAATAACGATTTACAATATATTCCTTCTCAAAAAAATCTTATTAACTCCTTAGTAATTTGTACGGATGAATAAGGAAAATGTTTCATTTTTTCTTCCGAAATAATGATACTATCAGGATATGACATCTAATTCAGGGGAAAAATTTTCTTTTTACCTTTTCTTTTTGCATGAATACTGCTTTGCCTGGGTAAAAGAGTTTAACAAAAAACTGATAGCGGCGGCCCAGTTAAAATCCTGCTTAATAAAAAGAAGGGAGTTACTTCCGATGGGACACAAACGTTTTATTACAAGGGAAGATTGGTCAAGGGTATTGGAACGCAATTTTACTATGGTCTATATAGATGACGGAAACTATGCCGGTCATGTTGCATTATTGAAGATAAAAAAAATAAAAGAGCCTTTATGGACTACACATGAAGGCAAGACATTCTGCATTGCAGATGAGGGGTATTCATGGCTGCAGCATTTACCGGATGATGAGCACTTTGGCATCACGACGATGTTTGATGAGAAGGGAAATATTATTCAGTGGTATATTGATATTACAACCCATAATGGCATAGAAGACGGGATTCCTTATATGGAGGATCTGTATCTCGATCTTATTAAGCTGGCCTCTGGTGAAGTGATCAAGAAGGATATTGATGAGATAGAAAAAGCCCTGCTAGAGGAAGAAATTACGAAAGAAATATATGACCTTGGCTTTAAGGAGTTTCATAAAGTGTACGAGCAATTAACAAATGGGTCATTCAAATATCTTGATTTCAGCATCCCGCATAAGAAAATGTTAGAAGAGGAAATGTAAACGCTCCCTTCCCGCTGCTATGCCGGAAGGGTTTTTTCAACTGATCATTGTGCTGCTGAAGACGGCTGTTCATTGCTAAAAAAGTGAGGACATTTTCCATGTCCTCACCTTCTCAAATATTAAAATAGCCAGTCCATCACAATGCCAAGTCCCTTGAACGCAAAATAACCGACTAGAGCAAACAGCGCAATCATAACAAAGCAGGAGAAAAAGCCCGAGAACATAAACATTTTCACATTAGGCCCTTTTCGTTTTCCCCACTCATTTTTATTATCACTTTTTACTATATTGAGCTGCCCGCAGCTCGAACATTTCTGGAAGAATGTGCGGCTCTCTTTTTTCTTACCGTTTAACACAGTCAGCTGCGAGGAGAATTCTGCAGTATTAAAATCGATTTCCACCGGCTCTCCGCATGTCCTACATGGGATTTCAACTTTTTTTGCTTCCACATTAAACACTCACTTTTCTCTAGCAACATATACTTCTATTTTATAATAGTCCTCCTGCTATGTACAATAAGCGCTCTTTTCCAGTGTTTCCCAATTATTTGGTTGAGGCTGTTACCCGCGAATCCCCCAAAATCCCTATGCATGTCCTTGATTTCCGAGACATATCTTATTGCAGGCGTTCTACTATTAAATAAGTGTAGGGGTTATTTATGGATATTCTTTTCTATGTATTGCTTGCAGCAGCTGCGAATGTGGCGGGCGGTCTGCTCATTATGGCAAAGCGCTCTTGGTCGCAGCATGAGTCCCATGCCCTCATGGCGCTAAGTGCAGGGCTACTCTTCGCTATTGCTTTAATGGCGATTGTGCCGGAAGCAGTTGAACTGCATAAAAGCAGTCCAATCTTTATCATTTTAGGCTTTGGCTTGTTTTTTCTTATCCAACAGATTCTTTCTTCCCATGATCATTCTGTTAAGAGTCCGCGCACGAGAGGTATGCTGTTCGGTATGATGCTGCACACCTTTTTGGACGGAGTATCGATTGTCATGGGGTTTCAAATGGACAAAGCTGTAGGAATTGTCGTATTGTTTGCAGTCCTTCTTCATAAAATTCCCGACGGACTGACGCTTTCTTCCATCATTTATACAAAATCACGGAGCAGAAAAAAAGCGGTCTATGCTTCCTTTTTACTTGGATTATCTACCGTTGCCGGGGCGCTGGCCACGATGTCGGCAACGCAGTTTTTTGCTGCCAACCCGGTTATCCTGCCGTTTGCCCTGTCTCTGACGGCTGGTATGTTTCTTTATATTGTAACGATCGACTTGCTGCCGGCTGTGATTGCCCTGAAAAACAAAAGGGTATCAATTTACTTTTTTTACGGAATTCTGCTTTACATTGGGCTTCATGAAGTTCTTGATCTTCTGCCCTTCCAACTTCATTAAAAAAATAAGTGAGCATCTTCCACTTTCCGGGTATAGCGTATATAGCGGAACTTGGTAGATGCTTATTTTGCTTGGAAAATTATCTTTTCAAAATTTCTCCAATCAGACAGTTGCAAAAACCTCCTAAAGAGAATACACTATATATGAACATATACTCATATATTCATATTAACAATGGGAGGCATTTTATGAACGAGCAACAATGTAATTGCCAGACACATGGATTGGATGAAGAAACATTATTTATTACTGCCCAAACTTTTAAAGCATTGAGTGATCCTACGCGCATCCGTATTCTATATTTTCTTTGCGAGCATGAGCATTCCGTGAACGATATTGCTGAAGCACTCGATTTAACACAGTCAGCGGTATCCCATCAGCTCCGTTTCCTGAAAAATCTGCGGCTCGTCAAGTTTCGACGCGAGGGAACAACCCTTTATTATACGTCTGATGATGCCCATGTAATGGGTTTACTCAACCAGGCAATCGAGCATGCCAAACATACGTAAGGAGTGTAAACAATGAGTCACCAACATCAACATGGGCACGGCCATGACCACTCCCATGTGCATACTTCTAATAAAAAAGTATTATTTGTTTCTTTCCTGATTATCGCATCCTTTATGGTTGTGGAAGTTATCGGGGGCTTACTGACAAACAGTCTCGCGCTGCTTTCTGATGCTGGACATATGCTGAGTGATGCTTTCTCACTTGCGATTGCCCTTACCGCCTTCAAGCTGGCCGAAAAGGCAACGTCACAGGCAAAAACATTCGGGTATAAACGTTTTGAGATTCTAGCTGCTCTATTGAACGGGGCAACACTGATCGTGATTGCTCTATTTATCTTCTATGAGGCAATCAACCGCTTCCAGAGCCCGCCCGAAGTTGCATCATTTGGGATGCTGACAATTAGCTTCATCGGGCTTGTAGTGAATATTATCGTTGCTGTTTATATGTTTAAAAGCGGTGATACAGAAGGAAATCTGAATATGCGCGGCGCCTTTTCTCATGTAATCAGTGATATGCTAGGCTCAATCGGCGCTATCATCGCTGCTCTGTTGATCATTTTCTTCGGCTGGCAATGGGCAGACCCTTTGGCAAGTGTCATTGTTGCGTTGCTCGTTCTCCGCAGCGGCATTGGTATTACCCGCTCAGCTGTCCATGTATTGATGGAAGGAACGCCTGCTTCGGTTGATCTGCAGGCAGTAAGAGCAGAAATCGAAGACTTCCCTGAAGTCATCAACTTACATGAAATTCATGTTTGGTCCATCACAAGCGATTATGTAGCGCTGAATGCTCATATCGTCGTAGCAGATACAATGACGGTTGCGGAAAGCTCGTCATTACTGGAGAAAATCAAGCACAGTCTGCTCCATCTAGGTATTCACCACATGACAATCCAAGTAGAAACAGAAACGACATGCGATAGTCACGATCTCCTCTGTAAAATGAAACACGAAGATCATCATCATGAATGATTTAGCAAAAAGACAGGTCCGATACAATAAGGGCTTGTCTTTTTCTGCTTTTTCCGCAAAAATCCGATTGCTTCCTCGTGCTTTACTATGGTTAAATAAAAGTAATTATTTGTAAGGAGTCGATGAATTGATGGTAGATTTTATATACAGCGAAAGAGGCACACATTCATATTGATTAAAAAACTATAAGAACACGTCGTTTGAATGGTGCCCCCTTTCCTCATCGAATAAATAGCAAGAACAATCTATCCTTGTTTTATATCAAATAAAACAAGGATGTAGAAAAGAAAGTGGGAAAGAAATGGACCATCTACTACGATGTATGAAAATAGTCGGTGATGATACGATTCAGCGTACACAGTTACGGCATCGCCTTGAGTTAGTGAAAGCATTTGATGTGAAAGAAGGTATGCGGGTTCTTGAAATCGGCTGCGGGCAGGGAGATACAACCGTTGCTCTTGCTGATCAGGTAGGTGATAGTGGGCATGTGACGGCGATCGATATTGCAAGACCCGACTACGGCGCTCCGATCACGTTAGGTGAAGCAGCCGATACGATCAAGGCTTCCCCGCTTGGTGAACGCATTACTTTTTCTTTTGAGACGGATTTACTGGATTTAGCCGTGGACGAGCCGTTTGATATAGTTGTCCTATCCCACTGCTCCTGGTATTTTCGTGACCCTGAACAGCTAAAACGCTATTTTGCTTATTGTACGAAAGTGGCAAAGCGTATTTGTATCGCAGAATGGGACGTACATTTTACAAAACGGGCCCAGCTCGCTCACTTTCATGCGGTATCAATTCTGGCACTATATAGTCAATTTGTTGAGAATGACGGGAATATTCAGCACGTATTCAGCAAGGAGCAAATTATTCAGATGCTTGAAACATGTGGCTGGCTACTAACAGAAAACAAAATTATAGATGCCGCATATTTGCAGGACGGCGGCTGGGAAGTCGATTATGCCCTTTCTGTTGAGCGTGATTTTATCGGTACTCCTCCAAAGATACAATCGCTTATTCACACTTACTATGATCTGCTCAAATCGTGTCCAGCACCTGTTCGAAGCCTGGATAGCATTGTTATAGCAGGAGATTTAGCACCCCATTAAAATTCCACCTGTTTCTTAAACGGAAAATTTTCTCCATGATGATGAAATAAAATATCATGTAGGGAAAATAAATGGCCGCTTACAGCTTTAGCGAGCAGGCTCTTTGTGGAATGAAACAAACAGCCCGTACAGAACCGGAGATCGGCTCTATGCGGGCTGCTTTTATTTTTTCAATTAGTTGTCTAAGCGCTCTTGGCGTTGGGCATGAATTTCATCAATCAGGCCTTGCAGCTCCTCTTTCGAGAAATTATATGTTTCAAGGCAGAAATGACATTGTGTTTCAATTTCTCCTACTTCATCGATCATTTCCTGAATTTCCTGTTCACCAAGACCAAGGATTGCGGCTCCGTAGCGTTCTTTTGAACATTGGCATTGGAATTTCACCGGCATTGTGCTTAAAATTTGGACATTTCCTTCTTCACCAATTACTGCTTCTAAAATTTCTTCCGGTGTCATGCCCTTTTCAATCATTTTGGAAACAGGCTCGATTGTCGCCAAATGCTTCTCGAGTGCATCAATTGTTTGCTCTTCACAGCCAGGCATGATTTGCACGATAAATCCGCCTGCAGCTAAAATTGTATTATCCGGATTCACAAGTACACCTAGTCCAACAGATGAAGGTACTTGCTCACTTGTTGCGAAATAGTACGTAAAATCTTCTGCAATTTCCCCTGATACGATCGGTGTCTGGCTGGAGAACATATCACGCAGGCCAAGATCTTTAACGATTGTCATAAACCCTTCATTACCTACTCCAGCACGCACATCTAGTTTACCCTGTTCATTCAAATCAAAATGGACTTGTCCATTCTGTACAAAGCCGCGGACATCGCCTTTAGCATCTGCATCGATGATCATAGGACCAATTGGACCGTTACCTTCGATTTTAATTGTTAATTTATCATCGCCTTTTAGCATGGCGCCCATCATCACACCAGCTGTCATAGAACGGCCGAGTGCTGCCGATACAACCGGCCATGTACTATGACGGCGCTGTGCTTCTCCTACTGTCTCGGTTGTCCGGGCTGCAAATGCACGGATTTGTCCACCATAGCCAATTGCTCTAACTAAATAATCATTCATTTGTTTTGTCTCCTTCGTGTTGTAAAGTATTTATAGAAGTTCAGTATGATTCGTCAATGTTTTGCTGAATACGCTCAAGCATGTTTGCCAGCTCCTGCAGCTCTCTCACATTAAAATTCCGAAACATCTGATCAATAAAACTCACTTTATCTGATTGGCATCCACCGATCCGCTGACGTCCTTCCTCTGTAAGGCGAACAAATATTTCCCGATTGTCACAGGGATTTTTCCGTCTCGTCACCATTCCTTCTGCTTCAAGCTGCTTGAGATGGCGTGTGATCGCTGCATTGTCAATATTGACGGACTTTTGCAAAGCAGACTGGTTGATTTCCTCGGTTTGCATGAGACCATATAATACTTCAAACCTCGATAAACTCATCTGCGCCGCCTTTTCAAACTTTGGGCCGATCTGGTTGCCGAGCGACTTAAACATCAATAATATCCGCTCCTGCTCCGATATCGAAACGTTCATTTGCGAGCCTCCCTTCGTTCATTTGTCAGTGGATAAACTAAGTTTGCCACATCTTTTGCTGTTTCATTAATTCTTAATCATTGAGGTCTCAATAATTGACCCCTCAATAATATAATCAAAATCTACCCATTATACAAGAAAAACGATTCCGCATTATTGAAGCATCTATGTATTATTTTCTCCATGCCGAAAAAGATAAGAGAAAGGCTTTTAGTACTATAATGTATACAATAACCGATTGCAAATGCTTTGTAATACTGGTCAAGCAGGATCGTTAATTTTCTAGACTTATGTCAAAACATAACAGGAAGCTGTCTATTGCTTCTTTTGTTTTCCACTATTATTTATAGAAATAAACATTCAACTAGCTATATAGACGTTTTTTGCTTTCATGAGAAAATTTTACATAAAAATTGCAGCTATGTAATGTTATCTAGGTCATTTCCCCTGTATAATAGTAAATAAGAAACAAAAAAGTATGACTACGTTTTTATATAAAGGAAGGAGATTATGATGAAAGAAAAAAACGAGCTGTTTGAATGGGTGAAAGTACTTTCTTTTGCAGTTTTATTAGCTTTCGGCATACGTTTTTTCCTAATGACCCCTATCGTTGTAAATGGCGCATCTATGATGCCTACGCTGGACGATGGCGATAAGCTGATCATTAATAAACTAGGACCGAAGCTATCTGACTATGACCGCTTTGATATTATCGTTTTCAAATCACCGGATGGCCCGAATTATGTTAAGCGTATCATTGGCTTGCCTGGGGACAGGATCGAGTATATTGAAGATGAACTTTTCATCAATGGCAAAAAGTTTGAAGAGCCGTATTTGGATGAATATAAAACAGCGCTAATTGATTCCGGCACGCTGACAGAAGATTTCCGCATGGAAGACTACTTAGGTAAGACGACCGTGCCCAAGGATTCTTATTTTGTATTAGGCGACAACCGTCGTGTAAGCAATGACAGCCGCTTTCCGGATGTCGGGTTCATTCCAGAGGATGTCATATTGGGCAAAGCTGAACTAATCTACTGGCCATTTAATAACTTTGGAACGGTAAATTAATTGAGAGATGGAATATGTCTCTCTTTATAAGCAGAATTTTTTTGTCTATTACTACTCTATTTTAACTTTTTAGTTATTTAATTGTGCTGATGCATTTTTCTTCTTAGACCTTCTTTGGTCCATGCAGCTAATAGCAGACATGTAAAACCCGGAGCAGCTTTGCTCCGGGTCCATTTACTTACAATATATTACATTTGTTGATGCTGTCATTTCTTGATAATACAGCAGCGCCTGCATCTGGTGCGAGCATTCTTTCGGTGTGATTGTATCAGGTTGGAAGCGGCAGCCCGCATAATATTTCTGCTCCACAAACGGCGTTAACAGCCCCGCCAATTCTTCTTCTGTCAGTTCTGTATATAAATAAAAGCCAAATGTATTGATAAAAGTAGTCCATATATAATGATGATGCTTTCCAATTGTAGCAAGAACAGATTGGATATCATTTGTTTTCAACACAAAAAATGTTCCGCATGTTCTGTTGATCTTGCGGAAAAAGCTTTCATTCGGCTCATAATTCGGTAACGATCCATGAAAATTCGGCATGCTTGCCATTTTCAGCTGCACGTTCATTTCCTGCTTCTCCTTCATTTCCTTATATGATTGCTTATACATATTGTAAGCAGGACTATTTAATGCTTTTGCTGCGAGTATCATCAGCTCATAGATCTCATGATAAATATAAAGAAATTTCCCAAGCTCGGGGCATTCCGACAGCATTTTCAAGGTTTCCTCACATGTGGTAATTGCCTTTTCATACTTCCCTTCCTCATATTCTGCTGAGGCAAGCTGCAGCTGCAACTTTAAACGGATAAAGGGCGGTATATTGAGCGCCAGTAATTCTCTCATCTGTGCTTTTGCTTCATCATATCGTTTTTGGCAAATAAGCGTGCGGCAATAGATGAGATACACATCGATGCAGGCTAAAGGATCGGCCTCCTGCATTTCTTTTATATTAGCAAGGTTATTTTTTAATAGCTTCAGTATTTTAGGGTATGATACTTGTTGCTCATGCATAATGAGCGCCATTCCTGTAATGGCTAGACTCAACATGCGGGGAAAACGATGCTGAAATGCAAGACTGGCTGTTTTCTGATAATAGTGGAGAGCATAGTCCAGATTTTTCGTCATATATGTATGGTAATGTCCTGCGAAAAGAGCCAATTTCACACAATCTTCCGGTTTGCCATTACGCTTAATTTCTTCCTTGTAGAGAGTATACGCCGCATAGAATTTCTCCTGATCATGTAAATTCAGATAGATTTCGAGCATCATAAGACGCACTGTATAATAAGATGAATCATCTGACTGAAGTTTTTCTAAAATGTACTCACATAAATCACGGGCTTCCACATAGCGCGTTTGACCCATCACATATTGTAAACAGTCAATCATTTGAGAATTCGTCAGCATCTTTACTTCCATATTCCACATCCTCCCATATTACCTTTTATCATCATACCATATTTATACAATTTGAAATACGTTTTACTTATATAATCAAACGTTTTTATTACTAAAGAACTGCCGTCTGCTATACAAACTATACCAAAAGAAACCTTCATTTGCACAATTATTATCAATCCTTTCTCACATTATAAAATTAAAAGGCAGAAAAAGGAAACGTTTTCAACTGAAAAAGGTTTTTACATCTCCCTGCCTCAGATATTTACTCCTATAATGTTTCCTTTTCTTTTTGACGTAAAACTTCTTCCCAACTAAAAAAACGCTGCACTGCCGACTGAGAACGTAAGCTGTATGTGCCCCTTCTCCTTCAGGTCCGTTCTATCATTCAGCAAAAAGGTGCCCCCTTTTTTTTACAACTGACATTTGGTGCAGCCATGACCAATATTTTTTCAGCAGAATAGCGCCTGCTACTGCGCATAGCAATAGCGGGAATATCATCTTCACCAATTCTTCCTCGTCCATTCCTTAAAATGAACCGATTATCCTCTTATAAAGTACAGCCCATCCGCAGCACTATTGCCTCTAGATGGACTGTATGTTTCTATGGGTATTTGTGTCTGGCGAGCTCTCCTTAAATGAACCCGGCTTCTTTTAGCATGTGTTCGATTTCATCTTTCTCCAGAAGTGGTGTTTCACTTTCAAAAAGGAGTGGATAAGAGGAAGTAACCTCACCGTGAGGGAAAGTAACCAAAAGATCTTCATCGAAGATAAATGTCGAGGCTTTTTCACTCTCGGCAACGAGCACCTCTTCCAGCTTTTCACCTGGTCTTGCACCGATTTCAACAATATTGACATCTTTGCGCTTTGAATGTTTAATCAATATTTCTGCCAGGTCAATAATCCGGAAAGCATCCATATTCATAATAAATATTTCGCCGCCATGCGATACTTCTCCAACCTTCAGCAGTTGGACAATCGCTTCCTGTGGAGAAATAAAATAGCGGACCATCCGCTTATCTGTTAGATGGACCTCCCCTAATTCCTTAATTTGCTTTTTAAATAGGGGCAATACACTTCCGCTGCTGCCTAGTACATTTCCTCCTCTTACACATGTAAACTGTGTGCCTGATTTTTTCCGGTTGGCATGTATGATTAATTTTTCCCCTAATGCCTTTGTCATGCCATACGTATTGGCCGGGTCTGCCGCTTTATCCGTCGAGACATAAATGACTTTCTTGACATTGTTTTCAATCGCTGCATCGATAACATTTTGTGTTCCGATGATATTCGTTTTAATAGACTCAACTGGATTTTCTTCACAAACAGGCACATGCTTCAATGCAGCCAGATGGAAGATAAAATCAACACCCGCGGATGCCGTAATCATGGCTTCCTTATCACGGATATCCCCGATAAAAAATCGAAGACGTGAATCTTCCATTTTTCTTCTCAGTTCTACCTGGCTGTTCTCATTTCTGGAGTAAATAATAATTTCTTTGGGGTCTAATGTAAGGAGTTGACGGATTAACTCAATCCCCCAGGAACCGGTCCCCCCTGTCACTAAAATTGATGAATCCTTGTACATTCCTTTTCCTCCTAATATTTGCTACAGCTATATTTTTAATTTTCTAAATAGATGCCTTGTAAAATCTCTGACCAAAGCGCATTATTTCCTTCCCATTTATCAACGCTATTTGGGAAAGCGACTGCATAGACGTTAGGAAGTGGCCAGTTCTTTTCTACAATTCCATCTACAGCTTCATGATTAATGACTAAAATATTGAAATCGTTTTTTACCATACCGCGCAGAGTTGCCTGTAATTCCATCACATCCCCAAAGTCACCCTCAGTTCGAACAAATAAAATCCGCCTTGCTGTATTCATCGCATAAAGGAAGCGATTAATGCGCCGATTATATTTATCCATTACCTCATAATAGGAACCAAGATATGTCATTGTATTCTTTGATAATTCAAAGTCGTGGTTGGAAACAAAATCATAATAATCATCTGCTACGCAGAGCATTGTATCACTTGCCGGGCCGATTGCTCTTAAATGACTTACCTCCATAAATTGGGCAAATCTGTTTCTCAACATCATATTTACTTTTGATAGTATCGGGGTAGCAGCCCAGTCAAAAACACCCGAATAGGGTCTCAGGCCGTGTTTTTTCAATTGTATTGATGTTAAACATAAATCACCAAGACTGAATATTGCATCATAACCTCCCAGTAATTCTTCTCTTTTCATTCCTTCACCCCCCCTCTTTTAGAAGCGATGTCTATCAGCTCAAAAAATAAACATCGCCGATACTCTCATTTAATGCTGTTTTTACATAGAGATGTAGGGCAGGTATACAATTTTTTTTCTTCCGCTAACTTTATCATTCACTTGCTTGTAAGATGGAGAATTCTTCCCAACTGCTTGCCCCACTTGCAAGCATAACAACCTTTCCAACAGGAACTTGCCTTTCTTCCAATAAAAAAATGCCCCTGAGGCATTAATGAATGTACCTAATTAGGGGCTATTATATATTTAGATTTGTGGATAGAAATTAACAATCTCCACAATGATTGGTGTGCCTACAGGGATTTCTGTATCTTCCGGAATAGACATTAATAAGGAGCCGATTCCTTGCTCTCCTGCTGTATAAGCAAAGTTGTCGTCCATTTGCAGGACGCCATTCACATACACGTGGAAATAATTATTGTTCAAATTAAGTTCCGGCAAATTCTCTACGACTTCCCCAGAATCATTTAGAAATTCATTTACGTTAATTTTATACGTTGAAATACCACTAAGCGTTTCTCCAACTTCATGAAATAACCGAGTAACCAATGGTGATAAGGCGATAGCCTGATTTGTATTAGGCGCAATAGTAATAATTTTTAACGGCAAAAAAGATCCCTCCTAAATTTTATCTTTACCATGATATGTCTTCACAAGAGAGAGAACCGTGACATTTGAAAAATGAAAGAAACAACAGTGCTTTATACCTACACTTTATAATGGATCTTTACATACTAATAGAAAGAACCTTTTATTTGCAAATTAAGGAGGAGTCTTATGTCATTTTGGCCTGAATCAAATAGTGGATTAGCTCGTCCCCTGCTGTTACCATTTCCTAAGCTTCCCTCCGAATCCCTTTATATAAAAGGCCCTAGAAAAGTCTCCATTCTGGAGTTTTATACTGTTTCCGATGGAAGAAAAAAAGTGTATACAATTGATGACTGCCTGGAGCATACCGGGGACCGCATCATACGAAGCACATCAGACGTTTCTTTTATGAACCTTTTTATCAATGGGGTACTCCAGCCAAAAGTAAATTATAGGATAGAAGAAGGGAAAATTATTTTAAATACGTTAGATGCACCATTGCAGGGATCACCAATTATCCTCCAAATGATTACGATTTGACCCATTAAATACCCTTTCTCAGATAAAAAGGCCTTTCAAACCTCTTTTAGGTAGTGCTGCTGGATAGTACAAAAATAGCAAGCTGTGATGAACCCCTTCGCTCCTCAGTACTACCAGCCATCTTTATATCTCGCATATTCAAAACTTCTCTTTCAGCTGTATCCTGCTGGATTGCTAATAAGCCCTACCTAATCTTCCCCTGAGAACTCTTCATATAAAAGAACAAATACTTTATCCCCCGTCCCCTATCACTTTATTTATCTAGTCATACGTCCAAAGGAACATATCCATTCTGCATATGCTTGTTATATGCGAATCTAATAAGGGAGAATTGATATGAAAATTTTACTTTGTACCTATTGGACAATCCCCCATATGGGTGGTGTCTGGGCATACATGCAGCAGTTGAAGAAGGGCTTAGAGGAATACGGCCACGAAGTAGATTTAATGGGCAATGGCGAAGAGAATAACATTGTTCATATTGTCGGATCGGATAAAAAGGTAGAGAAACATAATATCCTTCCTTTCCTTCAGGCAAAACTGCCCCCTGCGATGTATCCTGACCTTTATTCAAATAAACTTCTTGAGTATACGGAGTTTCAACGTTACTTTTTTGAATTGGCAGCTGCTTATATAGGACTGGATCAGTATGACCTTATCCATACACAAGATGTTATTTCCACTGCCGGCATACGACGAGTCAACAAGACAAATGTTCCAATGGTTGCAACCATTCATGGCTCGGTAGCCCGGGAAATCAGCCAACAGCTCGGAAATATTCATAAAGACTCCAACTCTTATATTGTAAAAGAATATTATGATGAGATGGAAAAACTCGGCGCAATCTCTTCTGATCTTAGTATTGTAGCCAACCACTGGCTGAAGGATATTTTAATAGAGGAATTTGGTATACCTGAAAGTCATTTACGAGTCCTTCATTATGGATTTGATACAGAGGGATTTGTAAAGCAAAAGCTAGAAAATGTAATGATTGAACGCCCCGCCAATAAAAAAGTGATCATTTATACAGGGCGTCTTGTTGAATTGAAGGGAGTTCAATATTTACTTCAAGCCTTGGCCAAACTAAAAGCAATACGGCAGGATTGGGTATGCTGGATTGTTGGGGACGGTGATATGAAGACGGAACTCCAAATGTTAAGTAGATCGCTTAAAATCGAAGATGACGTCTTCTTCTTAGGCCGCCAGGAAGGCATTCCTTCGCTTCTAGCAAAATCCCATATTTATGTTTTGCCTTCCTTGATTGATAACCAGCCTCTCTCATTGATTGAGGCGCAGCTGGCCGGGAAACCTTGTATTGTCTCAAACGTCGGAGGGCTGTCTGAAATGGTAAAGCATAATGTAACAGGCCTTCTTACCGAGCCCAAGGATGTCAATGGCCTCTCTGAAAGCTTAAATCTTCTATTATCGAATCCTATCGTTTCAGAAATCCTCGGAAGGAATGCGAAAAAGTGGGGGATGACACATTGGTCATATGAAAATGGTGTCAGGAAGTTATTGAAGATTTACGATGAAGTGACTTCTATGAGAAAGACAGGTGATGAACATGTTGAGTAAAATTTATCTTGCTATTAAAGCCTGGATTATCCTTCAGCTAACGAATTTGAAAAACTGGTGGTTATCATTATTTAATAAAACATCAAACCAAGATAATTCGAGACCAGCTGATGCTAACAATGTGGATTCAGTAAAAGAGGCATACTTCAATGAAATAGAGAATGAGCACCGTGAATTACAAAGTATAGAGGATTATTTATTAGAAGATGTACAGGAGCCAGTTGGCAACATCCCGCTAGATCCTCCGTTAGCCGAAGGTATGTCTAGTACAGCGCCTCCGCTGGAAGGAAGTATGGTTAGCGTGCCTCCTCCACCGAGTGCAGGTGTGATTAGCGTGCCTCCTCCACCTGGTGCAGGTGCAATTAGCGTACCTCCTCCACCCGGCGGAGGTGCAATTAGCGTACCTCCTCCACCTGGTGCAAGTACAATTAGTGTGCCTCCTCTACCTGGGAACGGGGTTGTTCCTCCAGCTATACCGCTTAATATCGGGCAGCACGCCGCTTCATCTGTCTCAAATATATCGGGTGGGGCAGCGTCAGTAACTCCTTTTACAACTACTGAAGCAGCGGTACCTTCATCCCTGAATGAAGCGGATGGAAATAGTACAGTTTCCCTTGAAAGTGAGGTGGCCAATATGTCTCTTCCTTCCGAACCCGTTATCCCATTATATGACGGCAAATATGATCATTTATTTTCTACAATCGAAACTGAATCCTCTGTCCCATCTACTGTTGTTAACGAAGAGATATGGGATACCCTGAAAGAGAAGCTTCCAGAAGGTTATTCTATACCTGCGCCTACTTCTATGATGCTTTATAAACGTAAATACTAGAATGATTGATATTTTGTAAAAAGGAGCCAATTTCATGAAAACAGTCGTAACAGGCGGAGCCGGCTTTATCGGCTCTCACCTGGTGGATGCTCTCTTAGCAAAAGGAGCTGACGTCATCGTTATTGATGACGTCAGCTCAGGACTTTTATCCAATCTTAATACTGCTGCTACCTTATATCAGTTAGACATTTGTGACCCGGAAGTTAAAAAGCTTATTAAAGATATAAAGCCGGATGTCCTCTTTCATTTAGCTGCTCAGGCAGATGTAGGGCGCTCCGTTAAAAATCCAGCAGAGGATGCACGCATTAATATTGACGGGACGATTCATTTATTGGAGAGCTGTGTAGAAGGCGGCGTTAAAAACTTTGTCTTTTCCTCAACTTCTGCTGTGTACGGAAATATAGAGAGGGAAATCATAACAGAAAAAGAAGCAACCTCTCCTTCCAGCTTCTATGGTTTTTCCAAGCTGGCGGCAGAATGCTATATTAAGTTATTCCACAAGTTATTTGGTTTGCCATATACCATTTTACGTTATGCAAATGTTTATGGTCCCCGACAATTACCCAAAGGAGATGGCGGTGTTGTAGCTGTCTTTTTAGAACGCTTAAAAGCAGCAGAGACTATCCTCATTCAAGGTAGCGGTGAGCAAACCCGGGATTTCATTTATGTTCAGGATGTAGTAAAGGCAAATCTTTTAGCAGCCAAAGCTCCGACAAACGAGGTCATGCATATCAGTACCGGCAACAGTATTTCTATCAATTCTTTGCTTGAACATCTCATAATGGTACACGGAGCTCCCGCTGAAACACATTTTACGGAACCAAGACCGGGAGATATTATGCATAGCTGTCTATCAAACGAGCTGGCAAAATATTTACTAGACTGGCAGCCCGAAGTTCCATTAGCGAAAGGGTTAGAACATGCATATCGATCCAGTAACTGAGACGCCGAAAATTCTTATAACGGGAGCAAACGGATTTACCGGTCAGCATGCATGTATCTACTTTGCAGAGGCAGGATACAAAGTCTATGCGCTTGTTAGAGGCAACAGTTCACTATCCCACGAAAATATTCAGCTTGTGCGCGGAGATTTAACAGATCGGGAAGCTTTACGGAAAATAGCAGCAGGTCTGCAACCTGATTTCGTCCTGCACCTTGCCGGCCAAAATGCTGTCGATACTTCCTGGATAAAGCCGGTAGAAACGTTGGAAGCAAATCTTCTGGGTACTGCTTATCTTCTTGATGCATTGCGCACAGAGTCAAGCCAAAGCAAAATACTCGTTGTAGGTTCTATTCTTTCGTCAGATCCGGCAGATATAGACTCGTTCATTCACCCGTATGGCTTGAGCAAAACGATGCAAACTTTATTTGCACAAGTTTATAGTTCCTTATTTACGCTTCATGTCGTTATTGCGAATCCTTCAAATCTCATTGGCCCGGGTCATTCTGCTGGCGTCTGTACAATCTTGGCAAAAAGAATCGCCCAGATGGAGGTTGGGTTAGAGGAGCCAAAGCTATCTGTTTATAACTTGCTTGCCATACGGGATTTTTTAGATGTCCGCGATGCTATTACAGCCTATGATATGCTTCTTAAAAAAGGAAAGGTTCAAACGACATACAGCGTTACATCGGGGCATCCTGTCACACTTAAAGAGGTAACCGATATTTTTCAAAATATTTCAGGCGTTTCATTCGAGGTGACAAGCGAAATAGAGGAAAAGGAGAGTTTCTGTTCTATCTCACCGGTAGATCTACAGCAATTAGGCTGGTCACGAGCCTTTTCGTTGCAGCAATCGCTCTTAGATATTCTAGATTTCCAGCGAAAAAATAGAGACGATAAAAGAATTTGAGCTTTTTAATTTATTCGCCCCGTCACTCTTTCTTTTTCTTCATATAGTAGATATTAGAAAGAGCTTATAACTCTTTCTAGTTTACAAGGGGAAGTTGAAAGGGAATGAAAATCTATTTTCTATAATAGATTTGCCCTGGTAAAAATCAAATGGGACCCACCCACCCCATCGCAGGATTTCTAACTTTTTATTGATTGGTAAACTACAGGCTGTTCGCACTGCATGCCCCTCCGACGTATGCTGGCCTGAACAGCGGCGGTGTATCCGATCTGCTCTTTTCTCTACAGCAGCCGCAGCAAAACAACACAACTCTTGGTTAGTTACTATTCCTCTCCCACTCAGTACAATCCAAAATAGCGGGATTTTCCTGAGTAAAAAATATGTAAAGGGTACGGTTATACGGTTTATCCCTTGGTTGCTTTTCTGGATGGATGATGAAACAGCAGCCACGGTAGAAAGTCAATAAGATAATCAAGCAAATTTAGCACCTCCTTCATTCCTTCTTGGTAAAACAAATGATGCGAAAACCAGCTCTATCTCTTATCTTTCAAAAAGAGTCTGACACTATTCTCAAAATATAAAACCATTTGTCTAATACCGAACAGGCTATGTATCACTCCCGTGTCTCTTTTAGTAGAATCCATTACCCGTCAATTATTTAATTGGCTATGATGATTACACAATGTACGCGGCAAAATAGCAGGCTCCATCTGCCGAGTAAACATCTCCCTCAATAAAGCAATGCAGGCAATCGGAAGATAAGAAAAATGAAACTGGATGCTTGTCACTGTATCGAAAGCGCCTGTCCGTAGAAAAATAGAGCCCTTTCTCCCCCCTTCTAAACAGCAAAAAAGAGAGACTGCCATGTC
Source organism: Lysinibacillus odysseyi 34hs-1 = NBRC 100172 (assembly GCF_001591965.1). Lineage (GTDB taxonomy): Bacteria > Bacillota > Bacilli > Bacillales_A > Planococcaceae > Lysinibacillus_B > Lysinibacillus_B odysseyi. The sequence continues at coordinate 185,716 of NZ_BCVX01000006.1, forward strand.
TGGCAGTCTCTCTTTATCTCACTTTTCCCTACATAACAATTTTCTCACGGAAACGAACAGCCAGTTTTTTGACCGTATGACTTACTTCTTCCGGTGTCGTCATCTCATCTGCAAACTGTGATATCGGATGATCACCTACACAAACACTGTACGCTGCATATGTAAATAATTCATGATCATTTTGGTCATTTCCAAATGCAATATAATCCTCGATACCGAGCCGCTTCAATCCCGCTGCCTTATTGATCGCTGCAGGGCTAATATCAATTAACCGCTCCGCATGATGGTGGAAAATCGTTACCGGTAATGCAGTGATTGCCTGGCGAATGAATTCATCATCTGTAAACAAAACAGCTTTCGAAATATTCTCCAGCTCATGAAGCGGCTTATTCTTTGCAAGCTTTAATGGATCAAGCCCCTCATAAATCGGCTGCTCCTCGCCGCCAGTGTAGCTATATTCCCAATCGCTGTCAAATAAATACTTAACCTCATGCTGCATTGTCAACGCCTTTAATTTTTCTGCTGTCTCCGCATCAAATGAGACACACGATGATTGATCACCATGCCGTGTAAATGCTCCATTCCCTCCGACCATTCGAAAACCATGATATTTTTCCGGTAAAACAGGAAGCAGATCCCGAATCGGCCGTGCCGAAGCGAATACAACTTCGTGCCCCGCTTCTATACATTCATCCAGTGCCGCACAGATATCCGTTGTTAGCGGTTTTCCGTTAAAGCAAATTGTCCCATCTAAATCAAATACGAAAATCATAACTGCTCCTTTCAAACTGCCTGCTTTTCCTGCTGTCTACCTATATGACAGGCATATCTATTTCCATTATCAACAAATTCCCTCCGTATTGTCCAGCCTTCCCTTATAACTTCACTGTCTTTCTATCAAAACACTGAACAAAAGCATAGTTGTTCTTCCTCTTTGGCTACGGGCTGTTGCATCTCCAAAGAGAGGAATACCAGTTCCTTTTTTTGACGGACCTGCAAATTTTGCGCAAAAAATTGACAGCCAGCAGCAGCCGTCAATCTTTTCCCTCTTTTTCCCCTAGCCAATCATCACATTTCCTTTTACATATTGATACCGTTCCCGTCCTGTCTTTTTTACAATGGAAAAGACAATGGTAATAATGCCGACGCGCCCGATAAACATGGTGATAATAATAAGCACCTTACCAATTACTGATAGTTCAGGCGTCAGTCCCATTGACAATCCAACAGTCCCGAAGGCGGAGGTCGCCTCAAATAAATAAACAATGAAATCATAATTTTTCTCTGTCAGGCTCAATAGAAATGTTACAGCTATAACGATGAAGCCACCGCTTAGAGAGAGAGTCATAACTTTTAAAATAGTTTCCGTTACAATTCTCCGCTTAAACAAAACAACATCCTCTTTTCCTTGCAGCTGCCGGAATATGGCGGCTACAAGAACGGTGAAGGTCGTTACTTTAATCCCGCCGGCTGTCGAACCGGACCCTCCTCCGATGAACATGAGGAAGATTGTTAAAAGCAAGGTCCCATGGGTCAAATCCGCCATTGGCAGTGTATTGGCTCCTGCTGTACGCGGCGTCACACTATGAAAAACTGCTCCTAGGATTTTTTCCGGCAACGTCAGCGTCCCCATTGTTTTCATATTAGTATACTCGAACAGGAAGACGAGAACTGCCCCTCCGACGAGCAAAACAGCTGTCGTACTTAGCACTACCTTTGTATGGAGGGAGAGCCTTCTTGCTTGGTGATATTCATATAGCTCATTAATGACAATAAAGCCAAGACCTCCTGTCACAATCATCGTACAGATAACGAGGACAACAATCGGATCCCCTACATATTCAGTCAGGCTGCGAAATCCTCCCATCAGATCAAATCCTGCATTATTAAAATTGGAGATCGCATGGAAAAAACCATAATAAATCGCTTTTGAAACAGGCATTTCATACGCAAATCTAGCAGCTAACACCGCCCCTCCAAGAAATTCCATAACGAAGGTGAAAATGAAAATCCGCTTTGCAATTTTCACCATTCCCGCTGTCGAACTTGCATTGAACGCCTCTTTCAGTAATAAACGTTCTTTTAATGAAATTTTTTTCCGCAGCATAATAAACAAAAACGTCGTAAACGTCATGAAACCAAGCCCGCCGATCTGAATCATCGCTAAGATACTTAGTTCACCAAACATCGTAAACGTATCAGCAGTATCTACCACAACAAGCCCTGTTACACATGTTGCGGATGTCGCAGTAAAGAATGCATCTAAAAAAGGAAGCCCTTTTCCGTCCTCTGTTGCAATCGGCAGCGACAATACTCCCGTACCTATCAATATAATGACCGCAAAGCCCAACACTAAAATAGCTGATGGATTGAGCCGGTTTAATAAATAACCCATTCTGATCTCCCCTGTATAATATAAAATCAACCAACTAGCAATCTCTTTCTTGCAAGGCTGGAAAGTTAATAAAAAAAGACCGACTTCAACTAGCAGATTTTTTGCATAGCAAAAAAACCCCTCGTTAAGGCGGTCTTATATAATAGGACCTCCTTCGCTTTAGCCGACGAAGTTAGCTGACGGGTAGGATGGCGAAAGAGTCTATCATCCCTTCTGCTAGGCAGAATTAACCCCAAAAGATTGGTTCCTCCGTTCTCATGACATGAGATTGAGCCATATAATTTTGAATTAATGAATGTATTCTACTCCTCGGCCAGCAGTTTGTAAATACGCTTTTGACCTGTACAGAAAAACTTTTTCAAAGCTTTCAATTAAAAAAACAGCAGCCTGTTGGCTGCTGCAATCATTTAGATAACGGAACCTCTATCGGTCCGATCATATACGGCTCCCCGACTACTTCAAGTGGGGTAATACTGCCACTTTCAGCTGCACGAGGAGTGCCTAATTTTAAAACAGATACATATGGCGTAATAATTAGAGACGACGCATCCTTATGAATAGCGTTCATCATCAGGCGTGTTTGGCCCAGGTTATTTAGCTCTTTTTCAACAGCAACACCGTGGTCAGTAATGGTCGTGTATTCATTCCCTAAATTGTCTGCTACCTTATATTCCACTTCGATACCATGCCAGTTTTCGATTGGCGGCTGGAATTGGTCGTGCAGTACCTTTTCAGTCAAATACAATGTGGTAGTGACTGGCGTTTCCACCATCTTGCTCATATTAATTTCGAACCCTTCTTCCTGCAGCAGCAGACCGTCATCCGAAAGCTTTGTCGTCTTGCTCTTCAACGTCTTCAGGTGGAACTGGAAGTCCCAGTCTCCTTCGTACGCGGTTGAAACATGATCAAAATCCATCACGGTATTTCCGTTCCAGCTAATATGCAATTCTTCGGGTTTGCTTCCCTTCACGAGCTGGTAAACGAACAGCCCTGCATACTCATGTTCATCTACTTTCTGGGCAAGATAGTTTGTGGAGTAGCCGCCGTACTTATATCTTTCCTTTACCTCTTCGATAATAAAAGGACCATCCAACGCAGGTCTTGCCCCCAGATCTTTTTCACTTGTCATTGTGTAGGCGATCGTAACATTCTCTCCGTCATACACCGCATCTGTCACGGTGATGCTGATCCCATTGCTTTCTTTCGTCACCCCAATATCTGTCGCAAATTCTTCATAACCTTTAAACATGTACTTATTTTCATCATTGAACCGCTCGAATACGTTGGAGAGGAAAGGAATCTTCTCAGCATAGGCGGGAAAAGCAATACCCGCCGTAATATTTGCGGCAAGAAGGAGGGCTGCTGCCATGCCTGCTATTTTCGGAATTTGTTTTCTTTTCCTCCTCTTTAATACTCGCTGTTTGATCCGTGCCATTTCAAATTCACTGACTTCCATCGGCTCAAGCTCCATGTCTATGTTTAGTTGATTGAATTGCTTATATACCTTCTTCATTGAACACCCCTCCTGCATACATCTGTTTCAAATTTTTCTTGCCCCGGTACAATCGGTTATCAACAGCAGCCTTTGTGATTCCAAGCGTTTTACCGATCTCTTCATTTTTCATGTTTAAAAAATATTTCATCAGGAAAATATCGCGGTCTATCTTTTCCAGTTTTTTCATGATGATCATCAAGTCATGTGCATCACTTTTTAAGAGAAACTCTTCCTCTGCTGACTGTACATGTAAGCGTATATCATCTACATCCGTTATGACCGGGCTTCGCGCGAGCTTTCGCTGCCTATCGACTGCCTTGAATTTCGCAATCGTACAAAGCCATTTTCGGAAATCCTCTTCATTCCCTTCAAACTGCTTGGCATTTTCATAGGCGCCGATGAAAACATCACTGATACATTCTTCTACCATGTATGGATCTTTGTATGAATGTAATGCATTATATACGACCGCTTTTACAATTCCTGCGTATTGCTCAATCACATATTCAAGCGCTGATTCCCTGCCCTTTTTGAAATACTTTATAAAATTGTCACTTGTAATGTTCATACAATATACTCCTAATTCGAATTTAAAGGCCTTTATATGTAATACATCGTTTGATGGAAAAAATATTCTCACCCTGTTTTTTTCATTTCGGATAAATTCAGCTGGATGCTTTATATTTCTTATTGAAAAGCGTAATTCTTATATATAATTCATCACCGTAAACCGGGGTTGATTTCCGTTCTGGCTGGACACTTTCTGCGAGGGCACGGCTTGGGCTGAATGGTTTCAGGGATAGACCTCCAAATCGTTGGATTTTCCGCGCGTTCTGATTCCCAGGGAGTCACCAGCCGTCACTCTAATCAACTCATTGTCATACTAGCTTATCATCCCTAACTCACAGTTTATTTACTTATATATTCCATTTTATCAAATGCGAGGTTAATCTTAAGGGAGGTTATGCTTAATTTCTGCGACTACCTGAACGGTCAAAAAACTATTTAGAAAGCTTCATTGAATAAGGAGGGCTCCTATGCAGATAATCGATGAAATATATGGTACTTATATGATAGACGGAGTGCTAAAAGAGCTCATTCTTAGCGAGCCGCTACAAAGACTGAAAGGTATCTACCAAGGAGGGGCAAGCTATTTTGTGAACGAGAGTTGGAATGTCACCAGATATGACCATTCGGTAGGTGTCATGCTGCTTATTCAAAGACTCGGGGGAAGTATCGAGGAGCAAATCGCCGGGCTACTGCATGATGTCTCCCATACTGCATTCTCGCATGTTATTGATTTTGCTCTCCATAATAAAGAAGAGAATTTTCATGAAGAAATTTACGAGCAAATCATAATGGCATCTGATATTCCTCATATTCTAACTGCTTACGGCTATAACTATAAGGAGCTGCTTGACGAGACGAGATGGACTCTTTTGGAGCAGCCTGCTCCGGAGCTATGTGCCGATAGAATTGACTATACACTGCGGGATATGTACCGGTACGGCAATATTTCGATGGAAGAGATTCATTCCTTTTTAGAGGCTCTTTTTGTATTGGGAGGCAAAGTATATATAGGAGATGTAAAAACTGCCGAATGGTTTGTCCGTACTTACTATATGGAGGTCATTGATTTCTTTTTGAATCCCCTGAATGTGTACGGCTATGATGTTTTAGCAAGAACATTAAAATTGGCGCTCGATCAACAGCTGATCACCATTGACACGCTTCTTGGAAGAGATGAAGAAGTGATGGCACTTTTACGTTCATTGGATGACCATGATATAAAAGGATTGCTTGATGGATTACATCCCTTAGTAGATGTGATAGAAGATCGGTATAACTATGATATCCATGTTATAGGCAAAATGAGATGTATCGATCCATCCATTCCTATAAACGGCCAACTCGTCCGTTCTTCTTCCGTGTCCCAAGAAATAGTAAAGATGAATCAAGCAGCTAAACAAAAGGCAGAGGAAGGAATGTTTGTAAAAGTACAATCTGCTTCAAAGTAATTCCTTATCTGCTTTACTAAAGAGCCCTGATTTAGAAAATCTGGACTCTTTAGCTCCCCTTATGTAAAGAGGGTTTTTCATCATTCACCTCTACAATCTTCCCTGTCCTGTATTGATACACTTCCTTCGTATCTTCTCTTTCTACTTGCCACTTTTCATAGCCTGAGAATAAACTATGCTTTCTTAATATTAGCTGTGGCATCTCCTTTATCTGTCCATCTTCCTGAATAAAAGCGCTCACTTCTCCAAGAACGAGCTGTTCCTTTTCCCGCATCTGCTTCGTGTAAACTGAGATAGCACCCATCACAATAGGGAAGAAAAGCGCAGCTAGTACACTCCTGCATACTAATTTCCCCACTTCCTAGCCCCCCTTGCTGCTTTTATTAAAAGCTTGACGCCCCTTTATAAGCGAGGTTCCAAATGGTAGAATAAATGTAAATAAAAACATAGCCATTGCCCGCTTGGAAACTGGAAAAAGGAGGCAGTAACCATGCATTATTCCATCAAACCCGTTGCATTTGTACGGAATACAAGAAGCGCAGTAGAAGATGATTATTGGGGAACGGTCTTATCTACCATTGAATTGGCAGAAGATTTACATGAGGAAGCACTAGCAGGGATTGGAGACTTCTCTCACTTAGATATTATTTTCTACTTTGATCAAGTAGCAGATGAGAAAATTCAATATGAGGCAAGACACCCACGAAATAACGATCAATACCCTAAAGTTGGGATATTTGCACAGCGAGGAAAAAACAGACCGAACAAGCTTGGTTTAACGACCGTAACACTACGAGAGGTCAAAAAAAGAAGTTTACTCGTAAGTGGATTGGATGCTGTCGATGGCACACCTATTATCGATATAAAACCTGTTATGGCGGAGTTTTTACCAAAGGGAAAGGTTACACAGCCCGAGTGGTCTATTAAATTAATGGAAAACTACTGGTCATAATAAAAAGTTTTACGCTGTCTTCTCACGGAATACTTATCCCGTCTTTCATAATAGAGGACCCTCCTATTAACTTGAGGGTCCTTTATTACTTCTACAGCTTTTGTTTATGTCCGCTCCTTATAATAAACTTGCGCTTGCAGAAGATAGTAATAATCACGGCCTGTTATATCGTCTTCACCGCTGTGGCAAAAGCTATATTGCTTTGCATCTACTACAGGTACTAACAAAGCCTCTACTTCTCGTTCTGTGAGCAGCTGCGGTATAAAAATACCGATACTGTTTGTCAGGCATGTCCAGCTGAGGGGATACTGATCTTTCACGACTGGCAGGATTGATGCCGCATCAGCGTGCTGGATGAGGATAAACGTGCCTGTTGCGGATTCTACCTCCGCGTAAAAATCCTTCGCCTTTAGGAAATGAGGCATATTTACATGGATTTCCGCAGAAACTTTTTTGTTTATTTGCTTTTTCACTTCCCCTAACCGGCGATAATGCTCATACTGCTGCTCATATGCCTTATAGACGGGCAGATTCATTGCCTTAGCGGCGAGCTTCATTGTCTTATAAATATTTTCGTACCCCGCTACATAGCCCTTCAACGCAGAATCCTGCTCTAAAATAATAAGTGCTTTTTTACTCGTTTCCAGCGATTGTATATATTCACCCGCGGTATATTGGCAATACTGTAATGCATGGAGCACGCGTACCCTCGTCATATTATTCAGATCTTTTTCTAAAAACAGGGCAATCTTTCGCTTCACATTGTCAAACTTTCGGAGCATCGTCATAATCCGGAAGTACATTAAATGCCCCTCTACATAACTATTACTATTTTGATCTTCTATTTTTTCGGCAACGATCATATTAAACTTCAAGAATTGGTAAATTGTCTGGATAGGTACATGCCGTTTTTCGAAAGCAGCAGTCATATTATTGATGGCCACGACCAGCTGTAAGTGATATTGGTATTGGAAAGCCAGGCTGATACTTTTCTGATAATACTGCAGACATTCCTCATAATCATGCCCGATATGCAGATAATAATGCCCTAACAGCAGGTTCATCTTTGTGCGGATGAACGGATTTGTGTGTTCCTTTAGTATATTCTCATAATGGTTAAATAAACGCTTAAAGCTCTCTCCATCATTTAAAACGATGTAGATATCTAAAAGTTGGAGACATAGCGCGATACCTAGCTCATCCAGATGAGGATGACGGTCCAGCAAATATTCACCAAACTCCCCGGCTTCTTTATAGCGCTCCATTTTGATTAAATACTCGATATTTTTTATCGCTTCTTCATCAATCCGTGGTTTTATAGCCATCTTTTATCACCTATGTCCACTTAATTTTAATATAAAACTATTTCCCTCAAAATAAAAACGACAAACTTTCTTTCCAGTTTAGTGTATCTTCGACAAATAGTTATGATGGTGAAAAGGGAGATAGGCCAACTTGCAGAAACCACTTAGTAGAAACAATAAAGATAATTATTTTGCCTTTTCGTTTCATCTCTACTATGAATATTGCTTTTGTTCGTTTTGCTTGATTGCTTCCAAGTGTTGCCTGATGATATGCTCATCAACCTGTGCATATTGTTTTAATGCATAGTAAATAAACTGCACCTGCTTATAGATGAGGAGGTACTTCCGACAATACATACTGCAAGGCCCTTATATGTGTTTTATTTTGTTTAATCGGATTGTAAAAGGGATACTTCTTGCCATTTGGAAACACCTGCGTCCCATTTTTGCAATCTCCGTTTCCGTAGATCCAAGCGCTGTAATTTTTATTCCTTTGTTAAACAGCACTTTTATGAGGGACTGCCCTGTTTCACTTTTATATATTTGGTGAGATGGCAGAACTTCACTTACTTTCTTTTTTAATAAACCAAACAGAATCCCCTTCGCCCGAAAGGAGATTAATACAAATTTAATACAATTATACAGTTACTTATACTTTTTATATTTATTCATTGCCCGATATCTATACCGCTTACTCTACTGCTCAAATAGCGATGCTCTTTTTGAATGATAGACATAATAATGGGTGAAAAATCAGATAAAAAATCGAAAGTAACGTACATTACTTTCGTTTAATGGATCGCTTCGCGGAACCGAACCTGATTTCTTCCATTTTGCTTTGCATAATAAAGGGCACGGTCGGCTGTCTCAAATAGCTGAAGCAAAGTAGCAGGTGTTTCATCTGTGTAGCCGACACCTATACTCACTTCAAAATTGATGACTTCCCCAGTGCCACGGACAATGAAATCTGCTGTCCCGATTAATTGGCGGAGGCGACTAACCTCCTCTTCGATCTCTTCTTTTGGATATGGCATAAAAATAATGAATTCATCCCCACCGTAGCGGATGAGCTTCATATCACTTTTCGGCATCCACTTCATCGCAATGGAGGCAATAAATTTAATTGCCTGGTCACCGACAAGATGACCGTACGTATCATTAATAATTTTAAATTTATCTACATCGAACACCGCCACAGAATAGTGAATCATCTCCCGGTTCTTCTCCAGCTGCTCTTCGAAATATGCCCTGCTTTTTGCACCGGAAAGACGGTCATGATGCAGCCGCTCTACTACACCGCTTGTAGAGAACTTCGAAATGATCTCCGAACGTCTCACCTTCTTTTCCATCGCAATATGCTCCTGCAATGCTTCTACTAATAAACTCTGGTAGGCAAAGGCTTGTTCAACTTCTCCGTGCTCTTTCATCGCGTGAACCCAGCGTTCAATATAATTGACAAAGTAGAACTTGTCTTTAATCATGCTGTAAGCTTTTTCAAAATAGTATTTAGCCTTCTCAATTTCTCCATGATGAAGAATAAAAAGACCCTTAATACTCCAATAAGGGAATTCGAGGGAAGGAACCGTCTTATATATACTATCTTTTTCCAGCTTTATTAAGTTTTTTTCGATATTCTCAAAGTCCTTGCGTGCATAGTAGATGTCGAAAGAGTTAATGTAAAACATCATTGGCCCTATTGGGTCATTTTTATCCACCAGTTCAAGGTATGGTGTTATCCGCTCGATTAATGCATACCCTTCCTCGATTTTTTTCTCTTCATTATAGGAATGAAGCAGGTTGTTTGCCGCCCTGAAAATATGACGGATATCATTAATTTCAATTGCTTCCTCCAGCAGTACACTCAGTTCCGCGATTGGCGACTGAATGCCCATTACATCTTGGAAGATCGCTTTGATCAGCCGGAATGCGAGGTGTTCAGTTTTTGCTGCATACTCTTCAACATAAGGTTCAGTTTCCAGGATATAATCGAACATTTCCTCATATCTTTGTGTATTTACTAAAATTCTAATTAAGTAGATGTTTACCTTTATATAGCTTTCAAAATCCTGATCTTGTAAAAAACTTTCCCGAAGCAGCTGCAACAGTTCTTCTGCTCCTTCATATTCACCACTTTGAAACTTTTTCAAAGCCAGAGCATAGTATTGCTTTTGCTCCTCATGTGTAAATATTTTCTCCATCTAATCACCTACTTCTCAGTTATAAATACTATATACTTATTACCTAAATATTAACATAAATTAGAAAAGAGGAAAGAATTTTTTTACTATAGCGACAATTACTATTTTAAAAATTTTCTGAATATTGTAAAATAGAGGCAGGAGGTGAGGGATATGACATTTCATATCTATCTAAAGCAAGTAATCAGTACCTACCCTTATACGTATGAAGCATCCTCTGAAAATGATGATGCCTACCTACGTGAAGAACAGTGCACCTGTACATTAGACAACTTTGACGACAATGATTTTTAAGAGGAGAGCAAATGAACAGTATCGTAAATGAAGCGGAATATGATCGAAGAGAAACAGCTTCCATCGTATTCCGTTTTTTTGTTTGTAAATCCTCTATTCATTTATAAAAGATGGTTACGAAGGCCAATGTTCATCTGTAATAGCATACATTTTTACATCTCGATGACTCCCCTTCATATATAAAGCCTTCCGGAGAGTTCCTTCATAAATCATACCGCATTTTTCCATGACCCGTGAGGATCCGGTGTTTTCCACAACACATCTGGCCTGCACACGCACGAGCTGAAGTTCTTTAAACCCAAAATCAATCACCTTTTTCGCTGCCTCTGTAACAATGCCTTTATTCCAATATTCTTCCGCCAGTACATAGCCGATTTCCCCTACTTTATTGTGCTGGTGGATCATAACATAATCAATTGTCCCGATGAATTTCCCTTCATATTCAATACCCCAATGATAAAAAGGATGCATCTTATATGTTTCCAGCGCCATCTCAATAAACTCTTTTGAATCCTCCAACGTTTCATGCGTATTCCATAACACATATTTTGTCACGTTTTCATTTGATCCATATGTAAACATAGCTTCCGCATCATCCAGTGTTACTGCTCGAAGTTTCAGCCGTTCGGTTGTTAAAACCGGTAAGCTCCATTCCATCTTCCTTTCCCCCTCTATACTTATTCCACCGTATTTAAACGGATTGATATGTTATATTACACAAACGGCGATAAAATTCCTCGTTTTAGCAGGAAAAACTTCCCTGTTTACCAAATGAATAGGTGTTCATTTTCCCGAACGCTTGTTATACTAGAAAAAAGCGCGAAGGAGAGATTGCGATGATAAAAGTAGAAAAAAGCAGTGAAATCAAAAAGGAAAACGATGTGTTGATGGCTAAATGTACAGCCAATGTTCCTGGAAGTCCAATGAGTGTCTACAGTTTTAATATTGATGGCATTCTAATTGACACGGGCTCCAGCTCTTTACTTGAAGAGTTCAAACCGTATTTTCATGAAGCCGATTTTGATGCTGTCTATATCACCCACTTTCATGAGGATCACACAGGAAATGCAGCCTATCTGCAAAAGGAACTGGATATCCCGGTCTTCATCCACTCGTCTTCTGCTTCCTTTACGCCAAAACCTTTCCAGATTCCTATCTACCGCCAGGTCGTTTGGGGAAATTCCGCTCCTTTTTCTTCTACAGCGTTAGGGGAAACATTCACCTCACGCAATCACACATGGGATGTCATTGAAACTCCCGGTCATACAAAGGATCATGTAGCCTTTTACAACCGTGATATAGGTGCCATGTTTACCGGGGATTTGTTTATATCACCAAAAGTAAAGGTAGTACTTGCAGAGGAGAATATACTTAATACACGGGCTTCACTGAAAAAACTATTAGCCTATGATTTTGAGGATATGTACTGCTGCCATGCAGGTTATGTGAAGGAAGGAAAAAAGCTGCTTCAGCTTAAAATAGAGTATATTGATGAATTGGAAAATAAGGTACTTACGTTGGCCAAGCAAGGGAAGGATGTCCATGAAATTACAGCTGAACTGTTCCCTACACCTTACCCAATCATCTCCATTTCCCATACAGAATGGTCACCTGTTCATATGGTACGCGTTATATTAAACAGGGGGTAAAACCGAGTACAGAAACAACTACCTTTTGTAAGTCACCACTGCTTCCCGGGGTAAAGAGTACCGGAGAATGTAAAATTATTAATACAATAGAGGCTTTTAATAAAAATAGCCGACTGTTTATCGTAGAATGGAATTATCTCTTAATAGTAAGGACTGATTCGATGAAATTAATTCCACTTGGTGTTGGAGGAGCTTTTACAGAGCGCTTCTATCACAATAACTACATCGCGGAAATCGGCACAAAGAGGCTGCTGATTGATGCAGGCACGACACTCCGGGAAAGTATGAAAAAAGCTGGCTATACCTATACGGACATTGATGCTGTCTGGATTTCCCATCTGCATTTTGACCATGTCGGAGGGCTTGAAGAGCTTGTGATGCAGCGGTTCTGGCAATTTACAGACGGACAGCATACCCCGGGGAAAACGCCTGTTTTAGTTCATGAGAAAATCTATCCCCAGCTTCGTAAGCTGCTTTCCGCTGCTCTTGACAACCAGGGCCGTACTGTCGATGATTTTTGTGATTTTACTATCGTAAGCGATAAGGAGGTCATTGATTTAGAAGGGTTAGAGCTGCAGATTTTTGATACGACAGACTGTCATGCAAATGGCTTGGTCAGTTCGGGCCTTCTCATTAATGGACCACTCGGCAATGTCCTGTTTCCAAGTGATGTAAAAGATTTGCGTAAAGCCAATCTATTGCGCTTTATCAATGAAGAAACGCTTGCCATCTTTCAGGATACGAGCTTTACATTTAACGGTGTACATGCCCAGTTTAAAGATGTACTCGCCTATTACCCGAAGGAATATCATCATCTGATTTATGCGATGCATTATAACGATAATATAGAGGATTATATACCTGAAATGGAGAAGGCCGGCATCCAATATGTAACGGAAAGAACGGCTATTCTGCTTCCCTTATCCCCTGCTACACCCGAATAACGCCAGACGTTATTCGGTTTTTTATTTTCTCTGGACAGAAGGCAAAGCCCCTATTATAATGAACAGTCAAAAGGAAAATTTTTCTTATTTTCCGATAAAGGGGATACTTTTATGATAACACCTAAAAAACTCCAGCCTGGTGATGAGATCCGTGTCATCGCCCCAAGCCGTAACGCTTCTATTCTTTCGAAGGAAGGCATCGAATTAGCAAAAGAACGTTTGGAGCGCCTTGGTTTTCATGTCAGCTTCGGCAATTATATTTTCGAGGACGACCTTCAGCATTCTTCTTCTATTGAACATCGTATAGAGGATTTACATGCAGCCTTTGCTGACCCGCATGTTAAAGCCATCTTGACTGTGATCGGCGGCTTTAACAGCAATGAACTGCTCCCTTATCTTGACTATGAGCTCATCCGTAACAATCCAAAAATATTCTGCGGCTACAGTGATATTACAGCAATTGCTACTGCTATTACAGCTCGCTGCGGTTTCGTTACCTATTCGGGCCCGCACTTTTCAAGCTTTCAAATGGAAAAGGCTCAGGATTATCAAACAAGTGCCTTTTTATCTGCGGTTACAGAAGAATCTCCTTACATGCTTGCTGCTTCTTCCGAATGGAGTGATGATGCTTGGTATGCAGATGAGGTAAATCGAAACTTCGAGGAAACAGAATGGAAGGTCTATAATGAAGGAACAGCTGAAGGAACGATTTGGGGAGGTAATCTATGTACGCTAAATCTTCTCCAGGGAACCGCTTATATGCCAGAGCTAACGGATGGCATTCTTTTTGTTGAAGATGATTATATGGTGACACCAGAATTATTTGCCCGGGACCTAACCTCCCTCCTGCAGGCATGCCGGTCTATGAAAGCACTCGTTATAGGAAGATTCCAGCGTCAGTCCAATATGACAGAAGAGCAGCTGCATTTTATTTTAGACAAACATCCTGCCCTGAAAACTATTCCCGTTCTTTATAATGTAGATTTTGGGCATACCCAGCCGATCTTTACCTTCCCTATCGGCGGATTCGGAACGGTTAATACAGGCACAAAGACAATTAATATTACTAAATCATAAGTGAAATAAAATTGTAATATTTCCCTGAAAACCCTAGTATTGATGCGCTTTTTACCCATGTAAATGACATGCCTTTGTCAAAAGATTTGGAGAAGGATGTTTACTCTATCATCTCCTGGGAATATAACTTGTAAGCTTAACCTTATAAGCTAATAATCATTTAGGAGGAATTACAAATGGCTAACAAACGCAATAACAACAACAACGAAAACATGACAGTTCAAGAAGCAGGTCGTAAAGGCGGAGAAGCTACCTCCAATAATCATGGTCGCGAGTTTTATGAAGAGATTGGCCGCAAAGGCGGAGAAGCTACTTCACAAACTCACGACAAAGAGTTTTACCAAGAAATCGGCCGTAAAGGTGGAGAAGCTACTGCTGAAAACCACGGTCAAGAATTCTATGAGGAAATCGGCCGTAAAGGCGGAGAAGCTACTCAAAACAACAACAACAATGGCGGCAACAACAGTGGCAGCAACGGCGGTAAAATGAGCCGTGAGGAAGCGGGTCGTAAAGGCGGAGAAGCAAGCAGCCGCAGCCGTTCAAACAACAAAAACAACGACTAAAATAACAAAGCACCAACAATCATACTAATTACTGTATGAGTGCACCTAGTTACAAGATTCCAGCGATTCCACTATAGTACGATACTAGTAAGCACACTAAAAAACACGTCAATCGAAAAGAGGCGTTTGCAGATGTTGATACAGCTGCAAATGCCTCTTTTTCTTTATGGCGTTTTTTGTAGCCTCTCTTCCCTTTCCCTCGAAATCAAAATAGTTGAAAAGTCTCAAATTATGGTATATATTTAATCAGCTTTCATATATTATTTACTAATATAATAATTTATTTTAGATATAGAGGGAGAAACGAGAGACTACATGCAAGACAACTATAAAGAAAAAGACCTTCGTCAACTGATCCTTTCGACTATAGAAGCCGTTGGTATGAACACCGAGCTGAAAAAGGATGAGTGCGGTATTAATATGAGCTATAACTTTATCGGTGACTATGTAGGATATGATAAAAAACGGCTGGTGGATGCTTGGAAGGAAATGCAGGCGGATATCCCGTTTGAGCAATATGTGAAAACACTGACAATGCATGAACTCGGTCATGCAATAGACCGGGAAGCATTACAGGCATCTTTGGAGCGGACACTTGAAATACTAGATATGAAAAACAGCCATTGCCCAAGAGAGCTTTATACTAATATTGATCTTTTATCTGTATTGCTTGAAGAACAGAAAATGGATATTACATTTGAAGAAACTGCCTGGCGCAATGCAAAATATTTAAACGAAGCAGCAGGCCTTGTCGATGACTTTACGTTTGAATTCATCAAAAAGCACAGCTTGGCGACATATAAAGATTTATATGAAGAAGATTTAGCGTTATACAATAAGCTTGCGGAAGAACGTACTCTGCAGCCGGTGTAAAAAGCCTGTTTTTTTATACTAAAATACTAACTAAACGAAAAGGGAGGATAATGGTGTTACCCCGCCATTATCCTCCCTTTATTCTATGTATCCTTATTGTGGCCTTACCGCACAGCTTACTATATGGATATTACTATCTTTCCTCCTCCCCTTTTCTTATTTATATTCCTTCCTATTGATAATGACCATTCTCTGCTCGTCCTTCATATACTAGAAGAAGGTATTTATTCCTCATCTA
Organism: Lysinibacillus odysseyi 34hs-1 = NBRC 100172; assembly: GCF_001591965.1. Lineage (GTDB taxonomy): Bacteria > Bacillota > Bacilli > Bacillales_A > Planococcaceae > Lysinibacillus_B > Lysinibacillus_B odysseyi. Next base: position 201,716 of record NZ_BCVX01000006.1, read on the forward strand.
TACAGAAGAATGAGTATCTTCAAGCATATGCTACTGTATTTTGACTAGACAGCTGATGAGTTAATGTGAACAAAATTATAAATATCCATGGAAGTTTCATAACTAAGGGAGGAAAGAGACATGCTAAATAAAGCATTGAGAATGGTGTTGCTGACTGGTATCTTTCTAAGCGGAATTGGCATATTACTCATATTTTTAAGCCCTGAGCTGGGAATGAGTTTAACAGAAAACTGGCTGCGTAACGTCGGAAGTGCAGAAACAGATCTTTACCATCTTATTGTCAAACATTATATAATGGCTTTTTTGATCATAGGGGGCATTTTTTTGTCGATAGGATTGACGACCTCCATCTATTGCTTCTATAAATCACGTCTGTTAGCCCTAGAGAAGCACCGCAGCTTCTAAAAATGCCGAGCGCCCTTCTCCGAATTGGAAAAGGGCGCTTGTTAACTGAAAGCTCCTTTACAATACCCCTGCTAAAAGAGCAGTAGATTTCTTGGCTTAATATAGTTTCTCCTACTGCTTAACATAGCAATACACTTCGCCAGCTCCTCTACCCCCTGCCTGATTTGGTGCTCCTTCACCTGTGAGATGCTTAACCGAAGAAGATTTTCCTTTTTATATTCAGGCAAAAACATCCTGGAGGCATCATCAACTAATATGTTCTTTTCGTTTAATAGGTGAACAATCTGCTTTGCTGTTACATTCCCTGGCAGGCTGACGGAAAGGTAGAAGCCTGAAGGCGGTTTAGAAAAATAAGTATCACTAGGTAGCAGACATTCACATGCTTCTTGAAGAATATGCATTTTTGTATAGTATACCTCTTTGATCTTTTTAAGATGACTCGTAAACATGCCGCTTTTTAAATAGATTTCCAGCGCACCTTGAGAAAGGGCAGGACTATTAAAGTCAGCGCTGAATTTATACCGCAGGAAATTTGAAACCATCAGCGAAGGCAAGACAATTGTAGCTATCCTCAACCCTGGCAAAAAAATCTTTGAGAAGCTTTTAATATAAATTACTCTGCCTGAAGGGGCAAAAGAAAATAAAGGATCTGATTTTGTATCGGTGTCAAGATCTCCTAAAAAATCATCCTCGACAATATATACATCGTATTTTTCAGCCAGCTCCACGATTTTTTTCTTTTCACTATTTGTATAGCAATGCCCCAGAGGATTGTGAAATCTTGGAATGATGTAGAAAAACTTTATATCATTATTTCGGAAAATATACTCGAGACGTTCCAGATCAATCCCCTTCATCGATAATTCAATGCCGAATGTAGTAGCCTGCTGCAGCTTGAGGGATTCGATGAATCCGAAATAAGTAGGCTGCTCAATAAGAATATTGTTCTTGCCATTTGGAAACGGCATGGAGGCTAATAGATGAAGAGCCTGCTGGGAGCCGGAAACAACGACTACCCTTTCAGGCACGGTAAATACCTGTAAGTTCTGCAGATATCTAGCTACCTGCACACGCAATGAGTAGAGACCTTGCTGATCAGAATATGTAAACAGCTCCTCCTTATATTGTTCAATTGCCTTGTTCATACAATGCTGAAACTCTATATAAGGCATCACATTTCTATCAGGTCCAGCTGAGAGAAAATCAATTACGGCCGATTCATCCGTTTCCAGCTGCCATTCATTCACCACAAAGTAACCGCTCTTTGGAACAGAATAAATCAAATGTTCCTTTTCCAATTCCTCGTATGCTTTAATAACCGTATTTTTACTGCAAGATAAATGGTCAGACAGCTGGCGAACTGAAGGAAGCCTACTTCCTGCAACAAGCGATTTGCTTGCCAGACGCTGCTTAATCTCCTCCATAATTTCGATATATTTCGGACGCATACACTTCTTCCCTTCAACTGTACTGGTACAAATGGTGAAAACTATGATTTTTTTCATCGTCTGTTCCAATTATTATATTCATTATATCAGGGCTGTTTATTCTGAAAAGAAAAAATGGCATAGATATACAACAACAAAAGAAAAGACGGGTGAATGAGATGCAAAAAGAATCCAGAGAGAAGCTCGGATTATTGCTGGGGTTAGTAGGTGTCATTTGTTTTAGTTTAACGCTTCCTTCAACCAGTGTGGCAGTAGAATATTTTGGGACGACGGTCGTAGGGCTGGGAAGAACAGTAGTTGCTGCTATTTTAGTGACGGTTGTATTAATTGTCCGAAAGGAAAAGCTGCCCAATTCCAGGCAATTCAAAAGTCTGCTTATTGTTGCTTTTGGTGCAGTGTTAGGATTTCCTATCCTTACCTCCTGGGCGATGGAATCCTTGCCTGTTTCCCATGGCGCTGTCGTATTAGCCTTGCTGCCATTAGCTACAGCCGGATTTGCCTTTTTCAGGGCCGGTGAGATTCCTTCGCTTAAATTCTGGCTTGCAAGCATCATCGGCTCTTCAGCGGTCATTGCCTACGCTTTTCATCTGGGATTTGGCGGGTTACAATTGGCGGATTTGGCTTTATTGGCAGCCGTTGTGATCCTCGGACTCAGCTATGCAGAAGGCGGAAAATTAGCCGAGGAAATAGGCAGCTGGCAGGTCATTGCCTGGGCAGTCATTATCGGTGCTCCATTTTTTGTTATTCCGGTGGGGATGAGCGTGTCGACAGAAATGCTCCACGCGCCGCCACAGGCTTGGATCAGCTTCCTTTACCTCGCCATTGTCAGTCAATTCTTGGCATATGTCGCCTGGTACAGCGGCATGGCGATGGGCGGCATCGCACGAGTCAGCCAAATCCAGTACCTTCAGCCGTTTTTAATGATTATGTTTGCCACAGCTTTTCTTGGTGAATCCATCTCGCTGTTTACCATCGGTGCCGCCGTGATTGTTGTCCTATCAGTGATCATAGGAAAAAATGCGGGCGTTTCAAAGAAAGCTGCCCTTCCCGAAAAGAGCTGATTTTCTGGAAGATATAAATAATCAAAAATCCCCCATGCAGATTTTTCAATCTGTATGAGGGACTATTTCAAAAATCGTATTTTTTCGCTATTGGTTTGGATTAAAGTCTGATTAATTTCTGCCTAGTACTTTTAAAAAAATCGTGACCGATTGTAGTATAAATATTATCCCTTTGCTAAGACAGAGTAAACAAAATCATTATTTCCTTCTGGATATTTATGTTTATTATAGGTCGAGACATTGAGGGTTTACATTTTTTTCATTTGTCCTGTTCTACTAGGGAGTTCGTTATTTCCTTACTTAGGTTTCTAATCGCCAACATCGAATTATCTTGAATGATACCTGTTTCTACGAAATCAAATGAAGCGTATAATGTTTTAGCTTTGACATTGCTTGTATGATAAAAGAGAGTTACATATTCTGCTTCTCCATCTGGCATAGTTTCAATATCCATTAGCATTTTTTCAAAAGCAAGCTTGCCATATCCTTTTCCCTGGCAACCCTTTTCAATCATCATATGCCAAATAAAATAACTCTTCTTGCCATAAAAAACTTCATTTTTAAATGTTTCATGATCCAACGTATCATAAATATACATCAAAAATCCAACTACAGCTTCATCGGTATAAATGGCAAGAGGAGTCGCTGGTATCCCGTCTGCATTCAGCATATGAGCGTCTGCAAAGCTTCTGAGATTAGTAGTTTGTATGAAGTCTTCCTGGTTTTCTTCCACTTCAAGTGCTATTACTGCTTCTATGTTATCCCCGGTTATCTTTCGTAATTCAATCATTTTTTATCCCCTCTCCCCTAAGACAAGCCACTTCCGCACAGGGCCTAAAACATCCGCATTATCATTTTTCTAATCCCCAAAATAGGATGCACAAAATATTCATCAATACTAACTCGTTCTCCCCTGTGATGTCTAATCCTTGTTACGCAAAATGGCCTGTTGTTTTAAAAAACCTTCCGTTCATAAATGCGCATCGATAGCAGCCAAGAAGCGCTGTATAACAATAAAATAACAAGAGCAGTGAATGAATATAGCTGTAGCTCAGGCAAACTGGCCAGCCATTGGAAGACTTTATCAAATTGTTCATTGAAAATCTGCATTACGATTCTGAATGCGAAGACAGCAACAACGAACAAAACCATTGCGCCAATCATTAAATATTGCTGTTTGAATTTATAGAAAAAAGGAAAGATGATGGACAGAAAAGCCATTATAAGACCAAAAGTATGCAGTATATCCTTCCATGAAAAAGAGAGTTCCATCCCGTTTATAATAAAACCCCCTCCCATAATCACCCCAATGAATAATCCCGTAAATACAAGGGCACCGAGGTATTTCGAAATGACAATCTGCTTTCTCGTATATGGCAGGGAGTTCAGCAAAATATTGATATTATCTTTTTCATCATAATAGAAAGCGTTCATAATGAACGAGATGCTTGTAATAAACGCCAACCACCATAAGGGAACCCCATCCTCCCAGAAGCAAAGTATAATAATGCCTAGATAAATAGGTATTTGCCTCTTTTGAATAAGTATATCTTTCCATATCAAATTAACCATTTAAGCGCCCCCCTTTTTTCGTATAATACATAATATCTTCGAGTGTTGGCTTTTCCAGCACGACCGATTCCCCAAATAGACTTTCGATACGTTCTTTGTTCCCTGTCAATCCTTCAAAGCCTATATTCGATTTCTGCACCGCGACGAATTCCTGCTCCGTATCCGCATCGAGTAAGTCGAGCGGCCCCTTGACGATCGCATAGTCCTCCTGAATTTTATAAAATTCCTTCGTAAACACATGCTCGCCGTCATTTAAAAAGATGATATAATCCGCAATCCGATCAAGATCGGTCGTAATATGAGTTGAAAAGAATATCGTTTTATCCCCGTCCTGCATGAGCTCATGCAAAATATTCAGCAATTCCCGGCGAAATACCGGATCAAGTCCTGAAGTCGGTTCATCCATAATAATGAGCTCTGCTTGATGGGAAAGTGCAATGGCGAGTGACGCCTTCATTTTCATTCCTTTTGAAAAGGTTTTGATTTTTTTATTAAGGGGCAGCTCAAACTGATTTATATATTTCTGAAAGATGGCATCATCCCATTGCTGGTAGGCAGGCCGGATAATTTTCTTCATATCTTTTAGTGTCAGGTTTTCGTAAAATATATTCTCATCATAGACAAAGCCAATTCGTTCTTTAATGGCTCTCTCATTTGTTTCATGCGTAAGTCCGAATACCGAAATAGAGCCGCTGTCCTGCTTTAATAAATTCATAATTAACTTAATCGTTGTGGATTTCCCTGCTCCATTCCCCCCGATAAACCCTGTAACAAAGCCCTTTTTCACGGCAATGGAGAGATCCTTCACCTGAAACCCTTTAAATGATTTCGTAACGTTCTGTAATTCAATGACATTTTCCATCATTCTTCCTCCGAATATAATAATGTAAGCATTTCCTTTAGTTCGGCCAATCCAATGCCCATATCCTTGCTGTTTTCGATTGCTTCCACTAGCTTTTCTTCGATAACCTTCATCTTTCTCTCCTTAATCATTTCCGTATTTTGCTCAGAGACAAAGGACCCTTTTCCGACAATGGAATAAATAAATCCGTTTTTCTCCAGCTCTTCATAGGCGCGTTTTGTAGTGATGACGCTAATCTGCAAATCTTTCGCCAGCTGCCGCATGGAAGGAAGCGCCTGCCCTTCCTGTAGATCACCTGTCAAAATCTGCTTTTTGATTTGTGATGTAATCTGCTCGTAGATCGGCTCCTTGGAACTGTTGGAAATAATAATTTGCATGCAAAGACCTCTTTTTAATATTGTATATACACTTTATATACAATATATACACACCTTCCATTTTTATCAACTCTTTTTTGAAAAAAATTAAAAATAAAAAAGCAAAGGTTTTTTAAACCCTTGCTTTTACGATGTATTCGAAATACGTATGAAACTACTGCAGCTATATAGCCATCCAGCATGATGCCGCGCTTCCCGTCCTATTCTTCGCATGGAGGGAGACACCTTCTAACAGAGGCTTTACTAGCAGACTAACCGTAATTGTAATACCTCCTGCTGTTATGTTTATTTCACCAGTCTTCTTTTTTTACAACCCGTTATGTATGGTTACCACCAAAACAATGGATAATGCCGGTTTTGCCGGATATTGTTCAAAATGACCGCATACAGGATGATGACAAATGCCCCGACGATCACCGGAGCAAACAGATAGTGCCAGTCATAACCGCCAAGCATAATGATAATAGGATTACCTCCTCCCGGTGGATGGACAGTCTTTGTTAACATCATCAGGAAAATAGCAAGGGCTACTGCCGCGCTGATCGCAAGAGGATGAGAACCAAATAACTCGTAAAAAGAAATGCCGACCAGCCCTGAAAGAGCATGTCCTCCAATTATATTACGCGGCTGCGAAAATGGGGCGTTCCAGGCGCCAAAAACAAGTACACAGCTTGCTCCAAGTGAGGCTATAAGCCACGGAGTCCCCGTCATATATGTCAATAGCAGCAATGTCCCAATCCCGATAAATCCGCCTACCGCTGCTGTTAAAGCATCCGCCATATTAGTACGGTGGCTCACGGCTAAGTGCTGCCCTCTCATTTTTATGAAATATTCCTGCCACCAGCTGTTTCTAATCTGCTGGTGCTGGTCTACTTTTTCCAAATTATCATCCCCTTAAAAACTGTAGAGTAAATAGATGTTTACTAGTATAGCAATTCTTCAATACGTGAGGAAGAGCTGAGACATAGATTAACGAAATAAATGATAAAATATATTGGTTTACTTGTATAATTGAGGTAACAAGGTTCTTTACTAGTAAGCTGGAAATGACAAACTAATTTTGTCACGAGTTGATTGAAGCGGCGGCTGGCGACTCTTTGGGGATAAGCACGTGTGGAAAATCCAATGGTTTCGGGGATAGATTCCAGAAACCATTTAGTTGGAGCCGTGCCCCCGCAGAAAGCGTCCAGCCAGAATGGAAATCAACTCCAGGTTACGGTGATGAACCAATAATAAGCATTTTAACCAATCTACTAGACGGAGGATTTATATATGAACCCTTACTGTGCCGGATGTCTGCATCAAATTGAAGTAGCCTTACAAAAAACACTGGATATTATGCAGTTCCTTAAAGATGAGGATCTCTCCTTTCGGCCAACGCCAGGTAAAATGTCTATTCAAGAGCTTTTGGCGCATATCGCTACCATCTGCAAGACAGATTACTATATTTCACTTGGCTACAGCGAGAAAGAGATGACAGATATTTATGAGGAAATCCAATTAGCATCACTGGAGAAAATGAAAACTGAAATGAAGACATCCTTTGCCATGCTTAAACAAGCCTATGAGCACTATACGGACGAAGAGCTCCAGCAGTCTGTCACTTCTTATTGGGGAGTCAGCTATACGCGTTTTGAATGGCTGGTAGAAATAACAGCCCATATTTACCATCACCGCGGTCAATTACATACGGTGCTCACACATTGCTACGGGAAAGACTACAACCTAGCGCTATTCGAATAGGCAACCTTTTCTCAAAGACAGACATCCTTCCGTAAACAAAACGGAAGGATGCCGGGTTAGAAGTACATTGCATGCTGCTGCCCGCTCATCATGACCGGCTTGCGGCTCTTTATACCGCTGCCTTTTTAATGCTTGCAAGCTTCAAAATCAGCCATGTGACGACGGCTACTACTATAATAGAAGCAAGCGACGCCCAGAGCGGAAATATTGTACCGAATACTAGTTCATCTTGTAGGAACTTCCCGTTGGCCTTTGAAAAATCCGGAACATACAGAAGCGTCTTTATATATCCCCGTCCCAGTAAAGCGACAGCATACAGAAAATGAAGCAACAGTGATATGAGCAAAGCGCGGATGATTCGTTTCATGAGGAAGCTCCCCTTTCTTGTATTTTATCCTACTATTATATAGACGTATGAAGCTATAGGAAAAATTCATTTATTTTTATTTTCCCTCTTTTTTACTGCTCCATTGAACATTTTTTCACGATTAAGACGTGAACTTTCTTGAATAGTCTTTTGCCTTCAAAAATATGCCCGTTCTTCCCGTGACAAATTGTTCACAATTTGGTTTAATAGTTAGGTAACCTAACTAATTAAAAGGAGCGAGTATGTTGAAAGTATTTTTACAAATCCACCGCTTTCACCGAAACTATATGGCCCGGTTAACAACAATGCTTGTTCCGCATAAGCTGACACCCGGTAACTGGTCGCTTTTGCAGTTTCTGCATGCTCATGAAATTGCCACAAGCAGTCAGCTTGCTGCCCACTGGGATGTGGAAAAACCAACCGTATCAAGCAATGTAAAGCAAATGCTTGCGCTTGAGTTAATTGCTGTTGTTCCTGGAGAGGATAAACGGGAGAAAAACCTTGTGTTAACTGCAAAAGGTATGGCGTTGTATGAAAGCCTCTCTGAAGAGGTTCTTACAATGCAGGAGAGCATTTTGCGTGATATCCCTCCAGTTGTCCGCACACAAATGGAGCAGGTGCTTACGGTTATGGAAGATTCTTTAAAGGAGGCACGTTCGTAATGCAAGAAAAAATTTGGACGAAGGATTTTATTATTGTTTCCTTCATTAACTTTATGGCGATTTTGATGTTTTATCTGCTCATGGTGACAATCGCCTCTTATGCAATTGATAAATATGATGTATCGACAAGCACAGCCGGTTTAGTATCAAGTATTTTTATTATTGGATCATTATTTGGCCGTCTTGGAGCAGGGCGAAGCATCAGCAAGCTCGGTCCTTCAAAAATGCTATGGATTGGACTGATACTCTTTTTCATCACTTCATGTCTGTACTTCCTTGAAGCGGGTGTTGGTGTACTGCTGATCGTGCGTCTTGCACAAGGTGTTGCCGTTGGTACGATCGGAACAGCGACTGGTACGATTGTCGCTTATTTACTGCCAGCCTCACGTAAAGGAGAAGGAATTGGCTATTTTAGTTTGAGTGCCATTTTGGCAACAGCTGTTGGACCATTTTTAGGTATTTTCATGATGAAGCTTGAAAATGGCTTTATGACTATTTTTACGATGAATGTCGTATTATCAATCCTTATCCTGATCGGCTTCTTCTTTGTGAAACTGAATTTACCCGTTACGAAAAAGACAGCTGCACAGGAGGAAGAGACATCCTTTATTTCTAAATTCATTGAGCCAAAGGCAGTACCGATTTCCTTTATTGCCTTAATCGTCGGCTTCGCATACTCAGGGATCATGTCATTTATCTCCTTCTTTGCGAAGGAAATTAATTTAGTGGAAGCATCCAGCTACTTCTTCCTCGTGTATGCTGCCGTTATTATTTTCTCCCGCCCTTATACAGGCAAGCTGCTGGATTCTAAGGGAGCCAATATTATTGTTTATCCATGTATTGCCCTATTTGCGGTCGGCATGCTGCTATTCAGCCAGGCAAGTGCCGGATGGATGCTGCTAGTAGCCGCGGCTCTTATCGGCTTTGGCTACGGAAATTTCAACTCGATTGCGCAGGCTGTCGCTGTCAAAGTAACAGAACCACACCGCTTCGGGCTGGCAACATCCACTTACTTTATTTTGTATGATTTAGGGCTTGGCATTGGGCCGTTTTTACTCGGCTTTGTAGAGCCATACACAACATACCGAATGATCTTCCTAGCGATGGTTCCGGTCATCGTCATTTGCCTGCCGCTCTACTATGTGCTTTACGGCAAAAAAGAAGCCATGCAAAAGAAGAATGCGGCTGTATAAGTTTGTGCTATAAAAAAGGTGTCCGAAAATGACTTCGGACACCTTTTATCTTTTACTGGACGCTCATATGAATGGACAAATTTCGAGTTATAGACAGTTTCCTTGCGTTTATAGACAAACCTGTCGTATTAATAGACAATTCGCCCGCATTAATAGACATTTCTCTCGTACTAATAGACATTCTTTACGTTATAGACAGTTTCCTCGCACTAATAGACATTTCTGTCGTATTCATAGACAATTTGCTCATGTTATTAGACAATCCACATGCGTTAATAGACATTCCGCGTGTTATAGGCCAGTTGCCTTTCCTTAATACGCCCTTTTCCTACCGGCCATTGCCCTTTTCATCGTCAATCCACTCTGTTCTTGTAGACACGACAAAAGCAGCAATTATAGAAAGGACAATAATGATAAATGGGGCTTGAAATATAAGAAAATCAGTCATTGAATCACTCCTTATACATGTGTCTCGTCTTTTCCGGATACATAATCTTTTGTAAAGAATAGGCGGAACACAAGATACAGCGATGGCAGCAACAGCGCAAATCCAAGTAAGAAGACAACGATAAGCGAGACGGCCATTGCTTCATTTGTAAAGCTATCGTAAATCGTCAAATGCGGGTACAGTAAATACGGATAGTGCGATGCCCCGTATGCAAAGAATGCCACAGCAAACTGCACAATAAGCAAAATGACGGCCAGTCCGTAGTTGCGTCTTTTCCCGATCAGCAAAATCGTTATGACAAACAGAATACCGGAGATGAGGAACAGCCACCACAGATCAAGAATATTATCATAGTGCCAATTGCCGAGCGACTTCAGCTCGATAATAATACCGAGGGCACTAATAATAAGCGGGGCTGCCCAAATGAGTGCATACGTCCGCATCAGTTCACTTGCGCTTGTATCTCTCGCCCGCCATGCGTACCATGTTAAAAAGACAGCCGAAATATAAAGAACGGCAACAACACTTAAAACAACGATCGACCAGGACAGCGGGCTTTTCAGCAGCGCCATTAAATCAAGCCGCGGATTACCGTTTACAATGTTAATAAAACCACCCTCTGAAATGGCCAGCACGACAGATAGAGAAGCCGGCAGGAAGAGGCCGGAAATCCCGTATGCCATTGCATAACCTTTATGCCCGCTCGCTCCGCTGTAGGCCTCAAATGCATAATAGCTTCCCCGTACGGCAAGCAAGACAAGGGCAATGGACGCAGGCACAATCAATACCGTTCCGTAGTAATAGGCGGTTTGCGGGAAGAACCCGACAATCCCTACAAAAAAGAATACGAAAAAGACATTCGTAATTTCCCAAACGGGCGATAAATAACGTTTTATAATTTTTGACAGAATGTGATTTTTTCCTCGGACAAGGCTATAGGCATTAAAGAATCCCGCGCCATAATCAATAGAAGCGATGATCACATAGCCGAACAGGAAGAGCCATAACACGGATATCCCGAGTACTTCTAATGCCATGTGCCGCCACCTCCATGTCTTGATGATAATTCCTTCTCTACCGGATTGTTTCTAAACATCCGGTGCAGTACAACCGCACAGCCTACCCCGAGAATCAAATAGACGACAGCGAACATGATGAATATATATTCCAATCCCGTAGCGGTCGTCGCTCCCTCCTCTGTTCTCATGATGTGGTACAGTATCCATGGCTGGCGCCCCTGTTCTGCGAGCCACCAGCCTGCTTCAATGGCAATGACGGCTAGCGGACCTCCGAGGACAATCAGCCACCTGAATGGCTTAGATTCAACCCAGCGCCACTTGCGCCATTTCCCAAATACGTACGCGAGCGATACAAAAATCAGCAGCATGCCGATGAACACCATAATATTGAAATAGTAATGGTTAATGAGTGAAGGCCATTCATCCTTTGGGAACTCATTTAACCCTGTCACCTCTGCATCGAAACTCCCATGCGCTAGGTAGCTCAGCATTTTGGGAATACGGATCGCATACTCGACTTTCTCCCCATCTGTAAGACCGAGAAGAATGAGTTCCGCCCCTTCCTCCGTTTCGAAGTGCCACTCCGCTGCTGCCAGTTTCTCCGGTTGATATTCGGCTAAATATTTCGCCGAGAAATCTCCCAAAAAAGCGGAAGCAAGAGAAAAAATTAACCCTAATTTCATCGTTAAATACAGTGCTTTTTTGTGGTACACATGGTTTTCCCCACGCAGCATTTTATACGCCGCAATCGCAGCAAATATAAAGGCGACCGTCATATAGCCTGTCGCAAGCACATGGGTTACCTTTGTCGGCATCGCAGGAGTGAATATAGCAATAATAGGATGGATATCAATCAATTGACCATTTTCCATGTTGAAGCCCTGCGGTGAATTCATAAAGGAGTTGACGATTGTAATGAAGAGCGCTGATGCAGTGGCGCCTATCATTACAGGTATAAGCAGCAGCATGTGGTGCTTTGGATTTTTAAACCGGTCCCATGTATATAAGTAAATGCCCAAAAAGATTGCTTCAAAGAAAAAAGCAAATGTTTCCATGAATAGCGGCAATGCAATAACCTGACCTGCAAGCTCCATAAATTGCGGCCATAACAGCGATAATTGAAGACCGATAATTGTTCCGGTTACGACCCCGACCGCAACAGTAATTGTATATCCCCTCGCCCACCGCCGCGCTAAGAGCGTATAATGTGAGTCATTTTTCCGGTAACCGACATACTGTGCGATTAATATGAAAAGCGGTACCCCGACACCGAGCGTTGCAAAAATAATATGAAAGGATAGGGTTAATTCTGTCAGTGCCCGACTCCAGAAGACTGACGTCTCCATACGTATTCACTCCTAACGTATCTCGTTATATTCATTACGACTTGGCGTAATTGTAACTGAATCTGATGTTACGCCTCGTTCTACGGAAGGCAGATTAGTCAGCCTTTGTCGGATGGTATGACGACTTCAGACTAACTTTCTTTGCAGCATTGTACTTCCGCATCTGTTACATCTTCTCTACAACATGCCCGAATAGGATGTGACATTAAACCATATTCATTCTATAAAAAGGATTAAAAGTATGAATTTTTGGAAATGCCATAAATAGAAGGGAGTCGATGTCTTTGCAAATACTCCGCATGTGGACATTACATAACAAAAGTGTGCTTATTTTGATTATCATATTGTCCTTATTACAAAGCGGCAGCATCATTTTGCAGGCGGTAGGCATTGTTAAAACAGTAGACCTCGTGTTCATCCAGAATGCTGCTTTTTCTGCGGTATTCCCTTATTTATGGATGCTGGCTGTTGCTATTATTGTCCGGCTCTCCACACAGCTGCTTATTGCAAGGCTAGGAGGTCGGCTGGCTGCCTCTATAAAAATGAGGGCACGCACAGATCTGCTCGAGCATTGGTCCGCGCATGCATTTACAGTGCAAGGCGCACGGCAGACCGGCAGCAACGTTACACTGTTTACCGACACCGTTGATGAACTCGAAAGCTACTACCGGGAGTATATTCCACAGGTAATCAAAACAACAGTTATTCCGCTTGCCGTGCTCGTTGCTGTATTTCTGACACATCCGGCAAGTGCTTTGATCATGGTGATTACTGCCCCTTTTATTCCGCTTACTTATATCATCATCGGTATGCAGACAAAGGCAAAATCAGAAGAGCAGCTTGTCGAGATGAACCGCTTTTCAGGGAAGTTTCTTGACCTGCTTCAGGGGCTGCAATCGTTGAGACTGTTCGGTCAAAGCCAAAAACAGCGCATGTTGCTGGCACATAATAATGAAAGTTTTATGAACGCCACATTGGCCGTATTAAAAATCGCTTTTGCCTCTACGCTGTTTATAGAACTGATCACAACGCTCGGTATAGGTCTCGTTGCTCTTGAGATCGGGTTTCGGATGATTGTCTTTGAAACGCTTGCCTTTGCCCCTGCTTTTCTTGTGCTGACGCTTGCACCGGAGTTTTACAATGCACTAAAAGAACTCGGTGCTGCCTTCCATACAGGGCGCGGCAGCCTGGGAGCCGCTTCTTTACTGGAAGAAACACTGAAGGAGCCTGCCGTTCCGGTACAGTGGGGAGAAAAGCAGGTTTCTTTAAAGCAAAGCCTATCCTTACAGAAGGCGGTATTTTCCTATAAGGATGGACCTGCCATCGGACCGCTATCCATAAGCGCCCGTGTTGGAAAGACAACTGCCATTATCGGACCGACCGGGCACGGGAAGACAACAGCCCTCCATATGCTTGCCGGCATGGTCGAGCTGCAATCCGGGACCGTTCTTATTGATGGCGTTAGCCGAAAAGAAATCAGTGAGGAAGCTTGGTATAACGAGATGACATATATTGCCCAGCACTCCTATGTGTTTGCCGGCACACTTCGGGATAATATTTGTATGGGACAATCTTGCTCTGATGAAAAGGTTATTAATGCATTAAAGGAAGCACAGCTGCTTGACTGGTTTTATTCTTTGCCGGCTGGGCTGGAGACACATATCGGGGAAGCGGGACGCGGCTTATCCGGCGGAGAAAAACAGCGGGTGGCATTGGCCCGGGCCTTTTTAAAGAAGCCGTCCATCGTCTTTTTCGATGAACCGACGGCGGGCCTTGATGTGCTGACAGAAAAGCTGCTGACTATGGCGATTAAACAGCTTAGCAAAGAAGCTACCGTTGTCATCGTAGCGCATCGCTTTGAAAGCATCGGACATGCTGACTATATTTATATACTGGAAAATGGCCTCATTACTGCCTGCGGGACACATAGCGAACTTGCGGAGCACCCGTTCTATCAATTCATGAGGCAAGGGGGAATGCCGGATGCAGATACTGCTCCATATGATTTGGCGTGAAAAACGCGATGTAATCCTATCGATGACTGCGGGTTTTCTCAGCGGCTTAACGGCTGTCGCCTTATTTGCCCAAAGCGGATTTCTTATTTCAAAGGCCGCTCTTATGCCGCCGTTTTATATTATTTTAATTTTAACGGCATTTTTAAAGCTTTTCGGTGTGGTAAAGTCTACAAGCAAATATGCAGAACGCTATATATCACACCGCGTTACCTTTCGTCTTTTGAGTGATATCCGCATGCGTTTTTTCACCAAGCTTGAACCGCATGCCAACACATTGTTCTCCACTTACCGAAGCGGGGATTTGCTAAAACGGATTACAAGCGATGTGGAAGTGCTGCAAAACTTTTTCTTGCGGGTTGTTTATCCCCCGCTTATTACTTTGCTTGTATTTATCGTAACGATTCTCTTTACACTTTTTTTTTCCGGATGGCTGGCATTCGTATTATTGCTCGGCTTTCTTCTTACCACACTTGTCATACCAGCCGCCCTCGTCCATAAAGAAAAAGCACCAGCCCTTACAAAACAGCAGCTGACAACTGAACTGACCGAATTTCTCTACGGCTTTCGCGACCTGCAGCTCCATCACCAGGTACAAAAAAAGCAGCAGGCAATAAACAGCATCAGCACTGCCTATACCGAAGAACGCAGACAGGAGGAAAATGAAAAGCAGCTTGCTCATACGTGGAACCAGGCGATTGCCCTTTTTACTAGCCTTTTTGTTGTTTTACTCGGTGCCTATTTTGTCACTAACGATTCACTGGACGGTCTGTACTTGGCAATGCTTATCCTTATTTCTCTCACCGTTTTTGAGATCGCTATCCCAATGGCAAATGTCCCCTCCTATTTATACGAAGCACGCACTGCCATGAATAGGCTTGAGGAAATCACAGAAGTGGCGAAGGAACGAGAGGAAAAGCTGCAAATGGCTGCACATTATTCGTTCACATGCCGCCATGTGTCATTTTTTTATCCAGGGATGGACCGCCCTGCACTGGAGGACGTGTCCTTTGATCTCCATCCTGCTGAAAAAATCGCCATCATCGGTCCAAGCGGCTCAGGGAAATCTACCTTATTTCAGCTCCTTATCAAGGCATTGCAGCCATCAGCAGGCAGCATCTTAATCAACGGCCAGGATCTTGCGGAAGTACAGGAAGAATCATTATGGCAGAAAATGAGCATTCAGCTGCAGCATAATCATTTCTTCTCCGGCACTATACGCGACAACCTGCAGATAGCAAAACAGGACGCAGCAGATTCCGAACTTGCTCAGATACTAGCAAAGGTCCAAATACCGAAATCCCTTGATGACGTTGTATATGAAAAAGGAGAGAATCTGTCTGGAGGCGAAAAGCAGCGTCTTGCCTTTGCCCGGGTACTGCTCCGGGATGGTCCCCTTTGGCTGCTTGATGAACCGTTTACGAGCATCGATGAACGTACAGCCGCCAAACTGCACACGCAACTACTTGCAGCAGAAGAAAGGACCGTTATCGTGATTACACACAAGCTGCAGGGACTAGAGAGTTTCGACCGTATCCTTGTCATGCAGGACGGCAGACTGCAGGAAAACGGTACATTTGAGGAACTGATGGCGCGTAAGGGGCTTTTTTATCAAATGAAGCAGCAGCAGAAATAGCAATCAGCCGGAGGGTCTATTTATGATGAAGCAGGGATTTTCGATTAACGCTGGGTTGTCTATTTTGAAGCAGATAATGCTGATTAAGTGCAGATTGTCTATTACTTGAGCAAAAATGCCTATTATGAAGCAATTATTGTCTATTACCCCAGAAAGACGCAGGGAGTTTATACAGTGTCAGTAAAAAAGGGTCCCGGCGGATTGCCCTTTCCGTTAGGATACTTTTTTTGCTGGCTGCAGCTTATTAGTAAGCCTTGATTTCACAGCAAAAGTACTGCCTCCTATACCGTAAGCACAGGCTGGTGGACTTTATCTTACATATAATCCGGTATGTAATATAGGATTTATCTACGGGTTCTCTTCTGTCAGTTTGGTTCCTTTGTCGCTCATCCATTTTGGGTAAAAGTGCTAAAATTGAGTGAAGAAGGGAAGGTTTTTATGCTGAAAGATTGGACAAAATTTGAAATTTTATGGCTGTCGGTTTTCACCCTCATCCAGATTGCTTTATTTTTCATCTGGGATGATACGCTGCTTGGCTTCATCAGTTCCATTAGCGGCATGTTTTGTGTCGTGCTTGTCGCTAAAGGAAAGATCAGCAATTATTATTTCGGCATGATTCAATGTGCCACGTATGCGTATATTTCCTATACGTACAATCTATATGGAGAGGCGATGCTGAACGGCCTTTTCTATCTGCCGATTCAGTTTATCGGTATTTATATGTGGAATAGGCACAAAACCGGCAGCAGTACGCACGGAGAGGATATTGTCGCTAAACGGTTGACAAAAAAGGGCTGGATTATCCTGCTTGTTATATCTGTAGCAGCCTCTCTCCTTTACGCGGAGCTCCTATATTTGATAGGCAGCCAGCAAGTACGGATTGATTCTGTTGCTGTTGTACTATCTATTATTGCGCAGATTTTAATGATACAGCGTTATGCAGAGCAATGGTTTATGTGGATTGTCGTGAATGTCCTGACGATTGTGCTGTGGCTCGTGACACTGCTTACTTCCGGCGGCAATGACTGGGCGATGCTTGTTATGTGGACAGCGTTCCTTATCAACTCCGTCTACGGCTATATCAACTGGCTGCGTATATCGAAGCAGCAAAATACGGAGGAAGCATATGGGCAAGCGTAAAATCGGGATGTACGGCGGAAAATTTCTCCCGGTTCATATGGGGCATGTGTATGCGATGATTAAAGCTTCTACTATGGTAGAAGAACTGCATGTGATCGTTTCATATGATGAGGAGTACGAAAAGAAACATTATTTTCATCATTCGCCTATGGCACCGATACCTTACAAGATGCGGCTGCGCTGGTGGAAGCAGATTACAAAGGATCTGCCGCATGTGCACGTGCATGCCATTTATGAGCCGCAGACCGGTCAATTTTCAGATTGGGAGCTCGGGGCAGAAAGAATAAAGGAAGTTATCGGAAAACCGATCGATACTGTCTTTTCATCCGAGGATGCATACGGGGAATATTTTGCAAAGCTGTACCCGGATGCAGAGCATGTGATAATCGACAGCGCCCGCAAAGCTTACCCTATTTCAGCGACAAAAATCCGCGCGGAAGGCGCGCTTGCACATTGGGGAATGCTGCCAAAAGCGGTGCAGCCCTACTTTGTGAAAAAGGTAGTCGTTGTCGGAACAGAGAGCTGTGGGAAATCGACACTCGTCAAAAATTTGGCTACCTTATTTAATACGGCACATGTAGAAGAATGGGGACGCACGTATTACGAACGTCTTGGCACTTATGAAACACTGGAAAGCGACTTTCCCGACATCGCTTTCGAGCACCAGTACCAGATTAAAGAGCAGCTTAAGAAAGCAAACAAGCTGCTGTTCATCGATACAGAGGCACTCGTCACCCAGTTTTTCTCGATTGCCTACGAAGGAAAAACCCAGCCGGTGCTGCATGAAATCGCCAAGCTCCAGCAGTTTGACCTATGGCTGTTTCTAGAACCCGATGTAGACTGGGTCGATGATGGGACACGGATATTCGGAGAGAAACAGGTGCGGCAGACGAACAACAGTATTCTAAAATCGCTGCTGGAGGAAGCAGGGATTCATACCATTTCCATTTCCGGCAATTATGAAAAGCGGCTGGAGAAAGCGGTTGAAGAAGTGAATAAACTACTTGGGATAAACGGATTATAATCATGATAAAAGCCATGCCGGTACCAATAAAGGACCGGCATGGCTTGCTTAGATTATGTATGTCGCCGTTATAATAGTGGAACAAAAGAAGCTTTCAGCAAGTGAACGCCCCGATTGTTTTTAATGGGTCATTCTACGAATATAAGGACATATAGCTTTTCACACTACCTATGCCTGCCATGATTAGCAATCAAAGTACTCCATCAAAAACGCATAAAAGCTCGGCCATGCTTCCGGCAGCTCACCTTGTAACAGCCTCTTGTCCTCTCCTTCAAAATTCACGCAGTACACTTTGTCTGTTACACTGTCCAAAACTAATATCGCATTGGTCGATATTTCACTCAGCACGAGATAGCGGTCAGGAAATCCATGCTCTTTTCGGGCGATGTATGTATAAGATGTAATATTACGCTCTTCCTCTGCTACATCCAATAACTCAAATGGAATATGCTCTTCCCAAAATGGGCCTGCATACTTGCCATAAAACTCCTTGAAAGCAGGAGATGGATTCACATTCAGCATGCTCAATGCTTCTTTTACTAAATCAATGTCATTCCGCTGATAGATTTCCCCAGCCAGAATATGAGAAAGCCGCTTCGGTAAATGAGTCATATCATTTCCACCTTCCTAGCTTCTTACCTTTTTAGCCTCATATTTTCGATTACATCCTCAAGGCTTTCGGCCAAATCTTCAAATGTACCCCACTCGTAATCTTCCAATCTGATTTTTCCGGTGCTGTTATCTACTACAACCAATAAGCCGTTCCCCTCTATTCCAATCGGTATATTCTCTAAGCTGTCTCCGTGGGCTTTTTTATATCCCTTCAGCAGCTCTCTGAAAGAATTTACTTCGGCGTTCGGCAGCACAGGTTGCAGGGCAATATAATAATCCTTAAAAAAGCCGTCCAAATCCGCAAACCAATAGGAGCTGAAATACGCAATAATGGATTGATGTAAATGCAATGAAAACTCATCTTCCACTTCTCTCATTTGAGGGGAAACGGTCATTTCTACCGGCTTCCATGACCTATATCCTTCCTCATCGGCCATCCCCTTATAAATAAGTAAATCTTTCTCTGTTTCGGGAGTCTTAAATAGAAAATCCAGCCCTTGATCAGCTGTTTCTTTCCTCATTTGAAAATACTTTTTCATCGCCTTTTTTATATCCAAAGTAATACCTCCTTGTTTGTATAGCTTTCAATCCTATGTCATACAGAATACCGCCTTTTCAGCAGCTAATCCTCCTAAAAAGCGTAGTCCTATGATTCAAAAGCCATTCTCTCCGGAAACATGCCCTTTTCTCTTACATGACACACCGACAGCTTCACGGCTGCACGGTCAAAGTAAAATCGGGAGGGCAGCGTTGAATCACGTATTGCTTCTAATTCTGTAAACTTTCCCGTTACTTTATTCAGCTGGATTGTTCCCATCCTCTTTTCATCAGGGCCAAAACGGTAGATGACCTTTTCATCGTCTTCATATTCTTTTAACAGTAAAACATAGGAACCCACTGCTGCCCCCTCCTTCTCCGCGATAGCTCTATCACTCATATAGCTTTCCGAGAAAATCTGTAAATGAATCTGCCACATAAAAGAGATTTTCTCTCGCCCGCTCTTCTGCCTGTTCTGCTGTCAGTCCTTCTTCATGCATCAGCATTTCCTTTTCAGCTGCATTTTCATGTTCCCAAAAGACAACAATTGGGTCATCCTCATGATTTTTATAATCAAAGCACAGCAGATTTCCCGCCGGATCGAAAGCAATCGGCACTACTTGTGCAGGAAGTGTTTCCTTATAATCATGATAGACTTCCACTATATATTCACTATCTTCTGTTATGTAGCTTAGGAATGTCCCGAAAACCCGCTCTTTTTCTTCCACTTGGAAAAGATGAGGGTTTACATGACCGCCATGATTGGCCATGGCACATTTTATATAGTCCTCAGGAAATGTAACAGCAAGTTTTTTTGCGACTTCCTCTACTGTTTCTCTTGTCACCGGCTCATCCCATACATTCCATGTTACGTTCACCATTTAACGACTCTCCTTCTCTTTTCTTCTACTAGACGTCCGAGGAAACTTCATGTTTCCGTCTATCATTATCCTTATCTATCAATCGGCAGCTAACCCCCGCTAAAAAACCACCCGGCGTCCATATTCATGGATACCGGATGGTTAATAGTGTGCAGCATCCTAACCGGGAAAGCCCGTCTTTTAATTACACGACAATCTCCTTCGTATAATATTCCGTGCTACCTATTACAGGTGCTCACCCATAAATCGGTCCACTGCCTGCCAATACGTATCAGGCGCCACTTTTACAGCTTCTCCGTGACCAGCACCCTCGATAATAAGCTGTTCCTTCTCGCCGGCTGCCGCATTATAAACATCATCCAGCATCTCAAACGGCACGAATGTATCTTTGTCTCCATGAATGAATAAAATCGGCAGCTGGCTTTTCTTCAGCTGTTCTAAAGCAGAAGCCTCGTATAAATCATAGCCCGCGCGTATATTCGTAACGGTATTGGCCGCTTGGATAACCGGAAACTCCGGCAGTCCGAATAAATCATCCAACTGATAAATAAATACATCACTTACAGATGCATAGCCGCAGTCTTCCACAATGACTTTCACATTATCGGGAAGCTCTTCCCCTGCTGTCATCATCACAGTGGCTCCGCCCATCGAAATGCCGAATAATGCAATTTCTGCTTTTGCATCCTGCTGAACGACTTCATCGATCCATTCGACCATATCAAGACGGTCATGCCAGCCCATGCCGATATAATCACCCTCACTATTGCCGTGTCCGCGCAAATCTACCGCCAGCACATTGTAGCCTTGCTCATAGAAATGGCGTATGTACCGAGTCATCCCTGCTGCACTGCTTGTATACCCATGTGCCACAATGACCCATTTTGATACTTTGCTTTCCTGCTCATACATATAGCCGGCCAGCTTTAGCTTTAATTTATCGTTTGATGTAATCGAAATAGATTCAGTTTGGTGCTCTGCTAAAAATGCTTCATCTGCTGCCGTTGCATCCGCCTCTAAACGTTCATCGATTAACAAGCTGTCCTCAAGATGCTCATTACCCTCCATAAATTCCTTCTCGTCGTCTGCGTTTAGCGCAAAGTTATAAAAGTAATTCCCTACAGCAAAATACGCCGCAATCAGCAAGACAACAATAATACCTAGTATAATGGTTAACTTCTTTTTCATATGATGCTCCTTATCAAAAATTTCCATGTCTTATACCATATTACTAAAATATCGAGGAATACACTAGCTGCTATAGAAGGTCGGTACGGAATTGACCCTTGCAACTGGTGTGACAGAGGAAACAATGGCAATTTGACACAAGTAACAACCTATTGTTAATATTAAGTTGTTACTTTTATGTCAAACTAATTATACATAGAAGGCAAAAGTTACGGGTCCGTTTAAATTTTTCTAAAGGGGATGTAAAAATGACAAAGCTAAAAACGTTAAGCATTACTTTCGGGATTTCTGCTTCATTACTTTTGGGGGCCTGCGGGAATGAGGATGAAAGTAACAGCTCTGCAGAAGGTGCATCGAGCATCGGGCAACAGGTTGATTATAAAATTATCGGGATTGAACCCGGAGCTGGATTAACAGGCCTAGCACAAGATACACTGGAGCAATATGAAAATCTGGAAGGCTGGACACTTGAGGAAAGCTCTACAGCAGGGATGCTCGGTTCTCTTGAGCAAGCTATCCGCAATGAAGAGCCAATTATCATCACAGGCTGGACGCCCCACTGGAAATTTTCCGCCTATGATTTAAAAATCCTCGAAGATCCAAAAGGAACGTTAGGCGGCGCTGAAAATATTAATACACTGGCAAGAAAGGATTTAAAAAAGGATTTACCTGATGTCTATACAGTGCTCGATCGTTTCTACTGGGAACCGGAAGATATGGAAAAAGTAATGTATGATGCGCAGGAGGGTGACTTTGAGGATGCCGCTGTAAAATGGATCGAAGACAATGAAGAAAAAGTGAAGGAATGGACAGAGGGTATCAAAAAAGCAGACGGAACAGAAGTAGAACTGGTTTCTACACCATGGGACTCAGAGCGTGCTTCCAGCAGTGTCGTAAAAGCAGTGTTGGAGCAGTTAGGCTATAAAGTGACAGTCACACCAGTAGATCCTGCTATTATGTTCCAGGCCATTGCCACTGGCGAAGGCGATGCGACGGTAGCGCCGTGGCTGCCGACAACTCATAAGGCGTTTTATGAAAAACATAAGGAAGATATCGTCGATTTAGGTGAAAACCTCGAAGGCACACAAAACGGCTTTGTCGTACCCGCCTATATGGATATTGATTCAATCGAGGAGCTGGAGCCGAAAAAATAGTTTTTTAATTTGCCATGAAAACGGCCAACTTGATTATTGATCTTCTCAGAAAAAAAGCGTATTCGACTGACAATAACGAATACGCTTCTTTTTCTTTTGTATCTTAATGATTGGTGATAGACATTACTGACATCTTTCACACATTACATTGTTCGCTGTTCTTGCAATTGTATAATCTAATCTTCCTACTAGCATAGCTTTTTCAGAAGGCATTGTTATAGTAGCATTAAATCTTTCGCCTTCTTCAATTTCCCTGCCACAAACAGTGCAAATTAATTGCTTAGATGAAAATGCATCCTTTATTTTATCTAACAATTTTTCCAGCCCCCCTTCTACCTTCCCCTTTTACTGTATTTACTGGTTTGCGCGCAATGTATTCATACGGTCGGTCCATTCTTGAACCCGCTTGATAATTTGCTGGCGTTTTTCTTCATTTTCCTCCATTTTGTGCAAATCTAATTGCTTACGGATTTCCAAAACAGCAGCCGCCTTATCTTCAATAAGAGTTTTTATCTCCTCATAGGTCTCATTCGTAATCATTTTTTGTGCTCTCATTATATTAATCGCTTCATAAAAACGGCTTTTTTCATTTAAGCCGGCATAATAAATTTTATCGGCCAATTTTGTACGCTCTGTCATCTCGTCATAGCTCTGCCCCCATTGCTTTATCAATGAGTTAGATTTGCTTGCTACCTCCTGAAAAGAGGGAACCCATGCTTTTTTGATGGAATTATTCAGCTCTTCAACCGTTTTTGCGGATATATATTCGCCGTTTCCTGCAGCAGCCACTTCCTTGAGAGCATTTTCCCCAGCTTGATCGACATCAAAGCCGATAATGTTTACTGTGCGATTTGCATTCTCTGCTGCAAAAGCTTTTGCCTCGGCTACAGGATCGCCATCACATGTCTCCGCACCATCACTGATGATGTAGAGGGTGACATTTTCTGAGGAGCCAGCCATCTTCTCCTTGGCAGCTTTTATCGCATTTCCAATTGGCGTCCATCCCTTTGCCTCGACATTTGCCACCGCTTGCGTAAACTTCTCTGCCTCAAAAGGCTGGGAAGGATACACTTCTTCAATAGTTGTGCAGGATAACTCCTTATCCTCACTATTTTGTGATCCGGCATGACCATAAACCATTAATGACACATCATTGGTATTTCCTATCGTATTCGCAAAACGAATGGCAGCCGTTTTCGCAATACCCATTTTTTGCTGTCCTTCCACATTTAAAAGCATACTTGAGCTTGCATCCAAAAGGATCACTGCTTTTCCCGGGTCAACTGCATTTTCTCCCTGTTCCATTTCGCCTGGCTCAGGCAAATAAGGCTCATACCAATCCACAGTGAATTCATTTAATTCGTTTATTGCTTGATTATAAGCATGACTGCCAATATAAAAATGCAGGGCTTTAAAGATGGCCTCTGGATCTTGAGTTGCCTCGGACACAGACGTTAACTTTTCTGTTAATGGCTGTTCATAATCCCCAAGTCCAAAATTCCCCCAAGATTGCTTCGTCTCCTCTGCATAAGAGATATCCTCAGTAAATATTCCTCCCGTTTGTGCAGCCAGTTCCTCTTCTGTTTCCGGCACTAAAAAGCTTTCAATTCCTTTAAGCTCTTCACCCCAGCTGGCAGCTCCCTTTACAGTTTCCTCTTCCATATTCTCGCTTTCCGGCACAGCTGTTTCCGCAGCAGCATCTTCTGTCGAATTAGCCTGGTCTTCAGTTTCCCCGCTGCCCGAACATCCGCCAAGCAAAAGAAAAATTAAAAGTCCAAATACCCTTTTTTCCATTTTTTTATCTACCTGCCAATCATTCTCTTTTCCACTAGTATAACAAAAAGAAAGAAATGAAAAATGACAAGAATGATATTCACGGTTTAATAAGCCCGTTAGTATTACTACGATGGGCCTTTCTTCTTAATTCTTATTAACAATCGGAAAAAGGCAGCCATTCTATATAACAATCGATGTTTTCTTTAATTCTCTCTCACCTTTGCTCATTCAGCGAACAGGTCCTAGTTTTGTTCTACCTCAGGCTTCTTCATTCTCTTCTGCTATGTAATAGGTTAGATATTATTGATTTTGTCCTTATATGCTTTTAAGACTTTTATGTTTAATAGAGCATATATGTTATTTGTTGAATAATGAATCCACTGGGCAGCTTCATCACATCATGGAAAATATCTCATACTATCTTATGAATACCACTCGTCTTCAGAGAATTTCTCATCATCTTCACCAGGCTTTAAATTGTTTATGTCTATGAACCTTTTTATTTCTGACCTAAACAACACCAGATCCTTACTCCCAACCACAAAACCCCTATGGTCATTCCAGCTTTTATCAACCTCTAAATTTATATCCATCTCCTGACACCATTCAATAAAATCAAACATGAGCATTGTAAAACAAACGTTAACATTATGAAGCAAAACCCAAATACCTATTCGCCCATCTCCAAAATCTTGTTGTCGTAATTTTAAATCTCCATCCAGGAACCACTTAGTATGCTGATGTTGCTTTTCCTTAAACATTAATTTGTATACTCCTATTCATTATCTAAGCTTTTATTTTGCAACCATTTTATAGCTTCTTCATCTGTTAGAATGATTGGTTTTTCTACAGTTCCGATATTGATGCTTTTAATAAACGCCTCTTCTAACCCTCGAACCCCTGTTAGTTTAGCTCCTTTCAGCAAAACTTTTTCAAATGTCGATTTGCTTACATCAGCATTTTGAAGATTAGCATTGCGGAAATCTACTTCATCAAAAAGAGCGCCCACTAATATTGCATTGCTTAAATTTGCATTATTAAATATAGTTTCAATACAATCAGTTCTAGCAAATCTTGTGTTTTGAAGATTTGCATTTGTAAAGTTGACATAAGAAACATTGGCCTTATAGAAATCAGCATTTACTAAATTTGTATTTTTAAATGTTGATGAACACAACAATGATGAGGACATGTCCATATTACATAGATTCATCCCGTCAAATTTACATTCTGTCAAAAATGCTTGGTCTAAAGGATATCCTGTTAGATCAAAGTCTCGGAAATCTATTTCATCAACGCCCAGCTTTTCCCCTCGCTTCCCTATAGATTCAATCCAAACTCGATGTAATTTTAAACGTTCTATTATCTCTACACGGTTAAATATTTCCAATTATCAGCAACTCCTTTATGGATACCAGGTAACTGGACTGCCCCAATCCATGCCTTCCTTCTGCCCGGGCATTGCAGCCTAAAATAATTCCCCTGAGTTCAGTATCCTCTCTTAAAACAAAAAGCCCCTGTTGCTTATTAAACAATCAAGTGCTTTAGCGTAACTCATTAACCATTCTACCTTTTCATTAAATGCTTTTTTCCAATTGTAATTATATAACGCGTAATTTAATGGAATTCAATATATTCACTATTAATTGAATCTGATAACCAAACATCAGCATTCCCTTTGTAAAAGGAAATACCATTCATAAATGCCAGCTTAGCTTTAATTCTTAATATAACAGGTTTTTCGTCTCTTCTCTTTCCTACTTCATAAGCAGTATTTTCATCTACCGACAAATGAACATATTGTCTTTCCTGTGGTAACAATCCTTTTTCCTTAATCGACTCAACAAACCGCCTAGCTGTTCCATGATATAAATGCTCTGGAGGCTCTGCTATTTCTTTTTTTATAGGGGAAGGTATTGTATGGCCATATAAGGCTCTAATCTTTCCGCCAACTAGTTCGTGACGTTTCTTGTCAGCGGCTTGTATCATGCTTAGTAAATCGTTAAGCTCTATAGATGCCCATTTATTATTTTCTTTTAGTGCTTTAAGAAGCTCTTGAACATCCACCCACCCATTTTCGTCCAAAACCAAGCCGTATTCGGAAGGTGCATGTCTTAATGCATAAGACACTTCTTTACTCAACTCTCGATAGTTAATAGTTATCACCACCCCAGGATTGTTTATCTGTTACGCTCTATAAGCTCATTAACCGCTTCTTGCAGCCATTCCCATATGTCCTCATAAGTTCTTCTCTGTTCATAGCCACGCGATGCAAAGTCATGAATTATTTGAACCTTTTCAGGCTCCCTTACATCAAAACAGGCAATATCATCATCGTCGTCTCTTCTAGCGAACGGTACTAAATATCGTTCAGGATATCTTTGCCTTAAACCTGCTAATCTCTTTAAGGCTTGTTCTTCACTCATCATATACCAGTAATCAAAGTCAACTAAATTCAGCTCAATAATTTTGGTGTATGATTCTGGATATTGGAAGCCTTTCTCTATAAACTCTTCTGGTACCTTCTTTATCATTTTATCTTTTTCCTCTCAACTGAACCAAAACCTTGAAAGGTATATAAAGCCCTTCAAAGTAAGACAAAATATTAATCTGTATCTTTTACATCTTGTTTTGCTAATTCAAGAGCTACTGCCAATTTAATTTGTTTTTGCTTACTTAGACCTTGTAAATAGTGAGTAATAGATTCAACTTTAATAATTGGCTCTATTTCCTCATTAAATCGATCTAACTCTATCTCCAAGATAATATTTTCATTGATTAATAACTTATAAATATCCTCACCTTGCTCAGGGATCCAATCAATAATATAAGCTACTTTCATTTCTGGATATAAACTTCTTATCACTTCAAGTAATTTTTTATTATCTTCACTATTGAAAAGTGCTTTATTCGATTTCACAAGCTGTTTTCTCATATCTTGTTCTGTTTTACTACCGATTAGCTTCACGCTTTTCGCTTCCTTTATCCACTATTTTATTACCCAGGCATAACTGTCACTAAATTGCTCCGACTACTGTCAGATCAAAACAGGCGTATTTTACAATTTATTTTTCTATTTCTAGTATCAAATTTTCCAAATTCAAAATATCTTTATTATCCTTATTATTTAACACTCTTAATTCTTCGATATATAGTTTGGTCTTATTCACTGCCTCTGTTTTGAGATCCCCATAACTAACCTGTTTATCCTTCCAATACTGATAAATTAAATTAGGCATTTCTTTCATTTCTATTGCCCCACTTCCTTCAGGTTTATCAGCAGTAACTTTACTTATTTTCACTATATTTTTTTCTTTTTTTAGTTCAATCCAAATCTTTGGTTTTTCAATATCACTAATTAAGGTATAGCTTTCCGTCTTCAACATTAATATCGCTTTTAAAAGATAATATAACCACCAATAAATAGATACCGAAAATTCATCGATATTTTCGGGTATGAAAATGCCGTAAGTTTCATTATCAATTTTAAATTGAAAATACCCATCTGCCCCGTTGAGCTCCATTTCCTCTACATTCTCATTTTCAAATATTTTATAACTAATTTTGAACATCTTTTCCCACCCTATTTAGTTATTTTTCTCATATCTTCAACTATAAGCTTGTGTCTTCCATAGGAAAAAATCAAATGCATACTTGGCATATGTTGCTCATCCGTGTGGCGTAGAATAATTCCCCATATTTTAGTATCTTCTCTTAGAAGAAAAAGCACTAATTGCTTATTAAACAATCAAGTGCTTTAGCGTTGTGTTATAATGCCAAAAATCCGTAATACTCTAATTGGCTATCAGTGAAAAGTATTCCGAAGAGGGTTACCCCCTATAACTCGCTATTTTATCTTTTTGACTTTTCACCGCAGTTTCTTTAAATTTTACCAGCCAATTTCTGCGGCTAATTGTAAGAGTAATTTCCTATCAAAGTCATCTAAGGTTTGATACATGAAAATGTCCTCCATATTTTCACCTAGCTTTTGTAGAGTTACAATTGCTAGATCACCAATCTTATAATATCCTAATAGTTTATCTTATGTGTTCCGTTTTAAAGACAAATCGTATAGTTTTTTTATCACATTTTCGTTGTATACTCCCTGCTTACCATTAGTGGCCATAACATGGTATAAAATTATAGGATTCTTTTTGTAGCTTTAGAATAAAGTTTGATTAAAAACAACCCACAGACCCATATTTTAAGTTAAATTAAAAGAGCCCTTTTTGAAAAAAATCTGTTCAAAACGGGTTAATTCTTTGCGAAACAATGTATCATTTTCATAAAAAGTTTGATCATTTTCTACCTGCATTACTCCATAAACACGAACGATTGTTGGGGAGTGACTTCATTACCCTTTTCCCCTCTGCTTTTTGGCTTTTATTATCTATTCTCTATTAAAGTAATTTCTTTTGCTTCTAAAATCCGACTGTTTATATCTTCAGTCAATTTTTTCTGTTCTTTGAGAAAAACACTAACAACATCATTTTGTTGTAAATCGTTAATTGTTATTTCTTCACCATTATCAGACTTGATTAAGGTGTCATCTGTTATTTTTACTTTACAAGAATAACCAATGTCATCATTACTTTTAATGTTTTTTTCTCTTGTAACATAATTTGAACAAATTATTTCCAAGGTGTCCTTTTCTATATTAGTTATTTCACCGTTAATTGAAGAAACTTCTTTTGAACAAGCGCTTAAACAAATTAAACAAAAAATTAAAGCAAGTCTTTTCATAAAGCACTCCTTTCGTCAACTATAATTTAAAGGGGTAAAAAGGTGCTCCCTTTTTTCAAACAGTATAACTTTATTTTAAACGGTACAGCTTTTTTATAAACGATATGACTCTATTTCAAATCTACACTTTTCAACTAATAAATTTTCTAATTCATCAACCAAACAGTTGCCGCTATTGATTTTATCTACTAGATTCATAGAGTGTGCTCCTTTTCCCTCGTATGTAATTAAAGTCCTTTTCATTTGTGGGTAATTACTTGTCATTCAATTTGCTTTCGGAAAGGCAGCCTTATTTCCCTCTATTAGCTATATGTGATTCAACAGCCTCATCTAAACTCATCGCTTTTTCTAAATCATCATCAACAAGTATAAGTAAAGGCCCCTCTAACATATCTTCTTCTAAAGTTCTAACTTCAAAAGTAGCAGCCCAATATTTCATAGAAATTTTAGATACCCCCACCTCAATTAGTTCTAATTTGAAGTTTTTATTCTTATCTTTATTTACATAATCAAGCGCCAGTTGTTCTGCTTTTTCCCTTGTTAACTTCACTATCGAATTCCTCCATATTATGTTATATACCAGGTAGCATGTAGCTTTTCGTTATAATGTTCAATACCAAGGCTACCTGCTTCCTCTACATAATCAATCGTAACCTTACCATTATCAACTTTCTTGCCACTATCTTTCACGCTACCTAGAGCATCCGCTATACTGTCTACAGCTTTTGGAACCAATACGGTCCTGATGTTTTCCGTAAGAAATCAAATACAACTTGGTAGCTGATCTCCCTCACCTGATGTACCAGAGTACCCGTTTACTTCCAGCACTTTCTACATTTCTCCATATGTTGATAAGTTTTATCAAAACAAAAAGCACTTGCTGTCCAAAATACAATCAAGTACTTCTGTATATTTTCAAGTTTAATAATATTAGCGACTTTTTATAATTTGTTTTGTTGCAAAAATGCTGCTAACATCCTTTCAATAGGTAAACTGGCGTTTTCCTGTAATTTCTCTACTTTGGTCTTTATTTTCTTATTAGACACAATTAATTTTCTATACTCTTCATCATCAAAAGAACGTAAAGAATCTATTGCATATTCAGCCACCTCATCACTCTCATTAAGTAGATCTAGCAATAAATTAAATCCATATACTCCGTTACCCTTATCTATACAGTAGGCTAATCGAATTTTATATTTATCACCTTTATCTTTTAACCTTCGGATGAGTTTCTCCCAATCATTATTAGTAAAATCCTTCATCAATTCTTGCACATACAGAAATTCATCGTCATAAAAATAATTATCTGCACTATTTTCAGATAATACTACGTCTACTTTTTCGTACATTCATTTTCCACCTCAATTTAATGGAAGAGACAAATAATAAAATCAAATTCATCAAAGGACATGGATTCCGCTACTGAAATGATGTCCCCCAAATCCTTCTATTACGTTTGGAAATAGGACATTAATTTTATTATCCCCAACTTTTGGTGATGAGATATCTACTTATTAATGCTCATTATACAAATTGATTAATTCAAATTTGAAATCTTCATACATTAAAAATGCCGTTTTTAATATCTCTTCTAATTCTTCATAATTTCGATAGACCGGCTTTTTTATTCTTACACTTGAATCGATTAATGATCTAGAGTAAACACTCCACGGGCTCCCCAATCTTACTTCATTTTTATGATAAACAACCCAAATAAACTCCGTCATTCCATATTCTAAATTCACATTGAACCATACCATATAATCCGAAGAATTATCTACAACCCCTACCTTAAAAAATCTCTCTTTGTTATCAAAGGCTGCTTCATATCCTAACTTTATAAATATTTCATTAACCTTTTCTATGTCATAATTACCTAATCTATCATTTATATCATTCGGATTTCCCCTAAATTGTTCAGACAATACTTTATACCGGTTAATAAATTCGATTTTTTCTAAAACTTTCTTGATTTCAGGTTTCATCTCCAAGCTCATTTTCTACTCCTTCATAAATTTTAATTTTATTTCATCTAACCTTAGATTTTTCCGTTTACTTCAAACTGTATTATTCTCTTATTGCAAAGCCTTATTTCTTAACATGTTCATTAATGTGAAAAGATGTCACAAAATCATTAAGAGAATCTTATAATTCTTGAGACGATATTTCATCCTTTAAGAATCTCTCAATTAAATTAGACATGTCATTCGGTAGCCCCACCAGCAAAAATTTTAAAAAGCATGAATCTAATCAAGGCCTTATCTTATCACCAGTCCCCTTTATCAAAGTTCTCGTTATCAATTTCTCTAATGTATACCGAAATCCATAACACAGTGTTTTCAACAGGGTCAGTCTCAATATAAATCCCTTTAGGACTACAATATACTTCTTCAAAATCGTCGTATTCAAAGCTTGGCTCTATTTCTAACACCTCGTCAATAGGCATACCAATATGAATGACATCAAATAACTTTCCAGTATAATTTTTTAGGGCAGTAATTTTAAATAACTTCCCATTGAATAAATTAAACCACAAGTCAACTTCATCTCTAATCTCATATCTTACAAGAGATTTTCCCAATAAAGCATCAGTATCATCGAGATTATTAATAATTTCATAAAAATCGCTGATATGACTATAAAGTTTTATTCCACCCATTTTTTCCCACGGAACAATGGGAGCATTCAATAACACCATAGTTAATTCCCTCCTTCGTAAATTAATATTGCTGTCTCTTTACCGGCCGTTTTCATACCAATTGCTGCAGTGATAACAGGCAATTTAAAAAGCTTATTCCTTTTTATCGTTAGAATTAGAATAAGCTTTTTTGAAATAATTAAGTAATTATTAATTTAAAAAAATTTATTATTTAGACTCTTTCACCAATCATATAAGGAGATTATAAAATCTGATAAAGTATCACTGACCTTATTAAAATCATCTGATTCTATACTTTCATCATAACAATATACCGCTGGATCGTCGCCATCATTTAAATAAAAAAACCAGAACATATATCCTTGGTGCATCATAAATATAAATTGATCATCTGCAATTTTTCTTGCGGAGTTATTTTCCTCTAAAAGTTCAATAGCTCCCTCTTTTAAATCAAAAATATCCCCCATGGAATAATCCGTACCAACTAAAAATTCAATTCCATTACCAGCTTTATTCATAAAATCCAAATAGATTTTAGGTAGTGTTCGAGTTGGAGACAATTTTACTAATTTTGATATATCATCCTTACTACATGGTTTCATTGGATAAGAGACCTTTTCTAAGGAAGTGAAGAAATCCTCTATATTGCGATTTTTATAAAAGTTCATCCTAAATCTCCTCCACATTCTACCCATCTGATATTTATACTTCCGTTATATTAATGTTTGGTAAACCTTTTTTAAATTGAACCATAACATCGTTACCACTCTGACAAGTTGCCTTGTGACAAGTGATTTCAATATTCCCATTAACCTTACTAGTCAAGACATTATGATTTTATTGTATTCAGGTGAGGGTGTGCTTCTTCATGCTATAAAGATTTCAAATATTCTATTTCCTCATCTGTCCATCTCCTATGAATTAATACATCCAGTTTTTTTAGTTTTTCAAATATTTGCTCCCACTGTCCTGATGTTTTTATTGCATTAATATTCCAATAAGGTCCATTTACCATTTCTAATAATTCATTTCTTATGTTACTTGAAATATCATAAATATTTTTATCAATAATTCCTTCGTTTTCTAATCTATCCAACGTATAAGAACTTATATATGCTGTTATATTGCCTAAAAACTCATCAAAAATATAATAATAAAGCTCTTTATCATTCATTCTTGTAACGTCGTCACGCAATTTTAAGCTCCTTAAATAACCATCAAATGATTCACCAACTGTTAATCTCTTCAATTTGTTCCCCTTTATTCAATTATGATTATCTTTACATCATCCTCTGGTGTTGGGATATAGTTATCTCCTGGAGGATAAAATACTTCCATCTCTTTTATTAATCTATTAAGCGCATTAACTCTTTTAATTCGCTTTCTATACATTGGTAATAAAATTATTTAATTTCAATTCAATAAATAAAAGTTTTGCTACATTGATATGTAATTGGACTATTAAAAGCTGTTTAAAACGAAGAAATTATGCAATATTTGTACATAAAAAGATAATAAAGTTCTTTAATTTTTATTTCATTAATCTCCCCAGTAGTTTAATACGAAGGCGAATAAATTTCATTTGTATCAGTATCAATAACAAAATCGACCTCTATATTACAGTCATAAGGCATTAGTTCAAATTTATAAAGTCTACAAAATATATGCGGAAAATCTTTAACATCATAGGTTAACTCTTTAGTCTGTAAATACTTTTGTTTTAACTGTTTTTTAGAACACCTTTTTCCGGTAAGTAAAGATTGATGAAAATAACCGTCAATTTTAACTAACAATATACTCACGACTGGTTGCTAGTCCGTCATATAGCTCTGATTTTTAATGAACTTTCCCTCATTTTACCATATTCTTTTGCAAAATCTGCCCTTTAGTGATTTTTGAACGACTTTGTTATCAATTTAACAACTTTATTATTCATCTACACTTTCTACGCAGCTCCTTCTGCTATGATGCCAGCACTTGCTATATGAAATCCTACTGCTATTTTATATCTTTATACGGGGCATCATATGGGTTAGATACTCAAATGGTTGATGAGATAGATTCATTTAGTAATGGGTAGCCTATACCAATAAGCTAAAAAGGCCAAGATGAAATTAATACACTTCTATACCAGCCCTGATCATGAAAACGTATATACCACCGATCCTAATCGGTATAAGTTCGGATTTAAAAACATCAAATTTATTACCCATGAACAAGTAGTATAAAACTCTACACTTGAAACCCTTATTTATCACCATGTGTTTTATCATTTTAAATAGATCAAAAAATAGAACTAGCTGACTTTCTTTGTTATTGTAACCAATATCACACATGCCCTCATCATAAGTTTTTAATTCTTCGAATTACAAAAAACAAAGGAAGTTATCTTAAAGATACCTCACTAATTTCACTTTAATATCAATCCCTTGAAATCTAATATTTACAAGATCCATTCTATTTCAGATTTAATTCTATTTAATGTATTTTCAACTACCTCCATATCGAATTCTCCTGCTAAATAGTATAGTTTTAACCAATAAGCATTATTATCAAGATTAGTTTCAAGCGCTTTTCTAATATTTCCCTCTGTAATTTCGTTAACAATAATCATTGGAGGCATGGCAGGTAGATATTCAATGTTTTCTCTTTTCATTAATGTTTCAAGGTTTTTGGGAGTACAGACAACTAGAGTATAGGTAAAACCATCATCTAGTTCCACAAAAATATCAATATTATCGTCTTTACCATTATTTACTTGTAGTAATGAAATTGGAAAACTAATTTTATTAATTTTCATCCATACTCTTCCTCTCTTTTCCTATAATACCTTTTTTGTTAACTTAGCTATTCACCTTATAACCCCTTGGAATATAAAAAGCACCTGACCAAATAACCACTATTTTCTACCATTTATGTATTATAATAAACTCCCTTAAGGGTATTACCGCCAGAATTTCTCAACTCTCAAACAAATCATTTTTTTGTTGTCTCCTACAAATGTCCGCTGCTTTAATATAAATTAATACAAAAAACCTTGAAAGGTATATAGCCAGTCAAGGTAATCAAATTATTTACTCATTTTCATATACAGTAATGAACAATTCTCCGTCCTCTTCCTCAAACACCCTTACTATTATCTTCCGCTTTGGGAATCTGTTCTTAAAGCTAAGTGACCAAAATATTTTAAGAACCTCTCCTAAAGCCTGTATTTGCTCCTCCAAGTTCTCATCTTCCTCAACATTAATATGAAAAAAATCTCTCACTTGATATAAGTTCATCATTTTTTCTATGTTAACATTATTTCCTTGATATTCCTTCTTCCACATTTCGAAATGTTTTTCCGAAAACTTATCTTTTAATAAAAAACAGCCTTCGACTTCCAAAACATCAGGATAAAAAAATTTCGCAAACCCAAGTGCTGTTTTTATATCTGATTTCATATTTACATAGCTCCACCATGTAAATTTTCCTTCATTAACATCTTTAAATTCCATAAACTCACCATTTATTTCATCATTGAACAAGATTGTCACACCCTAATCTTTTCATAGATTATATTTACATGTTTATTCATTCTTCTCGTTTTATTCATAATCCACAACCCTCGTTAAAAATTTATATATTAAAAATGAAAATATTTTTTTGGTGCAGGAACTGGATATGTAGTAACTAAACTACCATTTTTATCAGTTATTACTTGTATCCATGTAGTTTCAGTGCCTTTTACATCTGGGATACTTGGCTTTACAGTACCTACAGTTTTCATCTTCTCTACAAAGAAATCGTTATTAGGTAGACCATAACAAGAAGAGAAAGAAACCTTGAAAGTCATTTAACCAATCCAGGCTTCATTATATAATTATTTTAGTTTGCTTATCTGATTTGAGAGATAAACTCCTTGGTATTTGACCATACCTTCCCCATCGCCAAATTCAACCTTATAAGCTTTATTATGTATATCATAAATTATTATTATAGTACCTACCTCTCTTTCTCTCCCACTACTTTTGATTGTATCTAGTTTTTTCACGTTCCCTGCTTGCTTGTTACATTTTCTATATCATATTATTTAATTTTATTTTTTATTATGTTTACATAGCCTTTATACATTTCCTTTTCTTCATCGGACATGCAAACATCTGCAAAATCTATGAAGTTGTTCCTTTCCACATTTTCAATCATCCTATCTAATTTACTCTTATGTGCTGAGAGTATCTCCGGACTAATGGATGACAACCTTTCCATCATTTCCGTTGAATCAATGTCAGCATAGAAAGATGTGTTCTGTTCATCAATCCTTTCAATAATTTCAAACGCTGCTAAATCTTTAAAAACATCTTGGCTAATACAGCGAATCAAATCAAAGTTCGATAACTCACATAGACATTTATTTGTAATTTCTAAGTACCATACAGGAAGTGACATATCAGAATATTGAATTGCATTTTGTATTACACCTTCATATTCTTCATTGGTCAAAAACTCTTTTAGTTTCATTTTTCTATTCATTACATACATTACTCCCATTATTATTTAAGTGGTTACACCCGCCATTGGGGGTAAACATATCTTCTAATTATTCTGGGCAAAAATCTAAAAGATCAAAAAACAAAGCATATTCAACCGTTACCTGGGGACCAAAAATCGTAACTTGCGGCTTGAATGATAAATCAGGGATAACTTCATTTAATTCCCCATAGGATAATATTGTATATCCTTTTTGGGTAAATATATTTTTAATTAATTCGTCAAGCGCTTGTTGCTTTCTAGTATACGGTTGGGTATCATAGCCATCAAGAGTTGAAGACATACTATTCGTATCCTTATTTTCAACTTCAAATTCATGCTGAAGATAAATTAATGGAGCAAGTTTAGATATCAACAAAGTACTGCTATAGATAACTTCAAATTCTCCTTTCTTATATTTCTCATATCCAAAAATCAATTTTGAAGAGGGCCATATTTCCCCCCGCTCATATCGATGATTTCTATGTCGTTCTCCTCTGCAAACAAATTTAGTTCTCGCGGTATTTTTATGCTTTCTTTACACCTCACTAAATAGTCTTCTGTGTCCTTATTTCTGTAATATTTCTCAATTCCCTTTTTGATTACTTCATTCATCTGGTGCTACTCCTTACTTCACTTTTAAATCACGACCACTTGTTTTAGTTAATTTTGAATTCCATTTCCAACTTCTCTGCTTCGCTATGTCAGCAGCAGGAGTTCTTATAAACGCTATTTTTATTTACCTTCATTTTTACTTATTGCCTTATCAAAAGTTGTTATATCAAATTAAGATTTATCTTTACTATCCATCTTCTCATCCAGCTTTCTGGCCATGTAGATGGTCTTGTTTTTTATATCATTCGTAAAGTAGCCCAAGAGTTTAGAATCAAACACTCTGCCCCCTTCTGCAGCAGGGACTTTATATAATCATCTTACACTTTCTTGGTCACGTCTTTCATCTCGTTTGTATAAAGGACATTTTCCACCTATTCCAAAACTTCTCTTCTCATGTTTCTTTCCCTTGTAGTTTGATGCCTGTAAAAAGTTTAACATTTAGTAAGCTAACTAAATAACCTTATCTTTTCAAACTATGTACATGAAGCTATAAAAATATGAGAAAAAGCACATATTACCCGCAATAGATAATCATGTGCTTTCAGTTCCTATATTTTCTCGTTTGTGCTGTAATTATGAAAACCATTGGGGAGTCCTAACCGAGTTCACGGTAAACTCTTTAAGAGCTATAAGTGCTTCTTCAATTTCCCCTTTTATAGTTCCTTTATTTATTTACATAAAATAATTTAACGTTTAATAAGATGATTCATATATTAATTGAGTTATCTAGCTAAATACGATTACATTTGCTCATACATCGTAATAGAAAGACCTAATTCCCCCATAATTCCATCCCTTATTTCAATAATAATATTTTTATCGGGAAATAATTCTTTCACCCTTTTATCCCAAAAATATACTAATACCTTAGCAAATTCATCCATTATTTTATCATTCTTCATTGACCGAGTATAACTACCAATAAAAAAATCACCTAAGCTTCTACTATTTACCCATTGTTCAATTTTAATCTTATCACCATTAAACTGTTCTTCAAGTCTTCTAATTCTTTCTAGCGCCGCTTCTCCTTCTGCATCAAATAAATCTGCAATAAAGATATATCCGTTTATTTCTATTATATCTGGACAGAGGGTGTATGCTATTGCTAAGAAATCATCTATACTACAGCAATTTGCTGAATGATTAAATAGAGTTACTCCCTTTTGCTCTTCGAATTCCTCAAATACTTGATTATCAATAACACTTTTATTTAATTTATACTTCATCATTTTATTCCCATCCAAATTCATTTTTAATAAAGTTGGGTATAGCTCTATTTGACTTATAATTCCTAAAACCTCTTTTTCCACAGGGTTAACATTGATTTTAAAATGCTTTACCTCTTTATCTACTTAAATCATATGTATGCTATGCTTCATCAATAATGGGTAATCCAGTAGGCTCAAAAACATGACAATGTGGTAAAGTTTTTATTTGTGTGAGCAACCGCTTTATCTTTTTCAGTCTAGGCCATTTCACACCTCCAAAATTCTAATAGACTGGGCCGCTTTTTTACTAACTTAAGTGTCTCCTTAAAATTTGTAGAATGCTATGGCATTGTTTTACTCCGTAAGGGAGGTAATTAAACTTCTATCACTTTTTCATTGCCCCAAAATTCTCTCAAGTTGAAGCCGAGTAAAATTCCTCTAAAGAGATTGCCTCAATAGAGCTGCAATAAAATTCAATAAATTTATATCCATCATTTTCTCCATATCCGCTATCATCATGAACGTGATACCTTTGAGTGCTATCCCATCCCGACTCTTTTTTATCATGTATAATTAAACTATTTGTTAAATAAAGTTTTGTCACTTTCTTTAAAGAAAAATCTGAAACATTATAATATCTTTTTTTCAATTTAAAACATTGTTTTGTTTTTATTATTTCTACTTTAAAGGTAAGATCCAGTACCGTTATATAATTATCTTCATAATCTGGTTCGATATTATATTTAATTTCAGTTATTTCTTCAAAAGTCCATGCTCCCTTACAATTCAACTTATCTACGATATTTTGATAATTTTCAATATACACCTCAAGTTCTCCTCCTATTAATCAATAAGTTCCATATGATTCATATCTTTGGTTGTCTTTGCTGTCCCCTACCTTCCTATTTGATTATAAATAACCCTTTTTATTCTCAGTATATCCACCCTTTTCTTACTTCCTTATTTCAATACCTAATCTCTTTTTGATTTGGGCTAAGTCCCCTTCAACAATTAATTTATCCTCAGGAAATATGGATAGGTACTCCTGGGCTATTTTAAGTAAATATTCGAAAAACACCTTATAATCCACAATTGAATGTACTTCTGTACCAGTTACTGGTGGGGTTGTTGTAAAGTTTACTCCAGTATCTCCAAAGTACTCCTCATCATTCGGAGTGCATTCAGTTGCAAAGTAACAGCTAGTATAACCAATACCAAATCCTTTCCCGTTTTTAAATTCATTAAGGGCTTCTAAAAAATATCCATAACCTAAAGTATTGTAGTATGCTTCCATATTCTTGACCTTTTCTTGGGTGTCTTTTACATAATAAATTTCATTATCCATAAGTTATTAAACCTGCCTTTTAATTATTGTTTCGAGTTTACAGGGAAGACTTTATCTTTAAATTAAATTGAACTCGAAACCCAGAATTAGTTACTCAATTTATTTGAGATAATGTAATGGCTAATCCAATCTCTCCCATATCATTTAAATAAATTAAGTCATATCTATAGTTTGCTTTTAAACTATTTTTCCTTAGCCTCTTTTAAAATCTTTTCCTCTTGAATTTTTGTAGCACCAATCACTCTGGTACGGCATGCTAGTAATTTTATCTAGGTCCTCTAGAGTATAAAACCATTCTTCCTCTACCCATATTTTTGCTGCCGGATAAATCTTAAGTATAGCGTGTGAAAATCGCAATAATAAATCTTCATTATCATCAAAATCGTCAGATACTACTGCTTTAAAATATTCATTATTCGTATCATCCCATTTAAAACTCACTAATTGATATTCATACGGTTCATCATATAAGCTAAAACAAATAGTTCTTGAATAATTCTCCCTAAATGGTATGTCACTTATATAAACTCGGGTGTATTTTAGTGTCCCGTCTCTATCGTAAGTTTCTTCGTCATTATCAAAGAAAAGATTCTCCTCTATACATATTTTATTAAGATCCCTCAATAAATCATTTGCTGGAATACTTTCTCCACGTTTAAATAATAAAAAAGATGACATTCCCATTACTACAGTACTCCCCCTAACTCTTCAAGCTAATTTACAACTGTTACACCCTTGCTGTTAAGTTCTTGATTCATTTTAGTTGTTTGTGGATTTGAGGTATCAATAATCTCATCAACATACAGTACAGTCTCTCTGCCCTCATAATTAAAGAATGAAGAGCTACTTGGATTAATACACTTATCAATTTGATCCATTTTAACAGCATACATTGACTTCTTAAACTCAATAATTTGATGTTGTGTCATAATATCAATATCTCCTGCTGATTTACAGATGGGGATATTATGTAATTTTAAACCTACCCTGTTACTTCCAACTTTTGTTAAACATAATTTCTAACTTTACCCTCTATGGCTTTACCAACATTACCACTATTCCTTGCACTTTCAATTGCATTTGGAATATTCTTAGGGTTTTGTTCAATCCACTTTATTTTACTACCGTGTGGGTTTTCACATTCAACTCATAAATTTAGATGTGTTATTGAATAAATCGATGACTTACTCGGTCCTGGCAAGCCCCATGAGTCTGTAAAAGAGATTACACAAAAATCTTTACAAACCTTTATATAATGACGTTAAAAGGTGCATGACCTGTTTCAGCATTCCTTAATAATGTTGGTTTTCTAAAACGTAAACTAGTTTCCAATTTGAATATGGCGACATCTCCTTGCATCTCCATAAAAGATATATTAATCCACATGGGAGCTTTTGGGAAAAGTCCTCCTAAAACTCCTACCACATCCTCTAATAGTAGTTTTTTATCACCAATATTCTCTTTAGATAATACAAGACGTTTCATCATTTCATCGCTACCATCTAATAGTTTCCCATGTTCCTCCACAGGCTCTATAACAAATTTAACTATATCACTTGAAATTTCCCTACCCTCTTTTATCTTATCAACTGCTTTAGATAAATTTGTTGAAAAAATTTCTTCATTCATTTGAGTAACTTTTGTCAAAACTTCTCCTCCTTTATTTCCATTTAGTTGATTGTATTTTCTTTAATTTAGCTAAATCAACATAGCCATTGCTCGTTAGTTCTAATTGGTATATTTCTAACCACGAGTTTTTCGTCTTTATTCCAGCACTATTAAAAATTTGCTCATAGTTTTTGGCTTACTCAGCTGTTGGAGTATAGTGTCCTGATTCATTTGTTATTTTTCTAACATTTCCATTAGCATCAACTTTTTATTTTCCAGCAGCTTTTTTCGCTAAATGAGAATGCCCTCGTTTAATCTTTAATTTACCATTTATATCTATGATGAAGTTAACTTCTTTAATTCGATCTCTAATCTTAACTTGACCATTCTCCAAAACATATCCAAAGCTCTTCCTTGCTGAATCTCATTTAGATATCTGTTTTGAATTATTTGAACTGGTTGTCTAGATACCGAAACAACACTATTATCCGTAACATTATCTACAGCCTTACCTGCATCCCTCGCAGCACCTATAACATCCCCTGCCTTATCCAATAGCTTCGCAGGCTTAAAGAAGGTGAACCTAATTGCCATTGCTTTTTTAACTACTGTTGCTTCTGGGTCCAGTATAGTTCTAATATCCCCTGCAAAGAAATCATACGCGGCCATGGCATATGGTGCCAGTCCGCCTGGGCCATTGCCGCCCAGCACCTTCCGCATGCCTTCATAGGTAAGCTCTTCCTTCGAAACTACCTCCTGCATATAAATTGTCATCTCCCCTATTTATCATACTTCCTTCGCAAAGCAAGTATTAAAACAAAGTACCTTGATGGTACAACCATCATGAGTTATGAATTTCATAAGCATTTTTTACATTGTCTATAACTCATAAAAAACACTTGATGCCTGAAATGGCAATCAAGTGTTTTACAACTAGCTATATGACTATTGTGAGTATTGATACTTTATGAAATTAAACTTCTTCTCCTTTTGATCAGTAGTTATCTTTAAAAATTCTATATTTCTGCTGTCAACTTTTAATATTTATCCATCAATTCAGGGTAATCAGGGAAATACTCATCGTCGTCAGCAAAAACTAATCCTGCATGAAGTTTATCCTCATATCATTTGTCGTGCCTGACACCTTTATCTTGAAATAGTTGATCGACATTGTCTTGCTCCGTTATGGAATACATATATTAATCGAATAGTTCGATGTCGTTTCAGGTACCAAGCGCAGAACATCCTATTATTTTTAATTTTAAAAAACGTTGCCGACTTAGTAGCAACGTTTCTTCATATTGTCCTCGTATTAGGGACCAATTCACACATTTTTCTTTCGTGGTACCTGGTCCTAGTATTTCTCTTTCAGTTTTTCGATCATATTTTCATAATCAAGAAATTCTGTTAGTTCTATGGCTATTAGTGAATTGATTGCCGTTTCCAATTGTAAATGGAAAATCTCCGCAATATTTTAATTTTTCACTAGGGCATAGACGATTTCTATCATAAATCGATTTAATAGGAAAGATCTCTTTTTAGGATTGGTTGTGGTGACTTAATTAGGACAAAAAAAGATCTTCTTTTTCTATTGAAACTTCCTTTGGCACAAAATATTTTATACTATCCTCTAAATCCCTAATCCTTGTTTTACACTTATCAATAAAGCACTTTTTTCATCTTCTTGAACTATATATTTTCCAATATTCCTCTCCAAATAACTATAAAATTCTTCAAATGTGAGATATGCTTGACTATCTTCATTTATAGTGGAAGCTATTGAATCAATTTCAATCAAAACATGGTAATCATCCAAAGGAATTTTAAACTGCGCCAAATCATTTTCATCTAAATCATTTTTGAATAAAATAGCTTTTCTTTCGACAACACATCCTTCTTTCAGGCTAAAATTTTGCAATACATCTTTCATTCTTTTCCTCATATTTATTTCTGTAAAAATATCTTCTAAAAGAATTTCTATTTCTTCATAATCATTCACTAGTTTGTATACCATATTTTACTCCTTAATCTAAGATAGGATAAAAATTCTTTATTTTTCTGCTATCATCAAATTACTTTACAACACACTCGGGATTAAAATTTACAAACACAGAGTCTGTACCATCATCCATCATTCTTTTTAATTCTCTCCCTAGTGAATAATTGGAACTTGGTTCTGTTTGCAATACACAAATGATATTTCCACCTTCTCCTTGTGAAAGACAGGTTAATTGTAAGTAGTCATTATTATCATATATAAATGACACTATATAATCATAGAACTCTTTTTCAGAATTATTCACTCCAAAAACCCTAACTATAGTCCCGCTCCAAATTTGAGTCTCGTCTGAAATTTCCCTTACAGGGATCCAATCACTCTTAAGCATCCCACTACATCCTTTCTATTTAACTTTTAAATTATGACCACCAGATGCATCGGCAGGTTTAGTTGGCATAAAATCAAAATCAACCTCCCCTAGATGTTTTCCTTTGCTATTTGTTTTTTCAAACCT
Organism: Lysinibacillus odysseyi 34hs-1 = NBRC 100172; assembly: GCF_001591965.1. Classification (GTDB taxonomy): domain Bacteria; phylum Bacillota; class Bacilli; order Bacillales_A; family Planococcaceae; genus Lysinibacillus_B; species Lysinibacillus_B odysseyi. The sequence goes on from NZ_BCVX01000006.1 coordinate 245,382, forward strand.
ACCATGCTGTGTATCTACCGAATACAAATCTCCTGTTTTTGGGTCTTTATATACTTCTCTACGATTAATCTTACTTAACTTTGAATCCTTTACTCAACTAGCATTTTTAGCAACTTCCTGAGCTTTTGCTTTAACAGCTGCAACACGCTCGGCTGGTGGCAACTTGACTAACGATTTTTCAAAATCTTTAGCACCATTACCTGTACGCTTACCGCCAACCTTCTCATCCAGCTTCTTCGCCATCTGAACAGCGGCTTTCTTTAAGTCCTGTACCACTTCACTTACTGTCTTCAGAACTTTTATGCTGCCTAGCAGTGTAGCCGCTTCATACGTAAGAGATGTTTTAACATCCCCTAATTTTTTCGTATAATTTTTAAAGTACGTATACCCCTTCTGCAGTGGGGACTTTATATAATCGTCGTACACTTTCTTGGCAGCTTTTTTCACCTTGTCTGGATGAAGGACATTCTTTACTTGTCTCACCACTTCTTTCCCCGTATTAATGGCGCCTTTGCCTACCTTAGCTCCTACTCTGACAAGCGGCTCTCCGGGAATAGCTGCTAATTTTGTCGCCGTTGATTGGATTTACGCCGAAGACTTCTTCGAGTCCGTCCTTAATATTAGAGATACCCAGCTAAAAGACTTCTCTTCCGATTTATATACCTTTTAGGATTCCTCCTTCGTCAGATTCAGCGCCTTTATCATAATCTTCACTCTTTAAAACTCCAGCAATTTCATTTACACTCTTCCCACTAGATGCACTTGGGTTTGATTCAATTGTTTCAATTGATTTAACTGTAACTTTACCATCATTATTTTAAGGTTCATAATATATGATCAACTAATCAAAGATTTTTAGAAAACAGACTCCTAAATAATTTATCACACTACTGTTTTTTCATCTTTCAACTGAAAAAATCCGACAAAAAAGCTGATAGATCAGTTTTTCTGTCGGGTTTTGTTATATGTTAATGAATAATCTAGGATTAGAATAATTGTTTTTTCGGAAGAATATTTTATTGTAGTAAAGTCTTCATCTCATAGTTTGATAAGCCACTTTTAGACTCTCCATTAATTACAATTGTTGAATTTACAAATTGGGTCTCACTAAAACCTGTAATATTTTGAAATGTCGTTTTCTCAAAGTAACAATTAATAAATTTTACATTTTTAAAAGTTGAATCATTAAATGATGCTGATTTAAACTGTGTATTTTTAAAAACCACTTCTAAAAAATGCGAATCATCCAAATAGGTTAATTCATATTTGGAATCGAAAACGTTCACATTGTGAAATTGAGATTCATAAAAAGTAGTTCTAAATAAATCAAATCTATTTATTTCTGTTGAATTAAAAATTGAATAGTCAGCATTACCTTTCCTAAAAGTATTTTCTGAGAACTTACATTTATCAAAAATACTACCACAAAGCGTTGCTCCACTTAAATATACTTTTGAAAAATCACAACTATTAAACTTAACCTCTAAGAAGTTGCTATTATTTAAATCATATCCCGTGAATACTATGTCATCAAATGAAGTATCTTCGTAAATTAGTTCACACACTTCTTTAGATAATCCCATTGAAAACTCTGTATATTTTTTTAGTTTGGTAAATAAATCCATATATTAGCACCTCCTAAGGCCACACTACTACCTTACCCTTTAAACCTCGATTAGAAATTTCTTGCAAAAGTCCTGTTTTATTTTCCTTACTCATATTAGAAACATCAAGTATAACATTTTCTCCTTCTTCTAAAGATTTATCAATTGACTTCATTGCGCTTTTAAGTTTATAACCACCCTTTTTAGGAGGATAATTTGAGTTAAAAGACTTGACATCCCAGGCTTGCCCTTTGGTATCAAAAATTCAGCCTTGCAAGATGGAGAGCGGATTCTTTTATATTATGTATGACTTCATGTAGATGGCTGCTATGCACCTCCTCCATTCCATCCACCAATCTTATCCCCTGTGATCAGATTTACACCAAAGACTCCTTCAAATCCGGCCTTAATATTGGAAACACCAAGTACAAAGTCCACAACTGTCGAGACTAAGTTAAAAGACTTCGTTCCAGATTCTATACCTTATTAATATTCCTTTTTGGAGAACTTCAGCACTATTTCAACGAAAGCCTCTCTTTCCTCTTTTGTCCCGCTCAAATATCAGCTGATTTAATCTAAACTAAAGTAAAAAACCTTGAAAAGCATTTAGCCAATCCAGGTTCTAAAGTAACTATTTGATTAAATCATTTATTACCTTACATTTCATTTCCGCTTCACTTTTATTATTCGATTTTAGTAAAAGATTATTTAAAAAGTCATCAATAAAATTCTTAATAGTAGATTCAAATAAGTCTAGCGGAATATATTCAATGCCATGTGGATGAGTAAAAGAAATTCCTTCTAAAGAATATGTCAATTCGTTATTCCACGAAATTTCTATTTCATCATTAACTCTTCTAAAAAATACATCAGGTAAAAAGGAACCTGCTCTACTTGAAAACCAAGAATGTTTAAACTCCCAATCTTGCTTTTTATCGAACCATTCATCAAATTCATCGTCATCATCCGAATCGAATAACAAACAGTTATTTATAAGTTCAAGAGAGTTTTGCCCCTCAACAGGAAGGGGGAACTGCTTATCATTTAAAATATATTTTAGATTTTCACTGAACCATTCAACGATATAAATCAAATTCCATTGAAAATCTCCAGCAACATTATTTCTACTAAAATGACATACATCCTTTCCACTAATAAACAGTGCAAATCTTCCCCATGTTTCCCTACTCAAACTATTCTCATTAAAAGGATTATTTATAAACTCATATTGAATAGCAAAAGTATTTTTATTACCGAATATCTTCATAATTAATCACCCCATTTATTTTTAAGGAATTTATTGTATTCTACTTTAGTTATTTTACCGCCTTTAAGCATCTGTCTTAATTCATCAGCAGGTACTTCCTTGTTCGGATTTTTAACTTCATATGGATGCCGACCTGTTTGACCTTATGGTTGAAACTTAATAGGCTTTCCTTCATAAATATTATAAAGTTGCTTATTTTTAGTAGATGAATATGCTGAATCCAATAGTTCTTGCCCTACACCTTCTTCTACATTGGCTCAAGCGACAAAAGTAGCTGTACATCTTACAAAAGGATTAAGGAGAGATATCTAGCACATTGACCCATAAATTCTTTGTTACCTTAACTCCTATTAAGAACCAAAAAATTACATAATTTTATAATTTTAAATTATATTACCGCATTTCGTTTTCCTGAAAATGATTTAATACTGATTGTTTAATCTCCACATTCCTACCATAAAACTCAAAAAATGAATAATCGAAAGCACGAATTTCTATTTCTGCAAAGGGGTGTTGTAAACCCTCACTTTCTTCAGTTCCGGGTAAACAGCCGAAATCCCAATTAACCTCCTTCCCTTTTTGAACAGCGATGAATACTCCTGACTCAAATTGTATTACCTTCTTTACTTTATCTATTAATTCATTTGTCGAAAGTACAACACAAAGTCCCGATGTATTCAGGGGAAACAAATCAAGAAGGCCGGAATTACTAGTCCCTAGCACATCAAAAATATACCAATCATAATTTTCAGTATGATTTTTTATGGATTTTAAAACTTCAGCAAATTGCCATCCTAAACAAGAAAGCTCTTCATTAAAAAAATCCATACCACGTATCGTTAGCTTAAAAGCAGGCTCTTCTAAAATCACAACTTCATTCCTTTACAAATTATTCTTTAATGTTTCATGCTTCGCTCTTAAAAACAGCTTTGTGGAAATGTGGGTTCATATGGTCTTCTCTCCCATGGTCTGTCCAGTCTGTCCGTTGAATAAATTTCCTCCATACTATTGTAGACTTTTCCTACTGGTTCCCAAATCTCATACAGAAGGTACACTTCAATATATCGTTTAACACTTTTATAATGTTTTTAAATACTCTATTTCTTCATCTGTCCATTTTTTATGAATCAACTCACAAATTTGATCAGAGAGAGAGAAAATCTCGTTCCACTCTGAACTTTTTTTTATAGAAGGACTGTCCCATACTTTTATTTGATCTACCAAAAAGTATACACTTTGTAATTCCCGACATTTCCCTAAAATTTCCTCATCTATAATTCCTTCATTACTTAGTCTATCAAGAGTAAATTTACTTAAGTAAGCTGGTGCCTCTATTGCAAACTCTTCAAGAAGATAATACTCAATTAACTCATCTGACAATGTTAAAACATTAGAATTCGAATGTTTTAAGGTCTCTAAAAGTAGTTCAAATGATTCTCCAATTGTCATCACAATTTACTCCCCTTCTTTATTCAGTCCGTATTGTAGTACCTTGATCATCAATAGCAGGAACGTAACCATCCCCTTATACATCTTTTTTTGTAAATCCAGTGCAAATCCTGCCGCCTAGCCTGTGCTTATTCTAAAGCACAGCTTCTCAACTTCTTTGATAAATACTGAAACCCATAAAATTAGTTGCTTTTCAGGGTCTGTTTCAAGTAGACCTATCTATTTTTGGTTGATTGACAGGTCTACTCCACTCAGCATAAAATTGTCACAGTTTTAAAACAGTCTTTATCCTGTCCATAAGTAAATGCACTTGGTGTTTCCGATGCGGATTTTCCTGAATAAATTCCATACAAGTTTCTTTCAAACAATCATAAAAATCTGGACTATTCATAATGATTTCGTTATATGATGCAGTATTAATAAATATCATTATCCCTTCTTTAAATCCCATCTCCTCTGAATGCTCTGGAAGTTCATAACCCATCATATGATCCTGCCACGGCTCTCTCTTGGATAGACTCTCTAGTACTTTGATTAAATCACTCTTTAAAAAAGAAAAAAAATCTTGGATGACTGGCTGTTTTTCTATTAACATAATACCCCTCCCAATTGTTTCGATACTGGATATGCATTTCATATAATCGTCATAAACTCTCTTGGCCACATCTTTTGGCTTATCTGAATCGAGAACGTTCTTGATTATATGGAGATCCTATCATTAATTTTAAAGATATCCTTGCCCCATCTGATAAGCGATCTACCTAAGATAGCCGTTCATGCAAACTCCTGATTCTAACCACTGATCTTGTTACTAGTAATCGAATTTATTCTATTTTACATGTAAAATTAAAGGAAAACAGATGCTACCTTTACCGCAAAGAGCTTAGCCGCTACTCTAAGTATACTTATCTTGCCTTGTTTATTTCTCATCCTTAATTTCTTTGTATGCCAAAAAGGCTCACTCCTAACTCATAATTCAAGTTGGAAGAGCCTTTGAAAATTAATCATATGTGATTGTCTTTTTTTAAGTACATTACTTAAATTCTATTCATTGCTTAAGCTACTATTTTCCAGCCATTTTCTAGCTTCCTCATCTATTGGAATTATTCGGAAATTCATCCTATGAGGTACACTCATGAAAGTTACTAAAGAGGGTTACTCTTTTCAATGAGACTGCGTTCTCAAACTGTAATCATTTCTTAGTAACTACTAATTTTCATCAATTACTTGTATTCCTTTAACTTGAGCACGGTCATTAATCTCTTTGATTAAATTGTTTCTATAAACTGATATTGCTCCGTGTATTTCTCTTTCACCATCTGCATCCATATATTCCGGAAATAAAATAAAATTTGTTTGATCCATTTTTTTTATTATATATTCATTTCCTTCAAATTCTCCACATCTGATATGATAGGAAGTTATAAAAGACATGATATCTTCATATAATTCCTGTGTATTAATTTCTGCCTGCAAAAATCCTTCTAAAACATTCATAATAATCTCACCTTTCTATTTTATGGGATAAGCAGATAACATGCCTCCAACTTCTGATAATACAACTTTAATTAAGTTTTCTCCCTTTGTTCCTATAGTTTTTCCAGCGTCAATTATTACTGAATAACTCTGTTTTCCCATTTTAGTTAATCCATTATCTGTTATTGACTGGACTGTTCCGTTTTTCATTGAATCCTTCAATATTTGCTCGGCAGCACCTTTAGAATCTCCTAAAAACTTTGCTCCATTACCTTTAGTTGTTGATAAATGCTTTGGTTTGACATATGCATCATCAATATTAAATTTATCAACTACTTTTTTGCCTTGTTTAAAAATCTGATCAACAGCATCAACAGCCTTACCTGCATCCCTCGCAGCACCTGCAACATCCGCTTATCCAATAGCTTCGCAGGCTTAAAAAAACTATTTATATCCTTGTTCATCGCCACGAGCTTTGTCATTATCGTTTATTTAGTCACTATTCCATACAAAAACTATCTCCTGCATGTAAAATGTCATCTCGCCTAATTCTCACACTTTTCTTCCTAGAACCTGTTTACATAGAACTCCTTGATGGCCCAGCCTTCATGAGTTTTCGATTCTCAAACAAATCATTTTCTTATTGTCTCACACAAATATCAGCTGATTTAATATAAATTAAAGTAAAAACCTTGAAAGGCATTCAGCCAATCAAGGTGTTTGCTTGGAAATCAGGATTAATCTCTCTTGATACAAAATATCATTATTTGTACCTCAAATTTAATCCATGTACTCCTCAGCAATTTGTATACTTTAAAATGGATCTTTAATTACTATCTTCCCTAGATCAAAGATATCAAGACTTTAAACATTGTAAGTTTGGATTTTACGGTATTCCACACTAGTGACAGACTATTTAAATTTTTCCAAACTATAATACGGATTAGAAATATTCTCGCCTACTTCCTCTATTGTTTCCTGTATTTCATCTAGGATTGATTTATCTATATCCTTATAATGTTCCAGTGATTCTTTTATTTTATTAAAGCAAATTTCTAGACCGAGATTTACTACAATAGAAAGAATAATATCTACTTCATCATAGGAATCTGTATTCCATAATCTAGAGAGAGTTCTATCAATATCATTTCGTATATCACTTCTTAATAACTCGTATGTCATAACTTGCCTGTCTGTTAATTGACTAAGGATTAATAAAAAACCATCTTTTTCTATTTTATTATTTCTAAATTGATCTAATGCATTTTGAAACATTGATATTAGTGTTCCAGTTGGTATTCTATCAGGTAGATTCTCAATTTCATTTATATCCATATTTTATTTCCCTTCTATTGGAATATGAACCTCATTTAAAGATTGATTTTTTGTCCATGTTCCGTCTGATTTTAGCTGTTTATTTCCGATTTTTATCTGTGCAGTCCATCTTGAACCTGATGCTGATCCTGGATATTTGCTTGCCGCTATAGGGTCTGGAGAATGCCATCGAATAATAGCCTTTTGTCCATCGGCAAGAGTAAATTCATATTTTGCTCCATCAGTAATAGTATCGGTTGGTTTAAATGAATTTGGAATATTCGAAGGAATCATTGATTCCAAATTAGACATACTAATTTCTCCATTTTTTAGTTGATTTTGAGCAGTATGTCTGGCCTGATCTCTGGTCTGATTCCCGATATTACCCGTACCCTTAGTTCTATCTAAAGTTATACATTAGATAAGGTAACAGTTTAGTATCACCGCCACCTTTATCCATTAACTAGTTTTCGTCTTTACCTGTTCATGCATGATATATGCTGTCTAATTCTTCATCATGCCATAGATGATATTAACCAGCCTTCTCATGATACATATAAGGGCTTGTTTATTCGTTTTCCCCTCTCATAGCTTTTTCTGATAGTACTCGTAAAATGCAGGATTACGCGGTGTTTTCCTTCACTTACCTACTTGGACTTGTTGGACAGCTAGGTTGTAAAAAATATGATGAAGGTTTCTATTCCCTTGTTGACTTTTCTGATAAGTTTCTTTACCGCCCGAACCGAATAATACGGGGACGTTTCTTGCATAACGTGCAAGTCTATTAGAATTAGAAAAGTAGGAAGAAAGCGAAGGTAGACTATTCGAAGCTGGAAATAGCGGTATCTGATGATATTTTGGATATTTACTGATGGCGATCAGAAGTAATTAGGATATTCATTTTAAAATGATTTGGCTCTCTATATAATTTGATTTAACATCATATAGGGATTACAAAGGGTACCTCTAATACCTGAATAAAAAGTGGTTTGTTCGGCATTGGGTAGCCCCGCGAAAAAGAAACCTTGAAAGGCATTTAGCCAACCAAGGTTTTCTATTTAAACAATTCTATTTTGTTTTCACACCTTCTTTTATTTGCTCTACTAATTGAATTAACCACTGGAGCGGGGTTAATTCAATTGCTGGAAAATAAATTTCTGCATTATTTTGTATATTGTTTTCCTTTTCTTGTTTTGTTAATTCACTATTTAAAAATTCTTCACAATGCTTTATTGTAACCATCAAACATTTTTTACTAGCTTCTTTTATAAACTCATCTAATGCTTGTTCAGGAGAACCGATATCTTGGTGGAATGTTCCACTTAAAAAATCTTCTAACTCCTCTAAGAAATCAAAACTTTCATCCATTTAAATTCCCCACTTTCTTATTTTTCTAGGTATCCCGTAAGAATAAAACTACCTTCCTTATCCTTTTTCAGTATAATCTTTGCTTTGGTAACATCTTCTACTACATCTGAGTCCCTTGATACACTTCTGCCAATTATCTCTCCATCTCCCTCGTATCTTAATGGTAATTGTGGGAGCTTTATTTAACACCTATACTGTAAACCACAAATTCTCACAGTAAATATGGGTTGTCTTCCTAAAGTCGTATTGTTTTAACCATAACAAAAAACCTTGAAAGGTAGTTAGCCTATCAAGGTGATAGTTAAATATTCAAAAAGTAATTTTATTCCTACTCCAAATTTAACATTTAACCCAAATAATACTTCTTCTCACATATATACTAGTACTTTTGATTAATCTAAAATCTGGTAAATGTGTCTTAAAATATCTATTTCTTCTCCATCTTAAATTATGATAAATTTAATATTTCTTTTATTTCTTTTAAGGAAACTTCAACTCTTGTTCGATCTTGAGGGCGTCTTGTTAAATAGTCTTCCCCAGCCTCTGTTAAATATTGAAAAAATACATTTTCATCTACAATAGCATTTTCCTCAACTTCAGCCATAGGAGGTTGTATACTAAAGTTAACACCAGTTTCACCAAAATATCCCTCTTCTCCTGGCTTATATTCATTTGAAAAAATACAACATACTGGATCAATCCCAAAACCTTGTTTGTTTTTGAAATTTTCAATTGCTTCCATAAACTTCCTATCACCTATTATTTTGTAATATAGACGCATCAACTCAACTTTTTCTGAAAATTCTTCAATAATAAAAACTTCCTCACTCATAACAAACACTCCTTTAACATTTAATCTAGAACTGGGAAGAAATTCGAAATCTCACCTGTATTTTTGTATCTAAATCCCATAAATTCTAATCTTTTCCCATTTACATTGACATACCCTTCTACCATATTACTTGGTGACCTATCTCCACCTTGAATTATCCTATTATTACTAATACCTTCTTCCATTGCTTCCCTACCCAACTTTAATATCTGTTCATCAGAAAAAACCTTTGGGTCATATACTGTCTTAGGATTCTTATACTCTTTCCACTGTCCAGTAAAGTTACCTTTTCCACCATTTTCTTTACTCAATCCATCATAAACAGGAAGCTTATATTTTACCTCATAAATTCCTGAAATATCAGGATGAGGCGTTTTAGTAACAGCTTGATTAATATCCTTAACTTGATTACCAAAGTTATCTAAAATCAATTGTTCAAAGTTCTCAAGATTGTGACCACCCTTTATTCCAATATTCGGTTTTGCTTTAAAACCCTCCACTTCGGTTAAATGTGTATCATAACCCTTTTTAAAAGTAACATCTTTTACGGTACCCTTATCTACCGCCTTACCTGCATCCCTCGCAGCACCTGCAACGTCCCCTGCCTTATCCAATAGCTTCGTATGCTTAAAGAAGGTGAACCAGATAACCATTGATTTTTCAACTGCGGTATTCTCCGAATCCAGTATAGGTTTAATATCCTCTGTAAAGAAATCATACGCGGCCATGGCATATGGCGCAAGCCTGTCCGGTGTACTCTGGCCATTACCGCCCAGCACCTTCCGCATACCTTCATAGGTAATCCCTTCCTTCGAAAACTACCTCCTGCATGTAAAATGTCATCTCGCCTAATTCTCACACTTTTCTTCCTAGACAACTGTTTACATAGTACTCCTTGATGGTCCAGTCTTCATGCGCTCTCGATTCTCAAACAAATCATCTTCTTATTGTCTCACTCAAATATCAGTTGATTTAATATAAATTAAAGAAAAAACCTTGAAAGGCATTTAGCCAATCAAGGTTATAACAATTAATTATTAGTGATTATATAGCATACATTAAACAATATTTTTTTATTTTTTAAATCTTGAATAAAATTACTAAGTGATATAGTGCCTTGAATAATCTCATAATCACCACCCTGATATCTAGCTAAAAACATTAAGGTATTACTTGGAGATTGTTTAATTAAAAATTCTAATATTGCTACAAACTCTTCCGAATATTCTTTATGAATAACTAATGGAGTTAAGTTATAAATAACATCCTCATCGTCAATCCAAAAAGGAATAGGTAATTTTTCTGACTCTATTTCAAAATCAGAGGTACAAAGTAAAAATGCATTTTTAATCCCATTATCCTCTTTAACTAATGAGTACCAAATTCCTTTTGTTTGACTCATAAAATTCCATGTACAATCCAACCTCAAAACCATTTTATCGTCCACTTCATTTATTACTTCTATAAAAGAGAGAAATGGAATCGGTAATGGTTTATTTTGATTAACCACTAATATATTTATTTCAAATGACATAGCTATCACCTTTCTTACGGTAGAAAATCGTTTATATTCCAATTAGTATCAAACGAAGTCTTTCCATTTCTAGACATTACTCTGATTGTACCATCTGAACTTAGATGAATATCAGGATTATTACCCACTTTTTTCATAGAGTCTTTATACGGAGAGTTTTTATTGGTAAGGTCTTTAACTATATCCTGTTTCACTTGGTGGAACTCCCCTTTCTTCAAGTCAAACTTCCTCTCTATTTCTTTAGCTGAGTAGTTTTTAAAATCTTTACCCGTACCCTTATATCCAGACAATAGGATTGTATAGAACATTTATAAAAAACACAAACCACAATACAAGCGCCTAGCTCACATTGTGGTTTATTGATTATATTGTAAGTTCTGCTGATAGGATTGAAAATAAAATATCTGGATAAATTATTATGTGTCTAGCTTTCTTTGAAGATATAGACAATGAGTTTGCGTCTACTGCTAACTCTAATCTATACGCATTAATCAACATCAATTATCTAAAAGGAAGATTATTTTTACTACAAACTATATTCTAGCTCATAGATTAAATTTTGTACCATTTTTATATTTTCACTTTTTAATAATTGTGGATTTAATACTGATACAAAGCTTAATAACTTTTGTGCATTTATGAGTGTCTCTTTTACAAAGATATCTATATCAGTTAAACTTTCTTTCCAACTCGAATATCTAAATTCTTTATGAGGTTCATAGATAAATAAATCTAGAATTAAATCTCTTTCGATGTCTTCTACTAAGCTAACACATACTTGATTTTCTTGTCCTATAAATTCGAACCACCAATTTGCACTATCCGGAATTCGATATGCCACATAATTATACTCTTTAATTTTTTGAGCTAACATCAATAAATCAATGAATCACCTTATTAACCTTTCGTTACCAAAGGGACAATCATCAAAAAACATTCCATATTTATTACCATTAAAATTTAGCTCTATTATTCCTTCTATATCTTGTTTAGTAAAATCAAACTCTTCTGCAGACATTTTCTTTATTTCACCAAAATTATCACATGCTTTAAAAGAAATTGTAAAAATACCAACCACTCCTAATCTATTCTTTAATTTTAAGCCTTGGTATCTTTGATTAAGTGAAGATAGTAATCCAAGATCTGTTTTAACCGTTGGAAACTTGGCTGATGGGGATTTCATTCTAGCAACAAATTATTTAAATTTTTCTAAACTATAATAAGGATTAGAGATATTCTCACCTACTTCGTCATAGGAATCTGTATTCCATAATTGAGAGAGAGTTATATCTATATCATTTCTTATATCACTTCTTAATAACTCATATGTCATAACTTGCCTTTCTATTAGTTGACTAAGGATTAATAAAAAACTATCTTTTTCAATTTTATTGTTTTTAAATTGATCTAATGCATTCTGAAACAATGATATTAATGTTCCAGTTGGAATTCTATCAGGTAGATTCTCAATTTCATTGATATCCATATTTTATTTCCCTTCTATTGAAATATGAACTTCATTTAAAGATTGATTTTTTGTCCATGTTCCGTCTGATTTTAACTGTTTATTTCCGATTTTTATCTGGGCGGTCCATCTCGAACTTGATGCTGATCCTAGATATTTGCCTGCCGCTATAGGGTCTGGTGAATGCCATCGAATAATCGCCTTTTGTCCATCGGCAAGAGAAAATTCATATTTTGCTCCCTCAGTAATAATATCAGTTGGTTTAAATGAATGTGGAATATACAAAGGAATCTTTGATTCCAAACTAGACATATTAACATCTCCATTTTTCATTAGATTTTGAGCAATATGTCTGACCGGATCCCTAGTCATGGATGAAGGACGTTCTTTACTTGTCCTACCATTTTTTCCTCATGTTAATGGCGCCTTTGCCTACCTTAGCTCCTACTCTGACAAGCTGCCCCCGGGAATAGCCACTAATTTTGGCGACATTGATTGGATTTACGCCGAAGACTTCTTCAATTCCGTCCTTACTATTAGAAATACCCAGCTAAAAGACTTCTCTCCCGATTATATACTTTTTAGGATTTCTCCTTCGTCAGCTTCAGCGTTTTCTCAAAGAAACCTTTATCTTTTCACACTACGTGCATGAAGATATAAAAGTTTGAAAAAGCACTTGTCGTCTCTTATAGACAATCAAGTGCTTTAAGTTTATAGATTTTCTAAGTTTATTAACATTCGCAAGTTTTATAAGGTTTTCTATTGTCTCAATTATTTAAGTCAGTGCAAAATAACCAATTAAGGTCGATAGAGTTACTTAAAAACCTCTGACCATTCCTTTATCCAAATCTCACAATGGAAGTTCAGCCCTCTTGCCGCCTAATTTTTATTTTAAGTTCGTTAGTGGATCTTTTGCAGAACCTGCAACCTCTATTACATACCAATTTACTGCAATAAGAAAATCTGATTTTTCATTTGATACAAAGTACTCCATACCATACGAGTTTTCCATTAGTTTTCCTATCAACTTAGCATCCTCCACTACAACAACTGTATTCTTATCACGACTTTCTTGATCAAAGAAAATATAAGCAGGTTCACTTTTTAAGTATTTTGAGTACGAATATTCATTTTCCTCCAATGGGATATTCAGAGTTTCTTCGCCAATCGATAAGTGTCCAGTAATTTTAAAAGGTTTATAGATATCGATTATTCTTTTAATAAATTGTTTAGAATCATTCTCATCCAATATAACTATATCTATACCTAAATTACTGCTAGTTTGAAGTAATTCCTGTATATTTGGTTTGTCATTCATATACTCATCTCCTTGTAGCTGGAACATCATCTACAAAAATATGTCCCCTAGTTCTATTAGCACCTTTTCCAGGTGTTTGATAACCGATGTGTGGTTGATGTGGTCCTTCCCCCAGAGCTCCGTTAGGTTTAACATTATTCCATTTTGGTATATCCATGTTTACATTGGCTCCTCCTGATCCTGACCACTCTACCGGTATACTTTTACCGTTAGCATCTTTCCCCCACTTTGTTACTATAAATTGATCTCTTGAAAAACCTGTTCGCTTAAATGCTTCATCGATTCCATCCTTATAAGACTTACCAGAGCCACGTAAATCCAAATCTTTCGTTGGATCGAATCTCCAATTATTACCTAATAAATCTTTACCCGTATTCCCCTTATCAACAGCCTTACCTGCATCCCTCGCAGCGCCTGCAACGTCCCCTGCCTTATCCAATAGCTTCACAGGTTTAAAGAGGAAAGAACTCAACGCCTGAAAATATTCACTATTCGATGCATTCGGGTCAAGGATAGTTTTCATGTCCTCTGCAAAGAAATCATACGTGGCCATAGCATATGGCGCCAGCCCATCCGGTGTGCCTGAGCCATTTCCCCCAAGCACCTTCCGCATGCCTTCATAGGTAATCTCTTCCTTCGCCGAATAGGTACCAGGTGAGGACGGGCTGCTAACATCCATGCCTTCTGCCTGCTTGGCCAGTGCGGCATAGATTTCCTCCAGATCTGGATCGCTGCTTTTGCTTACCTGCTGCACCGTTTCACTTGTTTGATTCCCTCGAGATAAGTTCCCTAAGCCGAGCATCACCGGGCCATACGTTGGGTAGGACTTTTGCGCAAATCCGCCAAAGCCAAATCGGATTGGCGCCATATTAGATAAGGAAGCCTGCAGCATCAGAGTAAGCTGATTCTGTTCATGCAGCGCATAGGCCACACTGCCGACTCCTGGACAGCTATTGCATCCCAGGAGTCGGCAGTGTTCAGGAGAATTTACAGCGCCATTATAATAGAATCTTTTGATATGTCCTACTATATTATTACCTAGAATTTTCTCGTTAACTTTTTGCTATCCCTACTTATATCTCCCCAAGATGTTCTCTCTTCAATTACTCATAATTTTCTTCTAGCTCCATATTAAAGTAAAGCCTCTTAAAGAGTATTACCATCTGGGTCTCTTGATTTTTAAATAAATCATTTTTTTGATGTCTCGCTCAAATTCCAGTTGCTTAAACGTAAATTAACACAAAAAACCTTGAAAAGCATTTAGCCAATCAAGGTTCGATTCAAAATCAGAGTAATTTTTCACCACATAAAACTATTATCATAAACATGATGCCCGAGATTATATTTTCATAGTTTTACAGTACTTTTATTGAATAGATTGTACAGAAGAGCCCATTCTTATTTAGTATATATATTATAATTACTCCAACCCGAATGAATTTTTAACTTCTTTCAAAAGCTCATTAATTTCATATAGCTGTTCAGATTGGTTTAATATATAATTTCTGCTTTTAGCAACCAAAAAATCATAAAGCCGCAAAAAATCTAAATATCCTATTGTATCTTCTGCTACTACGGGATATTCCATAATTAAGGCAACTTCATTTTCTTTGCAGCGAAACTCATCCCACTCTTCAAAATCACTATAAAATAATATATGGATATTCTCCATACCAAATCCCGTTCTATTTTTAAATTCATTTAAAACTCTAATATACTTCTCCACTGCCATATTCCTAAAAAAGGTTTCCATAAACTCTTTTATCTCTTCATTTGTATCTATTTGTAACATTATACCATCACATCCTATGCATTAATTTATCAATCAAAAGATGGAAAGAAATTAGTTATTTTACCATCATCTATTAACCCAGTGAATCTTATCCCATTTGGAGCATACCCTACAACTTGTCTACCCACAATTCTATTTGAATCAATAGCTTCTTGCATTGCTTCTTTACCACTTTGAATTATCTGCTCATCAGAATAAATTTGTGGATCATACACAGTTTTGGGTCTTTAATATTTCTAAATTGACCTGAAGGTACTAAATTTCCATCTGGACCATATTTCATTGATGGGAGCCTGTAATTTATCTCATACAATCCAGGCAATTGAGGATGCTTTAATGGTTCCCCGACAATCAAATCATCAATATTTACACCAGTCTGCCTTAATGTATCATAAAAATGATTAACTAAATAATCCTTATCTTTTCAACCTATATATATGAAAATATAAAAAAGCACTTGTTACTCGCAATAAATAATCAAGTGCTTCTAGTTTATATATTTTTTAGTCTGTTCGGTGCTTATGAAACCCTAAGGTAGGTTTGACTAACCCAAAGGCATGTTGACTGTTCTAAGCCTTCCTGCTTTATTATCAAAATTGTATCCCTTGATGGTCTCGCTTCATGAGCTATTAATATTCAAATATAAAGATGGGTAGCCCGTCCATTATTATATAGTATATTGGTTATTTTTAAAATTTCACAAATAGTCAACTACATTTAATACAGTGTCTTTTAACGCAACATAACTTACTTCATTATAGGGTAACACTTCTTCGTAAATTTCTAAAAATGCTTTTTTTAATTCTAATTCTTCATGTTGAGTTAAATCCTCTTCGTTCTCCATTTTCTCAATTAATTCAAAAAATCTACCTAGAATTTCACATAAATTCGATTCAATATTTTCACTTACATCTACTTGGTAAAATGCATCAGGTAGTAAATGGTTGCTGGCTTGATAAATTAAAATTCCTCTCATCTCATTATTCTGTAAAATAACGGAAAGGTCTGAGGTTATCTTTATTTCAATAGAGACGCCTGCTCTATCCCATTTTTCAGAATGGGATAGTAAAATATCCTCTTCACTATAGTACTCAGAGAAATCTGATAAGTTACAGTTAAAGTTTCTTTCTTCACTTATTTTGATGTTTCCCTCTCTCTTTTCCCATAAGCTTTCATCTAATTTTCCACTTTTCACTATTATTGGTTCGTTTAACTTTATTACGGCTCCTGTAAAATTCAAATCTTCCTTATTAAATAAAATAGTATTTGAATCAGACCATAGCCAATCAAAACTTCCATAACTTTTATTTTTTAATTCTTCAATCTCCCTGTAATCTTTCTCTTTACCAATCCATATAATTTGGCTCGATAAGTACCACCTTACATCAGAATTACTGATAATTTGTTTATTATTAAAATTTATTTTCATATTTTCATGGTAATATTTGCGTAGCAGGCGGCATGGTCCCCCCACTTGGAGTTGGAATAGTTCCATTTACAATTGCGTCATGTGTAACGGGCATTCCTGGGTCTGTCGGTTTACCACCAAAGATGGCAGCACCACTTTCTCCTCTTGCTCCATCTAGCCCATAACTTGTAATTGTGTTCCCCTTTGAACTGCCTCTACTCTCAACTATTACTACATTTCCTCCCTTCATATAAATTAGGTTCTGTGAATTATTACCTGCAATATAAACCGAATCCGGATTGGATAATATCTCTAGTTCCTTTTCTTTTCCAAGCCTTCCATGATAATTTCTTGCGTATTTAATTTTCCCTTCAGCGGCTTTTTTACTAATATCATTTGCTGACTTAGCTTGTTTTTCAAACCCTTTTGGTATAGTACCTTTATCCGTACCCTTATCAACAGCCTTCCCTGCATCCCTCGCAGCCCCTGCAACGTCCCCTGCCTTATCCAATAGCTTCGCAGGCTTAAAGAAGGTAAACCCGATAGCCATTGCTTTTTCAACTGCTGTTGCTTCTGGGTCCAGTATGGTCCGAATATCCTCCGTAAAGAAATCGAATACATACTTGGCAGATGGCCCCACAGATTTGGCATATAGCGCCAGCCCGTCCGGTGTACCTGAGCCATTTCCCCCAAGCACCTTCCGCATCCCTTCATAGGTAATCTCTTCCTTCGCCGAATAGGTACCAGGTGAGGACGGGCTGCTAACATCTATGCCTTCTGCCTGCTTGGCCAGTGCAGCATAGATTTCCTCCAGATCTGGATCGCTGCTTTTGCTTACCTGCTGAGCAGCTATCGCCATGCCCAGGCTGGACCGTGAAGCCATCGCAAACCAGGTATCAGCGGGGAAATCGACATCTGTCAACCCCGCCTGGAACAGCCCTTCGATGTTTTTCACCCATTCTTTCATCGACTGAATACTTGTTTCAATGGGGAGCAGCTGTGCCGTCTGCGTGCTATCAAATGTATGTAGCGCTTCTACCGTATCGTCCCGCTTCGTTTTGGCATCCGCAATACTTTCATGGACAAGCGTATCATCGAGCTTCGGCAGGCCGACAATATCGGCCACCTCGTCCATAATGGCATCGGCTTCGTCTATCAGCGTTGTCGTGATATCGGCGCTCGCTGTGAGTCCTTCCTCTACCTTCGTCTCAAGGAATTCCTCTACATCAACTCAAGCAACCAAAGTAGCTGCACACCTTACAATAATCAGGCATCATACAAAATATACTTGGTGGATATATACTGATGATAATGATTATATCTAACTCCCTTTTTTATATTATCAATTGAGTTTGCTAATACATAAATTTGAGGGCATATAGTAATTAAAAGGGAAACTAAAAAAACATGGATCTGGTAGAATACCTGATCCATGCCCAACAAGTTACTTACCGAAATAATTCTGCCTAACCTTTCTCTAATTTGTATCCCGTAACTCTTAAAGCTCTTCTTTCTCTATAAAATCTACTTCAATTACTTTATAAGTTTTTTGAACCGGAGCTCCTCCAAATGCTTGAAGTATTTGACTAATGGCTTTAAATAAACTCATCTCAACGGTAATCCCTTTTCCTTTGAACATCTGTTCATCATTAGTAAAAATCTCAACCTTATAGCTTGATCTATCATAAAATAAGGTGAATTTACACTCCATCTCTTCTAACCAAGTTATTAAATCTGTCATTGAAGGAATCCATATTCCTCGTTTGTATACTTCTTCCTCACATAGTAAAGTAGTTGAAGGGACAATTCTTCCCCCAGCTATCCAAGTAGCATTTTCGTACTCATAAATATCTTGCGGATACACCTCATCAGCGTACTCAGGCCTTTTAAATCCTAGTTTAAATAGTTTTTCAGCCTCAGTTCTTGATAAAGACATTTATAATCCCCTTCCGTTATTTTATTTTTATTACTGTTCCAGTTGAGCTTTTATGTTTATCTAAAATGTAATTCCCATATTTATCACTATCAGCTACCCAATGAAGTTCTTTTCCGCCCTTTGCTTCCTTAAATACTTTAAAAGTAGAATTTGCATGCCCAGTTGTATCTTTGGCCCACCATAAGCCTGTCTTTGGATCTCGGTACGCAGTAACTATGCCACCATTAAATTTGTATTTTAATGTTTTATCTGCAGTTGTTTTAATATCCCATAATGTTGTAGTATTCTTTGTAGATTTACCTGTACCCTATGTTGTAATCTTAAAAGCTATAAATAAAAAACAACCTATCGAAACCCCTATTAAACTACTTCCTTCTCTTTTATTATCGGCATTTCATAGGTTGTTTTATGCTTCATCATTCCATAGATAATGTTCACCAGCCTTCTCATAATACAAACCAACGCTTGTCCCTTTGTCTTACCTTCTTTAAGCTTTCGTTGGTAATAAGTATGGAAAACTGGATTCCTAGGCAGCTTACTCCCCTTTGCTACTTGCACTTGCTGGACTGCTAGGTTGTAAAATAAAGCATGCAGCGCCCGATTTCCCTGTTTGCTTTTTTGTTCCTTGCCTTTCCCACCAGAACCAAAATAAACAGGCGCAATCCCCGCAAATCGTGCTAATTTATTGGCATTAGGAAAGCGCCTTACATCACCTATCTCGGCAATTAATGCGGAAGCTGTCACAAGGTCAATACCTGGCATGGAGTCTAGTTGAAAGTCTAGTAAGCTCATTAACTCTTTTAATTCTCTTTCCACCTTGCCTATTTCCTGCTTTCCAAACAAAATGTGGCGCACAATGCTTTCTACCAAAAAGTTTCGCGTTTCCTGATATTCTTTTGTTGTGTTCCCATCTTCTATTACTAGCTTCAATATTTCATTCGCTTTTTTCACCGAACAAGTATTATGGCTCACTTCTAATAAGAAGGTGGTCAATTGTTTTATACTCACACCTTCTAAACAAGACGGTGATGGGTACCGTTCCCAAAATGCCAAAGCTGTTTTTCCATCTACTTCGGAGAAAAACTTCTTATAGCTTGGATAATGGTGGCTCAATTGAATATGCAGTTGATTCTTCAAAGCACCTTGTGCCTTTACTAATGCATTTCTTCTAGTGACCAATTGTTGTATCGACCAATATAAATCATGTGGTTTAGCATCTGGTAATTGGTCAAGTTTATTTACCAATATGCGTGCCACACATTCTGCATCCCAGCTATCACTCTTTTGTGTGGTCATATGGCTTTTTCGTTCAGCGTATGAAAGTGCTGGGTTTACTTCTTTTACAACCTGTCCATGGTCGGTTAAAAACTGTGCTAACGATCGTCCATAGCCTCCAACATCTTCTAAGCCAAATACAGGCGTCAATCCATCATCTATAAGTTTATCAATGTCCAATAAAAAAGTTGAGAACGCAGACGGTTTATTTTCAAACTTTATTTCATCCAGCTTCTCCTGCCAACAATTAATAATCACTGCCACATGGTGTTGTTTATGCAAGTCTACTCCGACATACAAGTGTTTCTGTTTTTCGTGCATTTTCCCATCTCCTATTCAATTAAATGAAAATGCCGGCAACCTTAGTTCGAGCGTTCACCAACTGGGCGCATTGGTACGAAAGCCTATCCATTTTCATCGTTATATGAAGATATATAAGTAAATGAGCACCTTTTTTAAGTAGCCCTTCAAATTATTGCAGGGTGTTGCCCATTTGCTTGTATTTTTCCATATTTATATATCCCTTGATAAAAACTCTCTCTGTCTAAAATTCTTTTCACTTGTACTTTCGTAAATGCTTTACTTTGTGTTGTTTGATAACCTTCATCATTTAAGGCTTCTGCCAACCTAGACAGTGACCATTTCCTATGTAGCTGTTTAAGCTCAAACAACCGTTTAACAACTTCTGCATGCCCGTTATGTATCTTTAGTTCCTTTTCACCCTTTTGTTTCGTATAACCAAATGTTGCCCTTCCTCCTGCATATCCACCTTCCTTTGCCTTTTTATTTCTTCCTTTCGTTAGCTTCAGCGCTATTTCAAGTCGTTGATATTGGTCTAATAATTCCATTAATCCATTGACCAAAAAATCATTTGGGTCTTTCTTATGGATACTGTAAAAGGGTTGTTCAATGCTTTTAATGTCACAGCCGTATTTTTTCAACTCTCGCTGTATCAATACCTTCACAATATCTGACCGCCATAATCGGCTTGTTTTCAGCACCACCACATAATCAATTTGGACAGACGAAAGGTGAGCCAACATTTCCTGTAAGCCCACCCTGTCAATTTCTAATGCTTCTTCATTCAGTTTTGCACCACTAATTCCTTCATCTCTAAAAATCTGTATCAAGTTCAAGCCATGTTCTTTACAGTATGCTTTAATTTCATCTTCTTGATATTTCAAGCTATATCCATCTTTTGCTTGCCCTTGTGTCGAGACGCGTATATACCCAACAACGTTCAACTTCTTAACCTCCCGTTACGAAAATTAAAATTTATGTAACGCTTTTTAAACGAATAGCGAGTATTATACGACCGTCTCTAGTAAATATACAACCCAAAATATAAATGCCAAGGCAATAAAACAACTCTCTTTCACGTTACCCATTGTTTATCGCCACGAGCTTTGTCATTCTCGTTAGTTTGTTAGCCAATCCTTGTCATAACTACCCCTGCTATGTAAAATGTCATCTCGCCTAATTCTCGTTATTGTTCAGTTCATCCAACTGTTAACACGATACTCCATGATGGTACTACCATCATGAGCTCTCGATTCTCAAACAATTCATTTTTTTATTATCTCAATCAATTATCAGCTGTCTTTAAAAAAAATAAAGTAAAAAACCTTGAAAGGCATAAAGCCAATCAAGGTTTAAACTCCTTAGGATTCAAATGTCATTTTCTCAGGAAATACACCGCCTTCCTTAACTAGAAATCTTGCCATTCTTTGAGCCGCTCTATCGAAGTAAAATTGACTTGAATGATTTGGGTTGTTAATCGGTTCTAATTCGGAGAACATTCTAGTTTCTTTGTTTAATTCAATCTTTCCCATTATCTCTTCTTTTGGACCGAATCTATAAATCACAACTGATTCATCCTCGTAGTCTTTCAAGAGTAAAACAAAAGCTCCCATTTATAATCACCTCTAACGGACGACCTGACCTAATAGCAGCGTCGTGAGCAGTTTCATAGTTTGTCTTAAATATACCTTCAAACCTTGACTCAAACAATTCATGATTCAATAAATCAATGTCTTTCGAGTTGTAAGTGCCTTGCTGTAATCTAGTCCATGCTTGAGCAATTTCATAATCAGGGTCAAACCTTCCATTTCCACTTGACTTGATATGTTCATTATTAAATACATGGTCTTTGATGCGTTGAATTCGAATTTCTGAAATTCCTGTGTTCTTTGAAATCGCCTGAACATCTGAAGTTGATGCTCTTATACTATCATACATTTTCGATGCTTCAGCTTCTTGACGGAAATATTCATCTACTGAGAGGTTATTACGACCTCCAGTTTGAACATTACCCGTACCCTTACCACCAATCTTCTCATCCAGCTTCTTGGCCATCTGAACAGTGGCTTTCTTTAAGTCCTGTGTGACCTCACTTACTGTCTTCGGGACTTTTATGCTGCCTAGCGGTGTAGCCGCTTCATATCTAAGAGGTGTTTTAACATCCCCTAATTTTTTCGTGTAATTTTTATAGTACGTATAACCCTTCTGCAGTGGAGACTTGATATAATCGTCGTACACTTTCTTGGGAACTTTTTTTACCTTGTTCGGGTGAAGGATATTCTTTACTTGATCCATCAATTCTTTACCCGTGTTAATGGTCCAACTTTCATGAGATTTCAGATCAAATATTAGATTACTTTTTAACCACAAACTTCTTTGAGTCAAGAAAAAACCTTGAAGGGCATAAAGCCAGTTAAGGTATGATAACAATCACATTATATAAGTACCAACTACTTCACCTACTGATTATCGGTGAGAATATCATAATTGGTTTTTATACTCTTTCTAATACATTAAGGCTATTTTAAAGTAACTCCACTCCAACTTGTTTATAAAATTTAACTTTTAATTTCTCTTCTTCCCCCACATTTATTACCATAACTTTGTCATCTTTTTTTATACTTGTTACATTATTTAAATCACCTGTAAATACTTTAGAATCATTAAATGTAATACTTAGACTACACGTTTGTTGATATACATCTAAGGTTAAAATCACCTTGAAATTTTGGTCATCTTTGTAAGTATAAATTAATTCTCCATCATCTATATTGCCTGTTATACTCACTGGCTCACTTTGAAAAAGTTCTAATAGCTCATATTCATCATACTTTATAAACATTCATATTCATCCTTTTATTAATTATTTCGGTATAACTGTGATAACATCGCCTGCTTCATTTATAATTACTTTGACATCCTTTGTTTCATGAACGTACGTTCCACTTCTATTACCAGGAGTCTTTTTCGTATTCATTATAGCGTCTTCAATAACTGAAGGTGGAATATTTCTTGGATCAACATATTTTTTGATAAAGTCACTAAATTCTTTTATTTGTGGTTTATATCCTAATTTTTCAGCTTTTTTAATTGCTCTACTTGTCAATGTAGCTTTTACTTCAGGAGTATCAGGTGCCATTCTTTCCAAAGCATGTTGAGAATAATTTCTTCCATTTATTTCTCCTCCGCCTTTTGGGAAACTCCAACCAATTTCACCCGTACTCTTATCAACGGCCTTCCCTGTGCTCTTTACATCATCAACAGCATCTGCTATTCGTTTAACGAAATAAAGGGTAAATCAGACACACATTTCAAAGGCGCTGCACGTACGGCTTAATTCGTAAAAACATAATATGGAGCTTACAGGGGCTACTACATATTCTCTGTCTAAAAAATGAATTATTCGTCACTGGGAAGCCCCACAACAAAAAGAGAAACCTTGAAAGGTATTAAACCAATCAAGATTTCATCATAAAATTATATTAGTTTAGCTATCTGATTTGAGAGATAAACCCCTTGGTACTTCACTCTACCTTCTTCATCGACAAACTCAACTTCATAGGCATTATTAGGTGTATCATAAACCATTATTATGGTGCCTATATCCCCTTTTTTTATCCCCTCGTGAGGGTCATCTTCTAAAACTTTAACAGTTTCGTATACATCAAAACTCATTGTCTTGTCTTCACCTACTTTACAAATAGTGTAGTCATTTCAGGTGTATTTGAGCCACTTTTAATAATCCACCCTGTTCTAACTGTAGCAGTTTTACCGTTTGGACCTTTTATTAACATATCAACAGTATATCTTTGACCGTATTGGTCTGCTTTTCCTAATGTAGCAGATGTGTTAGCTAGATTTTTCTGAATTTGTTCCATTAGTTGACTAGCATTAGATTGATTATAACCTAAAGCACTCTCAAATACTTTTGCTTTATTCCCTCCAACTGGATGATTAGGATTTAAAGCATAATCAGTTAATTTCCTAGGGTCTATTGTAGCTTTATTAAAGTTAGGAATAGCATTATCTATACCCTTATCAACAGCCTTCCCTGTGCTCTTAACATCATCAACAGCCTCTACAGCCTTCCCTGCATCCTTCGCAGCCCCTGCAACGTCTCCTGCCTTATCCAATAGCTTCGCAGGCTTAAAGAAGGTAAACCCGATCGCCATTGCTTTTTCAACTGCTGTTGCTTCTGGGTCCAGTATGGTCCGAATATCCTCCGTAAAGAAATCGAATACATACTTGGCAGATGGCCCCATAGATTTGGCATATAGCGCCAGCCCATCCGGTGTGCCTGAGCCATTTCCCCCAAGGACCTTCCGCATCCCTTCATAGGTAATCTCTTCCTTCGCCGAATAGTTATTAGGTGAGGAGGGACTGCTAACATCCATGCCTTCTGCCTGCTTGGCCAGTGCGGCATAGATTTCCTCCAGGTCTGGATCGCTGCTTTTGCTTACCTGCTGCACCGTTTCACTTGTTTGATTGCCTGGTGATAGGTTCCCTAAGCCCAGCATCACAGGGCCATACGCTGGGTAGGACTTTTGCGCAAATCCGCCAAAACCAAACCGAATCGGCGCCATATTGGATAAGGAAGCCTGCAGCATCAGAGTAAGCTGATTCTGTTCATGCAGCGCATAGGCCACACTGCCGACTGGTGCCTGCTGGGCAGCTATCGCCATGCCCAGGCTGGAGCGGGAAGCCATTGCAGACCAGGTATCTGCTGGGAAATTGACATCCGTCAAACCCGCCTGGAACAGTCCTTCGATGTTTTTCACCCATTCCTTCATCGACTGGATACTTGTTTCGATGGGGAGGAGCTGTGCCGTCTGCGTGCTATCAAATGTATGTAGCGCTTCTACCGTATCGTCCCGCTTTGTTTTGGCATCTGCGATACTTTCATGGACAAGCGTATCATCGAGCTTCGGCAGGCCGACAATATCGGCTACCTCGTCCATAATGGCATTCGCTTCGTCTGTGAGCGCTGTCGTGGTATCAGCGCTCGCTTTGAGCCCTTCTTCTACCTTTTGGCTTCTATGGGTTACTCATATTCTCCGTATAAAAAATGTACTATTGGTCACTCTCCTACAAAAATAAAACCTTAGAGAATGTCTATATCCCTAAGGTTTATATAATTTATTCCTGTGTTAGAGGTGTAATAAAACAATTATCTATTGAAAACCTGTTTAAAAAATCCAATGCTTCTTGAGTTACAACTAACTCACCTTTCGGTGATAAACAGAAATGATGTCCTGACCAGTTTTTGAAGTTCTCTTCTTCCACTTCAATTTTACCAAGCGGAATAAATCTGCTAAATGCAGGTATTTCCTTATTTGGATACATATCTATAAATTCATCTGACGTTGTAATCAAACACTCTTCAAGTTTGTAATCTATAAAATCACTATTCTCTAATTCTGTTCCAAGTTTACTTGACACGATGAAGGTTGGTGTTGACTCTAAAAGGTCATCTCCTAGCCATCCTTCAAATTCATAATGTAAATATTTTAACTTTCCTGATATACCCTTTATTGTCATTTCCTCTTCTGTCCCATAAATGGTATATTCACCATGACCACCTGATACTTCTGGTTCTAAAAAATATAATATCATTAGTTACTCCTCCTACCACAAACTTACCTTTTTACTGGCGGATTAAAATTTTCACCATATTTCTTATCTAACTCTATCATATAACTTATTACTTCTTCTTTTGTAGGATTTGGATTATTTCTATAAAATCTATTCCAATCCCTTCTTATTTTTGATAAATGTATATCACTGTTTATTTCTTTTGGTATCCCTCTCAGGTTTTCTAAAGCGTGTATTTCTTCAAGTGTAAATAAATTAGGATGTCTTTTTGAAATTTGTTGCTCTATTGCATGATGAACCACAACACTACCTTTAAGATCAGGATATTCATTAAAGAATGTCTTTTTATAGTCCTTAATATTTTTGCCTTTTTCTATACCCTTAGTTTTATCAACGGCCTTCCCTGTATCCTTCACATCATCAACAGCCTTACCTGCATCCCTCGCAGCACCTGCAACATCCGCAGCCTTATCCAATAGCTTCGCAGGCTTAAAGAAGGTAAACCCGAAAGCCATTGCTTTTTCAACTGCAGTCGCTTCTGGGTCCAGCATGGTCCTGATGTCTTCGGTAAAGAAATCAAATACGAACTTGGTAACTGGATCTACTTCACTCGATGCACCAGAGTTCCCGTTTCCGCCCAGCACCTTCCGCATCCCTTCATACGTATCCTCTTCCTTCGCTGAATAGGTATTAGGTGAGGAGGGACTGCCAACATCCATGCCTTCTGTCTGCTTGGCCAGTGCAGCATAGATTTCCTCCAGGTCTGGATCGCTGCTTTTACTGATCTGCTGCACCGTTTCATTTGTTTGATTGCCTCTTGATAAGTTCCCTAAGCCCAGCATCATCGGTCCATACGTCGGGTAAGACTTTTGCGCAAATCCGCCAAAACCAAACTGGATCGGCACCATATTAGATAAGGAAGCCTACAGCATCATAGTGAGCTGATTCTGTTCATGCAGTGCATGGGCCACACTGCCGACTGGTGCCTGCTGGGCAGCTATTGCCATGCTCAGGCTGGAACGGGATGCCATCGTAGGCCAGGTGTCGGCAGAGAGGCTGAAGAATTTACAGTGCTATTATAATAGAATCTTTTGATGTGCCATACCATTTATTCCCAATAAATTTCTCATACTCGTTAACTTTTTGCTACTCCTACTCATAACTCCCTAAGATGTTCTCTCTTCAATTACTCATATTTTTCTTCTAGCTCCATATGAAAATTAAACCTCTTAAGGGTATTATCATCAGGAGCTCTTGATTCTCAAATATACCATTTTCTTGATGTCTCGCTGAAATATCAGCTGCTTACACATAAATTAAAACAAAAAACCTTGAAAGGCTTAAAGCCAATCAAGGTTATAATTAATATATTTAAAAAGTTATTTTGCTCTTATTTCAATTGCTCATCACTTCTAACCATTTTCTAGCTTCTTCACCTATTAGAATATTTGGTCGTTCTGGCGTCCCAATATTAATACTTTTAATAAAAGCCTCTTCTAACCCTCGAACCCCTGTTAGTTTAGCTCCTTTTAGCAATACTTTTTCAAACGTCGATTCGCTTACGTCTACATTTTGAAGGTTTGCATTACGAAAATCCGCCTCATCAAAAAGACCTGCTACTAAATTAGCTTCTGATAGATTAGCTTTAACAAAAACTGTTTCAATACATTCACTATCAGCAAGTCTGGCAGCTTTAATATTGGCATTTGTGAAGTCTACATACGAGACATTAGATTTACAAAAGTCTGCTTCTTCTAAATTTGCAGATATAAAAGTTGATGAACATAGTAAAGATGCCGAGAAATCCTTGTTATTTAAATCCATGCCATCAAAGATACAATCTGTTATATACGCTTGGTTTAGTGGATAATGGGACAGATCCACATTTCGCAAATCAATCTCATCGATACCTAGCTTTTCTCCTTGATTCCCAATAGTTTTAATCCAAAGACGGTGTAACTCTAATTGAACGATAACTTCTCTCATATCAGCTATCATATTAACCTCCCTTATGAATACCAAATAACACCATTTGATACTCCAGCTTTCTCTATTGCCTATTTTAATTGCTCCCCATGTTCGGTAATCATGTCCCGTACATCCACAATTACATTATAATTTTTTCAAGTTCTTTATTAATACCTTTCATTCTATTACTTACTTTAAATGCCTCTTTCTTTGGGGATGTATGTCCATTCAGATACAATACGAAAAACATCCCATTTAGTATTATTGGTTGTATTAGATAGGCTACACTAAGTTGGACAGATAAAATAAGGGCCTGTAAACTTAGACTATAAACTTGAGAGAGCGTGCTACTATGTCACGTCAACGTCGAACATTTACACCCTTCCATTACGTAAATTGTAATTTCGATATCGTTTTTTAAACGAATAGCAAGTATTATACGACCGTCTCTAGTAAAAATACAACCTAAAATTAATAAGCCAAAGTCATTAAAAGAACGCTCTTTCACCTTATCCATTGTTTATCGCCACGAGCATGTACGCTCTCGTTAGTTTGTTAGCTATTCCGTGTCATATGTACCCCTACCTTGTAGAATATCATCTCGCCTATCTATCGTATTTGTCATTCTATCCGAGTATTAAAACCAAAATCCATGATGGTACTATCATCATGAGCTCTCGATTCTCAAACAAAACATTTTCTTATTGTCTCACTCAATTATCAACTGTTTTAATATAAATTAAAGTAAAAACCTTGAAAGACATTTAGCCAATCAAGGTGTTTGCTTGGAAATCAGGATTAATCTCTCTTGATACAAAATATCATTATTTGTTTCTTCTAAAGAAGTAATTAGTCTAAGTAAAGTATTTTTTCGCATAAACTTTTGGATTCAAAACTTTGATATCTCAAATTTAATCCATGTACTCCTCAGCAATTCGTGTACTTCTCTTTAAGTTTAAATCTAGGTATCTTTGATCTAGGCAATATATTAATTCAATATACTTTTTACTTTGTAAATTATAAGCCACTTCTTCAACAACTTCACTTAAAAATAAAAGTTCTGTTTTTTTGTACAAACCTTTAAAAAACTCAAAGTCAAGTTTTCATCTTTACTTAGTAAAACAATTAACTCTTCCTATTACTGCTCAATTCTTAGGTCATTATCATCTAGTAATGCTCGTGCACCTAAGACTGCTCTAACTTTTAGTTAGATGTTAATTTCTTCCATAACTATAATGGTTTTATTCGTTTATAATAACCAAATGCCTAGTTTGGCAATTTTTCTTTAATGTAAGAATGTTCAAGAAAACTAAGCAAACTCTTGGTTAAATATTTTACCTGGTATTGATCTAAATCACTATTGACAATTAACTGACCATTCTCTTTTCTAAGTAATTGATCCGAACCGTTTTCTAAAAACAATAGATTTCCGCCAACTTGTCTCATAAGATTCCCAATAACTTTAAACAAAACTTCTATTCCTTGATAGAAAGTGTTACCAAATAATTGAACTCTAATGCATACATTTACATCTAAATCGTAATGCCTTCTAATAAAAGCTATGTCAGATATATCCTCAATTTCTAGAGCTAATGAAAAATACTTAATCCCAATAACTATTTCTTCTTCACTAATGTGAACAGTTATCTCTTCGTTCAAAGATTCAACTATTATACTTCGAATAATTTCCGCCAGGGATTTACAACTTAAATTAGAGCTTAAAAACAATTCGTAATCCATTTATTTCTCCTCTCCAAATACTCGTGTAATTTTTCCGTCGTTCACAATAAGTAATTCTTTTAAGTTTTTCAAATCTCCATTTGGATTAGCTTTTCTTTGAATACCTTCAGTAATTTCAAGAATTTTCTCAGGTGGAAAATTATCCACATTAAGAACAATTCTTTCTGCCTGTGTTTTTGTTTTACTTGTTATGGTCCTAAGGACATTATCTGTCTTCGTATTTGGTGTTGGAGCATAACAATCAAATACTTTGCCTTCAATGAGAAAATCTGGATTAGATGTTGCTTTTATACCGTGACCATTACCGCCATTTATTTCATTTAATATTTTTATTTCATAGCCCTTATTTGCCAAGAAATCTGCTGTTTCATTCTCTTTCTTAACACCAGGTGAATCACCCTTTGTGTATTCTCCTTTTGGCTTACTCCCATTAGGTAATGAAGGTTCAGTCAGATTAGTATTACCCGTACCCTTATCTACCGCCTTACCTGCATCCCTCGCAGCACCTGCAACGTCCCCTGCCTTATCCAATAGCTTCGTATGCTTAAAGAAGGTGAACCAGATAACCATTGATTTTTCAACTGCGGTATTCTCCGAATCCAGTATAGGTTTAATATCCTCTGTAAAGAAATCATACGCGGCCATGGCATATGGCGCAAGCCTGTCCGGTGTACTCTGGCCATTACCGCCCAGCACCTTCCGCATACCTTCATAGGTAATCCCTTCCTTCGAAAACTACCTCCTGCATGTAAAATGTCATCTCGCCTAATTCTCACACTTTTCTTCCTAGACAACTGTTTACATAGTACTCCTTGATGGTCCAGTCTTCATGAGCTCTCGATTCTCAAACAAATCATTTTCTTATTGTCTCACACAAATATCAGCTGATTTAATATAAATTAAAGTAAAAACCTTGAAAGGCTTGGGAGCCAATCAAGGTCAAATAAAAATACTAATTAATATAATAATTAATTAAGTCATCACGTAGTTTATCAATTAATTCATCTTCACTCATTGAAATCGGATATAAGTCACCATCTTCAAAAACATTATTAACCGCTTCATTATAACTATTGGCAAATTCGATAACGTACGATTTTAATCCTTTAACAAAGGTTACTTTATAATAAATGCCACCCTGTGAAAATAGTGGGATACCATTCACACTAACTTTTTCAAAACTCAATTCCTGAAATATCTCTTCGATTTTTTTCTTTAGTTCCATAATCTCATCCTTATGAATTATTTAATAAAATTCCCTTGCATGTCATAACGATTTGTTCCAGTTTTACCTGAAGATAACTTCCAATATGGAACTCCACCATGGTGTCTACTCCCAGGATGATATTGTAATATCCTGTCACCACCCCAATTAACCTTAAATCCACCACCAACTTCAAAAGTCTTTCCTTTTAATGAACCTCCACTTAGTGGTTGTGGATTATATCCATTATCTTTTAGATATTTATGAAGCTCATCAGGCTTAACTCCTTTTAACTTACTTGGGTCATCTAATATATCATCTAAACCTCTAATACTCTTTAAAGCATTACCCGTACCCTTATTCTCATCAGGCTTTTTATTCGAGCCATTTTGTGGTGGTTGGGAATTAGATGGCTTCGGACTTGGAGTTGTTGTGTTTCTTCCAACTGTCCCTGTATCCTCTATGCGTCTGACGTTTACACCTGCTCCTGCTAACTCCATCTCTGGTGATCGCAGCTGACGCAGCTGTTGTTTGACTTCGTCTACTTTGGCTTGGATCTGCGTTTTTACATTTGAGACTTGCTTGTTGACTTTTTCTTTTACATTGCCTAAAAGACCTTTATTCGCTTTTTGAGCACTTTCACTGATACCCTTCGCTGCCTTCGCACCTTTATTGACCCATTTTCCAGCTGTTGCTGCATTGCCCACTACTGGAATCATAGCGCCAAAGGAAAGGGCCGCATTGACCTTGTCACCTCTTGCCGCATAAATAATACCATTCACGCCATCTGCTACTTCTCCTACAACGGGGACCATCCCGACTATATCTAAGCCCGTTTGGAGCGTATTTAATAGATTTTTAGGTTTTACAGCATTTTTCACTGCTTTGGTCGTTGCTTGTGCAGCTTTTTTCATCGCTGGTAGTACTTGTTTCTTGACGACCTGCTTCGTCTGTTTGACAGCGGCCTTTACCTGTTGCTTGGCCTTCGAAACAGCCGCCTTTGTTTTTTTCACAACCTTTTTCGTGATCAGGAAAGCTTTTTTAATTGCCTTTTTCGCCCGTTTAACCAATTTACTCTTGGATAAACTATTTTTTAGCTTCCGTGCCTTGGTAAAGAATTTACCCCACTTCTTCTTTTTCTTCTTGCGTTTTTTCTTTTTCTTCTTTTTATTGGACTTCCGTTGTTTTTTCTTCGTGGAGCTCTTTTTTTTGGAGGATTTCTTAGCGCTCTTTCCTTTTTTCTTTCCACCTGGGGAGCCTACTTTCGGAATCATCCCTAGTAAGCTTCCTGCTAATCCTAATAGACCCATTAGACATCATCCCCACCAACAGGGATCATCCCCATGACGTCTAGGGCTGCCTCCAGGTCTGCTTCCTCTTCTTGCGCAGCGACAGATACAGGGGCTTTAATGGAGCCATCCATCGTCACTACCTGTCCCTGAATATCGGTATTGCCATCAAACACTAGACTGCTTGAGTCGCATGTAAAACGCATCGACTCTGCTGCACTCATGGACACACGTTTTCCGGCAAAGGTGATCGTGTCGTTGGCTTTGACCAGCAAGGATGGCCTATGCACAGTGATGCCGCTGTCCTGCTGTGTGGGATATACTGTCTATTATATATTATGATTTTGACCCTAGAATCTTATTATTTTAACCATAATAAAAACCTTGAAAGGTGATTAGCCAATCAAGGTTTATTTGGTAATCAAAATAAATCTCTCTTGATACAAAATAACATTATTTGTTTCTTCGAAAGAAATAATTAGTTTAAATTAAATATTTTTTCGCATCAACTTTTAGTTTCAAAAACTTTGATACCCTAAATTTAATCCATGTGTTTCTCGGTAATCTGTATACTTCTCTTTAAATTTAAGTCTGGGTATCTTTGATCTAAGCAATATAGTAATCCAGTATACTTTTTACTTTGCAAATTAGGCCACTTCTTCAAAAACCTCGCTTAAAAATGAAAGTTCTGTTTTTATACAAACCTGCAAAAATTCAGAGTCAAGATTTCATCTCCGCTTAATAATATAATTAACTCTTCCCATCTTTGTTCAATTCTTGGATTGAGTTATCCTCTAGTAATGCTCGTACACCTAAGATTGCTCTGACTTTGTCTTCAAACATTTTTTATACCTCCCTTTATAATTTGAGGGGGGATATAACATTATACACGACCTCACTATTACCATTAGTTCAATTATTCATGTTATTAACTATTCTTATCACAATTTCTTTGTCCCACTCATCAAGATTAGTCATTAATTCTTCATATTTCAATTTCGATTCAGGCGTGTTTATAGTCCCAAGTGCCGCAATGCTATAATGGCCTATTGTATCAATACCGAAAAGTTTATTTACTTTCGGGTCTCTAAATTCACTAATCTCTACTAACCTCGATATAATTTTCTCATTACATAATTTTCTACTGACAATTTGATCTATAGCACTAACCAATACTTGGTTATGGTGAATATCCAAACATTTAATAATCTCTAGGTCGTTTAGTTTTCCCTCTCTAATTTCCCTTGATAAACTTAAAGGTTTCATTTCTCATCGCCTCCCTTTATTCATTTATAGGACCAAATGCATCTATCAAATACTGTCTTTCTGCCCTATAGTTGTTCCACAGTTGTTCAGCAAGAGCCTTGTTACCAATCCTTTCAGCTTCTTTGATTTCAACCATATACGCTCTTAGCTCCATTATAATTCTATTCTTGAACTCATAGGTAACTTCCAATTTTGGATACCCTTTTGACATATCATCTAAAAAATGTTGATACTCATGTCTCAAAGCACTTATTGATGCATTTTCATAAATATTTAATTGCCCCGGACCATTTCCTTTTGGTGCGTACGCCATAATATCACGATCTAATATTCTTACTTCTACCCCTGCTTCCTTTGTTTTCTTAATAATACTTTCCCATTCTTCAGGATGTGAGAGACGTCCTGGACCATATATATCTCTAAATGGGTCAGCATCATTTTTCCCTAACATATGATCAGGTAACCTACTATTACCCGCACCCTTACCACCAATCTTCTCATCCAGCTTCTTCGCCATCTGAACAGTGGCTTTCTTTAAGTCCTGTGTGACCTCACTTACTGTCTTCGGGACTTTTATGCTGCCTAGCGGTGTCGCTGCTTCATACGTAAGAGGTGTTTTTACATCCCCTAATTTTTTCGTATAATTTTTAAAGTACGTATACCCCTTCTGCAGTGGAGACTTGATATAATCGTCGTACACTTTCTTGGCAGCTTCTTTCACCTTGTCTGGATGAAGGACATTCTTTACTTGTCCCACTACTCCTTTCCCCATGTTAATGGCGCCTTTGCCTACCTTAGCTCCTAATTTGATAAGCGGCCCGCCTACGATGGCCGTCAATGCAATCCCTTGCTCCAGCCCACTGATCTTATCGCCGGTAATTGGATTGACACCGAAGAAGCCTTCGATTCCCGCCTTAGCATTCGATACGAAAGGTACAAAGTCAGCGATTGTCGACATCCAGCTAAAAAACTTCTCTCCTGATTCGATCGCTCCGCCAATTTTCTCTTTCGGGATGCGCTCCACAAAGGTATAGGTCAGCGTACCGGAAGGCCCATAAAATTCCCGGAGAATCCGTCCATCTGCAAGCGTATAGTAGGTGCCTGCAATATCGCTCACTTCATCGATATCATTATATTCATCGATGACAACCTCTTTACTGACCGCTTGTTCGATAAAGGAGGCTGCTTCGTTTTTGCCCAGAATGTTACCGACCGCCATGCCCATAGCTGTCAGCTGCTTGGTAATGGCGCTGCCAACAGCCATGGATGTCCATTGATCTGCCGGGAAATTGACATCCGTCAGCCCTTCCTTAAACAGCCCCTCCACGTCTTTTACCCAGTCCTTCATCGATATGATGCTCTCTTCTATGGACACAAGCTGTGCCGTCTGCGTGCTATCAAATGTATGTAGCGCTTCTACCGTATCGTCCCGCTTTGTTTTCGCATCGGCGATACTTTCATGAACAAGCGTATCATCGAGCTTCGGCAGGCCGACAATATCGGCCACCTCGTCCATAATGGCATTCGCTTCGTCTGTCAGCGCAGTCGTGATATCAGCGCTCGCTGTGAGTCCTTCCTCTACTTTCGTCTCAAGGAACTCCTCTACGATATGCCCATCATCTACCGGCTCTAATGACGAAAGCGCCTGTTGTGTCTGCTGGAGAACCGTATTGAATTCTTCCTTAAACGTCAGGAAATACTGAAGAAAAGGAAGATGGCAGGATGTGTAGAAGTCACGGATTGCCTGACCGCCTTGCCCTTTCAGCGCATCCTCCATGGCCGTCAGTTCCTCTACTGCCTTCTGGATGGCGGTTATTTCCTTTTCCAGCCGGTTCATTCGGTTTATGTTACGGGTCAATCCATCTTGGAGATGATCGACATCCACTACTTTCATTATATCACCCACTCCAATTCGTCTGGAAGTATTTCCACAGTCTTCCGGCATCATTTCCTACATACTGCTTTCTCTTTAACACAAGAAAACCTTGAACGGCGCTGGACCATCCAAGGCAAATAATAACCATATTATTACATAATAAGGAACTTCTATAAAACCGCTTTTCCTCCTGTTTTTTCCTGTTCCATTTTATCCAATAATACCTATAGAATCATCCAACCTTATATATCAAAAAAATCATTTTTCCTATCCGTCAGTAGAGAAAATACTCATATCCAAACGAGTTTTCATAAGATAATTCAGCCTATGATTATTAATGGATTATTGGTCTTTCCAATGGATATATAAACTGGCGGCATCCCGAAAGTGATACAATGGGCAGAAGGTTGAATCTGTTCAAAGAGGAATATCAAAACAAAGCCTTCCGGTGGCCGGCATTTTCTATGACCTATACATATCCTCTTTTTGTTTATTCATGCAAGATAACTAGCGGATATTTTTCTAATTGACAAATTTTTAAATGGGATTATAATAAACAACAATATCTGCATAACGAAGATTTGTTTTAACATTTCGGAGTATAAGAGTAAAAGCGATGAAAAGAACGAGTAGTGTTGATGGAACTTACAGAAAGCGGCCGGTTGCTGAGAGGCGCAAGGAAAGTCAGCATGAATACATCTTGGAGCTGCGTACCGAAACATAAAGTAGGCTACGCCGGGGTTGCATCCGTCATCCATGCAGGAGGTATCGCATTTTGCCGTACCGAATGAGGAGAGTTATGTGAGTAGCTCTCGAATAAAGGTGGTAACACGTTCCTACACGTCCTTTAGGGTTTTCCCTAAAGGGCGTTTTTTGTTTTTCTCTTATAGAGCTTGCCATATTAAATTTTTTAATATCACAAGGAGATGTTATTTATGTTTTTAGTACCAAAAGAGCAGCTGGAAATCATTAAAAAAGGTGCCGACAAAATGGTCGATGAGGCCGAATTATTAGTAAAGCTGCAGCGCTCCTATGATGAGCAGAAGCCTCTGACAATCAAACTCGGCCTGGACCCTTCTGCACCTGATATCCATTTAGGTCATGCGGTGGTGCTGCGTAAGATCAAACAAATGCAGGACCTTGGTCATCACGCGGTCATTGTAATTGGTGATTTCACCGGACGTATTGGTGATCCGACCGGCAAAGCAAAAGGACGTACTGCTTTGAGTGATGAAATGGTGGTGGAAAATGCAAAAACATATTGTGAGCAAATCTTTAAGGTACTCCACCCGGAAAAGACGACGGTCCGCTTCAATAGCGAATGGCTTTCGACCTTGACGTTCGAGGAAGTAATCAAACTAGCGGCAACAACGTCCGTTGCACGGATTTTGGAGCGCGATGATTTTCAGAAGCGCTATAAAAACCAAGTCCCGATTGGCATCCATGAATTCTTCTACCCGCTTATGCAGGCATATGATTCAGTCGAGCTAAAAGCCGATATCGAGCTCGGCGGAACAGATCAGACGTTTAATATTCTGATGGGGCGTACACTGCAGAAGCATGTAGGAATGGAAAAGCAAATCGCCATTTTCATGCCGCTTCTTGAAGGGCTCGACGGCATAGAAAAAATGAGTAAAAGTCTAGGTAACTATATCGGAGTGAACGAAGCACCGGAAGTAATGTTCAAAAAGATAATGGAGGTTCCAGATTCTTTGATTATCAAATACTTCGAACTGGCAACGGACGAACACCCAACTGTTGTGAATGGCATAAAAGAGCTGCTGCAGCAAAACGAAAATCCTCGTAATATCAAGCTGGAGCTGGCGCAGATCATTACACGCCTATACCATGGGGAGGAAGCAATGAAGGAGGCTCTTCACTACTTCAGGACCGCTTTCCAGAAGAAAGAGATTCCTGAAAACATTCCAAGCCTGGTAATTGAAATCGGCCAGGAGCTGCTGCAGGATGTTATTCCTCAGCTGATCGAGATGGGACTTGTGAAAAGCAAAAGCGAGTTCGTACGATTACTGAAACAAGACGGCGTATCGCTAAATGGAGAGAAACTAACTATAGAAGAGCTTTCCCGTGTCCTTATAAATGATGAAGTGTTGCAAATTGGCAAAAAAAGATTTGTGCGGTTTGAGAAATAAATTCTCTTTATTGGAAAGGCGTTAAGTCCATAAAAAAGCTGTCCGCAAAAGCCATTTGACTTTTGGGACAGCGATTTTTAGTTTTTAATTTTTTTAGCGACAAGGGTAAAGCCTTTATCCTCTCGTGTCTCAAGGGAGAAGCTGGCGCCTCTTCCTTCCGATACGCCGAGGACAAGCTGCATCCCTTCCCACATCGGCATCATCGATTCGTGCATATAGTAAGGGACATCCCCTATATGACCAATCAGCTTGTCGCGGCTTCCCAGATAGAAATCTCCTTCCAAAAAGCACATCGGCGCTGTGCCGTCACAGCAGCCGGCTGATTGGATGAATACAATTGGACCGTATTTTTCACGCAGTAAAGCGATCAGCGCCAACGCTTCATTCGTTGCGATGATTTTTTCAGTCATCGGTTTAGAAGAAGCCCATTGGTTTTTGGTTATAGCTTACTAGTAAACATTTTGTTTGTTGATAGTGTTCTAGCATCATTAAGTGGTTTTCACGACCGATACCGGATTGCTTGAAGCCGCCGAATGCTGCGTGAGCTGGGTATTGATGGTATGTGTTTGTCCATACGCGGCCCGCTTGGATAGCACGGCCTGCACGGTAAGCGATATCGATATTGCGTGTCCAAACACCTGCGCCTAAACCATAGTCTGTATCGTTGGCGATTTCCATCGCTTCATCAAAGTCTTTGAATGTTGTTACAGCTAATACCGGACCGAAG
The DNA here is from genome assembly GCF_001591965.1 of Lysinibacillus odysseyi 34hs-1 = NBRC 100172. GTDB lineage: Bacteria > Bacillota > Bacilli > Bacillales_A > Planococcaceae > Lysinibacillus_B > Lysinibacillus_B odysseyi. The sequence continues at coordinate 283,532 of NZ_BCVX01000006.1, forward strand.
ATTTCTTCTTGGAAGATACGCATTTTGTTATGACCTTTGAATACAGTTGGTGCTACATAGTAGCCTTCTGCTTGGTCACCTTCCAATTTGTTTTGGTGGCCGCCGATTAATAATTCAGCGCCCTCTTCATGTCCAAGCTGGATGTAAGACAAGATTTTTTGCATTTGTTCATTTGAAGCTTGTGCGCCCATCATTGTTTCTGTATCAAGCGGGTTGCCGATTTTGATTTGTTTGATGCGCTCTAATGCACGCTCCATGAATTTTTCATAGATAGATTCTTGTACTAATGCACGTGATGGACATGTACAAATTTCACCTGAGTTCAGTGCAAATAATACAAGACCTTCAATTGTTTTATCCAGGAAGTCATCATCTTGTGCCATCACGTCTTCAAAGAAGATGTTCGGTGATTTACCGCCAAGCTCTAATGTAACAGGAATGATGTTTTCTGTTGCATATTGCATAATTAGACGGCCAACAGCTGTTGAACCAGTGAATGCTACTTTGTTGATGCGCGGGCTTGTTGCAAGTGATTTACCGATTTCTGCCCCGAAGCCGTTTACAACGTTCAATACGCCTTTTGGTAAAATGTCTTGGATTAACTCGATAACTACAAGCAATGAAGCTGGTGTTTGCTCAGCTGGCTTCATCACGATTGTGTTACCTGCTGCAAGTGCAGGAGCGATTTTCCATACAGCCATTAATAACGGGAAGTTCCAAGGAATGATTTGTCCTACTACCCCGATCGGCTCATGGAAGTGATACGCTACTGTGTCATTATCTATTTGAGAAATACCGCCTTCTTGTGCACGAATTGCGCCTGCAAAATAGCGGAAGTGGTCGATTGCAAGTGGAATATCAGCATTTAATGTTTCACGTACTGCTTTCCCGTTATCCCAAGTTTCTGCAACCGCTATCATTTCTAAATTTTGTTCCATACGGTCAGCAATTTTATTTAAAATTTGTGCACGGTATGATACAGATGTTTGTGCCCACGCTGCTTTAGCTTCGTGTGCTGCGTCTAGCGCTTTTTCTAAGTCTGCATCAGTTGAACGTGCTGCTTTTGTGAATACTTTACCTGTAACTGGTGATTTCACGTCGAAGTACTCGCCGTTTGCCGGTGCTACCCATTCACCACCAATAAAGTTGTCATAACGCTCTTTAAAATTAACAAGTGCGCCTTCTGTATTTGGATTTGCATAAATCATACTCGGATCTCTCCAAATCTATTCTGTATTTCATTAAATACAGCCTTCACAAATCTGCCATATTTAACGCTTGATACTATATTGCTATAAAAACATAAAATAGGCAAGTGAAATATATTTTGTGTTTTATAGTCGAAATATTCTATATTTTGCAACATTCTTGTTATGCAACAGCATTCTTTTACTATATCACAAAATCATCTGTTTGTGTGTATTAGCACAGAATATGGTAGAAGAAATTTTCTCTTTTTAAATAGGAGCACTAAAATTCGTTTTCTTCTATCTTTTACCTCTACTAGATTAGCTTCCTCTTCTATAAAATCCCTCTATCTTTATCTTATTTTTTACCGTACATAAAAGTCTATTCAGCGGCCTAATTGCTCAATTCATAAACTCATATAATAGGTTATAGCTCAAACACTTTGTATTGGAATGAAGAAGATGGATAAAGCGCAGATTAGTGCATGGCTTGAAGCGATTGGTACAGTACTCTCCGCCATTGGCAGTACGCCTTCGAATATTTTATCATCCTCCATGCTAAACGATTTCAATTTAATCGGAAATGTTCTCCAGGCAGTAGGAAGTAGTATACTTCCTGAAAATGAGGACAATCTTGATCAAGTTGGAAATAAAATCGGGGCAGTAGGAAATATCATAACAATTCAAGGATTTTTCGTAGAGAATCAACAGACAAGCCAGCTTTTGAATACCCAAGGTAATCTCCTCCAAGCTTTAGGCAGCGGAGTAAGTCTGGATCTGGAAAATGACCAAACAGTTAATGATGTATTAAATAATATTGGGAATGTGCTGCAAATAATCGGAAATAGCTATCAGGCGTTCTCGATTAAATATCCGCCAAATAGTCAAAAAGCACAGGAGCTTAATACAGTTGGCAGTTGGATTCAGGCTGTAGGCGCCGTCCTTTCTGCACTGACAGTCAATAGTGGATGAAGCAGCTATCCACATCATCACATCGGCATGACAGCTATTGAATGGAGTGACGGCTCTTCTACTATTCTCTCTCCTTCTCTATTTCCATTTAATAATTAGATTACTGTCTTTACAAATTTGAACGATTTCCCAATATAAAGTTTTACCCTTCTGAACATAGAAATACTAATTGACGTGTTTCCATCAGAAGGTCATGGGTATGCTAAAGGTAGAAAGGAGAGGACAAAAAGCATGCCAAGGAAATTGATTTCAGCTATTAAAGAGCATTCCCTTCCATTAAACGAACAAAGTTTGGACAGGCTGGCAGAGGCAATTGGCGATGCCAGAATTGTTATGATCGGTGAAGCATCGCATGGCACTTCGGATTTTTATACTCTTCGCGCCGAGCTTTCCAAAAAGCTGATTGAGGAAAAAGGTTTTACAGTTATTGCAGTAGAAGGAGATTGGCCATCTGCACAGGCAGTTAACCGTTATGTCAAAGGCTATGGGGAGGAAGAACGGTCAGCAAAAGAGGTACTATCCGAATCATTTCATCGGTGGCCGACTTGGATGTGGGCAAACGAAGAGATCGAACAATTTACTGAGTGGCTTAAGAAGAAAAATACATCCCTGAACAACAAGGTAGGATTTTATGGTATTGACCTATACAGCCTTTATGAATCTATTGATGAGGTATTGAACTTTTTATCGGAAAATCCAAAGTATAATGTTGATTTGGAGCACGCAAGAAAGGCGTTCTCCTGCTTTGAACCTTATAACAGAATGCCCGAACACTATGCCCTTTCCGCTGCTCATTTTACAGAGGAATGCATCAGCGAAGTATCAAGCCTATTACACTCCCTGCGCAGTAATGAGGAAAAATACTCTGACAAGCATGAAGAAGACTTGAATGTAATTATGAACGCCCTTGTCGCAAAAAATGCCGAAGCTTATTACCGCGAGATGATGCAGGACGCTATTTCATGGAATACACGCGACCTTCATATGGTGGAAGCAATCAATGAATTAATCAACTACCATGGAGAGAATGCCAAAATCATTATTTGGGAACATAATACCCATATTGGAGATGCCTCAGAAACAGATATGAAGGACGAGCAAATGATCAATGTCGGCCAGCTGATAAGGGAGCAGTACGGAAAAGAGAATACTTTCGCCATTGGATTTGGCACTTACGAAGGTACAGTCATCGCTGCAGACAGCTGGGGCGAGCCCTTACAAGTCATTGATGTTCCTCCTGCTAAACTAAGCTCATGGGAAGGTCAGCTGCGTGCAGCCGGTGAAGAAGATAAAGTCCTGCTTTTTACAGAGGAGAACCGGGAGCTGTTCAATGACTGGATCGGCCACCGTGCGATTGGCGTTGTTTATAATCCAGACTTCGAGGCGTATGGAAATTACGTCCCTTCCCGTGTCGGCAGCCGATATGACGCCTTTATCTATATCCATCAATCGAAGGCTTTACGTCCCTTGCAGTAATGAATAAATGGCGTATAGGTACTTATAACATTAATGTTTTCGTTAATTAGATTGAACAACTATTTATAGACAATTATTATTTCAGCAGCATAGCCCGTAAAAATATGGTGTGAAGATACTGTTTCATACCATATTTTTATGCATTGTTACGAAAAAGCAAAGGTGTTTCACTATTTTATAGCTATGGTGCATTGCTGTCTTCCTGTTTTATGATAGGTTCTTTTTCTTGCTGGCTACTGCCCTTTAGAAGGAGCTCGATTTACCTATTGGGGAGTTGAGGTTTTTATTTATATACTACTATTCTCCTTCGGCGTTTGGCAGGTTGGAGTAGTTTTTAATAAATAAAAAATTCAATCCGTTAAGATTAGGTTCTGATTGCGAAGCGATGTCCTACTCTCACAGGGGGCGCTCCCACTACCATCAGCGCTCTTTCGCAGCGCGATGACTGGCGAATGACTGCGTCATCTGCGCTCGCTCTTTCCGTCACGTACAGAGTACGCTCCTTCTTTCGCTCCCTTGTTTCCTTGCCCTTCTTGGTCCTCCCACTGCTCGGGGATTTCATACCGTATCCTTTGATTTCCTTAGTTAAAATGAATGCTTTGGTTTACGCGCCGGGCACACCTTCGGTGTTTGATTGTTGGGAGCTTTTTT
>NZ_BCVX01000007.1 GCF_001591965.1 Lysinibacillus odysseyi 34hs-1 = NBRC 100172
TGTTCAAGTACTCTCGGTTTACGCCAATCGGATAGGTCCATTGAACGGAAGTGGGAAAGAAATACTTCACGTACCTTATTAAGGCGGTAAAAATGTTCCTCTATACTTTCTCCCTCAAAGTGAGATAAATTGCCGTCAGTTCGATGTTCTAAAGGAAATAATGCGCTAATTTCAGGATCCCAATCTGTTTCAAGTACTTCTGCATATAACCAATCTGCCTCAATCAATGCAATGTGATACAAAAGAGTCCCAATTGATTGCCTTTCACCTAATTTCCTGTCAATTAAACTTTGGCTGATTCCAATTAATCTAGTTATGATAGTACGTCGAACATCCTCTAAACACCATAGCAATCGGCCAATCTCTTCTTCATATTCTGGTAATGAAGATACCAGTAAAACTTTTCTCTCCAACAAGATCATCCTCCTCTAGTTAAAATGCTTACATTCTATTAAAAATTGATGTTTCCTTCTTTTTTTAAAAAATCTTTCCGTATTTCACAATCTAGCCCTGTACCTGGACTGGTAATGGGCTTGTTTTGGTGTATTGAGGAAAACAGAAATAAAAAACACGTACAAAGAGCAATAGAGTAGGAGCAATTCTACCAAGGATTATATTCATTAAAAAGAGCCTTCCACATATTGATTGTGGAGGGCATATTTTTTAATCAATAATTGTTGCAATAATCTTCGGCATACCTAAATCATCTTTGCCAGCAAAAGTGCCGTATATTGTAACTTCATCACCTTCAACAATTTCTGTCATTGATAAATTTACAATGGTATATACACCAAACCCTTCACCTTCAGTGGTTGTAAGCATAAACTCTCCTCCAACGCCTTCAGATATAATAACCTTTATGACACCTTGCGCTTTCACTTTTGTATTCTCTGCTACTTCTCCACCATTAGCAGCTACAAAATCGATGGCTGTTGTTTCTTCTTTTAATTTAGCATTCAATTCTTCTTGTGTAGAGGAATCGGATTTATCTTCAGTTCCCTTGCTTGTTTCTTCAACCGGCGTGTCCTCTTTAGGAGCAGTATCTTTCTCATCACTACAAGCTCCAAACATTATAGCTGATACGATAGCTGCACTAAAAATTATTTTATTCACATAATCATCCTTTCTAGGTTTATTTCACCTTTAATTAGGATTAAAGACATCGTGAGTTTATTTATACTAAATGGAATTTTTATATTTTGGATAATTCGATATATTGTTTGATTCAAAAACCTCGTTTTAACGAGTTTCTTTTATATGTAAATAGGATTAGATAAATAGAGGAAAGAGATTTCTCTTGTTGAGGGATAAGCTGCAATTTAAAGGAGAAGGGGTACAAGACTTTTAGTTAAAGCTTGTACCCCAAATGTACCTCAAACAATAATGCAAGGATATACAAAAATACATACTGACTCAAATTGTATTTCTTCCTGAAGTTAGTAAAACAGCGAATTCGAGGAACCATAATACAATAAAAAGTTCCTTAATAATACTTCCACTATACCATGGGGGGAGCGAAATGAAGCAACAGTGACGTTTAAAATGTATTTAGAGGGTTAGTTTTTAAAAAATATCGGCTTATTCCTTAGCCGGAAAATAATGATCATCAAAAAATAACTCCAAATATTTTTTTATATGTACCTTAATCGGCTCTAAGGTGAAAGAATAGGGAAGTAAATAAAAGCGTTTTATCCCCAATTTATCTCCCTTAAAAAATCTAATAAAGGGAGATGGAAAGAGGGTCAGAAAAGTTAAAGAGTTGAGAATAGATGATGTAATTTTAAGCCAAGTTTGAGAGCTGGTAATTCCAAGGTGTAACTTTATTGATTCACTAAAGGTAAAAAGCTTACCTAAAAAGACAAAAATAAGCAAAATTAGCTGCGCCTGTTGTTGAAGAAGTAGACGTTCAAAAAATGATTCATTCAATTTTTATGAGTAAAAGGGATTTGGTATTTTTTCTTCCATCATTCATTTCACAGGCCTAAATTAGATTAAGGGCGTATTATACAAGCTAGTTGTATAAGCAATGCAATTAGCCATCGAAAGTAACAAAGTCAGCTGGAGCTATGTTGAAGGCATCTTGAAAAAAATGGGCTAATAAAAAGATTAAAACAGTCGAGCAAGCTGAGGCATTAAGGGCCTAATTCGAAGCCCAGGAGCAACAGCAGCATAACACACCTTATAAACATGCTTGTCAGAAAGTAGTTGTTGAATGGTTTGGTGAGCATAGGTAGGAAAAATCGACTTCTGGACTAACTTCTGTTACAGCACCTATTTAAGATTTTGAAGCTGAATGACAAAAGATGTTTGATAAGTTAAACACACAACTGTAGGAAAGTTGATGAAAATATCACTCTATCCATTTGTTTACGGCTTGGATAGAGAGTTTCATATCAAAACAGGGGCAGATTAAATGAGGTTGAAAAGATTTCTTTTTAAGAATGTAATCGAGGAAGGACCGAGAAAGATTATTCACAATGGAGTGCTGAATTTTGAAGTTGTTAGTAAGGGTTATTGTATCCGCAATACGCGTCCTTTCCAGATGAAGATTGAGGAGTCAGGCATGATTCATAATTTTTCGGACCGGATGGTGGTAGGAAAAAGGGAGGGCGGCAATTTCTATTTCTGGGAGAGGCGCATAATGATGGGCGCCTCAATTTCCCGGCTAGTATACTTCATAAGCTGCTAGAGCTCTGGAACAAGGGATATGATCCTGAGTGCATTTGCAACAAACTACGGATCAAACCAATCGAAATGGCGTTGATCGTGATGGATTTGAAGTATGCTGAAAAGCTGCCAAAGAGCAAGAACTGGTTTTTAGGCGGTAAGGAAATCGGAGCATAAGAAACATAAAAGTATTAAAAGCGCCTTTTAAACAACTGAGGATAGTCTGTAACTAGGCCGTCAGAATCTACCTCGATAATGGATTCAAATGTACCGCTCTTGTAATTGAATTTTCTTTTATTGTTAACGTCGTCCAGTAATTCATACCTTTGTTTAACTTTTTTATAAGTTAAGTCCGGAACATTAATGAAGGTCATTTCAAAATAATGAGGTACATTTTTACTCCAATTCATACGATTAATAGGCAAGGAATTAGTAAAAGGGGTACACGATATATCAATATCAATTGCTCCTTTTAATTCAAGGATTTCATCACCATTCTCCGTAAACCAATCGCCCTTACCATTAGATAATATATTGAGTTCTTTATTATTGTAACTATTTTCTATATGTAGCCGCTTTACTACCCAGTGAGGATCTAATGAAATTGTGTAATGACTTTTGGAAGGAATATTATTTTCTAACCTAATTACAGTACCGGAAACCTCTATAGAGTTTTCTGAGAAAAAGATTTCCATATATTCTGTACTGAAGATTTGAGTACTTTCCCAAATAATTGTCTTTTTTATCATGCTTGCACTCCCTTTTAGATAGGTAACTGTATTACCTTATTATAGCATTTAATAAAAAAGTTTACAGAAAACATAGATGTGTCATATTCCATGAATGGTACGTAGATAAAACTTTTGGAAAAAGCAGGAGAGCAGGTGTACCTATGGCTTATGCGTACAAACGCGGTGAAGATAACCCAAAATCAAATATGTTGAAAATGGTAGCAACCTTACAATCGATGATCAGCTGTGCCAGGTAGTGACGATTCGCAAGATTGAAGTCAGGAAAGGGCTTTTGAAGACGTTAGGGGTAAGTTTGTGCCGGTTGTAAAAACCTTAAAGTGGAGTAAAGAAAAAAGAAAGGGCTCTTCCATAAAGGAGAGCCCCTGACTATCTTAATCTGCTTCAATTCGAAGAGCTTGGATATCTTGGCAGTCTACTATAAGAGTTGAACCAGGTTCTGTTTCCTGATCAGTAAAGAAAGCACAGCAATTATTCCGATCTAGGAAAATAAAGACTACATCTTCTAGCACTTGCCCGCCTTTTAAGAAGACATCTACTTCAGTTTGTCTAGGTAACCGTCTTAACTGGTTACAAATACAACCTTTACACCGATTATTAGTGGGACGAATACTTTGATTGTTCCTACATTGAGTGCACATTTTCAGCCCTCCTTTTTAGCATATTTAAGATAAGACTAGTCTTACTTTATATACTATGAACTATAAAGGGAATAAAGTTGGTGATATACCTATAAAGAAAAAAATTCTTTTGTATTGAAATGTGTATAAGAAATGATCATAGTCAATTAAATAGTGTAGAAACAAATTATGTAATTGAGAATTTTGGGGAAAATAGTTGAATGTTAGAAATGCATAAATTTTTATTGAACAATTCGAGAAAAGAAAGGAGTAGGTGTCCGTATGTGATTTGCATACAAGCGCGGGGGAAATACCCTAAAGTCAAAGGCATTTACGAAAGTATTAGATGGCAAGACCAATTACGTGGAAAAGGGCAGCATCCTTACAATCGATGATCGTCCTTGCCAGGTCGACGATTTGGAAGATTGAGGTTGGGCACGGGATTGTGAAGGTTAGTGGGAAGCGTGTGCCGGTGTTGTTAGATCAATTGTATAAGGAGTCTACTCCGATTCGAAATCTCCTTAAAAAGTTGGTTATTCATCAAATTCGAACTAGTCCATACCAAAAGCTGCTTTAGCGGTTTTGATAATTTCATGGTAAGCTTCATGATAATGCTTAATATCAATGAAATTTAGTAGTGAAAGGATAGCAGTAACTTTCAAATCATCATTCCAAAAAGGCATTTGAGATTCGCCTTCAATAGTTACTTTAACTGTTTGACCGGTCTTAATTAATCCAGCTGTTATTGTTAACGTTTCATGTGCCATAAACAACACTCCTTCTTGGTTTAGTAAACAATTTATACCAAATGAATGGTCTTTGTAAAGTGGCAGCAAAAAAGCCGTGGCACATTGGATACGGCTCTCTACATTAAATTATTTACTTATTATTTTTTAGTAAGGATGAATATATCCCCATGATAGATGAAGAAATACTGGGAGAGATAAATAAACAATATGGATATGATGCTGTACAAATTTTACAAAGACAAAAAGAGAAGGCATGAAAGATAACCCGTTACTTTAATTGGTAACGGGTTTTTTTGTATTTATTCATCTTGCACTTTTTATAATCCAATGTTTTAACTCGTGTAAAAAGTCTAAATCAAAGTAATTGTTGAAATACGATTTAGCAGCGCTTTTTTTGACTGATTGTGCACTTTATCGCAATTTTTTTCTCTAAGCGTAAGCTTGTGTGAAGACAGATTTTGAGCAAGCGTTACTTCCTCTGAGTATTTAGCTAATATTTTACGAGTGCCTCGATCCGTATACAATTTCAAGTGAAAATTCAAGAAGTTCTGTTTACAAAATTAAAATCGTAACTTTTAAGTTGAACATGTTGTTTGAATTCCTTATGTATTTCAACTGGTGTGAGTATGGTACAAATATAGTTGTTTCTTGTTACGCTAACAGGGTTAGTAAAATAGGAAAGTTTAATAAAAAGAGAAAATTTAAAATTATTTAGGCCAAAACAGGTTTTCATTTGTCTAATAGATATAAGGCATACATAGAAAGGAAGAATAGCCATAATCCGTTTAATAAAAAAAGCACAAAAAGGGGATGATCAAGCATTCCTCAAGCTTTTTCAACAATACCAAGAAGATATATACCGAATAGCTTTCACTTATGTGAAAAATCAAAATGACGCTTTGGATGTAGTTCAGGAGACAGCATACCGTTCATTTAAAAAGATAGATACATTGAAAAGGCCTGAATATTTCAAGACGTGGTTAATCAAAATAGCCATCAATTGTGCAATTGAATTTGTTAGAAAAAATAAAAAGGTAATTCTATTAAAACCGGAGGATGAAGAGTTTATTGGTTCAGTTGATGAAGATGTTTCTCTTTCGATAACCCTCCAAGAATTACTTGATCGGTTAAATGAAGATGAAAAAGGCGTGGTAATTTTAAAATTCTACCAAGGTTATTCATTTAAAGAAATTGCGGATTTATTGAATATCCCTTTGGGAACGGCAAAGTCAGTTTTATATCGTGCATTACAAAAACTACGAAAAGATTTTAAGGAGACTGGTATTTGTGAATAACATAAAAAGGGAATTGGAGAAAATTGAAATTCCGAAAGAATTAAATAATAGAGCTGTATTAGGGGTTAAGCAAGCAAAAATGGAAAAAAGGAAAAAGAAAAGACACCCTAAATGGATACTTGGTTCAGTCGCTTCGGTGATGATTATTGGTGCAAGTTTTACTATTGGTGGTTCATACATTGCAGATGCAGCTCAATCATTAATTAGTCAACTATTTGGTTCGAAGGGAAATTTAATGCAAGCTTATCCCAATGAGAGTGAAGAGGAGATAGATTTCTTTGAACAACATATGATAATAGCAAAAGAGAATTTGACAGAAGAAGAGTTTAATAAGTATAGCCGATTATTTGAGGAGCAATCAAAAATATGGAGTAAGGTACAAAATGAAAATAGAGAGCCTGATGAGGAAGAAGCAAAGAGGTTACACCAAATTGGTGAATTACAGAAATCTTACGAAAATAAATTTGCACTGATCGAAGCCCAACAGTTTGCAAGTTACAGCATTACAAAACCAACACATATACCTGAGGGATATAAACAAGTTGACAAAGGCTTTTCCATTGTCAATAAGGGTGAAGAACCAATTGTTTCATTTGATTACAGCAATGGGGAGGCTATATTTTCAACACAACAGACGAGAATAAACCAACAGGTTGACATAGAAAAGGCTGATTTTTTCAGAAATCCTGAATCCTATTTTCTAAAGGGATTTCAGTTTGATTATGTTCCCTCTAAGGAAGAATGGCCGGTGAATGGTATGAGGGTAACAGTGCCGGAAAAACGGTACAAAGTCATAATAATGGCATATGCATTGACAAAAGAAGAAATGGAAAATGTACTACTGTCCATGATTGAAAAGTAAACGAATCTTTTAATATGGTGGCGATTGCGAATAGAAGGTCTATATTTATTTTCAAATCTTATCCATATAATTATGGGTAGTGGCAGCGACGCAGCTGGGTGGTCAGTCTGGGATGTGTAATGAAGTGGGGCGGGAAAATACTGTATAATCCTCATTTACCAAATAAACACCAGAGTAAAGATCATGTAAATTTACCCTTAATTTTTCTTCCCCCTCTTTAATCTTTATTTATTAAATACTTTAATACAGATTATCCAGTGATAAAATGCATAAAAAAGGGCCTTCCACAGATTAATGTGGGGGCTTTACTATATAAGGTAATGTATTAAGGGAATGAATGTTCTGGAATTAAAGTAGATGTAAAACGATTGGAAGTGTACATATGCGACATATCTTTGAATTGAAATCAATTGTATATTAATTAATCATTTTGGAACTTATGCTCCAAACACTAGAGCACGACAAAGCGCAGCGGGCCATTTTAAAAATGGCATCGGTTATGGAAGAATGAAGAGAAAACTAAGAGTATTTTTTATAATATTCTAAAGATTAAAAAGGACCTCTCCAAAAGTGGCTGCAAGATCGATTCTAGTACTAATGATGGGATGTTTACGGAATATCTTATACTACTAAGAGGTGAGACACACCGTTATACATATTCAAACATAGCTCTCAGAAACTGGTTCATGAAAGAAATGGAGCGGTTGCTAGGGAAGTTTTTTATAAAACCTGATTACAGAAAATAGAAAACCTCCCATTATTATCGGGAGGTCTTATACATTATTTGATTTCATAATCTTGACGACCTAATTCATCGCCCCCAATACCTTGGTTTGCAACTAATGTAATCGGAGTTTCTAAATCATCCATTTCATACGCAACGGCATTCTCTACAGTACCATCTTTTTTAATATTTTCTAATTGCGTATCTAAAAATCGGTCATCTGGCAGACCAGCAACTTCTAACTCGTTGACTGAATTTGGATTATTGTCTTGAATTGCAGTGAAGACAACAACCCAAGCAGTAGTTGGATCGATCTCTTTATCGCTTAGATTTGTAGTATTGTACCAAATAGCGAATACCGGTTTTTCTCCGTATTCATTACCTACTTCACCAGGTTGAATTACTTTTGTTTCAGTAATGTTTATTTTTAAATCGACTAATTTCGCCTCGTTATCTTTAAAATAAACATCCTTTGATTCCTCAGTAGCTTCTTTTTCTGTTCCTGTTTGTGTTTCTGCTACATCCTCGGAAGCGGGTGACTCTTTTTTAGAAGTTTCTTTTTCTTCTTCTCCACATGCACTCAGCATCAATGCTGAGACAATCGCTGCCCTAAAAATTAGTTTTTTCATAAAATCATCCTCTCTAGTAATATTTTACAATTAATTATAAGTGAAATCATTGATTAATTAATATCATTTATAAATTTTATAGATAAAATTAATAATAAAAGAATGCTGAAATTTGATTTTAGAGGAATATTTACATTGTCTAAGATGAAATAAAAAGGAGGATAAAAATGAAATTTGATAAGGCGGGAAAACGTAAACAGAGCCAAGGGGCAAAACTTATAGATCAAAGCTTGTACACAAAATGTACCCCAAACTATAATGCAAGGATATACAAAAATACATACTGACTCAAATTGTATTTCTTCCTGAAGTCAGTAAAACAGCGAATTCGAGGAACCATAATACAATAAAAATTTCCTTAATAATACTTCCACTATAATACGAGACCCATCAAAAGATGAAGTTGTATCTGCTATTTAATAGAAATTTTCTTGGTATACCTCAATTTGAGTATTTTATCGTTATTCAAAAGATACACTCGTTATGTTAAACGACAACTAAAGGTGTACATGTTTAGAAAATAATCGGATGTAAATATAACTTTCCTTACAGGTTATAGGATTATTCAGCTAGGCTTTAGTCGTGGCAATTCACAAGGGGGAACTGGTAGTAGGAGAGCAGTATTTACATAATCTGAGGTAACAAATGAATGGGGGAGTTAGTCGGCTGCATATTTGATGTCATAGGGCCGAAATTCAAGAAGATGCGCATTTGAAACTTAAGGGGGAATAAAGAAAAAAGAAAGGGCTCTTCCATAAAGGAGAGTCCCTGATTAACTTAATTTGCTCTCCCTTTACAATTGTGTTTAGGAGGATGACTATCTTTACAGCGATGTTTAGTAGAATGATTCCCTTTATGGTGATGTTTAGCAGGACGTCTCCCTTTATGGTGGCGTTTAGGAGGATGACTACGTTGCTTCTTCCTACATTGTTTGCACATCTTTAGCCCTCCTTTCCAGTGTATTTACGACAAGACTAGTCTTCTCGTAAATATTTTATGAACAATAAAAGGAATATGGTTGGTGATATACCTATAAAGAAATAATTTCTTTTATATTGAAAGGTATATAAACAAATGGACCCAAGAAATGGATTAAAGTTAATTACATAGTGGAGAAATAAATGATGTAATGGAGAGGTTAGAAGAAAAAAGTTGAATGTTAGAAATACATATTTTTTTTGCTGAATATGCTGAGCAAGAACAGCAGAAATATTTGTGAATTATTAAAAAGGGTAAAAGCCATCCCACATAGTTTGTAGGATGGCTCTTAAGATCAATTAGTAGTGTATTGATTAAAGGGTAAGCTCCTTTTTAACCAATTCTTAAAACTAATTGAGCTAACAATTGGATTGCTGCTTGAACTACTACGTCAATTTGAACTTCTGTTTGTCTAACAGTAATTCCGTCAGAGTCAATAATAGCAACTCTTTGTGATTCGGCCTGTGTAACTTCTAAACTTTGTGCTATTTTTTGAAGATTTTTTACATCAGCATTATCATTTGAACCTAGTACTACAATTGCAGCTTCGATAGCAGCTTGCAAGGCCGCTTGAACTAACACAAGCCCTTGAACTTCAGTTTGTGTTACATCGACAGTATGAGAGTTACGAATAAATAATCCTTGATCCTGATATTGATTTACTTCTAGATTATTTTCAGCTTTTTGTGGAGCTTGTTTATTATTTCCTTGGCTTGGCATAAATTAGCCTTCTCCTTTCTGTATTGTTTTGTCTTACCTTCATAGATTATTCACCAGCAGGAAAAAGCTATAGACGAATATCTTAGATGCCTATTAATTATTCTGGGGAGATTAGCTTTTAATCTAAAAACGATTAGACAGCTACTTAAAACGGCCAGAGCAAATATTTAATTAGAAGAGCGTTAAAAAAGATGTAAGTTGATGGAAAAATAAAAAAAGCCGATTTACTAATTGAAAATCGACCAGAATAATGGCATATCTTTTAAAAGAAAATAAAAGTTTATACAACGTTGAAAGCTAGCACCCACACGTAACATTTCTATAAAAGATATTATTAAAGGGTCACTCCAAAAGAAGTAACCCTTAACAGAAATATCATTTGAATTTTTTAGGATTCTCAACTTTGATTGAAGCAACTTCTCCACAGCTTTTACAAAAAGTCATAATAAGCGGGGATCCTACGGCCATTATGGAGCCTATTGGCCTTATATTACCTTGACTGCTAGTGCCGCCAACTTGTCCAGTTGTAAAAGTATCACTGCCACAAGCTTTACAAACTAATTTTTCGTTTCCCATAGTTTCACCTCTCTATGTAATATATACAAATATTAACATAGAAATCTTGGCGAATCGGCTGTGGCTCCCTATTTTTTAAATGGTTCAGCAAATTTGGTCTAGCATACAATCAGGCTTTTTGAATTCATCCTGTACCAGTATTTTATTATAAGCAGTTAAAAGTTATAGTAGCTGTGGAGAAGATGGCATGAAAAAGGAGGGTGATATTTTTAGTTACATCTGAGGAGCATCCATACCATATTTTGCCCATTCTTCTTTAGACGGGCCGTAAATACCTGGGACGTCTAATCCAGCTTGTCTCATAAGAACTGTCATTTGGCCGCGATGGTGGCTTTGGTGCTGGAGTAAAAACATTAACAGTGAACCATTAGGTATTTGTTGACCTAGAAATTCAATATTTTCACCCATTATGCTGTCATTCCATTGTGTTTTCAGGGCCTGTATAAATGCGGTGCTGGTTTGAAGATAACTATCTGCTATAAATTGAGCGGAAGCTGGTACAGGATAATCTTTAGCCGGGGCTTCGAACGCTAAGCTTGTATTTAAGGTAATAACACGGATAGCAGTAACTATATGCCAAGCAATACGTCCTAAAGTCCAGTTTTCTGTAGTTATTTCTTGTTTCAGCGATTCATCAGTAAGGGTATTCAGCAATTTTTGAGTAGCATTGGCTTCGAACTCCCAAGTTGCTAAAAAATGATCTAAAGTTTGGAACATAAAAATCCTCCTAGCAAAAATTTTTCTTACCGAGCATCTATAGCCAATTATACTCTTCATAGTAGGGAATAGAACTGGCCGGAAATTTTGAAAATGAGCAATAAAAAAGTCGTGTACTTGGCAGCGGCCTTTTATAAAGTAAAAAACTTGAAAGGGGATATAGAAATTCATTTTTACTTGACGTATAAATAGTGAAAAAAAGCTTACTATTCTTTACTCCAACCATATCGTTGTTGATTACCCATCCAAGAACTAACATCTCTCCACTTTAGTTGTTGGGCGGAAATCAAGTTAACTGGGGAAATACCTCTATTAGGATACCAGTCAATGTTGTCAGTCCAATGAAAACTGTCATCCTCAAACAGGATTTTTGCTTCATAAATGATGGAATCATGATTTTTAGGACTGGGAGAAATACAGAATTGTGTTACTCCTTCAAATAATAATTCAATCGCTGAGGGATTAGCGTATTGCCGCTGAAAAAGAATACGGATTGTAGTATCAAGATTAACCGATATAGACATAGATAGGCTTTCATTAACATAGCTGCCTGTCGACATATATAGTTCTTTTAAACAACTATCATGAAAGTTTCCAAAAGTATTTAGTAAGTTTCCAACATCCTCGTTATTTTTTACTTCTTTCCAACTCATCGTCAGCACCAGCCAATCTTTTTTTATACTATTCTAAGCTAATTATCTGCAGATTTTTTCCTTCTACGTAGCAATATCGCCATGAATAAAAAAATTGTGACACATAAAGAGTAAAAAGAATTTTCAAGTAAAGCCCAACTATCATTTTTAAAATAATCCCAAAATGTTGTAAAAGTAAGCAGTGTTATAAAGAAAGTAATAAAAAAGAATTTGCCGAATTTCGTCAATTGAAGCATCTCCCATTATGTATTTTATGTAAATTGTACCAAAGGAAGCGGCCATATTGATAGGTGGCAATTGAACGAAAATGCTCAGTATAGTTTTAGTCTGATGCCCAATACTAAACCTGTTTCAACATTCATTATTAACGAAAAGGAGGTTTTGCGTAATGAGATTCCTTACATTGGGCGTAATCGGAGCAGCTATTTGGGGTATCGCTAAAGGAATGCAGAATGGTACTCTTAAACAGTTTACAAAAGATATTTCAAATAAATTGAATATGCAGAACGCACAGCAAATGATGCAGCCTTTGCAGCAAATGGCACAGCCTTTCCAGCAGATGAACGATTCTTCCCACCCCATTCCACAGCACAATCAACAGATGAATCAATCTTCAAAGTAAGGGACAGCACCTTTATAAGCTACAGATGATAATACTTTGTTATCTACATTGTAAAGTTATTACTCCTTCCCCCTATAGACCTTAGTTTTGGTCTATAGGTTTCTATATCAATAAAGTAGTGTAACGGTTCTTTTTGGATCATGCAGGAAAATGGTAAGAGAACTTGAGGGACTACATAGAAAAATAATTTTATGGAGATTATTATATACAGCCTGCATATTTTAGCGGAAAGCATACAGCTAAAAAGATACATTTACTATGGCATCCTGCTTTTAGATAGGTTTTCAAAACTTCATTCTAATAGTGGCCAAGCAGAAGCATGCAGGAAGAAACAATCTGGTTGGAAGCGAACAAGTTTAAATTACGCCAAAAAGGAAAAGTTAATTTATATGGAGGTGATTATTTTGGCAGAAGAAAAGCGAGATAAAAATAAAATGGATCAAATACATGCATCTAATCTAAATCCTGATGATTTGGATATTCGGGAAGAAAATGATATGACGAAGGAACAAAAGATGAACTCTCCTGAAGCGAAAATGCAGAACGATAAAGGATCAGCATCAAATAATAAATAAAATTGCTAAGAATGATGTAAAAAAAACTGCCACAATCTTTAGATTGTGGTTTTTTGCTTTTGAGGGCAAAATGATTATATTCTGCCACCAGTACAATATTAACTCTTTATGCGCTTTTATTTTAAATTCATTTTCCCATAGCAAAAGGGGATAGTAAGTAGGTTGTCCTTTGTCAAAAAGTGTGTTTTACTTTCATAGAAAATAATAATGCGAATTGAGGTTTTTTATGCAACAAGAGAAACGATGGCAGGCAGGAGTCATCATTGCGGCGATTTTTTTCGTCTCACTAAACTTGCGGCCCTCTATCACAAGTATCGGCCCGCTTCTGAATACGATTACAAAAGACTTGAATATTACCAATACGCAGGTGAGCCTTCTAACATCTATCCCGGTATTTTGTATGGGACTGTTTGCGACGCTTGCTGTACCGGTATTGAGGAAATTCGGATATAAATGGGCCATCAATCTGTTAATAATTGCAATCGGAATTTCAACTTGTTCAAGAATGTACTTCGGAAGTTATAAGGCGCTTATTTTAACAAGCTTCGTAGCAGGATTTTCAATTGCTATCATTAGCCCGATGATCAATGCGTTCATTAAAGAGCGATTTTCAACGAAAATAGAGCCTGTTATAGGTGTATATTCCTTTTCTATGGGTGCAGGTGCTTCGTTAAGTGCGGGATTTACAAGTATATTCTTTCAGCGCTTTGATTCCTGGCAGATTGCTCTAGGCATTTGGGGATTTCTTTCAGTACCGGCACTTCTCTTATGGACATTGTCGGCTAGGCAAAAGGGAAGGCCGACAGTAAGACAAATTGATACGAAAGAAGCCCGGAATCCGTGGAAAACGAAACAGGCCTGGAAGATATTGCTGTTTTTTGGTCTGCAGACTTCTACGTTTTTCAGCTTAACGACATGGCTTTCACCAGTTGCACAAGAGCAGGGCTTTTCTCTAGTAACAGCTGCATCTGTCCTGACAACGATGTCCATCGTACAAATCATTGGAAACTTGATAATCCCCATTCTTGTCAACCGGTTTCCAAATCGGATTTACTGGCTTTATGGTCTGCTTATGATCGGTGTGTGCGGCGGTGGGGTTCTGCTTATCAATGCTGACTGGGCAATATGGACAGGTGCTGTTTTGTTTGGAGTATCTTTATCAGGTCTTTTCCCAATTGGGTTGATGCTGCCGCTTGATGAAGCTAGAAATAACGAAGAGGCGAGTTCCTGGAGCTCTATGGTATTATCCGGGGGCTTTATGATGAGTGCCATTGTACCACTGCTGATTGGTGCTGCCTATGATGTCACAGGAACACACGATGTGTCAAAACGAATATTTATTTCGTTGTTTTTACTAATGTTTCTTGCTGTATATATGGTTCAGGCCAATAAACGTCATGTATAATAGAAGGCAGTTCGGGAAACCGGGCTGCTTTTTTCGAGCGGAGCTAGAGTCCAAAATGGAGGGAAAAATGAAACGACTAATTATTTTATGTTTACTGTTGCTCTCCGGCTGTTCGGGCGGAGGCTTTCAATCAGTGAGCCAGGTTATACCTGAAGGCAAGCCGGCAGAAAAGGAAATAATGGACGCCCATGTTAAAATCTATAGTGTCGCAGGGAGTACAGATGGTGTCGTATTTTTAGCGGACCAGCGAGATAAATGGATTGTGACGGAGGCGTCTGTCTTTAGGGATCACCCGAAAACGCTAGTTCTAACAAGTGAGGGACAGCAGGTAGAGGGTGAACTGCAGGCATTTAATATAGAAAAGAATATTGCTATCGTACATATACGTAACAGTGCAGAGACAAAAGCGATTGAACAGGAGGATCAGCAGTTCTTAGAGGATATGCTGAAATCGGACAAACTGACTTCTGAGGATAGGTATAGGCTGCATGAAGCATTTAAAGTTGGTGATGCACCGAAAAAGTACGATATGACTGTACTGGAGGACTATGAGAAGTCGACCTTCACTTATAACCCTGATGCGATTGAACATTTTATCCTTACATTTAATACAGCGTTTAATCAATATGTAAAAAACGGTGACTTTTCTTTAATAGAAACGTATATTTTACCGGATTTACTAAAAGAGGCACTGCAAAAAGAGGAAGCGCGGCTTTTAATAGAGGATATGAAGATAACAGAAATCGGGCAATCAGGTTTTGAATGGGTTGTAAAAGGTGAAACAGCTTCATACGCCATTACTTATAAAGTAAATCGAGTTAATGGCCGCTTTTATGTAACGTCGATTTTTATAGATAAATAATTTTATTATGTAAACTGTTTTGATCGAAGGAGGGACTGGCTTGATACAAAAAGCAACGGAATTATTACAACAATATTTTGGCTATCCATCGTTTCGAGAGGGGCAGCAGCAGGCGATCG
Organism: Lysinibacillus odysseyi 34hs-1 = NBRC 100172; assembly: GCF_001591965.1. GTDB lineage: Bacteria > Bacillota > Bacilli > Bacillales_A > Planococcaceae > Lysinibacillus_B > Lysinibacillus_B odysseyi. Next base: position 15,523 of record NZ_BCVX01000007.1, read on the forward strand.
CATCTGTGCTGGCAGGGAATGACACGCTTGTTATTATGCCAACCGGAGGAGGGAAATCCCTATGCTATCAGGTTCCGGCACTTACATTGCCTGGCACAACGCTCGTTATTTCCCCTCTTATTTCGCTTATGAAGGATCAGGTGGATATGCTTCAGGCAAGCGGGATCAATGCTGCCTTTATCAATAGTTCCCTGAGCTATGAGGAAGCAGAAGCTGTATTATACAAGGCAAGAATGGGTGAGTTGAAATTACTGTATATTGCCCCTGAACGACTAGAGAACGAAGCGTTTTGTATGACACTTGCCCATTTACAGGTGCCGCTCATTGCCATTGATGAAGCACATTGTATCTCCCAATGGGGCCATGACTTCCGGCCAAGCTACCGCATCGTTAATCGGATCAAGGATTTATGGACTGTTTCCCCGACAATCGTGGCATTGACTGCCACTGCTACTCCCCATGTGAGACAGGATATATGCAATCTGCTGGATATTACGGAGGAACATACATTCATTACTGGTTTCAGCCGTCCAAATTTGACGTTTTCTGTGCTGCGGGGAGAAAATCGAGATCAATATATTATGAATTATGTGGGAAACAATAAGCAGGATGCCGGAATTATATATTGCGCCACGCGTAAAGCGGTAGAGCATATATACACATTGCTGCTAAAAAAAGGCATAAAGGTAGGGAAGTACCACGGCGGGCTCGGTGATGAGGAACGGACAAATATGCAACAAAAGTTTCTTGACGATGAACTGGTCGTGATGGTTGCAACAAATGCCTTCGGAATGGGAATTAATAAGACGAATGTTCGCTATGTCATCCATTATCAGATGCCGCGGAATATGGAAAGCTATTATCAGGAGGCAGGTCGGGCTGGCCGTGACGGGCTGCCAAGTGATTGCATTTTGCTCTATTCTTCAAGTGATGAGCAGACACAGCGGTTTTTAATAGATCAGGCTCAGGATCGCACACGAATCCCTTTGGAGCTGACGAAGCTGCAGGAAATGATCGATTACTGTCATACAGAGGATTGCTTACAAAATTATATAACACGCTATTTTGGCGAAGAAACAATGGTACTATGCGGCAAATGCAACCGATGTATCGATGATCGCCCGCAAATTGATATGACAGTGGAAGCCCAGAAAGTATTGTCCTGCGTTGTCAGAATGGGACAGAAATTTGGCAAGGTACTTATCAGCCAGGTACTCGCCGGGTCAAACAATAAAAAAGTGCAGGAATTTGGCTTTAACAAACTTCCAACATACGGAGTGTTAAAGGAAATGAATGCAAAGGAAATCGCCCATTTTATTGAATTTTGTATAGCGGAAAAACTGCTGGCGGTAAGTAACGGACAATTCCCTACAATATTCATGACGGAACAGGGAAAAGAAGTGCTGATGGGGAAACGGAAGGTGTTACGCCGCAGTGCGCCTGTCGTAAAAGCAATATCAGATGAGGATCCGTTATTTGAGCATCTGCGAAATATACGAAAAGAAATTTCAACAAACGAAGGGGTTCCGCCGTATGTTGTCTTTTCAGATAAGACATTAAAGGAGTTAAGTGCTAAGCGCCCGACAACGCCGGAAGATTTTTTAGCGATCAACGGGGTAGGCGCAAACAAGCTCGAAAAATATGGCGAGTCCTTTATAGAAGCCATTTCAAATTGGGAACTCGAAAAAAGCTATCCATAAGGGTAAGGCTGTCCAAAAGTAACTTCTTATTGGACAGCCTTTTTTGTTCATTACTTACCAGCAAGAATTCCAGCTGCGGCTGCTAAATCGATATAAGATGATTCTTATCGCAAAAAGAGCACCTTATTCCATTTACCCCCGGTTTTATAGGATTTAACCGCGAATTTAATAAAAAAACCCGCGAATCTCTTTCTACAATGAAATATTCCCATAAGTGGAACCTTTTAGAGGGAAGAAAGTCCATTAACAAGGAATAGGAAAGGTTAACCAAAAGCAGAAGGGGGGAAGCGTATTGATTAGCTTCACAACCATAATTATAGGAATCGCAGGCGGTATCCTGCTAGCAGGGGTATTTGTAGGAATCCTTATTTCTACTAAAAACAAAAGTGAATGGAATAAGCCGAGTATGGGTGTTAGCCTGAGTATTCTTTTGCAGGTGCTTATCCTCTTATTGTTTTTCTCTAGTCTTCTTCCGAAAATACCGGAAACTTTGATTACCGTGTTGTGGTGGGGAGCTGTGTTGTTTGGCGGGTTCTTTGCGGTAAAGGATTTTAAAAATAATGCGGTCTACTCCTTAGTTGTTCTAGTGGTGAGCGGTATAATGGCGGTTTTTGGATCTTTTATTTATCTAATTTCCTGTATGTAAATACGGATAATCTAATTATGTAAACTAAAAAATGCCGTAAAAAAACTGCCCGAAAAAACGGGCAGTATGTTTACTTCCAATGCTGCTGTAAGAATTCATCGCGTCCTGACTTTTCACGGTCTTTTTTGTAATGCTCAGATTCTTTTTTATAGTAGTCTTGGTGGTAATCTTCGGCGATGTAAAATACTTCTGCATCGCGGATTTCTGTGACGATCGTCTTTTTAAAACGGCCGCTCGCAGCAAGGTTTTCTTTTGATTTTTCGGCTTTTTTCCGCTGGTCTTCTCCATGAACAAAAATAGCTGTTTTGTAAGATTCACCACGATCATGGAACTGGCCGCCGTCATCTGTTGGATCAATTTGCATCCAATAAATATCTAATAGCTGCTCGTAACTAAAAATAGAAGGATCAAACTCGATTTGTACAACCTCCAAGTGACCTGATGTTCCTTTTTTTACATCTTCATATGAAGGGTTTTCTATATGTCCTCCCATATACCCGCTCGTTACTTTATGTATACCATCCCATTGATCAAAGGGTTTTACCATGCACCAAAAACACCCGCCTGCAAATGTTGCCTTCTCCATAATAGACACCTCCTGAAAAATATCATTATTGTAGCATGGCAGCACGTTTATATACAATGAATTAGTTTGGCAAAAAAATCGGCAAATATATGCCGTGCGTAGTATAATGTATGCACGATAATAGGAAACATAATAAGATAGTAGTGCGTCCAATAGGTGAGTAATGAAAAGGAGTTTTATTTATGGAAGATCAGAATCAACGCCGTTACAAAAAAAGAAAAATGCGAAAAGGCCGTGTTTTTCTTACAGTCTTGCTGCTTCTCGTTTTAGCGGTAGGCTTTTACGGCTACAGCCAATACAAGGCCGGCCTGAAATTAGCGGGCGATGCCAAGCCAAGTGGAGAAGTAGAGGATTTTGTACCAGATGAGAAAGACGGGGAAACGGTTAATTACCTGTTGCTTGGAATCGATACACGTGGAGAGGAACAGTCACGTTCTGATACGATGATGCTTGTTTCATGGCAGAAAAAGACGGATGAAATAAAGCTTGTATCGTTTATGCGTGATATTTACGCAGATATTCCTGATTACGGTCATTACAAATTAAACACGGCTTATTATCTGGGTGGTGTCCAGTTGGCAAAGGATACTATTACACAGATGTTCGATGTACCGATTCATCACTACGCACTTATTGACTTTAAGAGCTTTGAATCACTCATTGACATCATGGCTCCGGACGGGGTGGAAATGGATGTGGAAAAGGACATGTCCGCTCATATAGGTGTAAACTTAACACAAGGGCAGCATAAATTAAATGGTCAGGAGCTGCTTGGATATGCACGATTCCGCCACGATGCTGAAGGAGACTTCGGCCGGGTGGCGCGTCAGCAGAAAGTAATCGAAGCGCTGAAAAATGAACTGCTCTCTGTTGGAAATACTAAGAACCTGCCGAAGCTGGTTGGGGCTGCACAAGGGTATGTTACAACAGATGTCACTTCAAAAGACCAGTTAAAAACGGTGCTTAGCATGGCGGTGAGTGGTGTTGATGTAACGAAAATGACGATTCCTGCAGAAGGAACATATTCAGACCAGCGAGTTAGCGGCCTCGGGTTAGTACTCGCTATCGATCAAGAGACTAATAAACAGCTGCTCCGGGACTTTTTAGAAGGTAAGTAGAGTAAAATCATACAAGATATAATAATTAGTGATACAATATAAATAATAATCAGAGAGTTTATCGGGGTGGTTTTTTGGAACAGGATAGTCAGAAAGAGCACTTACCGCAAGAGAAGTCCCACTTCTTCTCTACGCGGTTCATCCGCTTTCTTGGCGGAAAGAATTTATTATTCTTATTAATTATCACTTTATTGCTTGGCTGCGTCATTTTTATCTTTGATAAAATCGCATTTATTTTCCAGCCGATTCAGGTTTTGTTTGAAGTCGTTATTTTACCAGGGGTGCTCGGGGTCATTCTTTATTATCTGCTGCGACCATTCCTGCGGATTTTGATGCGATGGAAAGTACCGCGGATTTGGGCAATTGTTATTATTTTTGTCGGGCTGATCAGCTTGATTACAATTTTGATTTTATTAGTTTTCCCATTCCTCCGCGATCAGTTTACAAATTTGCTGCAGGAATTCCCGATTTATTTTATGTCACTGCTTGATGATGTCATCGCTTTTATAAATAATTCGCGGATCAATGAATATTTGGCGAATGCCAATATAGAATATGATAAAGTACTGGTGAATATTACGGACAATTTGACGACAACTGTTAAAGATACTGCAACGTCCTTGGCGACAAATGTAGCTTCAGGTCTGACAGGAGTTGTAACAACATTAACGGGGATTTTGCTTTCCCTTGCGATTGTGCCGTTCATTTTATTCTATCTATTATGGGAAGGCGAGAAAATGCCACACTTCATCGTTCGCTTATTCCCGCCGCGCATGCGTAAATTTGTGGATGATATAATGGGTGATATGGACAATCAAATTAGCTCCTATATCCAAGGGCAGATTTTAGTATCCATTTGTATCGGTATAATGGTTACTATCGGATTCTTTATTATCAAACTGCCTTATGCACTTCTTTTAGGGGCTTTAGCAATGGTGACAAGTGTTGTTCCTTATTTAGGACCAGTAATCGCGATTACTCCGGCACTAATCATCGCTATTGTAACTAATCCTTTTATGCTTATCAAGGTTGGAATTGTTTGGACGGTCGTGCAATTAATAGAAGGGAAGTTTATTTCTCCGCAAATTATGGGTAAATCTTTAAGTATACACCCGATTACCATTATTTTTGTCCTGTTGACAGCAGGGTCTCTGTTTGGTGTATTCGGGGTTATCCTTGGTATCCCTTCATATGCGCTATTAAAAGTAATTGTTCAGCATTTTTATCAGTTATTCAAACAGCGTTATAATAAGTTCCAGTTAAAATCAGAAGACCAATACGAAGATATTCACTAATCGGTAGCTTAAGCTGCCGATTTTCTATAAAAGGGGATGAAAAGCATGATAAACAAGTGGTTTACAACAATGGAATGCAATGGAGTAAAGGTTGACACGATTGTCGATAAAACGGACTTAGTTGAAGGCGAAATCCTGACCGGCAAGGTTTATGTGGCAGCAGATTCAGACGTTGAAAAAATTGACTGTATTGTTCTGCGCGTAGTAAAACGAGCAGGGGGTTCGACCCAGATTATCGGCAAATCTTCAGTAGAGCTTGTAGGAAGTGTTCATACAAAAGGCTCAGAATTTGTGGACTTTGAAATTATTCCAGATGATCGCTGGGCATGTGAAGAGGCAGATGAAATTATTTTCCAAACGGTCCTCGTCATGGGTGACGGAACGGAAATCGAGGATGAAGGTGTTATTACATATACATTTTTAGAGGATTAAAAAGACGTGGCCGGGAGTGCCACGTCTACTTGAGAAGCTACTTAAACAGTAGCTTCTTTTTTTATAGCCATATGAGAAAGCCTTTGCACGGCCTGGGTAAGTTTTTCGGCATCCTGCACAAGCGCGAGGCGCATATAACCTTCACCCGCAGAACCAAAAGCTGTACCAGGTACCATAACAACACCCGTTTGTTTAATCGCTTCAAAGGCAACGGATTTACTGTCAAGATCATAAGGGTGCTTTGCCCAAACAAACATCCCTCCGCTGCTTGGAGCGACTTCCCAGCCGATGGAAGTGAGGCCTTCCATTAATGCTTTATGGCGTGCTGCAAAAGTAATACGGAGATTAGCAGTAATTTCTTCTGCATGATCTAACGCTTTTGCAGCTACTAACTGGATAGGCTCGAAAATACCGAAGTCAAGGTTCGATTTTAATTGTTTTAACAGGGAAACCATTTCAGCATTACCGACAATATAAGCGATCCGCGTGCCAGCAAGGCTAAAGCTTTTTGACAAGGAATTAATTTCTAAGCCTACCTCCTTCGCACCTGGAGTAGCAAGGAAGCTAAGTGGGGCATCACCTTCAAAATAAAATTCTGAATAAGCTGCATCATGCAGGACGATAATATTGTATTTTTTTGCAAATGCAACAACCTCTGAAAAGTACTCAGTCGATGGCATGGCCGGAACGGGATTACCTGGCAGATTTAAAATAAGCAGTTTCGCTTTTTGTGCGATTTCTTCCGGAACGGTAGAAAGGTCAGGAAGATAGCCGTTTTCTTTTGTTAAAGGCATGTAATAGGGCTCAGCGCCAGCGAGGTGGATTCCCGCATCATAAGCGACGTATGCCGGATTCGTTGTTAGTACAATATCACCAGGATCGCAGAATGCCACAGGAAGGTGGACAAGCCCTTCTTGGGAACCGATCGTTTGTATGACTTCTGTAGAAGGGTCTAACACAACTTGATTTACTCGTTTATAGTAACGGCTTACGGCTTCATTAAATACTTGGACACCTGTTAATGTATAGCCGTAAGATGTTTCCAGCTTTGTTAGTTCAGACATCATTTCCCGCAGGAAGGCGGCCGGAGGAATATCTGGACTTCCAAGACTTAAATCAATTAACTCCATACCTTTTGCTTGTTGTTCTCGCGCACACTGTTTTAAATCACCAAATATGGACGGCGCAAATAGGGACATTTTTTGTGATGGTTGAACTTTCAAAGTAAACACTCCTAAATAATAAAATATAACTTACATTGTACCATAACAGTATTAGCAGAAAATATGAATTTCAGAAAATAGAATCTTTTCATGCTATAAAGCGAATTTTTACTACAATGAAGGAATTTATGCAAAAATTAGTTCGGCAATCTTCTTTTTATCGTTTACACTGAAGGAAGGGATGGTGAGGTAGATGAAAATATATTCTTTGAGTGGTCCGAGCGGCACAGGGAAAAGCACATCAGCATTAGAATTTGCACATCAGAAAAAAATAGAAGGCATTATAGATGATGGACTGCTCATTGTAAACGGAGAAAAACGCGCGGGCATAAGTGCAAAGTTTGAGAAAAATACGATCAAAGCGGTGCGTCGGGCTATATTTCACGACGACGGCCATCGGGAAGCTGTTCTTAAAGCGCTTAAAGAGGCAGATTTATCCTCACTTCTTATCATTGGTACAAGTGATAAGATGACAAAACGGATTGCAGAACGTCTTGGTATAGGACCGATTCTTCACTTCTATTATATTACAGATATCCGGACATCTCAGGAAATCCAATTAGCACGCTTTATCCGTGAAACCCAGGGAAAACATGTTATGCCAATACCGGTAAGACAAGTAGAGCAGAATTTCTTTAAACGTTTTATTCAAAAAGGAAAAGAAATTGTTTTTAATAAGAGAAAAATAGGAGAGACGACGATTGTACGTCCGGATTTCCATCATGAGATTATTGAGATCTCTAAAATAGTATATGTGCAGCTGCTCGATTATGAGCTAAAAGAGAATGAATTTGTCGTACGGTCTGATATTTTAAAGCTATCAGTAGAATTAATCCCGGCTATAACGATTGAAATCTCACTCAAGGCACCAGTTACATATAATGTACCTCATGTGCTTCATAACCTCCAGAACCGGATTTCTGAAGCTTTTCTTCTTCATTTCGGGATTGCTCCCGAAGAAATAAATATCGTTGTGAGAGGAATACGTTAAAGAATCGGATGCTTGAAAGGCTGTAGCTATCCACACATATAGAAAGGCTGACTAGAAAATGAATCTTTCTGGTCAGCCCTTTTTTCTCAATTATAATCTACTAATAAAATCTCTGCGCACAGTAGTATTAACATCAAACATTTTCGCTGCGAAGGAAGTGCCCACACGCAAATTTTCAGTCATCCATTGCAGCTTATTCCGGTTTACGTTTAAATTCCGGCTGGCGTTTCTCGACAAACGCCCGTACCCCCTCTGAGAAATCGGTTTGTGAGACGAATGGTGTGGAGCTTTGCCAAAGGGCGGGTGTGGAATCGGTACATTCACGAACCGAACGCTTAACAGCGGCTAAGGAATCCGGGGACATGCCGGCAACCAGTTTACCCATGCGGATCGCAAATCGGTTCAGATCTTTTTCGGCTACTAAATAGTTTAACATGCCTGCCTTATATGCTTCGTCTGCCTTGTACATGCGCCCTGTAAATACAAAGTCCTTTGTCGCACTAGGTCCTACTAAATCGACAAGACGCTTTGCGAACTTATTGTTTAATGTAATGCCCAGCTTACCGACAGGGATTCCCATCTTTGCTTTGTCCGAGCCAATACGGATATCACAAGCCAAAGCAAGTTCAAGACCGGCACCCATTGCTGGTCCATTAATCACCCCGATAACAGGAAGAGGAAGATTTTCAATCGTGGAAATCGTTTTTTCCATATGTATGAAAGCTTCCTCCGCTTTCTCTAATGAAATGGAATGAAACTCTTTTATATCAGATCCAGCTGTAAAGTTTTCCCCGGATCCTCGTAATATTAATACTTTGTTTTTTGGATTTTCCAATGTTTGCAGCGCAATTTTTGCCAGCTGATCCCACATGTTTGCCGTCAATGCATTCTTTAACTGTGGTCGATGAATAGTAATGATAGCAAGACCGGCAGTTTCCTGATAGATAATCTTCGCTTCTTCAGCTTCCAATCGAGTCGTTCGTACCTGCATGATTTATCCCCCTGTAATCAAATTATTTCTATTATATACTACAATAATAATATCACGTACAATTTATCGAATATTCAAGCAAAAAATTTCTAATTAGTTCAATTTAATGGCTCTGTTACAGTACAGAATGCCATCTTATTTCTCCATAATAGCACAAAACCAAAATATTCTACTCGATTGCTAAAGAGTGGAATTTTAGAATGTAAAATAATTGACAAATTAGACATATTATCCGACAATATAAATTGTAATTAAACTAACACATACGCCCTTACCCAAACAACAAACAAATAAACACACGCAAGCCACTAAGGAGGTAACACAATTGGCAAATCATTATACTGAAGCGTTTCGTGCTTTTTTACAAGGGTTGAATAAATCTAGGCACACGATCAAACAGTATGTAAATGATGCGAAGCAGTTTGAGAAATTTTTAGATGAAGAGTCATACAGGGAGAACTTTTCTGCTGGATTGAAAGCGTATATTGACCAATTGCATACTAAGTATAATACCGCAAATTCCATTAATCGTAAGCTTGCAGCAATGCGCTCGTATTTGGAATTTCTCTACAGCAGAAAGTATATTAAGGCGTATGACGAATCAGTATTAGAACCTGTAGCAAAGCAGAAGCCGAAGCTGTCTGCTTTAACAGACAAAGAATTGAGAGGCGTGCTGAATTGCTGGCATCAAATGTATGAAATTGCTGAAACAGATGAAAACGCATGGCTTGCTATGAGAAACCTGGCTATCACGTATACGATTGCTATTCTCGGTATTAAACCCGCAGAGCTTGTTAAAATGAAATGGTCTCATATTAACGAAGAAGAAATGAACATAAAGATCATGGAGCGTCTGTCATATCGTACGTTAGAACTCCCTGCTGATCTATTGGCTGTTCTTCTTCAATACAAGCAGGAAACGGAACTGTTTTTTCCACAGCTTGAAGCAGTTGATGAAATGTGGCTCGGCGTGGGCAACAAGCTTGGAGAACCAATTACCGTCAAAACGGTGGAACGTGTTTTTCTTCAGCTTTCAAAGCTGCTGGGCTTTAAAGTAACATGCACAAATTTGCGCTACACAGTTATTGAAACATATATGAAGCAGCAGAAAGATGAAGAGCTATTTGCCAAATTCGGATATGCACGTAAGGGAGTGCTTATAGAAAGGCACAAGCGACTGCTAAAGGAGGAACAATAGTATGGACATCAGCTTAATGGAAGCATATATTATAGAGACGTTAAAAGAAAATGGCATTTCTTTAGAAGAAACAGAGCGCCGTATTGCAGAGGATCAGCTCGCTGAGTGGCAAGAGCAATATAAAATGGATTTCACTCTTTTAAAGAGATTAGAGCCTCAACAATTGCGTGATGCTTTTTCCGGTAAGTACCGTATCAAGTTTGTGACAATCAATGGATTGAAAAATTTATTGCGCATGCGATTCGATATTCAAGCTAATCATTATATGGAAGTGGAAAACGGTTTGTTGAACTTGTCGATTAACAAAACAATCGAGGAACAAATTCGGGGAATGCTTTCTTCAAACTGGACGATTACTCGTGCAGGAGATGAAATTTCTATTTTAGTTGAGGGGTAAAGCAATGGAACTGTTACTTGCAGTCATCATTTTTTTCATTGTTCTCGCTATATTATGGGCGATTGCCAAGAAATTAATTAAATTTGCTATCATCATCTTTATTTTTTATATCCTCTATCAATTATTTCTGAATATAGCTGGCGGATTATAAAAATTAAACATGTATTCAATCATACCTGGGATGGACATATGACTATATCACCGTCCTCACAGCAAAAGGGGGTGTCCGAGAATTTTTTCACGGACACCCCCTTTGATATGGAATGAGAATTAAGAGAATTGAAATTGGACAGACTACTTCTACAGCAATAGGTATAAGCTGTCATACTGATGCCTGATACTTAAACTTCTACCGCCGTCATTTTCCCAACGATCAATATCCCATTCATCATATATATTTTCACTATGGGGAAGTGAGCAGATGATTAGTAGTGGTTTTTGCATGTAAGTACCCTTAATGATTTTACCATCATCCTTTTATAAAAATTTGCTAGCTATTTCTATAATATGTATAAATGAGTTTTTAGTTCATGGATTAACATGAACGTTTTATACGGATTAAGTATAGCTTAACTTTTTTTATTTCAGGGTAGATAAAAGGTAAAGAATGAGGAGGCGTTGCCGTTGAATCCAATGTACGCAGTCGGACTGCTGTTTTCCTTTATCATCTTCATTTTAGGAATGCTTTTCTCTCCTGATATACCCGTGCTGTATTTCATAGGCATTATAGGCCTCGCCGCTACGGCCTATTGTGTGACAAGAATTATTTCCGACTTATATAGAAGTCTACATCAGTGAATACTAGCCCATATAGCTGCATGAAAAACAAGAGGATTAGTTATGTCCTCTTGTTTTTTATAGGTTATAGCAAATAAAAATATTGTTTATAGTGGTTTGAGCAGGGAAATTATCAACTATATAAAGGGTAAAAGGAGCGATTCATACAATGAAAAAAACCGTTGCAGAAGTGATATTGAAACAGCTTTCCTACTACGGGGTTAAAAGAATATACGGCGTAACAGGAGATGCGATTATTGGTCTCCTTGATGCGATAGCAAAACAGGATGAAATTGAGTTCATTTCGGTAAGACACGAATCCGTAGCTGCTTTTATGGCTTCTGCAGAGGCAAAGTTGACCGGCAAAATCGCAGTATGTACAGCGACTATGGGCCCTGGGGCTACAAATCTGTTGAACGGTCTTGGAGATGCGTATTCAGATAAAGCGCCTGTATTAGTCATAACTGGACAGGCACCTACAGATAAAATTGGTACTGATTTTCAGCAATATGTCGATCAGCAGGAATTGTTCAGACCCTTTGCTGCCTATTCTGCCAACCTCGCAAGTGAAAATGCTGTAGTTGATATTATGCAAAAGGCTGCACAAGTATCTTTACAGCAGCGTGCCGTTTCGCATATATCAATACCGAAAGATTTATTTAAAATGGAAACAACTGCAGAGGCAAAGCCTTTACCGACAGTGTTAAAAGGCACTTTTTCTTTTGACGTTCAAGAATTAGAAGAAGTGATATCGGTGATGAATAATGCCAAAAAGCCGATGATTCTAGCGGGGGCCGGTGCAGAAAAAGCCGCGCCAACGATTGTACAGCTAGCTAAACAATGGGGGGCCGGCATTCTTTATAGCCTAGGAGGAAAAGGGATCTTCCCAAATTCTACAGAGCATTTGCTACAAGGAATTGGCGAGGGAGGCAACCCTTATGCAAAGAATGTATTTAAAGAGGCAGATGTTGTGCTTGTAGCCGGGGCAACATGGTGGCCAGATGGTTATGTACCCGAGAATGCAAAGATTATTGTTATTGATCTTCATATTGAGAATGCAAATAGACGAATGACAATCGACTTTGGCATAAAAGGTGATACTCAGCAAATCATACCTTTATTGTTAAAGGGAATTGCCGATCACATGCCGAATAATGAATGGGTTGAGCTTATTAACCAGACAAAGGAAAAATGGGAGAATGACAACGAATCTGAAGGTCTTGTAAATGGATTCCCCGTCCATCCATCCCGAATTGTCCGTGCTTTGGAACGTGTAGTAGAAGAGGATGCAATCATTGCATTGGATACTGGGAACGTAACTGTATGGATGAACCGAAACTTCCGGCAAAGTAATCAGAAGATTTTATTTTCAGGGTACTGGCGTTCCATGGGGTTTGGTTTACCGGCAGCATTGGCAGCAAAATTAACCTGCCCGCATAAGCAGGTAGTAGCGGTTGTTGGAGATGGCGGAATTCAGATGACATTAGCAGATTTATTGACGGCCTCCCAACATAAAATCGATATTACGGTTGTCGTCTTTAATAATGGTTCACTACAGATGGAAAATGATAAAATTCAGGCAGGAGGAGATGAAGAGGAAGGGACACAAATGTTGAATCCGAATTTTGCCAACCTGGCGCTTGCCTGCGGATGGAGAGGTTATCAAATTGAAGAGGGGCAGGAAATGGAAATGATTTTGGAAGAAGCAATTCGTATTAAAGGCCCAACGCTCGTTGATATATTTACAGAACAGGCCTTCTTCCCTGAAACAGAAGCATAAATAAAATAGCCGTATCAGGTTGATGCGGCTTATACATACTATTGCTTCTTTTCTTATCCTATGGATTAGGAAGCACATAAAGATTATAAGGAAGTGAGCTGAAAAATGCCAAATAAACAACAACTCCTGAGTAGATGCAATGAATAAATCGAAAATTTATATATTAATGGTCGGTATTATGTTCTTTTGGGGAATGAATGTTGTCGCACTGAAATTACTTGTTTCTTTTTTTAATCCATTGACTATGACAGCTTTTCGTATTTTTCTCGCAGCCCTCACTGTCATATTCATCATAATAAGGTTCAAAAAATTCAGGTGGCTGAACTGGCAGGAATGGAAATGGGTAATCCTTGCAAGTCTCCTTGGCGTTGTCATTCATCATATGATGCTTGCTACAGGAATGGCGCATACATCTGCCGTTAAAACAAGTATTATCGTAGGGTTCAGCCCACTTGTTACAGCGATTTTTGCCGTTTTATTTCGCTTCAGCCGCTTTTCCTTCCCGCAATTTATGGGGTTCGTAATAGGCGCTTTCGGTGTAGTAATGGCTGTGCTAAATGATGGAGCAGTAGGGAAACAGCTGGAATGGGGAGATATAGTCGTGTTCCTGTCTATTGTTTCGCAGGCACTGAGCTTTTTAGTCATACGGAAAATATCATCGGATGTAGACAGTTTTCTGCTGACAGGCTACATGCTTTTTACCGGATCAATTCTATTATTGCTCAGCAGTTTGGTGCTGAATCCGAAGAGTTGGGGAGAGCTGATAGGAGCACCGGTAGAATACTATTTACTCCTTATAGGTTCAGCTGTTCTTGCGACGGCTATTGGCCAAACTGGTTACAACTATGCTATATCACAAATTGGCGCGGCAGAAACAGCTATTTTCGGTAACTTTAATACGATTTTCGCACTGATTGGTACGTCAGCTTTTTTGCGGGAGGTCATACGAGCTAGCCAACTGGTCGGCTGCCTGTTTATAATTATTGGCGTATTATTAGGAACTGGTGCTTTACAGGAGATTCTACTAAAGAGGCGGAAAGCAAAGGAACAGATTTAAAACCCAAAGCCGTTTATCGGCTTTGGGTTTAGTTAGCTTACTTGTTGATTTGCGGCAGCTTCCTGCTTCGTATACAAAATGGCAAGGAGGATAATAGCAAGCAGTATACCGATGCTGCCTAGGATAACTGCTACTGGCTGAAGAGTAAATAATTCTGCTAAAGTCCCTAATAAAAACGTAAACAGTATTTGTACTGTGCTTTGCATTATAAGCGCAACACTCCCGAACCTTCCCATTATTTCAGGCGGCACATTTTTTTGGTAAAAAGAATCGTATCCAGCATTACTAAATGCCATGAAGAAACCTAGCAGCACAAAGCATGTAATGGCAAGCCATAGAGTGTTGGAAGCATAAAAAACAGTATAAAAAATCATCGTTAATGAAAAACCGAAGCCAATATAGGCTTTTAATGAAAATTTAACCACTGCAGCAGCAGCTGCCAATCCCCCGGTGATTGCTCCAATGCCGGTTAAGCTGAGAATAAGCCCGTAAACACTTTCCGAGGCGCCTAAATTTTGCTTAATGAAGGTTACTTCTTGTGAATCCAGTGAAAAAGCGATCATTAAGGCAAGCTGATAGACAATATAAATCGTAATGAAACGATGTTCATGCCTGGCAAACTGAAACACAGTTAAAAAATCCTCTTTCAGCATTCGGAATGATAATGGCTCCCGCACCTTTTCAGACTGCTCATCCACATCTGGCAAATAAGAGATAACGAGGGCACATACAAAGAATGTGAAGCTGTTTATCCAAATGGCTATAGCAGGATTGAACAAATAAATGAGAGCCCCTGACAAAGCGGGGCCTACCATAAATGCGCCGGAATTAAAGGAACCAAGTAGAGCATTGAAGCGTGTCCGGTCATCTTCTTTTACAAATTTCGTAATGTAATATGTACTGCTGGGACCGAAGAAGCTGCTGGCTATATTCGTTAGAAATAGAATGGTATAGATTAGCCAAAGCGATTGCATGAAAGGCAGGAAAATAATCAGCCCTCCACGGAAAATATCTGTGGCAATCATTAGTTTTCGTTTGTTTACCCGGTCAATCAAGGAACCAGCGAAAAAGCTGGTCACAATCCTTGCAATTGGTCCAACGATAAAAATACCGGCAACCGCTGCTGCTGAGTTGGTCAAATTTAAAATGTAGACATTCAGGGCAACGAGGTAAATCCAATTTCCAAGATTAGAAAAACCAAAGCCCCCAATCAATAGTCGGTAATTCCGCCAAAATTTCATTTTACCCTCCTTTTGAAAAGAAATGCTTTCTAATTTGAAATATATGTATTAAGCTGGTCCTCTCACTATTGTAAATTATTTGGATATATAAAACATGATAGGGGAGGACCATTTTTATCCTATTTTTGAACAACAAAATAACGACGGCTATTCACTATATACAGCAATTAAAAATATTTACTTGTTGACAATCCCAGAATTCTCCTCTAATATAATTTGAAATTAGATGCAATCAAATTCGATGAAAAAGAAAGTAGTTTATTTCTTTTCGAAAAGCGAGTCGGGGAATGGTGTGAGCCTGATGCGAAAGAATAAATGAAACGCACTTTGGAGAAGATTCCTGAACACTAGTAGGGAATTCCGGGGAGTCACCTCGTTAACAATGGAAAGTGGCTGCAATTTGCGGCAACTAGAGTGGTACCACGGGAACTATGCTCTCGTCTCTATTTGGAGACGGGGGCTTTTTTATTTGGGAGGGATCAGGATGCAAGAGCAGATTATAAGGGATTTAGAACAGGCTTTAGAAGGGCAGCTAAATTTTCAGGAGATAGATGAACTTCTTGAAAAGCCAAAGTATGATCATTTAGGAGATGTCGCGTTTCCATGTTTTTCACTTGCAAAGAAGCTGCGGAAATCTCCGCAAATAATTGCTGCTGAAGTAGCAGGGAAACTGCAGAAGAAATTATATAAGGATGTACAGCCGGTTGGCGGTTACATTAATATTTATTATAAGCAGGAGAATGAGATCAACCGCATTCTTAATCGCATTCTCAATGAACAAAAGAACTATGGAAGTAAGCATGCAGTAAATGCAAATGTAGTCATTGATTTTTCAAGCCCAAATATCGCAAAGCCATTTTCCATGGGGCATCTGCGTTCTACGGTTATCGGCAATGCGCTGGCCAATCTAGCTGAAAAAAATGGTTTCCAGGCGATACGAATTAATCATCTCGGGGATTGGGGAACGCAGTTTGGCAAGCTGATCGTTGCATACAAACTGTGGGGTGACAGGGAAGCAATCGCATCTTCGCCCATTGAAGAACTGCTGAAAATCTATGTGAAGTTTCATGAAGAGGCGGAAAAACAACCGGAGCTGAATGATTTGGCGAGACAGGCATTTAAGGGCCTCGAAGAAACAGATGAGGAAGCAACGGAACTTTGGAAATGGTTTAGAGAAGTATCTCTGGCCGAATTTACGAAAGTGTATGAACAGCTTGGTATTTCATTTGACTCCTATCATGGGGAAGCCTTCTATAATGACAAGATGGAGCCAGCCATACAAGAATTAAAGGAAAAGGGGCTGCTTGTTGAGTCGGACGGAGCATACGTAGTAGAAGTAGAGGACATGCCGCCATGTCTCATCACGAAAAAAGACGGGGCGACACTTTATGCGACACGTGACCTTGCAGCTGCCATGTATCGCTGGCAAGAGTACGAGCCGGCAAAATTCCTGTATGTTGTAGGAAATGAACAATCACTTCATTTTAATCAGCTGTTTGCTGTTATCCAGAAAATGGGATATGGATGGTCTGAGCGGTTAATGCATGTTCCGTTTGGCATGGTGCTGAAAGACGGGAAAAAGATGTCGACAAGAAAAGGGAAAGTTGTTCTATTAACAGATGTCCTTTCAGAAACAATCGAAATGGCAAAGAAAAATATTGAACTAAAAAACCCTACTCTTGAGGAGAAGGAAAAGATAGCGGAATATGTTGGTGTAGGAGCTGTGATTTTCAATGATCTAAAAAACCACCGAATGAATGATATCGAATTTTCCATCGAGCAGATGCTGAATTTCGAAGGAGAAACAGGACCGTATATTCAGTATACATTTGCTCGGATTTCTTCCTTATTATATAGAGCACAATATAGACCTGGATATATGGAATTTGCTTCTTTAGGTGAGGCTGCCTGGCCGGCTATTCTGCTATTAGATGAATTCCCTAAGACAGTAGAAGAAGCCTATGACCAGGCTGATCCATCATTGGTGGCAAAATACGCGCTTCGTCTTGCAAGAGCCTATAATAAATATTATGCAAAAATAAAAGTGTTGGCCGATGATGAAGCAAAACAGCAAAGGCTGGCATTCAGCTGCTGTGTAGCGATTGTATTGGAGGAGGCACTTCGACTTTTAGGAATGAAGGCTCCGAAGAATATGTAATATAGGAAACGGAAAGTTCCTATGAGGGTAATATTTCCATTCCCGTTGTATTTGGAATTGTTATGTAGTAAACTCTTATTAACCAATGGTCAATAAGAGGTGTATAATGACAGCAAGGAAAAAATTAGAAAACGAATTAACAAAAGAAATGATTATTCATGAGGCCCATCGACATTTTATAGCGCATGATTATTCTAAAGTTTCTATGAGAGAGATTGCAAAAGAACTCGGGTGTACACATGGTGCGATTTATTATCACTTCAAAAATAAAGCAGATTTGTTTTATGCAGTAGTGGAGCATTATTTTAATGAATTAAATCTCATATTAAGTGAATGTGTTTTTCAGGAAGGAAATCCCACGGAAAAAGCAAGGAATGTATTGATAGAATTTATCAAGTTCGGTTTGGATCATCAGAGTCAATATAATTATATGTTTATGAAGCAGGATGAAGAAATTGATCCATTGAGACAAAATGCTTCAATTGAAAGTTTACATCAATTTACGAAAACGATTCAGAAGTTGTATAACGAACAATTGCCTAACGAGGAAATATTCTATATTTTCGTCTCTATGCATGGATTTGTTTCCCACTACGCAGGAAGGGTCGAAAATTTCGAAGAGGCCAGGGAAGCAGCTGAAAGATTTACTCAATATTTGATAAGAGCTCTAGAAAAATACTAGAGCTCTTTTCTCACATGCAATTGACCATTGGTTAATAATGAATAGGAATGGAGCATGTTTGTATGTTATTAATTTATTTAGTACTCATTTATCTGGCACTTTATATCGTCATTTGGCTACATGAAGCAGGGCATGGACTAGTACTATATCGTTATAAATGTAAGGAAAACCCTTTTCAAGTACATGTGCCGTTTTCTATCTTCTTCTCGACACCCGCCCCTTATAACCTGGAAAAGGAAGATACCTTATCTAAGACGCAGCAATATCATATTGGAATGGCGGGAATTGCTGTCAATCTCCTTTTTGGTGTGCCGCTTGCTGTATATCTGTTGTTAGCAGATAGGGGATTCAGCAGCTTAAGCTTTTTTCTTTTTGCTTTTACTATTTTTCATCTTCTTGAAGCAGCAAGCTACCTTCTGATTAATAATATTTTTCTGTCAGGGGATATGGTCAGTGTGCAGAAGTATAAACCTTGGCTTAGAATACCGTATTTTGGCATAGGTTTGCTAACGCTTTATATAACGGTGCTTTTAGTAATGAATAGTCCTGAGGAATGGAGACCTTTATTCGTTATAGCTTCCGTGTCTATGATAATTTGTACAGCTGTTGGAAGAGTGATTTTTAATATTATGAATAAACGTAAGCTGGTGAAATGACTTCACCAGCTTTTTACATACGGATATTCACCAATGTTCCAATTGGTATGATACTTGCCAGCTCTTCGACATCCCGATTTTGCATGCGGATACAGCCGCGCGAAACAGCTTTGCCGATCGAGCTAGGATCATTTGTACCGTGTATTCCATAATGCTCTTTTGAAAGACTCATCCACATTGTTCCAAACGGGCCACCGGGGTTTGGTGCTTTATTCAGAACGATGTAGCTGCCTATAGGTGTCCCGTGAAGAATCCTGCCGACTGCAATAGGGTACGTTTTTTGAAGTACATTGTTTTGATAGAGCTGAAGAGTTCTTTTCTTGAGTGAGATATCAATTCGGTAAGGCAAAGTAGAAGGATCAGGGTAGCCGGGAATTTGTATAGGCTGGCCGATATATAATACGTCGGGATTAGTTAGGACAGGGTTGGCAGCTAGCAGTTGCTGATATGGTATGCGGAAATCCCTTGCAATTTGAGCAAGTGTTTCACCCGGCTTTACGTAATGAATCATATGTCACCTCTATTTCTATTTACCACATCTTATGAAAAGTACAGCAAATTGCGCAAAAAGGAGTGTCCGATTAGTCGTTCGGGGAAACTTCCATTGCGGCACGACCAATTACATATTGAGGTGATCGCTGTAGGGACGGTGTTTATGATGAATTATGATGAAAAAAGCTGTGTCAAAAGTCAAAATAACTTTTAACACAGCCATCTTATTATTGTACGGAGATACTGTTCTCCTTTTGGATGCTTAGAAGAAGAAACATGTGAATGTGAGGATATTATTTCGGTTAATAGAACGGAATAGCCAACCTCTTCGGCTACTCCAGCGGAAACCGATAATAGTATTCCGTGTCACGCTAATTGGATAGAACCAAAAAGAATTACCGTTTCTTAGCCACACATACGTGTTTCGGAATAAACAGCGACTCATGCTACCACTTGCATATGCCTGGGCAGAGGGAAATACGGGAACAAAGCTCGGAGGCGGCCCAGACGGCTGGTTTTGTCCTCCAAAAGGCGGACCAAATGGCGGGCTGAATCCTCCACCAGACTGTGGCGGGAATCCGCCAGGTGGGAAAGGACCTCCTGGAGGAAACGACCCACCAGGAAATTGACCGCCAGGCATCGAAGGAAACGACCTTGGGGAGGACTCAAAATCCTCAAACGGAAAATTATACATGTCTTCATACCTTCTTTCCATATAAATTCCCTATACCTTATGTAAAAAAATATAGTTGGTGAATCTAGGCGAGTGACCACACCTTTTGGTAGGAGCAGTTTTCAAATGATCTCTAACATAGAGAAAGCACTGCTTTTTTATCAAGTAAGAGAAGCGGGAAAAAAATGAGATAGAACAGGTAGATTATCATCCTATATATCGACTTTTATAAAGTGCTCTGAGATGAATCGAGATGGGGGTAGCTAGGCAGATTTCTTTTTCGATTCGTCTGAGGACCATTTTCAGAGCCTGAGTAAATCGTTCATTTAGAAGGTGAAAATATCGATTTTTTATAAGAAATAGCAATAAAGTTCCCAAATACATATTTGGGAACTTTATTTATGCTAAAATAAGAGGTAGAGGTGAGCATATGGCACAAGTCAAACTACCGAAAATACTTAAAGATTTTTGTATCTATTTAACGACCATCCGAGGGAAATCCCAGCGTACACGGAAAGAGTATGAATATGACCTCGTTTTAGCCTTCCGTTTTTTAAAGGCGATACAGGAGGATATCCCGGTTAGCGACATACATATGATTGATATTTCGGACATTACAATTGAGTGGATTAAGGAACTTACTCTTGAGGATCTGTATTTATTTCTTGAATACTGTGAGGTGCAGCGAAAAAACTCTGCTGTGGCACGAGCCAGAAAAGTGGCGACACTGCGGTCGTTTTTTAAATACTTAAAAGGAAAGCGGCGGCTTATTGAAGAAAACATCGCAGAAGAACTAGAGACACCGAAAATCGGGAAGCGAAAACCTGTGTATTTGGATTTGGAGGAAGCCCGGCTATTTATCGGTGCTATCCATGAAAGGCCCTACAGTAAGCGTGATTACTGTATGATGATGTTTTTCCTGAACCTCGGTATTCGGGTGTCGGAACTTTGTGCCTTGAATCTTTCATCTATTCAAGGAAGAAAGGTAACCATTATCGGGAAAGGAAACAAGGAACGCACCGTCTATTTAAATGATGCCTGCTTGGCAGCACTGGAACAATATATACCCGAAAGAACGGCGTATAAAGGAGAAGGGGATGAACCATTATTTGTCTCTCAAAAAGGGACGCGTTTTACAAGGCAGACAGTAGCGAGGATTGTGAAACAAATTAATCATGCAGGGCTTCAAAAGGAACTACTTACACCTCATAAACTGCGCCATACTTCTGCGACGATAATGTATAAGGCCGGTGCGGATATACGAAGTCTCCAGCATATTCTTGGCCATTCGAGTGTCGCAACAACACAGATTTATACCCATATTGAAGATGAGCAAATTCAACAGGTGATGGAGAAGAGCCCATTCAATAATATTATTATGTAAAGCAAAATGATTTTGTAAAATGGTATACAAGTAGGGTAAATTAATGATTGGAAATTTTCTTAATAAAAGTTATAATAGCAGTACTATATATGAAGGGAAGATCGGTGACAGATGATTAAATAATTCTATTTTACACGTAAAATGTATACGCATTTTCATTTAAAATAGGATTAGTCTGCCCATTTATAATACCTTCTTCATATTTTTATGAAGCTTATTTATGTATGAATGCTAATCCTTCTGAATTATTTTTCAGAAGGATTTTTTATTTGTCAATGCGTATGCAGTCAAACCAATTAGTCGGGATGATTGTATGCAATGCTTTACATCATCTCCAATATTCTTACAAAAAATTGGAGGTAACATTTATGCCTATTGAAATTCAGCATTTACATTTCGGATTTGATACAATGGACCGCCCCTTATTTGAAGATGTAAATTTATCGATCGATACGAAGTGGTGTCTAGGGTTAGTCGGAAGAAACGGTCGCGGCAAAAGTACATTCCTGCACTTATTACTAAACAACTATACGTATACAGGGGACATTAGAAGTGATGTAGAATTCGTTTATTTCCCTCAAACTATTGTTAACAAAGAAAGCTTAGTCTACTATGCTATCGATGAAGTAATGCCGATCGAATTATGGAAGTTTGAGCGGGAATGTCAATTGCTCGGGTTAAATAAAGAGATTGCTTGGCAGCCGTTTGAGCAATTGTCCGGCGGGGAACAAACAAAAGTATTATTAGCTGCACTGTTTTGCGAGGAATCGCGATACCCGCTTTTAGACGAGCCAACAAACCATTTGGACATCCAGGCAAGAAAGATTGTGGCGAACTACTTAAAAAAGAAAAAAGGATTTATCGTCGTAAGTCATGACCGGGATTTTATCGATTCGGTCATTGATCATATTTTAGTCATTGAAAAAAGTCAATTAGCTGTTTATAAGGGGAACTATTCAACTTATGAACAGCAAAAGCAGCTCCAAGATCAATTTGAGCTTGAAAAAAATAAAGCGTTGAAATCGGAAATTGACCGTCTGCAAAAAACAGCACGAGAAAAATCGGGTTGGGGAGAAAAGAGAGAAAAGCCCTCCGGTAATGATCCGTTTGGAAATGCGATAGCCAAACGGATGATGAAACGGGCAAAAGCTATTGAAAAACGCACTGAAGACAAAATTGACGAAAAAACGAAGCTCTTACAAAACATTGAGTCAGTGAGTGATTTGACGATCAATTCCTTATCAAGCCACCGTAACCCTGTTCTACGCGTTCAAAATTTCACCTTAAGCTATCTGGATAAACCACTCTTTCAGCCGGTCACATTTGACATTTTTCAAGGTGAGCAGGTTGCACTCGTTGGTCCAAACGGAAGCGGAAAAACATCTCTTATCAATTATTTACTTAACTCTCATTTTTCCGGTACTATGAGCGGGGATATTACGGTGCCGCATGGGCTATCCAAAAGCATCATTCGCCAACAATATGATGACAATATGGGCATTTTAAAGGATTTTGCTGCTAACTATCATATGGACTATACGTTATTTTTAAATAATCTCCGTATATTAGGGGTTGAACGGGATGTATTTACTGTGCCGATTGAAAAGATGAGTAACGGGCAGAAGAAAAAGGTGGAATTTGCAAAGTCCCTCGGGATACCCGCCGAGCTTTATATCTGGGATGAACCATTAAACTATTTGGATGTCTTTAACCAGGCACAAATTGAAACAATGATTAAGGAATACAAGCCTACACTCTTATTTGTAGAGCATGACCAAACATTCCTTTCAAATATCGCCACAAAAACGGTAGAAATCATTCCATATTAATGTGTATTTTTTGCTGATCCATTATTAAAATGTAACGGACGAGAAGACTAGTTTCTTGTCCGTTTTTTTGTAGGATCGTTTATGTAGGTGTACACAGAGCACTGAGCTGCTTTTAAGTTAACACGGTTCCGTTGAATAAATGCGATAAAAATGGTCATAGTAAAAGCGACTGAACTCGCCGGAAAAAGTTTCTGAATATTATTGACACTCTTATGAATCTGTACTATATTAATTACATAAAATAATTACTGTTATAGTACAAGGAGGATTCATATGACAATATATCAAGAAGGTTATGAAGTGTATCGTGAGAGATGTGAACAATATGGTTTGGAGCCAATCAATTTCCGTTACTATGTGATGCAGCTATCTCATGAACAGCTGAACGCTTTTAATGAACAGGCACGCACAAAAAAAGGGAGCAATGAAGGATGAGGGACTACCGAGAGGGATATGAAACATATAAAAAAGCGTGTGAAAAATATGAGTTAGAACCGATTAATTTTCATTATTATATTTTAAATTTATCTCACAAGCAGCTCCATGCTTATAACGAATCTGCAGAGCGGAAAAGGAGCCATGATGAATATGCCAGTCACTGATGCCCTATAGCAGCCTTACTGAAACGAATTGCCCAGTAAGGCTGCTTTTTGTTTTTCGAAAAAAACAGATAATACATGTAATTTTGTCGAATCTTCCGTTAATAAAGAAATAATAAGATTGTTTCGTTCGACTGACAGAATTTTTCAGTACTTCAAATGTAACAACTAAGTAGTAGAAAAATATTAATTTTTTAACACTTATTGTAATTGTAAAGAGCCGGCATTATAATAAAATAAAGAGTTTGGAGTTGGTAAGTGGGAATGGAGAGAGAAGTATGCAAATTTTCAATGAGTCAAAAGCATTACAAAAACTCGATTTATCGATTGTCGAATTAGAGGATATGAAATCTGCACTAGACGAAGCCGTGATCGTAGCGATTACAGATAAAAGAGGAATGATTACGTCAGTAAATGAACGATTCTGTGCAATATCAAAATACAACCGCGAAGAACTCATTGGCCAGGATCACCGCATCCTGAATTCGGGCTACCACCCGAAAATATTCTTTAAAAATATGTGGAAAACGATTAGTAAGGGAAACACATGGCATGGGGAAATCTGTAACCGTGCAAAGGATGGAACGTTATACTGGGTGCAGACAACCATTGTTCCCTTCATGGATGACAGCGGAAAGCCTTATCAATATATCTCCATTCGTACAGATATTACTGCTCAAAAAAATATTCAACAAATTACGCATATTGCCTATCATGATGACTTGACTGGCTTACCAAACCGGCGCCATTTATTAAAAAAACTTGAACAACAGGTGGAGGATAGTAAAGAAAACGGACAGCCATTTGCTCTTTTTTTATTGGATATCAACCGCTTTAAAAATGTGAATGACGGGCTTGGACATAAAATCGGGGACATGTTTTTAAAGGAAATTTCCACTCGCCTTATGGCTGTTGATCGTTTGGGAGAGCCCTTTTATCGATTGAACGGTGATGAATTTGTATATATCTTAAAAGATATGACTCAAATAGAGGTAACGACAGAAAGAATGCTGGCTGTATTTGAAGAAAGCTTCTGTTTTTTAGATTATGAATTTTATTCGAGCGCAAGTATGGGAATCAGTCTTTATCCCGCTCATGGTGAAACAGTATCCGACATTATCAGAGCTGCGGATATGGCTATGTATGAGGCAAAAAAGAAAAATGGCAATGCAGCTATCATTTATTCGAGCGATTTGCCCGGCAGCAGCAATTCACTTTTGAGACTGGAAACAAAATTGCATCATGCCCTTCAGCACCACGCCTTTGAATTACACTATCAACCGAAAATAACAGTCCAAACAGGGAAAATGGAGGGAATGGAAGCGCTGATTCGCTGGACGGATGACGAATTGGGGGTTGTTTCACCTCTCCAATTTATCCCGTTTGCTGAGGAGTGCGGACTCATTTCGAAAATTGGGGAATGGGTGTTGAAAGAGGCAGCTACACAGGTAAAACAATGGAATGATACATATCATCTCAAGCTCCGGGTAGCAGTGAATATCTCGCCGAAGCATTTAGCAGAGCGCACATTTGTAGAAAGATTAAAGGATATTTTACAAGAGGTGAACCTGGACCCCACTCATCTGGAAATTGAAATTACCGAGATGAGTATGCTGGATCAAAACAGTGAGCTAATCAGTAAAATACAGGACATAAAGAACATGGGGATTACTATTTCTATTGACGACTTCGGGACAGGCTATTCCTCGCTCAGCTACTTAAAGCAATTCCCGGTGGATGCACTGAAAATTGACCGCTCCTTTATCAAAAATATCCGTAAGGAAAAAGGTACTGCGATGGTGGAAGCAATCATCAAGATTGCCCACGCTTTAAATTTATCTGTTGTAGCAGAAGGAGTGGAAGATGAGCAAGAGCTCCGAATATTAAAAGAATATGCCTGCGAATATGTGCAGGGATATCATTTCAGTAAACCCCTGAATGTCCAAGATTTTACCCATCATATTGAAAAGAATCTGCTCTCCTAAGCTCCGTATTATGTACGGGGCTTTTTTTATTTAGAGTACTTCTCTTAATAAGCAGAACGCAGTTAGTCTGGCGGCTTCAACTATGTCAATGGTGGTACATTCAGCTCTATTTAAATGCATCAAGAAAACGTGCTCTGCCTGCACAATCATAGAAATTAGCAAAGCAGAGCATCTGCTCATTAATACAGGTAGCGGCGATAAGGACTATATACTTCATGGGCATGCATTTTTTCCTTTCTGACAGGTTCCACGTTGTTATTATCGACTATATTCAGAAAGTTCCATTTATCCCACTTAGTACTGATATGCATCCATAAAGTCTTTGGCAGAGAAACTAACATATTATCACCTCTTTGTTTAATTTAATTAAACTTAATATATGCTATACAAATGGAAAAAATCAATATTTTTTAATTTAATTAAACATTTTTTTATTTTTTATTCTTTTTTGTTCACACAATGTTTAAATATATTAAATTTTGTTATGATGGAAAGAGAGGTGAGAGAATGAATGAACTAGGTGCTGCCATAAAAAAGTTGCGAAAAGAAAAGAAAATGACTCTTGCCCAGTTAGCTGGTGATCGGTTAACAAAGGGTATGCTGAGCTTAATCGAAAACGGGAAAGCACAGCCATCGATGGAAAGTCTTCGCTATATTGCAGATCGGCTGGAAGTGGATGTGACGGCTTTACTGCACAATCAATCGTTAGCACAAAGGCGGACCCTGCTATTGCAGGCTGAAGAAATGATGAAAAATGCAACTGATGTTTTTCGGAATAAAACGCAGGAGGAAATACTTGAAGAAATGCTTCTTTTATTAACACCTGTGATAGACAAAATACAAGGTGCCTATTTTGAAGATGTACGTCTCATGGACTTATGGATGCGTGCAAGCCGTCAATTAAAAAAAGGATTTGATCTGCAGGAATACAAAAAGGTATTGGAGAAATATGAGGAGCTCCATGCGTTTACATATGTCATAAAAGGATACAGTTTTTTGTGTTGGAATGCCTATGAAGAAAGGGATTATAAGACGGTACTCGAATTTCTTCTCCAAGGCGAACAGGTGCTGAATAACCATGAATATATGGTGGATGATTTAGTCAAACTTGATTTATATTACAATCTGGCTTTAGCATACGGTGCTTTAAATGATTATAAACAGATGGAAGTCTATATGGATAAAGCGATGGACTTATCGAAGCGCAACCGTATTTATTACCGGCTGGAGGATTTTTACCGCCTGATGTTTTCCAGAGCGGTAGAATTAGAGGATAGAGGAAAAAGTGAAAAATACTTAATAAAGCTGCGTCTGCTTGATGAGCTTGCACAGGATTTTCAAATGCATACATTTTTCGTTTATGCAAATGCCCATTATGCCAATTTTATTGAAAAAGATTTCCGGAAAGCGATTAGGCTATTAAAAGATTTTTTACCTGTATTAGAGGAAAAGCGGGGGAAAGGTTCGTTGGTTTCGCCTCTTTTTCAAGTAGAGCAGGCGTATGCCCATTTTCAGCTTGGAGAGGCAGAGCATGTTATAGAAGTATTGGCGGCCCTTTATATGCCTGAATTCCAGCAGCATCCGTTTGATTTAATATATCTCTATTTCGGGTTTGCGATCCGGGCAGCGGCATATAATGCGCTTGGTAATCATGAAAAAGCAAAACGGGATATTCTATATGCCCATAATGGCAGCTTAACACTGGCTGACTCCAAGTATAAAATGTTTATTATCGAAAAGTATGAAATCATTATGAAATAGCAGAAGCATCATAAAAAGGATAAAACCTGCCTAAAAGCGAAAACTTTTAAGGCAGGTTTGCTCGTTGTCTTATAGCTTTGCAAAAGGCAGATGTTCCCGGCATCGCATGCTTTTACATAAACTACGAAAATCAGTTTAGTAAGCGGCTTAAGGTTCAATCAGGTTTTGCAGTATCAGGAACTGCTCATCATCCAATAAGTCGCCATATTCGTTTAACAGCTGGCTGTTCACCACAATTGTGTCCTTATGTGTAAGATACAGGCTTTCAGTTAAGTGGCGAATCACAAGCGGAACAGGCTTTTGATGGTTGAACTTATTCATATGCGTATCCATAAAGTCTTCAGATAGCTCGCAATTTGTATTATTACCCAGGGCGTAAAAATCAATATACTTTAGATGTGATTCCAAAAAGTCCTCTGTTAGATAAGGATTGTATTCACAAACTAACGACCAGTCAAGCATTTCCCGGTACCGGTGAAGCCAGTGCGGCTCTAATGTATAGCTGATCAGCTCAAGCTGAACCTCGGAATAAGAGGACACTTTTTGGTCCATCTCCTTATTTGTCAGCTTTTTATAACCAAATCGGTCGTATAACTGTGATGCCAGGGAAGGAATTCCTTTTACGAGATGCTCACTACCCGGCCATTTATTTGTCCCGCGGTCATACTCGAAAAACTCAAGAACAGCCATTTCCTCTTCTTCCTCAAAGGAAGGAAGAATATCGACTACCTGCTCCTCTCCGTCATCTGCTTCAAGGAATTCCTCCAGCTCTTTAGCAAGTGCAGGTTCAAGCTGTCTGTACATATATTCACGGAAGGGCTTTGATAAACGGCTCAGTACAGGGTAATTGCTTGCAATCATCTCAAAATCCACATCCGCTAGATGGTCTATTAAATAGGCTTCTGTCAAATATGGATTAATCGCACAGATGACACTAAAATCTATATACGGCAAGTAAGCATCCAGCTCATTTGGATGTAGCTGTGCCACTTTGTAACGCCACTTGGCATACTTTGAAATAAAGATCGGATCGTATTCCGGATAGGCGTGTAAAATCATATCCAAATCTACTTTGGTCACAATTGATTTAACATAGGCAGGTACCGCTGTCACATCAAAATGGGCAGGGAAGTCAAGTTCCTGAAACCTTTCATCAGCCGGGTATCCCTTCTTTCTTCCAGCATGGGTAGCAAAACTATAGGAACCGACCGACCCTCTTTCCTCCAATAGAATATAGGCAAGCTCCTGGCGTTGATCCCGTGTTAACCGTACATGCTTTGGGAATTTCACAGAAGCGAAATACGTTACATTTGCCATATCATAAAAGAATTTATAGTCACCCTCTGGCGTAAATGCATTGTCATCCATATTTTTCTGCCAATACAAAAGCGCTCCCGAGATTGGTTCGTAGTTAGAAAAAGCAATATTCGCAATGGAAAATATATTATGGGAAAGAGATTCATCATAGACCACTTTAATAAATTCGATATTTTTAATTTTTAGCATATAAACCTCCATACTACATCAGTCTTGTCTTAGTATAACGAATTTTTGGGAAAGTACGTAATAATTGCATCGAAAAAGTAATGTAAGATGTTTCTATATATTTTATTCGACTTACCTGAATATTACCATTCCGGCAGAGATGTTCATGTTACAGTATAATTGGCGGAAGTCTATCTGTCATGCTTGAGTAGTATCTCCATACTACATAAATAGAAAAACTACTAGAGTTAAAAATTCTTATATCTTAATTTATAAGATCATAGAAGCCTTGAATAAATGACTTACAAAAAGTAAATATCAAAGAGCATGCATGTTTAAAATAGGGAGCATTATATGATATAGCGTTACACTTTGAATGAACGATATATACCATTACCAGCCATCTGCAAATTTGCAGGTGGCTTTTTTATTATCTAAAGTGATCCGATGTATCGTTCCTATTACCATTGGGTATTTTAATGGAGAAACAGGAAATTGAATACTAAACGATTCCTTCTCCATAAGTGGTAGCAGGCTTTTAAAAAGCGAGAAAAGAAGCTACAAATCAGCCTTTTTACGTTTTAGCTGCCTAGCATGAGGGGAAAGAGGTAACGACTCAAAGAATCGACAAAGGAGAGTGGACTACATGAATAAAAAATGGGTAGCGGGAGTTTTCTTAAGTGCAAGCCTACTTGCTGCGTGTGGCGGCAATGATGAGAAGGCGAATGAAAAAAATACAGAAAGCAATGCGGATGATAGAACAGAGGATTACCAAAATGCGGAGCACTCACAGCTTCACCAAGACAACCCAGAAGAAGTGCCTCAAAAGTTGAGGAAAGCAGATGACCCAGCTTTTCATGAAGGGGATCAAGTCACAATTCTGGCAGATCATATGCCGGGCATGAAAGGGGCAGTAGGAGAAATAACCGGTGCCTATAGAACAACAGTCTACATGGTTTCCTATACACCTTTAACAGAGGGTGACCCGGTAAAAAACCACAAATGGGTAGTTCACGAAGAGTTACTGACTGGTGAAGAGCCACCTTTAGAGCCGGGGAGTGAGGTCGTGATCAGTGCTAATCATCTGAAAGGTATGGAAGGAGCGACAGCCGTCATTGAATCAGCTGAAGAAACAAATGTCTATATGGTTGATTACACCTCTACAGAAGGAGAAGAAGTGAAAAATCATAAATGGCTGATTGAAAGCGAATTAGCTGTAAAAGAATAAACTTGCTTAAATTAAAATTGACAAAAGATTCAAATCATTCATTGACAACTGACTAGAAGAACTGTATAGTAAATGGTAATTATGGAAAGGGGTGATGTGACATGAAGAGCAATAGACGATTCTCGAAGCTGCAATTTAGCCAGTTCATGCTCACACGCCTAATGTGTATAGTTTAACTATACATTCTTTCTTCTGTGCGTCTGAAAACCTGTAACTGCTGAATTGCAGCTGCAGGTTTTTTTTATTTTACTTTATATATAAATTGGAGGACGTACAGTTGAAATTAAATAAACTTGGATTTACATCATATTTTGAAGAACAGGTAATGGATGAACAGCAAAATCGCACTGTTGCCCGTATCATATTGGAACATAAACATTCATATCGTGTGCTTGGTGAACAGGGAGAATGGCTCGCAACCGTTTCCGGACATTTTGCCTATGGAACAAACAGCCGTCTGGATTATCCAGCAGTTGGAGACTGGGTAGTTGTAGAGAAGATGCCGGGAGAGGAAAAAGCGATTATCCACCAGCTTTTAAAAAGAAAATCCTCCTTTGTGCGGAAGGTTGCCGGTAGGGAAATTGAACAGCAGATAGTGGCCGCAAATGTAGATATCGTATTTCTTGTCATGAGTTTAAATGATGATTTTAATATCCGCAGATTAGAACGCTATATTACAGCCGCCTGGGATTCCGGGGCAAAACCAGTCATTGTGCTGACAAAACTGGATCTTTGTGAAGACCCAATTCCGTATATCAATGAAATAACCCGCCATGCGCCAGGTGTTGAATATATATTGACCAGCGCGATTACAAACGAGGGAGTTGCACAGCTAAAGGAACTTTTACAAGAAGGTGTAACCGCAGCACTTCTTGGTTCATCAGGTGCTGGGAAATCCTCATTAACGAATGCCTTAATGGAGAGTGACTCGATGAAGGTATCTGCAATACGGGAGGATGACGATAAAGGACGCCATACAACGACGCACCGGGAGCTGCTTATGCTGCCTGCAGGAGGATGTCTCATTGATACACCGGGTATGCGTGAATTGCAGCTATGGGATCAACGGGAAAGTCTGGATGCCAGTTTTAAAGACATAGAAGCACTTGCCATGCAATGCCGGTTCCGGGACTGTACACATAGTAAAGAGCCTCATTGTGCTGTCCTTCTCGCGATTGAAGAAGGCGAATTAGAAGTGGCAAGACTTCAAAGTTATTTAAAGCTCGGGAAAGAAATCGCCTTTTTAGAAAAAAAGTTAACTACCCAAGCCAAGCTTGATGAAAAACGCAAGCAGAAAAAGCTATCAAAAGGAACGAAAAGAAAATGAAAATTATGAGGAAAAAATAACGGAGAAACACGATAGCATCATTGGGAAAGTCTTTTATATAAAAGGCTTTCCTGATGCTTTTCATACCCGCTGTACGGCCTAATCATCCGGTTGGTCAAAATAAAAGATGAGAATAGAGGATGACTGATGAAGACCATTTCATTTGCACAAATTAACCGTGATGGAAGCATCATTGCGGAAAATGAATTATTTGCACAGTACCATACAAAAGAAATGTTAAGCCGGTATGACAGCAATCTACTGGCATTTAAAAGAATGCCAAGCCTGCTGGAATTGAAGGAAGCAGAGCAGCTATTACATACTCACCACAAGCAATATGGACAAAAACACCTGAAGTTTATCTTTCCCTCTAATGAAAAAATCAGCGAAGAAGTGATAGAGTATCTGACAAACGAAAGGTATACTATTGGCTTTTTAGAGCTCTATTCGATTGAGCCCACCCGATTTTCTGCACGGAAAAACCCGGAAGTTGAAGTCCGCTTTGCTTCAGAAGAGAACTTGGCAGCGGTACTTGAACTGAATTATAAGGAAGACCTGCAATACGGAGAGAACTTCGCAAAAGAAAAGCAGGAGCATCTTCAGCGTATTTTTACCTTTGAGGACAGGTATTTTGTCATTGCTTATGTAGACGGTGTGCCTGCCGGATTCTTGCATTTGATTGAGCAGCCGGAAACTGTAGAGATCGATAACTTTTTTGTACCGGATTCTATGCAGAGAAAAGGGATTGGGAGCCAAATGCAGCAGTTTGTAATGGATCATTTCACCGAAAAAACAATCATTTTAGTAGCAGATGGAGAAGATACAGCACGGGAGATGTATAGGAAGCAGAATTATGACTACTTAGGATTCCAATACGAGGCCCTAAAAGTGGTAGAATGAGAGAAAACTCGTTTATTATCAAATTATATGTATAGTGATTTTTAGATAAAGAAATAATGTGGAGGTGAATGAATGTCGGCAGAGCAACACCAAAAGAGGAAAAAGAAGAAACAAGATGAAAAGGAAAGTGAAAGTTTCCTAGATGTAATATTTGAGGAATTTATTGGACCGCTTTTCGTGGATGTTATTCTTCGAATCATTTTGTTTATCCCTCGGATGATTTTCCGCATGTTTCGGTTTATTTTTGATTAATAGCGACTCATCCTGTAATGTAAGATCATGTTAACACCGTCATAAATAGCATGATCTCTCTTACAAAATTAACTGAGAGTGAAGACAAAGTCGCTTTATGGCTTTATCTTCGCTCTTTTTAGATTAATTACTAAAAGAAGGAACATTAATTGATTATAAAACCCATGATATTCAGTAAGGAACTTATCATAATTTCACTTTTTGAATGGTAGAATTTAATGAGTGCGGAGACAAGCTTCTGCCGCTCGTTAACCATTTGACCGATGAAAAGAGGATGAAATGAAAGCTAAATGGGTTGTCAGAGCCTTGTTATTGTTTGTTGTCTACGCAGCCGCAATGTTTGTGTATATTTTTATAAGTGATAACAGTGGGGTACCGGAAACATTGCGGGGTACTGTAGCAGATCCAAGTACATTTATGTCCCAGCGAGAACTGTATTTAAGTGAAGGATATTCAAAAACAAGAAATTTTCTTTATTTCATTATGACACCGTTTGAATGGCTTATTTATCTCGTTATTTTATTAACGGGGCTGTCCCGGTTATTTGAACGTGCAGGACAAAAAAGCTCAAAATGGGCTGCCGGGCAAACAACGGTTTATCTGCTCTTTTTAACATTCACTGCTTCCCTTGTCATGCTGCCATTAAGATATGTCTCGTACTGGGTATCCAAACAGTATGGACTCAGTACACAGCCGGTCTCTGAATGGCTGAAGCATCATGCTATTGATCTGTGCTTTGATTTTGGCTGGTCCTTTATAATGGTCAGCATTATTTACTTCTTCATTCGGCGCAGTGTGAAGCGCTGGTGGATGTATGTATGGATGGCTACAATTCCGCTTATGCTGTTTTATTCGTTTGTAAAGCCTGAAATTATAGACCCGCTGTACAATGATTTTACACCAATTGAAAATAAGCAGCTGGAAGAAAAAATATTAGCCCTTGCCGATCAGGCAGGTATTCCGGCAGAGCATGTGTATGAGGTCAAAATGGCGGGGCAGACCAATACAATGAATGCCTATGTGACAGGTATCGGCAGCAATACACGTATTGTCCTGTGGGATACAACACTCCAGCAGCTATCCGAAGGGGAAATCCTCTTTGTCATGGCACATGAGATGGGACACTATGTGAAAAAGGACGTTTACCGGGGAATGATTCTTTATTTTGCTATTACTTTCGTATCCTTCTGGATCGTGGCCAAATTAATGAACCGTATCATCCGGAAATACGGCAAGGCGCTTCATATTGAGCGACTTGAAGCGATTCATTCACTGCCGCTTTATTTGCTGCTATCATCAGTCGTTCTATTTGCATCAGATCCATTGTCAAATATGGTGTCACGTCATGAGGAAAATTTGGCCGACCAATATGCGCTAGAGCTGATCGGCAATGAGAAGGATGCGATTTCTACCTTCCAGGCTCTCGCCAAGACAAGCTTGAGCGAAACGAATCCACCGCTTTTAGTCAAGTGGTTCCGTTACTCCCACCCGCCGCTTATCGACAGGATCTATAACGTGAAAAAACAGGAAAAGAAAGAATAATGTGCTTTAACGGAAAACACCTTGCCTATCCGCTGATTGAACGGTAGCAAGGTGTTTTCGGTTGTATAAAATTAATACGTTGTCCATCCGCCGTCAGCAGTGACTACGACACCGTTGATGAAGCTTGCATCTTCAGATCCGAGGAATATCGCCAGCTTTGCGATTTCTTCAGGCTGGCCGACGCGCGGGTTTAAGCTCATGCCCAGTTGCTGCTTGCCTGCACCGTACTCGCTGATGTTTGTCATTGAAGCAGAGATATTTGTCATCACTGCTCCCGGTGCAATACCGTTACAGCGGATACCTTTATCTGCAAACATAAAAGCGGTATTTTTTGTCAGTCCCACAACTGCATGCTTACTTGCTGTATAGGCTGCACCTGCGCGGCCGCCGTGTAGACCGCCTGCAGAAATATTATTCACGATGACACCGTGACCTTGCTTGAGGAAAAGCTCTGTCGCTATACGCATTGTTTTCATGACTGCTGTTGTATTGACAGCAAAAATCATATCCCAGCGTGCATCCTGTACCTCGTTAACCGGCTCCATGCCATCCATAATCCCTGCATTATTCACTAGGATATCTAATTTACCGTACTGTGCCAGTGTTTCATCGAACAGCCGCTGTAAATCTTCATCCTTCGTTACATTTGTATCGATAGCAAATGCAGTACCTCCATTTGCCATAATGGCATCTGCCACGGCTTTAGCACCTTCTAAATTCATATCGGACACAACTACGTTGGCGCCTTCTTGTGCATAGCCTTCCGCAATCGCTTTTCCCATTCCAGAAGCGGCCCCTGTAATGATCGCTACTTTGTTTTGTAACTTCATACGAACTCCTCCTTTACAAGTTGTTGTACAATAAAACGGAAGATATTGTACAACTGTTCAATAAAAATTATAATAGCTACAATAATTATGCACAAACAACATAAAAATCATTAACTGTCTAATAATGAACAGTTTGAGTGCTTATTGTTGAATAGGAGACGAAAAAATATGGATTTACGCATTGCAAAAACACATGAGAGCATTCAGCAGGCGCTGTTAGTTTTATTAAAGGAGAAGCCACTGGAGGAAATTACGGTGAGTGAATTATGCA
Organism: Lysinibacillus odysseyi 34hs-1 = NBRC 100172; assembly: GCF_001591965.1. Lineage (GTDB taxonomy): Bacteria > Bacillota > Bacilli > Bacillales_A > Planococcaceae > Lysinibacillus_B > Lysinibacillus_B odysseyi. The sequence continues at coordinate 51,009 of NZ_BCVX01000007.1, forward strand.
GGATAGCGAAGATTAACCGGGGGACCTTTTATTTGCACTATAAAAATATCCACGGTGTATTTGAAAAATACTTTGAGGAAATTGTCGAGGATTTAAAATGTTCCATCCATGCCCCGTATCATGAAATAGATCAGGGAGTAGAAGACCTGGAAGCAGACATGATACAGATCTTTCATCATGTGAAAAAATACGAGCCGTTTTACTGCATTGTATTTGATGAGCAAATTCCGATGAAATACTACTATATGCTGTTTCACTCCATTCGCACCTTTGTAGCGGAAATCGCATCTTTTCTGCAAAAAGGCGAGCCATTAAACTTGCCGGATTTCCAGATTAGCTATCAGACAAATGCGATAATGGGAATATTGCTGGAATGGCATCAAGAGGGCTACGTAACATCTCCGGCTGAATTAAACTGGTATTTAATAAGATTTATCACAGAGAGACATTTATAGGCATCCTGAAAAAAAGGATCATCATTTTTCAAGGAACACACTTTTGTAAATAGATAAGAAAAACATGGCTTTATTTTAAAGGTGTTTTAAGTATTGGAGGAAGATAAAGGAGAAAGGAGGAACTGCCTTCCTTTCTCTTCTAATTAACATATCAATCAAAATAGGTTCACTGTTGAATGATACCGGCCGACTGGTACAACAAGAGGTGTATGGGAGACGGGGTCGTCTATGACCACACATTCCATCCCAAAGATGTCGCTGATTAATGCGTCTGTAATTACTTCCTCCGGTGCCCCTTCAGCGAGAAGCTGTCCTTGTTTCATTGCGAAAACATAGTCTGCATAGCGGGCAGATAAGTTTATATCATGCAGAACCATTACGATTGTTGTTCCATGCTTTTTATTCAAATCGGTCAGCAGGTCCAAGATTTCTACCTGATATGTAATATCGAGGAAAGTCGTAGGTTCATCAAGGAACAAAATATCGGTTTGCTGTGCGAGAGCCATTGCAATCCAGACACGCTGTCTTTGGCCCCCGGATAGTTCGTCAATGTCTAAATCAGCAAATTCGGTGACTTTCATCATTTCCATCGCTTCAGCTACCGCTTCATAATCTTTTTTGGACCAGCCGCTAAATAAGGATTGATGTGGAAAACGGCCGCGGCCAATTAAATCTGCTACTGTAATACCCTCCGGAACGATAGGAGATTGCGGCAGCACCCCTAATAGTTGAGCCAATTTCTTCGGCGGGATTTTGCTGATTGCTTTACCATCTAGTGTAATCTCACCTTGAGAGGGCTTTATCAGTTTTGCCAGCGTTTTCAGCAGAGTCGATTTCCCGCAGCCGTTTGAGCCGATAATAACGCTTATTTTATTGCTTGGGATGTCTACATTGATATCGTGCAAAATGGTTTTTTCTTCGTAGCCAGCTGCCAGTCGTTCAGCCCGAAACAGGTGGGATTTCTCCATTATAATTCTCCTTTGCGGTTCATTTTAATAAGCAGATAAATTAAATAAGGGGCGCCGATTAAACCAGTAATGACACCGACAGGGAACCGGTATTCAAACGCAAACTGCCCGATCAAGTCAGCAATCAAGACAATATTTGCACCAACTAAACCAGCTGGAATTATATTAGAGGCCCCGATATCGACTAATCGGTTCGCTATAGGACCTGCCAAAAAGGAAATAAAAGCAATCGGGCCAGTCGTCGCTGTCGCCACGGCGACTAAAAATACAGCCCATACAATTAAGACAAGCCGTGTTTTATTTGTTGCAACACCTAATGAGGAGGCAGTTTGTTCACCAAGCTCCAACATATTTAGTTGTTTGCCATACAAGGCTGCAATCGGTGTCAATCCTAGAACCGTAAGCATCAGTGGGGGAAGCTCTGATAATTGTACCCCATTTAAACTGCCGCTTAGCCAAAGAAGCGCAGCAGAAATATCCTGCTGGGCACTCAATAATAGTAAATAAGAAATAAAAGCATCCAGCATCGCTTGAATTCCGATTCCGATTAAAATAAGCCTTCCGATAGAAAATGTTTTGCCTTTTGACAGAACATACATCACTAGTACTGTCGCAAGCCCTGCCCCTACTGATGCAACGGAAACAACTGCATTACTCGTATGAAGGACGGTAATACAAAAAACAGCTGCTACACTTGATCCGGATGTAATACCGAGTACATTTGGGTTTGCCAGCGGGTTTCGCAGCATCGTTTGAAAAATATATCCTCCCACACCAAAAGCAAACCCTGCAAATACACCTGCCAGCATACGTGGAAACCGAATCGTATTTACCGCAAACGTCACACCTTGTATCTGCTCGCCGAATAACGAGCGAACGACCTCATTCACAGGATAAATAGTGTTTCCTAGCATTAACATAAGACAACATAATAAGCATGCACTAATTGTAAGAACAGCCGTTACAAAAAGCCACCGTCTTCGTCTTTTTTGCATTCCCGCCCGTATAAAATGAAAATTAGTAAGTTCACTTTTCATAATGACCGCACCTTCGATTTCTTTGCTAATAATATAAGAATTGGTGCACCGATGAAGGCTGTGACAATCCCTACTTCAAGTTCACCGGGACTGCCAAGGAGTCTGCCTATACAGTCGGAAATCGTTAAAATAATGGCACCCGCTAAGGCGGACATCGGAATAACAAAACGCAAATCCGGCCCTAATATAAGGCGCATAACATGTGTCGCTAGAAGACCTATAAAGCCAATTGGTCCTGCTAATGCTGTTGCCGCTCCGCAAAGTAAAACCCCGCCAAATGCCGCCCCAAAACGCAAAGAGCTTGGATGTACGCCTAAACTCGATGCGACTTCATCACCGAGCGCCAAGGCATTTAAAGCAGGCGCTGTGAGTAATGCGATACCGAGCCCGACAAGTAAAAAGGGGATAAACGTCATTATGTTATCCCACGTACCTGAACCGACACTGCCAATTTGCCAAAAGCGGAATTGGTCCATCGCATAGGTGCTCGGAATCATAATTGCTGTGACAAGCGAGGAGAGGGCGGCTGTTGTGGCTGCTCCTGCTAAAACTAGCTTAATCGGCGTAGCGCCGCCTCTTCCCAACGAGCCGATACCAAATACAAAAATAGCCGTAAGAGCAGCGCCAGCCAGTGCGAACCAAATATACTGATTGGCAGATGTGATATTTAAATAGGCGATACCGAACACAACAAATAACGAAGCACCTGTATTGACGCCTAGAATACTTGGATCAGCAAGAGGGTTGCGGGTAACCGCCTGCATAAGCGCCCCCGCAACCCCTAAAGCCGTCCCACATAGCAGAGCAAATATCGTTCTGGAAACGCGTTTTCTGACAATGTTTGCTCCATGAGAGTCACGGTCAGAATAAAATAGGCCATCGATCAAGTCCTGCATACTCACCGCTTTAGCTCCAAAGAACAAGGATGCTGCAATACTTGCAATGAGTAATAGTACAAGTACAATCAGCGTTATTTTAAAGTTTTTCGGTAAATGAAAGTCACTTTTTTTGCCTGAAACCACAAAATTATTCATTGATTTTGTCAATAGCTCCACCGATTAATTCCAGGTACTCATCAATTGTATATTCAATTGACAATGGATTTGGCGTACCAGCCGCCACTAACGGTGTATCGGCTGTAATAAATGCAACGGAGCCGCGTTCAACTGCCGGAATTTTACCTAGTAATGGGTCAGCTTGGATCGTGGATAATAATTCATCGTTCCCATAGCCGACGATGATATCAGCATCATATAGAGCTTCTGTATTTTCAGCACTTAAATTAAGTGAATAGCCTGTCGGGTCTGTAATCAATTCAGTAATACTTTCTGGGTAGGACATGCCTAATTCCTGTAAGAAAGCTGCACGTGAATCGATTGGAGTGTAAATATGTAACTGTGATAAGTCCTGCTCGGAGAAGTTCACCCAAACCACTTTTTTTCCTTTAATCTGCGGGTAGGCCTCTAATTTTTCTGTCATCATCTTTTCCACATCTGCGATTAATTGTTTTCCTTCCTCTTCCATACCCATACCTTTTGAGTTGAACTCCACCTGTTCACGCCACGTAGTAGCCCAAGGAGCCGTCGGGTAAGCAACAACAGGAGCAATTTGCGTTAATAAATCATAATCCTCTTGTGTAATACCTGAATACGAAGCTAAAATAACATCCGGCTTGGCGTCTGAAATTGCTTCAAAATCAAGCCCATCCGTATCCATAAAGACATTTGGATCAGTGACACCGAGCTCTTTTAATTTTTCCTTAGTCCATGGAAGTAAACCGCTGTCATCCTGCACACCAAAGTTTGCTGCAGAAAAGCCTACCGGCACAACACCTAAAGCTAAAGCGACGTCATGGTTCGCCCACTGAATTGTCACAATACGCTCCGGCTTTTTTTCAATTACCGTTTCGCCAAGTGCATGTTTAATAGTGATCGGGTACGCTGTTTCAGAGCCTGTTTCAGCTTCTGTCTTTTCTGAAGATTTCTTTTCCTTTGTTGAAGTTGCATCAGAGCACCCAACCAAAGCAGCTACTGTCATCAATGAAAGAAGCATCGTGAGAATTATTTTTTTCATTTCCATACCTTCCTTTTTCGTTTAATGAATAAATGAGAAAGATTTTCAACAAATTAATTGAAAAAGATTCTCATTATCACTAAAGAATGTTATACTTGTAACCAACTTAAGTCAATACAATTTCTTTTAATTAAGCGGTTTATTTTTATCGGAATAGTGGAGGAATGAATCATGAATATTTATGATGTGACGATCATCGGCGGAGGACCAGCTGGTTTATATAGTGCATTTTATAGTGGATTGCGGGATTTAAAAACAAAGATCATTGAAGTACAGCCGAAGCTTGGAGGGAAAATTAACATCTTCTCTGAAAAAATGCTGTGGGATATTGGCGGCCAGCCGCCGATTATGGCCGGCGATTTTGTTGAGAATTTGATACAGCAGGCGATGACATTTGATCCAACCGTGTGTTTAAATTCAAAAGTTCATGTAATCCGAAAAGAGAACGAACTATTTGTCATCGAAACAACGAATGGAGAATGTCATTATTCAAAAACAATTATCATAGCGACTGGCGGAGGTATCTTTAACCCGATCAAGCTTGAAATCGAAGGTGCCGAAAAATATGAGATGAAAAATCTTCACTATACGATTAAAGGACTAGAACGCTTTTCAGGGCACAACGTATTAATTTCAGGCGGAGGAAATGGTGCGATTGACTGGGCAGTGGAGTTGCTGCATGTAGCAAAGAAGGTCACAGTCATATACCGTAAAGAGGAATTGTCGGCACATGAAGCTCAAATCAAAAAGCTGCGGGCGTCTGGAGTCGATATTTTACTGAACGCAGAAATTACGTCGTTATTAGCGAGTGAAGATAAATCCCGGATTGAAACCGCTGTGATCCGGCAGAATGGCCATCCATTATCCATTCATGTAGATGATATTGTTGTCAGCCATGGATACAATCGGGAAGTTTCATTACAATTCGCTCCCGGAATAGAACCGGAGAAAAAAGATGATTATTGTTTACTCAGTATAGGACAATGCAAGACGACGGTTCCGGGTATTTTTGCAGCAGGGGATATCGTCTCGTACAATGATAAGGTCGGACTCATTTTAGGTACGTTCCAGGATGCTGTGCTGGCAGTAAACAGCGCTAAATTATATATGGAGCCGGGAGCTAACCAATATGGGATGGTTTCCTCGCACAATGAGAAATTCAAAGAGAGAAATGAGCAGATTTTAGAGAGAAGATTTGCTTAAACATATTTAACGGATAATCAAAATGGAAAAATTTACTTGACTAAGCCCAGCTTTTTCTATATATTCTTTCTAACCTCATATACATTCATTGATTGGAAGTAGTAGGAGCAACCGTTTTTTAGAGAGCTGCTGGCTGGTGCAAGGCAGTATTCGGCACTCTGAACTCGTCCAGGAGGATTCATGCTGAAGCCGAGTAGGCATGAACGGCAGCTACCGTTACAGTATAAGTGGACCTTTTTGGTCAATGAGAGTGGTACCGCGGAAATAACTTCGCCTCTTTATAGAGGCGGAGTTTTTTATTTTCAGAAAGGGGATGGATGAGTTGGTTATTGAAATTCGAAGAGCTGTAGGGAAGGATGCCGAGGATATTGCCAACGTGCATGTGGAAAGCTGGCGAACGACATATAGCGGCATCATGAAGGATTCTATCATTTCCGGACTAGACGTAGGCCGGAGAACCGAACTTTGGAAGCATAACATAGCCAAGGAAGGAAATATCGTATTAGTTGCCGTAAAAGAGGGACAGATTATTGGATTTGCGGATGGATCACAGGTAAAAGAAGGTGAGTACCCTGAATATGATGGTGATGTCACATCCATTTATTTTTACAAGGAAGAACAAGGAAATGGCTACGGAAAGCTTTTACTGGAAGCGTTATTTCATGCATTTGCACAGGCAGGCTTCCAAAATACCATTGTCAAGGTGCTTGACCAAAACGAAAGCAGGAATTTTTATGAAAGACTCGGGGCAAAGCTGATCGACAGCCAAGAGGTACCGCAATATGGAGAAGGGTTGAATTTGTTGACATATGCTTGGGAGAATCTCCAATTTCCTCTCGGAGTATTAAGGACTGACTCAAACTGAGCAGCTTACATGCGTATTTTGCTATTACTCCTTCCTTCAGCAATATAGTTAGTAGGACTTTCCTTTATTAGTTCGGCCAGAAATCCAGTATGTTGCAGTGAGGAATATAGATGCCATATAATGGGTTGAAACAATTATTCAATAAACAAATAACGGGGGAAGCATCATGTTAGACGAGAAAACAGTACTAATTACAAGCGGAGGAACGATGGAAAAGTGGGATGATGTCCGCGGTCATACGAATCTATCTAAAGGGACAATGGGATGTCTTTTGGCAGAAAAAGCATTTACTGTTGGAGCAAAAGTCATCTATATGCACGGCTATTTCGCGAAACTACCCGAACATGCAGAACATATGCATCTTGTGCGGTTTGAGGGAATAGAGGATCTAGGAACAAAGCTAAAGGAAATTCTCGAAAGTGAGCATGTAGACGCCGTCATTATGGCAGTAGCAGGCTCTGACTGGGTGATTGATAAAGTATTTGACCAATCCGGCAAGGAAATGACGGAAAAAGGAAAAATGCCGTCAGATGAGCCGCCGATTATCCATTTTAAAAAAGCACCGAAGCTCCTTGCGGAAATAAAAAAATGGTCACCCAAAACGACACTGGTCGGCTTTAAACTGGAAGCGACAGAAGATATGGATTACTTAATTAGCCGGGCGAAGCTGCGGATGGAAACATCAGATGCTCAGGTGATGGTGGCGAATACTTCAAAATCTCTTTATGGAAAAGAAGAACCTCACTTTATCATTAAACAAAGCGGAGAAATACTGGAAGTAAGCGGCAAGGAACAGGCAGCTCAGTCGTTGATAGAGGCGTTAAAAGGTGAGTTCATCTCTCCTGAAGAGAAAGCAGGCGCCCTGTCATGATAATTGATGAGGCTGTCGAAAAGCTTGTGGCAAGCCTGGAGAAGGATGAACTTGTGCAGGCACTCTTTCTAAAAGGTTCAATGGGGAGGAATGAGCATGATGAATACTCCGATATTGACCTTTACTGCCTTGTAAATAAGGAAGATATGGAAGAGTTTCTGCCTAGACGGTTGGGGCATGTTCGTGCATACAAGGAGCTGTTATATTACGATGATATTTACATTATTGCCCCTCAAATAATAGCTGTTTATGATAATCTCGTTCATCTTGATCTCTTCACGGTCACAGAAGAGAGTTATACAGCTAAAGATATGGTAAAAGTGTTATATGATCCCCAAGGAAAACTTACTGCTCTTATACATCAGCAAAGCTTAGCGCTCGATGAGCCGGAACTGCAGGATGCCTGGGAGGATACGGTCTGGTTTTTATACCAATATTACTTCAGCTCAAAACGGGGCAATGATGTATGGTCTATCCAATTGCTCAATCATTCAATAGCTCATTTTTCCAAATTGCTGCTACATATTTATTGTCCAGAGCGTGCGCAGCTTGGCATGAAGACACTGGAGCGGTCACTGCCTGCTGAACCATTGAACAAGCTCAAACATATTTACCGCTACTTAAACGTAGAAAATCATCCTCAGGCAGCGAAGCTGCTAATGAACTTTGTTGAATGCGAAGAAGCAGCTGTTCTTGGAGTTGTTCCGGAATCTGAGGTAAGTTTGCCGTTATGGCGAGTTATGAAAGAGAAATGGAAAGGAGGAAAATAACAATATGTTTTGTTTACAGATAGACGAGCAGTTATCGTTAGGGTTATTTGAAAAGCGTCATGCGAAGGAATTGGCAGAGCTGATCGACTCTTCACGATCCTATTTACGGGAATGGCTGCCATGGGTTGACTATTCGACAAGTATAGAGGATTCGGAGCAGTTCATTCGTCTCTCTCTTGAACAATTCGCACGCAATGATGGCTTTCAACTAGCTATTCGTTATAAAGGAAAGATTGCCGGTATTATCGGTTTACACGCTATCAATTGGTCCAACAGGTCTACCTCTATCGGCTACTGGTTAGGTGAAGGCTTTCAAGGGAACGGACTTATGACGAAGGCATGTGAGGCTGTAGTTGCGTACTGCTTTGAGGAACTTGGACTCCACCGAATTGAGATCCGCGCTGCAGAAGGTAATGAAAAAAGCCAGGCCATTCCACAAAGGCTTGGATTCCGAAAAGAAGGCTGTATACGGGAAAGTGAGTGGCTGTATGACCATTTCGTAGATCACCATGTGTATGGATTGTTGAAAAAGGATTATTAAACGCCGTGTCTATTCTATGAATACAGGACAAAAAAAGAAATCTTCATATAAATCGTTCCTAAATAAAATAGATTAATAGACGCTTTTTCAAAATTGCCGATGAAGTGACGTGGGACGGGTTGAAAAGCAGTGCTAGATGATTTTTGGATAAAGTAAATTTTGAGCTATAAAAAGAAGGATTGCCCGAATAATAGGGTACCAGCAAAGCGATCTGCGTCTTGATCTTTATACCAGGGAATGCGTTATTGTACTTTATAAACATTTATAAGAACAGCAACGATCAAAGATAATAAGGCGGGTGGGTATGTGACGAACCTATTTGGCAAGATGGAAGAAGGATTTGATTATAAAATCAGACGAGGCGTCTATGCGGTGATTTTCAATATAGAAAAGAATCTGCTATTAACGGTTCGTAACCCTGAAGGGATGTACTTTCTGCCCGGAGGCGGTATGAAAAAGAATGAGGCGTTTCATTGCTGTCTAATAAGAGAGGTGTTAGAAGAGACGGGATACTCAATTGTAATCGGTGATTTTATTGGACATGCACAGCAATATTTCTTTAGCCGAAAAAACGAGCCGTTTCTTGGGGATGCTTATTTTTATCTGGCGGAACTTTTAGAAAAAAGACACGAACCTATTGAAAAAGATCATTTCTTGAGCTGGATAGAGATCGAGGAGGCACAAAACGTTCTTTTACATGATTATCATCGTTGGGCAGTCGGTGAAGTTTTGAGACGATTATCTATCGCTACGAAAACTTTGGATAATTAAAATACGGCAGCCACTAATGGGCTGCCGTCTTCAATTTAACTAGGTCTGTTCTGCTGTAATTATAAAGTTTGCTACAGAGAGGCGTACTTTTTTAAAATCTGATCGACTGGCCGGCCATACGATTCGCCGAAAAGGTTTAGATGAACTAGCAGGTAATACAGCTGGTACAATTCCTTGCGTTCCTCATATGTGTCACTAAGAGGAAGGACGGACTTATAGGATTCATAAAAGTCACTGCTAAAGCCGCCAAATAGCTCAGTAAACGCTAACTCAAACTCATGATCACCGTACAAGATGGAAGGATCGATAATAAACGGTGTCCCTTCAGGACCGGTCATCCAGTTACCGCCCCATAAATCACCGTGAAGGATAGATTTTTTCGGCTGTGAAGGAATCCAGCGGTCCAACTGTTCCAGAAGCCTTTCCAGAAGCCTCTCTCGCTCATTTGAAATTCTTCCTTCTTCTCGTCCCCGTTCAAGTTGTCCCTTCAGCCGAACATCGCGGTAATAAGATAGCCAATTATCAAATAGTGCATTTTCCTGTTTGAGTCCACCTATATAGCCTTGTTTCTCATAGCCAAAATGTGATTGTTCACAAAGATGCAGTGCAGCAAGATTCTCTCCTAATTGCTTTTCTGTATCTTTCGTCTTTCTGCCTTCAACCCATTCCATCAAGAGCATTGGCATATCATCTATTTCCATCACTGCATACACATGAGGGCAGGCAATTGTCCGGGTCTTGCTGATTTTACATAAACCATCTGCTTCAAAACGAAAGAAATCAAGCGGTTGATTTTTATTAAGCTTGATAAAATATTGTTGTACATCTGTTTCTACAAAGAAGGCCGCATTGATGTCTCCACCGGAAACGGATTGGATACTGCGCAGCTTCGGGTTTTGCTCAAGCTGCCGGAGAGCTTGCATTATACGTCGCTTCATCGAAATCACCTCTAAATTTCCTTATATATCGTATATATCATATTGCCTAGCTTATTTCATAATATTTTATATTATCTTCCCATAAAATATAAAATAATTTGCTATCCTTTGTCGGATGCGAATAAATAAAAATAGACCAGCGTGCCCTTACAAGCTCCCTTATTTCCATTTTGTGTATAATAAAGGGAGATTGCCATAAAAAGATTAAAAAAGCAGCAGGGGGATGGAAAAATGAAAGCAATCAGACAATATGAATTTGGTGATGCAGGTGTACTGAAATGTGAAGAAGTACCTGTACCAGTAATAGCGCAAAATGAAGTGTTAATTAAAGGTGCTTATACGAGCATCAATTATGCGGATATCAAGTCACGGATTGGTTCGAAGGCAAAGGGAGCATTTCCTTTTACGCTCGGTCTGGATATTGCAGGCTTTATAGAAGATGGGGGAAATACGCGGTTTAAAAAAGGAGACCGTGTCATCGCATTTCCGGATACAGGTTCTTATGCGGAATATGTAACGGCAAAAGAGGATCTGGTATTTCTTTTACCGGATAGCATTTCAATGGAGCAGGCTGCAGCGATGCCGACTGTTTCCATCCTTGCGTATATGCTTCTGCATGAGGTCGCGCACGTTGTCGAATCTGACGTCATAGTCATCCATAGTGCAGCGGGTGGAGTAGGCACTATGCTGACACAATTTGCAAAACTTTTTGGGGTGAGGAAAATCATTGCGACAGTCGGAGATCTTAAGAAAGCAGAGCATGTGAGGCAGATGGGGGCAGAGGTAGTTTGCCATTATGATGATTTTGTGGAGACAGTGCTGGAGGAAACGGAAGGAAAAGGCGCCACGGTTATATTTGATTCGGTAGCTGGAGATATTACACAAAAAAGTCTAGCCTGTCTCGCTAATTACGGAACACTAGTACAATTTGGTAACAGCAGCGGCCTGAAGGGGGAATTTTCGACTGCTGACGTACATAGCAGCTGCCGAAATATAAAAGGCTTCAGCCTGGGTACAACACGAAAAGAAAACCCGAAACGCTTGGCACCCGCAGCACATAAAATTTTCGACTATCTGCTCGCTGGAAAAGTGCACATTCCGATCACTGAGATTTTTGAACTGCAGGATGTTCAGCGTGCTCACCAATTGATGGAAGGCAGAACACATCAGGGGAAAATTTTATTAAAGCTGTAGAAGGCTGGTTTCATGCGGAATTCCATCTGACAGTTTAGAAAAAAAAGATGCCGTCTGCAGTGCAGACAGCATCTTTTTAACTAGGGCAGTTATTTCATTTCTTTTATGGCTGGTTCAATTTTTTCTGTTTTCTTCTTTCAATCATACGTTCCACTTTCTGCGCAATACCTAAGCATGCAGGTATAAACATCGGCATAATGAAAAGTGCTAGTATTACCAGACCGATGATAACAGCGATGGCCACTTGAATCAAGGTAACGATGCCTGAAGGAATAAGCGCTGCAAATGTACCACCTAAAATAACGGCTGCGGCCAGTATGACACCGCCCATTTGTGTACATGCCTGCACGATTTCACCCCGTCCGAGTTCCGCAGTTTCGTTATAACGCATCATCAGGAAGATGGAATAATCCACGCCCAATGACACAATCATAATATACGTGAAAAACGGCACATTCCAGCTGAGCATATCATAGCCCAGCAAATTATTCGCAATAAGCTCTGTAAGCCCAAAGCTTGCAAAGGCGGCAAGCAACAGACTGGCATCGATGACGAGTGTTTGTAAAAACGAGCGTGTAATAATCCATAAAATGACACTGATGCCAGCCATCATAATAATGGCACTGCGGATAAAGTCTGCCTGCGATACATCCTGTAGGTCTGCATTACTCATTGTTTTGCCTGTAACATAAACATCTGCGTCTTGTAGGGCTGAGCTTTCAACATAACCATCTATCCGCTTATTTATGTCACGGATAATATCCATTGCTTCTTCCGTATAAGGATTCACATCCAGTATTATATTGAAGGTTGCACCGGTACGGTCATTGGTCATATAAGCGTTCAGACTTTCCTGGAACTCTCCGTTAAGTACTTCTTCAGGGATAAAGAATGTACCTTGTTCTTTTTTTGAGAGCTCTTCTAAATAACCATTCGCCTCACCAAGACCGGCGTAAATTTCCGATAACCCTTCTGCACCTTGTCCCAATCCGCTGCGCAGCTCCTCCATATCAGCTTGCAGCGAGATCAGGCTTTCTTGAAGCTGCTTTTGTCCGTTTTGCACTGCTGATAGCCCGCCCGATAGGGAAGCTGAATTTGAAGCGATTTGATCAGCGCCGCTTGAGGCCGATCCGACACCTGTTGACAAACTGTTAGCTCCTTTCACAAGCTGGTCAGCGCCTTGCTGTAAAGCTGTCAGACCTTGTTTTGCATTAGCAAGGGCAGTGTTTGCCTTGGTCATACCTGCAGTCAATTCATCGTATTTGCTGGACAGTGACGCGGCATCCAGTGAAGAGAGCGATTGAAGTCCCTTTTGAGCAATCCCGATGGCTGTTTTGATGTCTTCATTGTTTGCTGCATCAGGTGTTGTTTGTACATAGTTATTCAATGAGGCGAGGATACCTTCGTATGCCTGCTTGCTTGAAGCAATAAGTTGATCTACCTGCGTGAAGTATGAACGGTATTGTGTAAACCCGGCCGCAAGTTGACTATAAGATGCTTCCAATTGGGTCATACCTTGCTCAAGCGTATTAAGTCCATCCCGAAGTCTGCCGGCACCTGAAGATAACTCTGTCGACCCGCTTTGTGCCTGCTCCAGTCCATTTGTCAGCTCATCCAATGCTGCAGTCAGCTGGTTCGCGCCGTTTTGTAGTGCAGCTGTTCCATCAATAAGCCGCTGGACACCGCTGACATCCTGTTTTTCTGATAACCTTTCATTTACCTTATTTAGGCCGCCCTGAATGGTACCGACTCCTTCTTGTGCACTATTCAAACCTTCTTCTACAGTAGAAGCTTGTTCGTTAACGTAAAGCTCTTCAATACGGTTTCCTTCAGGACGAGTAGGAGAGTAGACCTTCGCTACACCTGGTGTATCTGCAATAACACCTGTCAGCTCGTCAATCGCCTTTAAATAGGGGTTTGTTGCTAACGAAGTATTGTTGTCAATAACAAGTGTCGCCGGTGCGCTCATTCCAGCGCTGTAATGCTTTTCAATCAGGTTGATAGCCTGCTTTGATTCATATTTATCATCGATTTCTATTAGATCATTGTAGTTTAGTTCACCAGTATAGGAAATGATAAATGGGACAGACAAAATCAAGACGAATAAGATAGCGACAAACGGACGTGCAAATGAAAATTTTGAAATAAATGCCCACAGCTTATTTCCTTGGCGGGCTTGGATTGTTTTGATCGGCCAAAATAATTTAAACCCAAGTAACCCCATGAAAAATGGGTTTAAGGTCATCAGCACGAGCAACAATATAAGGACACCGACTGCCACGCCGCTCGTTGCTTTGTACATTGAAAATTGGGAGAAGTACAGCGCAACAAAACCGATGAATACTGCCGTGCCGCTAAATAGGACAGTTCTGCCTGCCGTTTTATAAGTTTCGCTGATTGCTCTGGCAATATGGTCTGTACGGCCCAGCTCTTCTTTAAACCGTGTAAATAGGAGAATATTATAGTCGGTACCGATCCCAAATAAAATTACTACTAAAAACACTTGGGTAAAATTTGAAAAGGGAAAATCGATATACTTTGTAAGCAGTGCGACGATTGAGAGGGAAATCGCATAGGCTATCCCTACAGTTATAAGAGATATGACAGGTACAATAGGGGATCTGAAAATGATAATTAAAATAGTAATAATAAAGATAACTGCTATGACTTCCGTCTTTTTTACCCCTTCTTGTGTCGTTGTGGCAAAATCATCGACGACAATATCTGCTCCTGTCACATACGTATCCATTGCTAAATCGGATGTTTCCTTCCGAAGCATGGAAGCAGCTTCCTTCGCTGTACCAATGGACTTATCGATAGATAGCTGTGCAAGAACTATTGTACCATCCTCACTAATCAGCTGATTGGCAGCCGCTTCATTTTCTGTATGGAACAATGTGTCAACGATGCCGAGTTTGTTAGGATCAAGCTGATTTAATACTCGTTCTATGGATGTAAAGTCATTTTCGGTTAAGCCCTCGTCCCGATGAAATACATAAGCGAAGGAATAGGTGTCTTTTCCTTCATTCATGAGGTCGTTCAATACCTTCGTCCCAACGACACTTTCCAGATCATCAGGGAGTGAAACTTGCCCTTTTTCCTGCACGAGTCTATTTAAATCCGGCATGACAAGCAGCATGACTACAACTGCTGCAAGCCAAAAGACAGCGGCTAGTGTCCGTTTATTTTTCATTTCCTTCTTCCTCTCTACAAGCTATATTGTTTATACTGCACAAAGGAGTGGATTGTTATTTATATAAGTAACATATTTGCCGTTTATAAACGCTATCAAACAAAATGTTGGCTATAAAAGAGGGAGACTTTTGAAAAAATGAAGCGGAAGCTAATGAAGATAAAGCTGCCGGGAAATAGCAGCGGGGGAATTATGAGAAATAGAAAAAGCGTGTTATGAGAGCATACTGAGTAAACACGCTTTTTCTATTGGTTTTGATGGGCCTTTTTAAAAAACAGCAGTAGAAAATTTAATCAACCCAATGAGACGGTCGCTGGATATGCGTAGGCAAGATAGTTTTCTGGTTACCTTTAGCCGAATTAATTTGCATTTGAGTTAAAAACATACTTGTTGATAGGTTAGCACCACTTACATTTACATCACGTAAATCAGCACCGATAAAATCAACACCTCTTAAATCCGAATTCTGTAAATCTGCCGCAATTAAATACGCGCCTCTTAAATCGGTCGTTCTTAAATCTTTACCTTTTAAATTTTTGCCAACCCAATCGACGCCTCTGCATTGCTTTCCTTTTTTAATCTTGAAAACCTTTGAACTAAGCTCACTTCGGATATATTCACTTGTTTCTAAGAGTAACTCATTCACCGGGATTCGGCAGCTTCCTATATCGAGTGACAATAACTCGTCAGCATCCATATTCGTCAAACATTGCAATTTTTCTAATTGTTTATTCAACTGAATATGTAATGAGTCGGAGACACGATAAGTTAATGCCTCCGCAATAAATGCCATCATTTCATAAAGCTGCTCCATGATAGGAAATACACTAAACATTTTTTTTGCAATTTCAGGATCCTCCTGCCAGCTTTGGCCATTAAAAGTGTCCTGTGACACTTTCTGCCCTGCACCTAAACAATCATATACTGTGCATCCTTTAAACCCATTGTCCCTTAAATTTTGATGGATCCTGCAGCGGAAATCTTTTTGTAAGTTTAGGCAAGCTGCTCCGGCAGGTTTATTTATTGCAAAATCACTTGATGCGATAATATTGAGCGCTGTGCAGCAGAGTGCAAAGCATTTCGTACAATCAGCTTTTAAACTGTCTCTACTGATTTTCATTGTTTCTTTATACATGTTTATAACCTCTTCAAATTTCATTTATCTTTAAATAGTAGTTTAAGACTTGTCGATCAGGCGGGCTGATGAGAGAGGGTAGGGCATCAATTGAGAAAAATTGAATGTCTTCTACTTCGCCCTCATCTTTCATTAATTGACCACTATATGTATCGCATACGAAAGCAGCCACGACATTATATACTTCGTCACCATGAGGGTACTGATAGTACATATCCTTTCCTGAAAACACTTCGAGTAAAGAAAGGCAGGAAGTCGTTAATCCTGTTTCTTCATAAAGCTCTCTACTCGCTGCTTGTTCCAATGATTCGCCAGGCTCCATCGATCCGCCGGGTAGTCCCCAGCAGCCATTATCTTTCCGAAGCTGCAACAAAATTTTTTGATCGGAACGAATGACAATGACACAGGCACCTACCATTATAAGCGGCATAGTGCCGATCTTCTTACGCAACTCCATAATATAGCTCATCCATATTCTCCTTACACATTATAATTTCATTCGCTTCAGGCTGATTAGTTCAAGTTGATGAAACTCAGCTTTGATAATATCAGGCATTTTCAGTTCCCTCCAAAAGGCTAATCCAATTGCAGGATCAAATGCATTCAAAATGAGTGTTAGTATATTTCCATGGGTTCCTACAACAATTTGGGTGTTTTCGTATTGTTTTAAAATTTCATTGAAAGTTGGTATAGCCCGTTTCTGTGCATCGAGATTGGATTCGCCGCCTTCGTAGGCAAAGTTAGGCTCGCTCCATAAATGACACATTGCCTCTTCAAAATCAGCTACCGCACCTGAAGCTACTATTCGTTCTTTTAGCTCTTCTAAAACTATTACTTGGGTGCCCTGTGCGTCCGCAATTCCTTGAACTGTTTCAATTGCTCTTTTATAGGGGCTGGATATAACAGCATTAATTTGTTGGTCTTTTAATCTATTCGTTACAAAATTCGCATCTTGAAGACCTTTTAGAGATAACGAGCGATTATATTCATCCGGTGAGTAGATGGAATGAGCATGTCTTACAAAATAGACAATAGTCATAGGATTCTTCCTTCCACAAAGATAGGGCTGTTAAATCGAATCTTTTCCAGTTTTATGATCGACTTTATTATACAAATAATGGTATTAAAAGAGAAGAAGTAATATTTCGTTATTAATAAACTGAATTTTCTATACAGTTTACTAGTGAACTATTTAGCGTTATGATAAGAATGAAAAATCTTTCATGAGGTGATAACAGTATGAAATTACAGGATAAAGTCGTTATTATTACAGGCGGTGCTGGTGGTATTGGGACAGGAATGGCATTAGCAATGGCAAAAGAAGGAGCAATCCTTGCGCTTGTCGATGTGAATGAAGAAGCTGGCAGAGCGGTCGAAGGAAAGGTCCAAGCGATTTCCCCAAAATCACAATTTTTCAAAGCTGATTTGCTAGACCGTGAAAACTTACCGAAAGTTGTGGAAGCGGTTGTCGAGAAATATGGTAAGTTAGATGTATTAGTAAATAACGCGCATGCATCGAAACAAAAACCATTTGAAGAAATTACGCAGGAAGATATGGATTTCTCTTTCGGGACAGGCTTCTACCCAACATTTTATTTAATGCAGGCTGCATTCCCTTATTTAAAAGAATCTCAAGGGAATGTAATTAACTTTGCATCAGGTGCCGGACTATCTGGTCAGCCGACACAAACGGCTTATGCAGCAGCAAAGGAAGCAATTCGCGCTATTTCCCGTGTTGCAGCCAACGAATGGGGAAAATACAATATCAATGTCAATTTAATTAGTCCTATTGCAAAATCTCCGGGAGTAGAGGCATGGGCAGAGGCATTCCCTGAAATGTACGAAAAAAGCCTGTCTGCTATTCCGCTAGGACGTTGGGGTGAGCCAGAAGAGGACATCGGCCGCGTTGCCGTATTTTTAGCTTCAGAAGACTCCCGTTATATTACAGGGCAAACGATAATGGTGGATGGCGGTTCGATTCAGCTGCGCTAATATTTGAAGGAGCGTCATATGGAGAAACCAAGTATTTACGAATTGATTAATATGGTGGAACAAGTGAATAATGCCAGCATCATCAAATTTACTGAAGGGCTTTCACAACCGATTGGCATTTCCGCTGTGATTGTTTTGAGTGAGGTCAAAAAAAGCTGTAGATGTAAGCCAATTGATTTAGCAAAAAAGCTAGGCTATTCAAAAAGTAGTATTACAGCTATCTCAAATAAATTGATGGATGCCGGCTATATCGCCCGCACAGAAGACCAGCATGATCGTCGTACAGTGTACTTTACAATTACCGATAAAGGAAATGCTATATTAAAAGAAGTGGAAGTACTTGGACAGGATTATTATAAGACCATCTATTCGGTCTTATCTGAGGAAGAATTACATCAGTATATTCAGATTCAGCGTAAACTTTTGAATCATATAAAAAATAAATAGTTTTTTATGTTCTATCATCTGTCTGAGAGATGATAGAACATTTTTTATTAATAAAATAATGGGGTCAATGCCTTTAAGTTTTAGGGCAATTTTAATACTTTCATATATTCTCATCCCTTTTGTATAATTTTGGTTACGCAAGATTAAAAGGCGAAAAATGGAATTTTAAAACTGGATAGATAGGTTTTAGGGTAGAAGATCTTGATGTACGTAAAATGATGGATTTATATAAAAATTTTTAATGAAAAAAATACCTTACTCCTTTTGGGAATAAGGCAAAAAAATCATTGTTCTTTATTTGTTCTTAAGTTCATTTTTTATATCCTTTAATAACTCAATTATCTCTGAATTTTTATCATTCATTTTTTCTATTTTTTTTTCTATTGTGCTACTCGTGAAAAAAATAATTAATAATATTGCGATTAAAACTATTATGTCCATTATTTATCTCCCCTACAGCTAATTCATCTTAAATATTATTGCAATTCTAGTTGAGCATAAATACTTGAGTTTGTTGCATAGACCGCAAGATCTCTTGTAAATGTGTGTAAACCTGTTTTATGAGAAGCCTTGAATTTCCAAGCAGTTCTAGCTGATTTTGAACTAGTTGCCTTTAGATTAGCAGCATTTTGTTCCAATGTTAACCAATCGTATAGGACCATAAAAACATATAATTCTCTAGGATCGGTTATTATTGTTTGTCCATGAGTTACTATTGGTTTATATGAAATAATCCATATCAAAACATTGTATTTTTCTATAACTGCACTATTAGTGTAACATAATAAATGTAAAATTATTCCCATTGTAAGTGGATTAGTAAATAATCACCAGTTTAACCGGAATAACGTTATTTAACTATATGTCCTGGTCTAAAAGTATTGTTTGTATTCCGGGAAAAAAGAACGATAAATAGTGTTTTTATTTGAGTTTATTGGAGATGACGTAAAACGACAGCCGTTTTGCCTCCTAGTATTTAGAGCTTGTAGGAGTATCCCTGCAAGCTTATTTTATTTAGGTCAAAACTTTTATATAATAGCTTTTCGACAACATATTAAGCAATAGTGGAAAAGGATATGCCTTCTTTATGTTGAATAATATTGATAAAGCAATTTTAGTTTAGAACAAGGGGAAGAGAGGAGAATTTATTTATGGCCACTCTCTAAAGAGCTACATACATTTTTAATTTAGTACACATATGGAGGGGTTATATTGACTATTCTTAACGGTAAAAAAGCCATCGTGACTGGAGCCAGCCGAGCCAACGGGATTGGTGCGGCTGTTTGTTTGGCATTAGCTGAAGCAGGTGCAGATATATTCTTTACGCATTGGAGGACTTTCGATGCGGAAGAAGGAAACGGTATTGAAAAAGGGTTTCCTGAGCTTCTAGCTGATAAAATAACTGGACTGGGGGTTAGGTGTTTTCATATGGAACTGGATTTATCACACTCCGATTCCCCGGCGCAGCTGTTAGATGAAGTAGAGAACACTCTCGGCACGCCTAATATTCTTATAAACAATGCTACATATGAATCACCCTCAAACTTTCGAAATATAAATACAGACATTTTGTATCAACATTATCAAGTAAACAATCAGGGTACGATTTTACTGAGTACCGAATTTGCGAAGAGATATGAAAAAGCCTATCCGGGTAAAAAGGATGGGCGGATTATCAATCTAGTTTCGGGTGGTCCAAATCCTAATAATTTAGCTTACATTGCTACGAAGGGGGCGATCATCGCTATTACCGAGCCGTTGTCGGTCGGTCTGGCCCCTATTGGAATAACAGTGAACTCCATTAACCCTGGTCCTACTGATACTGGTTGGATAAATGAGGACTTGAAAGCACATTTCTTAACGCTTTTCCCTAAGGGCAGAATCGGGGTCCCTTCTGATGCTGCGAAGTTAATTAAATTCTTGGCCAGTGATGATTCGGAATGGATAACAGGCCAGGTTATACATTCTGATGGGGGATTTTTAGGCAAGTAATAAAGGTAAAATAGCATGAAGTAAACCAGCCGCTCTTCATTGGAATGGCTGGTTTTTCCTTGGCAATTTTTTCTCTTGATTACAGTCTCCAGAATATCTTTAAAAGTAATTAAAAGTTGAAAGACTTCTTCAGCAAATTCCTTTCAAAGTGCTGTTTGACATGTGGCCAATCTTCCTTCGTAATACTATACATTACTGTATGACGAATCGTTCCATCTTTGCGGACCATATGATTCCGTAAAACACCTTCCTTTGTTGCACCTAGCCGTTCAATCGCCTTCTGAGACCGGTTATTTTTATCGTCTGTTTTAATCTGCACCCGATGCAGTCCTAAATGCTCAAAGCAGTATGTCAGCAACAGGTATTTGCAATTCGTATTGATATTCGACCGCCAATAGTGCGGGTTCAGCCATGTATAACCGATTTCCAACCGTTTATGCTGAAGGGAGATATCAAAAAGTGTCGTACTGCCGATAATCTTACCTGTTTTTTTATCGATAATGACAAACTTATACATCTGGCCGGCTTCATGCTCTTTTACTGCATTTTCAACATATTGCAAGACAGCTTCCCTTGATAATAGTGTATCGGACATGTGCATCCATATGTCCGGATCATTTGCTGCTTCTATAATCCCCTCTACATCCTCCTGTGTGATTAACCGCAATTGTACAATATCGTTTTCTATTTTTATTTGTTCCATTACTTATCCCTCCTTATCGTTATTAAAAGAAAAATTTGGTATGCTAAACAGTACCAAAATTATTTCTTTTCACCATACCAGGAGGTGTCAAATGGAACTTCAATTTATATTCACACAAGACAAAGCGAAATATATTGTGATTTATGAACAGTTAAAAGAAAAGATTATCCAGCAGGTTGTGAGCCCAAATGAAAAACTGCCTTCTAAACGAAAGCTGGCGGAGCAATTGAATGTAAGTATACATACGGTGAAAGAGGCCTACGAGCAGTTAGCAAGTGAAGGGTTTATTTATAGTGCGGAAAGGGCGGGGTATTTTGTGTCACCGTATGAGATGGAGTGGCAGCAGCCAGTATCAATCCAAACCAGGAAAACAATTGAAGAGTATAAGGTTGTCTATAATTTCCAAAGCGGTCAAGTAGATGAACAGGTTTTCCCATTGCGGGAGTGGTTAAAAATTTACAAGAAGCAACTAGTTTCCAACTATATTCCAAACGCCGACTGGCAAGGGGAATATCACCTTCGAGAGCAGATTGCTGCCTATGTGAAAAAATCAAGAGGGGTGTCCTGCAACGTTGAGCAAATCTATATTTATAGTGGCACACAGCATCAATTACAGGAGCTTTGTCGTTTTTCTGGTCCAGCCCAAACAGCTATAGAAGAGCCCGGGTTCAAGAGGGCAGCCGCTGTTTTTCAGCAAAGCCGATTGCCGGTTGAATATGTAGTGGTAGATGAAAAAGGAGCGGCTATTCCGCGATCGGATTGCCGGATGTATTATGTGACACCTGCACATCAGTTTCCGCTTGGGATGGTCATGCCGATTGACCGGAAACTTGACTTAGTAAAGTGGGCAGAAGAATCAGGAGCTTATATTATTGAGGATGATTATGATGCAGAATTCCGATATAAAGGCACACCAATCCCGCCGCTTGCTCAAATCGAT
Source organism: Lysinibacillus odysseyi 34hs-1 = NBRC 100172 (assembly GCF_001591965.1). Taxonomy (GTDB): domain Bacteria; phylum Bacillota; class Bacilli; order Bacillales_A; family Planococcaceae; genus Lysinibacillus_B; species Lysinibacillus_B odysseyi. The sequence continues at coordinate 73,097 of NZ_BCVX01000007.1, forward strand.
CAACTGCAAAGGGTTATCTACTTCGGTACATTTTCAAAAACTTTAATTCCGTCTCTCCGAATGAGCTATATGATTTTGCCGATGGACCTGGTTCAACCGTTCAACCAATTCAATGCGGCACAAAAATCGACCGTTTCTAGAATGGAACAGCGGGTAGTAGCTGAGTTTATGAAAAATGGTCTTTATACGAAGCATATTGCAAAAATGCGCACTTTGTACCGAAAAAAGAGGGAGAAGCTGCTGACATGTATTCAACAGATGCTTGGAGAAGAGTTTGAAGTGATAGGGGATTCGGCTGGATTACATATCGTGCTAAAACTGCCCGAATGGCTGGATGAGGACCAAGCCATTGAGTTAGCAGCCGAAGCGGGCATCACGATCGACCCGATTTCTTCGTCTTATCAGACAATGACAGTTAAGCGTTTTACCATGATCGGTTACGGGGCTATTCCTCTCGAAAAAATGGAAGAAGCAGTCCGCCTTCTTGCTAGCGTGTGGAAAATCAGCCGTTGATTTTCTGCTTTTACTACAGGAGAGGTGTCTACTACAATTTGCGTCACCTGCTATGAAGGAGGGATTGTCTACTAACAAGGGGATTTTGTCTATTACTACAGTTGAATTGTCTATTATCTAATGTAAAGTGTCTATTATTAAGGAGAAGCAGTGAGAAGTCAAAGGAAGATGGGGAGAGCTTATTTGTAGTTCATAAAGTTAATATCTTCATTATTTTCTTTGGATGCCCATTCCTCAGCACTATTGTTTCAGATGAGCCGTTTAAAACATTCAAGCTGCTGAGAATTGGATTACTTGTTTTTTGCCTAGGGTTAGTTTTGTTTAAGAAGGCAGTGAAGGGAAAGAAGAGTTAAATCTTTTAGAAAAGTGATAAAACAAAATATCTAGTAAATTTGCTGACGTTTTTTATGTTAACAGGGTGCATAGGGAACCTTAATTATATAATTTTAAATGAAAGGTAAGATAAATTTGCCTATAATCAAACACGAAATTTTTATCGATGCATCTATCAATGTTTGTTTCGACCTAGCGAGAAATGTAGAGGTACACACAGAAACAACAAGTAAAACAAAGGAAAGAGCGGTTAACGGTGTCACAGTTGGACTGATGGAAAAAGGTGATAAAGTTACGTGGGAAGCCACTCATCTTGGAGTAAAACAAAAATTAACCGCTCAGATAATAGAGATGGAAAAACCATATAAATTTACAGATGTTATGGTAAAGGGAGCGTTCCAGTCATTTTCACATACACATGAATTTATAGAAAGTGGCACAGGGACTATCATGAAAGATACTTTTTCTTTTACATCTCCTTTTGGAGTTCTTGGAGTAATTATAGATAGATTATTTTTAGAAAAATATATGAGGAAATTCATTGTAAATCGTGCAAAGGAGTTAAAAAGAATAGCAGAAAGATAGGGCAACACGTCATTACTTTTGTGAGAAAGAGCAGCAGGAAATCTCTTGCTGGGCAACCTAAAAAAGGCTGCCCGTTCGTAACAAGAATCGGGGGAAAACAACACGTTATATACTTCTCCTGCTTTATTCTATTGATCGATCATGAGCTTGGTTTCATAATAGTGAAAATCCTCCAGGGGAGCCATATCGGTAAATGGATGATGAATGGAAAAAAAGCGTTCCATCCTGCTTTAGGATTCATTTAAACTCCTTAAATATCTGATGCCAAGCCTTTAAGTAATACAGCGACAATGAGCTGACGATTATATCATATGTACCTTCCTCAAATGGATAATCTTCCGCTTAATCAAGAGAAATTATTTCTGACTGATCTCCCGTTCTGCGTTTTTGCAGCAGCTACCACTTTCGACCTAATATCTATAGCGGCAACATTTGCGCCTTGATTGATCAGTTGCTCTGCATAACAGCCGGCCGCACACCGGGCATCAAGCACCCATTTATCTTTTAAAGATACCGGAAGCTGTTCCATCATGGCAGGCCGTTCGTATGCAATATAAAATAATCCCTTTGTATCAACTGACTTCTCATAAACTTCCGTTATTTGCTTTTTCACCATTTGCCCTCCACGTATAGTAGCAGGAATTTTTCATTGATTTGGACGACTAGAAATCTTTTGGAATTCTTATAGGCAGCGGGCATGGATCGGCTGATAGTTGAAACATTTCACTTTCAAAACCAGAACGTTTGTTCTATAATGAAGGAAAGGAGTGAGCCTTATGCGGAAACAAATTGTAAAAGCGATGAAGCATCATCAGCTCATCGACATTATTTATATGGCTAAAGATGGTGCCATAACGAAAAGACGCGTAAAAGTATTAAAAGTAACAGGAGACACTACCCAAGTGTATTGCTATACAAAAAAAGCCAAAAGAACATTCATTCTTGATCAAATTCTCGCTGTAAAGCCGGTTATATGGAAGGAGCGGGGCATTGGGTGAATAGGCAGATGCCGGGATGGCCACATCCTTTGATAGCTAAAACTGTTTTTCCAACGTCAACGTTTCATTTTTATTGAATATTCCTTATCTCGCGACCCTTTAAGTAGTTTACAAAATCTTTAATACCCCTACAAAAAGATATACACCGTCTACATAATAGAAGGTGCTTGTGTTTCCGATATCAAAGGCTTCCTTTGTCGGTGACAAGATATATCCTGTTCCCCAATCTTAATGCCATTCCAAATTCAATTTGACTGCCTTTTCCTACAGGTAGAAGAACGACTAGAAAATCGGCGTTTGCCACTGTTTCTTTTTCAACTATTGGTTTAAGCAGCTCACAAGAAACAGCCCGTTCAATCTTATATATGAATAAACCCTTCCGCCTGCAGTGTAGCAGATCAATCTCTCACTATTTCTATGGTTCTGAAACTTGAAGCAAGATAGAATTTCCTACAATCCCCTTTGTTATGAACAAGGGTATTTCCCCGTTTTTATCAATTGGATGTAAGCTTTTTGGAAGTATCGGGTGCATGAAATATAATATTTCGTACAAAAGTACGGGTATGCAGGGTTCTAAATGTAATTTGCTATGGCTACATATAAAGAAAAGGAAAAAAGGGGAGAACGAATGATTGTCGACGGCGTATTCTCGGGAGGCGGTATAAAAGGGTTTGCGTACGTAGGAGCCATTCAGGCGCTGGAGGAGCGGGGGATTCAATTCAGGCGCGTAGCAGGAACGAGTGCGGGGGCCATTTTGGCAACATTTGTTGCGGCCGGCTTTAATGCAACGGAGATGGAGACTATCTTTGACGAATTGAATATTAAAGGGCTGCTCGATCCTCCGAAGAGAGTGTTTCGGCTACCTTTTTTAAAATGGATTAACTTATATAAAAATCTCGGATTATACCGGGGGAAGTTATTAGAAAAGTTTTTTTATGAAATATTAGCTGAAAAAGGGGTTTGCACATTCGGTGATCTGCCGCCAGGAGCACTGAGGTTGGTCGCTTCTGATTTAACGAACGGCCGCATTATTGTCTTGCCGGATGATTTGGCTAAGTACGGTGTTAACAGTGAGACATTCCCTGTGGCCCGGGCATTAAGGATGAGCTGTGGTATTCCGTTCTTCTTCGAACCAATTTATTTACGGAATGGCAAAAGGGAGGCGGTTATTGTGGACGGCGGGGTACTCAGCAATTTTCCGCTATGGATATTCGATAATGGCCATCGAGAGAGACCCATCCTTGGCTTGAAGCTAAGCAGTGCCAAGGAAGAAATCGAGCCTCATAAAATTGATAATGCAATCGATCTCTTTGAAGCTCTATTTTCGACAATGAAAGATGCACATGATAATCGATATATTTCACGTAAGCATGAAAGGGATATTATCTTTATACCGGTTGAGCATTTCAGCGCTATTCAGTTTGATATTGACGAAGAGACGAAACAAAAATTAATGAGTATCGGACGGGAAAAGACAAAGCAGTTTTTAAGGAAATGGTCGCCCGTTTGGTAGTGGAAGAATTCCTTAGCGACGAAGAAGCTCTCTCCGCAACAATTACTTAGACGACTGCCCAATATACTCGATTGTTTTCATATGGCTTCTCGTTAATTCAATTAGCTCCTCAACTAATTCCTTCTTCGGCTGCGCAAAGTTTGTTGTAATCCAGTTTAATATAATGCCGTAGAAGCCGAATGCCGTATATCGCTTGAAAGTCTCCATATTCACATGGCTATCATTTACCGTAACAAAGTGAAACTGTTCCTTATAAATTTTCAAAATGGTTAATGGCAGAGAAGTTGTTAACGAGGGAATGGTATCTGGCACAGTAAGAAGTTCAAAAAATTCTCGTTGTTCATAAAAATAGTCCACAATTCGAAACGACCGATGATTCAATTCAGAGGAATTAATTTTTCTTCTTTGAAGATAAGGAATACCGACAGCTTCCTCTAAACCTTTCATCATGTTCGTTAGCAGTGCATCCGCTAAATCAAATTTATCCTCAAAATGTTTATAAAACGTTGTACGATTATACTTTGCCTCCTTCACAATATCAGTAACCGACACCGTATGAAAGCCCTTTTCCTTCACTAGTTTAATAAAAGCCCGGTATAGATGGTCCTGAGTTCGCTGCTGGCGGATAGTTGAAGTTTGCGACATAATTCTCCTCCGTAAGGCAACACTTCCAACGTAAATGTCGCCGTAATAGACAGTTTTCACTCTATTAATGATTGTATCGAATAAATTATAAAACGTACAATAAAGATGTTATACATCTACTTTGCAGGAGGCTATATACATGTCAAAATTACAAGATAAAGTAGCAATTATTACAGGGGGAGCTTCAGGTATCGGTGCAGCTACCGCAAAATTATTTGTCGAAAACGGTGCAAAAGTTGTAATCGTGGATTTAAACGAAGAAAAAGGGAAGGCATTTGAACAGGAGCTACTGGGAAAAGGGGCAGAAGCACTATTCATCAAAGCTAATATCACAAATGAAGAAGAGGTCCAAAACATCTTCTCTACAACTGTTGAGAAATACGGACGTGTTGATGTATTATTCAATAACGCCGGCATCGGGCGGGTAACGCCAACCGAGGAACTTTCTTATTCAGAATGGCGCAATACTGTTAACGTCGACTTAGACGGGGTGTTCCTTGTAGCACAAGCAGGTATCAAGGAGATGCTAAAAACAGGCGGCGGCTCCATTATTAATACTGCTTCTATGTACGGGTGGGTTGGGTCACCAGGCTCAGCAGCTTACAACGCATCAAAAGGCGGTGTTATTAACCTGACTCGTTCATTGGGACTTGAATATGCAACGCGTGGAATCCGTGTCAATGCTCTCTGCCCTGGATTCATTGATACACCAATTATTCCCGAAGAAAGCAAAGAAGCTTTACGTCAAATTACACCGATGCAACGACTTGGCCAAGCAGAGGAAATGGCAAAAGCTGTTCTGTTCATGGCTTCAGACGATTCATCCTTCATGACTGGGAACACATTGACAGTAGATGGCGGTTATACTGCCCAATAGAAAATAAAAGGCTGACGTTAATTTGTCAGTGGTTGGGAGCGAAGGCAAAGTCGTTTTATGGCTTTGTCTTTAATTATTTTCAGAAAATATCTAAAACAGTGGATTTACCTAGACTGTCTTGAAAAAACTTGCCAGGCAAGAAACACTGGATGTGAGCATTTGTTAACAGGATGTAGTGCTGACAGTAATTTGCCAGCGCTGTTTGACTAATGTGAAACAAGGATTAGGTTCCTTATTTTGTATAGAATATAGATGAAAAGGCTATCTATTGATCTGTAAAATGTCGTTTTGAAAAAAGTGATCCTGCTTCCCAAAAATTCGTACCGATATTAGCTGTACCTAGATACCTTATTAACCGGTGAAGTATAGATCAAAAAGAAGGGAGTATTAAATATATGACGAATTAAACCTATATAGCTAAATTTGGAGGTAATCTATGAATCCTATTTTAAATCAAGTGGGTACCGTTTTTATTCCTGTAAGAAATATTGAAGAAGCTCGTAAATGGTATTGTGACATATTAGGCTTATCGGGAGATGGTGAAATATTATTTGGTCATTTGTATATAGTACCTATGAACGGAACGGGTATTGTATTAGATAGCAAGATTTATTCTGAGGATAACATTTTTAAAATCCCTCCTTTTCATTTGAATACTGATAATATAGAACAAGCATATGAATATATGAAGGGTAAGAATGTCGAGTTAACAACAGAAATTGAGCATAATCAATGGTTTAATTTCAAAGATCCTTATGGGAACCATTTAATGGTTTGCAAATGTTAAAACCGTTGCGCCACCGGTTAGCATTCGTGAAGTAAGGTATATTGAACTGATCAATCCATTTTACAAAAAATCATGGGGATTTAAAAGTATTACTTCATCTACATTCCATACAAGTAGAATGAGAGCAAGGGCATAAAAAATGGGATAAATCAATGGTTAGGATGGAGATAGAGTAAAGATGCTGGAGGAATATTAATCTCAAGCATCTTTTTATTTTTAGCAAAAACAGTATAAAATTTTTCTGTTGTTTTCATTAATTCAAGGGCCGGTCCTGTCGGTAAAGAAGAAGGTCATCACTTTTGCCTTGAATGATATCCTGAACAATCAATTTAGCTAGAAGTTGACTGTAGACTGTGCCATTGTCCCCGAAGGCAAATAAAAAATAACAGTTAGGATATTCATCATATATACCAACTATTGGGAGTCCGTCTACTGTACCCCCATAAAACGCAGCATTCGCATACTCAGCTTCCGCATGGATTGCCGGAAATCGCCGATTACACTCCTCGATTAATAAATTCGTCTTATGCTTCAGCTTACTATCTCTGTCTTCGGGATAGTTCGTTGAATCATCAAGTCCGCCGATAATAATACGGTTATCCGCTGTTGTCCTCATGTAAATATAAGGCCTTGCTGTTTCCCAGATAAGTGTACGGTTATGCCAGGTTGCTAAGTCCACTGGTTTTGTTGTGACAGTATATGTACTGCTGAAGGAAACCAACTTTTCCTTTTTAACATCAATCCCTTCATAGCCCGCAGCAAAAATGACGTGGCTTGCACGAATTCCGTATCCTGTTTTCGTAGACACGCGCATGGCTTGTTTATGCGAGTCAAAAAAATGACCATTCATCTCTGTATGTTCATAAATACGGATCCCTCTTTTTCCTGCATAGCTAAGTAGTCCGTGGGAGAATCTATATGGATTAAGTTCACCATCGTTATAAAAATAAACAGCTGCCTCTTTACTGAAAGGATAATTTGCTTCAATGTCTCCCCGGTCGAACCAATCCACGGGGAACCCTTGCTGCTTTAGGAAGTGATATTCTTCCTCCAGTTTCTTTATGTCTTCCATAGCAGACGCAAAATAAAGTGAATCCCGGCGGAAAAATTCTGTATCAATAGGGGATAGCTTTGCTGCATTTTCTATTTCATCAATTGCCTGTTTTAATAACCGTAAATGACGGTTAATGATTTTCTGCCCAAATGTGTTGGATAGCTTTGTGAACATCTTTTCACCAGAATACTGAATTAATGCTGTATTTGTGCTTGTACTGCCGCTGCCAATTTTCCCTTTTTCAATTACTACTACATCCACCCCTTGATCGGCTAAATAAAATGCACATTGGGCACCTGAGCTGCCGCCACCGATAATCAGGACATCACAGGCAATATCTTTATTTAATCGCGGGTAAGAAGGGGGATCTTGTAATGTAGTTGGCCAATAATACATTCCAGATTGTAGATTCATGATTTTCCTCCTGCAAATTAGCTGATTATTGTCATTGTTTCCCGGAGGCAAGCATTTATACAGCCGGTTAGGGAGGACAGGGAAGAGATAGTTTGTGCTGTAAAGGCACAAAAAAGCCTTCTAACCGAATGATTAGAAGGCTATTGTTCATAATTAAAATAATTTTACCAGGATGTCAAACGCAATCATGCCCACTGCTGTTAAACCATACAATGCGAAGCCTGCAGCTGGTCCGAAGACAATTAAGCCACTTGGTTTTTTAAATTCCCGTACTAATGGAACATCATTATAGAAATCTGCATCTTGTCGAATATTTGATAAGTTAGCCATACAAACCCCTCCTAATTAGGAAAATAATAGTTTTACCCAAAACCCTTTTGTTAAATTCATTGTACGCCATTTGTGTCTAAATTTCAACATTTTAATTCATAAATTATTAATTTTAATTATTTATTCTCTTTTATTACCCATTTTTCTAATGGGAGTCACAACTTTTTCGAAAAATAACTATTGACATTAAAATTTTTGACATATCTTTGAACAAAAATGAAGGGGCAAGAAAAGCGGGAAGAAAATTATATTAATAGATTAATTATTATAAAATAATCCTCTAAAAGGTAGATTTTTGAAGATGAATTGAAAAATATTATTATAGGAAAAAATAATTTTCCAGCGTGTTGATCACTATTTTAAGAGTAGGAAGGAAGTGTAAAGGCATCAAGAGGCTCTTTTTTATGGCTGACATTCCCGGAATATGCGGAAGAAAGTTCCAAATTCTCAGTTTGAATAGGGGAGGCTTCAAAAGCTCATCATAGAAGAAAAGGGTGATTATGTGAGTTTTATTTGGCAGTCCGTAATATTAATTTTAGCTGGTATCTTAGTTTTAAGAATTGCGGGTAGAAAATCTATAGCTCAAATGACACTAGCACAAACGACCGTAATGATTTCTATCGGTACGATAATTGTGCAGCCAATTGCTGGAGAAAGTGTTATTAAAGCAATCGTGTCTGCAGCTATCTTTGTTATTTCCGTCGTGATATTAGAGGCTATTCAATTAAGATCAAATTCCTTTGAAAAATTAATAACAGGAAAATCAAAGATTGTTATTAGAGACGGGGTATTAGATGTCGCATCTTTAAAAAAATTACGATTAACTGTAGATCAATTAGAAATGAGATTACGGAACCATGGTATTTCTAGAATAGAGGATGTGAAAACTGCGACGATTGAACCAAATGGGCAGCTCGGTTTTGAGTTGAAGGAAGATGCTAAGCCTTTAACCGTTGGAGAGTTCAAAAAGTTAATGAGCAATTATTTTTCTGAAATACCTCAAAAAGCAAACTTTACATCGAATATCTTTGAAGAAATCGATATACCAAAACAGAGCCCGAAGGATTTACAGTAAATAATTTGCTCTAGGAATCTTCTTGTCAAACAAGCCTGTTACCTATTAAAAAGGTGAAAAGCTTACCTTTTCTGTTCTCTTCATCGGGGCTTAAGTGAGGGCAAGGTTATTTCGTGACTTTGTCTTTGGAAAGTTTAAAAGTCATTACAAAAAATATAATCAAACGATGCTGATGGCGATGGATGCAGAGGTTTACGGCATTCTGTTAACATTTTCTGCATTTTCACTTCCAGACAATAAGGTTTTTCCAACCGAATAAATCCAGCCTTCACTTTCTTAGAAAACATTTTCGTTGGATTAAATCCACCTCATTTTACAGACAAGTGCGGTATAATGAGAATCGGGTTGTTGAAAAGCTATAGAAATGCAAGGAAAATGGCATTTCTACGAAAGGAAAGAAAAGTATGTTTATATCAGAAAAACAAATTGAAATACGCTATGCGGAAACTGATCAAATGGGAGTCGTATATCATGCTAACTATGTTGTTTGGTGTGAGATTGGCCGCACTCAGCTAGTAAAGGACCTGGGCTTTGACTATGCTGGATTAGAACAATCGGGCTATGTGTCACCGGTACTTGATCTTTCCATCCAATATAAAAAGGCTATGCGCTATGGCCAGACAGCGACGGTCCGTACGTGGATTGAATCACACAGCAGACTTCGTACTACATATGGATATGAAATTTTACATGAGGACGGTTCAATAGCGGCTACAGCAAAGAGTGTACATACGCTTGTTCACAAAGAGACATTCCGGCCGGTCGCCCTGCGTAAGGTCGATGAAGCATGGGATCAAAAATACGCCACAGAAGCCCGCATACAAGATTAATTCTCAGAAGCTTATGAAGCTATTCATAAGCTTTTTATCATGCAGAGACTCTACCAACCTACTCATATTGTTGGTATAATAGAGCTTGTGACTATTTTTGAACGAATAAAGGAAAGGGTGTTCATATGCAGACGACCGCAACCGAAAAAATGCGTTTACATATTGTATTGACAAATACAGCTCGCGAAGCGTTGAAGCAGCATGTTCCAGATGAACACGCCTTTTTTAATTTACAGAAAGCTTTTGTTGTATTTGTAGAGAAGCTGGAAACAGATGGAACCCAGCTCTCGTTAACATTATATTTCGATCCGGTCGTTAATAAAGGACTGGCAAAGAAATTCCCTGAACGGGTTTGTATTATGGACTGTCTGTTTGATTTGAAAAGCGGGCTAGTGGCAAAAAGCTTCCGTACAAGAGGAATAGGAACACCTGTAGCGACAAATCGCCGCGAGCGGTTACTTGTCCATTTTGTGCCGACCCGTATTAATGGTCATACGTATCCAGACCAGTTTATCAGCTCGCTTGCTGCGCTGCCGTTTTCAAAGGAACGGTATGACTATGTAAATAAGCGTATTTCAAGTTGGGAAGGATACTTGAAAGTATTAAACAAAAATGCGGAAATCGAGGACATCGAGGCGAACTTTTCAAGTCCCCGCTTTAATGCCGAATTTTCGCACGTTGTCATGCAGCTGTCAGGTCTAGATGCAAAACAGTGGAAGCAGCTAAAAGGGCTCAGTTCGCGTGTCCGCGGCTTCCATAAAGATTTGGGAGATGTCGTAAAAGTAAACCGCGGCGAACGCACGGTAGAAATCGAATTAAAACCGGACATGGCAAGGATGGCAAGGAAAAACGAACTGCATTTTGAATTCAACAAAATTGAATTTAGCAATGCAGCAACAAAAGCACAGCTGCAGCGTCTCCTTCGTGGTTTTGAACGTTTGAAGGAAGGGCTTGCAGCCAATGCCAACCTCGAAAATATCCTGTTTGAGGACAAACCGGTCATTGCAGAACGGAGAAAAGATGTAGAGCTGGAGTTCCACAATAATTTAAATGAATTTCAGCGGGCGGCCGTTGTTGGCGCAATGAGTGCTGAAGACTTATATGTCATCCAGGGACCCCCGGGAACAGGTAAGACAACCGTTATTTCTGAAATTTGCTATCAAAATGCAAAAGCCGGCCTGAAGACACTTGTTGCCTCACAATCCAATTTGGCAGTGGATAACGCGCTGAGTCGACTGCTTTCCAATAAAGACATCCGAATTCTGCGGTATGGGCGGACAGAATCCATTGAAGAAGAGGGTAAAAAATTCATCGAGGAAAACGTCTCGGCGTACTGGAAGGAACAGACGTATGAAGCTATTTCAGCAGAAGTCAGCGAGCATGCCGTAAAGGAACAAAAGCTGCTTCAGGAAATTGAAGCAACGAAGGATAAAATTACTTCCTATGAAACGCAAAAGCTCGGACTGGAAAAACAAATTGAGAAGAAGCAGCAGGCAGAAATCCGTCTTTCTGAGCTGCATGAAATGATTACAGCCTTAAAAAAGCAGCTCGGTTCTTTGAAAAAGGAACGGGAGGAAACAGAGGCTGCACTTGAGAAGCTTCGTGGAAATATTACTTCTTATGAGACGGATATCGCCAAACTAGAGGAAGATCTGGCTCAGTATGACAGCGAAGAGAGCGTAAGAAAGCGGCTTAAAGACGCAACACAGCAGTTTGATGAAGTCTCGCAGGAGCTGGAGCTGGCTGAACTATTAGAGGAGCAAAGCCATGGCAGTCAGCAGCTTGCCGCTGTAGAAGAGAAGCTGGCGAATCTAACAGGCGGGGCTACTGCAATAGAAGCCCAGGCGGAGGAGATTACTGCGCTCAAGAAAGTATACGAGGTTGAGAGTTATTTAGAGGCACACGGCCTTCGCCGAAGCTATGTGCTTGACCGGCTGCTTATGTCACTTGATGAGCGCCAGAAGCAATTAGAGGCGTATAAAGGTATTAAAGATGTCGCTTCCCGCCTGGAAAAAGCGATTGTCTACAGTGAAACAACACTCGGCATCCATGTAGAGCATCTGCCTCTACCTCCTCAACATTCGTATTCCATTCATGAAGTAAGCGACTTCCTGTCAAAACTAAGCAAAGCTTTTGTTGAGAAAAAAATCAATATGTCGAACGGAACCCGCTCCATTCAAGGTCTGCATTTACGAAAATCTTATATTGATGAGCAATTGCAACGTTATAATGCCTTAATTCAAGATACCATTATCATTTTTGAACGATTGAAAGAAGCCCTGATTGAAGTGCTTAAGGAGCAGCAGGGGGCAAATGAGTCTGTCATCGAATCGATGCGTGACCAAATTCAAAAATGGAAAGACAAGCTATCGGTAACAACGATGCATATTGAATCATTACCGGTGAAAAAAGCTAGGCCAGCTGAAACACTGCGAACAATTCGGCTCAATGCCGACAAAACAAAAAAGGAAATGGCTAATATCCTTACTATCATATCGGAGCTGGCGTCGAAAAAAGACCAAAAAACTGCAGCCCTACAGGTTATAGTAAAAGAGCTTGAAAGCGGGGAAAAGCTGCTTGCTAAAACAATTGCAGACTTTAAGGAAGTAAACAGCTCAGGACTTGCACTTGAAAAAGAAAGAGAAGAATTAGAAGCACTGGTGAAACAGAATCCCGAGGAGGCACTTGCCGGTATAGCAGGAAAACTTGCCGCATGTATAGAAAAAATCGGAAAGCTGGAAGAACAAATTAAACTGCTGCCCGTTACCCAAAATTTACAGAAACAGTGGCAGTCCATGCTTGAATCAGCGAATGAACATGACTTGGATGAAATCCGTAAGCTATATGTTAAGCATGCCAATGTTATTGGAACGACTTGTGTCGCTTCCGCCAATCGGGAATTTATGGACAACTATCCGACATTTGATGTGGTGATTGTTGATGAGGTATCAAAGGCCACACCGCCGGAGCTGCTGCTGCCGATGCTGAAAGGAGCAAAAATCATCCTCGTTGGTGACCATCATCAGCTCCCTCCGCTGATTGGAGATGAGACGTTCGAAGAGACACTTGAGCAAGTAGTAAAGGAAAGTGATACATTTGAGCAAAAACGTGAGCTTGAAAAGCTGCTTGAAGAATCGCTATTTGAACGTTTATATAAAAACCTGCCTAGAGCGAATAAAACAATGCTGGCAATCCAGTACCGTATGCACGAAAATATTATGAAGACAATTACACCGTTTTACAAAAATGAAAGCGATGAGCTAAAATGTGGTCTGCCGGATTCCGATGCACTCCGTAATCATCAGCTCGTTACATCGCATTTCGATCTGCACAACCACCTTCTTTGGTTTGATGTACCGAACGAAAAGCGTTATTTTGAACAGCGCATGCAGGAAGGGTCTAGTTTATACAATGAGTCGGAGCTTAGCACTATCAAAAAGCTGCTGCTCGAAATGAATGAAGCGACAGAGAAAGCTAAAAGAGACGGGCGCCTTTCAGCAGATACGCTAAAATCAGTAGGGGTGATCAGTTTCTACGCAGAGCAGGTGAAGCGGATTAACCGCCTGGTCGAGCAGGAAATCAGTGTTCCACATCTTCATATCCGTACTGGTTCAGTCGATAAATTCCAGGGAATGGAGATGGATATTATTCTCGTATCAATGGTACGGAATAACGGAGGAAACGGAGAAATCGGTTTTGCGAAGGACTATCGCCGATTGAATGTGGCACTGTCGCGTGCACGTGAGCTTCTGGCCTTAATCGGCAGCACAGAAATGTTTACTCAGAAACCGAAAAAGCGAGAAGTTCGCGATATGTACAGCCATGTACTAGATACGGTAAAAACTCAAGACGGCTACCGTGCGTTTAAGGAGGCATAATCGATGGAACTTTCAACTTTGCAACGGCAATTGGCAGGTCAGCTAAAACAGATGGACGGCGCGGAGATTATACATGAAATGAACTTTTGTATTCCCGTTCAATCCTTCAAGGTGACGTATAATCCTGTTTTGAAAAAGCCGATGGATATTTTAATGAAAATGATGTTGATCTCCTTCCAGACCGGCGTGTTTAAAGACGGGGAAGCACTTGCTGACGTTCTGCTTGTTGAGCCTCTTTTTATTAATGACCTGTTAAATAATATGAAAAAGACGGGACTTGTAGAGAAGGAAGAAACACTAGTACTGACGCCTAAAGGTAAAAAACAGCTGACAGAGGGCGTATATGAAGAGGAACTCGATCCAGTTAGCGACATCTTACAATATAGTCCTATCCACCGGAAAATTCTTTCAGGCGATATTGAAGAGGTGCTTGAATTTGATGAGTTTCCGGAGGAGCTGTCTTATGCGGCTGGTCTCGAAGTAGAGAATCTGGGGGAAGAGCAGATGATTGAACAGCTTAGCCATATGCAGGAAGAGGACGATGAGGTAAAAACCTATGTAACATCTATCCTTTCCAGTGAAGAAATCCAAATCAATGATGTTCCGTGTCTGGCCTATATACTACACGATACTAAAACAGATACGTTATTTGCGCGGGTGTATAATACGCTAACACAGGAATGGGATCCGGATTTAGAGGAGGTTCTGCATACAAAAGAGCGGCCTGATTGGAAAGAACGGTATTTATCGAAATAAAGCTAGATGCGGGATGTTAAGAAGCGTTTTTTAAGGGGATGAGAACTATGGATACTGTCGTTTACTTGATCATCAGCCTGCCGTTTTTAGGGCTTGGTTATTTAATATGGCAAAAAGGTTTTGTAGGGCTCTTGGCAGGGTTTAATGAGGAAACATTTCAAGGGGATGTACGCAAAGTAGCGAAGGCCGGCGGGCAAACTGCCTATACAATTGCAGCCGGATTGATTATTTGCAGCATATTAACACTGTTCATCGGTGATTATACAGTAATACCATTGGCAGTATTGATAATAGGTGCGGTTCTCCGAATGAATATCCAGATGAAACGGATTGAACGGGAAGGGATAAAGTAAATCCGCCCTGAACCGCCTCTATACACAACAGTAATGAGAGAAAGGTATCTCAAATGCTTTTAATTCGATAACGGAAAAGCCGACCCTGCGATTTCGCGGGGTCTTTTCTTTATGAAAACACCTCGTTTCCATCTACTTATTTTAAGTACGTCTACTGGGGTAATTAGGAGTGATAAAATACAGCATGAAACCATTTGAGCTGTTAATAAGCTTAAATATCAAAGAAGACAAAGCAGTCAGGAAGGTTTCTAACAAGGTTGAAAATCTCTCCGTTAATGAGGTAGACAAATTGTTTGAACGGTTTTTCAGGGGTGATAAGGCAAGAAACCATAGTCAAGGAACAGGGCTTGGGCTTGCCATCTCCAAAAGGATTGTGGAACTTCATAAAGGTATAATTTGTGCACAATATAAAGAAGGGTGGATGAGCTTTATTATTGAGCATCCAATACATGTAAAATAGCTTATGGGATGAAGAGTCTTATAAGCTTTTGTCTTTGTTTACAATTAATTTCTTTTCCTTAAAAAATAGCGCTTCCTTTCACTGACATCTCCAAGTACATTAAACACCTCCTTATTATGACGGTTAGCCAATTCTTTTTCTTAAAGCATCATTCACGCTTATTACTTTGAAGCACATAAAAGTCTCCTGCAAGGCAGGAAGAAGAATAAAACCATGCGGAACCGGGGAAATTGACATAGAACGCAGGGATATCAATTTGAAATTATTTATTGTATTCGTATCTTTAAATTATTCTGGTATACGTTTTATCACCCAAGCGGAAGGGAATTACCGAAAATAGTGTATGGTTTATTTCCTTGAGAGGAGACAATTTTGAAAGAGAGCAATTTGAAAAGCCCGGTTTTTTTAGTTTCAAGTATCTTTATATTACTATGTGTTATTTTAGGAGCGGTTTCTCCTGCTACTTTTCAGCGGATTGCAACGAGGCTCTTTTCTTTTACTACCGATTATTTTGGATGGTTTTATTTATTATCCGTGTTTGTCATCGCAATATTCTTAATCGCATTGGCAATTTCAAAATATGGCACAGTTCGGCTGGGTGGAAAAGATGCACGGCCTGAATTTAAGTTTCATTCTTGGATTGCTATGCTGTTTTCGGCAGGTTTAGGGATTGGACTTGTCTTTTGGGGTGTAGCAGAACCAATGAGCCATTTCTTCAATACACCTTTTCGTGATGTGGAACCGCTATCTACGGATGCAGCCAGGATTGCAATGGGGTATGCATTCTTTCACTGGGGGGTAAGCCAGTGGTCTGTTTTTGCCATCATGGGATTGGTAATGGCGTTTATGCAATTTAATAAGAAAAAGGATTTATTAATGTCTACTGCATTGGAACCCGTTACAGGGTCAAATCGAGTAGTAAAAAATACAATTGATATTCTTGCTGTTATTGCGACTGTGATGGGTGTAGCAACTTCCATTGGACTCGGTGTCCTCCAGACAAACGGAGGCCTGCATGCTGTTTTTGGTACGCCGATATCTGTTTGGGTACAGCTGGCCATTATCGGTATAATGTTTGTTGGTTATATGGCGTCCTCCACAACAGGTCTGCATACAGGAATTCGTATTTTCAGTAATATCAACATGGCTTTAGCTATGCTATTATTATTATTTGTTTTTGTAACAGGTCCTACTGTATTTATTCTTGAAACCTTTACTTTGGCCATTGGTGACTATTTGACGCATTTCATCGAATACAGTCTTCGGATGCAGCCGTATGTACAAGGTACATGGGTGAAGACCTGGACGATTTTCTACTGGGCATGGGCAATTGCCTGGTCCCCGTTCGTTGGATCTTTTGTAGCACGCGTTTCGAAAGGGCGCACAATCCGCGAGTTCGTGATAGGGGTGCTAATCATTCCGCCGCTTATTTCATGCTTCTGGATTGCTGTCTTTGGTGGTTCCGCCCTCTACTTCGATTTGAATACTGGTACGAATATAGCGGAAGCGGTAAATACCGATTTGACCGTAGCTTTATTCCAAATGCTTGATCAGCTCCCCTTGACAATGGTTGCTTCGATTATCGGTCTTTTGCTTATTTTTACCTTCCTCATTACCTCTGCCGATTCGGCTACGTATATGATGGCTAGTATGACTTCGAACGGATCTTTGAATCCTAGCAATTTGATGAAAGTAGTATGGGGAGTATTGATGGCTGCAATTGCAAGCGTTCTTCTTTTCACAGGAGGCTTGGATGCACTACAAACAGCCTCCTTAATTTCCGCACTGCCATTTACAATCATTGTCTTATTGCTGATCGTCTCATTTGTGAAGATGATTAAGCATGAAATGGTGCCCATTTCCAAAAAGGATATTAAACGCTTGAAAAAAATGAGAGAATATATTGAAAACGAAAAGAAATAACCATGCACAAAAAAACAGACCACAGGGCAGCTGTAAAATTGCCCTGTGGTCTGTAAAGCTTAGGCTTTTAATAAAATTCATTAATTATAAAGGTATAGTGCTGCTACTATCGACCAATACTTCTTTTTACATGTGAAAATCAAAAAAGCTGCTCAAGGAATCATCATTGATTCATTGAGCAGCATAATGAGCTTAGTGGAAAACTTTTTCTACACGTTGCACAACTTCATCTGCAGAAAGTCCGCCTGCATCAATAACCGGACCATCTATAACAGGGTCACTGATTCCCATTACATCACGATCTTGTCCTGTAATTACGCAGCAATCGCATTTTTTCGCATCTTCCTCATTACGTAGTTGAATTACTTTGTAACCTTTTGCCTTTAAAGCTTCTTCCACGTTTGATAAAGATTCCTCAACACCGATAATTTGAGACATTCTTCTCCACCTCCTATCAATAATGTGTCATATCCCTTGGCTGTTTATGCACTTCTATCGTTTTTTGTTTTCTTCACGTATTAGCTGAATATAAACATTTACAGCAGCCTTATTTGTTCTTTACTTGCAAGCCGGAAACCGCGGCAATTTTGTTAAAAGCTTAAAAAGCTTATTATTGTAACCTTTTATAGGTTTTTAAAATTACCTTTTTTAAGAAAAGGGGAATGTCCTGGCTCATAATGAAATAATTATATGAAAACTGTTTCTTTAGGTGTTCAACAAGCCAAAAACGTAGTGGAAGAAGCACCACCATACAAAAGAGAATGAAATTAAGTGTATAATGATATTATTTCATCTGAGGGCCAGTCAGAAGAGGATTTGGCCATTAGTGAATAGAGAGAGTTGGAATGTAAAGGGGATGAAGAGAAAATGAATAGTCAATGGGGTGAAAATTTATCAGTCGTTCAAGTCCGTATAGCAAGACCGACAGATCAACTAGCGGAAATTGAACGTTTTTACTGTGAAGGTATAGGCCTTAAAAAAGTTGGATCGTTTGAAGGACATCGAGGCTATAAAGGACTGATGGTTGGGCTGCCGAATACAGACTATCACCTGGAATTTACCGAGCATGAAAATGGTAGTCCTTGTCCTGCCCCTACAAAAGATAATTTACTCGTATTGTATATTCCTGATAAAGAAACAATCGAGCATATGGCGGTAAAACTTCAAGAAATGGGCTACCCAGAGGTCGAGCCGGAAAATCCATACTGGGAAGAAAAAGGGGTTACTATAGAAGATCCTGATGGCTGGCGGGTCGTATTAATGAATACAGCAGGAATATAATTTTTTTGTAAAGAACATGCCTGTTAGTCTTTTTTATAGGCAGGCACGTTCTTATTGATGCTTTAAAGCAGGATGTCAGTTAAATTCCTATATGATATATATAACAATTTCCGTTAGCCAAGTACTCTGCAAGTGTTATCATTTTTTCAAACTGCCGCAATACATCCTCTTTTTTGAATACCAATTTTTCATATTCCCCCATGTCATCCATTTCATCGGGAAAAATATAGCTCCCTGTAAGCTCCAGCTTTGATGGCGCATTTAGAAATAAATCTCTCCATCCGCAAAATATACGGTACAGAAGGGGCGCAGATTGCTGATCAAAAAGAGTAATGCCGTAATAAGCGATACCAGTGTAGTCCGACATTCCCTGGAAATTTACTAGCTTGCTTGGCAGCCATTTTAAAGAATCTGATATGTAAAGGATAAGGTCATCATCGATAATAACCGAATCTAATATAAGGATAGTTTTTTCTTTAATGTGCATTATGCCATCCATTTGAAGAATATCTCTCACTAAATAAAATTCATGTTCTAATGCCATACGTTCCTCCTTTGCTAATTGATGAAAAAAACAAAGCACTTATTGCATTTGCATCAGTATGCGGGGTTCTATCTGCCTATTCTGCTGTCAGTTCAATACACTTAATCTCCGGTGTAGTCTATAGGTCTAATGGAGATTGATATAGCCACATTCAGTAAGAATGGACCATTGAATATTTTACCTCTTATTTTATATAATTCCAATTGTCTTTGAAAAAGTCATATTACGTGGTTTTTTTGAATAACCAATAGTATGCAGGAAGGAGAGAATACAATGGATGCTGCTGCTGGAGGATTAGCACTTATCTTTACATTACTTTTTATGGCGTTTTATCTTGGCATGATTATCTTCGTTATTTGGTTCATGATTACCATCGTAAAGAACTTAAAGATCCAAACGAAGATTTTGGAGAACATCGAGTATAAGCTGGATGCACAATCTACTCAAAAAACATATGAATGAGGATAGACGGTCCCGTATAGGAGACCGTCTTTTTATTTCCAGTCAGTTTTATATAATGGCGTGACGTTAAAAAACCTAGAACTATATTGTAACTTTTCGTTTTCTCGGAAGTCTACTTTAAAAAGAGGTGGTTAAAATGAAAAAGTGGTTGTTCCTGCTTGCGGGACTTATGTTGCTTGGCGGCTGCAGTAATAATTTCTTTAATTCAATTACCCGCACGGAATCCATTATTGATTGGGTTGATTTTATCAAATGGGATAATAAGTCCTATGAGGCTGTCTATGATGCTGTGCTTACAGACGAATCCTATATAGGTGAGGCTATCGGAACAGTGACATTCAAGGTAGCTGACAATGTGACAAACTCCAATTATAAAACGAAAAACGGGGATGCCGCTTTTCATGAGAAGGGAACAGAGTTTTTTGCGGTAAAAGGCGAGCCTGACCTTTTAGCAGTAAAGGACGATGAGGAAATTGGAGGCTACCGGATATATTATACAAGGGATGCTGGAAAATACCGCTGGCGCTTTCAAGATATGCCTTTAGAAAATGTAAAGCGGATTGAGTTTTATTCAATCTATACGGCTGAAGGAAACAAGCTGCTCTCTACATGGGAAAACTCGGATGATATTCAGGAGATTGAACAGTTACTTACTTCAAGCAGGGAACAGGTGGATTTCAATCCTAATACGACGGAAAAGGATCCTGATTACTATCAAATCATTCTTTATACAGGTGGTCCCTTCGCTTACCGGTACAATATTCAGTTTGATGGGGAAACGTATTATTGGTTCCCTTGGGAAACTCACATATTGTCTGAAAAGATTGCGCCTTATATGAAGATAAACTAAAAGGTCGTACGAGTCAGTATTTTTTCTCGTACGACCTTTTATCATTTCACGATCAGCGCAGGGCATTTTACCCGCTTCATTACTTTGTGGCTGACACTGCCAAGCACCATCTCCCGCAGGGAATTCAGGCCTCGGCTGCCGATAATGACGATATCAACATTTGCTTCATTCGCATAGCGTACGATTTCAGGACCAGGTTCACCTTTTAGAAGGGTGACCTTGTACGTGATGCCTGCTTCCTTAATCAACTGTTCTATCGGGGCAATTTTGCGTCTCCGCCCGATCTCCAAACTCTCTGGAGAGGCGGCATGTAGTACATCACTCTTCGATTTTTCAAAATCCACTACATAAACAAGATCAATCAATGAACTTTCCGTAAAGCTTGCTAGTTTAATTGCCTCTTTTGCGGCACGGATGGCGTTTTCCGACCCATCTGCTGCTAGTAAAATGTACTGATACATTCGCATTCCTCCTTCGTTTAGTGACCGCCGGATAGACCGAGTAACTTATTGTATAATTTTTCGCTCGCCGGATTTAATCCTTTTACTTGTACAGCAATTCCTTGCTCTTCAAGCTTGGATACAATTTTCGCTACTGCACCTACTGCGGACTCGTCCCATAAATGAGAACTTGAGAGATCAATCGTTATTTCTTTTTGCGATACTTGCTCAAATGCCTGGATGAAACTTTGTGTAGAAGCAAAGAACAGCGGTCCTTCTATGAAGTATGTTGTTCCTTGTTCTTTTATTTTTACTTTAGAGATGCTTGCCACGAAGAACAGAGCACTCAAAATGACACCAATGATAACACCGATTGCCAGGTTATCTGTGTAGATAACTATCGCGACTGTTACAAGCATGACAACTGCATCAGCGCGAGGGGCGGTAATAATATATTTAAAAGAGCCCCAATCAAATGTACCAATACATACCATGATCATAATGCCGACAAGGACAGGCATCGGGATATCAACAACCAGATCCCCAAGTACAAGTATCAGGAACATTAAACAGAGACCAGCTACAAGAGTAGAAAGACGGCCGCGGCCCCCTGATTTGACATTAATAACGGATTGACCAATCATGGCACAGCCAGCCATTCCGCCGAAAAATCCATTTACGAAGTTGGCGATTCCTTGTCCGCGTGCTTCCCGGTTTTTATCGGACTTCGTATCTGTCATATCATCTACAATCTGCGATGTCAGCAATGATTCTAGAAGCCCGACAACTGCGAGGGCTAAAGAATAGGGAAGGATGATTCGCAGCGTTTCAAAGTTAAATGGCACATCCGGTATAAAGAATGACGGCAGACTTTGTGTGATGTTACCTAAATCTCCGATTGTTTTCAGCTCCGCTCCGGAAATAAATGCCGCTGCTGTTAGGACAACGATCGCGATAAGGGGCGCTGGTATTGCTTTTACAAATCGCGGTACCGTATAAACAATAAGCAGTGTAACCGCAATGAAGACATAGGTTAACCAGCCTTCACCAAGGAAATGGGGTACCTGTGCCATAAAAATTAGGATAGCAAGAGCATTGACAAAACCGATCATTACAGCGTTTGGGATAAAGCGCATTAGTTTTGCAATCCCGAAAACCCCTAGTAATACTTGGACAATACCTGTTAAAATTGTTGCGGCGAGTAGATAGTTCAAGCCATAATCCGCTACAAGGTCTGCCATAACGAGAGCCATCGCCCCAGTTGCTGCAGATATCATAGCCGGACGCCCGCCGACAAATGCGATAATTGTCGCTATACAGAATGATGCATATAACCCAACCATCGGGTCGACACCTGCTATGATAGAAAAAGCGATTGCTTCAGGAATCAGTGCGAGTGCTACAACGATACCTGACAATATATCACCACGGATGTTACCAAACCATTGTTCTTTTAAAGATTGCATGTTATTGATCCTTTCGATATAGTTTTACGTAAGTGTATTGATACAAAAACGACATTCATTATCGTACCATTTATATTCCCAAAATGGAATAGTTTTGGGAAGGTAAGGAGCTTACTATGATTTACGGATATAAACGTCCCGTACAAGATGATAAAGATATGCAGCAACAGCTTGGAGCTGTCACAGTTGATAAAATATTTGAAGAATCGCATCCTTACGCCAAAAAAAGGACTGCGCTGGAAAACATGCTGATGGAAATGAAAAGTGGGGATGAATTATATGTGCAGCATATGGTCGTTCTAGCGGATACATTATCCCAATTTGAAGATGTTTTACGAGTGGCAGAGAAAGACGGCGTCTTTATCCATTTCATTGATGAAGAAATGACAAATCAGACAATGCCCAGCATGACATTGGCGGAAGCTGCATCCTTCTTTTCAAAACTACAGGCAGCTTGTACAAGCCATCGCACTACATTCGTTATGCAGGAGGCAATAAAACAAGGCAAAGCAATAGGCAGGCCAAAAAAATCAGATGATAATTTGAAAAAGGCATTGGAGATGTATCAAAGTAAAGTGTATACATTGCAGGCGATTAAGGATCAAACCGGCATCAGCAAATCTACCCTCTATCGCTATATTGACCAGTTAGAGGAGTAGAGAAAAGATTTACAAAACCTTTACAAGGGGCAGAGGTTCCGCTGTTCCTTGTTTTTTTATTGCAGCTTTGTAAAGTGGGCTTATTATTATATCAGAGAGGGTTTACAGGTCTGGTTTGACTTGCTATCTTAAAACAAAATATGTTGATTTATAAGCATGGTAGAGTCAGGCGGTCTGGCATTGCCATGCTTTTTTGCAAGTACAAAGAAAAACAAGAAAGCATATCACTCAGCATTTATTAGGGAGATGTCGTTCTACATAAAGGAGGATACTATGCGTACACTCGTTGAAATTTTTCTCGTGTCATTTCGCCTTGGCTGCACATCATTTGGCGGGCCGACTGCACATTTAGGTTACTTCCAGCAAACGTATGTGAAAGAAAAGAAATGGCTAACAGATGAGGAATACGCTGATCTGATTGCACTGAGCCAATTTTTACCCGGCCCAACGTCGAGCCAGGTTGGTATCGGTGTTGGGTTGATCCGGGGAGGCGTGCTTGGAAGTATTGTCTCGTTTACCGGATTTACTATGCCCTCAGTTTTGCTGCTTATGCTGTTTGCCGCCTTCTATTTAAAGGGAGAGGTTAATATGGGCTGGATTCAGGGATTAAAGCTTGTCGCCGTAGCGGTAGTTGGCCAAGCAATTGTAGATATGGTGAATAAACTATTAATAGGCTGGCGACATACCCTTCTAGCTATTTTGGCATGTGCTGCGGGGCTTATATTAACGACACCTTGGACACAAGCAGCTGTGATTCTTATAGCGGGTATAGCGGGCTATCTAACTCTAACAGGAACAACAAAGTGTGTGACTAACAAGCAGCTGCTATCTAAAAAAACAGGGGCTGTATTACTGTTTATCTTCTTTGCATTACTGTTTGTATTGCCGCTGGCGAATCATTTCTTTACGATAAAGGCTCTTGTCTTGTTTGAAAAGTTTTACATAGCAGGTGCCCTCGTTTTTGGGGGAGGTCATGTGGTCCTCCCGCTTCTAGAAACACATTTTGTCAGCAGTGGTATTATGTCAATGGAATCGTTTTTAACAGGTTACGGTGCAACACAGGCGGTACCTGGACCACTGTTTACCTTTGCTGCATACATTGGCATGATACTTGGGGGAATAGGAGGCGCTTTATGGGCGACATTCGCCATCTTCCTTCCAGGTTTTCTGCTGATTCTCGGCGCACTCCCATTTTGGTTATATTTAAGCGGACATCAGAAGATGCGAGGTGCTATTGCTGGGATGAATGCAGCGGTTGTCGGGATTTTAACAGCCGCGTTCTTTACGCCGATTATTTCTGATTCTATCTCAGGAGCTATTGATGCGGTTTTTATTATTTTATTTTTCGTCTTATTAATCAAGTGGAAGATGAAAGCTTCTACAATTGTCCTGCTGGGAATTTTGGTCGGCATCATTTGGTATTAAGCAGAAAGAGAAAAGACATTCCAGGCTGCTTTAATAGTGGCAAAGTAAAGACACTATTTTGACCAATAGAGAGGGCAAATGGGAAAGGGGATATTAATAAGCAATAAAAGCGGGGAAGATTCCTCGCTTTTTATTTTTGGCCGGACGGAAAACTTTGGGAACTTACTTTATAATGAAAACGTAATGATAGGTAAAGCAGGAAAGGAGAGGAAATTATGCGCAATAAAATCAGACTGCTTATCATTGGGCTTTTATTTCTAGGATTTATTATTCCGCTCAATCATACAAATGCACAAGCTTCATTATATGTCGATGCAAAAATCGGTTTTGATAACAAAGTCAAGTATGACCATGCTGTACCGCTTACCGTAACTATCACGAACAACGGCGAGAAATTCAGCGGCGATTTTGTCATAGATGCAATGGTTTCGTATGGAACAGGTTCTGCGCTCGTATATCCAATTACTTTGGAAGCCGGAGAAAAAAAGACATTAGAAATCGAATTAGCCGGCTACTCCGAGGATTTGAATTTAGAGCAGCCAAGAAAAGATTATTTCCATTTGTTTGAGGGGGAAATGGAGAAAGGAAAAGAAATAGAGTATGAGGGCATGCATTATGTAACACCTGACTTTATTGATTACGAAGGGAAGATGGTGCTTGCGGTCACATCGGATGCTAACAGGCTGAAGGCGGTGAAGCAGCTCGGACAGTTTTCTGCTATGACGATCATCTCCCGTTTTGTATCGCCTGTAGAAGTTCCGGTCAATGCCTCTCTGCTTGAAATGGTCGATGCTGTATTTTTTGATGACGGAGCGTTTGAAAAGTTGACAGAGGAACAGCAGCAGGCAATCTACGTTTGGACTCAGCAAGGTGGAATAGCCATTTTGGGGTCTGAAGTGAAAAATGCAGGTCCATATAATGCTCTCCTGCCGTTTTCATTTGGTGCTTCAACAGACCAAGTAACACCTGAAGAGATGAAAAATGTAGCAGCCGATGGTTCATTTACACAATCGTTTGAAATAAAAGCAGGAAAAGTAAACAAAGAAAGCACTATTGTTTCGAAAACAGGGGGAAAAGTACTAGCAGCAAAGACATCGGTAGGTAAGGGGGGGCTTATTCAAACAGCCTTTCCATTAGGAGCACAACCATTAGCCGATATGACGGGCTACAGCGATTTACTATCTGGAATTACCAATTTTTCTACGTATTCTACAGAGGATGCGACACAACCGTCTAGTCTCGGCTATGGAACAGGCTGGACATACGAAAATGAACTATTTCCGTCATTTAAATTTTCAGCAGGCTGGGTAATGGCATTAATTGCGCTTTACATCGTGCTTGTCGGCCCTGTCCTCTATTCTTTGATAAAACGGGTAGATAAGCGTGAGCATATGTGGATTTATGTACCGGTAGTTTCCCTCGTATTCTCGCTTTCTTTCTTCTTGTTCGGAGCAAAGGATCGGTTAAAGGAGCCGCAAATACAGCAAATGGCCCTTTATGAAGTACAGGAAGACGGTTCCATTGCAGGTTCCTATACAACTGCTGTTCTTTCCAATAAAAGGGGGGATTTCACCTTTTCGATGGATGACAGTACAACGGCTGTCGCGAATACAAGAGGAGCAATCCTTTCGCCTGCACCTCTTTACACTCAATCTTATATTAAGAGGACGGATGCTGGGCAAGTGCTCACACTAAAGGATATGGACTACTGGTCAGTGCAATCGTTCAGTGGCCGAACAAAACTGGATGATATCGGAAAGGTAACCGTTGATCTTACCGTTTCGGCTGGCAAATTAGCAGGAACAATTACAAATCAATTACCTGTCGATTTACAGGATGTTAAGATATTAAATGGCAATCAAGTCCACAAAATCGGTAACATGAAAAAAGGAGAGACCATTGACGTACTGCTGCCTATCCGGGGAAATAGTATGCTTGCTCCAGTGAATGATTACTGGGAGTCCGAATCTTTTGAGGAGACAAAAAACCTTCAGGCGAGGAAGCTGCAACAGCTGACTTCCACTACGATTGACAATGCTTACGCAGGAAGGCAGCCGGTATTAGTAGGATGGTCAAAGCGATCTATTCTTCCAGTCACATACGAAGGAAATCACCATATATCTGCCATCTCGCTTTTTTCTGTACCGTTTACACCAAAAACCGAGCTGACTGACAAAGTGACGCTTACACACTCGGACTTTTATGTAACGATTGAAGCAGAATCAAGTGCGGAAGCTTACGGCTATTTGGAGCAGAATAATATAGAAGAAGCCTATATTGGTGAAGGAGAGTATATTGCTTCCTATACACTTCCGAGCGCTATCGATATAAGCAGTCTGCAGCTTCATGAAATGACGGGTTCCTATCAACAGGACAATATTAAGGCTGCTATCTACAATCAGGCAACAGGACAATATGAACTGCTGTCGACTGGAAAGATTAATGTGCAGAACAATATATCTGATTATCTTGTTGATAGTAGAAAGATTGAATTCAAGATATCAAGAATAACGCAAGATGACGGAATGCCTGTCGCATTGCCTAAAATCTTGCTGAAGGGGGTTGCAGTAAAATGATTGATATACAAGGGCTGACGAAGAAATATGAGGATTTTACTGCGCTCGATCAATTAACTCTTCATATTGAACAGGGAACGGTTTTTGGATTTGTCGGCTCGAATGGAGCGGGGAAATCAACGACTTTTTCTATCCTTGCTACTCTTTTAGCACCGACAAGCGGCACTGCCTACATTAACGGAGCAAATATCATTGAACAGCCGAATGACGTACGTAGGCAGCTCGGTTATATGCCTGACTTTTTCGGAGTGTATGATCAGCTAAAAACTGATGAATACCTTGATTTTTACGGAGCAAGCTACGGACTATCCTCACAACAACGGGCTGAACTGATTCCTACGCTTCTTGAGCTAGTGAAGTTGACTGATAAGCGCTATGAATATGTAGATCTTTTGTCGCGCGGAATGAAGCAGCGCCTTTGCCTGGCAAGAGCACTCATTCATGATCCGGCTGTACTGATTCTGGATGAACCGGCATCGGGGCTGGATCCGAGATCGAGGAGTGAGATGCGAGATATTGTAAAGACATTGAAAATGCAGGGCAAAACGATTCTTATTTCCTCACATATACTGCCTGAACTGGCGGAAATGTGCGACGAAATCGGTGTATTGGAAAAAGGCCGCCTTATTGCACGAGGCAGTGTAGATTCTATTCAAGGTCATATGCAGGGCGACCGTCAGCTCACAGTAAAAGTACTAAATAGTAGTCAACAGGCGGCCTCCCACTTCCGAAATGACCCACTTGTATCAAATGTACAAATAGTAGATGACAATACGGTCATTTGCTTCTATCGTGGCTCGAAGGAACAGCAAGTCAACCTTTTAAAACAAGCATTGCAGCAGGATATTTTGATTTACCAGCTGCAGGAAGAAAGACAAGATCTCGAGGATATCTTTTTAACAATTACGAAAGGGGCGGAAAAATAATGGGAAAGCTGACTAACCCTGTATTATTGAAGGAATTGAAGCTTCGTTTCCGCTTCTTTAAAAGTGTTTCGGGCATGCTTGCTTATTTGATTGCAATGAGCATTTTTGTGATCGGATTCTTTTACATTACCACACAGCTGACAGGTACTGGCTATTTCCGGCCAAGCGAAAGCTTCTACCTGTTTTCCATGCTGTCACTCATCCAAATGGGGATGATTTTATTTATCGCACCTGGTTTAACGGCTGGTGCCATCTCTGCTGAACGTGAAAAACAGACGTTGAACATGCTGCTCACAACAACGCAAAGCTCCTGGCAGATCATCATTGGAAAATTACTTTCTTCTTTGGCTTTCCTTGGACTTCTGCTATTTGCCAGCCTACCGTTCTACAGTCTTGTTTTTCTGTTTGGCGGCATTTCACCGGTGCAGCTACTTACAGTATTCTTCTTCTATTTTGTCACAATGGTGGCAATTGGTAGCATCGGCATCTTCTTTTCGACAATGACAAAGCGTACAATTACATCAATGATCGCTACCTACAGTTCAAGTGTATTTGTAGCCGGTTTCACGCTATTTTTCTTCTTTATCAGCATTATGGTAAATCAAACAATGATAGAAGCAGGGGAAATAGCTCCATTTACGTATTTTTGGCTGAGCATTAACCCTGGAGCACTTGTCCTTTCTTTGCTGTCAGGGAATTTAATGACAGAATTTTATACGCTTGCAGGAATTGATATACCGATTTGGGTGACGTATCTGCTATTTTATACAGTGCTTTCCATTGTGCTGCTGACAATCTCCTCTTCTAGGCTGCGTGCCAATATGAAGCGCGGCTGACCCGGAAATTGCCGGTTCTCCCGGCATTTCTTTTATACTAATAGGCAGGTGAAGCTATGCATATTTTTTATTTACTATTCTGTTATCTTCTTGGGACGTGTATGACCGCCTATTTTGTAGGCAGGTGGAACGGCATCAACCTACAAAAGGAAAATACAGGGAATTTAGGTGCCCGCAATGCGGGACGTACCCTTGGAAAAACAGCCTTCTTCTTGACGGTTCTAGGAGACGGCGGAAAGGGAATTGCTGTTGTTTTGCTGGGACGTTTCCTAGGATTCAGTGATTTTTGGATCACTTTAGGTATTTTATTTGTCGTTGCAGGTCATCTCTATCCATTTTGGCTTCGGTTTAAAGGAGGAAAAGGAATTGCTACAGGAATTGGCGCTTTACTTGCCTTTTCACCGCTCCTGCTGCTTGCCTTCCTGGGTGGGCTGAGTCTCTCATTGCCCTTTACGAAAAGCTTGACCATCAGTATGATTATCGGCTTCTTTACCTATAGTGTAACAATTCTTCTAACAGGCAGATATGAGCTTGCGGTACTTATTGTTATGCTTACTTTACTGACTATCGAACATAGACAAAACATAATAGAAAGAGTGACGTAATATGTATTGGTGTAAAATTGCCACAACCGAAAAGGAATTTGATGAGATTGCCGCGCTTAATTATGAAACATTTGTAGAGGAAATTCCACAGCACCATCGAAATAAAGAGCGCCGGTTAGTCGATCGGTTCCATCATGAAAATACATATATGCTAGTATATAAGGAGTCTGAAATCGCCGGAATGATTGCGTTTAGGGCAGTAAGGCCGTTTTCTCTCGACGAAAAAATCGGACCGATGGAGGAGCACCTTCCTAAGGAGCTATGCGGTAATCTTTGTGAACTTCGGCTCCTCGCAATAAAAAAAGAACACCGGAACGGCCGGGCTATGCTCCGGTTGTTTAAAGCTTTATACGCCTACTTTTATGAACAGGACTTTTCAGCATGCGTGATTTCAGGGACAATACGTGAAGTAAAAATGTATATACAAATCGGCTTTGAACAATTCGCTCCTGTAGTAGGGGCGAAGGATGCTGAGTATCTCCCGATGGTACTGACAAGAAAAGCGATTGATCAATTCCGCGTACGGATGATGAAGGATGTGAAGATGTTTTATCCTGGACCTGTTAAACAGACAGCTCCCCTTCACTATACAAATATATCCCATCGCAGCGTGGACGGGGTAAAATTATATAACGACATGAAGGAAACGCTAAAATTGATGTCCGGTACCAAGTATGCTGCTGTAGTAGTCGGATCAGGCACGTTGGCAAATGAAATGATGCTAGGGCTAATAAAAAATGCATGCGGGAAAAAGCGGGGACTCATGCTGAGCAATGGGGAATTTGGTGAGCGCTTGATTGCCCAGGCCAAGCAGTGGGAACTGTCGTTTGTTACAAAAAGCTATCGGTGGAACGAGTCGTTTAACGTAAAAGAAATTGAAAAATTAATCAAGGAACAAAACGTTGACTGGCTATCGTTTGTCCATGGAGAGACATCGACCGGAACACTAAATCCGCTTAAGGAGTTACAGGAACTCTGTGATGCCTATAACGTCAAATTATGCGTTGACTGTATCAGCTCTTTCGGTGCGCTTCCTTTTTCGCTGGAAAATGTTTTCTGTGCTACGGCAGTGAGCGGGAAAGCAATCGGTGCACTCGGCGGGCTTGCCTTTCTTCTATACAATGAGGCTCCGCAAACTGCAGTGGATATCCCTTCTTATATAAATCTCGCACATTATCATGAAACAATGCCATTTACTGTACCGGTTTATTTACTGGAGAATACGAAACAGGCACTTACACAGTATCCGGAGCGTTATCATCTGCTGGAAAAACGGCTGAAAACAGTGCTGGCTTCACCGTTTTATACACATTTCGGGTTACAAACAGAACATTATCCGATTATCGTTACATTTGTAGGTCTAGAGGAATTTGCTTTATGCGCAAAGCTGAATGATTTTGATCTACATGGTGCAAGCAGTTATTTAAAACAGAACGGCTTTGTCCAAATCAGTACGATACAGCCGGATTTTGAGCGGGATTTTGCTGCGCTTGAACAGCTTTACTACTCTTTTATGCAATAAACAAAGCAGGAGGATCAGAATATGTCTGCCATACAAAATACAAGCCTCATCCTGGAGGGCGGGACATTCCGGACACTATTTACAGCAGGGGTACTCGATACTTTTATTGATGAGAATATCGAGCTTCCATATATTGTTGCCATATCTGCGGGAGCAATCAATGCCTGCTCCTATGTCGCAGGGCAAAAGGAAAGGACACTGCGTATTTTATCTACATACCGACATGATAAGCGCTATATGGGAATGCGAAATTTTATAAAGGAACGCAGCTATTTCGGCTTGGATTTTGCCTATAATGTACTGCCGAATGAGCTGGATCATTTTGACTGGGAAAAGTACCGTAGCTTTAATGGACAGCTGGAATTCGGCGTGACGAATGCACTGACTGGGGAAGTCGAATATATGAATGCTTTAGCGATGGATACACGATGCAATATATTACAGGCTACATGCGCAATACCAGTGCTCTTTCCTGAAATAAAGGTCGACGGAGTTCCTTATTATGACGGGGGATTGTCGGATCCTATTCCGATCAAACAGGCTGAAAACCGAGGCTATGACAAGCATATTTTTGTTCTTACTCGTCCGGAAGGCTACCGCAAGGAGATGGATGGCAAAAGTAAATGGGTGATGAAGCTCTTGGCCCGTAAATACCCGAAAATCGCACTAGCTATGGCAAATCGAATAGAGTATTATAATGAAACACTAGCTTATGTGGAAGCACTCGAAAAAGAGGGAAGAGCATTTGTTTTTAGACCAGAGTACGCTTTAAACAGCTTTGAAAAACATGTGCCTACTATGAATCAAAATTATCAGATGGGCTATGCACAAGGTCAGAGCCGAATGAATGAATTAAGAGCATTTCTAACGAAGTAATGTCCTGGTTTGAAGCTCCGAAAGATCAAGTGGATAGCGTACATGTTGTGCATACTCTCTAATAGATATCTAAAAACACGAAGGGCGTGAATTGCCTTTCGTGTTTTTCTTATCTTTCAGAGCCAGGGTTATTTGTAACGTTCGTTAACAAAAAAGTGCCAGCCATCTTCATCCATCTCTTTCCTGACCAGTCCTTTTTCCTCCGCATAGCACGTATAACCGATAATCTCTGACATAATGATGGAAAATTCCTTTTCAGTCCGCTCTCCGTAGATTGCATACGCTATAGAGAGTGCAGTTTCGTGACCGTCCGCTATTTTATTTATGATTCGCTGTAATTGAAAAGAAACTCGTTCCAGATTCCGCTGCGTAATTTCTTGCAAGTTACTAAACGGCTGCTGATGTCCAGCAAATACCATGCTCGCGTTATAATGCAGACAGTTTTCCAGCGACTGCTTATACTGCATGACTGTAGGAAGGAGTCTGCCTTCCTCATCATGATCAACAAGAGCACTTGTCGTTCCTGTATAAAGCACAAGATCACCCGCAAATAGCCACTTTGTCTTTGTATCGTGTAGCAGGATAGAGTCAGGAGAATGGCCTGGAGCAGCGATTATCTTAAAATCGTCTATTATATCCCCATCGAGCAGAGGAATAATATCTGTCTTGATCCGCAGCCGTTCACTATTCTTCATTGTTTTAGCTAATTTTGCGAGACGTTTTTCTGCAAGGTGACTGCATCCGTAATTTTCATATAGTTTTTTGAA
Source organism: Lysinibacillus odysseyi 34hs-1 = NBRC 100172 (assembly GCF_001591965.1). Classification (GTDB taxonomy): domain Bacteria; phylum Bacillota; class Bacilli; order Bacillales_A; family Planococcaceae; genus Lysinibacillus_B; species Lysinibacillus_B odysseyi. Next base: position 105,656 of record NZ_BCVX01000007.1, read on the forward strand.
AAAGTCACGTTTTTGCAGCTGATAATTTTCCGTTAAATGCAGGCGCTCAATAGCAAGAGGGTGAGCATACACCGGCACATGTTTCACAGCTAAAATATGATTTACCATTCCTGTATGATCACCGTGATGATGAGTTAGAATAATCTGGTCAATATCATTGATGCGGAACCCATATTCAGCCAGCTTTCCAAAGAAAAACTCATGAAAAGCAGGCATATCAATGCCCGCATCAAGTAACGTCAGTGTATTCCCATTTTTATATAAAAAACAGTTAATACTTTTCATCTGTCCATAACGAACTTCGAATAAAATAGGATACACCGTCTTTTCTCCATCTGTTATTATTTGTGACATTCCCAACATCCCCTGTCTTTTTCGATTTGTAAGAACTCTAAAGCCGGCCTTATTTTAATAGAAACGCTTCAAGCATTATTTTTCTTTCTGCCTTTATTTTACCGTATCATTTTTGCATTTTCCTATTTTAAAAGCATGGGAGTCTCTAACAAATTGAAGAAAAAAGAATATTTAATTTACAAGACCAAAGTTGCATATTGTTTGCGTAAAAGGGAGTTTTCCTTAACAATAGGAATACAAGAAAGGAGATGAAGGTACTGAAAGCTGGTTCTTGGGTACATAATATAATCGGCATCCTTTTAATTATTGTCAGCATACTGCAAGCGGTCACTAATTGGGACGAGAGTATGCTGAAATCTATTTTCTATATTCTTTTTGCGGCTGCTATCGCCGTTCTTTTAGTCTTCTTAACGAAGAAGCGAAGAGAAATCAAGCAGGAGGGAAATTAACATTATGAATAAAATCAATATACCTATTTCAGTGCTTGACCTTGTACCTGTACGGGAAGGACAGGATGCACATGATGCATTTGTCCGCGCACGTGAGCTAGCAAAGCATGTAGATGATCTTGGATATACACGATACTGGCTGGCAGAACACCATAATAGCCGGTCCATTGCAAGCTCGGCTACAGCAGTCGCTATCGGTTATATTGCAGAGGCAACAAAGCAAATACGTGTCGGTTCAGGCGGTGTCATGCTGCCGAATCACGTACCGCTCGTTGTGGCAGAGCAGTTCGGTACATTAAATGCCATGTATCCGGGACGAATTGACCTAGGACTCGGCCGTGCGCCAGGAACAGACCCGTTTACTGCACGTGCTCTTCGCCGGAATATTGCAGGAGAAGACTTTGAGGAGAATGTTGTTGAGCTTCAGCATTATTTAGGAGAGGCAAAAGAAACGGATTCTGTACGTGCTTATCCGGGATTCGGTGAACAAATTCCGATCTGGATTCTAGGCTCCAGCATGTTCAGTGCTGAGCTTTCTGCAAGAAGAGGTTTGCCTTACGCATTTGCTTCCCACTTTGCGCCAGATTACTTCACACGTGCCATTAAGCTGTATCGTGAGCAATTCAAGCCAAGTGAATATTGTGAAAAACCATACGTTCTGGCATGTATCAATGCTATTGTCGCTGATACAGATGAAGAGGCTCATTATTTGGCGACAAGTTTCTACCAGTTCTTCCTGTCAATTATTCGCCGGGATCATCAATTGCTGAAGCCGCCTGTCAAAAATATGGATGAGATCTGGTCGCCATTTGAACGTGATGCAGTGATGCAGCAGCGCCAGTACACATTTATCGGCAGCAAAGAAACGGTCGCAAAAGAGCTGCAGGCGTTTGTAGAAGAGAATAGTGTGGATGAAGTGATGATCAGCTCTTCTATTTATGATGATGAAGCCCGTAAATATTCTTTCACATGCCTTCGTGATATGTTTGCATAATTGTATGGGACGTCGAGCCGATGTAACCGGCTCGGCTTTTCTGTTTGCTGAAATGTCTCATATGACCGGCGCCCTTTTTGAAGCAGAAAGTAAATAATCATTAAGAATTTTGCGATAATTATTGAAAAACTTATCTTCGCGTGATACAATCTATCTAATTTAATCATCTTATCAAGAGAAGCAGAGGGATATGGCCCGATGAAGCTTCAGCAACCTCTAGCGCAGCTAGAAAGGTGCTAATTCCAGCAAGGTGTATGCCTTGAAAGATAAGAGCGAGCGACTAAAAACCTCTCATTCTTATGCTGGAATGGGAGGTTTTTTCTGATTTGTGATAGAAATGGGGGGACTTTGGAATGCCTATCAATATACCGAAAAGGCTGCCGGCTGGAGATTTACTTAGAGAAGAAAAGATATTCGTCATGGAGGAGGATCGTGCACGCACGCAGCAAATTCGTCCACTGAATATATTAGTATGCAATTTAATGCCGGAAAAAGAGAAAACGGAATTGCAACTGCTGCGTTTGCTGGGGAACACACCACTTCAAGTTAATATCACCTTCTTAAATACAGCAACCTATGAATCAAGAAATGTATCAAAGTCACATTTACAGCTGTTTTATAAAACATTTGAAGAAATCAAGCATCGCCGCTATGATGGTATGATTATTACCGGTGCACCAATCGAACGGATGGAATTTGAAGACGTTCTTTACTGGAAGGAAATCACTTCAATTATGGATTGGGCAAAGGAAAATGTCACGTCCATTATGAACATCTGCTGGGGCGCCCAGGCTGCTCTCTACTATCATTATGGTATCGGTAAATATGAGCTTCCGAAAAAATGCTCGGGTGTCTACTCGCATGTCATTACGGATTTGACGGTTGACCTTGTACGCGGATTTAGCGATGAATATGTAGCACCCCATTCGCGCCATACATCGGTTTCTATCGAGGAGGTCCGCAATCACCCGGAGCTTAAGCTGCTCAGTTACTCGGATGATGCAGGGGTTTTCATTGTCCAGTCAAAGGATAATAAGCATATTATGATAACCGGACACCTTGAATACGATGCTACGACGCTAAAAGACGAATATGTGAGAGATGTGGCAAAGGGAGATAATGTTGAATTGCCTGTAAATTACTTCCCTGATAATGATCCGTTAAAAGAGCCGAAAAACACATGGCGGGCACATTCCCATCTGCTATTTTATAACTGGCTGAATTACTATGTTTACCAAGAAACACCATACAAATGGGACTTTGTCGAGGAAGATATCGAATATCATATTTAAAAAATATAGCCATGCTCTCGTTTACTGTCGGGAGCATGGCTTCTTAGCTGAAGAAGATAATTAATTTCCGGAAATTTGAAACTATATGGCAGTGTTCATGTATATAAACTAATAGTTTTTTACAAAGGGGGCTTCTCATGTTATTCATCGTTGCTGTCTTATCCATTCCGGTATATGGATATTGTATCTGGTCTTTATACGAGCCTGAGGAGTCCTTCTTCTTTATGGAGAAATGGCGCTATAAAGAAGTGCCGGAACTCTCCGATCTGCAAATCAAGCTTATACGCCGCAGCAGTATAGCAATAATGGCCATCATGACAATTATTCTTCTGCTGCTTGCCGTGCATACAGTTATATCGATATTCAGCTTTTTTAACAGTCAGTAAGATAACTTATATTTCGATATTGGGAGCGAGCAGTTATGTGGTGACTATTTTTGATGAAAACCACCACTTTCCATTTTTAGGAGAGTAGGAAGCCTTCGACACATTTGTGACCGATACACTACATACACCTAAGTTGCCAGCCTCCTAAAGAAAAAAGGCTGTGTGAAAAGCGGTTTTGACTTTTCGTACAGCCTTTTTCATCCTAATTAGAGGCCATAAAATCTTGTTCCTGCAGTAATCATATCAACATGTCACCATCTTTTTCGCAATGGAGGTATCCCCGAACGTCTTCTCGGACGCTTCTTTTTTCGTTTTATGCTTATTTTACATCCTTATACATTAGGATATCATCTACATAGCGATTATGGATTTTTACTTCCTTCACCTTGCGTCCTTCTTCGATACATCCGAGTGAACGGTATAAGTGGATGGCCCGTTCATTTGTCGAAAGAACGCCCAAACAGACTTTTTCAATTTCCTCGTGGTTTTCAGCCTACACGAGCAAGGCTTCAAGCAATCTTCGTCCAATTTGCATGTTTCGATATTCCTTCGATATCATCATGCCGAAAGAGCCCGTATGATTCAGCCGAACACGGTTAGGTGATTGGAAAACAAGCCATCCGGCGATTTTAGCATCTACTTCTGCTACGAGAATGGTTTCCCGACTGTTTTGTAGAATACGTTGAATCCATTGCTTTTGATCATCTACGGTTTTATGGAACTCTGTCGGATCAGTTAGGAGAAAATCCTCTTCTTCTACCACTTCCTTTTGGATTCTTACCATCATCTCTGCATCCTCAATCATTGCTTCTCTTGGCAGCTCTTAGGATTTATAAGCACGTGCGGGAAATTGCTCCTATAAGCTAGATCACTGGATAATAATGTTTATAACAGGGGTGTGTATAAAATGGCGGTCTTGGACCAATGACAGGAGCATTGATCACCAAAGACCGATACTTTAATTGCACTTTTTCATTTGACTGATCGAGTAATAAAAACTTTACTACCGGATTGTAATAATAGTACATTTCCGTTACCTCCTATTTTGATGCTCCTATATTATTCCGTTTTAGAGTGTTTTGATTATTGATTGATGCACGTTGGCTAACTAATCAGCATATGGTAGGCAAACGTCATTTTTTGGAGGGAACGAATCCAGTGACTAAAGAGCAGGATTACCCGCTGTATCCCAATTTCGGGAGCATTGTCCGCTATGAGGATATTGCCATGACCGTACCGGAGCAGCGGCAATACCGTCAACCCGGCGTAGAGGGCTTAATGGTTCCGCGGCCAATTATCGAAAACCCGCTTTATAAAGGAAGCGGTAAGTTGAAAGGAAAGGTTGCATTAATTACTGGAGGAGATAGTGGGATGGGGGCCGCTGCTGCCATTGCTTTTGCTAAGGAAGGGGCGGACGTTGCCATTTCTTACTTAGATGAACAGGAAGATGCATTACGGACAAAAGCCCGTATTGAAGAACTCGGAAAGAGGTGTCTCTTATTACCAGGGGATTTGAAAGAAAAGGCACATTGTAAAGAGATTGTCGAGAAAACAGTCAAGACTTTTGGGAAGCTTGATATTTTATGCAATCATGTCGGTATTCAGTTTCAGCAACTTAGCCTGACCGATATTACAGATGAACAATTCGATGAGACGTTTAAAATTAATATTTACTCTCATTTTTATACAACCCGGGCAGCACTCAAATACTTAAAGCCAGGAAGCTCGATTATTAATACCTCCTCGGTTGTTGCCTTTGATGGCAATGAACAACTCATCGACTATACTGCTACAAAAGGGGCAATCCTCGGGTTTACACGGGCATTGGCCAAAAACTTAGTGAGTAAAGGGATTCGTGTAAATGCCATCGCTCCGGGACGGATTTGGACACCGCTTATTCCTTCCAGCTTTTCTGCTGATCAGGTGACATTAGCTGGAAACCCGATGGACCGGCAGGGACAGCCATTTGAAGTTGCACCTACCTTCGTCTATCTTGCCTCGGATGATTCCCGCTTTGTGACAGGGCAGACACTCCACGTCAATGGGGGGCAAATCTTCGGATAATGAAATCTTTTCACCTACAAAATTTAGTTTACTTCGTAACCAGACACTTAGCCACTTTTGGTTTAGCGTATTAAAATTGCGATTGAAAAAGCTGTTCAATCGTTCTATTTAAATAAGAAAAAGGACTATAGACAAACCTTTCTTTTCTTGGTTTATCTATAGTCCATTGCCATATTTTATGGGGCAATTTTGTTGATATCTGGATTACCGCGGGCGGATAAAATGCTGTGTCCAGTAATTGCCGCTGCTGGAATACCCAACACCGATATGTGTGTAATGGCTGTTTAGAATATTAGCACGGTGACCGGGAGAGTTCATCCATGCATTCACAACTTCCTCTGGTGAGCGTTGTCCTACCGCAATATTTTCCCCTGCATAGCTATAGGAAATGTTAAAACGATTTAATATATTTTGCATCCCGCCATAGGTTGGACTGTCATGACTCAAAATACGTGTAGCGGCCATATCATCAGTTTTAAATTGGGCAGATTGCATCAATGAGGTACTGATCACAAGGGGATCAAGCCCATTTTCGACCCGCGCCTGATTTGTTAGGGCAATGACTTGCTCTGCATAGCTGCTGTTTACCGGTCTTTCGGGTGCCTTTACTCCATCACGCGCCCGCAGGACAAAGCTTGCCATCTGACCGCGCGTCACGGAAGCATTTGGCGAAAATGCTGTAGCTGACGTACCATTTGTAATTCCCGCATTGTAGATTGTCTGGATATCATATTTAAAACTGGAGCTATTCGGGATATCATGGAACGGGTAAGAAATAGTGCGTGCCTCCTCCAGATTAAATGCCCGGGTTAAAATTTTGGCCATTTGCGCACGTGTCAGCCACTCATTTGGCCGGAATGTATTATCTGAAGAGTAGCCGCCAATGATATTCCGCTCGTTTAAAGCTTGAATGACCCCATAATATTCAGAGTTTACTGGAACATCTCTGAACTGTTGATGAGATTGAGTAGAAGAAGCTAAATTTAGAGACTTGGCAATAATTTTGGCTGCCTGAGCACGTGTCACATAGTTACCCGGACGAAACGTACCATCGCTGTAACCAGAAATAATATTCTTAGAAGCTAGGTTTTCGATAGCAGCATAGTGGCTGTTGTTTGTTGGAACATCTTTAAATGTTGCAGCATCAGCCTTTAATGGCATGAAACAAGCAGACAGGACAAGACAGCAGGAGAGTACTAGTTTGTTCATTTTCAAGATGGCGTCACCTTTCTCTCGTTTAAATATAGTAATTTTTGATAATTATAGACGTCTACAATAAGCTATACCATCAAAAATTTACTTTGAAACGTAAATGTTAGTGCATCGAAATAGAAAAATAAGATTGTTAGAAAAATGATAAAAACGTTACAAAATAGATAAAAAAACGGTGTACATATAAATAGCCCCGTCTGTCTAGAGTGACAGACGGGGCCTAATTCGTTTCTCTCTTCACGAGTAGAGGACAACGGATAATTAACTTTGTGTTATTCGTTTATTCCCTTGCAACCATTTAATCAGCTATATACAGAACTTTCTGTACCTGTTGCGATGGAAAACATTTTTTCATTTACTAATAGCGCCCATTGTACAATCGGGCCAAGGCCAAATGACATGATAACTGTACCTATACCAATAGGACCCCCTAGGCAAAAACCTAAAACGGCTACTGTAATTTCCAAAGTTGTACGGGCACGACGGACGCTCCATCCTAATTTATTAGTAACGAGGAGCATAAGGGTATCACGTGGACCAACACCAAGATTAGCGACAATATACATACCTGAACCAAAGCCAAGGAAAACGAGGCCAAAGCAAAAAGCAATCAATTGCGGAAAGAACCCGACAACGTCCGGCAATAGGCTATTGAAAATATCAATGAAGATACCAGTAAGAAACATGTCCAAAAATGTACCCATCTTTGGGAAACGCTTCATGACGATTGAATCTATAGCCAATATAAGTAGTCCGGCGATGATGGACCACGAACCGATTGTCAGTCCCGCCGTATCTGCCAGTCCGATATGCAATACATCCCAAGATCCTACGCCGATTAGTTTTGCTTTAACTGTTAAAGTGACTCCAAATGACAATACGATAATTCCAAGTAAAAAGAAGGCGCTGCGCCAATAAATTAGTTTGTTCATTTCATTTCTCTACTTTCACCATATATAAATAGCATTAATCTACTCTATAACACAATTTATTATAGCCGGGGAAAGGGGAGAAACTTGTTTTTCAGCCAATTCTGAAGATAAAGACTTTCGTTACCTATATAAGAAGCAGGCAAGGAAAAGTCAGGCAGAGCAAAAACTGGTTTGATGGTATTGAAAATTTTTTCGCTCGCACTTGTATCTGAAGAAAAGAGGAAGATAAGTGTAAATCATGTACATAACCTTGCGCTTTAATAAGGGACGTTGTGTATATAAAAATGAGGCCTCTAACTGAGTAACTGTATAGGATAATTTAAGATAGAGGGCAGCTTTCCGGTAAACTGATATGAAGGGGAGGACGCGTTCTGAGACATCACCCCTGCGTTGAGGATGGTGAAATGCTGCAGGAGCAATATATAGAGGTATTACAATGAAAAAGGCTGTGTGAAAAGTCATTTCAACTTTTCGCACAGCCCTGCAGCTTATTATGAATGCATCACCATGCCACCGTTGACATGAATACACTGCCCTGTAATATACGTCCCGTCATCTGATGCAAGCAGCACGTAAGCTCCGGCTAATTCGCTCGGTTGGCCCGGTCGCTTCATCGGTGTTTCTGTACCGAACTCCTCCACTTTTTCTGAATCGAACGAAGAAGGGATGAGCGGTGTCCAAATAGGACCTGGCGCTACCATGTTGACACGTATGCCTTGGTCTACAAGGTTTTGCGCGAGGCTTCTTGTAAAGCCGACAATCGCTCCTTTTGTTGTTGTATAATCGATTAAAGTTTTATGTCCACGGTAGGCGTTTATAGAAGTCGTTGAGATAATCGCACTGCCCGGCTTCATATGTGGAATGACCGCTTTTGATAAATAGAAAATCCCATCCAAATTGATGCTGAAGGTCTTACGCCACTGCTCATTTGTAATATCAACGAAGTGATCAACAGGGTACTGAACCGCCGCGTTGTTTACAAGAATATCAATCCGGTTAAATGTATCGAGCGCCGTTTTGACAATCATATCGCTTGTGCCCGGCTCAGAAATATCTCCCGGTGCCAATACGACTTGCGCTCCGGCTTCCTCAGCTATACGCTTTGTTTCCTCAGCGTCGCTATGCTCTTCGGATAAATAGTTTAGGACAAGATTAGCCCCTTCTTTTGCGTAGGCAATTGCCACCGCACGGCCAATCCCCGAGTCACCGCCTGTAATGACGGCGACACGGCCTTTTAGCTTTCCGCTCCCCACATATTCTTTTGGCTGAGTTGGTAGGGGATTCATTTTTGATTCAATGCCCGGCTGCTTTTCTTGCTGCTGCGGTGGTGTGCCGCCTACTTGTTTGTTTTCAACATTTGTCATGGAAAAAGCCTCCTTTGTATTGTCTCCATAACTCTTTAACCTGTTATCCTGATTTTAAACATACGGTTGTTTTGATGGAGGGCAGGAGGTCTTTTAATCAAAAAAGGCTGGAAATCCATAAACTTCGGATTTCCAACCGTATTGTAATTTGCAAATACTTTATAATTTATATTGCTTCACAAGGGTATCCAGCTCTGTAGCAAGGGCTGCAAGACGTTCCGAGCCGCTTGAAACCTCGTTAATCAGCTCACTTGATTGAACCGTTGTGGCAGTGGTCTCTTCAATTCCGGCTGACGCTTCTTCCGTGATAGCTGATATTTCCTGAATCGCTGCGTTAATTGTCTGTGTTTCAGCTGCCATATTACCGATATTCGTAATAACAAGCAGTATATTATCTGCCACACGCTGCATCGCTTCATCGATTGCATGGAATGTATCAGCTGTTGTCTGTAATTGAGCAGATCCTGCACTTGCTTCACTATACCCTTTATCAAGGGACTGATTGACATCCGTCGACTCCTGTTGAATTGTCTGCATGATTACAGTGATTTCCTCGACAGCCGCCGCTGTTTGATCTGCCAGCTTCCGTACCTCTTCTGCTACAACAGCAAACCCTTTTCCATGCTCACCGGCACGGGCAGCTTCAATTGATGCATTTAGTGCCAATAGATTTGTTTGATCTGCTACATCTTTAATAATGGCAACGAAAGAGGCAATGTCTTTTGTCTGGTTATCCAGCTTGTCCATTTTCTTTTTTGTTTCTTCAACTACATGATAGATCGAGGTCATCTGTTCATTTGAACGATTGATTTGTACTTTCCCATCTTTTGCAAAATCAACAACACGTGTTGTAAGCTTTTGCAGCTCAACTGACCGCGTATTTGTATCCTGCATTTTATTAGAGTATTCATTCATAAGAAAGACAAGTTCTGCTGCTGCATCAATCTGCCGCTCTGCACCGCTAGACAGCTCTTCCATTGTATTCGCAATTTGCTGTGATCCAATGGCAACTTCTTTAGAGGCGGATGCCAGTTCTTCGCTGTAGGAGGATACCTCGGCTGCTGAAACTGAGACATCTGTCAAAGTCCTTTTTAAATTCATTTGGAAGCTTTTCATATTGGTAACCAGTCCGCCGATTTCGTCATTACGAGCTTTCGCAAACACTTCTTGTCGCAAATCGCCTGTTGCCATGATTTCCATATGTTCCGAAACAGCTTTGACCGGCTTTGCAACGGAGCGGCTAAATAAAACGGCTATAATAATACCTGCCGTAATGGCGCCTAGCAATACAAATAACGCAATAAAGAATATCCTCTTTTTCGTATCCCATATAATTGAAATATCCTGATTAAGTTCAATTATTCCAATAATTTCGGTATTGGACGGGTCATACATTGGCATGAATGTTTCGTAATGGGTTTGATCTTTTTGGTGTACCGTCTTTCCCTTCTTAACAGCTTTTATAATGGATTGATCTTTTAAAATATTTCCGATTTGGTCTTCTTCGGATGATACAGTAATTTTATGTTCTTCGTTATAAAGGTTAATTACAACACCCGGTATTAGATTTTGAAGGTCCTTTATAAAAGAATCATTTAACCCTGTTTGGACTGTGCCGATAACCTTCCCATTTACCTCCAGCGGGGCAAACGCCCTTACAGATAGACCGCTTTTACCAAATTCAAAACCGGCGGACCCTTCACCAGCCAAAGCATTTTGGATGGCAGGAACATCTTTTTTATCATCGCCGTACGACTCCGGGTTATGCCCCCTTACGAGTACTTTCCCGTTGACATCGCCGATTTCCATTACCGTTAAGTCATGTTCTTTATTCAATCGGCTATAAAGTGGTAACACAGCATTTTGAATAGCAGTCCGATCTGTACCGCCAAGCACTTGTAAAAGTTTTGGGTCTTTGGCATATAGCGAAGTAATTTCCAAAAGGTCCTGGGAAGTTGCACGGAAATGCTCCTGTACCATATGTTCATACTCTTTCTGCTGCTTATCGCTCATTGTGTTCAGGCTAGTAGTGGACGTGAAAAACAGAATAACTACTGTTGTCACAAGGGAGAGGATAATAACTGATAAAAATACAAAAATCAACTTCTTATGTAGTGAATTAAATTTCATAGGTTCTCCTTCCTGTATTCAGTCTCAGTATAGCATAAACGATTGACGCATTTAACAGTATTTTCCCTTTACATAGTAAAAACCTGCTACGAATTCGTAGCAGGTTTATATTCATACTTTAGTTCATTTAAGGCAGCATCTACAGAGACGTGTAAGTCATGTTCATTAAAAAACCATTCGTCCGCCTTTTCAATATAGAAATGAACATCATCTAACACAGTTTCTACACCAATCTCATGCGGGCTTTCCCGGTTCATCCCAAGGGAAAATCCTTCGTGAAAGGGTGAGGAGCCGCCGTATCTTGCATAAAAGCGGATATAATCACCAGCTTCTGCTTCCATTTCTTCTTTAAACCATTCCATTGCCTCATTTGCTATCAGTATTTTCAACATTATCACCTCATGCTCTATTATGCCGGCCATGAGGCATAATGAAAATAAAAAAGCCCTCCAAAAGAGAGCTTTTCTAAATAGAGAGCCAGCTGCAATACAGCTGCCATCAACAAAAACTAGTGTTGGCATATGACTGCCAGCCATTTATATCCAAGTTACTTTCGGTTCTGTCCCGTTTTTAATTCGCTGGATGTTAGCTCGGTGACGGTAGACAATAAAGAAGAATAAGACCGCTACTAATATACATAATGCCCATTCACCTATGACAATCCCGTAAATAATACTATAGATTAAAGCAACTGTTGCTGCAATCATAGATGTAAGACTGACCATTTTCGTCAATTTCAAGGAAATCAGGAAGACAATAACGAGGAGGACGAATAGCAGCCATGTATAACCGAGCAGCACGCCCGCACTTGTTGCCACCGCTTTTCCGCCTCTAAAGCCCGCAAAAATAGGGAACATATGACCAACAACAGCAACTGCTCCTAAAATCAGTGGGTGAATCGTTGTTTCCTGAAAAAAAGGAAGAAGCGGCAGCAGTACTCCTGCTGTACCTTTGAGCACATCCATCACTGTAACGATAATACCGGCTTTCTTCCCAAGAATCCGGAATGTGTTTGTTGCTCCGAGATTTCCGCTTCCATGTTCACGTATATCCGTTTTGTAAAAGATTTTTCCTATCCATAGGCCAGAGGGAATCGAACCAATCAGATAAGCACAAAGAATTATTAGTGCATTCACCATGCGTTGCGCCCCTTTCGATTTTCAAAATTATTAGTTGGTACTAATAGGTTGTAACAAATATTTTACACGCTTTTATAGAAATTAGGAAGAATTAATTTTATGAAGTGATTGTTCTATTATATGAGCGAAAAAATAATATCTACCCAAAATTACCCTCTCATGTGAAAAGGATCAAAATATGCTTAGGGAAGAGGAGATGGAAATAATTTATAGTATATTTTGTGAGAAAAGAAGGAAAAGACCGGGTCCTTCATGAATTTCAATAGAGCGTGAACTTTTAATGAGACAGAGTTAATGTTACAATAAATGTCTGATTGCGTTCTTTGGAAACATTGACATGACCTACTTTTCGCAGTACGATTAGTAGCAAATAGAACGTTTGTTTGGTTTTGGAGGGGAATAGATTTGGCAAAAAAACAGCCAGGCATCGCATATAATGACGATGCAATTCAAGTATTAGAAGGTTTAGAAGCGGTACGAAAACGACCAGGGATGTATATCGGTTCCACAGACGGGCGTGGCCTTCATCATTTAGTCTATGAAATAGTCGATAACGCAGTTGATGAAGCGCTTGCAGGTTTTGGTACACATATCATCGTAAAAATTCATGAAGACAACAGCCTAAGTGTACGTGACTACGGCCGTGGGATGCCGACGGGAATGCATAAAATGGGTAAACCGACACCTGAAGTTATTTTTACAATCCTGCATGCAGGAGGGAAGTTCGGCCAGGGCGGCTATAAAACAAGTGGCGGCTTGCATGGTGTCGGATCTTCCGTTGTAAATGCCCTTTCATCCTTTTTGGAAGTAACTATCTACCGCGATGGGGTCATTCACCGCCAGCGTTTTGAAAACGGCGGAAAGCCGGTTACTTCATTAGAAACAATCGGTAAAACGAAAGAAACAGGGACCCTTGTTCACTTCCTGCCGGACAGGGAGATTTTTTCTGTCACAAAGTTCAACTATGATACATTGGCGGAGCGTTTAAGAGAATCAGCTTTCCTGCTGAAGGGGTTAAAAATTGAACTGATTGATGAACGGGGAGAAGGCCAGCATGATGTCTTCTTCTTTGAGAATGGAATCGAAGCATTTGTCGCTTATTTAAATGAGGAAAAGGATGTCTTACATCCTGTGAAATATGTCGAAGGCTCTCAGCACGATATCGAAGTCGAATTTGCCTTCCAATTTAATGACGGCTATTCAGAAACAATCCTGTCATTTGTAAACAATGTACGTACCCGCGACGGTGGGACGCATGAAACAGGTGCCAAATCAGCCATGACTCGTGTGTTCAATGAATACGCACGGAAAATCGGGCTGTTGAAGGAAAAAGACAAGAATCTGGAAGGCACGGATATCCGGGAAGGTCTATCCGCGATTGTTTCTGTCCGTATCCCCGAACATCTCCTGCAATTTGAAGGCCAGACAAAGGGTAAGCTCGGGACAAGCGAGGCACGCTCTGCTGTAGATACAGTCGTGTCGGAGCAGCTTTTGTATGTACTGGAGGAAAATGCAGAATTGTCTGCCTCTCTTGTGCGAAAAGCAATCCGTGCGCAGCAGGTAAGAGAAGCTGCTCGAAAAGCGCGGGAGGATGCACGTAATGGCAAAAAGAGTAAAAAAGGTGCAACGATTCTTTCCGGTAAACTGACACCGGCACAGTCGAAAAATGCTGCGAAAAATGAGCTTTATCTAGTGGAAGGTGATTCCGCGGGCGGTTCTGCAAAACAGGGACGGGACCGCAGCTTCCAGGCTATTCTGCCGCTTCGCGGGAAGGTTATCAACACGGAGAAAGCTAAGCTGCAGGATATTATGAAAAATGAAGAAATATCCACAATCATTCATGCAGTGGGTGCTGGGGTAGGCACAGATTTTAATGTGGAAGATGCGGCGTATGATAAAGTCGTGATCATGACCGATGCCGATACGGACGGTGCCCACATCCAAGTCTTGCTCTTAACATTCTTCTACCGCTATATGCGGCCGCTTGTTGAAGCTGGGAAAGTGTTCATCGCCCTGCCGCCTCTATACAAAGTCTCAAAAGGCAGCGGGAAAAAGGAAGTTATTGTTTATGCCTGGACTGAAAAAGAACTGCAGTCAGCTATCAAAAAGGTCGGCAAAGGCTATATCATCCAGCGTTATAAAGGGCTTGGCGAGATGAATGCCGATCAGTTATGGGATACAACAATGAATCCGGAAACACGTACGTTAATTCGCGTCACAATTGAAGATGCGGCACGTGCAGAGCGTCATGTAACAACACTCATGGGTGATAAAGTAGAGCCTCGTCGAAAATGGATCGAATCGAATGTCGACTTCGGTATGGAGGAAGACGGCAACATTTTGGAAAACGAGCACATTCATGAGGAGGAAGTATAATGTCACAGGAACGTTTTCAAGATTTACCACTAGAAGAAATTATGGGCGACCGTTTTGGCCGCTATTCAAAATACATTATTCAGGACCGGGCGCTGCCTGATGCACGTGATGGTTTAAAGCCGGTACAACGCCGTATTTTATACGCTATGTTCAATGAAGGAAACACACATGATAAGCCATTCCGTAAGTCCGCAAAGACAGTCGGGAACGTAATCGGTAACTTCCACCCGCACGGGGATTCATCCGTTTACGAGGCGATGGTTCGTATGAGCCAGGATTGGAAGGCACGTCATATGCTGATTGAAATGCACGGGAATAATGGTTCTGTCGATGGTGACCCGCCGGCTGCCATGCGTTATACAGAGGCGCGTCTATCGGCTATTTCAGCAGAACTTTTACGGGATATTACGAAGCGTACTGTTGAATTTGTGCCAAACTTCGATGATCAGGACATGGAACCGACGGTGTTGCCTGCACGCTTCCCAAATTTACTTGTCAACGGTTCTACAGGTATATCAGCCGGCTATGCAACTGATATCCCTCCTCATAATCTGGCTGAAAGTCTTGACGCTGTGTTGATGCGCCTTGATAAGCCTGATGCCACTGTAGATGAATTGATGACGGTCCTTAAAGGCCCGGATTTCCCAACAGGTGGTATTATACAAGGGGTAGACGGTATTAAAAAGGCATACGAAACAGGCAGAGGGAAAATTATCGTACGTGCAAAAGCCGCTATTGAACAGATGAAAGGCAGTAAGGAACAAATTATCGTTACGGAGCTTCCATATGAGGTAAACAAGGCAAACCTTGTGAAAAAAATCGACGAGCAGCGTCTTGATAAACGATTGGAAGGCATTGCGGAGATACGTGACGAGTCGGATCGTATGGGACTGCGTATTGTTATTGAAATGAAGAAAGATATCCCTGCAGAGGGCATTCTAAACTATCTTTATAAAACAACTGACCTGCAAGTAGCATATAATTTCAATATGATTGCGATTCATGACCGCCGTCCAACGATGATGACATTACCGCTTATTTTAGATGCGTATATCGCTCATCAAAAAGATGTCGTAACGAAACGCTCGGAATACGATCTTCAGAAGGCAAAAGACCGTCTGCATATTGTGGAAGGTCTGATGAAAGCATTATCCATCTTGGATAAGGTAATCGCGACAATCCGCGGATCGAAGGACAAGCGCGATGCCAAAAATAACTTGATGGCAAAGTTCGAATTTACAGAAGTACAGGCAGAAGCGATTGTCAGCTTGCAATTATACCGCCTGACAAACACCGATATTACGGAGCTTCAAAAAGAGCATGAGGATTTAACGAAACTCGTTGATAAATTATCTGCTATCTTACAAGATGAGAAAAAGCTGATCAAAGTGATTAAAACAGAGCTGACGGATATTAAAAAACGCTTCAGTGAACCGCGCCGTTCGCAAATTCAAGCAGAAATTGAAGAAATCAAAGTGACGCTCGATGTTCTTGTACCTAGTGAAGAAGTGGTAGTTACTGTAACAAAGGACGGGTATGTGAAACGAACAAGCCAGCGCTCCTATGCGGCGTCAAACGGCAAGGATTTCGCGATGAAGGAATCCGACTATCTGCTGTATGAGGAAACATTAAATACCCAGCATTTCCTATTGCTGTTTACGAGCAGAGGAAATTATATTTATCAGCCTGTTCATGAGCTGCCGGATATCCGCTGGAAAGACCTTGGTCAGCATATTTCCAGTATCGTCTCGATCGATGCAAACGAAGAAATTGTCTCCGTTATCGGAGTAGATAAGTTCGATCAGGAAGACACATTCATTTTCACGGCAACAAAAGAAGGGCAGATCAAACGTTCAGCCCTTACCGACTATGTCGTGACACGGTATTCAAAGCCGATTAAGACAATGAATTTAAAAGGAAACGATGAAATGATTTCCGCAGAGCTTGTGACATCCAAAAAGGAAGTTCTATTGACGGCAAATACAAGCTTCAGCATCCGTTTTGATATGGAAGAACTGCCGGTTACAGGTGTAAAAACAGCGGGAGTAAAAGGGATTCTTTTAAAAGATGGGGAATACCTAGCCGCGGCGAATATTCTTGAACCGGGCGCAGAGCAGGAAGTCGTGATTGTGACACAGCGAGGTGCTGTTAAACGCATGAGTGTCTCTGAAATCGAACAAGGAAACCGTGCAAAACGCGGGGTTGTTACGCTTAAAGAACTAAAAGCCAATCCTCACCGCGTCTTTACGATGATTGTAGTAAAGCCAACGGATACTATTTTACTTGAAACTGAGAAAGGTATTCAGGAAGAAATCCAGGTAGGAAGTCTATCGCGGGCCGACCGTTACTCAAATGGTTCCTTACGGGTCGATACAGCAGGGGATGGAAAGCTTGTACGGGTGGCAGTTATTAAGCAGCAATAAATAAATGTAAGAAAAGCATTACGAGACGATTAGTCGTTTTCGTAATGCTTTTTATATTTCCTATATTCTTTGTCGATTGTTTCCTTTTTCGTTTTTGTCATTCGGACATGTGTGGAAAACTCACTTGTTCCGCGTTTTTCCGCCACATCCTTCCCATCTTGCCGCAAAAGTTTCAACCGTTTTTTTCTTGCTTCCGATTTCGCCATTTTACCACCTCCACATTTAGTTTACCCGTCAGGTTAGAGAACGAAAAGTACGACTTTTACAAGACGGAGAGAACCGTTTTGTAAAAGTCTATCGGTGAAATCAATAACCCCTTATGTAAAAAGACTCCTGGCAGAAGCCGGGAGTCAGAAACTTGATCAAAATTCGTTTTTACAAAGCAAATTAGTGGGATACGTCTTGTACAGAAATACCCGTTTGTGCTTTTACTTCTACTTCACGGAAGATTGCTGGATCTTCAGACGGTGATAGATAACTGCCTAACCAGCCAGCAAGGAAGCCAAGCGGTACGGAAATGATTGCCGGGTTTGTTAACATAATTAATGGTTCACCAACAAAGATCGCTTTACCTTCTACTGGATTCCAAACGTTCGGAGACATAGAAACGATAACAAGAGCTGAAATTAAACCTGTTAGCATTGCTGAAATGGCACCTGCTGTATTGAAGCGTTTCCAATAAATTGTGTAAAGGATAACAGGTAAGTTAGCTGATGCAGCGATACAGAACGCAAAGGATACTAAGAACGCTACGTTCAGCGTTTGAGCACCTAATGCCAGGATAATTGAAACAACCGCGATCGCAATTGAGCCGATACGAGCAGCCATAACTTGCTCTTTTTCTGTAACTTTCCCTTTTTTGATGATTTGACCGTAAATATCATGTGATAGGGCAGAGGCACCTGAAAGTACAAGGCCTGCTACTACTGCCAAAATTGTCGCAAATGCAACCGCACATACGAACGAGAATAGAATATCGCCGCCTAATGCTTCTGCTAGAAGCGGAGCAGCCATGTTACCGGCAGCATTTGCCGCAACGATATCATCCAAACCTACGAATGCTGCTGCACCGAAGCCAAGGAAAATCGTTAAGATGTAGAAAATACCTACAATCCATGTTGCCCAGATAACAGAAGAACGTGCTGTTTTTGCATCTTTTACTGTAAAGAAGCGCATTAGGATATGCGGCAGACCAGCTGTCCCTAACACTAATGCAACAAGCATAGAGATTGTATCAAGTCCATTTGTATATTTAAGACCTGGATTTAAATACGCTTCACCATTTGCTGTAGCTGTTTTCATTTCTGAGAACATTGTTAAAATATTAAAGTCAAATTTCGCTAATACTAAGAAGGAAATGATAACTGTACCTAACATTAATAAACAAGCTTTGATGATTTGTACCCATGATGTCGCTGTCATACCGCCGAAC
Source organism: Lysinibacillus odysseyi 34hs-1 = NBRC 100172 (assembly GCF_001591965.1). GTDB lineage: Bacteria > Bacillota > Bacilli > Bacillales_A > Planococcaceae > Lysinibacillus_B > Lysinibacillus_B odysseyi. The sequence continues at coordinate 124,203 of NZ_BCVX01000007.1, forward strand.
AGTACGTAGATCGTCATCATGAAACCTACTAATAATACCGCCACCCAATAAGGGATACCTAATAGTAATTGAATAAGTGCACCCGCACCAACTAGCTGTGCGATCATGTAGAATAATACGATAGTAATTGTAGATAGGGCTGCCACACCACGAACTTTTGCTTTATCAAAGCGAGCCGTAATCATATCAGCCAGTGTAAATTTCCCTAAGTTACGTAAAGGTTCTGCGACGATGTAAAGTACTACTAGATAGGCTACTAAATAACCGATCGAGAAGAAGAACCCGTCAAAACCGAAAAGCGCAATCGAACCGGCAATTCCAAGGAATGAAGCCGCTGATAAGTAGTCACCAGCAATCGCCAAACCATTTTGCCAACCCGTTAAACCACCGCCTGCTGTGTAAAAGTCACTAGCACTTGATGTACGTTTGGAAGCCCACCATGTGATGACCAATGTCAAACCAACGATTGCTACGAAGAATGAGATAGCAGTAACGCTCATTAGCTAACACTCCTTTCGTATTCGTCGATGATGGCCTTTGCATCACGGTCAAAGTTGCTTGCTTTGGCTACATATAAATGTGCAAGTCCCCATGTCATAATAAATAACCCCGCCGAGTAAATCCATACCCACGTTATATCCCCGATCGCCTTCTTATGCAGAATATCTGTGTAAGAAGTCAGCACCGGCAGTAGCATATATGCTACAAGGAACACTGCTGTAAGAGTCCAAAGAAAAGCGTTCTTTTTCTTTGTCAGTTCTTTGAACGACTCTAGCTGCGCGATTTTTTCATAATCCACTACTGGACTATTTTTCGCCATAAACATACCCCCTAATTTGTGAAATTTTTTACTGCTTAATGATTGTAAAATTCTACTTAATAGCTTTTTACAACTCTCATTTTATGGGAGCGTTCACACAATTGCAATAGTTTTTCTGAAAATTATGCAAAAAAAATTTTGAGAAAAATAGTTTGAAAGAGAAAATAAAAGTATTTATAGAGAAATAATGATAAATTTTTAGTGTTATATGACATGTATTTAGTGAAAAAACGAGGGGTTGACAAGTAAAAAAATGCCTGTATCTATTACAGAATCAAACCTTTTTATATGCATAAAAAAATAGAGAATATTATTGGTCACTAAAGGATAGAGCGGGAAATTAATATATTTTAATAAGGATTAAAGTGGAAAATAGGAGCTGTACAATAGAATTTTTCTTCCCTTTCTGCTGTATCCATCATCTGAATACAGGCAAATACAGCATGGATAATTGATATTGCCATCATGAAGACCGGGATAGTATATGCAGTTGATACTTGCTGTTTTCCTGGCGGTTTTCCGATTTTTATCTTCCTGGCTCCAATATCATAGCAAAAGACCAAAATCCTATTAATCCAAGGCTAAAAAAAGCAATGTTACTTATAACTTCGCTTCTATATAATATCTTTTCTGCATGAAGCAATAATTTCCTACCCTGACCTTTACAAATGAATGGGTATTCATTTATGATGGAATTAAATTGTTAAATATTTTAGAAGATTCATAGAATATTTAACGGACGATAGGGGGAGAATATATGGAATTACCAGTAATTGTTGCACCCATGTTTTTGATTTCTACACCTAAGATGGTTATTGAGTCGTCAAAGGCGGGCATGATTGGGTCGTTTCCGCTGCTGAATGCCCGTCCAGCAAGCGAATGCGCAAAATGGCTTCAGGAAATTAAAGAAGCCTTGCCGACAGAACCTTGGGCAGTGAATTTTATTTGTCATGAGCGGGAAAATGCCCGTTATGAGGAGGATTTTAATTTAATTAAGGAGTACCAGCCGCCGATTGTTATTACATCACTTGGCAATCCTGCGCCTGTGGTGGAAGCGGTTCATGCATATGGCGGTAAAGTATTTTCTGACGTGATTTATGTAAAGCATGCAAAAAAAGCAGCGATGGCTGGGGTAGATGGTCTTATCCTTGTCACAGCCGGGGCAGGCGGGCATGGCGGCACATTAAATCCGTTTGCGTTCATTTCAGAGGTGCGCGCCTTCTTTGACGGCATCATCTGCCTAGCCGGTACTCTTTCAAGCGGGGCGGACATTGTAGCAGCTAAACTTATGGGAGCGGACTATGCTTATATCGGGACTCGGTTCCTTACAGCTGCAGAAGGCAATTCGACAGAGGACTTCAAAGATATGGTCATCGGCAGCCAAATAGAAGATATCATATATACAGATGCTTTCAGCGGAGTACATGCCAATTATTTAATTCCATCTCTTATTAAAAACGGCATAGACCCAAAAAACCTTCAATCAAAAGGAAAGCTTGATTTTTCCGTTATGACAGATGCCAAGGCATGGAAGGATATTTGGTCAGCCGGACAAGGTGTAGGTAACGTAAAAAAACGACAGACAGTAGCCGAAATTGCTGCCGAGCTGCGTGCCCAAATGGAGACAGCTGTTGAAAAAGCGGGAAGACTGCTCTCAACGGAAAATGTATAAAAGAGAGCCCAGGAGAAATCTTGGGCTTTTTATATAAGGAAAAGACATTGAAGGTCTTTAAAAAGAAAACAAGGTATGTTCCTGTGGGGGATCATACCTTGTATGTACATTAAATTTCGTATTCAATATTTTTAATTTGGCTATTGCTGATTTTTGGCGAAGGCTGTGCATTATACACTCTGGAATATGGAGGGACTGAATGCGTCAGCCAAATATTACTGCCCAGCACTGTGTCATGACCAATTTTTGTTTGGCCGCCTAAAATTGTCGCACCCGCATAAATAATGACATTGTCCTCAATATCAGGATGACGTTTTACGCCCTTAATCGGATTTCCATTTTCATCGAGCGGGAAGCTTAACGCACCTAATGTGACACCTTGATAGATTTTCACATTGTTGCCGATTGTGCATGTTTCACCAATGACGACACCTGTACCATGATCGATAAAGAAAGATTCCCCGATGGATGCGCCCGGGTGGATATCAATACCTGTTAATTGATGCGCATACTCAGACATAATACGCGGAATGATCTTAATATCTAAATTATAGAGTTCATGTGCAATCCGGTGGATACATACAGCTGTAATTGACGGGTAGCTCAATAAAATTTCCTCTGTTGAAATGGCTGCCGGGTCTCCGTTATAAGCTGCCTCAATATCCGTTTGGATCACTCTACGGATAGTTGGCATTTTATTGATAAGCGTCATGACTACTTCATCCGCTTTTTCTCTGCATTTTTTTTCGCAAATGGGTGTACCTTCCGCATCTCGGTTATAAATTAGTACCTTTTCAATGATATCTCCGAGGTCCATCGCAGCTGTACGTAAGCTATTACTTGCCTCTGCGTTGATTCTCATATCATTGATCGGTCTGCTGCCGTACATTCCCGGGAACAGTGCCACTTGGAAGTTGTGAAGTATCTGGTAAATTGTATTTTTACCATGTAAGCCAATAGAGTTCTCAATATCCACGTACTGCCTATTAATCTCATCGAGAGAATTGGCGATATTTGGTACTTCATTGTTTAACCATTCATTAAATTTCATCGCTTCATACCCCTTACTATTTATTAAGACAAGAAGTCTTGATTACTATAGTTAGTACTTAATATGTTTCATTGTACAATGATTTAAAAAATTATGCAGTAGTTGTGATTTTAGTTTGCTAAAGTTATTTCGAAAATCATTTAAAAAGGAGTAAACATGGTGGAACTGCATTCCCTTAAAGAAAGCTTTTCGGCATTACAGAGCCTAGTTTATTTTGATGAAAAACAATATTACCGGGAACAGACTAAAAATACGGATGCGGTGCGAAAGCTGATTGCCGCGTTAGAAGGAAAAAGACGGAATGGTGGGGAAGAGGAATATTTTCTTCTTAGCGCATTAGGGTATTGCTACAGAGTGATAAATAAACCGAAACAGGCGATTGCAGCTTTGCAGGAAGCTAACTCAGCTTTTACGGATATTAAAAAAAGAATGATCACGCTGATCCGATTAGGAGAAGCATACAAATATGACGGGCAGCATGAAATGGCCCTGCATTCTTTTGCACAAGCGGAGGAAATCTTACGTGAAACCAATCTTCTAGCCTATGAGGATTTCCTTTGCCAGCATCAGGCCAAATGCTATTTTGAATTGCATAATTTGGAAAAGGCCGAGGTGCTATTTCAAAAGGCTTTGGAAATCAGAAAGAAAAAGGGGGACGAATTATTGATTAGATCGACCAGACAGGTATTGGAGGAAGTAACAAAAAGAAAACTAAGAGAGATAGGAAAGTTAAACAGCAACACTTAACTATAAAAGTTAAATATGTATGCTGACTAAATGTGAAGACACCTCAGGTAAAAACCTGTAATGAAGCTTTACTCAATTAATGGTTTATAATCACGAACGGAATATATCTTTCATAAATTCGCATATATCAAGATTAGAACTTTCTATACAAGGGAAAAACTAATTGTTTTTGTTAATTATGAGAGGGGGAGTATGATGAGTTTTGGCAATCAAGTGCAGTTAAAAGTGTACCAGCAAATCGAAAAAAATATTATCCCGGTTTCCTATGAGGAGCTGGAAGCGAAAGCAAAGGAGGTATTAGACGCAAAGCCGTTTTATTATGTGGCGGCTTCTGCAGGAGCAGAAGTAACAGCCGTACAAAATAATCGAGCGTTTGATAAGTGGCAGATTGTTCCGCGTATGCTATGTGATACATCTTCAAGGGATTTAAGTATCGAGCTATTTGGCAAAAAGCTAAGCTATCCAGTGCTGCTCGCACCAGTAGGCGTACAATCCATTGTTCATCCGGATGGGGAATTGGCAACGGCACGTGCAGCTGCCGCGATGGATGTTCCTTTCATTGCCAGCACTGCTTCGACATACAGTCTTGAAAAGATTGCAGATACGATGGGCGATTCACCCCGTTGGTATCAATTATATTGGAGCGGAGACCATGAAGTTGCTGCCAGTATGGTAAAGCGAGCCGAAGCAGCTGGGTATGATGCCATTGTTATTACACTTGATACGTCCATGATGGGGTGGCGTGAAAAGGATATTGAACATGCGTATCTGCCATTTTTAGAAGCACAGGGAATCGGCAATTATTTAGAAGATCCGGTATTCTGTTCTAGACTTGCATGTCCTCCGCAGGAAGATATGCAGGCAGCCATTATGCTTTGGGCATCCATTTTCGGAAACCCCGCGTTAACATGGAAGGATTTAGACTTTATCAAGCAGCAAACCTCGCTGCCGATCCTTTTAAAAGGAATTTTGCATCCTGATGATGCGAAACTTGCAGTAGAACATGGTGTGGATGGAATCATTGTCAGCAACCACGGCGGTCGACAAGTCGACGGGGCCATTCCTGCAATTGATGCACTACCGGACATTGTCGAAGCTGTACATGGACAAGTCCCGATTTTGATGGATAGTGGTATCCGAAGAGGCTCGGACATTCTGAAAGCGTTATCTTTGGGTGCAAAAGCCGTTCTGATCGGCCGCCCTTATATGTACGGCTTAGCGCTGGCGGGAGATGAAGGTGTAAAACAGGTATTGAGAAATATGATTGCTGACTTCGATTTAACATTAGCCTTATCTGGTAAGCGGAGCGTTCAGGAATTGAATCGGGAATTATTAAAGAAAGGTTAATATGATGAGTGTATATCCTCCCTTGAGAGAAACGGGGGGATATTTTATTATTTTTAATCTATTCTATCAGGAATATCCAACTTTAAGTAAATGGTCTGGTTAATAATAGCACTTTGCAGGATAGTTGAAAAAGACGGAGAATTTATAAGGTATCAGATTTTATAAAAACGAGGAATTCAATATGCAAAAAATACACGAAGTAATAGATATGTTAGCCAATAAGGGATTGATTATTAAAGATCATTGGGAATTTAGGTCGTTAAAAAGCGGAACTACTGGCGGTATTTTATATACTCTTTGGTTGAATCAGCAACCAGCGTATGTAGTCAAGATAGATACGCCAGCAATTATTACATCAACTCATGATTTTCTTATGACTTATCAAGACGTAAAGCTATTGCCTGATGTTCTGTTTACGGATGATAAAAAGGATTTTATTGTTTATTCTTTTATCCCTGGAGAAACACATATTAATCGAGGGTCTAAACTGGATTGGTTGAACGTTTTAATTAACGGGTTATTTAACCATTATCAAAAGGCGGCTAGTGACGAGCCATGGGGCAGGGTAAACGGAATAGAAAGAAGCTCTTGGTCAGATTTTACACAAACTAGTTTTGAGTTTGCTGGGGAGAATATAGGTGAACTTCTTCCGGCGGAGGATCATCAAAAAGTGGAACAGTTAGTAACCAAATTAAAAGTTGCTCATGCTCAGGAGGAAAAGTATTATTTACACGGAGATACAGGTGTTCATAACTTTGTATTTTCGGATAATAAAATCAATGGGGTTATTGATCCTTCACCATTAATTGGCCCTAGAATTTATGATTTTACCTATGCTTTTTGTTCTTCACCGGATAACCTTGACGGGAGTACATTATTCGCAGCATTTTCATCGTGGAGCGGGCATGAGTCATTTACGAAGGAACAGCTGCTGGATGAAGTTCTTTTTCAGCTTTATACACGAATTGGCGTATGTATTAAAGTGCATCCGCATGATTTAGACGGTTATATGGCGGCATGGAAAGAATGGAGGAAATACCTTCCATAAAAGAAATATATATATATAAGAAGCATCAAAACAATCAACAAAAAGGAGGAGTTTTATTGAAACAGCACCATTTCAACGTAGTTCCATATAGCCCTGAGCATGCTGAAGAGACAGTAGCCATGTGGCGGGAAAGCAAGGAAAGAGCAATTGGTCAGAAAGAAATGCATAATATGGAAAGCCATTTATATTTTTTAAATCATATATTACGAGAACAGTATCAAATAGAGTTAGCATTAATGGATGAACGTGTAGTTGGAATGATTGCTTATAACGAAACGGAGATCAGCCAGCTTTATATTCATGTGGATTATCAGGGATTGGGTATTGGCCGGACATTACTGGATAAAGCAAAAGAACAATCCACGGGAAGATTAACGCTATATACATTTGACGTAAATAAAAACGCACAGAGATTTTATGAACAAAATGGATTCAAAATCATTGGTCGAGGCTACGAAAACGAAGAAAATTTACCTGATATTCAATATGAATGGGTTTCTGAATGAATAAACGTAAAGTGAAAGTAATCTGGCACAGATAGATATAGGCGCAACAAATCTTGAATCTGCAAACAACAAGCAATGAAACGCAGCATGTGTAAATGGATCGGGCTATTAAAAACCTCGTTTCTGTCTCACTATTTAAAGTATACTTTTGAGACAGATATAACTTCCTATAATTTATATTATGTAAACTAGAAATTTTAAACAGTATAAGTGGGCTTTCCTCTTAAGCGCCTAATTATTCGTTGTATCAAGTTCACCAGTAACATCGTAAAGCCTCCCTTTGAAAAATGAATCAGCATTGTTTGTTTTCGATATACGTTTGGTAACTCCTGATTTTTGGCTGCTTTAACCTGATTACGTTTATAAAAACTATTTCATTATCTCTACGTTGTAATTCTATGATTCTTTCTCATCTATTTCCCAATTTTCTTGTTGTGAAAAATCATATTCACACCAATTTTTCCAGTGTATATTACTTTTTCCTACTTCAATTAAATTGGTGTCATGATGTTCTATTGCTCTTTCTAAAGAGCTAAAAAATATATTTTTACTTGGTGGTAAATCTTCTACTTCTGTATGCTGCCAATTTTCGGCCTTATAAAATGGTATCCATCTTGGATCTAAGTTGAATGTTTCTAGCAATTCATGCACATTCAAGAAAAAAGCTGGTCGTAGCTCTTCTTTAATTAAACGTAAAAGTGACGTTTCATATTCTATTGGATCATCAATAGCTAAATCATATGCTTGATACTGTTCAGGAACGAAATGGTATTCGTAGGTTTTTTCTAAAATAGTGATTTTGCCTTTAAATAGTTGTTCTTTTGATAATGCTTCTTCTGTTTCAAATTGAATAGTATCAAACGCTGTAATACCAAACGAAATGTCTGGCTGGCTTGAATAATAATATACATCAGTCTGTGGACCTTCTTGATCGATGCCTATTACTTGAAAAATTAGTAACCACTCATCGTTTTGTAGAAAAACATCTATACTGGCTGCAACGTAATCAAAATTAGCGTTTTCTAAAATAAGGAATTCATATTCTTTATAATGCATATCTAATATGGTAGTTAGATTCATATTCTATCTCCTTTTCTTTATTCCACTTGTTGATGATCTAGAACCCTGTTCCCTTTCTTTGAAGCAGCGATTTTAACTCCTCACATATGACATCCATGCTTATTCCCTATATTATTCATTGCTCTTCGTTCTTTTTCAGTGAAATCTCGTTTTTGACTGCGAGCTGGAATACTTCTTTTAGCGTAAGATCACATATAAATTCCAAAGTCTATCATTTAAAACCAGCAGCTGTATCAATAAGTACAACTGCTGGTTTTTCATTTTTTAACCCTTATTAGATAGATTCATTCCAAACTTTGTTCATTTAGCCTGCCTCTTTAGTTTAAGTGCAATCTATCATTATCTTGATGGCATTATGGATAAAGATTCGTAGTCACTCAAAATATAGGATTATTATTGCTTATTTTGACCTCCACGAGACCATATCATAACCGGAATTAATAATAAGGAAAGAATCCCACCGATAAATGATAATGTTAGATAACTTGAACCTGCCATAATCACTCCGGACAAGGCTCCACCAGCAGCTCCCGACAATGCAACGAAGACATCTACTGTTCCTTGTGTTTTAGCCCTCGTAGAAGTTGTAGTGGAATCAACAATAAGTGCAGTCCCGCTTATCAAACCAAAATTCCATCCTAATCCGAGTAAAGAAAGTGCAATTACTAGGAAAACCATGGAATCTCCTGGGGCAAATGCAGCTGTTAAGCCCGCCAGAAGCAACGTAATTCCAGAAGCAATCGCCATAGCAGTTCGCCCCAATTTATCGACAAGGATACCAGTAACCAGCGAAGGAAGATACATGGCGCCTATATGAAAACCAATCACAAGACCGACTTCCCCTACACTATGTCCATGATGCCGCATATGAACAGGTGTCATTGTCATAATGGCTACCATGACAATTTGAGTGAGAACCATAATTGTCGCACCTACAATTATGCCTCTTTTGTTTTCTACTTGCTCAGTAGTAGCTGAATATATTTTCTCATTCAGTTCTTTGTTGGATGCTTCTATTGATCTTGCTATTATTAACGGATCGGGCCGAAGCATAATGAAAAGGACAATCCCCGCTAAGATATATGCAACTGCTGCTAAAATGAATGGTCCAGCAAGTGCTGGAACGCCAATAGAAAGAGCAATATCCCCCATTACATTTACTAAATTCGGACCAGCAACTGCACCAAATGTTGTAAAAACCATCGTAAGACTAATAGCAGTCGCTCTCTGTTTACTATTTGCTAAGTCCGTACCTGCATACCTAGCTTGTAAATTAGTTGCAGTCCCTGAACCATAAACAAGTAAAGATAGAAATAACAGCAAAACGCTATTTATAATTGCTGCAATGATGACGCCTATTGCCCCAAGTCCACCGATCATAAAACCAGTTGCAAGACCTATACGTCGTCCAGATGCTTGCGATAGTCTGCCAACGAGTAAAGCTGCACCTGCTGACCCTAAAGTAAATAATGCTGAAGGAAGTCCGGCAAAGGCTTCTGTACCAAGCATTTGCTGTGCAAGAAGTGCACCCACAGTAACCCCGGCTGCTAATCCTGCACCACCAAAAATTTGTGATACACTTACTACGAATAATGTACGATTATATAACGCTTTTTGTTTTTGTGGAGAAAGTATGTAGCTTTTCAGCGTAGCTGTTTGTACTTCTAATGATTCTACACAATCTTTTTGTACCATATTTCTACCTGCCTTTCTAAAAATCCATTCTATTAAGCTTCTAACAATATTTGAAATATCATAACACGCACAAAAAAACCATACAATGTCACAATTGTATGGCAAACAATATTAGCTAAGATCATTTAATAAACGTTTAAGGATAATCAATCCTTGTTCAAGCTCTTGTGTCGTATTAGGTGCGCAAACGGAGATCCTAACTGCCCTTTCGGGACAACTATTTCCAACTACAAAACGTTCAGCCGCATATACTTGTACGCCCTCTTGCTCAGCTAATGTTTCAAATTCTGCACCTGTTACCTTGCCTGGTAATTGCAGCCAACGAAAGATACCCGTTTCAACACCTAGACACTTATAGTCACTCAAATATCGATCCACGATTTGGTTTCTTTGAATGGTTTGTTTTCGATGACCCTCAATTAAGAGTTCAAATTGGTTGGATACAACCGTCCGTGCTGTCAATTCCGCTAATAACGGGGAAACTGTTATGTTTAAATTATAAAGTGCCTTTGAAATTGGTTCCTTATATTGGCTTGGCACTGCTACATAGGCTAGTCGTAATCCTGGTGCTAATGCTTTAGATAAACCCGCAATATAGATAACCTGTTCGGGGGCGAATGATGCAACTGCTGGTAGTGGGTTTTTATTAAGAAGATGGTAAGATCCATCCTCAATAATGAACTGATTATATTTTTTAGCAACGCTTGCAATCTTTTTTCGATTCTCAACCGACATTAAGGAAGCTGTCGGATTATGATAATCTGGCATCAAGTATATGCCTTTAATATTTTCATTTTTACAAGCATCTTCAAAAGAAGTTGGACTCATTTCAAAGTTCTCTGATTTTATCGGTACTATTTGTACATTAAGCATCGCTGCAACAGTTTTTAAGCCCGGGTATGTATGCTGGTCAGCCCCAATGCGTTCGCCAGGCTTACAAAGGCCTGCTAGTGTAGCAGCAATTGCATTTTGTGCGCCATTTGCAAATAAAATGTGTTCAACGTCTGTTTCGAATCCCCCTCTTCGGAGTAACTTTATAGCTGCATCTTTTTGCCAAATACTTTCGCCTGTCCGGCCATATCCAAACCATTTTTCGTAATCTGTCTCTTGCAGCATACTTTTCAATTGGATTAGCAATGGCTCGTACGAAGCATTATCTGGAAGTGTTGCTCCCATTTCAATTAAATGCTGTGGCTTGGTGTCTTCAAGCAAATAGGCATTCGATAACGCATCATACGATACAAATGTCCCGCTTCCAACTGAAGCGCTTAACAAGCCCTTCAACTCACATACTTTAAAAGCTTTTGAAATAGTACTCAGATTTAAATCTAAATAGTCAGCCAATTCTCTTTGTGGTGGAAGTTTTGTTCCTGGTAACAAATCTCCGTTAAGAATGTCCTTTTCCAATTGCCTTGCAATTGCTTGATATATAGGCTTTTCAGTTTTATTAATCGAAGGCTTCCAGCTCATCGGATAATTTTCAAAAGAATTAATCGGCATAATATCCATCCCTTTTTACAAATTGATATGATTTTAACCTTTATATAACAAATATGATTTTCTATATGCCTATCAGTGAGAGAGACGCAGCTCGAAGACCACTCAAACCAGCTCCAACAATAACTACAGAATCATTCACATTCATCCTTCCTTTTGACCGTATTTATTTACAGGATTCTGGGTTTTCATGATTTTAGGTTTTTCATTAATTTTTGAACCATTTCATCATAAGTTTGAAGCGTAATAAGCAGGATTATATTGTTAAATATAAAAAATCTACTCCTGTAGTATTGCCACTGTATTTTTGATAAAGTCGTATTTCCTCATTTGAAGACCATTTGAATTCCCCTAAATATCTATCCAATAAAAATATATTAGATTTCTCTTCAATTAACACTTTATGTTTAATAAGCTCCCCACTATTTGTAAGAACGCTTATTGATAAAGCTGCTTTATATAAAATAATTTCAATCTCTACAACAGCTATTAACTTTCTAGCAGAATTATATTTCGGTTTTTTCCAAAAATATTTACATTCATAATTAGCAAGAACAACTTTATAATAAACATCCTTATTGCACCTGTTAATTTACAATTTACAAAATGAACAGCTGAAAAATACAGAATTTTCTTTTCCTCGATATTTCAAATAAAATTTATAAAAATAGCCACTCTACCCGAAAATAGAGTGGTTTGTTGAGCAGAACTTTTTGAGGATGTTTTCTTGTCAATATCATACTAATTACGGCAGTCGTTTTATATAAGGCCCGTTTAGTGATAGTTCAATGAGTGTTTTTGCCATTTGAACGGGAGCAATTTCATAGTTCGTCGTAATCCACCATCTTATACATTCTAAATAGGCACCCGCTGCATAGGCAATGATCAGTTGTTCATTTACGTTAATTAGATACGGACGTGTCTGGGAAAAATAAATTCCATTACGTACATATTCTTTTAATATTTCTTGGATGCCATTCGTAAACAACGCATCCGTTTGATAAATAAGCAACGTCTCATATGCAATGTGATTTTTTTGGACATGTTCGAAAAGCAAAGTTAAGTTTTCTGTTTTTTCTTCTTCTGTAATTTTATCAAGCGGCTTGGGATTATGAATGGTCAACGCCTGCTTCAATTCCGAAAGTAATTCTTCAATCATCGCTTTTCGTAATTCATTAATATCTTTATATAGTTTATAAAACGTTGGTCTTGTTACCGCTGCCTTTTTGCAAACTTGTTGAATTGAAAATTGATCATGTCCTTCAATTATCAATGACAAATATGCCTCATGTAATTTTTCTTTCGATCTAACTTGTCTTGGATCTAATTTCATTTTATCACCTACTATTTATAATAGTAGCATGAAAATACTTGTGGGTTAAAACAAATTATAGAGCTGTTCATCTGCCATCAATGACTAATTGAGCGTCTGTCATTGTCATAAAGCGTGATCCCTCTAATGCAATGTGTACGCGCTTGATACAATGGCATACCCGCTTCCATCGTGTGTGCTGTCATTACGATAAAACCAGGGTGTACTGAATTGACACGGATTTTATCTTTTTCGTATTCAACAACAGCCGATTTTGATGAAGTACGTAATGCACCTTTTTCAGTTATGTAAGGACTAGAGCTTGCCAATCCAAAAATACAACCAATAGATGAAATGTTAATGACTGAACCACCGCCAGCTTTTTGCATTTCATAAATTATGTATTTCATACCTAGCACACAGCCGTTTAAGCTAATGTTCAGATCCCAATTCCATTCATCCATTCCATCGTTGCAAAGTTTTTATTAACGTTGTGCTTCATCGTCAAAATACTACTGAAACGCCTACACTATTCGCAGCACCTGTAATAATAACTATTTTGCTTATAAACACATATTTTTTACTCCTAACCAACAAAACTTTATTTACAAAATGTAAATTAGTTCATATAATAAATTAACAACATGAAATCTAATACGCAACCTGAAAGTTCATGTTGTAAAATTTTAAAGAGGTGTTATAACATGAGTCGTTTAGAAAACAAAGTAGCTATCGTAACAGGTGCCGCTTCAGGCATGGGTGAAGCAACTGCAAAACTATTTGCTGCACAAGGTGCGAAAGTAGTAGCTGCTGACATTAATGTAGCTGGATTAGAGCGTGTAGTAGCTGAAGTGAAAGCAGCTGGCGGAGAAATCGTAGCAAAACAAGTGGATATTGGTAATGAGGAAATGATCAAAGACATGATTCAAACAGCTGTTGATACATATGGCCGTTTAGATATCTTAATGAATAATGCTGCGCGCTTAGATTTCCATAAAGACGTAAACGTAAAAGACATGGACGTTTTTGAGTGGGATGAAACAATGCGTTATAACTTAAAATCTGTTATGTTAGGTACCAAATACGCGCTTCCAGTGATGATAGAAAATGGTGGCGGTTCGATCATCAACACAGCATCAATGGGAGGACAAGTAGGTGAAATGACGAAATCAGCTTACGCAGCAGCCAAAGCAGGTGTTATTTCATTAACACGTTCAACAGCTGTACAATTCGGTAAACAAGGTATCCGTTGTAACGCGATTGCCCCTGGTATGGTAATGCCAAAAGACCGTATCGATAATGCCCCAGAAGCTTTAGCTGCCTTAATCGATATTTACAAAGATATCAAATTATTAGATCGTATCGGTGATCCTATGGATATCGCAAACTTAGCTTTATTCTTAGCAAGTGATGAGTCTTCATTCATAACTGGTCAAGTAATCAACTCGGATGGTGGTATGCTTGTACAAAATCCAACTGTAAATGCATTGAAAAAAGCGAATATAAGCTGGTAAGCCTTTAACTTAACTTATTTACAATAAGTAAATTAGTTTTATTTTAAAGAAGCATTTCTAAAATATTTTTGATTTACTTTTAGTCCAATTGACGGATTGGTATTCATACAACGAGAAAAATTCATAATTATTGTTACTCCCCTACTATGTCGAATACAGCCTTACTGAAAAGGGACAAACTCGCTGGCCTATCATTCAGGAAATGTGCCAATGGGGAGAGCAAAAAAGAGAAAAATAAACAGAGCACAGCTAAGTATTCTGCCTCGATAATATGTAATCAGTTTTTAGCTTCGCGGCATTTAAAATCCAAAATAGAAGTGGCTAGCATACATCGCTAAAATAGAAATGTTCAATAAAAATTAAGTGGACCTACAGGTAAGATCCAGTAGGTCCACAGTTTTATTAAGCAGCAGCTTTATTGATGTTAGTAGCCGTAAGGTCGGTTGTATGGGCGGTTATAGTACGGATAGCGGTAGTATGGTGGGTATGCTGGAAAGGCTGGGTATATTGGATAGAATGGGAAAAACGGGTACTGGTAATGCGGAATTCTTCTTCGACGACGTCTCCCATAACCGTCATAGTCATAATCATAGTCATCATCATCTCTGTAATCTTGATAACCGCCATATTGTCCGTAATTTTGCATAATATTCCCCCTCTTTATTTCGATATAGGTTATGCAAATTGCCTATAAAGAAGCTAAGCATTTGCCTAGGAGGATTTTGTTGTATCGGTGTAGTCAAAAGTATTGACTATGATAATCTATTTACAAATATCATAATAACCGTCCTCCAATATTGGAAAGACGGTTTAATATTAATTGAATTTCCGCTAAAGCCCCTTTATATCCTGCTGCTTAAACATTGCCTAGATAGCTTCGCGTTATGTTTGGGAGAACAATTTTTCCGTTCTTACTGTACTTTTCGAATAGCTCTGACAGGAGAAAAACAAACCTTTTATATTCGTCGTCATCTTTTTTGGGCGCATAGGATGCTGATAAATTCCTTCCCAAAAAGCCTTCATAATCAAAAAGCATTTCACTTTGATATATTTTGAATTCATACTTTCCATCTTTAAAAAAGCTGCTAAACACTTCTGGTGTTTGTTCTATCCCACCGCTGAATCCTTTGAAATTCGAACAGGTCTTTCGGCAAATTGCTTCATTCTCTTTAATAACCGGACTAGTTAAATCCCTGCTGTTCCACACAAGAGCAACATTTTTCTTCTGTTTCAAGATCCGTTGACATTCGATTTTGAATGCTTTTTTATCAAACCAATGAAATGCCTGGGCAACAGTTACTAAATCCACACTATTTTCTTTTAATGTTGTATTTTCAGCAGTGGCTTTTATTGAGTTGAAACGAGCGTATTGTTTTAACGATTGCTCAGCAATCGTTCTCATATCATCATTTGGTTCAACACCTATTACATGTAAACCTCTTTCAAGCAGCTGGTGGCTAAATATTCCCGTACCTGAACCAATGTCGGCCACAATGCTGTCTTCTTTTAGCTGGTTAGCCGAAAACAGATAATCGATATATTCATCAGGGTAACTAGGACGGTATTTTGCATATATATCAGCCTTGCCGGTAAAATTCCCTGTTGTTTTCATCGTACTCCCTCCTTTTGCTACTCTGTTTATATCTGCATGGTTTCAAAAAATTTACGACAGAATTTTTTGCTCTCTGCCGCAGATTCTTTTCACTTACGGTTTAACTATTTGTCCCTTAATTTGAAAAAGCAGCTGATCCCATTTTGGAATCAGCCGAAATCATTTTGATGATTAATTTTTACCTTACTATTATTTAATAATAGGCGTCCATTTTCAATCTGTCTTTTTCAGCAGCTGGAATAAAGCTTTGGCTCTATTTTGATCTGAATTGCTATGTTTTTTGACATATATAAACAGGCATATGTCACCTATATACCCTAATGCTTTGGAAGATATAGCTTTCCTTTATGCATTAACATTCTGTTTTTCGGCAGTCTCGCTATTGCTTCTGCACTGCAGCTTGCCTCAATAAATACAAAACTAGCGTCCATTCCAACCTGTGGCCACTGTTGCTGCCCCTCTATCGTTAACGGTGTTACCCCTTGCGTAATCAGACTTAAGCTCCCGCGCAAGGAACGCTCATTTGCCTTTCCTGTATAATCGCAGAAATTATGCAGCTTCTCCAAAATATCGCCGGAAAAATAAGGGCTCCAGGAATCATAAAAACCATCACAGCCTAAAGCAACGTTGACTCCTTCTGTTTGCAGCAGATCAATCGGTATGAGCTGATGGTTAATGGATATCGGTATAGTGGACATGATTTCTACATCGTGTTCGCCTAGCTTTTTCGCAAACTGCTGTTGCAAACGGGGCGGCAAACCACTTAAGCCAAATGCATGACTGAATGCTGTACGACCTTTATAGTTTTGCTCCTTCACCATATCCAGCCATTTATCCATCGTATAGAAGCCTACTTGTCCCCTATCATGAAGATGCATATCCACATCTACCTGGCAGTCCTTTGCTATATCCATCGTCAGTTGTAGTGATTTTTCAATATCGTTATCAATACCTGCTGGATCAAGTGCACCTAAGATTGTGGCACCGCTATTTAATGCTTGTCTCAATAAGCCAGGCATTTCTTCGTGAGCCAGCAAACCATGTTGGGGAAACGCCACAATTTCATAGGTTACATACTGATCATAGGCTTCCAGCGCTTTTTTAACACCTTCCAGATTTTTCAGTTTTATAAAAGGATCGATATTGACATGTGTTCGAATATGGTTCACACCGTTATTCAAATGCAATTCAATCATTGCAGAGGCCCTTTGCATCACCGTTTCGGAAAGTACTTCTAATTCTGCTGCTTCCAGCTCTAATCTTTCCGGTAGGTTATTCACAGGACGGCAAGCTCTCCATCCTAGGGAAAGATAGGTTTTATCCAAATGATTATGCATTTCTTTAAATGCAGGAAGTGCAAGCTTTCCTTCCATGTCAATTGAATTTGTCCCAGGCACATTCGATGAAGCAGGTAGGATGTTTTCAATCAATCCTTCTGAAACTTGAATGTGAAATAAACCAGTCTCGGTTTTTATACTGCCATCATCGTATGTGGACTCTCCTGTTTCCAGCCGTACATTGCGCACCCATGTTTTCATCGGAATTCCCCCTTCAACTCTATCTCTTCTTTATGAATCACTTTTCCTTTTGAGAGGACTGTTGAAATAGGACAACGTCTTGCGATTAGATGTGCAGAGCTCACAGCATCTACAAGCAGCGCATTTGCCGTATCTCCAGTTTTCGGCCACTGCTGTTCCCCTGTAAGATTTAAAGGCGTTATACCGCCCGTAGCGTATTTTAAGGACTGTCCGATGTGCCATTCATCTATGTAGCCAAAGCGCTCTATAAATTGGTTTAATTTTTGAATTGTATCCCCGCTTCCAAAAGGCGACCAATGATCCACAAGACTATCATGACCAAATGCCACTTTTACCCCCTTATCATACAAATATTTCACAGGGATCGTAATAGGGCCTGCACCAATTGGAATGGTTGTCGTCAAACCAACTTGGTTTGCAGCCATGCGGGTTATTAACGGATTTAATGATTTTTCCGGCAAATCCGCCAAAGCGAATGCATGACTGATCGTTACGTCCTTTTTAAAAGAGCGTTGTTCCATTTCATTCAAAATAAGTTGAATGTCAAATTCACCTAATGTGTTTTGTTCATGTAAGTGAATGTCGATGCCAACCCCGTATTTTTCAGCTAATTGAAAGGTTGTTTTGATCACTTCGCTGCTATTGCGGTCTACTAAAGCAGGATCTACCCCTCCGATATGAGTAGCGCCCATTTGTAATGCCTTTTCCATGATTGTTAAAAACGAAGGTCCGTTACGCAATAACCCGTGCTGAGGGAATGCAACGATTTCATACGTGATTTGATCTTGATAACTATCCAGCACACGTTTAACGATGTCTATATGTTTCGTCTCAATTTGTGGATCAACATTCACATGTGTTCGAATATGCGTATGTCCGTTTTTAATATAATGCTGCACCATCGCGTGTGCTCTATCTTCCGCAACATCCAATTGCTTCGGTAATAAAAGGGCTTCTTCCTTAAAACGTGAAAAAATACCTTCTGTCGCTATCGTAGGTGCTTTCCATTCTCCGCTGAAATATGTTTTATCAATATGTGTATGCATCTCTTTGAAAGATGGAATGAGCAGTTGCATGTTGGCATCTACTACAACGGCATCGTTCACTTCAATCGACGGAGCAATTTCAACAAATATCCCATTTTCAATCAACACATCAAATAGTTCCGTTTTTGTCGCTGTGACAAACGATTGCTCATACAGATAGCCTGTTTCCAGACGCACATTCTTTAGTAATAATCGCAAAAAAACACTCCCCTTTTACTCCGCAGTTCGTTTATGATAGATAAAGGCTAATACTAGCTGCCTGACTTAAAGAAACATCCCTTCAAGTTAAGTCACTACTATATTCGATACTGACTATGTATAGTTTGACTTTCAAAAACAAATATAAGTATGTCTTTGAACACTTGTATACAAGTATCCAAAGACAAAGGCTATATTATTTTCTTCGCAAAAAGTATAGTTTCCTAATTCCGGTACACTATGCAGCTAACTGTTTTTAATAGGCTCCAAGTGAACCTGAAGTCAATTCTCCATTGAATATTGTAGCTGCTCGCCTCGATCTGCGAGCAACAGCTTCAGCAGAACAGGATGCTTCGACCAAAACTAGATTTGCTTCGTCGCCGATCTTTGGCCATACTTGTCTACCTTCCTGATCCAGCGTTGTTTTGCCGCCCGTAATATAATAAAGTGCCTGTGACAGTGAACGCTCATCCACCCAATGAGAAATCTCGGCCAAACGCCCAACGCGTTCTAGTATATCGCCATTGCCGAAGGGTGACCACACATCAAAAATGTTATCGCACCCAACAGCAACCGGTACGCCATGCTTACGCAATAAGCCCATTGGAGGGAATTTACGATTAATCGGTATGCTGGAGATAATCGTGATCCCCGCATCAGCAAGTAGGTCAGCCATTTCTTCAGCTTGGGTTAATGGGATATCTCCGAGTCCAAACGCATGGCTAATCGCTACTTTTCCTTGCAAACCCGCTTCTTTTGTTAACTGAGCTAGTCTTTTTATAGTGAAAATCCCTAAATGATTCGGGTCATGCAAATGCAGGTCAATACCAGCATTTCCTTCTACAGCTAACTCTACCATCGCTTTTAACGAAGCCTCGATATCCCCGTCTACTGTAGCAGGATCAACCCCACCTACAAAACTTGCTCCACTTTTTAGTGCTTCTCTAACTAAATCTCTTGAATCTGTACGTAATAGACCATGCTGTGGAAAGGCAACAATTTCATACGTCAATTTCCCCTCAAATGTACGTAATGCCTTTTGAACGTTTTCTAAATTCTTTAACCCTATCTCAGGATAAATATCTACATGTGTACGTACATGGGTAACGCCGTATGCCACATATGTTTCAAGCAATAATTCCGCACGTTCCTGCGTAGCAGTATCCAAAGAAGGAAGAACTTCTTTTTCAATATCCAAGCGCTCAAAGATATTCCGGACAGGTGTCACAGGACGCCAACGATCGCCAAGCAATGTTTTGTCCAAATGACAATGTTTTTCCACGAAAGATGGCAGGGCCAATAGCTGTTTCGCATCAGTCCGGGGCAAATCATCTGCTATCTTCTCGGAAGAAGGAATTATCTTTGCGATTTTCTTATTTTCAATCAATAAATGGAAATTTTCTGAATTCGTTCCCGTTACAATCCCTTCATCGATTTGATAACCTGTTTCTAAACGTGTATTTGTTAACCAATAAGTAGAGCTCACACACATCGATCCTTTCCTATATTCATTTAATAGTGGCTATAAATTTTTCTCATTCCAGCTTTCACCAACAGCCCTGATATAAATATGCTATCATGATTATAATTATATGAAAAATATTAATAAAATTAGTTTTATTGATTTTTTTCATATACCATTTTCCATTTACTAGTTGGAGAGGATGTCAATGATTGATATTAGGCAGCTACGCTATTTTATTGCCATCGTAGAAGAGAGGAAAATTTCTGCAGCGGCTAAAAGGCTTCATATGTCTCAACCCCCATTAAGCCAGCAATTAAAAGCAATGGAAGATGAGCTTGGTTCGAAGCTATTCGAAAGAAGCGGGAAGTTTTTAGAGCTGACAGAGGCGGGAAAAGCGCTGTATAAGAATGCTTTGAAAATAACCCAGTTGATGGAGGAAACTAAAGCAGAGGTAAAGGAAGTCGGTAAAGGCGTCAATGGAAGACTTACAATGGGCGTCAATACATTTTCAGTCAGCGGGCTCCCTCAATTACTGGCGCAATTTCAAAAGCAATACCCAAAGATTACGTATAAAATCCAGCAAAATGAATCTTCCCATCTTTGTCAATTAGTCAGGGACAGAATTGTGGAACTAGCGATTATCCGCTTGCCTCTCAATCTGGACGATTTTTCTGTACTTCATCTATGTAATGAGCCATTTTGTTTCATCACGTCGAAGAAGCGAACATTAGATGTTCAAGAGGTAACACTAGATGAAATTCAAAAGTATCCTCTTCTTTTTCCAAGTACGGAGGGACTAGGTGTGCATTACTTGATTGTTGAAGCTTTTTCCCGGGCTAATCTACACCCAGCAATTGCTGGTGAGTGTTCAGATATTAGCCTTTTGCTGGATCTTGTCGCCTCTGACTTTGCCGCATCCATTGTTCCGGAAACCATCCTTAAAACATATCGCGGACATGACATTAATGCTTACCAGATAACAAAAGCAGCAGGGTTGTCCGGATCAGTCGGATTAATATGGCTGAAAGACCACAGCTTGTCGCAGGCGGCACAGAACTTTCTCGAGATGATCCAAAAAACGTAAGAGATCACTAAAAAGCTCCCAACTACTTTAGCTGGGAGCCCTATTTATGATGGCTGTTCACAAAAGCTACTCGGCAAGCCTGAAAATACTCTTATTTTCCGTATGCCTTTGACAGCTTCCTAATCATGCTTCTTGACCACTTTTAGCACTGGCCGTAATATAAATCAAAATCAAATGTTCAAACCACCTTTTTAGCTATTTACAGCTTTGAGGAACCCATCTTTTATCATGATTTAGATCTACTCTTCTCCATCACCTGTGCCATTTGTTCAGCGTTATGATCATTCTCTCTATAAAGATTCTCTATAATATTTTGGTAGTCTTCATCAGTCCTGTTTTGGCTCAGCTTGTATGCAGCCTGGATGTCCTTTACGGTAATTTTGAACCCGATAACGCCCTTTACTTGATTGTTTAACAACTGCGGAGATAGTTTTTCCCATAAAACCGGCTTGTTGCGGTGCATTTCATATTTTTGCAGCAGCATGGTCAAATCCCGCTCTAACTCTTCTCCATCCAAAATACGGGCCGGGCCATACATATGTACTGCCTGATAATTCCAAGTGGGAACATTCTCCTTTTCATACCAAGAGGACGAAATATAAGCATGTGGTCCCTGGAACATGACTAAAACGTCTTCGCAGGCTTCAAATGTTCTCCACTGCGTGTTTCCAATAGCCATATGTCCGGTTAAAAGGTAAGTATCGCCTTCTTTTATAAGCTGAACCGGTAAATGAGTGGCAATTGGCTTTCCCTGTTCCGTCGTAACGATCGTTGCAAACGAATTTTCCTGAACAAAGTCCCATATTTCTTCCGTATTTGATACGCTAAAAAACTTTGGAATATACATAGTTATCCACCCTTCGGAAAAGTTATAAAATGGTTTTTGTCATGATAATATCGATTTGCTCTTCCTCACCCATATAAAAGGAATGTGAACCGGTTTGGACAAAGCCCATTTTTTTATAAAATGCAATGGCATTTTCATTTTTCTCCCAAACACCGAGCCAAACTTTCTTTTTCTTGTATTCTTGTGCCGTTTCTAATGCTTTCGTTAATAAACGTTTGCCCAGACCGTGCTTTTGAAAATTGCTTTTTAAGTAAATTCGTTCGATTTCCAGGTATTCATCGCCCATCTCTTCAGATTGAGCCTCGTTTCTATTGAGCTTTAAATAGCCGGCGAGCTCCTCATTAAATGTAATAAAAAAGAATGTCGAAGAGATTTCAGCTAATTCGGTTTCCAGCTGTTTTATGTTAAATGCCTTCTCTAAATAAGCCGTCATGTTTTCAGGCGAATTTTGGTGCTGAAAAGTTTCCTGAAAGGTGTCGATACTAATTTCCTGCAGCTCTTTTAAGTCTTCTTTCGTACATTTTCTTATTGTTATCGTCATATAGATTTACGCTCCTGTAACATCAATAGTTTCTTTTATTTCCCTTTTTAACATATTCCCAGTCTTTTTCTACGTTTTTTCTTACTCTCTGCAGTAGATTATACATAAGGTCTGCTTCTTCCTCGGAAAAACCTTCTAATGCCATCCGGTCCGAATAGTCATGTTCCTTTTTTATAAAAGGATAGATCATTTTAGCTTTTTCGGTAGGAAATAGCTTTTTGATTTTTTTGTTTTGCTGATCTTCCTTCTTCTCGATAAACCCATTCATCTCTAGCTTCTTTATGGCACGGGCTGCTGTAGTACGGTCGACTTTTATCATTTCTGCTACCTTTTCTTGAATGACGCCCGGATTTTCGCAAATCCGCACAACATACAGGTACTGTCCTTTTGTCAGGTCATACTCCTTAAATTCTATATTGCTGATGGAATCTAATGCCCGCGCAATCATGCCGATTTCCCGAAGTATTTCTTTCATAACTACCTCCTTAACAGTTTTGTTGTAAATACAACAAAACTACATTTTAAATTTACCGTAAATTCGTTGCATTTACAACAATATTTTTGTTGGCGAGCTATAAATATCTCGTAATCCTTTTCAATTCAGTGCTTTTATAAAGAGCGTAGGAGAGATTATAGACTGTTTATGCTCATTCCCTCAAAAAGTGCTAACTTTTGGGAACGGGAAAGAAATTGCGTCATTTCAATTTCCTGATATCTGAACAAGACACGCGTTTCGTCCATCATAATGGGTTCTGTCAGTAATTTTGGATTGGATTTTATGCGGTTGTACAGCTCATTAATAGTGAGCTTATCTATTTCCTGCTGAAGTGCTATTCCAGCCTTTGATCGAGTTGATAAAAACTCAAGATGGCCGGGTTCGGTATAATAGAGGAATTTCAGAAAGTAGTCATAAAGGAATGGTCGTTGTCGTAAATCGTATAACTCATAAGGTACATCGTGTTTAGTAAACCACTCTATCGCTTTCTTCGTATTTGCTTTTTGTGAATGGGAAAATATCTTTACGGTCATTTTATTCACCTGCCTATCAAAATAGTAAAAGGCAGACAATTCGCCTGCCCCCAGTTTATTATCCAGTCGATTCTTCTCACTCTGTACTACCTTTATAAAGGTTCGTCCACTAATTACTGACGTTATTAGCTGTTCATCTTGTTCCGGCGAATTCCATAAAAATATAGCTTTATGATATCTGATTATGTTATTCGTCTAGTAAGCACAGCTTTTCCTACAAACTATCACGTTATACTTTAACTATAACGTTTCAGTTATTAGCTGTCTATTATTTACTCTTTTCTGTCACAAAATGCTCAAACCTTTTCCCCGCCACGCCAGGTTTTTCATGAGTCATACCGGTTTTACGTAAGTGTTGGATTCCAGCCAAAAAAGCAGCCTCTCTATCGGAAAGGCTGCCTTGGTAAATACAGTTTTAAACTATTATTTCTTTGTGATGAATGAGCTAATGCGATCAACAAGTCCCTTTGCAAGCGGAAGCGTTGGATCTGCATACGTAGCAAGATTACCCGCTTGATCCATCGGCGCTTCTTTTAACACATGATTCATTGTATCAAAGTATACGACTTCAGCATCAGTATCTGCTGCAGCAAGTTTTTCTGCATCTGTCACTTTTACCTGCAGGTCATTTTTCCCTTGAACAATCAGTACCGGTACATCTAGCGCTTTTATAATGTCTGCCGGATTGTACTGTAGCCAGGAAATCATATACGGCTGAACGGAAGGTCTGAAGATGGAATACAGGCTTTCAGGTACATTCTCTACAAGCTCTCCTTTTTTCAAGGAGGCAAGAATCGTTTTACTCGTCTCAAGCATGTCATCAGGCAGCTGGGCGGATAATTGCTCGATTAATACTTCATCTATCGGACGTCCTGCTCCTGCAATAGAAACGATAGAATCCACTTTAGTTGTAGAAGCAGCTACCATTCCGACTAAAGATCCTTCACTATGGCCGATAAGATGTACTTCGGAAAAACGGGAATCTTCCTTTACTGCCTTCACGATGCTTTCTACATCGTTGGCATAGCTAGTAAACAGTAAATCTTCCTCTTTGGCGATAAGTGCGGCATTTTCACCGACACCACGCTTATCATAGCGAATTGTAGCGATTCCTTGTGCTGCCAGGTCTTCAGCAAGCATTTTCAGGCTATTGTTTTCACCAATAATCGTATTGCCGTCTTTATTTGTAGCTCCAGAACCAGCAATAAGAATTGCTACTGGTACAGGAGCGGAAACTTCACCAGTCGGCCATTGCAGTGCTACTGCAAGCTCGCCGCCGGCTACTGGGATATTCCATTTTTCATATGTCACTTCAGGTGCTTCATACGGCGTTAAGGTTAATGGAAGCGACATGCCGTTTTGGGTAAAGGTCGCTGTAATCTTCCCTTCCGACACCTTTCCTTCAATAACCATTTGAGTGCCTGCTAGATCAATTTCTACAACAATAGAATCACCTGTCATTTTAAGCGATTTGACCGGATAATCCTTTACACCTTGTGCAGGAACAGAGAATGTTCCCGTACCGTCTTCTTTTATAGCTAGTTGAACGTCTAACGGACTTTGCGGAATCTCGATTGAACCGCTCCAATGACCAGTCGGGAGAGGTAGCTGAACATCTTCCTCTATATGTAGCAACCTATATAAGAACAGCGCATATTGGCCTCTTGTCAGCTGTTCATTCGGACGATATAGACCCGTACTGCCTGTTGTTGTTATTTTGGAGCCAGCAAGTGCCTGAACATATTCATGACTCCAATGAGTTGATGGCACATCTTGGAAAACAGCAATCGTGTCCGCCTTCAGATCAAAAGCAAGAGCCAGTATTTTGGCTAATTGCGCACGTGTTACAGGAGCTTCCGGTTTGAAAGTATCGTCTTGATAACCATCAATAATCCCTGTACGGTAAGCAGTTTGAATTGCCTCATAGTATGGATGCCCTACTGGAACATCTGTGAAAGTTTTCGCTTCACGAATTGACGGTAAATCTATGATTTTAGCAATGATTGCCATCACATGCTGTCTTGAGATAGTTTCCAACGGCCGGAATGTTCCATCTCCATAGCCTGTAATAATTTTTTCTGCATTCAAATAGGTGACCGCCTCTGCATAAGGACTTGAAGGAGCTACATCCTTAAAAGGGCTTTCCGCACTCACTGGTACGACTATTGCCGGCACTGCTAATGTTGAGGCTAGAATAGTTGTATACAATTTGTTTTTCATTTTTACACCCTCCATTTTTCTCTGAACATGGTGTCGAATCTATGATGCCCTCCTTCCTTTACGGAAAAGGGCATCATAAGGTTTCAAAAAAGTGAGAAAACGATATTAGAACTTCTAATCCAATCTTTTTATTTTTGTAAAGGATAATTAATATTGTTCGGTTTTGGAGAAAAAGGGGTTATGTCCCGCTGATGGACAAATCGCATTTGCTAGATAAAAACACAAACATTTAATAACATTTAACGAAAAATAGTTCGTATTTTGGTTGTTTCTCTTCATTTCGTAATGCGTAAAGGAATTGCTTTATGCAGACAGTGAAGAAACGTTTGATACAAGGCCTGGAAATCCAGTAAAAGCGATTGGTAACCTAACGTCTATAAAAGGGATATTTGAAAAAGATGAGGAGAAAATACTCTTTTGCGAATTTGATTCTATCTGCAGGAACAGCCATTACCATTTATTTTAAAGGAAATCTCACACTAAATGAGTCATTGCTGAATGTAAGGCTATTCCTCCGACGGATTGGCTGCACGATGACAAACTCTCGCAAATAAAAAAGTTACGAAATATAGAAGGGGCAGATGAACTGATTACGGTTTCGGTATGGATAAAAGCGGTGGGTGCCGTTCTATCCGCATTGGCGTTTTTGGAGTAACATGCTATTGTTCATCAAAAAAAGGGCACCTATAGGCCCTCTTCCTGTGCATCAGCTTTGTGCTGTCATATACGTTTCTTCATAAGGCTGCACGATGACAAATCCATCGCCCTCAAATCGCATCTGAATCGACTCTCCACTGCCTCTGCCTATGAACGTTTTAAGCGAAATATCCGTTTGGAAATCAGGCTGCAGGCTGCCGGACCATGCAACTGTTGCATTTGGGTCGGTAATAATTGGTTTATTTGGTGTCACACGTAATGTTAGTGGCTCATAATGTGCCGTAATCGCTACTAAACCAGTTCCCTCACAACGAACATTAAATAAACCGCCTGCCATCATGCCTGCTACCTTTTTCATCAGCTTGATTTCATGCTTAATCGTTGGCTCAAATGCCAATAAATCATTCCCATTCACATAAATTGCTTCGTTTTGCAGATGAAGAATAATAATCTTTTTCCCGCTGTCGGCAAGATATAATTTTCCTTGGCCCGTCGCTTTCATAAGAGACGCCCCTTCACCTGTTAACGCCTTTTTGAACATAGCCCCAATCCCATGCTCCAGCACGCCTTCACGCTCGAATTTTATTTTTCCATGGTAAGCGACCATAGAGCCTGCTTTTGCCCAAACGAGACTTTCGAGGTTTACTTCAAGCATGCGGGGTGTTTCCAATTCAAAAAAGCCTTCCCCCTTATCTACCTGTTCTGTATTTTTGACGAATTCTTCAATGGAATACCGATTCAATGTCTACACTCCTCTATTTTTTCAATATACAAGACTTTGCATCGTGACGTGATAACAAACGATGTTGAAATGAACAGCATACGTCATACCGCAAGCCTTCTTTTTCAAGCTATGCTTTACAGCACTTCTAAAGGTACTTTATGTAAAGGCTGAGGGAATATAGCATTGATCAGATTCAGCTCTTCATCATCTAGCTTTAATTCAAGTGCTTTCGCATTTGCCTTTACATGTTCTGGATTACTCGATTTCGGAATAGTGATGACCTCTCTGCTGCGAATGCACCAGGCTAGCAATAGTTGAAATATGGAACAATTATGATTCGCTGCTAGTTCCAGCAAAATTGGATTTTTTACAAAATTGGCTTTCAGTGTATCTCCGTGGCCAAACGGTGTATAAGCCATTAGAGGCATGTTGCGCTCGTGCATCCAAGGCAGTAAGTCAAATTCAATTCCACGGTTATTCATGTTATAAAGCACTTGATTTGTGGCACACTGCGTTGAAATAGTCTCCAGTTCCTCCATATCAGAGACGTCGAAATTCGACACACCCCAGGCTTTTAATTTTCCTTCCTCTTTCAATTGTTCGAATGCTTCAACTGTTTCCTCAAGTGGAATATCCCCGCGCCAATGCAGAAGATATAAATCTACAAAATCCGTTTGCAGCCGTTTTAAGCTATGCTCTAGGCTAAGCCGCATCTTTTCCCGTGAAGCGTGCCATGGGTACACTTTTGTTACAAGTGTTAATGTGTCGCGTGGAAATGGCTTTATTGCCTCTCCTACCAGCTCTTCAGAAAGCCCTTCCCCATACATTTCTGCTGTGTCTATAATCGTCAAACCGTGCTCAATCCCAGTTTGAAGGGCTTTTATTTCCTGCGCGCGTTTATCCGGTTCTTCTCCCATATGCCAGGTACCCATACCGATTGCTGCTGCTTTTTTGAATTTTATCGGAAATAAATTCATCATTCATCTCTCCAATTTGTAAAAATAGTGTATGAATGTCGCTTGCTTTTTTAGTTGCCGTTCATTTCTCTTTCTAATAAAACTTCTACAAAAATCTCGATGTCCCTGCTTCATTTTTTTGTAAACTTTAAAAATATAGAAAAAAGGCTATATAACTATAGCCTTTTTCACGTAAAATGTCCTATTCTATTTACAGCTCTCGGCGTTTTTTATGCATCCGCTAGATCCCCTGTATTATGCTTTTTGGTAATACATGGAGTATAAATCGAGGAGCGATACTTTTCCGAGATTGAACTCTGTGACGCTGTGTTCCTGCAGGTAGGCAACGACTCTTGTTAATTGCTGAGAGGTCGCTCCTTGCACATTAATAAGAGTGACCTGATTCGGCAATGTTTGGATGTCCAGCTCTGGGAACTCTTTACACAGTAGTTTACTGACAGCATCAGGCAGCTCCTCTATGCGTATCGTAGTCAGCTCTTTTTGCTCAAAGCCTGGCGATAGGTCGCTGACAAGCTCTAATTCGCCGTTCTTGAAAAAGAAAATACGATCTGCATATTTTTCGAGGTTCTCAAGTAAATGGGACGCGACAATAATTGTTTTTCCCTCTGACTTCTTTTTCTCCAAAATCCGCGAAATGATCTCTACCTGCGTAGGATCCAGACCATTCATTACTTCATCCATCAGCATCATCTGCGTATCTGAAACGATTTGCATCGCGAAACAGAGCCGCTGACGCATCCCCAGCGAATAGGTACCTGTCTTTTTATTAATATAAGAACCCATATCAAGCGCTGCAATTGTTTGGTCGATCAGCTGTTTATTACTATTCCACATTGAACTGTAAATCTTTAAATGTTCTCTGCCCGAAAGGTAATTATACAAATCACTCTGATCCGGCATCATGGAAATGAGCTGGTGGATCTTTACTTCGTTTTTCTTGCTTGTGTAGCCGAGTCCATTATTAAAAATAACCTGTCCTGTTTGCGGACTTACATAGTTCATCATAACGTTCATCAGCGTTGATTTCCCAGTTCCGTTTGGTGCCACTAGGCCAATAATCTCCCCCGGTTTAAAAACAACGGAAATATCCTTTAATACATCCCTTCCTGAAAAACGGACACCGATCTCTTTTAATTCAATCATATTTTTCCCCCATATCCATCCATTAAAGTTGTTTAAATTTCGGCAGATTACTGATGATAAATACAGTAAGCAAAATAATGCATACACAGGCACTTAATACTGTGGCCCCGTTTCCTAGCGTAAGTGCATTAGATTCATATACGTAATTTCGGTAGCCTGAGATTACTTGTCCCACCTGAATATAACTTGTCGGGTACCATTGCACTTCCCGGATAAAGCCAATTCCTCTTGTGTAATACGTAAACTCCCCGATAACCACTGCGAAGCCGATAAATAAATTGGCAAATTCGTTGCGTATTAAAATACTTGTCAGAAGCAATAAAGAAATAATCAGCACGAACCATAGAATAATCAATGCCATGTTTTGCAGCATAAACTCACTTAAGCTGATAAGCGAAAAGGATTTATCTACATGTGAATAAATCGGCACAGGTAGGTCAAGGCTCCCAAAACCGTTTCTTGCCCCGATAATCAAAAGACCCGCTGCGAGAGGAATAAAAGCAAGGATACTGCCAAATAACGCGACTCCCCCTTTTACAAGCAGCCTCCGCCAAGGTGACATCGGAAATCCTCTTAATAATGTTGGGTTCCGCCGGTCCTTTAGAACAATATCAGCTGATAGAAGAATACAGCTGACAATAAGAATAAACGGCAAATAAGATTGTAAAAGCCGCTGCCATGTCTGTAAGGCAGTTCGTTCTTCAAATACATCGATCGATAGAGCGTAATCTCCCTCTGCATACCCCTCATAACGGCTAGCAGCAGAAAGATAAGCAAAATGCCCGTCTTCCCTTGCATAATTATTACCGTATGTATAATAGCGCGGATGATAAAAAAGGAAATCTCCCCCTTTATAAATCATCCCATCCGAATAGGTATACCATTTGGACGTAGCCTCCGCATATTTTTTAAAGTCATGTTCCTCGAGCGCGTCCAGACGTCCTTTCTCGTATTCATTCCATTCAGGATATGTCATGACCGCATACGCCGTCGAAGGGTGCATCCTTTCAGTATTCACCGAGTTCAAGAAGTCCTCCCTCGTTAAATACCTGGCCTCCATCTCCAATTTGTCTACTTTTTCAATCGGATCATAGGACGGGGCAACGACCATTGCGTAATAACAGGAAAAAAACAGCAAAATAACGTAAACAGCTATGTTTTTCTTGTTGAAGAAAAAGTGTAGAAACTCAAACTTGAAATAACTCTGCATACAATAACCCTCCTATACCCTTTTTAGCTTCCCGGCTGTGAAGAAAGCTTTAATAATAAACAGCATGATGACGATACATACCCCGATTGTTATCAGCCCTTGTGACATATATAAGGCTGCTGGAGTAGCAAGGTCCAATGTTTCCCCATTGAAAATCCGGCTGAAATTCAAATAATTGATTGGATTCCATGGAACAAATGCCATCATACCCGGGAACAAGTAAGGAGATATATATAATAATAATTGTACGAACATCGTTAAGTACATGTTTTTCAAAAGCATGTTGAGTATGATCGATAACAGTATCGCAAATAATGCAATTAGCAGCATATACAATACAGAGACTCCTATAAATTTAATAGTAGTAAACACCTCTATACTGCCGCTGTATACAGCCACAGGGTAAGAAGAATCTCCAAGCCCATTGAAATAAATAAGCGGTAGGCTGCAAATAAACAGCAGCAAAATAAAAATTCCGACCATCAGCATGGCGGAGGAACATTTTGCCAGTACATATTTACCGAAAGAAATGGGATACCCTTTGATTAAAGAAGTATGTTGGAACTCCTCAATCAATATCCCACATGAATAGATGCTTACAAAAATAAACCAGCCGGCTCCGATTATTCCAAAAAGATAACCAAGGAATTGATAGAAAGAAAGCGGATTTTGAGATACCGATTTCCCTTCATTCACCAGCTCTTGATAATAGACACGTTGAAGCTGGTTCTCTGTTTTCGTCGGAAGATACAGGGCTACGTCCTGAAACCCATCCATCTTAAATGCAGCGTCCCTTAAATCAGCAAGTTCCAGCGATGTTTCCAAATACAAAGCGGGTCTATCCACTCTCGCCGCCATTCTCTGGGTCGAGATTACGCGCTGCTGCCGTACTAAATTTTTATAAAGGTCGCTTCCATCCCCGTTTTCAGAAGCATCCTCTATTTGAAATTTGTACAATGCAGAGGAGACGGATTGATAATCCCCTGTTCTTTCCTTTATCAAATTTCCTTTTTCTTCTGTTGTAATAAATGAGATTAACCCAAATACAAATACCGCTATAATGATACATGCTGCAATATTTTTCTTGTTTGATTTCTCAATCATTAAAACGGTTTTTAATACATTCCTCATACAAACCCCCCGTAAAAATGGCAACATTCTACCTTCTATCTCCTGTTCCTCAGGACACTATCCCCTTCACATCCTTTCGTACTCTAATCAATAGAATATGTACCATTAATTAGAAATTATAGTAAGTTTACCATTTCCTTTCCACAAGTAGTACCACACAAATAGTCCTAACCATTTTAATGTCAGTAACAATTATTTTTCATTTGGACAGCCTGCATGATGTAACAGCCAACTCAATAAGTTCTTTTCTTTTTGTTTTTCTTAGAAATAGAAAGTGATTTTCAGATACGTTTTCTTGTGATTTTAATTTTGTTTCGCTAAGATAAATCCAGTTATCTACTTCTTCTGCTACTATTCTCTTTTTCTACTGAGTAGAATAGAAAACAGAAAAGCATGGATTACCGATAGTCTGCTTTTCATCCTGTTTCCGTTACCGGAGAAGGAGAAAAAACTGGAATAGGAGAATGATGATATGGATCATAATACGGAAGTAAGAGAAAGCCTGCTAAAAAGTGTGGAAACATTGACGGATCAACAATTAAACGAAGTAGTAGCAGAAGGTGTCTGGTCGATTGCACAGAATTTGGAGCATCTTTATTTAATGGAAATGGCCATTGCTAAAGGAATTAGACATGCTCAATTGCAGACAGAAAGTAAGCCGGCGAGGGAAAAGCCGATTCATTTGGCGGTAGATCGATCAACAAAGGTCCCTGCCCCATCGTACTTGGAGCCGTCAACTCACTTTCAGACATTGGAGGAGTTAAAAAACAAGCTTGCCGAGTCGAGAGAAATCCTTGTTCAAACAGCTGAAGGTTTAACAGAACAGGATTTAACAGATAAATCTTTTGAGCACCCTGTCTTCGGTACGCTCTCCATCAAGCAATGGATACCGTTTGTTGGATATCATGAAGAGCGTCACCTGCTGCAAATCAAAGAAGTAAAACAACAATTGAAATAACATGCATGTAGTGCCAAATCTGTTCACCACGCAGCTCTGGCACTTTTTCTTTTGCAATAGGGCCGTTTTTTGAGCAGATAAGGCAGTCCTAAGGTTGATTTTTTTAGAAAATATGAAATATTATGTTATTGTGTAAGTATCTTACTAGAATTGGAGAGTTGTCGTTATGCAATTTGAAAAACCTGATGTAGAACAATTTTTTCAGACATTGACCGTTGAAAATTTTACAGTTAGTCCGGATGAAAAACAGCTGGTATTCAGCACGAACCTAAATGGTCAGTTCAACTTATGGGCAATGGATCTGCCAAACCAGTTTCCCTACCCTTTTTCTTTTCCAAATCAAAGCACTTCCTATCTTTCCTATGCTAAAACAGGCGATTATATTGTAACCGGCTTTGATCATGACGGAGATGAAAATATTCAGCTTTATGCCCTTCCGCCTCAAGGAGGAAAATGGGTGCCGCTTCGGACGAAGGAAGGAGAGCGCCACTTCTTTGCCCATTTGAGCGAAGACGGCAAACGCCTTTACTATTTCGGTACAGCAGGTAATCCAACATACTTTAACAACTTTGTATATGACATTGAAACAGGCGAAGAAAAGCTGCTGCTTGAAGGAAGCGAGGCACCTACTGGTATCGCCGCAGTTAGTCCAAGCGAGGCTTCGTTCATTGCCGTGAAGGAATTCGGTAATACTTACTCCCTCGCCTATGCCTATATTGGCGGAGAGGCTGTATTAATGACTCCTGAAACAGAGGAGCAGTATACGGTATCAGATGTAGTGTATACGTCCGAAACTGAAGTATATTTCCTTACAGATCATAAGGCGGATTTATCATATTTAGCGAAGTTTGATTTACAAACAAAAGAATTTACACCTGTATTGCAGCTAGACAAAGAAAACTTTGAAGCTGTTCATTTTTCGAAAAAGAATAAAGCGTTATATTTAGTCGGAACATATGGGGTTGAGGACCGATTATATGAATATACTTTAGAAACGGGAGAATTAAAAAAATTGGAGGCCCCGTCAAGCATTGTGGAAAAAATCGTAGTAATGCCAAGTGGTCATCTCTATTTAAAAGGCCGGAGTGCTACGCGTCCAACAAATCTTTTTGTATCGAAAGACAACGCGACAACATGGGAAGAACTGACACGCTTCCGGGTACCAGGTGTCCGCGAAGAGGATTTAGTCGAACCGGAAGTGATTACATATCCTTCCTTTGATGGGCTTGAGATTGAAGCATTGTTCTTTAGAGCGAAGCCTGAAAATGCAAACGACCATGTCATTCTATGGCCGCACGGTGGTCCCCAATCATTAGAACGCAAATGGTTCCGTTCGATGTTCCAAGTGCTCTTAAACCGCGGTTATTCCATTTTTGCACCAAACTTCCGCGGTTCCTCAAACTACGGTCTGCAATTCACAAAAATGGTGGAGGGAGACTGGGGTCACGGGCCGAGATTGGATAATCTTGAAGGTGTGGAATGGCTTATTCAAAACGGCTATGCAGACCGCGATAAAATGCTGCTGCTAGGCGGTAGCTATGGCGGTTATATGGCGCTTTTACTGCACGGACGCCATGCTGATTATTTCAAAGCTGTTGTTGATATTTTCGGGCCGAGTAATCTATTCTCCTTCATTGAATCTGTGCCGGAGTTCTGGAAGCCATTTATGGACCAATGGGTAGGCAACCCTGAGAAAGATAAGGAACGGCTGACGAAAGACTCACCGATTACTTACCTGGACGGAATGACAAAGCCAATGCTTGTTATCCAAGGAGCAAATGACCCGCGTGTTGTACAGAAGGAATCAGACCAAATTGTTGCAGCATTAAAAGAAAAAGGCCGTCCAGTCGAATATATGGTGCTCCCTGATGAAGGGCATGGCTTCTCAAAGAAAGCAAATGAAATTCTTGTTTACCAAAAAATGCTTGATTTCTTTGATCAATACATTTAAGGATCATTCCCTGCTCTTTATTTTTATAGATGAAGGGCTTTCGTGAAGAAAATCAATATAGGAAGCAAGGAGTTGACTATAAAATGGAGTTTCTAGAAGTCTTATTCATAATCGTCATACTGGCTCCTTCCCTGTATTTTGCTTTATTATTTCTAATGAAGAAGTTTCATTTTTACAGATGGTTTATGACGTCGCCAAAACAGCGGAGAAAGGCAAAAAGACGCAAACGGCGAAACAAATATTCTAATGATAATGATTCATCCGATTCTTTCTGGGATATATTATTCTCCGACTCCTACTCCAGCTCCGATACAAGCAGTGATAGCGGTGGTGATGGTGGAGGCGGTGGTGGCGATTAAGAACAGATTCATCTACACCCCCCAGGCTGTTTTTTGATATGAAAATCGCCCCTAACCTTTTGTATTTGGTTAGGGGCGATTTGTCTTTACTTTACTCAAGCTTCTCTTTCTTATGTAGATGCTTATCCATTATAAAAACAAAAGAGCGGCATTAAGAAAACTAACTCCCAATCCAAGATTCAACTGTAAAAAAGGATTAGAAGAACCGATTTTGACAATGATGCAACATCATATGGCAAATATTTGTTAATAGAGGCTGTTCTGATATTTCTTTGGAGCATTTGGACAAATGGATGTACCATACTTCCTTTTATATTTTGTAGACGTTAACGTTCTTCCCGTTTAATTCAATTTGCCGATCCTTTTTCATGCCGATTTTTAATGCCACTTTTTCGGAAGCTGTATTCTCGGCTTGAATAAGCGAAATCATCTTATGTAATTTTAAATGATTCATCCCGAAATCCTTTAATGCTTCTGCAGCTTCGGTAGCATATCCTTTATACCAATGGGTCTCATCTATCCAATAGCCGATCTCCAATACTTCCTCACCCTCAATAATTTGAGGGACTATGCCTGCATGGCCAATTTTTTCACCTGTTTCTCTATCAACTAACAATTTTAAACCATAATGTTCATTCACCTTATATTGACCTAAAATCCAGTCTAAAAACTGATTGATCTCATCTTTGTTGCGCACATGGCCTTTACCAATATATTTAACCATATTAGGATTCTCTAATAGCTTCTCTAAAAAATTGATATCCTGTACAGTATAATCTTCAAATTGTAAACGCTGGCTCGTTAACATCTATCATTTCTCCTCCTTAGCTCTTTTCCTTTGGTTATCAACCAACAGAGCCTTCTCATGTATACTATACTAACTTAAATTGCAGAACGCTTCGGGATAGCCTTTTCTTTTTTTCTCGCAGCAATTAATAGTCTATGTTTACGTAAACCTATTCCGATACTCCAAGTTACTGCAATCATAGAAATCACTATAATAATAAATCTGCCATTAGGAAACGTTTCACTCATCGCTGAAAGCGCTATACCTGCACAGCCTAAACTAATGACTAGAAAAGTACCTAAAGCGAATAATAGATAAATCGATAAATCTTTTACGGTCATCGTTACTTCCCCTCTTTGTCTTTTAGGAATATCCAAATTGAAAATTATTTTTTCTATATCCGCATTTCTATGCCGGGCTCTTATTTATTTAGACTTTTATTAGTCTGCAAAACCAGCAAGTTAAACGATGGACAGCTTCTTTATAATTCTATAGAAAAAATAAAAGAGAATTGGAATGAAGCAATAGAGATAATTCACTATAATAGAAAATTTGAATGCTTCATTAAGAATCCACCCCGCTAAATAATAAAGCGCAATAAAAAAAGAATCCGCTTCTTTTTTTCTGGAACAGAAGGAGTTTTTTTTAATGGTTTCAAAAGATGTTTCTTCTTCACGTGTATCCTCCTAGATAAACGTTTGTTCATAGAGTTTCAGAATCCATTGCTTGCTTTGAGGGAAATTTTCATGGCGCTGTAGATACATGAATAATGTATTCGCAAATTTCTTCACATTCCAATGTATACGGTATTTGGCAAGTTCATCATCAGAATAGCCTGCCTCTAAACTAACCAGCCATGACATAAGCGTATGGTCGTCCAGCCCTTTTTGAATTAATGCTGAAATGATAGAAAGAATTCGTTCATCCTCCTCGTCAATATATGCTTCCTCTACTAATAAACACTCTTTTACTGCTTGTAGGCAGCGATTTGCGTTATGTTCATCAAACATTGGATGCAGAATGGCACATGTCAATAAATCGCTGCCATGAGCAATACTATGAGCCCAGCCCTTTTCGGGTACATAACCGCGGCGGTCCTTTTCCTGAAGAAGGTATTGGATGCTTGCCTCTATTGCTTTTTCGATTAATGAAATATCCACCTTCTGCTCCTTGCCGTCCTTATTTAGTAGGCAGGCGAGGACAAGTGCAGAAAAGGAACGAGTAAATACCTGGTCTGATGGGCCTTCTTCCCCTAGACCTAAAAACAGATGATGATCATCTAAACATGTTGCCAGCACATACGTCTCCTGCTCCACTGTTAAGGCATGCCCGCTAATCAGCTTAGCAAAAGCCCGGTAAATACATTGATCCCGTAAATAAGAATCTGTACTGCCGATTTCTTCTAGCATTCGATCTAGTAATAGATCCATCTCTTTAGTAGATGTACCGAGATTTTTATCACTTAGTATATCTTCCAATACTTTGGTTAAATTGGACATTTATTCTCCCACCTCTTTCTTCCAACGATAGCCCGAATTCCAAATAGGGCATAGTATAAAAGCCTAAATAACTTCATTCAGGATGAATTTGCTTAAGCCAGAACCCAGATCATAAAACATTGCCTGACCTTCCTCATATTCAACCCGGTAAACATGGGGATTTTTCATTGCCTGCCATTCATTAAATCCAAATTGGTTATTCAAGCTTTGCAGGAATAACGATATGAGGTTTCCGTGAGAGACAAGGAGTGTTGTTTCATTCCCTTTTAACAACTCATGTACGACGTCGTTGATGCGGGCAAGTGCCTCCTTACTTGATTCCCCGCCTTCAAAGCATACATCATGATCCTCGAATGTTTGAGCCAGCTTGTCCTGCCAGTCTTCTAGATCGTTTATGCTTAAAATACGTTCAGCCAGTCTGTTATCGGTCTCAATTTGGAAACCGTTGTCATCTGCGAAAGGCTGGATCGTTCGTATAGCACGTAAGAAAGGGCTGGAAATGATTTTTTCAATCTTTAGAACCTTCAACTGCTCTTTTAATTGAACAGCCTGCAACTGCCCCTCTGGAGTAAGCAA
Source organism: Lysinibacillus odysseyi 34hs-1 = NBRC 100172 (assembly GCF_001591965.1). Classification (GTDB taxonomy): domain Bacteria; phylum Bacillota; class Bacilli; order Bacillales_A; family Planococcaceae; genus Lysinibacillus_B; species Lysinibacillus_B odysseyi. Next base: position 162,044 of record NZ_BCVX01000007.1, read on the forward strand.
CGCTGCCGGCTCCTGCCCTTCTGCTTTTGCATGTCTTACTATATAAAAAGTTCTTTTCCCCATATTGTTACCTCCTGTTTTAAAAGAGTAGCAGCTAGTTTGCGGTTAATCGCTTTGGAAGAGACACCTAATAAATACTGCATATCTTTTTTAATTGGCAAATGATTGGTTTAACCATTTCCTAAGGTTATAATTAAATGGAATATTTTACTTTTTTATTATAGTGCATTTTCATGGCGGTGACACGCCTTTTAAAATTGAATTGTTCCTTGGTTTATTGAGCAGGAATTTATTTGTTTTGCAATTTCCCCTTAAAGAAAGAGGTATTTATATGTCTATCATTTCAAATGCAATTTACGGTTTTACGCTTGGAGATGCTTTCGGTGTTCCGGTTGAGTTTCAGGAACGGGATACATATAAAGTAGAGGAGATGGTCGGCTATGGCAGCTGGGATGTTCCAGCTGGTACATGGTCGGATGATTCTGCCATGATGTTTATTACAATGGAAAATCTGATTCGTGGAAAGGATATTAATCAGCTGAAACAGGCATTTTGTGATTGGGCACATCGTGGATATTGGACATATAACGACGAGCCAGCCTTTGACGTCGGTATTACGATAAGAGAAGTAATCAACCGATGGGAGCGTGACGGTCTGCATGAAAAGGCAAAATCCGATGAATTCAGTAATGGTAATGGCGCATTAATGCGTATATTGCCAATTGCGCTATGGACGTATGGCAAAGAGCTGCAAGGTGATGTGCTATTCTTGTATGTAAAAGAATATGCTGAGCTAACGCACGGACATATCCGCTCTACCCTTTGCTGCTATCACTATACCCTTGTTGTCCATCGGCTTTTAGAAGGTATCGGTGCTGCCGATAGCTTAATCTTTGCAAATGAGGCATTAACAGAGATGCTGAAGCAATATCATGAAGAAGCATCCCTTTTTGACCGCCTGTTTACAATTAATGACTTTTCGAGGGCTGATATTGCAAGTTCCGGCTATGTAATTGACACTCTGGAGGCCGTCTATTGGAGCCTGCTGAACAGCAGCAATTACTATGAAGCAATTTCCACAGCTGTTCACCTTGGGAAAGATACTGATACAATCGGTGCGTTGACAGGAGGTTTAGCAGGACTTGCTTATAAGAAACTAAACGTACCGCAGCAATGGTTTGAAATGCTGCCAAAACGAAGTAACATCCAGGATTTAATTAGCCGTTTTGAGCAGGCTTTAAAATAAGTTGGATCAAAGATAGTCTCTCCTCTTAAAAACAACAAAAAACCCGTTATTTAAAAAAAGATTGATTAAAATAACGGGTTTTTTGCGGAATTAAATATCGTTTAATATAATGGAAATTGATTCCTTTTTATTGAGCTAAAGCCATGTAATTTTAAGTACAAGTTTTTATAAGCTTCAATTGAAAATTGTCTGATTTATTTCAAGTTCAATGTCATTTTTCTACTTATAGTTTCCATTCCAAAATTTTCGTAGAAAGAAATAGCTTTTTGGTTGAACTCCCAGACATTTAATTCTAATGAAGTAACATCTTTATTTTTTGACCACTCCAAACACGCTTCAAATAATGATTTTCCTATTCCTTTTCTTTGATAAGTACTATTTATTCCAAAATCACTCATATATGCAAATTTCCTCGGTGCCATAGAGTCAAATGGCGGAGCTTCTTTAAGTTCCATTACAGCAAACCCAACCACTTCGTCGCCTATTTTTGCAATAAGAATGTCACTCTTTGAGTCTTCCACTAATTCGCGGAAATAGTTTTCTGGCATCACTTGATCCGTCTTTTTAAAAATATGTGGTAATGCTTCTGAATGTTCATCTTGTCCTTCTTTTACTATCAAATTTACAGAATAGTAATCCTCGATGGTTGCCAATTTAATAATAGTACACATCAAATATTCCCCTTATAGCTATATATTATATTTACGTTAACTTGCTATCTATATTTATTTTATCAATATGTTACAAAATACCTAAAATGATCCTTTTGTTTTTTCAGTGAAGTGAGGAACAGAAGTATCATGATTTAATAATGTTCCGTCCAAATCGAAAAGAACCGCCTTTATCTATTCCCCAGCCTTTTTCCTCACTAGTAAGATGCTGTACTTGTTTATATTCGAGTAATCGCCATTTATTTTTCTTTGCTTGAATTCGTTCGACTTTGTTCGAAAATGTTTCCTCGTACCTTACTAAACATATGGGTGTCACTTCCATCACCCAGCCTTTACTAACTCGATAAAAAGTATCTACAGAAAGGAGAATTATATAGCTGGATCCGTCTCTTTCGTTTTTTGTTGTCCATCTATTTTTGCCACATATAGGAAACCGAGCGCACTGATAATCGTGATGGACCAGGATAATATTTGCTTGAATATGATGCCTTGGTCAAACGCCTCTACCCCATATTTTCCGATTAAATGAACATTCACAGCCGCAACAATCAGCGACCGCAGTCCGTAGCAAAATGTAATAAGATACAGCACAATCATTTTCTTTTTTGCTGAAAAAAACACTTTCGAGTCGGGGCGTTCGTATCCCATCATTTCCGCCCCGTCTAAAGCAAAATAGTACGCTATTGGACGTTTCACCAGCATACTGAGGATATAAAATATCCCGATGCAAGCCCCGTAGTATACATTATTCCAAAGCATTTGGAGCGCCGAGCCGGATAAGACATCAATCAGTGTCCCGATGATAAGTGTGACCAGTATGAATAGCCCGGAAAAATTAACTCTCCGCTGCTCGATGAAGCTGTACAGCCCGTATAAGATAGCTGGCACAGAAGCGAGCAGCATTGTTGCATAATCACCAAGACTTCCCCGCATTGTATTCCACATAATTAATGGAAGAGCAATATAAAATAATAAATCAAACAGTACAGCTTTCCCTTTCATAACTCCTAAAACCCCTCAGTTCCAATTTAAAAAACAACCAATTTGATCATCTAATTATTTCTCCGCAACATTGAATTTTCTTAACTCCCAAAGCCCTCCGAAGAATCCTATAAAGCCTGTAATCATTAAAAGCCAATCTAACCAGTCAACTACAAATGAACCCGAAAAAATATAATATGTAAAGTAAAGTCCTAAAACAAGACTACTAACTAGACCGATTATTGTTCTTGTTTTTCGGCTCATCTAATTTTCCCTCCTTATTTCATTTCCTTTTTATTCCCATAAGTATTTGTTCTACAACTATGTTGAAAATCCCTTTGTTATAGCTTTTGTATTTTATATTGCGGATAAAAGCCTCTCTGTGAATGGACAAGAATAAATAAGAGATGACTATTCAATGATGTGTATCTAAGCAGCCGATATGTAGCTGCACTACCAATAGTATGCTAAATGGAACCGTTTTATCGGACAGAATGAAACATTCTTCTCTTTCTAAAAATCATTTTGTAATTGTCGTAAAATTTTAAATTGACAAATAAAAAAATACATAATATTTTATATTTATAAGGTTAAATGATTAAATATACAAATCGAAGGTGGGATTCAGGAATGTTGATTCGTAAAGCAAAGGTAACAGACGTCCCGGGGATTTATGGTTTAATTGAACATAATGCTAAAAAAGGATTGGTATTGATCCGTTCACATTCCTCTATTTGCGAGGATCTTTTAAGTTTTTATGTAGCGGTGGAAAAAGATGAGGTTATTGGTGTCGGCAGCTTGTATATTTATGATGAAACATTAAGTGAAATCCGCTCCCTTGCCGTTTCTGAAAATCATATGAAAAAGGGCATCGGAAAAAGAATTACTCAAAAAATTGTAGAAGATGCCGAACAGCTTGGTATAGGTAGAATGATCTCCCTTACCTATCAGGTCGACTTCTTTTCTAAACTAGGCTTTTCAGTGATTCAAAAAGAAACGATTCCGCAAAAGGTCCGAAAAGATTGTCTAGGCTGTCCGAAATTTTTCGCATGTGATGAGACAGCTATGGTCATCCTATTGAATGAACCAGCAGTCTTCCAACAATAAGTAGTCGGAAGGCTGCAGTTTTTTCTTATTCCTTACCGCAGCCTACACATCGTCTATCTGCATCTTCCATGCCATATGTACGGATCTCCTTCTCAATGCCGCATGATTGGCATATTTCAAACGAAATCTGCGGCAGGATTCCCGCTTCTGCGAGTGGAACCCAATTTCTCTCATACAATCTTTTTGTCATCCCGTAATCAATTAATATGAGGTGTCCTTCGTCATCAAGTCCGTAGTTGCCGCTATCACGAAAATCAAACCCATCCAGCTCCTTATCAAGTACGTGTAAAGCTTTTTCTAAATCAGCAGTCAAGCGGGGTTCCGCCTGTAAATTTAACTCATAGGAGCTATTATTAATGAGCGGCAACTGTGTATAAAATGGCTGGATCGTTATGTCTTTGTTAAAATAGAGAATTGGTGCAACGTGGCTTGCTAATCCCTTCGCCTGTAATTTTTTATAAAAAGCGTCTTCATTTTTCGTCTGAAAATAACCAATTTCATGCAAATACTCTTTAATAACAAATTGCTTGTATTTGTAAACTTTTCGAGTAGATCCGATTCCTGCATAGTTTTTATCAATTAGGATTTTATCTAAATGGGCTAAAATATAATGTAATTCATCCTCCATTATATACCCTCCTTCATTTTACATATATTTCTATTTTACGATAAATATACAGTAAAATGGAAAGGACTTTATAAATGGGTTTATTCGTTCGTTTCCTGTTCTTTTACTTCTAGAATTTCTCCTGTTTTAGTGGAGAATGTGATGTGCAGATAGAGGCCAAATTCACGGTCATCTTCCTTTAGCCAAAGTTTAAACGATTCCGTTGTCGTTTCATTATGCATTTCTTTTCCTATGTGTAAATAATCGATTATGGAAGCATTGGGATATTTAGCTTTCGTATGCTCCATTGCGACTTTCCCCCACTTGGCATAAGAAGGTGTAGAGACCGCCGGCTGTTCTGCATTGATCATTGCCGGTATATACGTTATGGCAGCACCTACTGCCACTATGGCTCCAATTGCCAATGCTATTTTTCGCATGATTGCATCCTCTCCTTTTGATTAGCATGGGGAGATTCACTTTAATCATACGGGGGATTTGTTTCACTTTTTTTCATCCCTAGGGAAAAAAGCAGGCTAGTTATTTACCATATTGAAGGTAAATACCAGGATGGTATACTTTTACATAATAATTGATCATTGCCGTCCAGTAAAAAAACTAGCGAAGGTGGGATTGGAGTGAGAAGAACACTCGTCATGCTGTGTGCTGTGCTATTTTTAGGAGGCTGTGTTGAAGAATCTTCAGTGTCCTATAAGGAGTTTAACGGTATAGATGAAATAGAGAAAATACCAAGGGAAATCCAAAAAGAGATTCAGCCGCAGTACACACTTCAAAAGATACAAAAAGCAGAGGGCCATTACTACATCGTTTTTTACTCTTATAATGATGTGAAAGCAAACTATGTAATTGGAGATGAAATTTTTGAAATCCATTTAGATGAGAATCGACTCACTTATGAGGATCAGCAATTGTATATATATGAAATAATAGTGGACAACGGACCTAAAAAAATTGAAGTGTACCTTGAAGGTGAAGCAGTGGAGTTCGATAAGCTTACTGTCATTTGAAATACGATGCCGGTCATTTCATCAGTTGTTATGCTGGAGAGCAGCCGCTAATACAAAATGAGCCTCCGTTAAAACATGAGGCTCATTAGATCAAGCGTTGGCAATAGATTTTTTAAAGCTTGGCTTCACTTCCGCTATGATAATCGCAAAGAAAATCAGGAAGCAGCCGAAAATCATCCGACCCGTCAGGATTTCATTCAAAATCAGGACAGAGCATAAAGTTCCGAAAATAGATTCTGTAGAAAGGATTAAAGCAGATTTTGTTGGATCTGCATACTGCATACCGATATTTTGACATACATAGGCAACAAGCGTACAGAATACAGCAAGATAAGCTATCGTCAGCATGCCTTCTGTGCTGGCAGATGTCGGTATTTCTCCAAACGCTATGACACCGATCCAGCTTAAAATCGAAGCAGCGAAAAATTGGATGATTGTTAACGCTAGTGCATCTTCTTTTTTTACAAACACATTTGTATAAAAAATATCAAACGCAAATGCAATTGCGCAAAGGATGGAAAGCATATCTCCTACGTTTATCGTAAACGAATCCTGCAGCGAGAGAAAACCAATTCCGATAATGGCCATCACAGCAGCCATAATTTCAAATCGGTCAAATCGCCGTTTGTAAATCACATAGGCAATGATCGGTACAACAATTACATTGATTGCAGTTAAAAAGGCGTTTTTTGAAGGGGTTGTGTAATTGAGCCCTAACGTTTGCAACGCAAATGCGATAAATAATATAGCTCCTAAAATTGAACCCTTCCAAAATACACTCTTAGAAACGAGCTTTAATTTCTTGTGGAAAATGAGAGCTAATAATATAGTAGCAAATGTAAAACGGAGCGCCATTAATTGGAGAACCGTCCAATGCTCTAACCCCATCGCCATTCCGACAAAGCCGCTTCCCCACATAATGGCGGTGATGAGCATCAGCAGCTCACCTTTATATTTCCTCATGTAACACCTCTCTGTTTATGATAGCCACGCTATGTATTCATGAAAAAGTCCATTTTGCCGCCGCTATCATCTATGTATTTTATTGTTATAATTAATATACACAGGATAGTATATTAATTCAATGCTCTTCTTTCTATTTGACTTAAAAGTTCAAACAAATGGCCTCGCAAACAGAAAGATGCTCCCTCTTTCTCCTTTTTTTGCATCTTAAAAACATCCCTAATTTACGTTTGACCTTAAACTAACTGCAAATAATAAGACTATGCTAAAAAGTATTGAACAAGGATATTGTACAACATTAGCCCTATCTGTTTAAGAACCATGTTTCCGTATGATGAACGAAATATTATGATACAGAATACTAATTTCTTTTGATAACCTTTATTAAACAATGAAAAAAATTCTACTGAAAGAATGTTTAAAATCTAGATTGTGGGTACTTATACTATAGATTATCTTGAAAACCATCGCTTTGACCAAATTTTTTAAAATGACGGAGAAGTAAGTTCTCAAGAATATATTATTTTAATAAATAATAGAATAGAGAAACGGAACAGTATATACTTAAATCTTCTCTCATTTGTTATTGAATGATTTGGAGATAGATAAAGGAGGAAAATGGTTGGTTTACTTAAAATTAGTGAAGCATGATCAGAAATATGCGGAGGAGATGTCGAGACTTACATCTGATTGGCGGGTAAAGGATGCTCTCGGTTTAAATGAGAAGCAAATTTCCTTACAGGGAACTCAGGATTATATTGATTTTATCCTGCATGAAGAAAAGCAATTTAAACAATTATCCAGAGTGATGCTGAATAAAGAAGATCAATTAATCGGGGTTATCACGTTAAAGTCTATTTCTCCCTATAGTAAAACGGCTCATATCGGTACGTGGATCGCTGCACCGTACTGGGGAAAAGGATATAACGAGCTGGCAAAAAAAATGATTTTAACCATTGCCTTTAAGGAGATGGGCTTAAAATATGTATTTGCCGGTGCAACTGTTGATAATGTTCGTTCACAAAAAGCACAAATCAAGCTGCCTTACATGTTAATAGATGTAGGAGCGCAGTTTCCGGATGAGCTTGAGAAAATCGAGGCAGAGACACATAGCAAGTGTATTCTGAATGTTATTACGAGAGAGCTATTTTTAGAGTATCTGCAATCCAGCAGTCTGTAAGCTCATGCAGTTTTGTTTACAAGCTAATTTGAATACCTATCTCAACTAGAGATCGGTGTTCATTCACTAGCAGGCGAAAACACCCCGAAGGATGTTCTAATCTGCCAATAACCGGTAAAGTCCATGCTCAATTTTTTCTTCATAATCTACTGTGTATTTGGCTTCAAATTGTGTAATATTCTCAATTACCGATACCTCCGCATCATCAATACAAATATATCCAGTCTCCCCTTCTTCGCTTCGTATCACCCATTGTTCAAAATCCTTCGTCATATCAGGAGCGATATTATTTTTCCCGAAGTAATCCAGCACCCGGTCAATCGATTTTCCAGGAAAGATCTTTTCTTCTACTACTTTTCCCCTTTTTACTACCCTCATTGTTACTGTCATCATTACAACCTCCTGTTTTAAATCTATATAGCTTGTTTTCTATTCAAATTCCTCATTGAATAGAAGCTTAAACATACCGATTCTTTCTTTTCTCCTTTTTAAGAGGACTTTCGATAGCCGATGAGGAAATATAAATATGTAAAGAAATGTAATAAACGTTTTGGAGAATTCTAGCTGGTTTTTGTATAAATGACACTACATAGTGAGATGGAGGTGAATAACATGACAGAGCAGGTGTTTCAAGAGGCGAGGGCCTTTACGGCCAGGGCGAGAAAGCTCGGGCAATCTCTCATTGGAAGGACAGCAACAAGTGAGGAAATTGATCTTTTACATATGAATTTTGGTTTCCGGCTTCCCGATTGGTACAGACATTTAATTGCTGAAGTTCCGCTCATTCATACGGAGGTGGGCTGGCAGGCAGATGAACCTGGTGAAAATACAAATGGCATTGCCTGTATGGAGATTTACGAACCAAGAGATATGATATATGAATCATTCAAGGCTTATCCAGGTATACAAATTTTAAGGTATGGTTATGTTTGTATCGGTGGAGATCCTACGGGCTCGGGGGGACCCTTATTTTGTTCATTTTGAATCCAATCAATCGGCAGTTTATCAAATATATCAACATGCCGGTGATAACCCTGACAGGATTTTAAACAAATGCAGAGTCCAGGTTGCTGCTTGTTTGGAGGACTTCTTTAAAAACGGTATTGTTTTAGAATGAATAGTGTGTTCAATTACGAAAGCTTTTCAAGAGGGGGGAATCATGATATTCATTTTGTTTATGCTTGTTAATCTGGTTTTTATCGCTGTGCAAGTAACAATTAGTAGGAAAAGTTTATATAAATATAGCTTTATTATTACAATTTTCTATACTCTTTGGGTGAAATGGATGGCTTCATATGTGGATTTCATAGTGATCGGCTATCTCATTTGTTTACTTTTTTGGATGATGTCTATCGCCTGCTATAATATGAGATCCCGTTTTTGGCAAAAAGGAGAAAACGCATAAAAAAACACCGTACAGCCATTTATGACCATACGGTGCGCCCTCATAATGCATGAGTGACGAAGTACTGTTGTATTATATCATGAAGCAGTTTATATACCTATTATTATAACCTGACTCTACTAAATTAGTTTTTATATATTTCATTTGAAGAAAGCCAATCCATAAATTGACGATACGGATAATAGGTTGTTCCCTTTAATACAATTTTAGGGGCACTTGGATTTTTTTCAAGCAGCTCCTGCAGTGCTTCTCTATCCAAGCTGATGTAATAATGTAAATCGCTCTCTTTTATAAGAGTGCGGTAGCCGCTTCCTTTCGTGCCCCCATTCATATTTTTTAATCCATCTCCTATAAAATAACCTAAAGCAGCAAGTCCCACGGCAAACCAGAAAAAGCTGATATCCATTGTTATTTCCTCCTTTGTATTTTTCTAACAGTAAGTATAATTATTTTCCTTTTACGCTACGGATGTACTGGATATTGGTAAATAAGAGTACAGCTGCAATGACGATAATGCCAAATAGCTGAGATGCACCAGTTGCAAGTGAATAGAACAATAGAAGAAGTATACCGACAAACAGCAGTAAGTTAACTGAATTAAAGCTTTTGTATAAACCCTTCAGCATTACATGCCTTTCTCCCTCATCAGACATTTCCAGCAGTTTTTTCGCGTAGTCCTTGTCATCTGTAGCAGGCAATGGCCGTTCCGGATAGACCGCTTTTAAGAGTGTCGGCATAATCAATGATAGTAAAGTGATGATAGCTAGAAATACACCGCTTGTGACGATCATCCATAAAGGTTGTTCCGTTAATGTACTTGTACAGGCAAGTAAAAGGTTGACGATTAAGGCTGACTGAGCAAATAGCGAAAAGTCGCTGAATTTTTTGTACTTCCATTCATCCAGTGCATCTTCTTCCTCCCCGGAAACTTCTTTTTTTGCTGTCTGTTTGATTAAAACATAGTATACAACCGTCGCTATAATAAGCCCCGCTCCTATCAATAATAAGGCGACGTTCAATTCAAATGAATAGCGGGCAAATGGAAGCTTGATGTTTCCGTTCATAATGGCGAATGTCCCCAAAAAACCGATAAGCCCTCCAATGAATCCCTGACCAATCCGCTTCATTCTACTTCCTCCTTGTCAAAAATAAAAATGCTTTCTATAGGCTCGTTAAATATTCTGGCCATCCGGACAGCGATCAGCAAGGAAGGGACAAATTCTTCACGCTCAATAAGGCTGACTGTCTGTCGTGAAACCTTTGCACGCTTTGCCAGCTCGGTCTGGTTCATTCCGTCCCGTGCCCTTAGTTCCTTGAGTCTTGTTTTCACTACTCTCACCTCTCCCACGTATTGTAAACTGTATTTTTCATTTTGACAAGTATATTTGTCAAAATGAAAAATACAGTAGTCAACCCCTCCCTTTGTTGGGTAAATTAGATGATTTTAAATAAGCAGAAAAGAAACCATGTGGAAATCATCAACATCGCTTCTTAGTATTCATAAAGAAAGCCGGAATAAAAAACAAGCACAGGCTACCCCGTGCTTGTCAATTCCCAATTTTTATTTTCTTGTGCTGTAAAATTTATATAGAAAATAACTACCAAATACAATGACCGGGATAAATAGGTAATATTTATAGCGATTAAACATATCTAAAATCACAGACCAGTTATCCCCTGCCAATGCTCCGAGCACAATGAGTATCGTATTCCATAAAACTGTTCCTAACACCGTATATGTAATAAAAGGTAGTAAGGGCATCCTGGCAACTCCCGCTGGTATGGAAATCAAACTGCGGATTACCGGGATAAAGCGGCAAAAGAATACCGTCAAATAACCACGCCGCTGAAACCAGTCTACCGAACGGTCAATATCTCTTGGCTTTAAACGTAGAAATGTCCCTAATTTACCGGCTAGTATTTTTTTTAGCAGCGATAGGCTAACAAGCTTGCCTATATAGTATAAACAGATGGCCCCAGCTACTGAACCAATGGTAGAACTCATAATCACTCCCGGAACAGTCATATTTGTGCGTGTTGTCATAAATCCACCAAACGTCAAAATGAATTCTGATGGAATGGGAGGAAACAGATTCTCCAACGCAACTAAAAATGCTACACCGAAGTATCCCCAGTTGTTCATTAAGTCCGTTATCCATTCTTCCATAAATATTTCCCACTACTTTCTCCTACAGCATAATGTTTTGCGCTTCCCTACTCGCATTTTAGATCAACAGAAGCTGTATTATTTTCCCGGTTAACTTGTGAATTTGATACTCTTCCCTTTTGTTTTCCATGAAGTACGAAATAAAACAGCAGTCATCAATATGCAATCATGCCTATTTTATGTCCAAGCCTTAAAAGTTAGACATAGTGATCCTTTATACAGTGGAAAATGGACTGTATGAAAGGGGTGAAGGCTCCCGTAGAAGAAATTTTCTGAGCGGGACGCATATCCCTCACCAATATAGTGTATGAAGCATAGTATAAGTTACATAGTATATGTCATATAGTAAGGCGAGAGGTGAATTATGAATACATTACTGAATTCCATGTTAATCGAGCTAAGAAGAGGCACCTTAACGTTAGCCGTGTTAAGTCGGCTGCAGGTGCCCCGCTATGGTTATTCTCTTGTTCAGCTGCTGGAGCAATCAGGGATAGCGATCGATCAAAGCACACTATACCCCCTACTTCGAAGATTAGAAAAGCAGGGTCTTGTAACGAGCAGCTGGGATAACTCAGACAGCAGGCCACGGAAATACTATGTACTAAGCGAGGAAGGCACATCGATATTTGACCAGCTAAAACAGGAATGGCTTGCCCATTCGGGGAAGCTGTTGCACATACTGAACGAGGAGGAACATCATGGGGTTGATTGAAGTATATATTCAAGAGGTTACACGGAGACTACCGGAGAAAAATAGAGATGATATTGCACGCGAATTAAAATCGACGATCGAGGATATGCTGCCGGGTGAATATAGTGATGAAAACGTAGAGACAGTTCTTGAAAGGCTGGGAAGTCCGGCAGCACTTGCTGAAGGATACCGGGACCGTTCTAGATATTTAATTGGACCTCGCTATTTTGATGCCTATATTTCATTGTTGAAAATGATTTTGCCAATCGCAGCGACGATTTCCCTTATTGTATTGGCGGCAGAGAATATTGTTGGATATGACAATAATACTTCCGTTCTAAACATGATTATTCTATTGATTGCTGAAGGGATATGGGGAATTATTGTAGTAGGTATGCAAGTGTTTTTCTGGTTAACCGTTGTTTTTGCCATAATAGAACGGGTGTATAAATCCGATGATATCAAGCCCCTTACCCCGAATTTGACGGAATGGAAAGTAGAAGATTTAAAACATATTCCACTCATTTCTAAGCAAAAGGCTATACCAAAGTATGAAGTATATGGCAGCCTCATTTGGACAGCTATTTGGGCGACTGTTTATTTTTATGCCGATTATTTAGTGGGAATCTACAGAAGCGGCTCTGAAGGTCTTGTTTTTATTACTCCTACATTTAATGAAACGGTGCTTATTCATTACTGGCCCCTTATCTTACTCCTTGTCGGTTTGGAGATTTCCCTGTCCATCTATAAATTAATTGAAAGGCAATGGACAAAAAAAATGGCATGGTTTAATGCCGTCCTTCAAACGGCAGCATCTGCTGGGTTTATTGCCATTATTAATAATCCAAAACTATTCACTCCTGAGTTTTTGGCATTTATGGCCCGTGTTTTCCAGGTCTCGATAAGCGACTTATTATCCTGGATTACCATAGGCGGGATAATCATCTTTTTGGCTTCAGCAGCCTTTGTTATATTTGATGGTTTCCGGAAAGCAAAAATATAGCTAAAAAGTAAAAAAGATGTGTGCTGTGAAGGAACTCCCCTATTTATGATTGTTTCCGCGAATAACACATAAAAAAACAAGGTAAGCATCTCGCTTACCCTGTATTTTTCGTTATAGTTCATTAAATACCCGGTTTTATAAGGTTCATTTTATAAAGTTAACTAAAGGTCTATAAAATACAACCGTCAGGACCGCAGGAATCGCCGCCTCCAGTAATATTTAACTTTTGATCTGCTACTTCCTTTGCCTGCTTTAATGTTCTTATGAATACTTCAAGCGGTTCAGCGCCGATAATACCGTATTTATTTTCGAACACGAAAAAAGGGACACTTTGCACTTGCAGCTGTTGTGCATCATAGCGGTCCTTTGCCAGTTCTTCTGCAAACTGATTGCTCTCCAATACCGCTTTTGCTTCTTCTTTTGGCAAACCTACGGAAACAGCCAGCTGGATAAGTGCTTCCTGATCGTTAACATTCAGCCCTTTTGTAAAGTAGTGATCCATCGTTGTCTCGATAAATGCTGCTTCTTTACCGTATGTGCGTGCCCATTTTGCCAAACGGTGGGCATTCTCGGTATTGCCTGTTTTCATCAGATCAAAATGATACGTCAAACCTACTTCTTTTGCATGCTCCTTGATGGAAGACGTACTCTTTTCGACCTCTTCTCGTGTAGATTCGTATTTCTCCATTAGACCTTCATAAAATGACTTTGTCTCCGTTTTTGAAGCATGGGGACTTAATTGATACGCCTTGTACTCAATCTCTATCTCTTTTTCAAATCCTAGTTCTTGAATCGCCTGCTCTAAACGCTTTTTCCCAATATAACAAAACGGACACACAAAGTCTGAAAACATCTCAATTTTCATTTTTATCACCTACCATATAATTTCAACCCAAATTTTAATTGCAGTAGCGGCAATCATTACTGCCAAAATAATCTGAAGGATCTTCGTATTTACTGTTTTACCCGTTTTTGCCCCAAGTGGAGCCGCTATTAGACTTGCAATAATCATAATTAGCGCCGGCCAATAATCAACCTGTCCGGTAATGAGCTTGCCTGCGCTACCACCGACGGATGAAATAAGCGTAACGGCCAGGCTTGTTGCAATTGTCATCCGTGTTGGTATGTGCAGGACTGTCAGCATAATCGGCACGAGCAAAAATCCGCCTGCTGCTCCGACAATCCCCGAGCCTATTCCGACAATTATTGCTAGAACGATTGCCAGTGGTTTGTTAAACGTTACGTTTTCTAATGGCTGGTCATCAACATTTTTTCTTGGTACGAACATCATTACGGCTGCAATCAAGGCAAGGGTCCCATATACAATATTGACAGCTTCTTCTGATAAGAAACCTGAGCCATAGCTGCCGATGAAGCTGCCAATGAGAATAGCACTCCCCATGTACAGGATAAGCTGCTTGTTTAAATAACCGCCTTTACGATAAGCCCATACCCCGGCAATAGAAGCAAAAAATACTTCTACAGCACTAATGCCGGATACTTCATGGGATGTAAATGCTGCCAGTCCAAATAATGGCGGCACAAATAAAAGTAACGGATATTTTATAATGGCACCACCTATACCTAACATCCCTGAAAGGAAGGATCCTATAAATCCAAGAGCAAAGATGACGATGATATATGTTACCGAGAAATCCATCTTTTTTCCTTCTTTCTTTTTAAGCAGGCCCATTCAAATAAGCCTGCTTAAACGGTTCATCTATCAAAGAGGCGGGTAGGTATTGCTACGGCGCCTCTTTGTTGGATTATGCTTTTTGAATGTAGAATGTAAGGACATCCGCTTCTTCTTTTTGCTCTAAAATTGTGTGGCCCCCCGTTTTTGCCCAAGCGGCAAAATCATTCAGCGCCCCTTTGTCTGTAACGAGTACTTCCAATACTTCGCCGGATTGAATTGTATCAATTGCCTTTTTTGTTTTGACGATTGGCATTGGACATGCAAAGCCTTTTGCGTCTACTGTTTTTGTAATATTCATTCTCGTATCCTCTTTTTCTTTTTAAGTTTTATAAGTAATAGAGTCTATAAATTTACAGCCATAATTATAGCATTTCATGACTCTAGTTACACACCTGTTGCCCAGCGGTTATGCTCATTACTTCCTTAACGGACGGCACAGCGGTTCGGTCCGATTTCCATTTCTATCAGTTCCTCATGATCCGGTGTCATTTTTCCCATATTTACCTGACGGATTTGCTGATAGGCATTTGGCTGCGGCGGCAAGTTATCTGTAACGGTTTTACGGAATTCTGCTTCATCCTCAATGTTTAAGCCGTGGTTTTCTGCAAACAGCTCACCAAGGTGTTTGGCTACTGTTCCATCTTCATTCAGCTCTTCAATCACCATGAAGTGAGCTGGAAGAACAATCAAGCTCTCTGCCAGTTCACGGTAGCGGGAATAAAGCGTATCACGCAAATCACCAACCCAGTCTTCTGCTAGACCCGCTAAGTCCGGGCGGCCGATTGAATCAATAAATAGAATGTCACCAGTCAGTAAATATTTCGAGTCAATAACAAAAGATGTAGAACCAATTGTATGCCCTGGAGAGTAAAGAGCACCTACCTCAATATTTGAAGAACCTAGTGTAATTGTTAAGCCGTCTGTAAGAGGTTTGTACTCAAATACAACTTCTTCAGCATCTTTTGGCGGCAGGTAATAGGCTGCACCTGTTTGTGCTGCAATCTCACGGCCGCCTGAAATGTGGTCCGCGTGTAAATGTGTATCAAATACATGCTTAATTTCTACACCTTTTTCTTTTGCGAAATTTGTAAACACATCCGTGAAACGAACTGCATCGATAATCGCCGCCTCTCCTTCAGAAATGGCCATATAAGATAAACAGCCTTTCCCTAGTCGGACGAATTGATATAATTCACCGCCGTTTGTCAGATCGCCAACTTTAATCGGTTCAAGGTACATGGACCAGGATTTCATACCGCCTTCCAGGTAAGAGACATCCAGCCCGGCATCAGACAACATTTCCGCGACCATTAAGGATGAACCTTCTTTAGCACATACAACCAATACTTCCTTATCAGTCGGGATTTTTTCTAAAATGTCTTCGACGCCATCTAGTAATTCAAAGTAAGGGATGTTCAAGTATTCGAAATTATGACCCTCGATTTTCCAATCTTCAAATGCATCATTATTGCGGACATCAAGGATGAACAGCTCTTTGTGTTCTATTACTTTTCGTGCAACTTGTGCTGCTGTTATTTTTTTAACTGTCATGCTTCATCTACCCCCATAGGTATTAAATTTCTATATTTTTTTGCAGCGAGAAACACTCTCGCTGCACTTTGTAAATATGAACAATGAGAAACACACGTTTTGGTGTTAGAAAGTTAATGTAGGAGAGGCGTCTTTTGCATATTCAAGGAATGTAACTGCTCCACCTACTTCAATTCCACTGACAAAATCTTCTTTCGTCAAGCCCATTACATCCATCGTCATTTGACAGGCAATAAATGTAACGCCTAGCTCTTGTGCCATTTCTACCAGCTGCGGAATGGAAGGTACCTGTGCTTTTGTAAAGCCTTCTGCAAAATGTTCCTTACCAGCCGGCATTGGAAGATCATGCATTCCCTGTTTATGAATGAGGTTCAGTCCCTCGAATGTAAAGAAAATTGCTACTTCCTTGTCGGAAGCTGCTGCCGCTGTTGCAATATTGAATACTTTATATGCATCAAATAATCCACCATTTGATGCGATAATCGCTACTTTATTAGCCATAACTCGTTTCCTCCTAGAAGTCTTTTGATAATTCGCCGTTCCAGTTATTCATACCGGGCAGGACATTATATACTTTTTTAAACCCATTTTCCGCAAGCAGGTGTGCAGCCATATCAGAACGTGTGCCTGTTCGGCAAATCACATAAATTTCCTGGTCTTTATCTAGCTCTGACAAACGCCCATCAAGCTCCCCCAATGGAATAGATTTAGCTCCGGGTACGTGACCAAACGCAAATTCGGCTGCTTCGCGTACATCAAGAATAAGGCCGTCCCGTGAAGTGATTTCTTCATTGGAAATCACTTGTTCGAAACTCTTGTCTGCCGCTGCATTCGTTTCTTGTGAGCACTTACGGATATAATGGTACAGCACGTCTCCTTCTTCATGTGTACCGATATATTGATGGCCTACTGTTTTTGCCCAGGCGGCCAGGTCAGCTGTTGAACCTTTATCAGTAGCCTGCACTTCTAGCACTTGTCCTTCTGCTACATCATTCATAGCTTTCTTTGTTCTGACAATGGGCATCGGGCAAGCAAGACCTTTAGCGTCTAGTTGTATATCTGATCTAATCATGTTAAACCCCCATAGGTATTATTTTTCGCAAAAAAATTTTACTCCACTTCGCCTTCCCAAGCAAGCATTCCACCAACCATATTGGTAGCATCAAAGCCTTTTTCTTGCAGAAAAGCTGTTGCCTTACCACTGCGAGCACTTGAACGGCATACGATAATATACGATTTGCTTTGATCAAGCTCTTCCAAATGATCCGGCAGCGTGCCTAACGGAATGTGTACTACGCCGGGAATATGGCCTTCCTCTACCTCTGCTAGTTCGCGTACATCGATTAAATGTAATTGTTCTCCGGCTTCTAGACGTCGTTGTACTTCTGTCGTAGTAATTTCTTTCATTTTTTCTCCTCCTAATACGCACTCATGCCACCACGGACATTCGTGACTTTTTCATAACCTAATTTTTTTAATTGCTTACATGCATTGCTTGAACGCATTCCACTTTGGCAGATGACCACAATTTCTTTGTCTTTCGGCAGTTTTGAAAAATCTGTACCAAGTGGCATGTTTTTAAACTGCTTAATGTTACGTGATCTATATTCATTAGGAGTACGAACATCGATAAATACTTTATCTTTATCGTCCAATATGCTTTTTAGCTCTGCAGTTGAAATGGAGTTGACTCCTTTTCCGGGTTTCATCCGCCATATAAGGAATACAGCAACTGCAACAATAATTATGAATGTTTCCATTGTTTTCTCCTTAAATGAACAGATTTACGGTGCCGTCTTCTGCATCTGCCAAATAGGCGGCTACCCCTGCATATTCAACACCATCCAGCAGTTCCTCTTTTTGAAGACCTAGTAAATCCATTGTCATTGTACAGGAAACGAGTTTAATATCCTGCTCCTGAGCCAACTCAATCAATTGAGTCAATGACAGTGCGTTGTGCTTTTTCATAACATGCTTGATCATTTTCGGTCCCATTCCTGCCATCTGCATTTTCGAAAGACCTAACTGCTCTGCACCACGCGGCATCATTTTGCCGAACATTTTCTCCAGGAAGCCTTTCTTCACTTGAACAGGTTCTTGCTTTCGTAAGGCATTGATTCCCCAAAATGTATGGAAAATGGTTACCTCATGATCATAAGCAGCGGCGCCGTTTGCAATAATATAAGCAGCCATCGCCTTGTCATAGTCTCCGCTGAATAATACAATTGTTGTTCTTTTCTTTTCCATTAGGACCTCCATTACCTCTGTGGGTATTATTTTTATGAAAAAATATAGCCGACTTTATCGGCTTTCTTCCACTAATTTCATGGTCTATTTAACCACTTCTTTCACATTGGCTTCTTCTTTCTCTGATTTTAGAATGAAAAAAAATTTTGCGCTGCTAATATAGCAATAATGTGTTCAACAACTGAGTGGCAAGCACTTGATTGTGTGAAGGCTTACGTAAAATTTCTCTTTCTCATCAGTCATGAAGCTGAGCTATAATGTGCATTACTTACGTGCTTTATAATATACCCCATAGGGTAATATGTCAACTCTTTTCTTTCAATTTTATTTAATTTCCTATGAAAACCTTAGAAACATCAAATGTACCTTGTTAATAAAGGCTTTGAAAGAATTTTTAACTTTTACTCAACTGCTGATAATTTATAAATACAATACATTTTTTATATACAACACAGGGTATATGTTACTAAACGAATAAAAAAGGTTTTCTGATCTCTTTCAACTTTTCCCGGCAATGAGCATTAAACCTTCAATGAGAAACAAAAAACCGATTCGTAAAATTACATTTACAAATCGGCCATGTGCGTGGTGATTGATAGTTTTATTATTTTGTTTGCTTAAAGCACAGCTGCCATTGCTCTCAACGTGAAACTAAACAGCATTGTTATTCAATAGAAGTGCAGATCTCTATATAATGCCCATCCGGATCTGCTATATAAGCAACTGTTTGTCCCCATGGCTTTGTAACTGGCTCTTTAATGATCGAAATCCCTTGACTGCGTAGTTTGTCGATTGCAGCAGGCACATCCTCCACAACAAATCCGACTTCAAAAGTTTGGGTTGAAGAAGAGGAATCGGGTACATCTAGTCCGATTTCTTCCTTGGCTGATTGGCGCGTATTAATCGAAAGTGTTGTAGAACCTGTATCAAACTCAACATATGTACCCTGCTGCATTTTGACAGTCAGACCCAGTATATCCTTGTAGAAATGCATTGTCTTTTCGAAATCGTTTACGTAAAGAATGATATATTTCATGGCTAATTTCATTTGCTTCACCCTCATCAGTAGTTTTTTAAATCATTTAGTATCTATTATCTTTCTATTTAAGAACTTCATTTATCATAGATAATATTTAGAAAGCTGTACAAATAAGATAATCAAGATTATTTAACTACTACTATTATACATTATATATTTTTTATGATCATTCATATAATGTAAAACTAAATACCCTTCTCCCCGCCTTACGAAAGCATGTATACTATTCATTATTCGTATTTTTTCTTTTTATATATGGAACTTACATGGGCTAACAATCTAGAGAGTGAATTTGATTTCCTTGCTAATTTATGGTATCTTTTGTGTGAATTATCTGATATTTAAAGAGACTGCTAGTGTTTTTTAAGGGGGATGGTGTGATGAGTACAACGATTGATGGGAAGATTCTTTGGCAGCCGACGGAAGAGAATATTGCCAACAGCAATATCACTCGTTTTAAAAACTGGCTGAAGGTGCATAAACAATTGGAATTTGCTTCTGTGCAGGAGCTTTGGAAGTGGTCTACAGATGAGCTCGAGACTTTTTGGGCATACGTGTGGGAATACGGAGGAGTTAAGGCAAGCACTCCGTATAAAGAAGTTCTTTCTTCGCGGACTATGCCGGGTGCTCAATGGTTCAATGGTGCCCATTTAAACTATGCCGAGCATAGCTTCCATAAAGCTATACCTGCAAAGCCGGCACTCATCTTTCAGTCCGAACATAAAGGCTATGCAGAAATTTCCTGGGGTGAGCTTGAAAGAAAGACGGCGGCTGTGGCCCAGTATTTAAAGGATCATGGGGTGACAAAAGGAGACAGGGTTGTTGCCTATATGCCTAATCTTCCAGAGACAGTTATCGCCTTTTTGGCCTGTGCAAGTATCGGTGCTATTTGGTCAAGCTGTTCTCCTGATTTCGGTGCGAACAGTGTCATCGACCGATTTAAACAGCTTGATCCAGTGTTTTTATTTGCGATTGACGGCTACCAATATAACGGACAGCTGCACAATAAAAAAGACGTTATAGAACGTATTCAGCGGGAGGTGCCAAGCATCCGGGAAACGATTCTGTATTCTTATACGGAATGTTTCGGGATCACAGAGCTTCCAAATACAACAAGCTGGGAAACAGTACTGGATCGGGATGCTGAGCTTTTCTTTGAGCAGGTACCATTTGACCACCCGTTATGGATACTGTATTCCTCCGGGACAACGGGCCTCCCAAAACCAATCGTCCAAGGACATGGCGGGATTCTCATTGATCAAATTAAAACACTGATGATTGAACAAAATTTAACGGAACATGACCGGATGTTCTGGTTTACAACAACAGGCTGGATGATGTGGAACCTGCTTCTTGGTGGGCTTGTTGTCGGATCCACAATCGTTTTATATGATGGTAGTCCGTCCTACCCTAATCTAGGTGTCCTGTGGGATTACGTGGATAAATCAGAAACAACAATGTTCGGTACAAGTGCTGCGTATATCGATGTGTGTATGAAATTCGGTTTCAAGCCAAACGAGCATTTCCAGCTTACGAACCTGCACTCCATTTTAGCAACCGCCTCCCCATTAACAGCGAATGCCTTTACATGGGTTTACGAAAATGTGAAAGATGATATTTGGCTCGCTTCGACAAGCGGCGGTACTGATGTATGTACGGCTTTTGTCGGTGGTTCACCGGTTCTCCCTGTGCGTGCGGGGATTATTCCTACACGGGCATTGGGCGTAAAAGTGGAATCATATGATGATAATGGTAAACCGCTTTCTAATGAAGTGGGAGAGCTTGTAGTGACTGCACCTATGCCGTCCATGCCGCTGTTTTTATGGAATGATAAGGGCAATGAGCGTTATTTGGACAGCTATTTTGAAATGTATCCCGGCGTCTGGCGTCACGGTGATTGGATACAAATTAATGATGATGGAAGCTGTGTAATTTACGGGCGTTCAGATTCAACAATCAATCGTTCTGGTCTGCGTATGGGTACAAGTGAAATTTATAAGATTGTTGAGGCAATACCGGAAATTATGGAAAGTCTGATCATCGATCTTGAATACAGCGGCAAGGAGTCCTTCCTTCCCTTATTTGTTGTGTTGAAGCAGGATGTGCCTTTAACAGAAGAGTTGAAACAGACGATTAACAGCCGCATCCGCGAAAACCTATCGCCGCGTTTCGTGCCGGATGCAATTCATGCCATTTCAGAAGTACCGAAAACTTTAAACGGCAAGAAGCTGGAGGTGCCTGTGCGTAAAATCCTACTTGGAAAGGATCTAGATTCCTCCCTCAATCGGGACGCTATGGCAAATCCTGCGTCCGTCCAATATTTTATTGACTTTGCTGATGCCCTTCAGCAGTAATTCATATCCCCACCTTCCAAACTATCGAAGGCTGGGGATTTTTCTTTCTCCACTCCCCTGTTTAATATGGATTGAACAATTCATGATTAACATCCACCCCCTTTCCAATATTCAACAGTATGACACAGCTATCGAAATAAAAGTGAGTTATACTATCTTAAATAAGCTGTAAAGTCAGGGTGTTGTCATATGAATCAAAAAATAATGATAGTAGAAGATGATCCGATACTCCAGTCCGTACTGTGCGATTACTTAACAAAAGCAAGCTTTGATATTTCTGCTGTAGGAAGCGCAGAGGAGGCGATGGAACGATTTATGCGTGATTATCCTTGTATGATTTTGCTGGACCTTGTGCTTCCGGGCATGAGCGGAGAGGAATTTTGTAAATGGATACGTTCTCATACAAATCAGGATGTCTCCATTATTATGATGACCGCTAAAAGAAGTGTGGAGGATAAGATTAATGGTCTTAGGATTGGTGCAGATGATTATCTTATAAAACCGTTTCAATTAGAGGAATTGCTTGCCCATATGGAAGCTGTGCTGCGTAGGACCGGGCTGTTTTGTCAGAAAATTATCCACCATGGACTTTGTATCAAGCCAAGAAAAGGAGAGGTCCTGCTAAATGGAGAAAAGATCCATTTAACAAAGCATGAATTTATGCTGCTTTATTATTTTATGGACCATCCGAATATAATTATCAGCCGTGAAGATTTAATCGTTCAGCTCTATCCGAATATTGAGAGAGAAATACTTGACCGGACTATTGACGTACATATAAAAAAGCTGCGAAGTAAAATCGAGCAGGACGTCAAAAACCCCCGTCGGATTATTACAGTGCGCGGGCTTGGGTATCAGTTTATTCCGTAAAGACGATGCAGCCTGAAAAGGAGTATGGGAGAGGCCCCATACTCCTTCGTTTTTACTGAAAATCTGCTAATAATTCCTGCCAATTCATTGTTCCATTTTGAACCTGTTCCCGTCGTTCTTTCGTCATAATATCCGAGGGGCGTCCGCCTTTTGGCCAATCCTTGTCATGCCCTTTCCATTCTGGACGATCCTGTGAAAGAATATAAGCAGCCAAGTCTGCTGCATCCTGTTCTGTTAATGTGCCTTCCTGGCCTGCCGGCATATAGGATTGAATATAACCAGCTATTTTGGATAGCCGTGCTAGACCAGCCCCATCGTTAAACGAATTGTCTCCCCATAAAGCCGGGCCGGTATTTGCTCCGTTTCCAGCTCCATCCGCTGCGTGACAGGCTACGCATGATTTTTCCTGGAATAATCGCTCTCCGTCTGACACACTTGGTAAAGGTACTTTTTTCATATCAGACGATTTCGCCCACGGACGTTCTGTACCGATTTCGACCCCTGTTGAAATATATTTAAAATAAGCTACAATTGCCTCTAGCTCAGGGCTGTTTACATCAAATTTCTTACCGTTCATACTCCGAACCATACAGCCGTTAATCCGTTCCTCGATTGTCACGATACCCCCTGACCGGGCGATATATTGTGGATAATCTGCCATTACGCCGACAAGTGAAGCATTGGAAGACTCCAAGCCTGCACCTGCATGACAGCTTGTACATGATAATTGGTTGCCGACATATTCATCGGCGTATACATGTGTTTCATTTACAAGGTTATAGCCAAAAAGAATATCCTCCTTCATTTTTTCATCATCAGGAATATCTTCCATACTGATTTCAGGAAAATGCTGGATACTGCCCGCGGACTCCGTGTCTGCCATGTCGGATGTAGCTGTTTCCACTACTTCACTTACAGGTTCTTCTAATTGGATAAATGTCTTATTAATTCCGATTCCCATGGCTATTGTTGCAAGAGCTCCTAATGCAGAGAATACGATTGGATATGCTTTCATGATCTTCCTCTCCCTTCTTAACTGCTATTTTATCTCCAGACTAACAAGTGAGGGATACATTTAGGAAAGGTTCAACTAGCGTTCATATTAATTTATCTATTTACTTAAATAGCAGAATTCTTCATAAAACCTTCATATTAGCTTGCTATATACTCTCGGAAAAAAACGATAGGTCTCCTGATGCGCTCAAGGCAAAGCAGTGGAATATCTATTTAGAAAATGAAAAATTTGAAGGCGCGATTATACACCAATGATTAATTGGTAAATGATTATCACATATTTTACTTAATGGATTTTATATGTGCTTTGTCTATGTGCTTTTTTTGGATGACGGAAAGTGTTTGAAATTTCTTTATTTAAATTAGTGTGCCATTCGACTGTATAATGTGGTATATTTATAAAGTTGAATGATTTACGAACGCACATAATAGAGGTTGCATCACCTGCGGGTGGTGTAGCCTCTTTCGTGTTTATAGGAGTTTTGTGAGGGGGAAACATTTTGGAGCTATATACAAACTTGCGTGCAGGGGAAAAAGGAGCCTATCTATCGATTGCTGCCTATATCTTTCTCAGCGCACTGAAACTGACTATCGGCTATATGGGAGATTCACAGGCATTACGTGCTGATGGATTAAACAATACAACTGATATTATCGCATCGATTGCTGTATTAATCGGTTTACGGATTTCCCAGCGTCCGCCGGATCATAATCATCAATATGGCCATCTCCGCGCTGAAACGGTGGCCTCTTTAATCGCTGCTTTCGTCATGATTTATGTCGGTATCGAAGTACTGATTACAGCGGTTCGGAATATGTTTACGACAACGCATGAAACACCGGATCTGATGACCATTGCTGTTTCGTTATTTAGTGCACTCGTGATGTACGGGGTATACCGGTATAACTTGCAGTTAGCT
Organism: Lysinibacillus odysseyi 34hs-1 = NBRC 100172; assembly: GCF_001591965.1. Classification (GTDB taxonomy): domain Bacteria; phylum Bacillota; class Bacilli; order Bacillales_A; family Planococcaceae; genus Lysinibacillus_B; species Lysinibacillus_B odysseyi. The sequence goes on from NZ_BCVX01000007.1 coordinate 186,784, forward strand.
GAAAAAGTAAAAAGTACGGCGGTGAAGGCTGCCGCTTATGATAATCGTTCGGATGCACTTGTCAGTATTGGAACAGCTGTCGGGATTACCGCTGCGATTTTCGGCTTCCCTATTGTCGATACAATTACAGCCATCCTCATTGGCATCATTATTATCAAAACAGCCATTGAGATTTTTAAAGAGGCTGTATACCTTCTGACAGATGGTTTTGACAGCGATATGCTTGATCATATAAAGGAAGAAATTCAGGCGATTCCGCAAGTACGGGAGATTCGGGAAATACGCGGCAGACGACATGGCAGCCGTATGCTGCTGGACATCACGATTGCCGTTAATCCAAATCTAAGTGTACGTATCTCCCATGATATCGCTGAGCTCATTGAAGAAAATGTCCGTACTTTAGACGGACAAGCCCTTGCCTTTGTCCATATCGAGCCGTACGATCCAAAGGATGTTCTCATTACGGAGGATGATTATCACTTTTAATATTTTCAGCAACTGGATTCTTCTGGCATGCATCTAAACTCCTGTAGGTACAATTTAATAAATATTAGGACTACCTGATTTAGTAAAAGGTAGTCTTTTTTGTATCATATTTTGTAGTAATTCCGCAGTTATTTTATATGGTTTTTTAAGGATCAGTAACATCTGTCGGTTTGCCTCGACTCTCTAAACTCCCTCTCCCCTTTTACTAAAAGATACTGGGCAACATGATGAGTGTAAAAGGCTACGTGGAATCGTAGAAAAGCAACTTATCGTATAATCGGTTAGTAAATTTGGAAATAGGATACACTTCTGCCAGTAAAGACGCAGCGTTTTTTATTATTACATAATTAAGTGGTATTATTATAAAAGAAGTTACATGTGATTATTTTTTGAAAGTAGGCTTGCGGATGCTGGAAATATTGAATAAGCGATTAACGAAATTGATGCCAATCCTGACTCCGCTCAGTCTTGTGTTAGGAGTAATATTTGAGGATATAGGAGCCCAACTGGCATTTCTTGTAGCCTGGCTGTTTGCATTTATGACATTTGCAGGGAGTCTCAGTCTTGATTTTCAGGCATTGAAGGTTTTTACCCGTTACCCTTATATGATTTTGCTGACGATTATCGGGCTTCACGTCATTATGCCGCTTTGGGCCTATTTTGTATCAACAGTTGTGTTTCATGACGAACTATTGACGTTCGGTTTTATTTTGTCCGTAGCGGTCCCGACAGGTGTAACAAGCTTTATTTGGGTGAGCATTTCGAGGGGCAATAAAGCACTTTGTCTGTCCATAATTTTAGTCGATACACTGCTGGCCCCCCTTGTCATGCCTGCAATTGTCCATCTTGTCGTTGGTAAGGCAATTGATATTAATATGAGCTCTTTAATTGTTGATTTAGTATGGATGGTTGTCATTCCCTCTGTCCTTGGTATGCTGCTGAATGAATATACCCATGGAAGAATTGAGAATACGCTCGGTAAGAAACTTGCACCATTCTCAAAATTATCTCTTTTCTTGATTGTTTTTATAAACAGCAGCGTCATTGCGCCATATGTTAAAGACATTTCATGGGAACTTGTCAGTATTATCGTGGTTGTATTTTTTATTGCTGTATCAGGGTATTTTTTATGGCTGCTGCTCGGGCATTTTATTTGGCGTGACCCGGAAATCGTTTCCACCCTTGTATTCACTGGTGGGATGCGTAATATCGCTATCGGTGTTGTCATTGCGAGCTCTTACTTCCCTCCGAAAGTGGCGATGCCCGTCGTTTTCGGTATGCTATTTCAGCAGATCATCGCCTCTCAGTTCAGCCGGATTGTCGAGAAATATAGACAACGGATGACCCCGGCAGATAATGCCTGAATAAGTAGGGGACGTTCTTCTTATTTATTTTTAACAGGTCGAGAAGGCTGATTCCTCCTGGTAAGAGAAGAGAGAAGTGTATGTGCTGGTCGATACCCTTCTCCCATCCTCTTTATTAAGTTATTTGCTTTGAATGCTCTTTTTGCTACACATTTTCTTACCTTGTCTTATCATGCCATTAAGTTTACGCCCTTCTTCCCCTTTCTTTCAGAGGTAGCGTCAGGAAAATACGGATTTTCAACGCTAATCACACTTTTAAGACGGTACCCCCATTTCAAAATGTTAAGAAAATTTCAATGGTCTTAAAGAATCTAACGAGACCATTTTCTCGGAATTAATATGGTATTCTCCTAGCAAAATAATATGTTCCCAACCTTGAGGCGATATATGGTGCAATTATTCACCATTAAAACTACCAGCCTGTTTTTGATATTCAATTACTTTTGTTGGATGTAAGGTATTCCACTTATGCAGTAAAGCTATATAGGGAGGGAAAAATGACTGTAAATCAAATTTGGGAAATTACAAACGTGTCTAGGACCTCATCTTATAGAAAGTTATCGGAAGAGAACAAATAATCATTCCTTAATTCATTAAAGGTACCTTATTGAAAAATGAATGGTACATTTGCAGACCTAGGCTTAAACTGTTGGGTTACTCGACGCATGAATCGTCCGATGTGGCTTCGCAAACACATGGCAATTTCTTTGTTGATTCACCGACTGGAATGTCTTGCGGTGTCTCCGATATCACGGGCAAGCTACCGGTGACGATCGAGTGAGAGTAATGAAAGAAACTCCAAAAACTCACTATCTTCTAGGGTTTTTGGAGTTTCATTTTTTAGAGTCAATCCTGCAAAGGGATGGCCTTCATTTCATAGATTTTTTGGAGCGTAAGAACTTGTTTTGTCTTCTCTTCATCGTCCTCTGCGTAGAGATACGATTCCACAAGTCTGTACCCGAATACGAGAAGGATCATCTCATAGACACAGTTATCAGCGATATGGGATACATCCACGTACTGTGAAAATCCTTTATAATACGCAGGGACGCATCGCTGGTAGTATTCGACCATGTGATTGATATCCGATTCATCCGCAATCAGGCTTGCAAGATCCTCTCCCAAGTAACCCCATCCGGATGTGTCCCAATCAATGAGCGCGATTTTCCCTTCCGCATAGATCAGGTTGGTCACCCAGAAGTCCCGGTGGCAAAGCACGCGGGGCAGTCTTTCTATGCGGGTTAGTATCTCGTCTGCGTGCATATCGATGTCGATGAGCATTTGCCGTAAGTGTTGCGGCAATTCGCAGTCTTCCGAACGTATATAATTGTAGACGACCGGCCATGACCGGTAATGCAGATACGTATTCTTCATGAAATCTGTATGACTCAGGTTGTTCAGACTCTGCAATACAGCCGGTTGCTCCAAATAAAGTTTGCCTTGATAGCGTCCTAACTCTAGCGCAGCCTGTTCATACATATCACCGGTCAAATCTAAACCGGTTACGCCATCGATATATTCCAGCCATAGCTGGAATTCATTTTCCTCGGCATTGATCTCGGAATGATAACATGTTGGCCAGCGGAAGGCATCCGAAAACGTCGCACCCAAGTCGGACGCATATAAGTCATATTCTCGTCGCCATGAACTTGGATCTCCGTAACGCTCCCATTCCTTCTGAATTTTTAGCACGATACGGTATGGCAACTTTTCATCATCCACGGTTTCAGCGTTCCCCGTTATTAGGTACACATTTCCCACAGTTCCGCCCTGTAATTGCGTGGTTTGGTAGTCGGCATAGACGATATCCTTCTTGAACTGTCGGCTTAAGGCATAGATCAGCGTTTCATATTTAATAATCATTTCTTCCACCCTCCGTTTCTCCCCGTTTGCTTGCTCTGCATGTTAATCCTTTTATTTCGAGTCCTCTTGTCGATGGGATAGCTTGTTTTTCCTTGAACATACTTGTTCTCATGCTGATGGGCAATATATTGCTTCCACCGTTCAAGCGGCAACGAACCATCAGCAAGTGCAGCAAGAACGGCACACGGAAAGTCTACACGCGCTTCCGCACTGTGATAAAACGTTCCTTTAAGTACTGCCGTTATTTCGCCGTACTCGGTCACGACAGTGAGGCGCTCGCGTTGTAGTTCAATCACCCTGCCAGGCAATAATTCGTCGGGAATTGCTTTTATATCTGTGTAGCCATAGGTTTTTAAATCAATCATGATTTTTGTTAGCTCCTTTAATGTTGTTTTTTTGGACGCAAAAATGCCACGCAAGCAGCCTCTAAAGAAGCTGCTGTCGCGCGGCATCAGGACACAAAAAAGATACGACCTTCATCGTATCACGCAAACAGCAATATTCACGAAAGGTTACATTAAAAATGGCATACCAAATAATACGGGCACTTTCCCGTTTTTTTCGCGTATGCCTACTATTCAGTTTTAAGACCAAACCACCATATTAGTAGTTGCCATTAAAAAACATCTCCTTTCGTGTCAGGAACTTGCTTATTACTAAGCTATCTATAGAATACCCCTTTTTTGAAAAAAAGTAAATACTTACCTTATAGGCGTGGCGGTTAGTTATGGGTCGGCCTTCACCTTCGAGCCTGTTTTAGAGCTAAATTTCTTGTCAGGTATTTTTAGTCTCCAAGTAAGGAAGAACAAGGGGAAAAGTTAAGAATACAGCATAATCAATTAGACTCAAGATGGAAACTCGTATGAATTACCAATAGGTACTCGTTGTTCTACAATCGGGTGCTTTAACGCAGCAATGAAAAAAGCCTAATTTCTCATTTTATAGAGAAATTAGGCTTTTTAATATGGGAATTTCTTTAACGGTGTACATCCTCATTTTCCTGAAGCTACCCCTTTCTTTACATTTTACCAACAGTATTTTACAGTAAAAGAAAAGGCTGATAAAATTCATTTTCCCTATCGAACAGAAGAGTGAAAAGGGTTGAATGACAGTTAATTATGGAGAGCTTTTATCAATGAAAGAGTTGAGTCTAGTTTGAAAAAAATGAAACAATATTCTGGAGGAAAATGAATGAAAATCAAAGGTCTTAACCATCTATTATTTTCTGTTTCTGATTTGGAGCAGTCAATTGCCTTTTACACGGATGTATTTGACGCCAAATTGCTGGTGAAAGGGAGAACGACAGCCTATTTTGACTTAAACGGGCTATGGCTTGCGCTTAATGAAGAGAAAGATATACCACGTAACGAAATCAGCGAGTCTTATACACATATCGCTTTTACTATAGAAGCAGCTGATTTTGACGAGGTTTATAATAAATTAGAACAACTGGACGTCAATATATTAGCAGGTCGGAAAAGAGATGAACGAGATAAAAAATCCATTTACTTTACCGACCCGGACGGACATAAATTTGAGTTTCATACCGGTACACTGCAGGACCGATTAGACTACTATAATAAAGAAAAAACACATATGGAGTTCTTCGAAGATTGAAACTAACAGTCTATAAATACCCCCTCATGATACTGCCCGTACAATATACCGGGAAAACGTGATCGGCAGCCCTTCTGTACCCGCATGCTGCTCAAATATCTTTGTAATATCTGACAGGCTTGCTTCAAGGACAGTTTCAAACAACTCCTGGCTTTGGCCAAAGCACCTTACCTTTATAACATCTGTAGGTGAAATCAGATATTCGATGCTGTTAACGGTTTCTATTTCAACGGATTGAAACTTACTTTGGGTAAGCCGTTCGCGGATGGTATCTAAAACCGGGGTACCAGATGCCTGTTGGAAAAGGCCGGGGAAAAGGCCAGCCAGTTCTTTCCCCTGCTCATCACCGGGATGCAGGCCAAGAATCGTTCCCCCAGTTTTGACTGCTTTTTTAAGCTCCGGATAAGCGGAAGTTGGTCCTTTTCTTATAAAAGCAACGTCGAATTCTCCCGCTTTAAAAGGTAATCCATTCTTTGTGTTGCCAACTATAAAGGAAACATTGGACCTGCTGTTGTTCTTTCCAATATCTACAAACCCTTCCGTTATATCAAAACCGACGATCTCCTTCGCGTATAAACTGCATTGTAAGGTGAACCGCCATGTCCGCAACCGACATCGAGTACTTTGAGATGTTGAATAGATTGTATGGCCTCTTGATCAAATATCGACTCTCCGTTCGGCTCTGGGGTTATTGAATGCCACGGATAGCTATATGTACCCTGTAAACTATTTACCTGCTCATACCATTCAACGGAATGCGGGTGCAGCCAGGATTTCAAGGTTTCGGGATTTATTAAATTCATCTTATATTCCCCTTTCAAGTAAGCTCCGATAAGTATTATGTAATGTGGTTAGCGAAAATCCTTCTGTTATAGGTGAAATCATTTTTCTATTTAGCGAAATAAATGACTGGTATTGGCGAGATTATGACCTTTTTTGGCGAGATAATAACAGCACTTAACGAAAGAGACTTGTTATTAAATAGACTGCTGTTCCCCAAATAAATAGTGCCGAACATTTATTAAACAAGACGAATACGCGGGTAGATATATTGATCATCTTTGCTGAAGCTCCTAATATCGATAAGCCGAAAAACCACGCCCACGATACGAAAATGCAGGCAATTGTAAAGTAAAGCAACTCCTGCCTGTTATATTTGATGGCGCTTGTACCAATGACCCCGATTGTATCGAGCAACGCATGAGGATTTAGCAATGACACAGAAAGGGCAAACAGGATTTGCTTTTTCATAGGCAATGCTTCCTCACCCTTCATATTGGCTGCTCCTGATGACCAAATGACTTTCCCCATATAAAAAAGGAACACAATCCCACCAGCCAATAAAACTACCCGAAGCCATTCAAACTGTAAAACGATTAATGACAGCCCTAAAATGGCCAGTATTATGAGGAGTGTATCACAGACGGCTGCTGTGATGGCAGCAGGCAGGGCCCTGGTGAGACTTGGCTGGTTGACTCCTTGTGTGAAAACGAAAATATTTTGCACACCTAACGGTAAAATAAGACCAAATGCGAGTAAAACACCATGTATAATCGGTTCCATCCACTCATCTCCTTCCTTCTATATCCTACATGTGTTATAAATAGAAAAAAAGGTCCAATTGGATGGGACTTTACCCATCCAATTATGAAGGAGAAGAATAATGAACTGGCAGCCAAATCGAGCTTCATCTATTAGTATATCAAAGCAGATTGTCCAGTGGATGACAGATCAAATCCAGCAGGGAGAGTGGACAATCGGCACGAAACTGCCACCACAGCGCAAGCTTGCCCTATTGCTCGGTGTTAACCGGAGTACACTGCAAGAAGCGATAGATGAATTAAAGGCTGACGGGTTATTAGCTTCAAGAGCAGGTGCCGCCACGTATGTAGCGAATGATTCCTGGCATGTCTTAATGAAGCAAAAGGAGCCTGATTGGCAGCAGTATATTGAGTCGAGTATACATAAAGCAAACTATCAAACGATTCAGCTGATTAATGAGTTTGAGCAAAAAGAATCCATTATCCGTTTAGGAACGGGTGAACTGAGTCCATCATTATTACCGGCAGATGGTATCCAGGAGTCGCTGCAGCATCTTGCTTTGGACGGAAAAATGATCGGCTACTCTTCCCCTCAAGGGAGCTTTTCGCTTCGGCAGGCAATTTGCCATTATGTAAAAAAGCGCGGAATCGATACATCACCAGAGAATATATGCATCGTATCAGGAGGGTTGCAGGCACTGCAGCTTATTGCCCTCGGATTATTGAAACCCGGCTCTGTGGTGTTCCAACATCAATTTTCCTATTTGAATTCCCTTCATTTGTTTCAGTCATTTGGAGTGAATTTATCGAATATCCCTGAAAATACGGAGCCAGAAGAATTAATAAAGCAGATCAGTCGGAAAAAACAATCGATTCTTTATACGGTCCCTACCCTTCACAACCCTACTGGAGCGACGATGACTTTCGAGGAGAAAGAGCGTCTCTATCATGCTTGTGAAACAGCTCAAATCCCATTAATAGAGGATGATGTGTACGCTGATTTAGTCTTTGGGAAAACAACACCTGCGATGAAATCAATGGACAAGTCAGGTCAAATCATCTATATCGGCAGCGTCTCAAAAACAGTAAGCCCCGGCCTGCGCATCGGCTGGGTGATCGCTTCTACTCCTGTCATTCAAAGGCTGGCAGATATTAAGATGCAAATTGATTACGGATCGAGCGCAATCTCGCAGCGAATTGTGGACTATTGGCTACGTTCAGGCATGTATGAAAAACATATTGAACAGTTAAAGCATGAGCTGAAAAGCAGAGCCGCGTTAATGGAAGAATTATTAAAGATGTATTTCTGGCATACTGCCACGTGGGCTCCTTCGCAGGGCGGCTTTTATAGTTGGCTGAAATTCAATAAGCCGATTGTAACGACCGAGCTGTTTATGAAATTACTGAAGAAAAACGTATTGATCAATCCCGGCTATATCTACTGGCCAAATGATGCTTATCATATACGTTTATCCTTTTCGTACTGTTCAGAAGCCGATCTAAGAAAAGGGTTAAACATACTTGCTGGGGAAGTAAACGGATTGTAACAAATAAAGCGGTTTTGCTCTCCTCTATATCCTGCTGTCATTTTCTTCCCTCGCGTAAAGAAAGTTTAAGCATATGAATGGAGACCGGCAATCACTAAATTGACGAACACTTGGTTAAATACAATAAGGCCAAAGCCAATAATTGATAGCCAGGCTGTTCGTTCTCCTTCCCATCCTTTCGATAAACGAAGGTGCAGTCTAACGGACGTACATGTCCTGTTTCTTTTCGGTTAATCAGTTCATTACAACAGGCGATGAACAGCTTAGCAAATGATGCATACATAAAAGGTAATAATTGAATATGTCTTTCCTTCTCATTGAGTAAAACTTAATAATAAATTGACGGAGACGCCGAACAGCAATTTTTTAATAGTTTGGGAACGGATTGTATCTTTTAGCCGCAATAGCTTTTAAAGGAGGTGTTAATTAGATGCTTAGCGAAATAGTACAAACCCTCATTACACTTTGGGGAGGAAAAGATACTTACCCTACGGAAGAAAAAATTAATCGTAATATAAAGCAGCTAAGGGACGAAGAATGGTTTCAGAAGCTTTTTTCGCAACATAAAGATCTTTTTCTGGAAAACAAGGAAATACGCTATGTTATTGGTGCCGTAAATCTTGATAAAGTACTTAGGAGTGAAAAAGATAAACGGAAATTTCAAGAAGTTCTATCGACTTTGATAAATAAAAAGCAAAAGTAAAGTAATTGGGTATGTCTGATTGCTTTATGGAATAATCCGAAGCAAAATTTAATCCAATAGTTAAAAAGAAAATGCCCCTCATGTGCGAGCGGCATTTTCTTTGCGTTCTTCATTTTTGCGGCAGCTTGCCAAACAGCATCCATGCTCTTGGGAATAAACGATGGACAGCACGTATGAACAAATAACAGCTGATTAAAACGGTAATATACCGGATTAGCATATAGATGTGATATTGAGCAGTCGTTTCCGGCAGTAAAATTTGCTGCCACACATATAAAAGCCATGGATGGACCAGATAAAAGCCGAAGGAATAAATTCGTAAATGCTCTGCCCATTTATTCAGCCGAGCAGAACCATACTGTTCAAGTGAGATACTCACTTTAAACAAAACATAACAGGCAGCTAGAAAATAGACAACGGACAGCAGCTTGAACGGAATATACGGTATGTCTTGTATACCAACAATATTACGGTAATAATAAAGAACGGTGTAAAGTAGGCCAAGTATTGTCGTAAATATAACGGCCAGCAATAGGCGGCGTTTTGTCCATTCCGTTTTCAGCCTGGAATAGTATATCCCTACCCAGCCTCCAAAAAAGAAACTGGCAATATATACGGTAAACAACGGGAAACCAAAATGAATGCCGTAATGCTTCATTACGGTCTGCATCACCACTTCAATCGCTATCCCTATGAGCGGCAGGTACTTTTTAAACCAATGGAATTTATGTACTAAGTAAATGAATACGGGCAATAAAAAATAAAGCTGCACTAAAATAAGAATGAAATACAATTGGTAGAATGAATGTCCGGTGAAAATGCTTTGGACAATCGGACCGATTCCCTCATATGTCCTCAAATCAATATAAAGCGCAAACCATTCATAAAAAATGGACCATACAAAAAATGGCGCCAATATATATAAAAAGCGCTTTTTATAAAAGTTTCCCCATGTGTTCCTTGTAAAGGGACGTGAAGCATAATTATAAAATAACAACAGTCCACTTAGAAACACGAATACCGCTCCTTCAAAACGGGTGAAACGATTAAGCAATAAGTAGATAAAATAGAGCGGCTCATCGACAGATAACTTCCCTAAGGCCCCTCCCGTGACATGAATCAGAACAACGAGCAGCATAGCTGTCACACGCATAAACTTCAGTGACTCAATTTTTTCCTTTTGTTTTTCCAATTATAAATGACCTCAATTTGTAAATAAGACGAATCACAGCTTCGCCAAATAATAGTTCCTTAAAAAGATGCAATAAAAAGGATTTGAATATGCTCTAGCCCTCTTCTTTTCTATCTGCTGGACATCAATCTAAAATGAACAATTTTAGAAATGCAATAAAACTATCAAGTTTCTAAAATTATAAAGTAAATAGTACCATTTGTCCCTTCGTTTTGTACAGGGGATTTACATAAAGGTGATAAGTCCTATATCTCTATTACAGTTTATATAAATCATGGTAATAAATTGATCATATCGCTTTGAAATGTTTTTGTGCTGACCGACATTCTCGAGGCTGAAACGGCAGCGTAAAGAACTAAATGGGGATGGTTGATATGCAGGCGAAACGTTTAATCCAACTCTAAATTACATTAGAATATTATAAAATTATAGTTATATATAGACTGTTTAAAATGCTCCATGCTTAAAAATCTTTTCTTCTTAGGCTCTTTCCTATGAATAAGGAGGACAGGAAAACGGACGGTCAGATAGTAAAAGTTTGTTACTGACTACCGGGCGAGATGATTCTAATGAAAGTTTTAACTTCATATTCTGAATAGCCGGTTCTATAGCGTACGAAAAAGTATCCCCCCGTTTCTATTGGAAGATAGTTTACTTTGCAAAATTTCTGACTAAAAAAAGGGCTATTTTTTATTTCTTTAAAGGAGAGGATCTATGAGCACTTTACTCTATATTATTGCAGGTCTGGCTTTCGTTGATATGCTGCTGCCTGCTACTTTAGGGATTACCCTTTACTTGCTGCTTACGATGAAAAAGAAGGTCACAAGACATTTATTTGTTTATCTGCTTACCGTCTCGAGCTTGTATTTTGGTGTAGGCTTCCTTTTAATGTTGGGTCTCGGCTATATTCTCCGTTTTTTAAGCGATATTTTCCAAGATAATTTGACTAGTTGGGGATTACTGTTAATCGGTGTTGCCCTCTTTATCAGCGGCTTTTATTTGTCACGCAGAAGAAAACAGAAAAATAAACGGAAAATGCCTATTTTAAATAATATGTACTCTATGGTAGCCATTGGTTTTACGACTGCATTAGTAGAGGTAAGTACCGCTTTTCCCTATTTTGCGGCAATAGGACTCATGACCTCTGCCAAGCTGACATGGCTGGAGTGGCTCCCGATTCTTGTCGCTTATAATTTTTTGATGATTGTACCCTCTATATTGCTTTATTTGTTTTTCCGTTTCTTTTCAAATGGCAAGTACAAGCGCTTTGAAAAATGGCGGGCAAAGGTGGAAAGCAATCAGGACACCTCCCTTTCCTGGTTCATTAGTATGTTTGGGCTGTTGCTGATTTTCCTTTGTATTGACTTTTTTTGATTAAAATTCACTTTTAGAAAGAAGCAATAGATTAAAATGAGCCCTATTCTTCATTATTCGTTGGACAACTATCAATCATTCGTACTTTAGTTAACGCAGCAGGATAGTATAATAAGGAGAAGTATATGAATATGTAGTAGAGGTGAAATAAATGATACATCAAATGGGGTTGTACGGAGAGTATTTCCAATCAATTAAAGAGGGAAAGAAACAAGTTGAAGTACGTTTAAATGATGAAAAGAGGAGAAGGATAAAGGCCGAAGATACAATTGAATTCATTAAGGTACCTGAACGGGATGAAATATTGCAGGTAAAAGTAGTAGAACTTAAAGCGTACGATACATTTTTAGCAATGTACAATGAAATTCCTTTCGATGACTTTGGTTGCGAAGGCTGGACAATGAAAGAAATGGTAGATGGAACATATGAAATTTACTCGCCTGAGCAGGAAAAAGAATGGGGAGCATTAGCGATTAGGATTACATATTAAAGATAAGTTATTTCATTAGGTTAAGGATTTGCATTCTGCGGTAATCAATAATTATTTTTAAACAAAATGAAAATAAAAACCAGCTATTTAAACAATCTTTGTTTCAAAATAGCTGGTTTTTCTCTGTGTAAAATCAGCTATTTTTCCTTAAATTGACTTTCAGTTATTCCCCCGCAGCCTATCCTTACAAAATAAAATTGATTTCAACATATACTTTACAGCGTGGATTCAATTAGTGTAAATTTACACTAAACATGTAAAATTTGCGGAGGTATCGAATGACACGTTTTTTCGTATGTTTCTTTTTTTTACTTGCCGTTGCAGCAAACTTTTTGGCAGGCTTAAAGTATCCCGATATGGAGCCGACTTTATGGGGGCTTATTACTACTGGCATATATCTTGTGTTGTTAGTCTGTTTACAAGGAAAAAGAGTCTTTCTTGCTGCTGGTGCAGGAAGCCTATTAACCGCTTTTCTGCTTTCGAGTGAATCTTTTATGGTAGATTTTATATTTCTGGATATGCTGAGCTCCGTTCAGTATCCGCTTTTTATCCTTTTCATTCTGCCGTTATTTGGCCTGCAGCTTATTTTTTCAATGCCGTTAGCAGCATTCGCCTTTTTATGTGCGGGAGTCTATTGGGTAGTGTATGTCCTTATCCAGCTCCGGATGCGCAACACTAGCCAAGCTTGATCGCTACTCTCTTTTTTTGATTACATTCTTATTTTAAGGAAATTCCCTTTTAATGCTTGAAGCTGACGCAACGTCATTTATTATACTTATTGATAGCTGATAGACATCGATGAAATAAATGGAGGTTATCAAAAGGTGAAAATGAATGATCTACTACTCTATGGCTGTGTCATTATCGGAGCAGGTATTGGTTTGCTGACAGGGAACGCCTTTCAATTTGTGTTAATCGGGTTAGGTATAGGCTTTCTTCTACAATATTTGGCAGGTAAAAACCATCCTTAATCTGTTTCTTTTGGCTCTTATTTATTTGCTGCAACCATTACTTGATGAAAGGATGACTTCTATGCTTCATATTAATAAAGCCGCTGAATTAATGGGTGTCACAGTAAGGACGCTCCGGTATTACGATAAATTCGGGCTTATACAACCCGCTTCTAAAACAGAGGGCGGACACCGTCTATATGCTGTGGATGAGTTAAAGCGTCTTCAACAAGTACAATTCTTGAAAAAAGGTGGCTTCTCGCTTAAAGAAATAAAAAGAATATTGGACTCTCCTGATTGGAACTGGAGAGAAAGCTTAGAAAAACAATTGGCCTCTGTCCTGGAGGAACAGCAGAAACTAGCTGATATGGAAAGTGCCTTACGGGAACTGATTAATAGTATCTCTTTAGAGGGCAATAACGAGGACCGTGCTATCCAAAATCTTCTGCAGCTCTCAGCCCAGCATCAGGAAATAAGACAGCAATTTCGAAAGAACGTATTTACGGAGAATGAAATGACCCTTTTAGAGAAAATACCAAATCTGGCCAATAATTCAGCAGATACTCAAGAATGGATCAGCCTCATTGATCAGCTTAAACGGTGTATGCATGAGGGGGTGCACTCTCCTCATGTACAGATGATTATTCATAAAATGGATGAAAAACGGATGAATATGTTCAAGGAAGAAGAGGAATTTATCAATAAGCTTTGGAATATCCGAATGTCCCCGGAACAGTCACAAAAAATCGGAATGTATCCGATTGATTTAACAGTCCTGGAATTTATAAAGGATGCCTACGCTGTGTATGAAGCAAGCCATCAGACGGATGGTGAAAGAGGTTGAGCAGTTCATTACTTTATATGATTGGCGGCTTAGCTGTATTAGATATGCTGAGCCCTACCGCCCTCGGTGTTACTGTTTATATGCTATTAAATGATACTCGGAAAATTGCCAGTCGTTTATTCGTCTACCTTTTAACGATAGGCAGTATTTACTTTGCTTGCGGGCTCGTTTTAATGTTCGGGTTGGAATATGTCCTTAATTTTTTAAAAGATGCCCTCCAAAGTAAATTACTGAACTGGATTATATTTCTTATAGGCTTATTTTTACTTATCGGCAGCTTTTATGTCCCGAAACAAAATGGGAAATCACCTGTCATACCAGCTTCCGCCGGTATTTTGACTATGTTCGGTCTCGGTATAACAACTGCCTTGCTCGAAATGGGCATGGCCATCCCCTATTTTGCAGCGATTGGGCTAATGGTCACTGCTGATTTAGCTGTATGGGAATGGCTGCCGATCCTAATCGGCTATAACGTTCTTATGCTAATACCGCCAATTGTTTTATATGTCCTCCACTTGCTCTTTGCCGGCTGGCTGCAAAAACCTTTAAAAGCATTACGGAATAAATTAAACTCAAGTAAAGATTCCCCGCTTTCATGGGGGATGAGTATTATCGGTGTCGTTCTTATGCTGAATACGTTGGATTATTTATAAAATACGATTAAGGTATTCAATTACTGATACTGCTTCAGCAGGAATGACTAATCTTCTATTATCCCAAAGTTGTTCCGCGGGTTCTCCTTACTATGCTACAATATATTGGTAATTTCGTTTCAGATAGATTGTTTATTATTTTGAAGGGAGAATCGCAGAAAATGAAAACAGCTGCTTTTCCAGTATTAGAAACAGAACGATTGCTATTACGTAAAGTCACGCCAGAGGATGCGGCAAGCATGCTGACGTACTTATCAGACCAGAATGTCATGCAGCATATGGGTTTAGAGCCTTTTCAATCGATTTCTGATGCATTGGATGAGATTGCCTGGTATGAGTCGATTGTTAAAGAGGGAACAGGGATTAGATGGGGTATTACATTAAAGGAAGACGGACAGGTAATCGGGAGCTGCGGCTTTTTAAACTATGTGTCGAAACATCACCGTATTGAAATCGGTACAGAACTCAGCCGAGACTATTGGCATCAAGGTATTGCAAGTGAAGCATTGCAGGCCGTCATCCACTACGGTTTCAACAATTTAGAAATCCAGCGTCTGGAAGCACTGATTGAGCCGGCTAACTATGCCTCCCAGAAATTATTCGAAAGACAGGGCTTTATGAAAGAAGGCCTGCTTCGAAGCTATGAGTATACATGCGGCAAGTTTGATGATTTATATATGTATTCCCTATTAAAGCATGAGGTCAGCCTAAAAGAATGAAGAATGTAAAAGAAGTCCCCGCCAGTAAAGACGAGGGCTTCTTTTTATGCCGGCATTTTTGTATCTGTCGGTTTGGCATAGCCATCTTTATAATTCTCGTCAATTGTTTGACGAATTTCCTTCAATGACTTTCCATCCTTATGCATCTTTACCGAGTTGACAGCAATTTCAATGCAAACATTACAACGGGTACCGTGGTCATCCCAAACGATCTTCCCATCTTCCTTTACTTCCTGTATGAAGCAGTTCATATTGCTTTTATGCCCGGCTGATTCTCCGCAGCCGCAATAGCAAGGTATCCATTCCAATACTTCCGGTGCTTGGCCCGCGATTTGGTAAGCTGCTCTTATCAAATCTGTTTGATTGTCCAAAAATGACGGTAATACTGATGCACTGTCTGTCTCTTCCTGAATATCCCCTACTGCATAATCATGTCCTGCATGAGCTCCGGCTGCTTCTATAGCCTCTTTTTCTGAAGTTGCTGCATCTTCGTTATTACAGGCAGCCAGTAAGAGCACTCCGGCTAATAAAAATGACCACTTTTTCATTTAAATTCTCCTTATATGTTAAAAATCCTTATATCTATCATACCGAATTGGTAATAGAATGTGGAACTATATATGCGAAATGACAAGGGAAAGGATGTCTATTTTATGACGTTTCTGATGAATGGCTTGTACCTGTTCAGCTTATTTGTATGTAAAAATGCCGATTGTTTAAAAGGTGGTTTCGTTCTAAAGCTATTTCTTTCCAAGCTCCTGAAAATATGCTTGCAGATCAGCCGGCAATTCATTTACTTGGATAATTTTCAGCTTTTCGGTACCTGGTGTTGTTCTAATTAAATAGGCTGTGTCCTGAAAATCGAGCACCGTAAACTGGGAAATCTCCTGTGGATGGTTTTTCACATTGCGGATATATTCATAATCAGCCTGTGAAAAAGCTTCCGTTCCTTCCCCGGCTACTAGCTGTTTTACTTGCTCATACTCATCTGTATTATAGATGGCACGATACATTTCGATTGAATTAGATGGTGATAGATAAATTTTATGATAAATAGATGATAGTAGAACGCCTAGTGATAGACCAAGTAAGATATAGCTCGTCGCTTTTTTCCTCAAGGATCAATCCTCCCTTTCTTTTATTCCTTCTGCTTCAGTTCAACAGGCAGGCAAGTTTTTTGATAGACTGAATCCGTAAAGGTGTCATATAGCAGCCTGTTTCATTGTATCATATTTGTCTCTATAGCTTTTGACAGGATAAGCCTACATGATATCACAAAAAGTCCAGTATAGAGTTTACACTATACTGGACTACAGCAAATATATTACTTAACATTTGTAAATCCGCCATCAATGCGGATGACTTCCCCATTAATATACTGCGCCTTGGAAGTCAGAAGGAATGCTACAAGCTCCGCTACCTCTTCTGCTGTACCCAATCGTTTTTGAGGGATTCCTGCTGTGGCATTTTCTTTCATTTCGGGATTTGCTTCATAGAATGCTTTTACCATTGGCGTTTCTGTTGGTCCCGGGGCAATGGCGTTAACACGCAGGCCATCCTTGGCATATTCCGCTACCATACTTTTTGTCAGGCCGACAATCCCATGTTTTGTTGCAGAATATGTCACAACGGAATCTTGACCGATGACCCCAGCGCTTGATGCTGTATTGACAATAGACCCACCGCCGTTTTTCAGCATCACTTCTGCCACATAGCGTACACCATATAACGCACCGAGCAAGT
This sequence comes from Lysinibacillus odysseyi 34hs-1 = NBRC 100172, assembly GCF_001591965.1. Taxonomy (GTDB): domain Bacteria; phylum Bacillota; class Bacilli; order Bacillales_A; family Planococcaceae; genus Lysinibacillus_B; species Lysinibacillus_B odysseyi. The sequence continues at coordinate 203,870 of NZ_BCVX01000007.1, forward strand.
TAATACCGACAATTTTTTCGATTTCTTCAATAGAAGAATCTAAATAATATGCCCCACTTCCAGAAATACCTGCATTATTAAAGAAGTAGTCAATCGAACCAAAATGCTCTACAGTTTGATCAACATAGTGTTTTACCTCTGCAGCCTTTGATACATCTGCTTTTATGAAAACGGCATCCGCACCTGCCCTCTTCACCAGCTCAACTGTTTCATTTCCACCTTTTTCACTTACATCTACTACTGCGATATTTACGCCCTCTTGTGCTAAACGTACGGCAGTTGCCTGTCCTAAACCACTTCCGCCGCCAGTAATGATTGCTGTTTTACTCATGGTTAAACCTCCTTGAGAGTACTGTCCTGCCTATTCATTATTTCCTCAAAAAAAATTGCTAAAACTTATCACCATAATTTTAAACAGCAATTTCTCCATTAAATAAAACAGCACCACTTCCTTTAGCTTACAGGCAGTGGTGCTTATAAATTAGCGTGAGTAGCGTTGTGTAGAATGTGTCCACCGATAGATTCCTTTACTATTCTTTGGAGTGTATCGTGATATCAATTTATTAATTACGTAATAAAAACGGAATGACCGATTGGATCTGTAGTAATGGCTGTCCGGATTTTTGTGTTAATGCAAGAATCACGCCGCCTTCAATAATGGCGATGAGAGAGATACTAATATTTCGTGACTTTACTTCGGAGTAACCATGTTCCTGCAGCTTTTCAACATAAATATTCTCCCAGCAAGCAAAGGTTTCCTTGCAAGCTTTGCGCATTGCCTCATTTTCAAAAGCTGACTCAGCTGCCATTAAACCAAACGGGACAACGGAAAACCATTCCTTATGTACTCGTTCCTCTGAGTTAAATATCCCTGCCAGCATTTGCAAATTCTGTTGAATAGCTTTAAGAGGCTCCTCAGTTCCTAAATTTTCTCTTAATTTATCTGCAACAAGATTTCTTGAGATCGTAATTGCTTCAATGGCCAGTTGCTCTTTCCCCTCAGGAAAATGATAATAAAGAGATCCCTTTGGCGCCCCAGATTCTTTCAGAATTTGATTTAACCCTGTTGCATGATAACCTCTTAAACAAAATAGCCGTGTAGCTGTTAATAATATTTTTTCTCTAGACTGATTCTGGTTCAATGCGATACCTCCAAAATTAGCAATGGCTCCTCATCATTTTAATTAGCCCATTTTTAAAAGTCAATTGAGCAGTAAATGATGGTTCTGTATTATGCTGCCGCTATCTCTTTCAGATCTAGCTTCTTTTTTGTCCAGATAAGCGTAAATAATAGAAACAGCTCAAAGGCATTTGTAATAGCATTGCTGTCGATATGATGCGGAACAGCACTGGCGAAAGCCATAACGGCTGTACCGACAAGCATCCAAGGCCATTTTGCCTTCCACCACAGCATAATGCCGGCAGTGAGCAGAGCGAAAAGCACCATAAGGATCATAACCGGCGGACCGGATGTTTCTCCGGCAAATGTATAGCTTAAAGCTCCGTATTCTTTTATAGGTTCTAAAATAAGTCCGTGTATTTCCATTGTGTATTCAACAATCATTGCGGTAATCGTAAATAAAACACCAATTAATAGAACCCATGATTGTTGAGCCCATTTAATATTTGCACCAGACATGGCGCATACAGAAAATAAAATGAGAGTTGGCGTAAACAACGCGTGGAACCAAAAGCGGAGCAAGTTTAGAGTTTCTAGAATAGGTCCTTCACCTATAGCTATACCAAGCGCATAAACAGTATTATCATAAATGAGTGCTGCAGCAACCAAATAGATCATACTAGACAAAGTCCACTTTTTATTGGAGCGCAGTCCCCAAATAACTAACAGTACATAACCAACTGCAAATAAACCGAAAATAAAAGAGTCCATTACAACACCTCCATTACCTGTATACCCAATCATTCTTTATTAATTCTTTCCACCTGCACGACTTTCCTTACTCTTTCAAAGAAAATATAAAATCCCTAGATGATTTTGCGTGTAGTTTATTTGTTCGTTGATTTATGTGGGGCGTGATTATGAAATAAATAAGTAATTAAAGTCGGATAATATGTAATAAAGTCTATTTTGATCTTCTTCCTACATTTAAATTTTTCCATTCATTATTTGTTCGTGAATAGGCATTCTAATATATATATGTTATAATTAGCTTTTACTACGTATAAGGACGTGACTATTTTGATTAAAATTGAACTACCAAAACCAGACCTTGTGATCCGTCAGCGCGAGCAGGTTTTGAAACCTGGCGATGTACAAATTACCCCTTATTTCGGGTTTATCGACTTCCATAAAATTACGCGTGACAAAGGCGGCATTTTCTTCTTTTATAATGAGAAAAATGAGCTTCTTTTCGTTGGGAAAGCGCGTAAAATCCGTCAACGTATCAAAAAGCATTTCGAGGATAATGTATCCCCTATGAAAAATCACCGTGATGAAATCTTTAAAATCGAAGTGTATGAAATTGAAGATCCAATGGAACGTGAAATTTACGAAACTTATGCGATCAACACTTTACGTGCTAAATACAACACGGAGAAGGTTTTCTATTAATTACTGACCTGTCTCCTTTCGCCAAAAACTTTTGGTTGATATCATACAGCGTAGCGCAGAGACAATGCTCTCTGTGTTTTTTTCTGAACAAATATATTCATGTTATTTAGTTAACATAATAATATTATTAAGGAACATCCATTTCTCTTCTATTTAGTAAGAATCCTATTTTATGGCAGTTTTTTGTTTTACAGTTTATTTACATAATAACTAGCTGCTTATGGTACTTCCCCTCATTACAAAAGAGGTGTCCGAGAACTCTCGAACACCTCCTTTCCAGTTATTTTTCGCAGGCAATTCCATCTTTATCGCTATCTAGCTTACTATTAAGCTTATAAAGGTTGGCATTCACAGTAGCATTTGAGGATTTGTATGTGATTTTTCCATCCTTTTGGCTCTTCACTGCATTTTTCTTATCCGCAGCTGATCTTACTCCATATTTATGAACGGCATTTAGCTCTTTGCAGCTTTTATAGGCCACATTACCTGCTGCTTCTGCCTCGTTCGTTGTAGTAACAGCTGGAGCTGCGATACCGAGTGCCACAACTGCTGCAATAATGACTGACTTTTTCATATTGATTCCCCCTGTTATCTTATCATAAAGGGGCTGCAGGAAAATATCACTCATATTTTTTTGCTATAAATAGATTACTATTATTAACTATTTATGAAACTGTGTTTCCTATCTTAAAAGAGAGATTCAAGCCTGGACCTGCTTCTCTGTAGCTGCTTTTTGCATATTCATTCTTTTAACGATAAACAGCAAAATTATAATACCAAGTAGACATGTAGCACTCCCGGCTCCTGCGAGAACTGCGGAAACTCCAAGCCATTTAGCGAGAAGTGCCCCTGCTGTCGGAGCTATCAGCATCGAGAAAGTTTGAAGGGATGTTGCGACTGCCGATACTCTTCCCATCATTTCTTTCGGTGTTTCAGACTGCAGGATAAACCCATAAGGTACTGATTCGCCTGATCCCAGCAATCCAAGGAAAAAGGCGCCCAACATCCAGCCGACAGGAGGCAGCTCGATAACATTCATACTTCCCATTCCCATCAATATAATGAGAAAACCACTGAAAACGGCTGCTGTAGCCATAAAATGAATCGGCTTACGTTTCCATTGTGTCCAATTTCCCATAAGAAGGGATCCTACAACACTCCCAAGACCAACCGCACTGATCAGCACACCGAAATCTCCTTCACTGAACCCAAGCTTTTGTGCCACAAAGATAAAGAGCCCGTCGTATAGAAATATAATGAAAAAGGCGATCGCTGATAGAATAACAGAGATTTTTAATAATGGAGTCTTCGAGATATGCCGGAATCCGCCTAATAGTTCCCCCCAATACTTCTGCTTTTTTGCGCTCTCTTTATCGTTATGTTCTTCGGTTTCATGTAATACAGGTAGCTTCAACAAAAACAAAATGGCTATCATAAAACCGACCATTTCAACTATGAAAGGACTTCTTGCACCGAAAAAAGCAATAATTCCACCGCCAAGAGCCGGACCGACAATTTTCATCGTGTTCATTGAAAGCTGGCTCAATGTTACCGCCTCAGGTAACTGCTCTTCCGAGACGGTATGCCGAATTGCACTTTGACGTGCGGGGTCATAAATTGCCGCTACCGTCCCTTTTAAAAATACGAAAAGTAACAAAATATATAAATTAGGGGCAAAAAATAACCCTGCCACGAATACAATCCTCAATATTAAACAGGTAATCATCACGTGCTTTTTCGGAAGTCGATCAACAAATACACTGGCGAACGGACCGACAATCACCCATGGCAGTCCGATAACTACTATGACTGCGGCTATCGCTGTTTCATCCAGCCCCCATTGATAAGCCACAATCACCTGAATAGCCAAAAAATCAAGCCAGTTCCCTAAATCAGAAAATACTTGTGCACCGAATAAGGAACGAAAGGAACGCTCCTTTAAAGGCTTGAATATCCCCGCTTTCATCTAATCATTCACCCCTTCTTGCTGCACAGCTGCCCGACGCCTTGCAAGCAGCTTTTTAGTCATATCCTGTGGATCCTGGCCTTGCGGAAGCTGATTTTTTTGTAACGCTTGAATTGACTCTTCAATCCAATTGAGTTCAGCTTCCAATCGGGTTTCTCCGTAACGGATGGCCAGCATGCCATAATCACTTATATAGGAAGTGCCATTTGTAGGCCAATTTTTAACAAACTCTAGTAAATCTCCGGTTGTCTCCTTTCTTTTTAATAAATGATCGATTAAAACCTGTGCATCCATATCTTCATGCCATGTAGACATCTTCATAAGCAATTCGTCTCTAACTACAGGATAAGCGGGTGTCAGAGTCAGCCATTTTTCTAATTCCCTCCACCCTTTTGGAGTCAGCTCATATTGTTTTTTTCTACGTCCTGTTTCTTCTTCATTTATCGTATAGATGTAGCCTTGTTCCTCGAGCTTTTTTAATTTAGGATAAATGCTTCCGTAACTCATCCCCCAATAAAGTCCGGCAGCCTTGTGCTCGAACTCTGCCTTAATGTCGTAGCCTGTGCTGGGCCAATAGCTTAAAATTGCGAGTATGGAATGCTCAATTGACATAGTTTCCTCCTTATATATCAAAGTGATATATCATCCTGATGTATATCATATGATGAAATATTCTGAAAATCAATAAAAATTAACCTTAATTTGTAAATTTTTTTACATACTTTGAAAGCTTTCCCCTACCGAAAAATTTAGCCTTTCGCTGTTATTTTGGTTATTTCTTTAGCTATTCATTCTTTTTTGTTTTTTTTCTTGGAAATCTCCCCCTGAACTGACCAGCAACAATTGGTGTAAACTGTCTATTGGTGTTTACATAAGCCTTTCCACGTTCATCTTCTCTACATTCTAATGACACCAGTTTTGTTTGGAATAAATCTTTACCAGAAAATGCTGCCATTCCTTATTTAAAAGTGAACGCAAAAACTCTATTTTGAAAAAATAATCAAAATAGAGTTTTGCACTTTAGCTAAATATGTGAATTTTATATAAAATCTTGTTCTTTCCCTAGGAATGTTGTTTCAAAGCAAAGTGTATAGATTAAAGGATGAAAGAAAGGCGAAACCTAATAATGCTCATAATGATTTGATATTAGCTAAATGTTTTATGTATGAAAGCAATGCGTCAGTGCCATTTTTTGCTGTCCTTCTCTTTTACAAAGGAATGGATTATTATTAAACTGATTTATAAAGTTAACGTGCACAATAATTTGGAGAAATACAGAGATTTCTATAAAATCGTCTGCATTTTTAAAGAAATTCTCAACAATTAAGTAAGAGGCGCTCTTAACAGTTAAAGCGACTTTCTTTATGGTTGTTCGTATCCTAATTGTCTTGAAATTTCTATAGTCGCTTTTAATAATTCACCGACGAAAATATCAATATTTCCTCCTTGATAATTTGCTTCAAATCCTGCAATTCCCATCGCTGCTACGACTTCCCCTAGATGATTGTAAATTGGTGCTGCCACAGCAGATATATGATTTTCCAATTCTGAATGGCTGATTGAAAAACCTTGTTGCCTTTCCTGCTTAATCCTCTTAAATAACTTTTCCATATCAGTAATCGTACCCTCTGCGTAAGATTCGAGTTCGACTGACTCTAAGAATACGTTGATTTCATATTCTGGCAAAAACGAAAAGATTGCTCGAGGACATGCTCCTACATATAGCGGGCTCTTGTGTCCGATTGCTGTATTAATTCGTACTTTTTGCTTCTCATTAATTATCTCGACATAAATCGCTTCTTTGCCATCACGAATAGCTAATATAACCGCTTCTTTAAAATCCTTATGTATTCCTTGCATAATCGGATATGCAATTTTCCGTACATCTAGCCTGTTGGAAACGAGATGACCAAATTTGAGAAAAAGCATATCTAAACGATAATTGTCGTCAGCCCCCTTTTTTATAAACCCGATCTCTTCTAATGTTTGTAACATTCTATAAACAGATGTTTTTGGAATCTCTGATAATTTAATAATCTCATGAAAGGATAATTCGGTATGATCAATAAATAGATTTAATATATCCATGGAACGAACTACCGTTTTATTTTTATTCATCAATTCAGAAGTATATTCCTTTCCATTTTAATTTCTACACCATCCTTTTACGAATAAAGTCTTTATTCAAGTTAATTTATCCTAAATCATTTCGTGAATATTTAAACCTATAGTCTAAAAAGCTACTTCAAAGATTGATATTTTTTGAAGTAGCTACTGTATTATAGCTTTCTATACATTTCCGGTACCCTGGATTCGAATATAGGTACTTCTTTTCTTATTTGCGGTACTTTATGTAAATCCAAAGTGGCTTTTAATTCACCAACTTCTTGATCCAATTTCAGAATAATGTCTCCCCATGGATCTATGATTTGTGAGCAGCCTGCAAATTCTACTTCTAGCTTTGTCCCTGTAATATTGGAAGCAACAACATACATTTGGTTCTCGATAGCACGTGCACGAAGTAACGTATTCCAGTGATTTTTTCTTGCAAGCGGCCATTCTGCTACGACATGCAGAACTTGAATACCTTGTAATGCTAAATCACGAATAATTTCAGGAAACCGTAAATCATAACAAATAATAACTCCCATTCTCACCCCCTCAAGTTCAAATACTTCAACTTGGTTAAGACCGCCGCTTAAAAATTCTGGCTCGTTTAGCATGGGAACAAGGTGCATCTTATCATATCTGTGAACAATTTCACCTGTGCGATTTATAATAACAGCTCGATTAAAGATATCTTGGCCTTCTAATATGGCAATTGATCCGCCAACCAAGTTTACATTGAACTTTTTAGCCATCGATTGTAAAAATTCAATAGATTGATAACCATCCATTTTGCAGATTTCCCTCAATTCTTCCAAAGCATAACCAGTGGACCACATCTCAGGAAGTACGACGACATCTATATCATCACTGCAATTCATCTTTAACCAGTTTTCAATAGTTCTCCTGTTTTCTTCAGGTTTTCCTATTTCTAAATCCATTTGGAATACTAAATAATTCACTTCGATCACTCCTCATTTGTATTTAATAATGAAGTATCAGGTTTTACAAACAACCATAAGATAGCTGCAGCAAAGACAGGAATTATAGTTAGCCCCAATGTGATATTCCATCCAAACTTCTCAGCTAGCCAACCGCATAATAACGGTGATAAAAATGCTCCTAGATTTCCCCATAAGTTCATCCAAGCTGATACGGAACCAGAAAAGTTTCTCCCTAAGTCTGTAGCAGAAGCCCAAGAACATACTACTGTAAAACCTAATGACCCTAGGCATATTGATAACCATAAAACATTCATATAGGGCGATACAGTTATAACAGCCAGGTACATTGAAATAATAAATATAATTAAACCTACTATAGCTAAAGAAGATCTGGAAATTTGTTTTGAAAACCCTTTACGTACTAGACTGTCAGAAATCATACCTCCTGTCATTACTGTTATTAATATTGCTAACCATGGCAGGCTTGCAGCAAATCCCATTTTGGTTAAAGAAAATCCTCTGTCTTCAAGTAAGTATGTGGGTAACCAAACTAAAAAGAATGTTATAATATATAACACAACAAAATATTGCAGTCCTAATGCCCAGAATCTATAGCTTTTTAGAAATATATTCCATGGGGCTCTAGCCTTATCAGTATTAACAATTTCTCTGCCTTCCAATATATATTCTTTTTCTTGTTCATTCACTAGTTTATGAATTTCAGGATAATCTCTAGCGATCACCCACCATACAACCGCTATGAGTATCCCTATAGCCCCGAAAATATAAAATACCGCTTGCCAGCCAAAATATTGATAGATATAAACTGTAACAATAGGAGCTATAACTGGTCCAAAGTAGGAGCCAGCCAATAAAGCGCTAGATGCTCTAGCTTTTTCATCCCTTCTAAACCAATTTGTATTAAATACAGCATTAGCTGGAAACATCGGGCCCTCACCAATTCCAAATAAGAATCTCACCGCAAATAATAATCCGTGAGATTTAACTAAACCAGTCAAACCTGTAAACACCGACCACCATATTAGAGCAAAAGTGATCATTTTTCTTGGTCCAAATTTTTCTGCCAAAAGTCCTGCCGGAATTTGAATTAACGCATACCCCAAGGAGAATAAAGAAGCAAGCATCCCAAACTGAACTTTATCTAGACCTAAATCATCCATCATTGGCTTTGCAATTATCGAAATATTGGACCTATCCATGTAAGCGATTACACCAATAATAAAGAAAAAGAATGCTAATCCCCATCTTACCTTTGTTGGTTTCTTTTTCACATAAAGTCCCCCCTTTAATTAATAATTGAATAATAATGTCTAATTTTTCTGTTTAACATGGGGTGTTCAATTTCGTATTCGAATTTTTCCCCAAAAATGAAACCATTTTTGGTTGGTACAGTACCGGAAAATATTACAGTATTTTCTAATTCCTTTTCTCCTAATTTGTCCAGTTTCTCTAATAAAACCTCAACTTCTAAAAGTGCTTCTAAAGTGTCTTCTTGATACAGAACTTTTTCTCCATTAGTAGTTACATAGGAACGTAAAATAATGTTATTCCAGTCTTCTTTCAAATCTGCTAGTTTCCAGAAATCTGATGCAATCGGTTTATCACAAATTAGTTTAGACTTCAAAATATCTTCTTTTTCTACTTCTCTATCCGTATGATCGCTTCCCAAGGTAACTAACCATTCCTTTCCATCATGAAATAAAATATATTCTGCTTCACCAGAAGAATATTTGCTACCTTGACAATCATGAGAAAAATTAAGCTGTTCTATTTTTTGTGGATATATCATGGGTACATTAGGTGGAGGTGCAATTCCTAACTCGCTTAATTCATCTATGTGTTCTTGGATTTTCTCTATATTTCTCCCCCCATACCCTACAACAATTACTTTTTTTATATCAATTACTTGCTTTTTGACTTCTCCATTGGAAAGATGTATATTAATCTCTTTCTTCATTTGGATTCCCCCTTAATTGGTTGATAATTACATTCTTCGTATTTCCGACATGGTTATTTGAGGCTATCAGAAGTTGATTAATATCTTGGGATTTTAAAGCTTTTATAATTTCCTTGTGTTCAGAAATTGTCTCTTCTATTCGCGATTTTTTAGTTATTGCTTTTAACCCAAACCATCTTATTTGATCCCCAATTTCCTCGAACCATTTTTCTAATCTCTCATTTTTAGCAAATAAAACAATTTGAGAATGAAACTCCCGATCTAATTCAATAAATTTTTGGAGATTATTTTTATTTTTTTCTTGTTCCTCAATAAAGTCTTCTAAAATTTTTATTTGTTCCAACGTAATATTTCCACATATTTTTTCAAGTGAAAAACGGTCAAAAATCATCCGTATTTCCATGACTTCTTCTACATTTTCTTCTGTAATTTCATTAATAAACGTACCAACGCGCGGCTTAGAAATTACCCATTTTTCTCTTTCTAACAACGATAGAGATTCCCTTATAGGAGTTCTACTTATCCCCAACTTTTCGCTTAGATCTCTTTCATATATTGCTTGGCCAGGCAATAGTTCATAATTCAAAATGGCATTCTTAATTGCCTCAAAAGCTATATCTCTCAATGCTTTACTCGTCTCTATTTTTTTCATAGTAACCTCCTGGTATGTGGTATACCAAGTGTACTTTAAATACCAATTTCATTCAATTCGAAATAGAGTGTTTTTTTATCTTATTTGTACACAATAATTATAGCTTCTAAAGTCTCTACTATCGCTGTCTTTAATCCCTTTCTGGTATGTGGTATACCAGAAAAAGTGAAGAAATAGGTTACTACCAATTTAAAATAGAGTATTTATAATCACTATTTTTCCAAAAAGCCATTTTTTAAAGACTTATCCATCTCTTGTTATCATTGGCCACCTCCTTGGTATGTGGTATACCAAGTATACTGCGATCATAAAATTCGGTCAATTCTAAAATTTATTAAATACGTAATCATTTTATTGTTCTATGTATTAAGATTTCTCTACCAAGGTAATATTTTAAAAAAACAAAACGATATTATACTCTTGATCCTCCTTATGCCCATTCATAACTCTATGTTTTAAGTATATCTGGTACGCTTTATATATAACCAGAATATCCTGTATCCCTTTTATTTCGGTCTCACCATTTTTATTAATAGCAATCTTAAAAAAATAGCCCCTTAATAATCTTACTCTCATACATGATATACACTAATCTTTATTTTACCGACTTCTGTTTAAAACGCTTATTCCCTTTATGAAAATGCACCCTTGAGCATTTTTCGCTCAAGGGTCCTCCAAATAGTTTTATCGATCTTCCTCCGTATTTCTGCGCCGCATTTCCCGGAGGATATCCGAAACAATTCGGGTAATAAAATAAGCGGTGCCGATCAGGCCGAAGATACCGAGAATCATCATCCACGTCGAATGGCTTGCATAAATCATCCCTACAATAAAAAGTATGAAGAAAAAAATGATGCCTGCTATATAAGATACCCGCATAGTATTTACCTCCTTGCATTGTTTTCCTAAAGCTTCTTTTCTTCCACCATTACCCGAAATGCATCTTTTTATAAGACCGATTAATTTTTTGCTATAAAAATGTATACGAATAATAAAAAATTTAAAATACTTTTACCAAATATAATTGTATGATAAAAGTGTATAAAATTAGGAACTCCCATCATGTTTTTATGTCGGATAGTGCGCAAAATAGGGGTGTGTAATACATTCTCAAATGATAGAATTATTGTTATATTTCAAAATGAAAGAAGGAAAAATAATGGAGACTTATGCAGATGTATTAATCGTTATCGATTTACAAAATGGTGTATGTTACAGCGGCGAGCATTTATATAATCTAAAAGATTTGCTCAATAAAGTAAATAATAGAATTGCTTTATATAGAAAATTACATAAACCTATCATTTTTGTTCAGCATTGTGATGAAGAATTGGTACCTGAAGAGGAACCATGGGCGATTAATGCCAATCTAGATGTTCAAGAAGAAGATTTTTTGGTAAGGAAAACACATGCGAATTCCTTTTATAAAACGAACTTACAAAGTCTTTTAGACCAATTGTCTGTCCATCAAATTGAGTTTTGCGGTGCCCAAACTGAATATTGTATGGATGCCACGATTAAGTTCGCACATGGATTGGGATACGAGAGCTTTATGGTACAGAAAGCAACCTCTACTTTGAATAATCCTTATATGTCTGCAGAAGAGACAATTGATTTTTACGAAAATATTTGGAACAATAGATTTTTACAACTGATTGAAGATAAATCCTAGACTGATTGTTTATCTAACAATGTTAAAGACTGGTTTCATCATTAAGGACGATACTATGGTTACAAAAAATGACCGATAAAGGAAAATTTCACTTTTAAGAAATGTTTCGTAACCATCTATAAGCATGAAAAATAGATGGTTACTGTATTCCTGGTCATAAATTCTTATTATATTTGCACAGTACAGGCTGCCTGGTGGATGACAAACGGCCGTGATCTGTCAATGCCTTAACCATAACTCCAGGGTTTGAAAGAGACTTGTGCTTTATTCTTTTAACTTTACAATAATAAGAGCCTTGAGACGTGAGCTTTCAGGTTTGAACCTTCAGCTTTGAACTTTCAATTTGAGTACTGAACCAAGTTAAAAGTTGTTTGATTGGTGTTTATTGTTTCAACTCGTTAACACCAAAAACGAGCGACTGATCGTTTTTTGTTTTCGCCAGACCATGCAATTTTCTTATAGCATTACTTCAATAAAAGTAGTCGCATTGGATTCAGATAGTACTGCATCGACTTCTGATTCAAACTCGTTAATTTGGTCCTCCAATGTTTCGATACTTTTTTTCACCTTCATCGGATCCAGCAACTCGTATTCATTTCTCCTCATGAAAGTTTCTGTATGCAACGCTACCTCTTCCGGCGTCTGTTTCTCTTTGTTTCCTAAAATATTAACAAGATATGTCTCCAGTTTTTCCGGCAGCTCATCATTGTTTTTCGCTACACGCTGGACTGCATTGTTATATTGTTGATGCAGAGTAGCCAAAAGGTTTTTCTCATACTGGATTGACTGTTTCCGTTCAATTGCTTCGGCAACAGTCATTTCGCGGCTGCCAACCTTTACTACAGTTTTTGCATTAGATTCCACTACTAGAGCCTTCAAACGATTTCTGTAATTTATCAATCCTGTTACTTTGTCATAGGAGCTTTGCATACTTTTGACAAACTCTGCTATTTCAACCCCATTGATTTTTTTGTCATTTTTGCGATGTGCAGCAACTGCGGTAACAGCTCGATTTGCCTCTTCAATTCGTTTTTGCAGCATCTTTAGCTCTGTCAATGCGCGGTGAATCGTCATTCTTTTTGTTTCTGACATATCTATCCCTTCCTTCGTCTGAAATTTCCTTTTGAGTATGTACGAATTAAACGTCGAAAAAAGTAATGGTTTTCTTATCGAAAAACCATTTACAGCTACCAATTATTGTACTTGACTACTATATATTTTTCCAGTAATGATGAATACTAGCTTCCAATTTACCGGAAAAATATAGATTTTCTCCATTTTTCTCACAAAAGGGTTTCCAAAATGAAAATGAGGGTATGAGGAATATGGTAGAGTCTTTACGAAAATGAAGGGAATGATGTTGACATGTTGAAATGGTATCAAACAGTGTTGGCAGGAGTAGGTGTGGTAATTGGAATTACAACAGGAGTTCTTCTCTATACCAACTTTATTTCCACATTTTAAATGAGAGGGCAAGCCTGTAGAGAGGCTTGCCCTCTTGCTTTTCGTTATAGGCATGCTATGCAGCTTGCTGGATTCCAAAAACAATTTTGCATCCGCCATCGCAGCTATGCAACAACTAAAATATGTTTATTTTAGTTAACTATTTTACACAGCAAAAGCCCGAATGTTAAGAGTGTCTCTCAACATTCGGACTTTGTTTATAAGGAAATAGCCGAAATATGCGCTTTCCTGTTAGGTGTGATTATACCGGACTGACACCATGCTTGCGCTCTGTGAAAGTCATTTCTTTTGTTTTGTAGGCATCCAACCGTAGTTCCAGCGTTTCACGCAGGGCGTTCGGTTCAATCACATCATCAATAATTAACTCAGAGGCTAAACGATACACATCAATTTCTTTTCGGTATTCTTCACGCTGCTGTTCGATAAAGGCCGCTTGTTCCTCTTTAGGCAGTGCTGCAATTTTATTGGCATATACAGCGTTAACAGCTGCTTCCGGTCCCATTACGGCAATTTGCGCTCCTGTTAATGCAATACATACATCAGGTTCAAATGCAGGGCCAGCCATCGCATAAAGGCCTGCACCATAGGCCTTGCGGACAATAACCGTAATTTTCGGCACTGTCGCCTCGCTCATCGCAAAGATCATTTTCGCACCGTGGCGGATGATGCCCATTTTTTCTACCTGTGTACCGATCATAAAGCCTGGTACATCTGCCAGGAAAATAAGCGGAATATGGAATGCATCACACAAACTGATGAATTTAGCGGCCTTGTCCGCCGAATCATGGAATAACACGCCGCCTTTTACCCGCGGCTGATTAGCGATTATGCCGACGGACTGTCCGTTAATACGAGCAAAGCCCGTAATAATTTCTGCTGCGAACAGTTTCTTGACTTCACAGAATGAGCCTTCATCGATAATACGGTCGATCAGGTCATGCATATTGAATGCCGCATTCTGATTGGCAGGAATAATTTCCTCGATAGATTTTTCAAACGTAGCAGGCATCTTCGGTTCTTCTACCTTAGGCTTGTGTTTAAAGTTATCCGGGAAGTAGCTAATATATTGTCTTGCATAGGCAATTGCTTCTTCCTCTGTCTTTGCTAAAACATCCCCACAGCCTGAGATCGAGCAGTGCATCTTCGCGCCGCCCATTGTTTCCAGGTCTACTTTTTCCCCGATAACCATCTCAGCCATCCGAGGCGAGCCAAGGTACATAGAGGCGTTCCCTTTTACCATTACAACAACATCACAGAAGGCTGGAATATATGCCCCGCCTGCTGCTGAAGGACCGAATAAAAGACAAATCTGCGGAATACGGCCTGATAATTTTACTTGGTTGTAAAAAATACGGCCTGCTCCACGACGTCCCGGGAACATTTCTAATTGGTCTGTAATGCGTGCACCAGCTGAATCCACTAAATAAAGGAGCGGAACCCCAAGCTTTTCAGCTGTTTCCTGGATGCGGATAATTTTTTCAACAGTTCTCTTTCCCCAGGAGCCTGCCTTGACTGTTGAATCATTTGCCATTACACATACAGTTCGTCCGTGAATTTTCCCAATACCCGTGACAACCCCATCTGCTGGCAGGTCGCCTGCAAGTACATTGGCAAACGTTCCATCTTCAGCCTGCAGCCCTTCATCAAATAGCAGCTCTAAGCGCTCGCGGACAAATAACTTCCCTTGTTCCTTATTCTTTTCGTGATATTTTTCATGACCGCCCTTTAACACGGTATTCTTCATTTCTTGGTGTGTATGATCAGCTGTCAATTTCGTCATTTCTCTCATCCCCCTTTTATTTGCCACTATAGATCGGTGAACGTTTTTCCTGAAAGGCCTTTAATCCTTCCAGCCGGTCTTCTGTTTGAAGTAATCGACTATAGGCTAATGATTCAATTTGCAGTGCTGTCGAGATATCTGTCTGCATTCCTTGATTAATTGCTGTTTTTGCCTGAATGAGTGAAAGCGGGGCATTTTTCGCCATTTCACGTGCAAGTTCTGTTGCCTTTTCTAATAACTCCCCAGGTTCTACAATATGCTCGATAATTCCGTATCCAAAAGCTTCTTCAGCTGACAATCGGCGGGCTGTATAGATCAGCTCCTTCGCTTTTCCGATACCAATCAGACGGGGAAGTCGCTGTGTTCCCCCTGCTCCCGGAATTATTCCGAGTGCAGTTTCCGTCAGGCCGAGCTTTGCAGTACTGCTGGCCATACGGATATCACATGCAAGGGCCAGTTCTAAACCACCGCCGAATGCTACACCATTAATGGCTGCAATAACCGGCTGGGCAAGCGATTCGAAGTGGTTCACCGTTTTTCCGATCAAAGCAATCGTCTTACGTGTTTCTTCTTCATTCATTCCTTTTCGTTCCTTTAGGTCTGCCCCTGCACAAAATGCCTTTTCACCATCGCCTGTCACTACAACAGCACGTATTGATCGGTTATAGTGAATCGATTCAAGTGCTTCGTTGATTTCGTGCAGCATTTGAACGGATAGTGCATTGGCAGCCTCTGCTCTAGTGAACGTCATGATGGCTATATCGTCTTGTACCTCTACTTTTACGAAATTCGGCATGATTGTTCCTCCCCCCGTGCAATGGCTGCCAGTTTGGATGATAGCTTTTTACCGATTATTCCTTCTATAGAAAGCGCAGTTTGCTGAATCTTCTTTAGATTAACGCCTGTTTCAATCCCCATTTCATGAAGCAAATAAAGCAAGTCCTCTGTTGCCACATTGCCCGATGCTCCTTTAGCATAAGGGCAGCCGCCTAAACCGCCAATGGCACTATCAAACTTTGTAATCCCATGGCTTAGGCTTGTCATGACATTGGCCAATGCCGTACCGCGCGTATCATGAAAATGCATCGCCAGCTGCTCCGCTTTATAAAAACTCAGCATCTCCTGAAGCAAGGCATCTACTTGAGTCGGCACGCCAACACCAATTGTGTCACCAAGTGATATTTCCGATATTCCCATCTCAAATAATTTCTCTGCGACATATACTACCTGTTCCGGTTTTGTATAGCCGTCATAAGGACATGAGATCACAGTAGAAATATAGCCTCTCACTGTCTTGCCTGCTGCCAGTGCGCCGTCTACTACTTCTTTTAAAACCGGGAATGTCTCGTCTATTGATTTATTAATATTCGATTTATTATGGCCTTCACTTGCCGACATAAAGACACTTACTTCATCGACTCCGGCATCAAGCGCCCGTTCTAGCCCCTTGCTGTTCGGTACAAGAGCAGCATAGGTAATATCGTCATGTCGCTTAATCTCCTTCAAAACCTCGACGGCATCTGCCAGCTGTGGAATCCATTTGGGATGCACGAAGCTAGTCACTTCAATGTAGTTAAGCCCTGTCTCACTTAAACGGTTAACAAGCCTGATTTTTTCTTCAGTCGGAATAAACGTCATTTCATTTTGCAGGCCATCACGTGGTCCTACTTCTTTTATTTGTACTTGCTTCGGCAGCTGCATAGACTACACTCCCTTATTCGATTTCGACAAGATCATCGTCTACGTTAATGAAATCACCTTCAGCAGCAATAACTCGCTTTACAGTGCCAGCTTCTTCCGCTGCAATCGGAATCTCCATTTTCATCGATTCCAAAATAACAACGTCCTGACCAGCTGCTACTTGGTCCCCTTCTGCCACTAAAATCTTCCATACTGTTCCTGCCATACTCGCTTTTACTATTGTCATATATTATCCCTCCGCGTAAAATAAAATGTAGAGAAGCGGCACGCAGTAGATGTGATCTCGCCAAAGTTCAATCTTTCGCGCCTCTTCTCTTTTATTTACCAACTGTTGATGCTTTTGGTAAATAATATTCCTCTACAAATTTTGTTGTTGTGATTCCGGATAAGAACTGTTCATGTGTCACTGTTTCAAGCAGCATCGGGATATTTGTTTGAATACCTTCTACTACATAATTGCGTAATGCATCTGCGAGTTTTGCGCAGGCTTCCTCGCGCGTCGCTCCAAATACGACAAGCTTGCCAATCATTGGATCGTAAAAAGGAGTTACATCACTTCCTGTTTCTACCGCAATTTCATGACGGATTCCTTCTCCTTCTGGTAATACAAGTTTCGTGATTTTTCCCGGTGAAGGGAAGAAAGTGACTGGATGCTCTGCATAAATACGCACTTCAATCGCGTGCCCTTTTTTCTTAATATCCTCTCTTGTGAAGTCAAGCTTTTCGCCATTGGCTACTTTAAGCTGCTGCTCAACAAGATCCAGACCTGTAATTTCTTCAGTGACCGGGTGCTCCACTTGTAATCTAGTATTCATTTCAAGGAAATAGAAGTTTTGATCACGGTCTACTAAAAACTCAATTGTGCCCGCATTTGTATAGCCGATATGCTTTGCTGCATTCACTGCTGCATCAAGCATTTTAGTACGTGTTTCCTCAGAAATGAATGGAGAAGGCGCTTCCTCCACAACCTTCTGATTGCGGCGCTGAATGGAACACTCACGCTCGTATACAGGTACGACATTTCCGTGTGTATCAGCCAGCACTTGCACCTCTACATGATGTGGCTCTGCAATGAATTTCTCAATGAACATCGTTCCGTCACCAAAGAAGCTTTGCGCCCGTTTTTGGTTACCTTCAAACGCTTTCCGTAGTTCCTCTTCATTGCTTACCAGCTGCATGCCGATTCCACCACCGCCTGCTGAAGCTTTCAGCATCACTGGATAGCCGATTTCTTCTGCCACTTTTGCTGCTTCATCCGTATCTGCAATTGGCTCATTGACACCCTGCACAATCGGCACCCCTGCCTGCTGCATTGTTTTGCGTGCTTCCAGCTTGCTGCCCATTGACTGAATGACATCTGATTTTGGTCCGATAAATGTCAGCCCCGCCTCTTCCACACGTTTTGCAAATGCCGCATTTTCTGATAACAGTCCGTAGCCGGGATGGACAGCATCCGCCCCCGTCTGCTTTGCGACATCCAAAATAGCATCAATGTTTAAATAACTTTGAGCTACAGGCGGCTTACCGATACAGAAGCTTTCTGTCGCTTCTTTCACATGGAGGCTGTTAGCGTCTGCCTCAGAATAGACTGCTACCGTTTCGATACCTAACTTGTCACATGTTCTAATAATGCGGCGTGCGATTTCGCCCCGATTAGCGATGAGTACTTTTTTGAACATACTAAACCCTCCCTATTGCAATGTTTTCACAAAGCCTGCAAACTGTTCGCGAAGCTTGAACTTTTGTATTTTCCCTGAAGCCGTCATTGGATAGCTATCGATGAAAAAGATATAGCGTGGAATTTTATGTCTTGAAATTTTTCCTGTACAAAATTCCTTGATTTCCTCTTCTGTCGCTATTTGTCCCTCTTTTAAAATAATCCATGCTGCTGCTTCCTCACCGTATTTTTCATCCGGTACTCCTGTTATCTGTACATCGAGTACTTTCGGATGCTTGTAAAGAAACTCTTCTATCTCACGGGGATAAATGTTTTCTCCCCCGCGAATAATCATATCTTTCAATCGGCCTGTTACACGAACGTATCCATTTTCGTCCATCGTTCCTAAGTCACCGGTATGCAGCCAGTCTTCTGAATCGATCGCTTCTTTTGTCGCTTCCGGATTGTTGTAGTAACCTTTCATAACGACATAGCCCCGTGCGCAAATTTCTCCTTGCTCACCTCTGGCTACTTCTTCATTCGTACCTGGTTTCATGATTTTCACTTCTACATTCGGCAAGGCGCGGCCTACTGTTTCTACCTTGAGATCTAATGGGTCATCTGCTCTTGTTTGTGTGAGTACAGGGGAGGATTCTGTCTGACCATAACAAATGGTCACATCTTCCATACCCATAATATTGATGACTCCCCTCATCACCTCTATTGGGCAATTGGAACCTGCCATAACGCCTGTTCGTAATGTCGATAAGTCAAATTGCTTAATATTCGGTAAATTAAGCTCGCTAATAAACATAGTCGGTACACCATGAAGCGCGGTGCATTTCTCTTTTTCAACCGTCCGAAGTACTTCCTCAGGATGAAATTCCTGAACAGGTACCATTGTCCCTCCCGCTGAAACGATAGCCAATGTGCCGATTACACAGCCAAAGCAATGGAAAAACGGGACCGGGATACATAAACGGTCTTCATGTGTAAGCTTCATACATTCTGCAATATTGATGGCGTTATTGATCAAATTCGAATGTCGGAGCATAACACCTTTTGGAAAGCCGGTAGTTCCTGATGTATATTGAATATTGATGACATCATCATATGTTAAGGATTGTTTGCGCTGTTCTAGTTGTTCATCTGTTATCTCGGTACCATTTGCTAAAAATTCCTCATAGCTGTATGTTCCGGGATATTTCCTATCACCAATGACAACGACGGTTTTCAAAAGCGGCAGGCGGGCACTTTGAAGTTTTCCAGGCTCGCATTCTTTCAGTTCCGGACAAAGCTCATATAATGTATCGATAAACGAATGATCACGGAACTGATCAATTAAAATAATTGCTTTTGTATCAGATTGCTTAAGCAGGAATTCCAGCTCGCTTGAACGGTAATTTGTATTTACAGTTACAAGCGGGGCGCCCATTTTACCAGAACCAAATTGAAGTCCCGGCCATTCAGGTACGTTAGTCGTCCACACTGAAAAATGATCTCCCTTTTCAAGTCCTGCCGCCATGAGTGCCTTTGCTACTAAATCACTATGTTTGTTGAACTGGGCATATGTTAATCGGTAGTTCCGATCCGCATAAACTAAAGCCTCTCGTTCCGGATATAATGCAGCCTTTTCTTCCAGTAACTCGCCAATCGTTTGATAAACCAATTCTGCCATACGCATTTCTCCCCCTATTCATATTTCAATGATCTAGCAGCCCAGCTGACGTGAAATGACTAAACGCTGAATTTCCGATGTCCCTTCTCCAATTTCCATGAGTTTGATATCACGAAGATGGCGTTCCACATCATATTCTGCCATATAGCCATAACCCCCATGGATCTGGATTGCCTGATTACATGTGCGGAAGCCCATTTCTGAAGCAAACAGCTTTGCATATGCAGCTTCTTTTTTGAAAGGCTTGCCGTTATCTTTCAGCCATGCTGCCTTCATCACCATATTTCGTGCCAACTCAATTTCCATTGCCATATCTGCCAGTTTAAACTGGATGGCTTGTAATTTAGAGATTGGTTTCCCAAATTGTACGCGCTCTTTTGAATACTGCAGTGCCTTTTCAAATGCCGATTGTGCGATACCGACAGACAATGCCGCAATTGAAATACGTCCGCCATCTAATGTATTTAAAAATTGACCGAAGCCTTTCTTCTCATCCCCCAGTACATTTTCACGTGGTACACGAACGTTTTCCAAAATGATTTCACAAGTATTGGATGCACGGACGCCCATTTTTTGGTACTCGGAACGGATTGTAACTCCCGGTGTGTCAGTAGGAACGATGATTGCCGTGATAATATTTTTGCCTCGCTCATCCTTACCTGTAACAGCTGTCACGACAACTTGGCGCGCATAGCTGGCGTTAGTAATCCAGCACTTCTCGCCGTTAATCACCCATTCATCGCCCTCTAAGTATGCCTTTGTGCGAGTGCCGCCAGCATCAGAGCCTGCATTCGGCTCTGTCAATCCGAATGAACCAAGTGTTTTGCCCTGTGCCATAGGAACAAGATATTCCAGTTTTTGCTCCTCTGTTCCAAAGTTATAAAAAGGAGCTGCTCCTAAGCTGACTGCTGCTGCATAGCTCAAGCCGGTACCACCACAGGCTCTGCCAATTTCCTCAACAGCCAATGCATAGGAAACCGTATCTCCTCCTGAACCACCGTATTCCTCGGGAAACGGGATGCCGAACAAGCCTAGCTCTGCCATTTTATCAAAGCTTTCTTTTCTAAATTCATGCTTTTCATCAAGTTCCCGTGCGTACGGTGCGATTTCAGCCTGTGCAAACTCTCTGACCATATCACGTATCATTTGCTGTTCTTTAGTTAATTCAAAATTCATCTGTTAATCCCCCTTTAATTTACCGACTGTTCGGTCGGTACCGACTAGTCGGTTTGTATATTGTGATTAAAAAACCAGGCTTTACTGACTGGCTGACTTTTTTATAAAACATAATTTTTTTTCTGTGCTTCTTGTAGGCCAAACTCTGTCATAATGCCCCTCAGAATCAAATCATTGAAATGGAGTGTAATCTGTTCCATCGTCAAGCTGCCGTTTTGCCGGTACCATTTATATGTCCAGTTCACCAATCCTATGATAGCCATTGTTGTAATGGTTGTTGAAATTTCCGGCCGGAAATGACCGCTGTTCTTTCCATCCTCAATGACCTGCTCGATCAGCTTCCGGTATTCCGTACGCTTTTCTTTGATAATATTTTTATATTCTGCAGGTAAATAGGCACTTTCATCATAAAAAACGGTAATATGCCGCTGATAGACATCAAACACATTTGTAAACGCATACAACATAGCGCACACCTTGTCGATTGGTGAATCATTTTCGTCATATGCTTTTCTCGTTTCCTTTAAAACTTTGGAAATAAACACATCATGTATCTCATATAACAACGCATCTTTCGACTTAAATTTATGATAAAATCCACCTTTCGACGTTCCGGCCGTTTCGACAATTTCATCGACCGATACACCATGGTAGCCTTTATGCCGGAACAGGTCTAACGCTGTTTCGATAATTCTTTCCTTTAGAGATTGTACGACCATTTTCTTGCCCCCTATCGATCACCCCTTACACAAAGGTTACTTTCCTATCGAAAATACTCATATTTTCTTATAATTGTAGGATATTTCTATTTTCAATATAGCACCCGATTTCTTTCGAGTCTAGTCTATTGAAAGAAAAAGCGTCAATATTACCATTTTTTTCTGCTTCATGCATAGCTTTTTAAATTTTCAGCAATGGCAAAGTCAGCTTCCGTTTTTTCCTTAATTTCTTCAACAGAAACACCGGATGCCGTTTCAATGAGGACCATTCCTTTATCCGTAAAATCAAATACAGCTAAATCCGTAATAAGGCGGTGGACAACCCGCTTTCCAGTTAACGGCAATGTACATTCCTTTTTGATTTTGGATTCTCCGTATTTGGAAACATGCTCCATAATAACGATGACCCGCTTAGCTCCTTGTACAAGGTCCATCGCTCCACCCATTCCTTTTACCATCTTCCCGGGAATCATCCAGTTAGCTAAATCGCCTTCCTGGGAAACTTCCATTCCTCCGAGTATAGCAACATCAATATGGCCGCCCCGAATCATCGCAAAGCTTTCAGCACTATCAAAATAGGATGCGCCGGGAACAGCTGTAACTGTTTCTTTGCCCGCATTAATCAAATCAGGATCCACTTGATTTTCCGATGGATACGGACCAATACCTAATAAGCCGTTTTCTGATTGTAGCAGCACCTGATAATCATCGGGTATTTCATTTGCGACCAATGTAGGCATGCCGATACCAAGGTTTACATTCATGCCATTTTCAATTTCCAGGACAGCACGTTTTACGATGCGCTCTTTTATACTTGTCATCTCATTGCCTCCTCTGTTCTAGTCGTACGTTTTTCGATTTTCTTCTCATAATTGTCCCCTAGAACGACATGCTGGACAAATACGGCCGGTGTATGAATCTCGTCGGGATTCAGTTCGCCTACTTCAACAATCTCCTCCACTTCAGCAATCGTAATTTTTCCTGCTGTAGCCATGATCGGATTGAAATTCCGCGCTGTTTTCCTATATACAAGATTTCCTAGTTTATCTGCCTTCCAAGCCTTTACAAAAGCATAATCGCCGACGATTGCCCGTTCCTCAATATATTCCTTACCGTCAAATTCCTTCACCGGCTTTCCTTCAGCAATCGGTGTACCGACGCCCGTTGCTGTATAAAACGCTGGTATTCCGGCACCACCTGCCCGGATACGTTCTGCCAATGTACCTTGCGGTGTCAGTTCTACCTCAAGCTCTCCACTTAAAAACTGCTGCTCGAAAATTTTATTCTCACCTACATAAGAAGCAATCATTTTCTTGATTTGCTTATTTGCCAGCAGGAGGCCAAGCCCCCATTCATCAACACCGCAGTTATTGCTGACTACTGTTAAATCTTTGACACCTTTTTTCCGTATTGCTTCAATTGCTACTTCCGGGATACCGCAAAGCCCAAAACCTCCTACTAGTATGGTAGAGCCATCCTGCATACTATCTATAATTTCGTGTATACTTTTTTCTACTTTAAGCATAAAATACCTCCTTTAAGTCGATTTACATTCATTATAAACATATGATTTTAAAATAGTAAACTAAATTATCTTTATTTTTAAAATAATAATATTATTCAATAAAGTGTAGTTTTTATACTTAGAAACTGAGTAGTACCCTTTTACTGTATGTGATTTACGAAGGATTTTATGTATTGCCAAACCTTTTTTCTAGTAGTGCTATTACTCTATAACAGGGCGTATAATGCGGTAAATGCAAAGTCAAGGCATTTTTGATCATACCTTCGATTGATCTATTCTTATAAAAGGAGTGGGGATTTGTTAGTAAAGCCGTATCAAATTGTTATTGGCCTTATTTGCGCCATTATTGGGATTATTATTGGTATTGTGCTTTATACCCAGTTCATTTCAACGTTTTAAAAAATAGACAGGCTTTCTTCACCATTTAAAGCGAATACGTAATATGGAAGGCTATCCTATCCAAAAAAAATGCAGACAAAGCAAAGTGCTTCGTCTGCATTTTTGTAGGAAATTAATTAATGGAACACGATTGTTTTGTTTTCCTCAACAATTATTCGGTTTTCCAAATGCCATTTTACTGCATTTGCCAAAACACGCCGTTCGATTTTACGGCCGATTTTCTTCAATGTTTGTACATCTGCACGGTGATCGACACGTTCCACATCCTGCTCAATGATTGGTCCTTCGTCAAGATCATTTGTCACATAGTGGCTTGTTGCACCAATCAGTTTCACCCCACGGTTGAATGCACGCGTGTATGGATCAGCCCCGATAAATGCCGGAAGGAAGGAATGGTGGATATTTATGATGCGGTTTTCAAAATGAGATACGAAATTCGGCGTCAAAATCTGCATATAACGGGCTAGAATTAAGATGTCCACTTTATACTCTTCCATCAGCCGGATTTGCTGCTGTTCCACCTGCTCCCGGATATCCTTATTAGCCGGGATGTAGTAAAACGGGATACCAAGCGATTCCACAATTGGACGAGCGGCTTCTGCATTGCTGATGACGACCGCAATATCCATCTCCAAATCACCATTTTGCCATTCCCATAACAGCTCCATCAGGCAATGCGTCTCTTTTGAAACATAGATGGCAGCACGCTGGCGGATGGCACGATAATGGAAGCTGTATTCCATCTGATGCTCTGCCGCAATCGAGGCAAATTCCCTTTCCATCTCATCACGCTTTCTAACAAGCTGTTCACAATGATACTCTATGCGGATAAAAAATGTACCGTTCTCCGGATCACTCGAATATTGGCTGGATTCGATAATATTGGCATCATGCTTATGTAAAAACGAAGATAAAACTGCTACAATCCCCGGTCTATCAGGGCATTTCACTAAAATGCGAGCGCAATTTTGCAGCTGCGTTTCACTTTTTGCTGTAGTTGAAATCATTTTTCCTACTCCCTTTCTTGTATGCCGATCATAGGTGCGATTTTGTTGAGGTCATTCAAGATGTTTTGCTGCTGTTTTACTATCCCTTCAAACCAGGAATTAATTACCCCTTCTACTTCTTCTGTTACAGGCATGCCTGATTGCTGGGCTGCTACAAGCTTATTGACCATAGTAGTCCGGTCCTCATAAAATTTTACACGTTTTTGAATATCCGTCCCGACATCTTCACCGAAAATCTTTCCTAAATGAATAATCCCTGTAATCATCAGTTTTTCGGAAAATAATGTGGATGTTACAATGCGCAGCTTATAATCATAAGACGTATTTAATGGTTCAAAATAATGATTCATCATTTCTCTTACACTCAATAAAATGGAAGCTAGCTTTTCCCCTTGTGATACAGTCAGCATTTTTGTCTGACTGAACATTGGCATGATTGCATTGATTGAATCAAAGTAATCCTTTACGAGTACCAGCTGGTCTGTTTCTTCCTTCAGCCGCCCTTTTACTTGCTCATTAACATATAAACGCTGTACATATGAAGCAAGCAGCAGCATGCCATTATATTGTATTTTTGCTGTCACGTGAAATGACCGTCCTTTCTTTCCCTCGTCATTTCCACTGAAAATCTGAAGTTATTCGAGATGAGCGTACCATATTTTCAAATTTTTGAAAAGATTATAGCGAATATTCTGATAGTATATGAACTGTCCTCTCCTATTTCTTATATAATATAAATGGATTTCTATTACTATACGAGTTGTTCCAGAATCAATCGTTCAAATTAAAATGACTGCTCACTAAAAAGTTTCTATCCTTTTTACTGCGGCAAATACTAAAATAAACTGCATAACCATTTCTATCATTCTACAATCCTTATGATCTATTTAGAAAGAAGCCGAACCGCTGCATCTTCTCCCGATTCGGCTTTCCTCTATTATAATAATTCTTTTCTTAATTCAGCCGGTGACTTCGGCGACAATAAACCGAACGGAATATCGAATACCGTTTTTGCTCCTTTGACACCCATTCCCGCTAATTTATAGGCAGCCCGTGCGTATGCTACTAGGACACTCGATGTAAACATCGGATTGGATTCAAGTTTTAAAGAAAACTCAAGAATTTGTTTATCTCCATCTCCTGACTCGCCCGAACGGATGACAAAGCCTCCGTGCGGCATCCCTGCATGCTGTTGTTTCAGTTCTTCTTCAGAGATAAAATGGACTGTTGTATCGTACTCGGCAAAGTAGTTCGGCATTTCTTTAATTTCCGTTTCAATTGCCGTCTGATCAGCACCATCCTCCAATACGACCCAGCATTCACGAGCATGCTTTTCACGTGTGGAAAGCTCAGGGTTTTCTCCGTTACGCACGCGTTCGACTGCTTCTTTTACCGGTAGTGTGTACTGGACAGCATGCTTCACCCCGTTAATACGGCGAACGGCATCCGAATGTCCCTGACTCAACCCATCTCCCCAAAATGTATATGTACTGCCTGCTGGAAGAACAGATTCACCAAGAAGACGGTTTAACGAAAACAAGCCCGGGTCCCAGCCAACCGAAATAATGGATACTCTCCCGTTCTCTTGTGCTGCTTGATCAACAACATCAAAAAACTCCGGAATTTTTGCATGAGTATCGAAGCTGTCGATTGTATGGAACCACTGGGCGAAATATGGAACTTGCTCTGGTAAATCTGTTGCTGATCCGCCGCAAAGAATCATCACGTCAATTTCCCCTTTAAAATTCACTGCTTCATTTACATGAAAAACAGTTACCCCCTCTGTATGAATGTGAATGGAAGAAGGCTCACGGCGTGTGAATACACCTACCAGCTCCATATCCGGGTTTTGGGAAATTGCCGCTTCCACTCCCCGGCCTAGATTTCCGTATCCTACAATACCAATTCGAATTTTTCTCATCATAATTCCCCCTATCTTACACCCTTATGTAATTTCTGAATTCTATGTAAATTACATATTAAGTCTATATTACCGTATAAAAATACACAAGGACTACGATGACATAGGCTGGGAACTAATGAAACATTTTTGAAACTTTTTTGGCACTCATCCGTATACATATATGGAAGGAAGCAAAATAGACTTTTATACCTGTTTTGCTATACTTAAATAGTAACAATATTAGATGGAGGCAAAGTATGAAAAAAATCGCAGCAGCATTTTTAGCATTTACACTTGTATTTTCTAGTGTCGGTACACTGTTACCGATGTTTGGTGATCATCAGGTGGAAGCAAAATCCTACAAATCAGGTAAAAAAAGCTTCAACTCAAACAATACTCGTTCCAATATGCAAAAAAGTAACGATGACACAAACAAAAACAATGATGGCACTGTCACAAACAGCAACAGTACTAGCAAAAAGAGCACAGCTACTACATCGAACAAAAAAGGCGGCTTTTCAGCTGGCGGATTAATGAAAGGGTTATTTATTGGCGGCTTGGCCGGCTTACTATTCGGCAGTCTGTTCAGTAATTTAGGAGTAATCGGCTCCATCCTCGGTTTCTTAATTAATATGGCTGCCATCCTGTTAGTTGTTTTCCTTGTAGTGAAATTGGTTCAAAAAATGACGCGCAAGAAAGAAAATGAGGCAAATAACGGATGGAAAAACTAATTTTGCAGGAGCAGGATTTAATCAACGCAGTATGTCTATTTCACGCCCGCTTCAAGCAAACTCAGCCAGAACTTGTAGAAGTGGAGCTGTGCTATGATGATGCAGCCGGATACACAGCCGAAGCCTACGTGAACGGTTTGATGGAAGAGTATCAACAGCCAAACTTCATTACAGCGATTCGCCTTTATATTGACGAACAGCTTGGCAAAGATTCAATGTCTGCCCGGATTATCCTTGATATCGATGATGAATTTGGTATGATTGCCAACGTTGAATGGTAGGATAAAACGGCATCTGAATAGTTGTTTAATCGTATATTTCTAGTGCTGTTTATGATTTCAGCTGTTAAAGCGGAATTTTCAGCAGCTAATTCTTAAAAATACAGAACTGCCCCGAAATCCATAACTTTCAGGGCAGTTCTTTTTCATTATTTCATGCAGGACCAAGGAGGCTTGCATAATTCTACTTATAAAATAATATTGCTTTAATGGTGATGATGATGCTCATAGCCATGCTCTTCTGCATACTTTCTGAAATTTTCAAGATCCTGCATACCTGTAGAAGTCCCGTTCATCGCCTGCTCGGCACGTTCAACCAGTACATGCTGAAGTTTCGGATGATAGCCAAAATAATCGGCAATTTGAATATCTACGAGTGGGTATCTTACTTGATAGCTTTCTCGCATTTTGTGCATTCTCTCCATCAGAATTCCAGTGAACAGGAAGTATGGGAGCATAATAATTTTCTTTGCCCCAAGTCTTACACACCGGTCGATTCCTTCTTCCACGGAAGGCGTTGTTACCCCCATAAAAGCACTCTCGACCCAGCGTACATCTAGCTTTTCCCAAAGCAGCCTTGAAATTTTATAAAATTCCCCATTCGCTTCCGGATCACTGCCTCCCCTCGCAATAAGGAGAATGGCTGTGTCTTCATGCCTTGCTGAAGGATCAAATCCTACCTCCGATAAGCGCGTTTTAAGAATTTCAAACACCTCCTCATGAATGCCGATTGTCTGTCCGTACGTGAATGTAACATCCGGGAAGTGCTCTTTTGCATGTTCAATCTCTGCTGGGATGTGCATTTTAGAATGTCCCGCATGGAGTAGTATGATAGGAATAACATGGATCTCCTCAGCCCCCTTTTCAACACAGAGCTCTATGCCTTCTTCAATATTCGGGGAAGCAAATTCTAAAAAACATGTTTCCACCATAATTGCCGGATCGACCAAGTAGCTTGTACGTTCAACAAATTGCCGTACTTCTTCATTTCCGGCTTCGAGCTTACTGCCATGTCCTACAAACAATACTGCTTTTTTCATCCCCTCTTGTTTCCCCCTTTTCTTTCGTTTTTTCGATTTTGAAATCCCTTTTGTATAAGCCGGCGATACTTCCGACAGGCCATTATCCGTCATGCTGTAAATGATATGGGCGTCATCTACCTCATCATTTACAATATCACGGCCGACCTGTTCTTTAGGAACGCTGTACCATTTCCCCTCTGGATAAGAAATAACAACACATTTATCCCGGCAACGGCCATTGCATCTTGTACGAGATGTATGAATAGACTCATCAAGCTGCTTTTTTGCAATCTCATCTCTTATCGCAAGAGTAATTTCCTCTGCCCCTGCACCCATACACGTGCTTCCGTTGCAAATAAGCAGATGCTTTTGCATTCCTTGTAAATTCCATGTCGTCATAAGCTTCCCCCTCCACTCTCATTTCTGTAGCAGTTGACATAATTATTCCTCTAACCATTCAGACAGCTCCGAATGGCGTTTTATATATACAGCAAATGTTTCCTTTTCGTGTGATTCCTGTGAATAACGATCTATCAATTTTTGTACTAGCTGAGTGATGAAAAATTCCGGAACTTTCCTGATCAATAGCTTTCCGGGTTTTGCGTGCCTCCCCATTTGCACCGCTCCTGCCAATAGATCCGCTTGACCGTTATGGTAAATTATCGCTATATCATCATACACGGCGTTATAACATGCTGAAGCACAGGCATTAAAACCGATGCGAAGTCTCTTTTTTGCAGCCATTCCTTCAATGGATTGCAGCATTTGTTTTACTACAGGTAATGCTTCCAAACGCTCTCCATCACAAAAGTCACAACATTTTAGTACAGCACACGCGCCTGTAGGTACAACATATAGTCCTACTTTCGTCAACTGCTCAACTGCCTGACTTAATTCATGTTTCGGAATAGACAGAAGCAGTGTATGGCTTGCTGAATATTTAACTGCACCGTTCTCGGTGACTTGTGCCAACACTAGCAGCTGTTCGCCTGTAAAATGTTTATTGATGATACCAGGCGCTACACTAACATACGCATAATCATCTCGTTGACTTAATGTGGCATATGTATCTTTTGGCATTGGCAATATGCTGGCCTGCTGAAAACTCTGTTGCAGCAATTCTTTGATCTCCATTAGAAACTTCCTGGATAAAAGCCTTTTGCTAAAATACTAAGTGCTTCTGCAACACGTACTCCCTCAGAAGCGGCTGATAGTGGCAAGATAACAAAGCGGTCATTTTGTACAGCAGGCGTTGTCTTTAGTGCTGGGTCTGATTTTAAGAAATTAATTTTTTCCTCTGCCGTTGTGGATCCATAATCGATTACAACAATTACTTCAGGCTGCCGCTCTACTGCATCCTCTTTTGAAACTGTCGTCCATTTTCCTTTTACATCACCGAAAATATTGACACCACCAGCCATCGTCACAAGCTCATTCATAAAGTTTTGCGCAGCCGTAAATACTTCAGTTTCCCCGCTGTCGAATACCAATACAGGCAAATCTTCTTTCACATCAGGCAGCCTAGAAGTAATATCTTCAATATCTTTCGTCATTTGTGAAATAAGTTCTTCTCCCCGTTCTTCTACTCTAAAAATTTTTGCGATGTTCCGTATATCCGTATAGATATCATCCAGCTTCGGTGCAAGCATAACAGATGATGACTGTAGATAGGAGTGTATTCCCAGTTCTAATAATTCCTCACGAGAAGCGATACTTTTTTTATCAAAAGCACTGCTCCAGCCACCGTATAAAAAGTCCGCACCACTTGCGATTATTTGCTCCTTCGTCGGGTACTGCTCAGCAAGTACAGGTACTTGTTCATATGCATTCTGCAGCGGCTCATATATTTCATCATCCAAATAGGCTGTCCCAACCATTGACTCCTCGAGTCCCAGTGCCAGCATAATTTCCGTAACATGCTGGTTTAAGGAAACCGCCTTTGTCGGTGCTTTAGTATATTCCTGTTTCATACCTTCATTTTCGACAACAACAACCTCTGAGGGCGTATCCTTCTCATCATTAGCAGTTGCATCCTTCACTTCTGCTTCTTTTCCACATGCTGCAAGCAGTAGAACCGTTATAAGGAAAGCCAGCCAGACTTTATTCAGTTTCATCTATTTCCCTTCTTTCCATCTTTTCGACATGTATTGTATATGTGGTCTTTTCGTCACCGGGTCAGTAGAGAGGACCGTATCAACACGGAAAATTTCCTTTATTTTCTCTGTTGTTAATACTTCGTCTGGTGTTCCATGATAGTGCACTGCTCCATCTTTCAATGCAATCAAATCATCACAGTAGGCGGCAGCTAAATTTAAATCATGCAGGGCTGCAATGATCGTAATCGGCAAGCTATGAATCAAGTCCATCAGTTGCAGCTGGTGCTCAATATCTAAATGATTTGTCGGCTCATCCAAAATGAGGATATCCGTTTGCTGAGCAAGAGCACGCGCTACTGTTACACGCTTTTTCTCTCCGCCGGATAAATTGCTGAACTGACGATCTGCTAAATGTGCAATATCAGCCAGTGCCATGCATTCCTCTACAATGCGCAAGTCTTCTTCTGTATCACGGGCAAACAGTTTTTTATGAGGAGTGCGGCCCATCAGAACAAGCTCTTTCACCGTAAAATCAAAAATGACCGGTGATTCCTGACTGACAACTGCTACTTCCTTTGCATATTGCTTTTCTGGCATTTTCCAAATATCCTGTTCATTCATCACGACAAGACCGTTTGACGGCTTGAAATAGCGGTACATCACTTTTAGCAACGTTGATTTTCCACTTCCGTTTGGTCCAATCAAGCCGATGAAGGACCCTTTTTGGACCGAGCAGGAAATATCCTTTAAAATTTGCTTGTCCTGAATGTCGTATGAAATATGCTGTATATCAAGCACTTCTATTCACCACCTCCAAACGAATAACTTTGTTTTCGAAGCATCCAAATGAAGAAAGGACAGCCGCACAATGCTGTTATAATCCCAATAGGCATTTCCTCCGGGGAAATGACGGATCTGGCAAACGCGTCTGCACAAACAAGAAAGACTGCTCCTATAAGAGCGCTCATCGGCAATACATATTTATAATTTGAGCCAACAATCATTCGAACGATATGTGGGATAATGAGACCGATGAAACCGATAGATCCACTAACAGCAACAAGGACACCAGTCAACAATGAAACAAGCACAATAATTACAAAACGGAATTTCTCGATTGACAGCCCTAATGTTGCAGCCGTTTCTTCCCCCATAAGAAGGGCGTTCAATTGTCTGTAACATATGGTTAATAAGATAAAAACGATTGCAAAGACAACAATCGGAATGCCAATATTGTTCCATTTAGCTCCTGCCAAACTGCCGAGCATCCAATGCATGACGGCCTTGATACCGCCTTCTTCTTTAGAAGTCATCAGCATAAAATTCGTGGCAGCAGAGAAAACAAGAGAGATGGCTATCCCTGCGAGCAGCAATCTTACAACAGATGTACGTCCGTTAACACGTGCCAATAAAAACACAATCGAGACTGCCATCATGGCACCTAGAAATGCTGCAGTTGAGAGCGCATACACTCCTAAAAAGCTGAATGCCCCTAACAAAATGACGGATGTTGCACCGACTGAAGCACCGGACGACACACCTAAAATGTATGGGTCAGCGATGGAATTCCGAACAAGTGCTTGAATGGCTGCACCGCTAATTGCCAGTCCCGCCCCAACTACTGCTGCAAGTATGACACGGGGAACACGGATCTCCCAAATGATAATTGCCTGAGCGCTTGTTGGCTGTGCCCCTAGATCTACGGCAAAATGAGAAAGTACCACCTGCCAGATGATGAGCGGCGTTATATCGACAGAGCCAATCATGACAGCGACTGTCATTGCGATGAAAAGCAGTACCGCTAGGACAATCATTACTAAATTAAATCTCTTTTTCATGATGACCATTTCCATCAGTCCGCTTGACCGGTTCCCATGAAAGTATCGCTGCATAAAATTGGTGACGATAATAGTAGCCATTCTTTGTCTTCTCAATAAATGGCTCTAATGCCTGTTCAACATGTTTCCATTCAAATGATTCATCGAGTATTTTTTTACTCTGAGCCTCAAGCAGCTGCTCCTTTGTATCATACGAATAGGTACGCTCTAGAGATAACATTTGACAATCCGCATAGATACCAAGCTGGTACAGCATATTTAATATTTCAATATAATCTCTTCGAGGATATTTAATGGAATAGCCAAACTGCTTATCCAATACTTGATAATGCGGCTGGATAGGCCCCGTTGTCATGCCGATGATTGCTCTTTTCTTCGCCAGCTCATTCATCTTCTTCAGCGGCTCAAGCATATGATACATCCGGTAAAAGCAATTCACTCCGATGACAATATCATGTGGATCCAGTTCTGCTTCTTCCCACTTTGCATGAACAAATTGGACATTTGAAGATTCATCGAAATATTGGGCTAAATACGTGAGCACACTTTCAGAAGCGTCCACACATGTTAATGCAGCAGTATCCTCTGCCAAAGGGAATGTATAATTTCCCCATCCAGGGCCAATCTCGATTGCTGTATCATCAGGGCTTATATACCGTTTCATTGCCTCATAAATCGGCGCTGCATGTTCGTCGGTTTGTTTGTATGACTTTTTCTTCATCGATTGGGCCCAAAATGCTTCCTCGAGCGAATCATCCACCATCCGTTTCGGCATTTGGCCCTGCCAATCATGCATACCTTCCTGCCACAGCTTTTCAAAATCAATAGCTAACGGTCCCTTCATATGTCTCGCTCCTTTCTCAAACACAAAATAGACAATATTTTCATCCGTTGATTGTTCATCTCTGAATTTCTTAAACACTTGCATAAAAAATCATGTAGACAATGAAATATCTACATGAGGAAAAGCAAGCACTAATATATGTAGTACAATGCTTCCCATAATCCCGTGGGTACACTTCGTGACCGTCTGGCAGGTCTCCTGACTTCACATCATCGCAAAGCAAATCCCTTCCCGCATATTGCAGTGGTGCTGATTTGCTGCTCCGTTTCACAGTGGCGGGTACCGTGGTGAACTTACATCACACTTCCCTTTTAAGTAGTTCTCACTACACCAAACGACATGTTATGTAATAAATGAATAAATAATTTCCATGTTTAAATGCTGACGCACATGCCGATCAAGCATGTCATATGCCTGCTCCCTGCGTTCTTCTTCGGCTTGCACTTCTCCATCTATCACTGCCAGCCCCATTTCTAAACGAATGGTATTGAAATAGTTTCTCGTAAACTGCCTGTTATGGAAGATGCCGTGCAAATATGTGCCGATAATCCGGTCATCGTCACTTCGCACTCCATCAGTGCGTCCATCATGCAGCTGGATAAATGGCTTGATGAGTTGCAGTGCCCTCGTACGTCCTAAATGAATCTCATAACCGGAAACCTCTTCACCGGTCGTAAGCTGTCCTGACACCTGTATTGTTTGCTTTTCGGGTACGAACACCGTTTCCAATGGCAGCAGTCCTAATGTTTTAGTCAACCCGCCAGTTCCCTCAATCGCCTGTTCATCGATGAGTGTTTCACCAAGCATTTGATAGCCGCCGCAAATACCGAAAATATAACTGCCTTTTTGTGCTGAATGATGAATAGCTTTTGCTAACCCAGTCTTTTCAAGCCATTCATAGTCTTCTACAGTGTTTTTTGTTCCAGGTAAAATAATGACGGTTGGCTCTTTCAACTCAGCTAACGATTTTACAAAACGGACACCTACTTGTGGTTCATCCATCAATGGGTCAATATCTGTAAAATTTGATATACGCGGGAAACAGATCACAGCCACATCGATTGGAAACTCTTCTGACTGCGGTTTTTTCAAACGCAAGCTTGATAAAGCCATCGAATCTTCAGCTTCAATTTGAACATCGATATATGGAATAACACCGAGCACTGGAATATTCGTATAGTCCTCCAGCCATTTAACACCGCTATCCAGCAGTTCCTTCATGCCTCGAAACTTGTTAATTATGATTCCTTTAACACGCGCTCTTTCTTCATCATCCAGAAGCATCAAAGTACCGACCAGGGATGCAAAAACACCTCCCCGTTCTATATCTGCAACTAAAATAACAGCTGCATCCGTCTCATGAGCCATACGCATGTTTGCGATATCACGCTGTTTTAAATTGATTTCCGCCGGACTGCCTGCTCCTTCTAATACAAGAACATCGTATGATGCTGATAAACGAGTAAGGGATTCCCTTACTTTCGGCATAAGCATTTCCACAAACTGCTCCCGATAGGTCACTGCATCTATATTGGCAAAATGCTTGCCGTGCACAATGACCTCCGATATCATGTCACCCTTTGGTTTAAGCAGTACTGGATTCATATCAGTAGTCGCAATCGTTCTTGCTGCTTCCGCCTGAACACCCTGGGCACGCCCAATTTCACCGCCGTCTTCAGTTATATAGGAGTTGAGTGCCATATTCTGTGATTTAAAAGGTGCTACACGGTAACCGTCGTTTGCCAATATTCTGCATAGCGCCGTACAGATGACGCTTTTTCCTACATCAGACGCTGTCCCCTGAATCATGAGGGCCTTCATTAAAACTCAAGACCTTTCACAGCTGTGCGGTCCTGATCAGCATAGTAATGCTTCGTCGGTTCAATTGTAGAAACAAGATCTGCGAGTGCGATCATCGCAGGATTGGCTGAACGTCCAGTTATAACGACATGCATATGCTGAGGGCGGTTTTGGATTGCTTCCAATACTTCAGCAAGAGGGAGTACATCATCAATCGGAAACTTTGTGATAGCTAGTGCATTATTCAGTTCATCGAGAACAAGTACATCAGTGTTTTCATCCTGAAGAGCTTGCTTCGCTTTGAACCATGCTTTTTTTAGAGCAGTACGATGCTCTTCCGGAGTTTTCGTCCAAGTAAAGCCGATTCCGAGCTGTTCTGTTTCGACACCAAGCTTTCGGAGTGCAAGCTGTTCACCGTATGTGCGATCAGGTGATTTAATGAATTGAAGATATTTCACCTTCATACCACGCCCAATCGCCCGAATTGTTACACCAAGTGAAGCAGTCGTTTTTCCCTTGCCATCTCCTGTATAAACAAGCACTAATCCTTTTTTCGTCAAGGTGATTCCTCCTAAAGCCAAGTTGTCTTTTCACTAAAATGAGTGCGCTTTTTATCGGCTGTGGGCGTTTCCGCCGGATAACCGATAAACAATGTTCCGATAACACGCTGATTGTCTTGTGCACCGATAAATTGGTGCATCCGCTCGTCATGAACAAGACCAACACCACGTGTGCGCCAAACAAAACCAAGTCCAAGCTCTTCTGCAGTAAGCCACATAGACATGATGGCGCTGCAAACAGCAAATTCATTATCCTTTGTTGCTGCCTCATCCCCTTCTACCGTATCGGCAGTTACAACAATAACAAGTGGTGTTGTTTGAACGACCGCAAGTGAACTTGCCACGAGTTGGGGTTTTGTCGGGAAACGTTCTTCTAAATAGGCTGCTGCCATTTCTTCATAGCGCTTCAAGCTCTCTCCTTGTAGGACGTAAAAA
Source organism: Lysinibacillus odysseyi 34hs-1 = NBRC 100172 (assembly GCF_001591965.1). GTDB lineage: Bacteria > Bacillota > Bacilli > Bacillales_A > Planococcaceae > Lysinibacillus_B > Lysinibacillus_B odysseyi. The sequence continues at coordinate 240,373 of NZ_BCVX01000007.1, forward strand.
TGCCATGGCTCGCGCATCCGATCATTTGGCGCATATGTTGCTGCCTGCAGAAGCTGTTCAATTTTTTCCCGTTCCACCGGTTTTTGTTCATACTGACGAATTGCCCGTCTCTGCTTCAGTTTTTCAAGTACCGTCATGTACTCATCACCCCTTCTTGATACCATTCAATTTGCTCTCTTACTTTTACAACATCTCCGATCAGAATCATTGACGGATTTCGTATGTTTTCGTTTTGAATACATGCCGCAATTGTCTCAAGGGTAGCTGTAATGGTACGCTGTTCGTCCATTGTGCCCCATTCAATAACGGCTACGGGTAGATCACAAGCCTTGCCGTTTGCCATGAGCTGGGTTGAGATATGTTCGATGTTTCCAACACTCATATAAAAAGCGATTGTATCAATCCCCTTTAAAGAGGACCAATCTATAAAGTCTTGGCCTTTCTCGGCTCTACCATGACCGGTAACAATAGCAAAGCTTGTCGCATAATCACGGTGAGTTACCGGTATACCTGCATAAGCAGGGGCTGCGATACCTGCTGTGATACCGGGGACAATTTCAAAAGGAACTCCAGCTTGTTTCAACACAGCTGCCTCTTCAGCCCCGCGGCCAAATACAAAGGGGTCTCCTCCTTTTAGACGAACGACACAATGCCCCTTCAATCCTTCATCTACAAGCAACTCATTAATTTCGTCCTGGATCAGCGCATGCTTTCCAGGCTCTTTTCCACAGTAAACCAATCTTGCTGACGGTTTTGCATGTTTTAATAACTCCTTATTAACGAGACGATCGTAGGCGATAACATCGGCACGTTGTATGCACTCCAGACCGTATACTGTTATTAGCTTTGGATCACCTGGACCTGCGCCAACTAGATACACCTTTCCATTCATCTTGTTATCTCCTTTTGCAGCAGCTGCTGTAAAAACTCCTCGCATTTCTTTGTATTTCCTTCTCGAATCCATTCTAAAATCTCAGAAGAGACGAGTGTCTGCAGTGCTTGTTTTCTTATAGTTGGTTCTTGTATCGTGTCCATTAATTCAAATCGAGCCTGTTTTAAAAAGGCTACATACTGTTCATAAGCCTCATCATAGGCAGCAGACAGTTCCTCTTTTACCTTCCTTGTCAGCGTCGGGCTTGCCCCAGAGGTAGATGCAGTGAGTAAGAAATCTCCACGTCTCACGACTGCCGGGTTAATAAAATCTACACGCCCCTTCGCATCTGCCCTGCTCAAAAGCTGCCAATGCTGGGTAGCTTGCTCGACGGCATCATTTATTTCTTCAAGGTTCGTGACAGCAAATATTAAAGCTGCTCCGTCCAGATCACTTGCTTCAAAATGTTTTTCATACCATGTTGCTGCACCCTGCTGGATGTAAGCTTCTATCTCAGGTACTATTACCGGACTAATGATGACGATTTCCGCTTTTGTCGGCAATAACGACTGCAGCTTCTGCCTCGCCACATGACCTCCGCCTACGATTACGACTTTTTTGTAGTCAAGATTTAAACAGATTGGATAATAACTCATCAACACCCCTCCTTACACGCTTCTAACCAGTTTTCAATCAGTTTCGGATTAGATGCAAAGTGAAAATGCGTATAGCCAGCTACCAGATTGCCATGCAAATAGCCTTCCGCCTGTGTACGGAACCTGCTTTTTGTAAAATAAGCCGGAGATGCATGAGTTCCTTCAAATGTTGAATAATGGAATTCGTGCCCTTTTGCCTCTTCCTCTTTCCCAATCAAAAAATTGCCCGTTGTGCCGGTAATTTCACGATAACCAAGTGCTGCCAGCTTATCCTGCATCACAACTTCTCCTTGTATCAGACCGAGCATCGGTACGCGTTTACCGCTTCTTGTTACAATAGCTTCGGTACAATACATAAAGCCGCCGCATTCTGCTAACGTCGGAAGGCCATTTTGAATAGCATCCCGAATCGAATCGTTTGCTGCCGTGTTACTGGCCAGCTGTTCTGCAAACTCCTCCGGGAAGCCGCCGCCGATATAAAGACCTTGTGCTTCTTCTGGTACTGCTTCATTGGCAAGGGGTGAAAAATAATGTAAAACTGCACCTGCGGCTTCTAGTAACTCAAGGTTCTCTTCATAATAAAAATTGAATGCAGCATCCCTTGCCACCGCTAAATGTACTTCATCCATTTTCTTTTTTTCAAAAATAGGAGAAGCCTCCGGTAGTTCTTCCGCCTTTGTAATGGCTAATAGCTGATCAAGATCCACAGTCTCTTCCACTTTTCTTGCGAGTGCATCAAAGTAATGATCCAGCTCACCACGCTCAATAGCCGGAACCAAACCGAGGTGACGGCTTGGCAGCGGTTCAACAGCACCTTTTAACAAGTAACCGATAACTGGGACTCCGCATTCCTGCTCAATTGCTGCTTTCACAATATCAAAATGTCCTTTGCTGCCAAGCTGATTAGCAATGACACCTACAATCTGAATATCTTTATTCAATACTTGAAACCCTTTTACAATGGCTGCAACACTGCGCGCCATACTTGCTGCGTTAACGATTAAAATAACCGGACTTTTCGTGATAAGACTAATTTCTGCTGTAGAACCTGTGTCTGTAAGAGGTGACTTGCCATCATAAAGCCCCATCACTCCTTCGACAATCGAGACGTCTGCATCTTTTGAGGCTCTGCTGACAATTGTCTGTACAACTTCATGTGAGAGCATCCAGCTGTCAATATTCCGGGATGGACGGTTCGTTACAGCGGTATGATAGGAAGGGTCGATATAATCAGGACCGCATTTAAAGCCTTGCACCGAAAAGCCCCTGACCATTAACGCACGCATAATACCAATCGTGATGGTCGTTTTTCCAACACCACTGCCGGTACCCGCCAAAACAAATCGATTATTCATATGATTCCTCCTCAAATAATAAACGGGCGACTGAAATGGTTGTATTGCCGCTTTTCTTTTTAGGCAGAATTAATTCTGTTCTGTTTGCATAACGCATGGCAGCAGGTTCACTTACGCCGTAGGCACCTGTGTACTTGAATACCGTTTCCGATGGGTTAGGCAACGGCATTTCATTTAATTGTTCCGGGGTATAGGTGACAAATTCCCAATCATATTTAGCTGTTACCTGCAGGAGAGCTTCCTCATCTTTTTTCAGGTCAATGGTTGCCAGCGCTTTTACGCTTTTTACGGATAGCTGCAGCTCCTCAAGTGTTTGTAAAATCACCTGTTCCACTTCCTCAAATGGAGTTCCGCGATTGCACCCCATTCCTATAACAAGGGATTTTGGGCGATACACTACACCATTTGCAAGCAGCACCTGCTCGTTTTCGGCTAATATTCGATCAGTAATAAGAAGGCTTGCGTTCGGTTTTGCTGCTATGGCATCCTCGATGGCATTATAAATATGTAGATTGTCAGGCATCGGCGTATCATGCATCCACCAGTTTCGTTCACCGGTTTCCTGCACGATTGCAACCGGCTCCTCATTAACGACCGCCGCACTGACAGGTGTCAGCTTGTCCTCCGCATCCCATACCCAGCCAAAACGAGCGCCAAATAAATCGACAGGAATCGTTTTTTGTACATCAGAAGCGGTAGTAATGATAGGCTTAGCGCCAATTGCTTCGGCTACTTCCTTCGTCAATGCGTTGGCACCGCCGATATGTCCGGAGACAACACTTATAACATGCTCGCCCTTATCATCTACAACAAGAACTGCCGGATCTACCTTTTTATCTATTAATAACGGTGCGATCATTCGAACGACTGCACCGAGTGAAATGATTAAAATCATTCCTTTATATTGTTTGAACAGCGCAGGCAGCAGCATCCGAACGGAACCGGTAAAAAGCTGGATTCCGCGCAGATTCTCATCACCGTATGAAAATTTCTCCATGTAATACACATCTACGTAAGGAAACAGCGCAGCGTAACGTCTTGCATGTGCTACACCGTGTTTTGTAATAGCTACAAGAGCATAGGGTTTTTTTACAATAATTTCAGGGATGATTCCTTCCTGCAGTTCGATCATTTCTTCACACCTTTTCGATAACCATGCGTAAATGTTTCGTCGTACAGTTTTGAACGATATTCTTTCTCATGGATAGATGGATCAAGCGCCCAGCCTGCTAAAATCATTGCATGCTTGCGAATACCGTTTACACGCATTGCTTCATCCAGTTCGATCAGCGTTGTTCGGACAATTTTTTGATCCGGCCACGATGCCCGCTGGATAACGGCTACCGGTGTATCATCCGACCATCCTGCTGACTGTAATTCTTTTACGATTTTTTTTGTTAATGTTGCACTTAAAAATAAAGCAATCGTACAATGATGACTTGCTAACTTATGTAGTTGTTCAAACTCCGGTACGGGTGTACGCCCCTCCGCCCGGGTAAGGATGAGTGTCTGTGTTAAATCGGGAATTGTCAGCTCTGCACCTACAGCTGCGGCGGCGGCGAAAACAGAGCTTACACCTGGGATGATCTCATAGCCGATGCCCTGCTCCTTTAATAGAGCTACCTGCTCCATTGTGGCACCATACATCGCCGGATCTCCCGTATGGAGACGGACTACCATCTTTCCTTCCTCTACACGTGCGATGATGCAATCCACCATTTCCTGCAAATGCATACCTGCTGTACGGATGATCTCAGCAGCGGGATTACCTCTTGCTATGAGCTCTTCACTTACAAGTGAATCTGTATACATAATGACATCCGCTTCTTGAAGTTTCTGTAAACCTTTCACTGTAATTAAATCCGGGTCACCCGGACCTGCCCCGACAATCCAAATTTTTTTCATTATTTTCGCACCACCATACATGATAAATAATTCAATTCAGCTCCTGCCAAATCATCAAGCTGCCAGATGATTTCCTCATCCGATGTCACCTTTGTGACAACATGTGCCCGATTATACAGGCCCATCTCCTTTAACAGCACAAGCATTTCATCGATTACCTTTGCAACCTTAATGAATACAACGGCATCATGATTTTCAATTGCTTTTCTCATTGCATCCATATCGTCATGTGCCGGAATCATCGCCACATGCTCATCCCCATCGGCAAGCGGAATACCGAGACGGTTTGCCGAACCGTTGAAGGAAGAAATCCCAGGAATCGTTTCAATCGGCACCTCGGGATAAAGCTCCTGCATCAATTTCATTAAATGAATAAATGTACTGAAAAGCATCGGATCTCCTTCTGTTACAAAGGCTACGTCCTTTCCAGCAGCTAAATGCAAGTAGATTTCTTCAACTGATTTTCTCCACTCCCGATTCAGCACTTCCTCGTCTTTCGTCATAGGAAAAACAAGACCGACCATTTCTTTTTCAGCCGGATTTATATATACATCAACAATCCGCTGTGCATAGCTTTTACTGCCCCGTAATTTTTTTGGATAGGCGATAACCGGACATTCCTTCAACATCCGGAATGCCTTCACCGTAATCAGCTCTGGATCACCCGGTCCGACACCCAGCCCATATAACATACCTAAGTTGCTCATTCATCTGTTCCTTTCTTTGTAGCAGTAATGATAAAAATGGGATTCAATGGCTCAAAACGTGTCATATCAAGAATCGGTTTGCTTCTTGCTAACTGAGCCTGAAGTATATTCACTTCACAGCCAAGTGCTTTCAAACATTCGACCGCTTTATATAAGTTTTCAATCGTGGCGACATTCATGACAAAACGTCCATTATCTTTCAGACGCTGTATGCAAACTGTCAAAAGCTGCTCCATTTCGCCGCCCGAACCCCCGATAAAAATAGCATCTGGATCAGGGAATTCCTCTAAACCTTCCGGGGCCTTTCCATGCTTTGTTGTCATATCCACACGGAAACGCTGCTGATTGGCAAGGCAGTTTTCCAAGTCAGGCACGTTTTTCTCGATTGCGTAAACTGCTCCTTCCCGGGCAATTTTGCCGGCCTCAATTGCTACAGATCCTGTACATGTGCCGATATCCCAGACGATGCTGTGTTTCGTCAGCTGCATTGCCTGCAGGCTCAGCATACGTATTTCTTTTTTTGTAATAAGACCCTTATCCGGCTTTCGCTGACTAAACAGTTCATCCTCAATACCTATCGGGAAAATTGGCGGCTGCGTTATTTGACGGAGGATCACTACATTTAGCGGTGAAAATATCTGCTGTTCCATCTCATCTAATGAGTAAAAGCCGCAGCGCTCATTTACCCCTTCAAGATTCTCTGCTACAAATGCCTCATATTCATTCATCCCGAAATGCTTCAAATACTTTGCAATTTCATTCGGCGTATTGTGCTCATCTGTTAATACAGCGACTTTTTTATAACCGTCAATCTTTTGGGCAAACCCTTTAATGGAACGACCATGAAGGCTTGTGATATAAGCATCCTGCCATGACTCCTGCATGCGGGAGAAAGCAAGCTGCACAGAACTTGCATAAGGGTAGATTTCCACAGGCACCTTTTTGGCGAGTAACCCGCCGATGCCGTAAAATAATGGATCACCCGATGCCAATATGACGACAGAACGAGTTTCTTCTATTAAATAGTCTGCTATTTTGGAAAGCCCGCCCTTTAATATAACTTTTTCACCTTTATAGTGAGGGAAAAAGGCTAGATGACGTTCTCCGCCAACAAGCACTTCACTTTCTTCTATCCACCGTATATATTGTGGGAGGAGACCATTTGCTCCGTTATCCCCGATTCCAATCATCTTCATCGATTTCATCTATATTTTCAGCCTTTCCTAAGCATTCGCCCTTCATCGAATAAAGCGATGTAGATACATTGATTCCGCCTTTTACATGGGCAATCGCATGATAGCAGCAGCTTTTGCATAGTTCTTCAAAAAAACGCGGTATGTTGTGTTCCAGCATCCATTCCCCTACTTGAGAGGCTGTATTTGCTTCTAACACTTCCGTTACCAATTGGTCGGGAGCACCTGCCTTACGTGCAAGTTGCTGCAAAAAGTGGAAGTCAACAGGAGCACTTTTCGAATGCACCATCATGACACCTTGTGCAACCTTCGAAAATTTGCCCATCATGCCAACGAGAGACACTTTTTTTATACCTAGCCTTTTAATGTGTTTTAACGTAAAACCGACAAAATCGCCCATTTCAATAAAAGCTTCCTCCGGCAATTCGGGGTATTGCTGCATCGCATATTTTTCGCTGCGTCCCCCTGTTGTAATGACAAGGTGATCACAGCCCGCTGCTTTTGCGACGCTGATTGCTTGGACAATACTTGCCATATAGGCTGAGCTTGAAAACGGAACGACAGTACCCCTTGTTCCTAGTATGGAAATACCGCCAATAATACCAAGACGTCCGTTCAATGTTTTTTTGGCTATCTCCTCGCCATCCGGAACAGAAATGACTGCTTCCACCCCTTGGCTGATCCCATATTGCTGTGTCAATTCTTCAATAACTTGATACAGCATTTTACGTGGTACAGGATTGATCGCTGCTTCTCCTACCGGAACAGGAAGACCGGGCTTCGTCACACGTCCTACACCAATTCCCCCGTCAATCCGAATAGTAGATGATGGCAATAACCGGACAGTACTTTGAATACGGGCCTGATGGGTTGCATCCGGATCATCTCCCGCATCCTTAATCGTCTCGCACATTACCGTGTCCGCAGTCACATGAAACGCTTCCACTTGGAATGTCGCGAATTGTCCAACCGGTAAATAAATCGTCACCTGCTCAGGCACCTCTTTTGTAATAAGTGCGATAAGTGCCGCTTTCGTCATCGCCGTTGCACATGCACCGGTTGTATAGCCATGCCGCATTTCAGAAGGATCTTTTTTACTCTTCTTCTTTTGCTCGTTCATCCGCTAAAATCGAGATGGCATTCAGCGCAGCTACTGTAACTGTACTACCACCTTTACGTCCTACATTTGTGATGAATGGGATTCCTTTTAAAAGAGCTAGTTCTTCTTTCGACTCGGCGGCAGAGACGAAACCAACCGGCATACCGATAATTAGATCAGGTTTGGCTATACCCTCTTTAATAAGACGGATCAATTCAAGCAGTGCTGTCGGAGCATTTCCAATTGCATAAATACCACCCTCATGTTCACGCACCGCTTTTTGCATGGAAATAATGGCGCGAGTTGTCCCCTGTTCCTTTGCTTCTGCCCATACGTCCGGATCAGCAATGTAGCAGTGCAGGTCTCCCCCGTGTTTTTGGAAACGCTTGCGTCCTGAGCCACTTTCGATCATTTGAACATCCGCCACTACGTGCTTTCCTTTTAAAATCGCTTGAATGCCTGCTTCCACTGCATCCGGTGTAAAGATCACACTGCGTCCTAATTCAAAATCAGCAGAAGCATGAATAATGCGCCGCACGACCATCCATTGCTCATCCGTGAAGGAATGGTCGCCCATTTCCTCTTTAATAATCGAAAAACTGTAATCGTAAATTTTATCTGGATCCACTGTTAAAGGTGTAAATGCCGTATTGAAATTCATATTAGCCATCAGAAAAATCCTCCTAGTTGCTGCTCCACTTCCTCAAAAGTAGTGCAGCGATTGTCATATTCAATCCTTGGTCGTTTGATTAAAATAATTTCGATCCCCAGCTCGATAGCTGCTTCCATTTTTTCATCGATTGAGCCGACCTTCCCGCTTTCCTTTGTCACCATCTGAGTCACCCCATATTGGTTGTAAAGTGCGATATTCAGCTCCTTTGAAAATGGACCTTGAATAGCGATAATATCTTTTTGTGCGAGTCCAAGACTCTCACACTTTTCCATATTCTCTTTGTTCGGCAGCATACGGCAAAGCAGACGAAGATCCTCTCCTAGCAAATGCTTCGTAAAAACAGCAAGTGTTTTACTGCCCGTTGTCAGCATAATTACGCCTTTTCGTTCCTTCGCGGTAAGAGCCGCCTCTTCATAGCTATCGACCTTCGTAATGAGCGGATGCTCAAATGGCACATCCGGTCTTTCATACCTTATATACGGAATATTCCGACACAGCGAGGTATTCATCGCCGTCTTTGAAGCTTCTTCAGCGAAGGGGTGGCTGGCATCAACAATGCATTTTACAGATCGCGTATCTACTAGCTCCAGCATCTGCTCTTCATTCATTCTGCCGACACGGTATGGAATTCCTTCCGCTTGAAGACTCACAGCAGCTGAATCCGTTACAACAGACGCCAGCAAGTTATAGCCTTTTGCCTGTAACCGGCTCGCCAATGCTCGTGCATCACTCGTTCCTGCTAAAAATAAAATCATGCATATCCTCCTAATCACCACACGGAGCCGGCTCAACTTCGATTTTGCAGCTCATATCCTGATACGTATAATGCAAAATTTTCTTCACGCGTTTGAAGTATTTGAACAAGCGCTCGTTCGGATGAGCATTCTGCTTATATTCATCGATAATTTTTGTGAGTAACGGCACAATTTCCTCTGGCTCTACTCCTTCTGCCACTGGCTGAGCTGCATGAGCTGTCCGGCCAACCGGCTTAGCCCCAATAAACAGATCAAATTTCTTTTTACGGTATACGATACCAATATCATCAAATACAGCACGGTAACAGGCCATTCCGCAGCCATTGAACCCTATATGTAATTCTTTTGGAAGCTTCATGCCACCAAGCGTTTTGGCGATCTCTTCTGCATAAGGAATAGACTCAGCTTTTTCCCCGTAGCAGAAATCACAGGCTTTTACATTTAGTACATCTCCGATCGGCAGTACAAGCAGACCTTCGTCACGCAGGCGTCCGACAACTTCCTCAGGTTGTTCAGTCGGTATTTTGACAAGCAGGCGATGTTCCGGTGTATATTCGATCGTGCCTTCTTCACCAGCTATTTCAGCTAAGAGCATCATTTGCTTTGGCGTAATGATTTTATTGGCAACTCCTGGACTTACGGCAAATTCAAAAATGGACTCCATTGTTTGCTTCACAATAGGTGTCGATTTTCCGCTGACAAGCTCCAACGCCATATGGGCCATTTCCAATGTGCTTTTTTTTAGTTTTTTCGGCACTTCTATTCTTTCAAAGCCATCTTTTGCTTCTCCTGTCTCCTGGTCGAGTGCCCATGGTTCATTTTCCTTGCGTAAACGCTGATGCGGCTTAAGAGGCTGTACTTCTTCTCCAAGCGTATATTTCCGCTGATAGCCTCTGGGTGTAATAATTTTATTATCATAAAAGAATGTCGAAGAATTCCCGACTACCACTGTTGTCAGCATACCAATATCATGTTCCAGCATTTCAGCAAGTGTTGTCAGAACGATATTTTGACTTTCACGGTAAGCACTTTTCACTAACCCTACAGGTGTTGCAGGCGATCGGTATTTTAAAAGGATGCGCTGCGCCTCTACAATCTGCCTAGTGCGCCGGCCGCTTTTCGGATTGTAAAAAGCGATGACAAAGTCCGCCATTGCCGCTGCTTCAATCCGTTTTTCGATAACTGTCCAAGGTGTCAGGTGATCACTTAAGCTGATTGTGCACGCATCATGCATGACCGGTGCTCCGAGCAGACTGGCACAGGAATTGATTGCTGAGATACCAGGCACAACTTCAACTGCTATCCCTGTTGCTTCCGTCCACCCCTGTTCAATCAATACTTCGTAAACAAGACCGGCCATTCCATACACACCGGCATCTCCACTTGATATGACAGAAACAATATTTCCTGCCTCTGCCTGTCGAACAGCCTCCTGTGCACGTGATACCTCCTCCGTCATGCCTGTACTGACAATTGATTTAGCTGTCACTAAATGCTCGATTAACTCAACATACGTTTTATAGCCAATGATATAATCACTTTGCTTTAATGCATCCACTGCTCGTTTTGTAATATGCTCATAGTCGCCCGGTCCAAAGCCGACAACGAATATTTTCCCCTTTTCCAAAATGTCCCCTCCCGTCAGAAAGTAGCGCCCAATTAAAAAGCAGCGTGGTTTTTCTGCCTTTTGCAAAATTGATAAAGCTTAGTTTATATGAAACATAAAAAGCCTGCAGTCCCTTTCAGAGGATTACAGGCTTGTGAATTTATATAAATCGTTATATAAACACAACTATCAGCAATGGCTGCTTCACCTGTACTTCCCCCTCCGAAAAGTCAGTTTTACATTATAAAGCAGGTTTCCTGGCTCTTGCTTCTTCTTACTTTCATACCTTCCCCGGTTTACACGAGTGGTTTTATGATTTCATCAGCAATTACAGTAGCGGGGGCTGCGCTCGACTTTCACGAGCTTCCCTATTATCTCAATTACTTGAGCACTTTATGATGTTACTTATTCAATTGTATTCTTTCCTGTAAAAAGGGCGGCTTAAAGTGACGCCTTATTTTTTGGTTTGCCGCTATTCGGCAAGTAGCGGCAAACCGTCCGCTTTCTTAAAATTACGTGTCCCTGATCATTGTCCACATGTCATAAGCTTGTTCAGCTTTTACGCAAAATAAAAAAGCTACCTACATTACCCGGCAGCTTGAAATGGAAACGCAAAAATACCCGCTCCCATTTCCTATTCCCCGAAGAAATGTACAGTCGTCCAGCAAGGCAGGTCTCCTGGCTTTGCTTCATCCTTTGACATCCCTTCCCATACAAACCGTACAGTGGGTTATTTTTCGTCATCGTCAGCATTTACAGTTGCGGGGACAGCGTCGGATTTTCACCGTACTTCCCTTTTAAACTACATAAAGTAGTACCTTTACTAGAACTATCACAATATATGGTTTTATTAACAGGACCTAGTATAGCATGACTCTAAATTTTCTGTAAAGTCATTTTTTTTACACGCCATTCTTGATGATGGCACTCAAGCTCCAAATAATCTCCGCCTCTTAGCAATTCTTCTTGCCATAACGAACCGAGCTGACGCTGTTCAAGAGCAGCATGCAAACATGCTATGGATACCCCATGGGAAACGACTGCGATGTTTTCATATGGCAGATGTAATAGACTTTCGCAAAACAATAACATCCGTTTTGCTACTTGGTCAAATGGCTCCTGTGAGCTTGGTATGAATGCTTTCGGCTGCTCGCAATAGCAGCGGTACTCCGGTAGAGCTTTTAGCTTTGCGATTTCTTGTCCTTGCCAATTCCCTAAATTAATTTCACGCAGCCGTATATCCAGTTTAGCAGACTGCTTCGGGAACATCAGGTGCGCCGTCATCACTGCTCGGCCAAGATCACTTGTATATACAATATCAGGATGCCACTGAACTGACATTGCCTGTTTCTCACCTAGCTCTGTCAGCGGAGAATCAAGCCATCCTTGCAATATTCCTTGTTTATTCCACTCGGTCTCGCCATGCCGGTACATTCGAATTGTTTTGTTCATATTCTGTAAACTCCCGCTTGAATATGGCTATTTGTTCAGCCTGCTTTACGGCAACCCGAAACCATTGCCCGTTTAAGCCAGTATAATTTTTCGTATGCCGAAGGACAACCCCCTTTATCAAAAGGGACATAAAAAAATGATCCGGATTGTAGTTTTCAGGAAGCCTGAATAATATAAAATTTGCTGCACTTTTCGATACATCGCAGCCATGGTCAACTAAAAAATCTGTTAATTTTCTTCTTGCTTGATCACTATACTGCCTGGCTTCCTTTACATACTGCTCTTCTTTCAGACAAAGGCAGCCAAGTTGAATGGCAATCCCACTAACATTCCAATGGGGGAAAAAGCCGCTAAATTGCTGCGCCCGGCCGCTGATTATGTAACCAAGTCTAATACCCGCTAATGCATACATTTTAGTCATAGACCGCAGCACAATCAGGTTATCATATTGGCTGACTAGAGAAATAACGCTCTCTTTTTCGTCTGTCCAATCCATAAATGCCTCATCCACTACAATGGCACAGTTAGTCATTTGTCCATGCTGTAAAAGCTCCTCAATTTGCTTTTTGGGTGTTAGGACACCTGTCGGATTATTTGGATTGCATAGATAGAGAGCATCAAGCGAATACATATGTTTTTTTACAGTTTCCAAAGAAAATTGGTATGTACAAATATTATCAACAAGAATGGATACAACCTGTACTTTTTCCTGCAGCAATGTACGTCTATACTCTGAAAAAGCAGGCTCTAACAGTCCAACCGTTTTTCCTGAAAAATATTTGGCTAATACCATTAAGCATTCAGCAGCGCCGTTGCCGACGATGATCTGCTCCTGCGGCACTTTATGAAATTTTGCCGCATCTGTGCGAAATGGCTCAGCCTGTTCATCCGGATAATGCGAAACTGCATCAATCAGTTTCGGCCAAGCTCGCTGTATAGATTCGGGAACCCCTGCCGGATTCACATTTTCACTTAAATCAATAATATTTTTGGGCATCTTAACACCTAATAGCCTATATAGCTCCCCTGCATTAGCCCCATGCGCTGGATATGGCAAAAATCATCCCTCCTATTGCGGTTAGAAAGTAAATGGTTACAAAATACATCTGGTGAATGGACTTTAAAATATGGCTTCTTTCCATCTTAAAATATGGCTGGCCCATATACGCTCGAAACGACCTTTTTCCTCCGTACACATTTTCACCACCGAGCCGTATTCCCATTTGGATTGCTGTAGCTGCCTCTAAATAGCCGCTGTTAGGACTTGGGTGATTTTTTGCATCCCTTCTCCACTGGGTAAAGCGATTTGCAATCGGCTTGCATATTGCCGGTTTTGTAAGGATAAGCAGTAAAAAGCCTGTAATACGACTTGGAATAAAATTTGCCGCATCATCCAGCTTAGCCGCTGCAAAGCCAAAGTCCTTATAGCGCTCATTTTTGTAGGCAACCATAGAATCAAGTGTATTAATCGCTTTATACACCCAGGCCCCTGTAGCACCGAAGAGCAGCCCGTAAAATAGCGGAGCTGTCACCCCATCACTCGTATTTTCAGACACGGTTTCTACTACGCCACGGACAATTTCGCTTTCCGCTAAATGTTCCGTATCCCGGCCGACAATCCAGCCAAGCTTTTCCCGTGCCGTATGTAAATCCTCTGCCTCCAGTGCATTGTAGACTAGCATCGCTGCTTCATCTAGACTTTTTTGAGCTAATGCCAAGCTCATAAGAATAATTTCTACGACAATACCGAAGATCCAATGCAGTGTGTAGCTTACCCAGACAATGCTCCCAACCGCGACTGCTGTTGTTAATACGGTGACAATTACAAGACCTAGACCTTTTTCTCTTCTTTTGTTTCCTTTATTCCAATGCTTTTCCAAAAAGGCAATAAACTGGCCGATCCAAATAACCGGGTGCGTCCATTTTTTTGGATCACCTACGCACCGGTCAACTACAACAGCACCAAGCCCGATAAGTACATGAATCAAAATTCCACCTGCTTTACAATAAAATTCAATAAATAATCCTCACTATACTACAGGCTTCGTGTTTTTTGAATAATCATTTTTTAAAGACAATCAATTGGAGAAAAAAAAGAGACATCCAAGAGGGTTGATGACATGTTGATGTAATCCTCTCTGAAGCAATATTGTACAGTAGAGATTTATAATAAAAAAAGCCGTGTTAAAAGTCAAAATGACTTTTAACACGACCCCTTATAGTATTATTTTGCTGCTACGTCGACAATACGACCTTCTGTTTCAGTCGGAATTGTGATGCCGCTTGTTAAATGCTCTTGGAAGTTTTCCCAATCAGATAAGCCTAAATCTGTTACACGGCCTTCTGCATAAGCTGCCTTGAACATGTCAAAGCCGTCTCCACCTTTTGCTGTGAAGGCATTTGTAGCAATTGTGTATGTTTTGCTGTCTTCGAGTGCTGTGTAAGTACCGTCTTCATTTAATATTTCAATAGACACAACACGTTGACCAGTCGGTTTTGAAGAATCATACGTTACACGGCCTCCGGATACATGTAGGAATCCGCCGTTTTCCTCAGGTGCATTTTTCACTGAAACTTCAAAGGCTGCTTTTAGTTCAGCTCCCGTTGCATCCATTAGAGCTAGAGTATTACCGAATGGAAGTACTGTAATTACCTGTCCGACTGTTACATTACCAGCTGGGATTTCTGAACGAATACCTCCGCCGTTTTGCAATGCCATTACCACTTTTTTATCTGTATACTTCTGTGCTTTAGCACGCATACCGTCTGTGATTAAGTTTCCTAGAATCGTTTCGTTTGCACGTACACTGAAAGGATTCTCTTCACTTCCACGTGGATTCTCAAGCGCTGTTTTCAATTCAACACCGATTTCTTTATTAGATACTTCCTCAACTTGCTTTTTAAACGACTCAAGCATCTTTAAACCAGCTTCATCAGCTGCCACTTTGGCGATTTCAATCAACTGACCATCATATTTTGTAACAACACCGTTTTTATCAAAAGTAACGTCAACTGTTCCGAGGAACTTACCATATTCATTTGCCTGAACGATTAATGTAGTATCTTTAGCGGCTCCAACCGTATTAGTATCTACTACAAAAGGCTTATCCAGCTTGTCGTGGCTATGTCCGCCTACGATAACATCGATGCCTTCTACATTTTTGGCTAGCAAAATATCATTATCTACTTTAGGGTTATCATTGTAGCCGATATGTGTCAGCGCAATAATTTTATTAACGCCTTGTGCCTCTAAAGCAGCAACTGCTTTATTTGCTTCTTCAATGTAATTTTCGAAGGCAACAGAACCAACGAATGCAAGATCTTTCGTTTCTTCAGTTGTTAAACCAAAAATTCCGACTTTTTCGCCGTCGATTTCTTTAATGATACCGTTATAGATTTTCCCGTACTCTGTTGAAACCGCATAGCTGTCACTGAATAAGCCATTGAATAATGGGTCTTTTGAGAAATCAATATTAGCTGTGATTAATGGGAATTTAGCGCCCTTAATAAATTCTGTCAGTGCCTTATGTCCATCTTCACTGCCGCCCAGGTCAAATTCATGGTTACCAAATGTCATTGCATCGAATCCCATAGCATTCATGAATTCAAGATCTGCTTTGCCTAAAAATTCGTTGAAGTAAAGTGTACCGCTGAAAGCGTCCCCTGCATGAAGTAATAAA
>NZ_BCVX01000008.1 GCF_001591965.1 Lysinibacillus odysseyi 34hs-1 = NBRC 100172
CACACAATTATCAGCAGGCGTTTTATAAAAATAACACCTCACGCAGCTCGGCGTGAGGTGTTGTGTACGGAACAATTATTTGTTAAGACCGTATTTTTTGTTGAAACGATCAACACGTCCGTCAGCAGACGCGAATTTTTGACGGCCAGTATAGAATGGGTGACATTCGTTGCAGAACTCGACAACGATGTTTTCTTTTACTGAACCAGTTTGGAATGAGTTACCGCAAGAGCAAGTTACTGTTGCAGTTTTGTAATCTGGGTGAATTCCTTGTTTCATATTCGTTTTCTCCTCTCGCCCTGAACCATCCGGAACAGAGTATTATTCGAACTGCACCTTACATAGCCCGAATATGATCATTACAGGTACCGGTAATGAAAGCGGTAAAGCCAGCTACATATGTGCACGTTACATACTTTAAGAGAATACCATACTCCGCCTATGAAATGCAAGCATGAAAATTCAGGCCGAGAAATGAAATTATTAACCGTACTTTCTTTAATAGAATATGATCAGTCTCCTGCCGCATATTGGCATGTTTCCCCAGTTTATCGTTGTTTTTATACAATTTAACAGCGGTTACTCTCGGTTTATCGGCGATTTCACACCATTTATCAGCGGTTTTGCCAGGTTTATCAGCGGTTTCCCGTGATTTACCGGCGATTCCTGACCCAAGGGATAATGCCCGCCTAGCTTTTATAGAAGACCTTTGCCTTTTGTTGCCTTTTTCATATCTTCATTCAGCTTTTCAAAGAATTCCTCGTTTGTTTTTGTCGTACGAAGCTTACGCAGGAACTTTTCTGCAAAGTCCGGAGAATCGCTGAATGTTTTGCGGATTGCCCATAATTTTTCAAGCTGCTCCGGCTCTAACAGCAGTTCTTCTTTCCTCGTACCAGAACGGCGGATATCAAGCGCCGGGAAAATACGGCGTTCTGCGAGATGGCGGTCTAAATGCAGCTCGAGATTGCCTGTCCCTTTGAATTCCTCATAGATGACTTCATCCATACGAGATCCTGTATCGACAAGGGCAGTTGCTAAAATCGTCAAGCTGCCTCCTTCTTCAATATTACGTGCTGAACCGAAGAAGCGCTTCGGACGGTGGAAAGCAGCTGGATCAATACCACCCGATAATGTACGTCCGCTTGGCGGGATAACAAGGTTGTACGCACGGGCAAGACGTGTAATGGAGTCCATTAAAATGATTACATCACGCTTATGCTCGACAAGACGGCGAGCCCGTTCCAGCACAATTTCAGCCACCTTCACATGGTTTTCAGGCACTTCATCAAATGTGGAAGACACAACATCCGCGTTTACTGAACGTTCGATGTCCGTTACTTCCTCCGGGCGCTCATCGATTAACAGTACAATAAGTTCTGCTTCCGGATAATTTGTTGTAATGGCATTGGCAATCTCCTTTAACAGGGATGTTTTCCCTGCCTTTGGCGGTGCAACAATCAAGCCACGCTGACCAAAACCTACAGGGGCTACTAAATCCATAATGCGTGTCGATAGTTTATTCGGCTCTGTTTCAAGCTTGATTTGACGGTCTGGATATAGCGGGGTTAATGCTGGAAAGTGAACACGTTCCTTCGCAACTTCCGGATCCTCTCCGTTAACTGCCTGTACTTGAAGAAGTCCATAATAACGCTCATTCTCTTTTGGAGGGCGTACTTTACCCGTTACCTTGTCCCCGTTTCGCAGGTCAAAGCGGCGGATTTGGGATGCAGAAATATAAATATCCTCTTTTGAAGGTGAATAGTTGATGGGGCGAAGGAAGCCAAAGCCTTCCTGTGATACAATCTCAAGCACGCCTTCCATAAAGAAGTAGCCTTCAAGCTCTGATTGAGCCTTTAATATAGCGTAAATCAACTCTTTTTTGTTGAGCTTACTATAATAAGAAATTTTAAATTCACGCGCTTGTGAGTATAACTCTTTTAATGTCATATTTTCCAGCTGCGCAATGGTAAGAGCTGTCATTAACATTTCTCCTATCTATTTATTTTTATCAGTGTCTAGGCATTCGTACCAGCCGCTCGGGGTCGCTTCGAAAGTTTCTTCACGTGCAAGCACACTGTGAGCCTTCTGCAAGCAGCTGTCGCGGCTATCGGTACGCGAATACTCTTTTCTTATCTCGGAATATCTTGAAGTTGGAGAACTTTCATTGCTAGAAGAGCCCGGCGGAGTATGCCGGGCAAGTAAATTGTGAAGTTATTTAATAATTGATGGTTTTTTCTTGATGCTATGACGTCCTTCAATAAAGCGTACCGTACCTGTTTTCGCGCGCATAACAACAGAATGTGTCAGGGCGTAGCCGCCTTTATATTGAACTCCTCTTAAAAGCTCGCTATCTGTTACAGCTGTTGCCGCAAAAATAGCGTCATCCCCTTTTACGAGGTCTTCCATATAAAGCACTTTGTCTACATCAATGCCCATTTTTTTGCATCGTGCAAGCTGTTCTTCATCTTCTGGTACAAGTTTCGCCTGGAAGTCTCCACCTAGGCATTTCAAGGCTACAGCAGCAATTACACCTTCAGGAGCACCACCAGTACCGAACATAATATCAATACCCGTCTCATCGAATGCTGTATTGATCGCAGCACCTACATCGCCATCTTGTATAAATTTGATACGGGCACCTGCTTCACGGATTTCATCTACGATCGCCTGATGACGCGGACGGTCCAGTAATGTTGCCACTACATCGGATACGTCTTTGTTTTTCGCCTTCGCTACTTGAAGTAAATTATACGTGACAGAAGCATTAATATCTACTTTTCCTGCCGCTTCAGGTCCAACAGCGATTTTTTCCATATACATATCAGGTGCGTTCAGTAGATTGCCACGGTCTGCAATAGCAAGCACTGTCATCGCTCCGTTTGTCCCTTTTGCCACAATATTTGTGCCTTCCAGTGGATCTACAGCGATATCTACTTCCGGGCCGCCATTACGCAAACCAAGCTCTTCACCAATGTAAAGCATTGGTGCTTCATCCATTTCGCCTTCCCCGATGACTACTGTTGCATGCATCGGAATTGTATCAAACATGTGGCGCATTGCTGTTGTTGCTGCGTCATCTGCTTCGTTTTTCAGTCCGCGTCCCATCCACTTTGCTGAAGCGATTGCTGCAGTTTCTGTAACGCGCACGACTTCCATTGATAAACTACGTTCCATTGTTAATTTGCCTCCTGTTTTCGGCCAGCTTAGAAAAGCACATTTACAGCTGCCCCCGGTCTTTCCCGGCCGGATAGGGCAGCGCAAATGTCTAGGCAGCTATATACTTGCCTAAACCAAAACCTTAACTTAAATTTCACTGCTTACTACATTGTAACATATTCATCGTCCGGTCAATCTAGACAGTTTTATCAGTTGTTAAAATCGTTTCCCGCCGTATGTCGGCCCCGAGCGCACAAAGCTTTTCAATCAGCGAACTGTAGCCGCGCTCAATATGATAAATATCATGGATCTCTGTTTCCCCTTTTGCGAGGATGCCCGCTAAAACAAGCGCCGCTCCAGCACGCAGGTCTGTTGCAGTCACCACTGAACCTTCAAGCTGTGCAGGACCTTCAATGATGGCGGTATTGCCTTCTACCCGCGCTTTTGCATTCATCCGGCGCAGCTCATCGATATGCTTAAAACGTGCTGAGTAAATCGTATCTGTCACCTTTGAAGCACCTACCGCCTGTGACATGAGTACGGATAATGGCTGCTGTACATCTGTCGGAAAACCAGGATACACAAGTGTTTTAACGTCAACCGCATGCAGCGTTCCCTGTTTTGGGATAAAGATGCTTTCCTCATCCTCTTCCACAACGACGCCCATTTCCCGAAGTTTTGCCGTAACGGAGTCCAGATGCAGCGGAATTACATTATCGATTGTCACACCATCACCAATGGCAGCAGCCATGATCATGAATGTTGCCGCTTCAATACGGTCCGGGATAATCGTATGCTTTGTACCGTGTAATTCCTCTACCCCATCAATCCGAATAACACTTGTACCCGCTCCTTTAATTTTTGCTCCCATGTTTGAAAGGAGTGTGGCCACATCGATGATTTCCGGCTCTTTTGCGGCATTTTCAATAATCGTGCGTCCTTTTGCCAACACGGCAGCAAGCATAATGTTAATTGTCGCGCCCACACTTGCCACGTCCAAGTAAATTTTAGCACCGCGCAGCTCGTCTGCCCGAAGATAAATAGCCCCATGCTCATTTGTCACTTTTGCACCGAGCGCCTCAAATCCTTTAATATGCTGGTCAATTGGTCTCGGGCCTAAAAAGCAGCCACCGGGCAGGCCAATCACAGCTTTTTTGAAGCGTCCGAGCATTGCCCCCATTAAATAATAGGAGGCACGCAGTTTCTTTACATTGCCATTCGGCAGAGGCATGGCAATCATATTCGATGGATCAATCGTCATCGTGCCGTTCTCAAACGACACTTCACCGCCAAGTTCTTCAAGTAATGCTTTTAATGTCCAAGCATCTGAAATTCCCGGAATTCCTCCGATTGTAACAGGGGAATTCGCCAATATGGATGCAGGAATTAAAGCAACAGCACTATTCTTTGCCCCGCTCACTTTAATCGTACCTTGTAAGCGGTGCCCTCCGTTTATTTTGTAAACATCCATGAAGCGTTATCTCCTCATCAATTTAGAAAGCGTATTTCTTTTATTATTGTCCTTCACGCTTTGACCAATCCGCTAAAAATCCTTCAATACCCTTGTCAGTTAATGGATGGTTAAATAATTGTTTTAATACCTTGAATGGTGTTGTTGAAATATGAGCACCAGCTAATGCCGCTTCTGTAATATGTTGAGGATGGCGGATGGATGCTGCGATAATTTCTGTTTTGATATCGTGAATTGTAAAGATATCAGCAATTGTTGAAATCAGCTCCACACCATTATGACCGATATCATCAAGGCGACCTAAAAACGGCGAAACATATGTTGCGCCTGAACGAGCTGCCATCAATGCCTGGTTAGCCGAAAAGATTAAAGTAACATTCGTTTTGATCCCTTTTTCGGAGAAGAATTTACAAGCTTTTAACCCTTCTGGTGTCATTGGTAATTTCACTGTAATATTCGGGTGAATTGCTGCAAGCTCCAAGCCTTCCTTAATCATACCTTCCGCGTCTAGAGAGATTACTTCTCCGCTGACAGAACCGTCTACTAACTCTGCAATTTCACGCAGGCGGTCGTGGAAAGAAATATTCGCTTCTTTCGCTACTAATGATGGGTTTGTCGTAACCCCTGATAGAATTCCCCAAGCGTGGGCTTCTTTGATTTCATCAAAATTGGCTGTATCAATAAAAAATTTCATACTTCTTCCTCCTGGTGCCTGTTCGCACAGATATTTCTTTATCCTAAATCAGGAGAAGGCCTGAATTCCAGACTCTTCTCCTGCTATCAACCGTCGATTTATTACGCTTTTTGAGAGCTACCGAATTCGCGCATTTTACCAATTACCGTAGTTTTGATAGCTTCGCGAGCAGGTGCTAAATATTTACGTGGATCATATACTTTTTGATCGTTATTCAAAATTTCACGAATTGCTTTTGTAGCAGCGATTTGATTTTCCGTATTAACATTGATTTTCGCTGTACCAAGGGAAATGGCACGTTGAATATCATGTGTTGGGATACCAGTACCTCCGTGTAAAACTAATGGAAGGTCTGCAAGTTGTGAAATTTCCTCCATTTCCTTGAAACCTAGGTTAGGTTCACCTTTGTAAGGACCGTGTACAGAGCCCAGTGCTGGTGCTAAACAGTCAATTTCTGTTTGCTCTACAAGGTTTTTGCATTCCTGCGGGTCTGCATAATTGATACCGCCGATTACGCCATCTTCTTCGCCGCCGACTGTCCCAAGCTCTGCTTCAACTGAAACACCTTTTGCATGTGCATATTCCACTACTTGTTGTGTGATTTTTACGTTTTCTTCGAATGGGTGATGAGATGCATCGATCATTACGGATGTAAAGCCTGCGTCAATTGCTTCTTTACATTTCTCAAATGAGGAACCGTGGTCCAGGTGGATTGCTACCGGAACTGTAATATTGTAGCTTTCAATTAAGCCTTTCACCATATGTACGACTGCCACGAAGCCGCCCATATATTTACCAGCACCTTCAGAAACACCTAAAATAACAGGTGAGTTTTCTTCCTGAGCTGCTTGTAGAATAGCTTGTGTAAATTCCAAGTTATTGATATTAAATTGACCTACCGCATATTTTTCAGCTTTTGCTTTAATTAACATTTCTTTCATTGAAACTAACGCCATGATGAAAGTCCTCCTTAAGGATGCTAAATATTTTATAAGAAAACATTCAACCCCATCATAACAAAAACAGGCAGCATTCGCCACTGCCTGCACGGGGCATATCCATACTTTTCACAATTTTACTGTGTCTTTAAACCTTCAAAATACTATTTACCTCATTTAGCACCTCGAAAATATTGAATGGCTTTGTAAAATAACGGGAGGCTCCAAGCTGCATTGCCTCGTCTATTAACTCCTGCTCACCGTACGCTGTCATCATAATGACGGGAATGCGTTCATTTTTCGCCTTTAGCTGCTCCAAAATTTCGATGCCATTCATGCCGGGAATTTTCATATCCAGCAATACGCAGTCAATTGGTTCTTCATCGAAGATTTTTAAAGCTTCCATACCATTCGCTGCTAAATGCGGCATATACTTCTCTTTTTTAAACAATTCATTTAATAAAAGTCTAATGCCTGGTTGATCATCGACAATTAAGATTTTTTTCACGTTTGTATTTCTCCTCGGCTTATTTTACCGTACTATATTCTTTCCTTATTCTCTAATTCCTTCTAATATCAGGATAATTTTCTCGTTTTGCAATTTAAATTTTCAAAACCTATAATGAAGAGGAGGTGGAATTATGTCAAAAATTTTAACTACACAGATGACTGGGCTGCTGCAGCGCATCCAAACAAGCGAAGAAGAAGCGATTGAGGATACTGCCCGTTTGCTCGCCCAGGCTGGGATTGGACAAGGCAATGTATACTTTGCCTGCTTTGGGGAGCTGAAGGGAGTAGAAATAAATGCGCTAGAAGGAGCAGCTCCATTCATAAAAGCGGTCCCTTGGTCTCCTGAGGCTCAGCTTACTGAAGCAGACCGTGTCATTATTTTTACCCGCAGCTGCCAAAATGAAGAGGCTGTAGCTTTAGCTCAAAAACTATACGACCTATTCATTCCATTTGCGGCTATTGCCAGCGAGCCGGCGGACAGTGATAATGAATTAAGCGAGCTTGCCTATACTTATATTAGCATGAAAATCCGAGGCGGTATCCTTCCACACCCTTCCAAACTAGGGGAACGGGTTGTCTTTCCGCATTTAATGGCCGCCCTATTTATTTATGAAGCAATTAAAATGGAATACGATGAAATGGTAGCGGATGATGAAGAGGATGAGGAACCGCCTGTTTCTCCGTTTGCATAGAAAGATAATCTGGCATTTCTGCCATATAGTATAAGTAGAAGACAAATTGGAGGAGGAAGCAGACTCTCCCCCTCCTTCTTAAAGTATTTGGACCTGGTCCAAATACTTTTTTAAATCCTATAAATTTTTGTATGTTCATTTACTATAGAATAGGCAGTTGAATGGAGGTTAAGAAATGAAGAACTGGTTTCATACTATCACCTTTAAAATGATTTCCTTAATTAGTGTATTGATTATCTTTATTTGTGGAACATTTTTATATTTGCTACAAGACCATATTCGGAATATGACAGAAAATCAGATGGCAACACAGGCGCTTAATATTGCCTCGACTATCGCTTCCATGTCGGAAATAATTGAAGCTTTCGATTCCGAGAATCCGAGCGAAGTGATCCAGCCCATTACGACGAAAATCCAACAGGAAATCGGTGCTGCCTTTATTGTCATCGGCAATAAAGAAGGTACACGTTATTCACACCCCATTCCCGGAAAGATTGGCGGACAAATGATCGGTGGAGACAATGAAGATGTCTTAGTGAATGGGAAGTCCTATGTTTCAAAAACTAGAGGTTCCCTTGGACTATCCATTCGTGGAAAGGTACCCCTTATAAAAAACAATGAAATCATTGGTGTTGTATCAGTTGGATTTCTAGCAAAAAATATTGACCATATGATTCAGGATTCTTTTAAAAGGTGGTTAATGTACGCCGCCCTTTTGTTCAGTTTTGGCATTGCAGGCGCATTTCTCATTTCCTTTTATATAAAAAGGCTGCTTTTTAATATGGAACCTGTACAGATTGCGAAATTATACGAGCAGCATAAAATAATTCTGGAAACAACTATGGAAGGGATTCTAGCTGTCGGCCCCGATAGAAATATTACGACCATCAACCACAGTGCCTATGAAATGATCGATCCAAATAAAAAGGCCCCCCTCTCCAAATGGATGGGTACGGATATCCAGCATATTTTCACCCGTGAGATTGCTCTTCGGGATACTATTAGGAACCTGGAGATTTCCTTGGATGGTTCGATTATCATCCTCAACAAGGCACCGCTGCTCGAAAAGAATAAACAAATCGGCTCTTTATATACAATGCGTAACAAGACAGACATCCAAAGGATTGCAGATGAATTGAAACAGGCAAAGCAACGCGCCAATATGCAGCGTGCTCAGACTCATGAATATGCAAACAAACTACATATCATTTTAGGGTTACTCGTTCATAAGAAATACGAAGAGGCTATTCAATATATTAAAAGAGAGAAAAACATCCAGGGACAGGTTAAAAAGATGTTGAACAGCAATTCGAAGAGTCCCCTTCTCTTTGCTTTAATTCAGGGGAAAATTACCGAGGCAGCGGAATTAGGTATCAGCATGGAGCTTAAGGAATGCCATTTATCTAGTACATTAAATGCCAAGCAGGAAGAAGCCCTTCTGACAGCTCTTGGGAATGTGCTGCAAAATGCTATTGAAGCGGTTCGGGGTATAAAGCACTCCTCCCTTAAGTTAATCCAGATATCGATTGATGAATATAAGGATCGTATCCTTTTTGAAATTCAAGACAGCGGACACGGTGTCAGTGAAGAACTGTATGCTACCTTATTTGCACGTGGCGTGTCCACAAAAGAAGGAATGGATCGCGGACATGGATTGGCCATCAGCAAACAAGCATTGCAGTCAGTTGGTGGAGAAATCCTGCTCGATGAGGGAGATCTTCCCGGTGCTTGTTTCTTAATTATTTTACCTAGATAGGAGGAAGAATCATGACAAAAACAGTAGGCGTATGGATTGTGGAGGATGACTTCCGTGTCGCTCAAATCCATGCCGATTACGTAAATGATATTGGGTCCTGTACTGTGCTGGAAAATTTGCGTAGTGGTAAGGAAACGTTAAAAAAACTAGAAGAGGCAGCTAATTTGCCGGATATTATACTGCTTGATCTTTATATTCCAGATGTAGAGGGATACTCACTTATAAAAGATATTCGCTCTCTCTACTCTGCTATCAAAATCATCATTATTTCTGCAGCCTCTGAAGCAGAGCATGTGCAAGATATTATGAACCTCGGTGTCTTCGATTATATTATCAAGCCCTTCGAGGTCCAGCGATTATCCCAATCCATAGACCGTTATCGGTACGTTGAAAAACTGTTCTTAGCCAAAGAGCATCTGTCTCAAAAAGAGATAGATGAATTATTCTCTTCAACCTTCAAAGAGGGACAGCATGAGCCTGCCGCAAAGGGAATCGATTTTCATACCTTACAATCTGTAAAATCGCTGTTTGAGGATAATGCCGTTGAGGAGATGACTGCCTCCAGGCTTAGTGAAGAAATCGGGACAAGCCGTTCGACTGCCCGGCGTTACCTAGAATATTTAGTAGCTGAGCAATTTCTCGAAACAAAGTTGATCTACGGTTCAGTCGGTCGTCCAGAACGGAAATATACTTATCGTGAAACTTATGAACAAAATTAAAATTATTAACTTTATATAAAATATCACCATATTATTCTCCCCTTATCATAATTGTGTTATTTTTAGAAAAACTCAAAAAACAATGAAAATAAAGGGGAGAAAATAAAATGAGTTTAAGTATTATAGGATTTTTAACTATTTTAGTAATTATAACCCTTCTAATCAGTGGCCGCGTGTCTCCCTTGGTAGCTATGGTTATCCCTCCAATTATCGGTGCCTTAATTGCGGGCTTTAGTCTGGCAGATATAGGGGAATTCTTTGATTCCGGTATAAGCTCGGTTATCAATGTTGCGGTGATGTTTATTTTTGCTATTATCTTCTTCGGCATCATGCAAGATGCAGGATTGTTCGAGCCACTCATCAACAAAATGATTGCGCTTTCAAAAGGGAATGTTGTTGTGGTAGCTATCATCACTGTCTTGATTGCCGTTGTGGCACAGCTTGACGGATCGGGAGCTTCTACCTTCCTAATTACAATTCCAGCATTATTGCCGCTCTATCTCCGTTTACGGATGAATCCATATTTGCTGCTATTATTGGTTGCCGGTGCTGCCGCAATCGTAAATATGGTACCTTGGGGCGGGCCGTTGGGACGTGTAGCATCTGTATTGAAAACAGATGTGACAGAACTTTGGTACCCTCTAATTCCCTTACAAATTATCGGAATTATCCTTATGTTGGTATTAGCTGTTTTCTTTGGCATTCGAGAGAAGAAGCGTATAGTAAGTCAGTTTGGCTCACTGGCTGCCTCTAATGAAGATGAAGTTTCCTCTATGGGGGTTGTTTCATCAGAGTTGGATAAGGATCTTCAACGTCCAAAGCTGCTCTGGATCAATGCACTTGTTTCTATTCTTGTAATTGGAACATTGGTGGCTGGCATCATTCCTGCAGGGCTCGCCTTTTTGATCGGAGTTGCTATTGCATTGCCCATCAACTATCGTTCTACAAAGGATCAAATGGAGCGGATCCGTGCACATGCTCCTAATGCCTTGACGATGGCCTCCATTATTATTGCTGCCGGCCTGTTTTTAGGCATCTTGAATGGCACAGGCATGCTGACTGCTATTGCCAATGATGCAGTACAAATTATGCCTTCCTTCATGTCTTCCTACCTTCATATTATTGTAGGTATATTAGGAGTACCATTTGATTTATTACTAAGTACAGATGCTTATTATTTCGCACTATTTCCTGTCGTTGAGCAGATCGGTCTTTCCTTCGATATCGATTCTTTATCCACAGCTTATGCGATGATCATTGGCAATATCGTCGGGACATTCGTATCACCACTAGCTCCGGCTGTTTGGCTGGCTCTGGGATTATCTGGACTAGAAATGGGCAAGCACCTAAAGTACTCCTTCTTCTGGATGTGGGGATTGAGTATCTTGTTATTATTCATTGCAACATTAATAGGTATTATTCATATCTAGTTGCTGGCAGATGAAGAGCCCATTAGGCAGTTACACCTAATGTACGAGGTTCGTATATAGACATTAATAAGAGGAGTAATATAAAGTTTTATAAAAACCCTGCAGACTTTTCCGCCCTTGGCTTTCCTTATATGGATTGTTGAGGGCTTTTTAATATGAAGTTCGTTAGGATCTCATACATCCCTGAATAAGCCTATGCTGACCTCATAAAAAAGCGGAAAAAACGTAATGTTTTTCCCGCTGTTCTACATTCGTTCGTCTCCATCAGAAACGACTAATTATTTACGGTTGTTAAATGCTGCACCTACAAATTCACGGAACAGCGGCTGTGGACGTTGTGGACGAGATACTAACTCTGGGTGGAATTGCCCAGCTACAAAGAATTTCTTCTCAGGTAACTCAATAATTTCAACAAGTTTGTTATCAGGAGATACACCTGAGAACACAAGCCCTGCTGCTTCCATTGCTTCACGGAATTCATTATTGAATTCATAGCGGTGACGGTGACGCTCGTACACAAGCTCTTCTCCATTGTAGCATTCACGTGCACGAGATCCTTCTTTTAATTTACATGGATATAAGCCTAGACGTAATGTACCCCCAAGATCTGTATCCTCTGATTGATCTGGAAGGAAATCAATGATTGGATATGGTGTGTTTTTATCTAGTTCCGTTGAATGTGCGCCTTGTAAACCTAATACATTTCGCGCAAATTCCACTGTCGCTAATTGCATGCCTAGACAAATACCGAAGAATGGCACATCGTTCTCACGCGCATAGCGGATCGCTTCGATTTTGCCTTCTACTCCGCGGTCTCCAAAGCCTCCAGGAACTAGAATACCATCTGCTTGTCCAAGCAGCTGTGCTACATTTTCAGCTGTCACATCTTCTGCATTTACCCAGTCGATTTCGATTTCTGAATCGTATGCATAGCCCGCATGCTTCAATGCCTCAGCTACAGAAATATAAGCATCTTGTAGTTCCACATATTTCCCTACAAGTGCAATACGTGTTTTATTTTTTAGGTTTTTCACTTTTTCTACAAGCTCTTTCCACTCGGACATATCTGCTTCCGGCGCTTGAATGCCAAAGTGTTCCAGCACGATATCATCAAAGTCCTGTGCATGAAGGTTTAACGGCACTTCATATAAATGCTCTGCATCACGTGATTCAATGATTTCATGTGGCTGTACGTCACAGAATAACGCTAATTTATCTTTCATTTCTTGTGAAATTGCCTGTTCCGTACGTACAACGATAATATTTGGCTGGATACCTAATGAACGCAGCTCTTTTACCGAGTGCTGTGTCGGTTTTGTTTTCATTTCCCCTGCCGCTTTAATGTAAGGGATTAATGTACAATGAACATACATAACATTGTTATGGCCAAGATTTGTTTTCATTTGGCGGATGGCTTCTAAAAATGGCAGCGATTCGATATCCCCTACTGTACCGCCTACTTCTGTAATCACTACATCGGCATTTGTTTCACGGCCGGCGCGTTGGATCCGGTCTTTGATTTCATTTGTAATGTGAGGAATTACTTGAACAGTACCACCGTTGTAATCGCCACGGCGCTCTTTTTGCAGAACGGATTGATATACACGGCCTGATGTAACTGTTGAGTGCTTTCCTAAATTGATGTCGATAAAGCGTTCATAGTGACCTAAATCCAAGTCGGCTTCCGCGCCATCATCCGTTACAAATACTTCACCATGTTGGTATGGGCTCATTGTACCCGGGTCAATGTTTAAATATGGGTCAAACTTTTGAATAGTTACTTCCAGACCCCGGTTTTTTAGTAAACGTCCTAAAGATGCAGCAACGATTCCTTTCCCAAGCGACGAAACAACCCCACCCGTTACGAAAATATACTTTGTCATTCTAAATTCCTCCTTAAAAATTGGAAAGGCATCTGCCGGCCAAAAAACGCCTTCACAATGCCTCTTTTTTTAATAGGGGTAGGAAGGATTTCCTCCCTATTTCAACACCTCAAACTCAGCCCATGGCAGCCAAAGCCAGCCAGTACATACACTGCGTTACGAACTTTTGCTATAAAAAATAAAAAACGCCCCACCTGCACACGAGCAGGGGGAGCGTATAACTTATACGGTCATTCTCCTTTTTAAAGGAGCCCAAGTAAAAGATTATACGGAAGTGAAAAAGAAGTCAAGCACTTTTACCTTGAAGACTTCTATCTGTGTTTTCATACCTGAAAAGAAAGTAATCCTGCACCGTGGAAGCAGTCCCTAGAAGGTTACTGCCGTACTCTTCTTGATAAAACATAAAAAAGCATGGGCAGCTTGCCCATGCTTCTACTATTACTTTTCTTCTTCCTCGTCGAAGTCTTCCAGGTCATCAAGATCTTCTTCTTCTTCCTCATCATCAATGACGAATTCCTCTTCCTCTTCCGGAATTAATTCTTCATCAATATCCGCATCTAGATCCTCGATATCTTCCTCGACAAATTCAAGAGCATCGTCTTCCTCGATTTCGTCTTCTTCTTCCTCTTCATCGTCTGTAAACTCGTCGAAATCTTCATCAAATACGATATCTTCTTCATCAAGCTCGATGATTTCGTCCTCATCGTCGATAACCGCTTTAGATTTTTTCTTACGTGTCTTTACAGTTGGAGCTGTTTCTTCTTCGATCGTCTCCACTTTATACCATTCACGAAGACCCCAGCCGCTCTCATGGTTTAGTAAAAAGCGACCATCTATGTTCATATCTGTATAAAATTGGACAAGACGAGATTTTATTTCCTCATCTGAAAACCCATTTAAGCTTTGAAGCTCTTTTACTAGATCGGCAAATGCGATTGCAGATTTACGTTCTTCTAAAAAAGCGTATGCTAAATCAATTAACGATTCTTCTGCTAATTGTTCTTTTGTCATTTCACGAAAGTTCAAATCGTGCACGTCCCTTCATTTATTACATTTTCTAAGCATAATACCCATTATATACACACATGATAGTACTATGCTAGTTTCATTTATTGTTTTTTAATTTCGACATTTCTTTCAGGCCGATATAAAAGAAAAGAGCAGACAAAACCAATAGCGGAATCGAAGCTAATTGTTCATTATAAAGGAAATAGGTGGCCGTTAGACAACAAAATATAACAATATATTTTACATGTGATACCACTTCTGCCACCTCCCTTGTTGACTTTACACTCAGTATACAAAATTACAGCAGGCTCGTCGTGCGAAAAGTATGTCGGAATAACAGGCAAATAGCAAGCTAGACGGGAAATATGCTATTCCCATCTAGCCGGTAATACTTTTTACATATTGCGACGATATTGACCGCCTACCTCATAAAGCGTATGCGTAATTTGACCAAGACTCGCTACCTTTACCGTCTCCATCAATTCTTCGAAAATATTCCCTCCAGTTACGGCAGCTTTCTTCAGGCGATTGAGCGCCTCCGTACTCTTGTCACTATGACGTTCCTGGAATGTCTTGAGATTATTGATTTGTGCATCTTTTTCTTCCTTAGAAGCACGCGCGATTTGCATAGAGTTAATGTCTTCATCAGATGGCGGATTCGGGTTTAAATATGTGTTCACCCCGATAATCGGCAGCTCACCTGAATGTTTCAAGTGCTCATAATACATAGATTCCTCTTGAATTTTCCCACGCTGGTATTGTGTTTCCATTGCGCCGAGTACACCACCGCGGTCGTTGATGCGATCAAACTCATCAAGTACTGCCTGCTCCACAAGGTCTGTCAGTTCTTCAATGATAAATGCCCCTTGAAGCGGGTTTTCATTTTTCGTCAGTCCATGTTCCTTTGTAATGATCATCTGAATAGCCATCGCTCGTCGTACAGATTCTTCCGTCGGAGTTGTAATCGCTTCATCATATGCATTAGTATGGAGAGAATTACAGTTATCATGCAGGGCCATTAAGGCTTGCAGTGTTGTGCGAATATCATTAAAATCAATTTCCTGCGCATGCAGACTGCGCCCTGACGTTTGAATATGGTATTTCAGTTTTTGCGAGCGTTCATTTGCACCATATTTATCCCGCATGACAATGGACCAGATGCGGCGTGCTACCCGGCCGATTACCGTATATTCCGGATCCAGGCCGTTTGAGAAGAAGAACGACAAGTTTGGTGCAAAGTCATCAATATGCATGCCGCGGCTTAAATAGTACTCTACATACGTAAAGCCGTTTGCCAGTGTAAACGCCAGCTGGGAAATCGGATTCGCCCCGGCCTCGGCAATATGGTAGCCCGAAATGGATACAGAATAGTAGTTACGTACTTTATGATCGATGAAATACTGTTGAATATCCCCCATCATACGCAGCGCAAACTCTGTCGAGAAAATACATGTATTTTGCCCTTGATCCTCTTTTAAAATATCTGCCTGTACAGTTCCGCGGACAACTTGAAGCGTCTTTTCACGTGTGTCTGTAAATTCCTCGACCGTTAAAGGACGTCCGAGTTCCTCCTCGCGCTTGCGTACCTGCTGATCGATGGCCGTATTCATAAACATAGCCAGGATGATTGGCGCCGGCCCGTTAATAGTCATGGAAACAGATGTGCTTGGGGCACACAAATCAAAACCGTCATAAAGTTTCTTCATATCATCGAGTGTACAAATGCTTACTCCTGATTCTCCTACCTTGCCGTAAATATCAGGTCGGATATGCGGGTCTTCCCCGTATAATGTTACCGAGTCAAATGCTGTAGACAGACGCTTTGCATCATCGTCCTTCGATAAATAGTGGAAACGTTTATTCGTACGCTCCGGTGTGCCTTCTCCGGCAAATTGGCGTTTTGGATCTTCCCCTTCGCGCTTGAATGGGAACACCCCAGCTGTGTAAGGGAATGAGCCGGGTACATTTTCCGCATACACCCACCGCAGGATTTCCCCGTAATCTTCAAACTTCGGCAGCGCTACTTTTGGAATCTTCGTACCGGATAATGATGTTGTTGTCAGGACGGTGCGGATTTCCTTATCGCGAACCTTCGTTACATATTCATCACCGCTGTATGCTTCCTTCAACGTTTTCCAGTTGTCGAGGATTTTCTTCGATTCTGTAGAAAGCTCTCCACGAACTCCGTCAATTAATGAAGTGATTGAAGCAATCAGTGCATCTTCCCCTGCCGGCAGCTGCTTTAATGTTCCTTCCAGCTGGTATAGCTTGCGTGCCAGCTCTACCTGCTGAGCTGCTCGCTTATGGTAACCGCGCACCGCATCTGTAATTTCGCGTAAATAATAGCGGCGGTCATTTGGAATAATCACATCTTGTTTTTGTGTCTTGATCGATTGTTCATAGGACGTCTCCCAATTGTATCCAAGCTTTTCATTAATAAGACGCACGATAGCTGCAAACAATGAGTTTGTTCCTTTGTCATTAAATTGAGAGGCAATTGTTCCGTATACAGGCATATCGTCTAAATTCGTCTCCCACATTTCACGGGAACGCTGCATTTGCTTTTGCACTTGGCGAAGCGCGTCCTCAGAACCTTTACGCTCGAATTTATTGATAGCAATTAAATCTGCATAGTCGATCATATCAATTTTTTCAAGCTGTGTTGGTGCACCAAACTCACTTGTCATCACATACATAGAAAGATCCGTATATTTCGTGATTTCCGCATCCCCTTGCCCGATGCCGCTCGTTTCTACAATGATAAGGTCGTAGCCGGCCGCTTTGACAACATCCAGTACATCACCAATGGATGCCGACAGCTCAGTCCGGGAGCCGCGTGTGGCCAAGCTGCGCATATACACTCGATTATTAAAGATTGCATTCATGCGGATACGGTCTCCAAGAAGCGCTCCTCCTGTTTTTTGTTTCGTCGGATCGACTGAAACAATCGCGACCCGTTTGTCCGGGAACTCCTGCAGGAAGCGCCGGATCAGCTCATCTGTCAGCGATGATTTCCCTGCCCCCCCTGTACCTGTAATACCAAGCACCGGCGTTTTTTTCGTATTTGCTCTTGCAGCGTTCAGCAGCTCCTCTACTCCTTCGCCGCCTGTTTCAGCAGCGGTAATCAGATTCGCTAAAATTTCCGGTGTTTCCGGTGTGAGCTTCTCCAGCTTTTCCAAATAATCGCCATTTATTGTGGAGAAATCTGCCCCTTTCATTTTTTCATTAATCATCCCCTGCAAACCAAGACGCCGGCCATCTTCCGGTGAGAAGATACCGTTAATACCGTAATCATGCAGCTCTTTAATTTCGCGCGGCAGAATAACGCCGCCCCCTCCGCCGTAGATTTTAATATGCGGAGCCCCTTTTTCACGAAGCAAATCATACATGTACTTGAAATATTCCATATGACCGCCCTGATAGCTTGAAACGGCAATGCCCTGTGCGTCCTCCTGGATAGCAGCATTTACCACTTCCTCTACTGAGCGATTATGTCCTAGATGGATGACTTCTGCTCCGCTTGATTGCAAAATTCGACGCATGATGTTGACCGATACATCATGCCCATCAAATAAGCTTGATGCCGTTACGAAACGGACATGATTTTTCGGTTTATATACTTCTACCTTCGTTTCAACTGGCTGCTCAACTTTTGTCTCTACTTCTGTTGTCATATTGAACTCCCCTTTGTTATGAAATATCTTCCTGCCCGATCCCCTTACCGGACGCCAATCAAACAGCACCGCCAATTGCCACAAAACGTATGCAATTAACGGTGCCCTTCTTATTTCTTAAAATGCAAAACGCCGTCTAAAAATAAATTCGTCTGCAATTCAATGTATTCTTCAATTGTATAACGATTTTTGAGGGCCCATTTACGGAATGCCCAGGATTGCCCCTGAATGACGAGATGATTAGCAGCTAAAAACACCTCTTTTTCATCAAGTACGAGTACCCCGGATTTTACACAGCCTGCTAGGATTTCCTCGAAAATCGACACCATTTCAAGCTCCTTGCTCAGTACATACTGCATAGCCTCTTTCGGCAAGGACTTTGTTTCCTGATACATAATCGTGAATTCATCTAGCATCCCGTCGATCAGCAGGAAATATTGACTGATAGACTCCTTAAATGCTTCAATTGTCCCGGCATTCGTCGGAAAGCGCGATAGACGATTTGTCACTTCATTGTAAATACTGTCACATACTAAATAAAGCACATCTTCTTTCGTCCGGATATATTCATATAATGTACCGATACTAAACCCAGCAGCTTTGGCGATTTCCCTTGTCGTTGCCCGATGAAAGCCCTTTTCCCGAAACAGATTAATACCTGCACGTACAATTTGCTGTCTGCGGATTTCGATTAGGCTTGCATCTTTAACAGATGTTTCAACACGGATTCTTTTATTTGCCATGCATTATTTTGTCAGCATACGCGAAATAACCAGACGCTGAATCTCTTGCGTGCCTTCATAAATCTGTGTAATTTTCGCATCACGCATGAAGCGTTCCACTGGATAGTCTTTTGTATATCCGTATCCGCCGAAAACTTGAACAGCTTCCGTCGTCACGCTCATTGCTGTATCTCCAGCCATTAATTTCGCCATAGCAGAAGCCTTTCCGTATGGTAAATCATTTGATTCCAGCCAAGCAGCTTGATAAGTAAGCAGGCGGGAAGCTTCTACAGCTGTCGCCATATCTGCTAACTTAAATGACACACCTTGATTAGCCGCAATTGGTTTACCGAATTGTACACGCTCTTTTGCATAATCCACTGCTGCATCAAGTGCTCCCTGTGCAATCCCTACTGCCTGGGCAGCAATTCCGTTTCGGCCGCCGTCTAATGTTTTCATCGCGATGATGAAGCCTTCACCCTCTTGGCCTAGAAGGTTCTCTTTTGGTACACGACAGTTTTCAAAAATAATTTCTGTTGTTGGAGAGGAACGAATACCTAGTTTCTTTTCCTTCTTCCCTACAGAGAAGCCCGGGAAATCGGCCTCAACAATAAAGGCTGATGTTCCTTTATGCTTTGATTCTGGATCTGTTACGGCAAATACTACATAAATATCTGCTACTCCGCCGTTTGTAATGAAGATTTTCGACCCGTTTAAAATATAGTCATCTCCGTCTTTTACAGCGTAGGTTTTCATACCGCCCGCATCTGAGCCTGAACCCGGCTCTGTTAATCCGTAGGCACCGATTTTTTTACCTTCTGCCATTGGACGAAGGTATTTCTGCTTTTGGTCTTCGTTACCGAATTTGTAAATCGGCCAACCTGCTAGAGATGTGTGTGCTGATAGCGTTACCCCTGTAGAAGCACATACACGTGATAACTCTTCTACCGCTATGCAATATGCTAAATAGTCAAAGCCTGCCCCGCCGTATTCTTCCGGCCACGGAATGCCTGTTAGCCCCAGTTCTGCCATTTTGTCAAAAATACTGCGGTCAAATTCTTCGTTCTCATCCCGCTCTGCTGCTGTAGGAGCTACTTCATTAATAGCAAAATCACGGATCATTTCCCGTAATTGCTCATGTTCTTCTGTCAGTTGAAAATTCATTGTACAAATCCCCTTTTCCCCACTGTATTTATATACGATTAATCCCTTTGTTTAACTAAATAGCTGCTTGCTAATAACAAGGCGCTGAATTTCAGATGTACCTTCATAAATTTCAGTTACTTTGGCATCCCGGAAATAGCGCTCGACCGGGTAATCCTCCGTATAGCCGTACCCTCCAAAAATCTGGACGGCCTCGATCGCTACGTCAACAGCTGTTTTCGAAGCAAACAGCTTTGCCATCGATGCCTCTTTCCCGCATGGAAGACCTTGCGTCCGCAGGTTTGCCGCGCGGTATACAAGCAGTCTTGCTGCCTCTACGGCTGTTCCCATATCTGCCAGTTTGAATGCCACCCCTTGGTTTGCCACAATCGGCTTGCCAAATTGTATACGTTCTTTTGCATAGTTTGTCGCTGCTTCCAATGCTGCTTCCGCAATCCCAAGTGCCTGGGCTGCAATACCAATGCGGCCGACATCGAGATTACTCATTGCAATCTTGAAGCCTTCCCCTTCCGCACCTAGCAGATTCTCGGCCGGAACGACCATATTTTCAAATGTTAGCTGTACTGTGCGGGAACCGTGAAGTCCCATTTTGTGTTCATCTTTTCCGATGATCAGCCCTGGTGTTCCCTTTTCAACGATGAATGCTGAAATGCCACGAGACCCGAGTTCCGGGTTTGTGGAAGCAAATACAATGTACACATCCGCCTCGCCCCCGTTTGTAATAAACACCTTCGCACCGTTGAGTATATAGTTGTTCCCATCCTTTACAGCACGCGATTTCAGTGATCCCGCGTCGCTTCCCGCAGACGGCTCCGTCAAACAGAAGGCTCCTAGATATTCACCGCCTGCCAATTTTGGCACATACTTATTTTTTTGCGCGTCGTTACCGAAGTAAAGGATAGGGTTCGTTCCTACTGATGTATGTACAGATAGAATGACTCCTACGACTGCGCTAACTTTTGAAAGCTCGTTAATTGCAATAATATAGGAAGTAAAGTCCATCTCTGACCCGCCTAGGCTTTCAGGAGCTGTTGTTCCCATCAGGCCGAGTTCGCCCATTTTCTTTAAAATCTCCCGGGGAAATTCCCCTCTTTCCATTCTTTCAACGAATGGCTCGATTTCTGTTTTGGCAAAATCCCGTACCATTTGCTGCATCATCTCTTGCTCTTGTGTAAAGCGTAGTTCCATAAAGGCGGCCTCCTATTCGTAAATGTAGAAGCCACGTCCGGATTTTTTCCCTAACCAGCCTGCTGCCACATATTTGCGTAATAATGGACATGGACGGTATTTCGAATCTCCAAGTCCTTCATGAAGAATTTCCATGATTGAAAGGCATGTATCAAGACCGATAAAATCAGCTAATGTTAACGGACCCATTGGATGATTCATCCCCATCTTCATAACGTCATCGATTGCTTCCTTCGACGCTACCCCTTCGTATAATGCATAGATTGCTTCATTAATCATCGGAAGTAAAATACGGTTGGATACGAAGCCCGGGAAGTCGTTCACCTCAACTGGTGTCTTATCAAGCTTGCGCGTCATTTCCTCTACCTTTTGATATACTTCATCGGCAGTGGCCAGCCCGCGGATAATTTCCACCAGCTTCATAACCGGTACTGGATTCATAAAGTGCATGCCGATAACTTGTTCAGGACGTTCCGTTACTGCCGCAATTTCCGTAATCGGAAGACTGGACGTGTTTGTCGCTAAAATTGCATGCTTTGGGGCAATCGCATCAAGCTGCTTAAAAATTGATTGCTTGATTTCCATATTTTCAACTGCTGCTTCGATTACAATGTCTACATCTGCAGCATCCCGCAGATCAAGTGACATTGTAATGCGCCCTAGAATTGCCTGCTTTTCTTCTTCCGTCTTACGCCCTTTTTCTACATCGCGAGATAAGTTTTTTGTCATAACGCCAAGTCCGCGTTCAAAAAATTCCTGTTTAATATCATTCAGCTTCACATCGAATCCAGCTTGTGCACATACTTGAGCAATGCCAGACCCCATCTGACCTGCACCAATTACCATTACTTTTTGAATTGTCATTGTCCATCCCCCTGTTTTGCTACTTCAATCATGATTGCATCCCCTTGACCACCGCCGGAGCAGATTGCCGCAATGCCAATCCCACCGCCGCGGCGCTTCAGTTCATAGGCAAGTGTCAATACAATACGGGCACCGCTTGCACCAATCGGATGACCGAGCGCCACAGCTCCGCCATTTACATTTACCTTGCTTTCATCAAGTCCGGCAATCTGATTGCTGACAAGTGCAACAGCCGCAAAAGCCTCATTGATTTCAATCAAATCGACTTCCTCAATCGACTTTCCTGTTTTCTCTAACAGTTCCTTAATAACAAGCCCTGGTGTCTGCGGGAAATTCTTCGGCTCCACTGCAACTTCCGTATGCGCCAAAATAGTCGCAAGCGGAGTGCGTCCTTCCTTTTTTGCCCGTTCTTCATTCATCAGAACGACAGCACATGCACCGTCATTAACACCTGGAGCATTTCCTGCGGTAATCGTGCCTTCCTTGCCAAAAGCAGGACGAAGGTTTGCAAGCGTTTCCACTTTTGTGTCCGCTCGAACCGCTTCATCTGAATCGACAACGATTGGATCACCTTTTCGTTGAGGAATTTCCACTGAAACGATTTCCTCGGCAAATTTTTCTGCCGCCTGCACTGCCAAACGATGGCTGCGTTCTGCCCAAGCATCCTGCTGTTCACGTGAAATGTGAAACTCATCTGCTGTCGCATTTCCGTAAGTACCCATATGCACATGCTTCGGGTCAAACGAGCAAGAAAGTCCGTCATACACCATGCCGTCCACAATGCTTGCGTCTCCCATTCGCAAACCAAAGCGGCCTTTTGGCAAATAGTACGGTGCATTAGACATGGATTCCATTCCTCCGGCAACAATGACCTCTTCGTCCCCTAATCGAATCAGTTGATCACCGAGCGTTATACTACGCATACCTGATGCACATACTTTATTAATTGTTTCTGTTTTTACATTCCATGGGATACCTGCCTTGTTCGCTGCCTGTCTGGAAGGAATCTGTCCCTGTCCTGCCTGCAGAACAGTCCCAAAAATAACTTCCTGTACCTCTTCAGGCCGAACACCTGACTTTTCCAATGCTCCCTTAATCGCATGCCCGCCCAAATCGCTTGCTTGCAGACTTGATAAGGCGCCACCAAACTTACCGAAAGGTGTACGGGCACCTTCTAAAATAACTGTTCTATTCAATCAACAACACCCCTTTGTTTCGATTGATCTTCTCAAAGTTTTTACCGACTGAACGCTCGCTCAGTA
Organism: Lysinibacillus odysseyi 34hs-1 = NBRC 100172; assembly: GCF_001591965.1. Lineage (GTDB taxonomy): Bacteria > Bacillota > Bacilli > Bacillales_A > Planococcaceae > Lysinibacillus_B > Lysinibacillus_B odysseyi. The sequence goes on from NZ_BCVX01000008.1 coordinate 23,132, forward strand.
TTATTTTAAAAAAATAACAAAATCATTGTTATATAAAAAATATACTAAATTGTTAGAAGATTTTCAATTGATTTATGTATTTTTTAAATTTCATAATATAAGATGATTAAAACTTGGATATTTTTGCTATATTGATTGTATGACAACTTTAGGGGGATGGAAATGAAACGCAGCGTTTCAATTTTAATTTGCTGCTTCTTTTTATGCAGCTTTACTATACCAGCCAGCGCAAAAGCGGAAATTGGCTTTAATGAGCAATGGCAGCGTACATTTGACTACAGCTTATATACAGCGTTGCCCACCTCGACTGGGGATATATTAGCAATCAGTTTTACTGCCGATGAAGAGCAGCTGTTATTTGATTTTTATAAACTAAACAAAAAAAATGGGAAAATCATTAGAAAAATTTTGCTGAAAAGCGGCAATATCTTTCCCTTTAAGGCCGAGGATGGGCAAGCTTACCTTCTGTTTTACGAAGCAGATACGAAAAACCTAATATTATATGATGAGAACTTAACGGTTGTTTGGTCTCTTGAACAAAAATCGTTCCCTTCCTATTTGGAGGAAATTGCATATTGGGAAGTTAAAGGTGACCAGCTTCTTTTTTATAATAACCAGAGCCTAGAGCCGGTTTTAGGCTTTACGAAAAACGGCGAAATGCTTACCTTTCCTCCTGTAAAGCATGCAAGACCATTACTTACACCATGTGGCGGAGAAGGATTTTGTCCAGAAACTGCCACAGTCGATGTCCACATTCAGGATAGCAAACGCGGGATTGATAAAACCGTGACATTGACGCCAAACTTTCCAGTAAATCATATTGTTAATTTTGTGTCTGTATTTGTATATGACTGGGAACGTTATCTTGATCCTGCATCTTATGAGAAAATTGATTTTACGAAACCGGATCGCTATATGATGTATATTAACTCTGTCCACCAAACAGATGAATCACAGATGACCCACCGGTTTATTGAATTTAATGCTGACGGGAAAATCATAAAAGAAATCGAGTTCGCCCCAAATGAACTGGAGTATGACTTTTTCTCCACGGGTGATCGTTTTGCCTTCATCCACAATCAGCAGTATATGCTTTTGAATCTGGATACAATGGAGATGAATAGCACACAGCTTGATAGTACGGCAGCCTACTCATCAAGCTATGAATATCCTTCTTACCTAATGACGGACACATCATTTTATTTATTTCAAGAAGGATATGGTCTAGGACAGAAATTCTCCCGTACTGAGAAAAAGCAGGATTTGCTGACGGTCTTAAAAAACTATGTCATCCTGCACAGTCTTGATCCAGCGATTCCTTCACTTGCCTACTCCCCTTTAACAGGAGAACAGGCAGGAGAGTTGAAACAAGCAAGTCACTTTTTGGATGTCCAGGAAACAGGCAGTATTTTAGCCCATACTCCAAACTTTGAGAAATATTCCTATACGCTCACGATGATTCAGCCTGCTCCAGTAAGGACCTATGCCAAAAACAAATCATGGACTATTTCTTTCAGTCAGGCAGTGGACCCGCGTTCCATCAATGACCATACCGTATATGTATTAAATGCAGCCGGGGAGCAGGTGGATGGGATAACATTTACCGTCGATCAGAAAAAGATTACAGTTCATGCACCGGCAAAAGGTTATGTAACGGGAGAACTTTATACGCTTGTTATGACAAACAATATTAAAGCTGCTAATGGACGTTCTATGATAAGCGGCCAGACAAAAAAGTTTAAAATCAGATAAAAGTAAGCTGGGACAAAACGCTAGCTGCATAATAAAAGGCAATCATGATTTTTTACATCACGATTGCCTTTTGTTCTCTTTGAAGATGGTATCCTCCGTTCCAACCGACGCTTTTCGCGGGCACGGCTCCAGCTAATTTTTTCGCATGGGCACAAAAAAATAGATCTTCCGCTCATCGTGCTATTCCCGCAGAAGTCGCAGCCTCCACTACGAACAACTTCCATCTATCTCTACTGAAAGTTTACTAATAACCAATAGAGCGTCCTTTATTAAAACTTCAGTCTCCTACTACTAAACTTCAAACGAAAGAAGAGCCTTATGTGAAAGTATTTTAACGTGACTCCCATAATTCGACTTCTGAATGTAGAAGTGAATTAACAAGAAAGGGTGAGTTGTCTCTGACAACTCACCCTTTGACAAGAGGTGGGACATAGTATGTTCCAGTCTCTTTTTTATGCTTTTGGTTCGTCTGTTGAAGAAATTTCGGTTACTTCTACATCAGCTTGGATCAGCTCGGTTGATTCAATTCCTTCAGTTGTGGCCACTGCCTCTTCTGCAGCTTGCACTTCCTCAGGAGAAGACGAAGGTGGTGCCGCTTGTGCTGTTTCAACTGTCGTTTCTTCCACTACTGGGATTGGTGCAGTATCCTCTTGCGTTTCTTCTGCAGCTTCCTCCGCAGGCTCTTCATCAACAGGTGCCCCACTGCCGAACACAGCGCGCTCTAACAACTCAGCAATATCATACGTACCGATTTTATCTTCTACCTCTTTTGCCTTCGTACCGTCTTGGAGCATCGTTAAGCAATACGGACAACCCGATGAAATGACAGATGCCTCTGTTTTTAATGCTTGCTCTGTACGGGCTACGTTAATACGGTTTCCGACATGCTCTTCCATCCACATCAGACCTCCGCCGGCTCCACAGCACATTGCATCCTGGCGGTTTCGCTCCATCTCGACAAGGTTTACACCTGGAATGCCTTTTAGGATTTCACGCGGTGGATCGTATACATCATTGTAACGGCCAAGGTAGCATGAATCATGGAACACGATTGTTTCATCGACACGGTGGTTCATCGTTAGGCGCCCTTGCTGGATTAAATCGTAGAGCAGCTCTGTATGGTGATACACTTCTCCATGCCAGCCGAAATCGCCATATTCATTTTTGAAAATGTTATAAGCATGTGGATCGATTGTCACGATTTTCGTTACTTCATTTTTCTCGAATTCATCAATATTAGCTGTCGCCAACTCTTGGAACAAGAATTCATTTCCTAAACGGCGAGGTGTATCGCCGGAATTTTTCTCTTTGTTACCTAAAATCGCAAATTTAACACCTGCTTCGTTCAATAGACGAGCAAACGAAAGCGCAATTTTTTGCGAGCGGTTATCAAATGATCCCATCGAACCAACCCAGAATAAGTACTCAAAACCTTCCCCGGATTTCTTCGCTTCTTTCACCGTTGGAATATTGATAGATGGGTCAAGATCACGCCAGTTTTCCTTCTCTTTACGGTTAAGTCCCCATGGATTTCCTTGACGCTCAATGTTTGTCATTGCGCGCTGTGCATCCGGGTTTACTTTCCCTTCTGTCATTGTTAAATAGCGGCGCAGGTCGATGATTTTATCTACGTGCTCATTCATAACAGGACATTGATCTTCACAGTTTCGGCAAGTTGTACATGCCCAGATTTCTTCTTCTGTGATAACATCGCCGATTAAAGATGGGCTGTAAATATCCTCAATCACTGCCCCTTCAGCACCAGCAGCCATCGCCAGCTGGTTCCCCTTCGTATTGTTAAAGAATTGGAACGGCACCCAAGGCTTTTGCTTTGTGACAACAGCACCAGTAAATGTGAGGTGGTCGCGCATTTTCACAAGCAAATCCATTGGTGAAAGCATTTTCCCCGTACCTGTTGCAGGACACATATTTGTACAGCGGCCACACTCTACGCATGCATACAGATCAAGCAGCTGCTTTTGCGTAAAGTCCTGGATTTTGCCTACTCCAAGTGCCGGCATATCATCTTCATCCTCTGCCTCTTCAAGCGCTGCAAAGTCAACCGGCTTTAATGTGCCGCGGCGATCCAGACGGTTTACCCCGACATTGACGATACTTGTAATCAAGTGGAAATGCTTTCCTTGCGGGATATAGACAAGGAATGTTAATAACAGCAGTAAATGTACCCACCACATAATATAGAAAATGGCAGCAGCTGCTACTGGAGGCAGGAAGCCGAAAACAGCGGCAATGCTGGAAGCAACCGGCTCATAGCCATTGAAGCTATGCCCATGCCAGATTAAGCCCATCCCATTGCCAATCAACGTAGATATCATTAATCCGCCGATAAAGATCAGAACGAGACCGTTTTTCCAACCGCGCTTTAATCGTGCAAGCTTTTCTACATAGCGGCGGTAGAATGCACCGATAACCGCTACTAAAATAACAACAGCCACAATCTCCTGGAAGAAAGTAAAGAAGCCGTACGCCCCACCAAGCGGCAGATGTGATCCTGGTGCCAGCCCCTTCCAAATTAAATCAATTGCACCGAACTGGACCATTAAGAAACCATAGAAGAAGAAGACGTGGATCAACCCCATCTTTTTATCTTTTAATAGTTTCGACTGTCCAAATACCTTTTCTACTAAATCACTGACACGTTCCCCTATCCTCGCATCAAAGTCTTCTTTTCTCCCTAACTGAATAAATTGATAGCGCGTTTTTAATAGATATGCAAACAAACCTAATGCATATAAAATAACGGCGATCGTGGCTACCCAGTTAACAATTAATAGTGTATCCACTCCATGCTCCCCCTTTTTGTAAGCAAGACATTTCAGCAGCTCCCCATCTTTCTCTGCCGCAAGTCTGATCACCTACAACGTAAAATTATATTTCCATATTAAAACTGTTAGTCTTATTGTAATAATGAATGAGCATTCAGTCAACAGTTTTCCTATTAAACGTCAGAAAATTTCGCATAAATTTACGATAAAATTTCTTGTATTTAGAGAAATTAGGCGTTTTTTCGAGAATACCTTTTCATTTAAAATTTTACAAGCATATTTTTCCGGAAAATAGCTGCTCCACAAACGCTCCTTCCGTCTTTCTTTACGACTACGTATGATAGCGCAAGGATACTTACCATGTAAAAACTTTCTTATAATTTTTTTCTTTGTTAAGAGATTTCTATAAGGTGGTTCGTTGTAATAAGCGAAAAAGCTTTTTCATTTTGGCTATGTTAAACTTTGTTGTTGATTGAAAAAGAAGTGTTTATGTTTGTACGGCCCATCAAAATCACAATATTCTTTAACGTTGTCTCACTATCAATAAGGAGATCAGGTATGAAATGTAATGAACACAATTTTATAGGCTGTCTAAAAAAGGGAAATGAAGAGGCGCTGGATTTTATCATCGCACGCTACGGAGGGCTTGTTCATGCGATTAGTTATCGTATTCTATCATCTTTTGGCCAGTATGCTGTGGACGAATGCGTAAACGATGTTTTTTTAAGTATTTGGCAAAATGCCGTCCAGTTTTCAGGCGAGGCTGAGGATTTCAAAAAATGGGCTGGCACAATTGCCAAGTTTAAGGCTATCGATAGATACCGTAGTCTGGAAAAAAAGAAGACACGGGAGCAGGCAGATGAACAGCTTGAAGAACAGCCTGCAACATTAGACATTCAGACTCTTCTGCTTGAAAAGGAACAGAAGAATGCTCTGCTGCTGGCGGTAAGTGAGCTGCCTGAAACCGATCGGGATATTTTTATGATGAAATACTTCCTTGAACTGTCGAGCCAGGAGATCGCCGATAGACTAGGCATGACAATTACAGCAATCGACAACCGGCTTTACCGGGGGCGGAAGAAGCTTGCGCAAAATCAACAGTTGAAGGAGCGACTTGTATGAAGGATGACCTACAAAAATGGTTGGATCTTGATATTGAACTGATAGAAGAAAAGCCGCTAACTGATATACAAACAAAGAAAATCAAACAGGCTGTGTTGGGGGTTCCGAAAAGGAAGAAACGAAGAATGAAAACATGGATGACTGTAGCTGCAGCAGGTTTCACAATCATAACAACAAGCTATTTCACCCTGCCATCCATTGCAAGCCAACTGCCGTTTATTAAAAATATGGCGCCATTTGTTAATCAGGAGGTTCTCCCACAAAACTACGAGGAGTTAGCCGCTGAGATTGGAGATATTCAGACAAGCAATGGGATCGATATGATGATTGAAAGTGCTGTTTATGACGGGACGAACGTTATCTTCATGTTTGTCCTCAATACAGAACGTGACCTTGGGGAACAACCTATTTTAGGGAATCCGCCGCTCCTAAAAAAAGGGCAGGCCAGTTGGATGAGCAGTTCGTCAAGTCTTAAAAAGATCGATAAGAACACATATGTAGGGGTTGAAGAAATAGCTCCTCATTTTGATAAGGAGGCCCCTCAGGAAGTGACCGTACAGTGGAATCCACAGTCTGTGAAAAACAGGGAAATTGGCCTGCCTTACAAGGGAGATTGGTCATTTGAATTCAAGGTACCGATGCTAAAGACGACAACGAAGAACCTGGCAGAAAGCTCTGAATACACACACGGCAAATTAACTATTTCTTCTATTACTTATTCAGATTTAGCGGCGGTAGTGGATTACGAGTTTCAAATTGCCCCTGCTATTCTTGAGGAATGGCCGCGTTCTACCATTAGAATCACGGAAGTAACAGACAATTTCGGCCGTTCCCATCTTGTACATGATAGTGGCGGTGTAACGTCGAAAGATGGCCACGGCTATGATTGGAAGATTTCGATATATACACTGTCAGAGGACATTACATCCCTAACGTTTACGCCGGTCATCCATTATGGAAAAAACTCAGTTAACTTTATGAAAACTGAAAAGATGGAACCAATCACAATCCAGATACAGGAAGAGCCGACAAACTAGCATTCATCACAAAAAATGCGCCAATCGATCTAACCATCGTTGGCGCTCTTTTTACTATTCTACTAATACTATTTGAATACGTCACTGCCTCGTATATATTCAATATCTTTTAGTCCAAGACGGAAATTCACTACACGGGCTGCAGCAAATAAATAATCTGATAAACGGTTCAAATACTTTTGGACAACAGGTGATACATCTTCAATTTCACGCATTAATGTGACGGTCTGGCGCTCGGCACGACGCGCTACTGTTCTTGCAATATGCAATGTTGCCCCTGCTGGTGAGCCTCCAGGTAAAATAAATCTTTTCAGTGGCGGTGCTTCTTCCGAAAGCTTATCGATTCGCTCTTCCAATACTCCAATCGGCGCTTCCGTCAGCTTGTAGTGGCGCTCCTTCATGACATTCGCCAAGTCTCCCCCGCCGTCAAACAGTTCATGCTGGATTGCTTCTAAATCTTGCAGAATATCTTCAAATAATTTCTTATCTAGCTCTGTCATTGCCTTGCCGATAATGGAATTAAGCTCATCGATTGTTCCATACGCTTCCACACGCGCATGGTCCTTATCCACTCGTCCACCAATAATGCTCGTTTTCCCCGTATCGCCTGTTTTTGTATAAAGTTTCATTTTCATCACCCGTTTCCTTTAATTTTTGCCTGCTTATACTGCCTGATTGCCTGAACGGTTGTGTCAAACACACCCTGCCCGATCAGCTTACCCACTTCCGTAATGGGACCGGCATAAGGTATTTCCTTCCCCTGCTGTGTAGCTGCAATCAAAAGACTGTCCGTTGCTGTCCCTGTTGCAATTGTACATGTATGAGAATCGCGAATATCTTCTTCGGCAAGGGCTTTTGTTTTTGCTTCGGTTGCTGTGATCATTGCCTGAAAAAAGGCTTCATCCGACAGTTTGCCATTGACGATGACCCACGTATTGATCGTGCCGATATGTGGCAGATCGTTGCGTTCATGTGTACGTGTCACATCTACTGCATTCCCGACACCGGCCGTCACCGCTACGGTAATACTGCATTGATTACCCTTAAAAGAGCGGACCGCTGCCAGCTTTGAAGCTACAGCTGTCAACATTACGACTGTATTCGTAGGTGAGATCCCATTTCCTTTCAAAAATTGAAGCGTTTCTTCTTGCACGTTATCGATGTTATAGTCCTCTGGAATGGATCTATTTAATAATGTATTGTACCAGCCCATTCCTGCATTATGAACAGCTGATGAGATCACTTTTAACGGCCGACGGGTATCAAGTCGGATATACTCCTTTGTAATATCAAACTGTTCTGGAGAAACAAGTGTCTGCCGCTCGTCTGCCTGTTCGGGCATCATTGTAATCTGCGGCTTTGGTATTTCCGGATGTGCATATGTCGATACTTGGGCTCCGTATACCTCCGTAATCTGTTGTTGGAGGACCACTTCATGCGGCGCACCGTGAGCCTTCACCTGCCCATTTTCCATTAACAGAAGGCCATCACAATAAAGAGAAGCCAAATTAATATCATGGAAAACAGACACAACCGTCAGGCCATTTTCTGTTGCTTCTTTTCTAATCATGTCCAATAGTTGCTTTTGATGCGAAATATCCAGATGATTCGTAGGTTCATCCAGCAGTAATACTTGTGAGCATTGCGCAAGTGCCTGTGCAATAAACACACGCTGCTGCTCCCCGCCTGATAGAAATTCCATCATTGTATTCCGGTATTGCAAAACGCCTGTTTGCTCCATTGCCCTTTCTACTGCCTGCTCATCTTCTTTCGACCACGTAGAGAAAAATCCCTTCTGATGCGGATAGCGGCCGAGCGAAACAGTATCATAGACTGAATTTGAAAAGGCATTGGCATGAAGCTGCGGCAATACGGCCATTTTCTTCGCCAACTCCTTGGAACTAAAGCTCTTCATCGGTCGCTCATCTATCAAAACAGCTCCGGCAGTCGGTTCAATGACACCGCTAATCAGCTTCAGGAGAGTAGATTTCCCGCTCCCGTTCGGCCCCAGAATACCAAGCACCATTCCTTTCCCTACATGGAAAGATACGTCCTGCACAACAGGTATATGGCTATAGCCGCCTGAAATGTGTTCAACTTTTAGCATTTATGCCATACGCCCCTTTCGCTGTCTGAAAAAAATATAGGCGAACACCGGAGCCCCGATAAAGGAGGTAATGACACCGATCGGCAGCTCGGTCGGTGCAATAATGGTCCGGGATACAAGGTCACAGATGACTAGCAGACTGGCTCCGTTTAACAAGGAAATTGGCAGCAAATGGCGATGATCCGTTCCCAAAACCATGCGTACCATATGCGGTACGACAAGCCCAACGAATCCTATTGTTCCTGATACTGCAACAGCAGCACCCGTGAGCATAGAGCCTCCGATCAGGATAAAATACTTGCTGCGCTTCACATCAACACCAAGATATTTTGCACGTTCTTCCCCGTAGATCATCGCATTCAGTTCCCGGCGGTACAGCCATAAAATACATGTACCAATGATTACAAACGGAACAATCATTTTTACATACGGCCATCCCCTCATCGATACACTGCCAAGTAGCCAGCCCATAATCGATCTCAGTTCTTCTCCTGTTAAGGAAATCATCAATGAAATACAGGACCCTAGAAATGAACTGAAAATAATTCCCGTCAAAATCAGCGTTTCCATCTTCATCGTACGGTCTACCATTTTTGAAAAAAACATGACAGCCATCATTGTAATAAATGCTCCCACCATACTAAAAACGGGCAGCGTAAATAAGCCTAGCCCTGGAATAGAGACTCCAAAAAATAATGTAAATACTGCACCAACAGAGGCACCGGAGGATATCCCCAATGTATAAGGGTCAGCAAGGGGATTTTTCAGCAACCCTTGAAAAGCAGCACCTGCAATGGCAAGTGATGCTCCGACCAGGGCGGCCAATACAACCCGGGGCATACGGATCTTCCACAATATGCTATAGGCTGTGGGGTTTGCCTCTGCATCCCACAGCGTGGAAAATGGGACAGAGACCGAGCCGATCGATACCCCGCACCATATGCTGACAAGCAATATAACGGCTGAAATAACATAAGCCGCTATATATTTTTTAGTCATTAAATACCTCTGGGTAAACTGCTTTCGCTATTGATTCCACGCCTTCCGCAATACGCGGACCTTGACGGCTCGTCGTGTCTCCGTCTACTACTGCCATAGCATTATTTTGAACAGCTTTCATCACAGCGAAGGCCGGGTTATTTTTAATAATTTCGTCGTCTCCCTTATATGTGAATAAAAGAGAATCAGGATTAGCAGCAACAAATTCTTCCGCACTATACTTTGGCCATCCATCCTGCTGTACTGCATTTTTAACATTAATTGCTTTCAGCATTTCATTCATGAAGGTATTTTGTCCTACTACATAAATATCCGGCGCACCGCCTACTACCATAAAGGCAGTCTTCGGCTCAACACCTTCCAGCTTCTTCTGAATTTCTGAGAGCTTTGTTTTAATGGAGGCAATGATGTCCTCCGCTTCTGCTTCCTTGCCCGTTAATGCCGCCACATCTTCGATTGTTTCATATGTTTCGTTAAAATTGACAGCGTCCTCTACTACAAATACTTTAATGCCTGCGCTCTCTAATTGATCGATAGCCCCCTCAAGTGTATACATACTTGATTCATGGGCAAACACCACGTCAGGCTGAAGCGAAATAATCGTTTCTATGTTATACTCGGTGCCCCCTACCTTCGTTCTTTCCTTTACCTGCTCCGGATAATTATCATTGTCATTGACACCAACAACTTCTTTATCCAAACCTAACCCAAATAAAATCTCTGTATTGGACGGTGTTAAAGATACAATACGGTCCGGTGCTTCTTCTAATGTCACTTCTTTTCCGAGTGCGTCTTCTACTGTAACAGGGAATGCACCGGCGGCACTCTCTTCATTCTGTGCTGTTTCTTTTTTTTCTGTCGGTTCTGCTTCACTACCGCAGGCCATCAGAACACTGATTGCCAAAATACTTGTTGCGGCAAGCTGCCAAAATTTCTTCATTTTCTTTTCCTCCTTCAGCTGCACAAGAGCTTCATTTCTGCTAATCGAACCGGCCCCAAACGGATCATTACTACCCATTAGAACATACATCTCAACTAAATTAGGCGAAATGCTCTTCTCTTATACGAATGCTTATACTCTGTATATTTTCCCTACAGAAAAAAGTCTCCCGACTAACCCGGGAGACTTGGAAAAAGGCTAAAAACTACATGTACAAATACACTTGTAAAAAGCCAGCTTCCTATCCTCGTAGGGTGTGTGGGGTTATCGTAAAGGCAGGTCTCCTGGCTTATGCATCAGCACCTATCTACCCCTTCCCGATCGCTCAGTGGTTTTTTGCAGACAAGCTAGCATTTACAGTGGCGGGACCGCGCCGGATTTACACCGGCTTCCCTTTTATCCTTGCAGGTATGCAAGGAACCTTTACTCGTTATTCAAATTATTCAACATGTATAATTATAGCTCAAAAAGACCGTTTGAAAAGAGTAGTTTTCTGAAAACTCATTTCAATGCATTCTCTGCCAGCTTATGGATCGTCGTATCATCCATCGGCGGATTATGAAGCCCTGCACGCACATCACGGTAATAGCGTTGCAGTGGACATGTCTGCTGCAGACTCCTTGCTCCTGCAAGCCTCATTGCTTTATCTACAATAACAAGAGCAGTATTTGTCACAATCAATTTTGCCACACCTAATTCATTCGTCAGTTTTTCTCTGCGTTCTTTATCATCATATGCCTCTGCTGCTCCGTATAAGGCAAATCGTGCCTTTGTCAGTTCAAGATCCATCTCGCCAATCAATGTCTGGACATTCGGCAGCTCGGCAATCGTTCCGTTAATACTATTTGGTGAATGCGTTTTAGCAAACTCTACAGCATAGTCTCTAGCTGCCTGAGCAATTCCTAAATAAGTTGCAGGAACAAGCAGAAGCCAACCGTTGTTTACTAAATGAGCGCGATCAGAGGCAAGTTCAACCAGCGCTTCCTGTGGTAGATGGACATTTTCAAGCACTAAGTCATGGCTGCCTGTTCCCCGCATCGATAGAACATCCCAGTTTTCCTCTATCGAAACGCCCGGTGTATCTTTATGGATGAGAAAATAGCCCATTTGCTCATATTCCTCAATCCACACAGCAGTCAAAAAATAGTCAAGTCCGTATGAACCGGTCGTATAATTTTTCCGTCCATTCACAATCCACTCTGTCCCATTCTTAACCGCCTGTGAGGCAGGTTTTCCCCCTCTCGCCGGACTGCCCATAGCAAATTCACTGACGGCACGGTTAATGATAGCCCCGCTTTTTACGTCATTTGCAAAGGCTTCCAGCTGTTCCTTCTGCCAATACTGGTGCTCATATAGCTCTCCGACCGTCATAAGCGTCCATGCGACAATGAGTGCCGTGCTTCCGTCTAGGCTTCCAAGCTTTTCATGGGCAAGCAGTGCATCGTATACACGATATCCCTCTCCCCCAAAAGTTCTTGGAAGAGTTAGCTTTGTATAGCCGATCTCACGAAGTAGCCGCAAATTTTCATAAGGAAAATGCCCTTCATCTGCGATTTGCTGGGCATATTTTTCGAATTGTGGACGTTGTGCTTCTAATTTTTCATCCCACTTTACATGTAGTTCTTTTTTGCAAAATAATGATTTCATTATGCCGACATTTCCTTTCATCTACAATCAAGGACTTTCTTTTATTGTCGCGTGAAACGGAAAATTCTACAAGAAAAAAGGCTGCCCCCTAATAGGACAGCCTTTTAACTTCAAAATGCACAAAGCTTCGCCTCTTATAAGGACGAAGCTTTGCTGTTATGTCAGAACAATACTATTTATTGTTTACATTTTCTCCGGTGCACTTACACCGATTAATTTCAGTGCATTAGCAAGCGTTGTTTTCACAGCAGTAATAAGTGCAAGACGGGCTTGTGTCAGCTCTTTATTATCCGCATTGATTACTTTTTCCGCATTGTAGAAGCTGTGGAATGCGGCTGCCAGATCTTGGATGTAGTTGGCAATGCGGTGTGGTGTACGGTGTTTCGCTGCTTCTGCTACTATTTGTGGGAATGCACCCACTTTTTTCAGTACATCCTCTTCTTTTTCAGCTGTCAATAGCTCAAGATTTTCTAAAGAAGCTTCAAGGCCCTGCTCGCTTGCAGAACGTAGGATGGAATTAATACGAGCATGTGCATATTGTGCATAATACACTGGGTTTTCGTTTGATTGGGACACGGCCAAATCAAGATCGAAGTCCATATGTGAATCGCCCGCTGTTTTGACAAAGAAGTAACGTACAGCATCAAGACCTACTTCTTCTACAAGTTCACGCATTGTCACAGCATTACCTGTACGTTTTGACATTTTAAACTTCTCGCCATTTTTGTACAGTTGAACCATTTGGATAACTTCTACTTCTAGTGTATCCCGATCATAGCCAAGCGCCTCGATTGCTGCTTTCATACGAGGAATATAGCCGTGATGGTCTGCGCCCCAAATATTGATCAGTTTATCAAAGCCGCGGCGCAGCTTGTCCTCATGATAAGCAATATCCGGTGTCAAATACGTAAATGAACCATCATTTTTAATTAACACACGGTCTTTATCATCGCCAAATGTCGTAGAACGGAACCATGTAGCACCTTCTTCTTCAAACACATGGCCGTTTGCGCGTAATTTATCCAATGCAACGTCAATTTTCCCGTTTTTATATAACGATGTTTCAGAATACCAAACATCGAATTCCACACGGAAATTCTGCAGGTCTTTTTGAAGCTTCGCAAGCTCCAAACGTAAACCATGCTCGCGGAAAAACGCAAAACGTTCCTCATCTGATTTTTCCAGAATGCCGGCGCCATATTCTTTTACAAGCGCTGCCGCAATTTCGATAATATCTGCACCATGGTAACCGTCTTCCGGCATTTCTGCATCCATGCCTAATGCCTGTTTATAGCGTGCTTCTAACGAGTAAGCTAAGTTATTGATCTGATTACCTGCATCATTAATATAATATTCACGAGATACATCATACCCTGCAAAGTCCATTACATTACATAAAGAATCGCCTACTGAAGCCCCGCGAGCATGCCCTAAATGCAAATCACCTGTCGGGTTTGCCGATACGAATTCCACCTGTACTTTTTCACCGTTTCCTGCGTTTGAACGGCCGTAATTCTCTCCTTGCTCAAATGTAGCCTTTACTACGCCAGCAAGAAAATCTTTGCGTACCGTAATGTTGATGAACCCAGGTCCGGCGATTTCGACTTTCTCAATATCTGTGCCTGCTGTATCCAGGTTTTCAACGATTGCCTCTGCAATAGCACGAGGTGGTTTTTTAGCTACTTTTGTTAATTGCATCGCCAGGTTTGTCGCGAAATCACCATTTGACTTATCCTTTGGTGTTTCTAGGTGAATTGTCAGCTCCGCCTCAGCTTCCACTAGCCCTGCCTTGACAGCGGCAGCAGCAAGCGCTTCTCTCATTTGTTGTTGTAATTGCTCTACAGCATTCATTGCTATACCTCCGTATAATTTATTTCTAACGTATAATTCCCGACTGAAGAACCATCGATGATTAACTCATACTCGGTTCTGAATTGACCGCCTGTTTCCAGTCGTTCATACGATAATTGATTTGTTTCCGTCATAAGGGGAATTAAGCCAAATTTGCTTTCATACCGGCCGCGCTCTTGTTGACTTGTATTCAACGGCAGCCGCATATTGATACCCCCATTACGCATAATAAACGCCTGCTCATTTGTCAGCTTGACCGTCGTCCGAATCGTTTGATCGTCCTGTACCTCTTCATATCGCAGATAGTGTGTGCCCGACTTCTCTATAAAGGTTCCTTGGAGCCACATTTCATATGTTTCCTGCTCGCCCTCTGTTGGAGTAATCGAGGAAACGAGTTTAATTTTCACATCAGTTCCTACATCGCCCACCGCTCGGACAGCCCCTTTACTTCAATTATATAACCTTCTTATTATAGGATAATCTTCTTCATTTAATCAAGGCGCAAACGAATCCATATTGATTTTATGACAGCAAGATTGCCTTTAAACATTTCGGGCTCCCATCAATTGATGGAATAGAAAAAGAAGCGGCCCTGGTTAGGTCGCTTCCTTGTGTTAAAACTTATTTTACCCACCCTAAAATCATTTCGCGGATAAGCTTACTAGCAGTGTTCACTGTCATTTCAGAGGAATCATAAACAGGGGCTACTTCCACCAGGTCGAAGCCGACAACATTGACTTCTGAGCGTGCAATTTCGTGGATTGAAGCAAGCAGCTCTTTCGATGTAATGCCTCCGCAGTCTACCGTTCCTGTTCCCGGTGCATGTGCAGGGTCTAATACATCGATATCAATTGTTACGTATACATTGCGGCCGGCAAGTGTTGGCAGTACCTTTTTCAACGGTTCCAATACTTCAAACGGCGCAATAAACATTCCGTTTTCCTTTGCCCATTGGAACTCTTCCTTCAATCCTGAACGGATACCGAAAGAATATACATTGTGCGGCCCGATTTGATCTGCAATTTTGCGGATTGGTGTCGCATGGGAATACGGCTCCCCTTCATAGTCTGTACGCAAATCTGTATGCGCGTCAAAATGGATGATAGCGATATCATCATATTTTTCTGCTACTGCTTCCATAACAGGCAAAGAGACTAAATGCTCTCCGCCCATGCCGATTGGAATTTTCCCATCAGCCAGCAGCTTGCGTACCCAGTCCTTGATTTCTTTCAATGATTTTTCCGGATTGCCAAAAGGCAGTGGAATGTCTCCAGCATCAAAGTACTTTACCTCGTCCAATTCACGATCCAAGTATAAGCTGTATTCCTCCAGCCCAATGGATACTTCGCGGATACGAGCAGGACCGAATCGCGATCCCGGACGGTAGCTTACTGTCCAGTCCATCGGCATTCCGTATAATACTGCTTTACTTTCTTCATAATTTGGATGGCTTTTAATAAAGACATTACCTGAGTAAGTTTCGTCAAAACGCATATCGTTCACCTTTTTCATTGTATTTTTGCTGCCCTATCTTCATATTTATAAAATTTCCTAGAATGATAGGAATGTTTCTTTCTTCAATCGGGTAGAATGCAAGCATAAATTTGTAAAAGTAGTAATTTTTAACACAAATGAAATACATCTGTAACAAAAATGAAACTTTTCTACAAAAGTATTCGTATTATGTAGTGTACTTCAAAAAAACAGTATAGATGTTTTTCTGCAAAGTGCAATAGTTTTCGTTATTAATTCACACGAAAAGCACATACTACCAATACGAGTATAGATCGAGGTGAAATCATGTGAACCGACGTGAATATTTCCGAAGCAAATCACGTAAGAAGTGGATGAAAAGTGTTCTATTAGTAATCATAGGAGCTGTCAGTGCAGTGGCTGTAGCCTTTATTTCCCTGCGTATTTATGCACAAATCGCTGGTGCACCCACACTTTCTGTCCCGAAGGCGTCCATCTTCCTGGATAGTCAGAATAACCAGATCGGCGACTACTATACAGGGGAACGCCGTTATTGGGTTTCATTGGATGAAATATCTCCTTATTTAACGGATGCGACTATTGCCGTAGAGGATAAGGATTTTTATCAGCACAGCGGCTTTGATTATTCCCGTATTGCCGGTGCTGTGCTGGCGGACATCAAAGCTGGAAACAAAGTTCAAGGCGCAAGCACACTTACACAGCAATACGCGCGGAACCTTTACTTAACACATGAAAAAACATGGACACGTAAAATAAATGAGGCGCTTTATGCTTACCGTCTCGAAGTTTTTTATGGAAAAGATGAAATTCTTGAAGGCTATTTAAACACAGTTTATTACGGTCATGGTATGTATGGAGCAGAGGCAGCAAGCCACTATTATTTTGGAAAGCCGGCCAGTGATTTAACATTGGCAGAAGCGGCGCTGCTTGCAGGAATCCCTAAAGGACCGACTTACTACTCGCCGCTTGTAGATGAAAAAAAAGCAACCAACCGCCAACAGGTAATTTTGGGCCTAATGGAGAATCAGGGGAAAATCACAGCTGCAGAAAAAGACCGTGCCACACAGGAACAGCTCGTCTTTAAAAGCGATGACTGGGTTGCCTCTAAAAATATCGCACCTTACTTTTTAGATGCCGTCTGGGAGGAAGCCGGTGATATTTTAGAAAGTAAAAATCTGAATATTCGTGAGGGTGGATGGACGATTAAAACGACATTGAACCAAGCCCATCAGCAGGCAGCCGAGCAGGCAGTAGCCGAACATATGCCGGACAGCGAGCTGCAGATCGGTTTAGTGAGCATGGATCCCAAAACAGGATTTGTGACGGCCCTTGTTGGCGGACGCGATTACCAAACAAGTTCATTTAACCGTGTAACTCTTGCAGAACGCCAACCAGGCTCTGCGATTAAACCGTTCCTCTATTCAGCTGCTTTAGAAAATGGCTATACGCCGATGACATTTAAGGATGTTTCACAAACTGTATTCACGTACGATAATGGGCGGAAAACGTACGCTCCTAAAAATGTAAACGGGCAATTTGCCAGTGAACAAATGTCCCTAGCTCAGGCACTCGCTATTTCTGATAATATTTATGCAGTAAAGACATTAGAGGATATAGGCTACGGTAAATTCCGCAATATGCTGGAACGTTTCAAGCTGAATACAACGAAGGAAGAATCACCTTCTATCGCTCTTGGAACAATTGAAACATCTCTCTATAGCCTGACAAATGCATATAATATTTTAGCAGCAGGCGGTGAATCGCGCGAGGCAACGATGATTATCTCTATTGAAAACGCTAAAGGTGAAGTGGTTTACGAATACGAGCCGCCTAAAGAAGAGCAGCTATTAGCTGAGGAAGATGCATATATCATGACACAGATGATGACCGGCATTTTTGATCCGGTACTTAGTGATTACTCGCCGGCTACTGGTGTATCAATTCGCTCACGTATGACACATACGTATGCCGCAAAATCAGGATCGACAAACAGCGACCAATGGATGGTCGGCTATTCTCCAAATGTAACAGTCGGAGTATGGAATGGATATGACCAAGGAAAAACATTATCCGGACAGGCAGATACGGGTGCTACAAAACAAGTATGGATTGATTTTATGGAAAGTGTACACAACGGATTGCCGAACGAGGAATTTGCTGCTCCTTCTGATGTAGAAGGTGTAGTCGTAGATGTCGCTTCAGGGAAAATCGCAAATGATGGATGTCCAAATGAACAGCGGTTAGTCTATATGAAGGCGGAGGATGTCCCAACCGAACAATGCTCCACATATTGGTTCAATTCAGATTGGTTTAATGCCGAATCTTGGGAAGATTCATGGGATAGTCTTCTTAATTGGCTTCCTTTTGAGGCTTTCAGGAACCCTGATAAGGAGTAGGACGTCTAAGGGAATAAAGCAGGACTTCAGATTTATGGCAAGCGAAAGCATGAGAATCATGGGGCATTCGGCTTGGGAATGTTCAAATGCCGCATAGCTCTCATCGCTTTTCGTTTTGCCAAGTGTCCTAGCCTACTACTGTAAGCTCTGCTTCAAGTTTACTTTTTTTCACTATTACTTTCAACTATGGATTGAACAGGAAATAAAAATGTCACAGTTTGTTCACGCATTCCGACTTAATTCTTTATAAAAATATTGACGTATGCCGAACTGATCGCATCCTTTTTGCAAAAGATTTATGATGATACAGTCAAATCGTCATGTAGCTTCTTCTCACTGCGCTCCCACATGTCCTTATTATGTGTTTTAAAGAACTCCGTCAGCACCTGCTTGGAGGAGTCGTCCATAAAATCCACCATAATATGGCGCTTCATTGATTTATCCATTTTGTTTACATGCTCAGGAAGCAATTTATAGCCGCGTCTTTTCTCCCGGTTTACAACCATTTCACAAGCTGTTACACCAGCAAAGTAGGGCCCTTCCTCTTTATAATCGATTGTCACCCATACAAGCCAATAAGGTTTTCCGCCTTCTGAGTCTTCACGGTTTGTTGTAAACTTAATACCGCGTTCCACTTCACTTTTCGCGTGCATGGCACCGACATCTACCATCGCTGTCTTTTCCTGTACATCAATGATAACCGGCGATACATTTTCCAATGTCAGCGAGCCGATGCCAAACCCTTTATGCCCGTCTGTCGGGTCATTTTTAATAATGGTAAAGCCCATCTTTTGTTTTGGTTTTTCTTCATTCGCCATTGTAAATCCCTCCGTCTAACCAGTTATTCATAATACTATCATATATGCAGAGACCCGCAAAAGAAATGTGAAGCCAATTTAGCAAAATGAAGGCCAATTATCATTCCTTCCTAAATAAAGAAGAAAAGCGAATGGAGCATATTGGAAAACGATAGAAAATTCCTATAATAAACTGTTCTTCCTTGTACATATACGTTATCATAACTTGTATCAATACATCACACAATAGGAGGTTCTATCATGCCAATCGTAACTGTAAAAATGCTGGAAGGCCGGACTCCGGAGCAAAAGCGTGCATTAGTAGAAAAAGTAACGGAAGCTGTATCCGAAACAACAGGTGCTCCGGCAGCTAACGTCACAATCATTATTGAAGATATGCCAAAATCCCACTATGCAACAGGTGGAGTCCTGGCAAGCGATAAATAAGAATAAGGCTTTTACTGCCGGCACCTGAGCTGGCTTCGGCTCACCCGTTGAGCAGCTTATAAGCAAAAAAGGCGATTCCTCATCAATTGATGAAGAACCGTCTTTTTTAATCGGAAAAATAAATTTCCTTTGGATAATAGACTTTATAATCCGTTTTAATGTTGTTCGCCATTGCAGAAACAATATGCGACTGCTCGGCAAGCTCCCGGATTTCCCCGCTTGGCATTTCCAGATAAATTGGACGCTTCGTCGGCAAAACACCCGGACGGTAGAAATCATACGGAAGATCTGATGTAGAATCCGGTTTTACATAATAGTCAGGGTCCAGTCCGATTGCTTTTACCTGTTCAATCAGCCACGCATAGCGCTCCGGCTCTTCCTCCGGGTTCAGATCCATATGCTCAAATAAATCCCGGTTAATGAAACGGCGGCATAGATCGCTTAATATAGCATCCTCTTCATCCATCCAGAACTGGAAGTATGTCATCATAATACTCTCATCAAGAGCCAAATATTGTTCCAACGATATTTCTTTATTAAAGAATGGTCGGAAATGAACAGGTTCGAACTTGAACTGATAGTCTTCCTCGCTCAACCTTTTCGCCCGCTTTAAAATATGATTCAATACCGCTTCTGCGCTGCGGGATACCGGATGGAAGTAAATTTGGAGATACATTTGGTAGCGGGACATAATGTAATCCTCTATTGCATGCATGCCGCTTGCTTTAATAACGACCATGTCCTTGCGCGGGCGCATGACGCGAAGTATACGTTCCATATCAAAATGCCCGTAGCTTACCCCCGTAAAATAGGCATCTCGCTGTAAATAATCCATACGGTCCGCGTCTATTTGACTTGAAATTAAGCTGACTACCTGCTGATTTGTATAATTGTTGTCAATCACTTGTGCTACTAACTCCGGAAAGCCAATGTCTACCTTCCTTAATATTGCATTCACCTCTGTATTACCAAGCAAAATGGCTCGGGTATAGGCTTCATGGTCTGTTCCAAACACTTCCTCAAAAGCATGAGAAAACGGTCCATGGCCTAAGTCGTGGAGGAGGGCTGCACAAAGTGCCAGCAGTCGCTCATTATTATCCCATTCAGGTCTCCCACTAAAACTATCATCTATGATCCGGCGCACAATTTCATATACACCAAGCGAATGGCTAAAGCGGCTGTGTTCTGCTCCGTGAAATACTAGGTAGGTGGTACCCAGCTGACGGATTCTCCGCAAACGCTGAAACTCTCGCGTGCCGATTAAATCCCAGATTACTTGGTCTCGTACATGTACATAACGATGTACCGGGTCTTTAAATACTTTTTCTTCTGCTAGTTTCGACGCCGCGTAATCCATTTTCACTACCTCCCCTTCAATACTTCTATCTTTATTATATGAAAGAACCGGCTCTTTATCATCTAGAAAGGCGCATTTCCACCCATTTGGCTGCTGGAGAACAGACAGATGACCTGTCCGCCCCTCTATACAAGTCCTTCGCAGCCCTTTTATAGCTAACAAGCAAGATTTACAATAAAAAAGAGACAGTCCGCTATTTCGAACTATCTCTTTTATGCTACTTTTTTAGCTTTGCAATTACCTTCTCCATCAGCTCATCCTCTGTCAGTGCAGCTACTGGGCGATTATTTACAAATGTAAAGGTCTTTTTGCGGCCTGGCCCGCAATATGAATGACAGCCAATTTCAATCGTTGCTTCTGGATCTATCTCTTGTAACTTTGGAATTAACGTTTTTAAATTAACGGCCTGACATTCATCGCAAACGTGGAAAATGTTTGCCATAGTGTCAACACCCCTTCTATACTATTTTACGCTTTTTTAAGCAGACTTTTTATATTTTAACCTTTCCTATTGTAGCCTAAAAATACTTGTCTGTTCAAGAGGAAAAGATATAGTTCGGTCAAAGGTCTGAAGCTATTTTTTACACGAAAAAAAATAAAGAATAAACTCTCGTAAATGTGGACATATTAGTATTGAAATCATAAGTTAGGGGGATTTTACCATGGTAAAAATCAGACAGGACGCTTGGTTAAAAGAAAATGATGAACTTTTAGCAGAGGCAGTATTAAGACATGTAAAAGAAGGAAGTACTCAATTAAATGCTTTTGAGGAAGCAGGAGATGCGCTGAATCGTACAGCGGCCGCATGCGGTTTTCGATGGAATGCCGTTGTTCGCAGATTCTATGAAAAAGAACTGGCAGAAGCGAAAAAAGAGCGGAAAGAACGCTTACGTGTTCTTGGAACAATTGGAAAACGCCGTGCTCAGCAAATCTATTTACTCCCTTCAGCAACAGAGGAAGAAGGACGTACTATCCCATTATCGGCGCTATCACTTGATATTGTTATTGCCTATTTGGCACGCTTGCAGCATCATAGTTCAGCAGAAACGGAAGTAACAAAATGGCGTCATATGGCAAATGTCACGACTGAAAAAATGAAAGAATTAGAGCAGGAAGTGGCAAGATTAGAACGTGAAAATAAGGAAATTAAAGACGACTATGAGCAGTTTGTGAACATTATGAACCGCGCACGTCGCCTTGTCACACTTGATACGGAGGAAGAACGCATCGCACCTGTTTTCAAAATGGAGCGAAACGGTAACTTAGTAGCTTCCTCGCCACAACCAGAAAACGGGGAGCAGCTGCAATAGCAGCGCTCCCTTTTTCATGCTTTATAATCTTCCTAATACATCATTAGATTCCCGCTAGTTTTCTTCCTTCTTCAATAAAGAAGCATTCCGTTTGAAAACCCGCTCTAAATAGTGAGTATAATAGGAAAGCTCTTCTTCCTGAAGTGGAAGGAGCTGTATAGCCGAATTCCATTCCAGCAACAATCGCTGAATACGCATATTTACTTCGGCGACTGTCAAATCTGCATTCACCAGCTCCTGCATGGAGGCCATCACCTCGGGCACGACTACAGGATAATGGAATTTCGTTTTCTCTCCCTGTAAGCTCTCTGAATAAAAATCGCGAATCAACGCAGCCCGGGCGCTGCCGCTTCCCTCTATACATAAATAAATCTGCACAGCAATGCCGTTTTGCATCCGCCGCTGGGAAATACCCGCAAACTTCCGGCCGCCGATACTTAAATCATATGTGCCAGGGCAATAAGAGCCGACAATCTCATAGACTTCGATCTCGTTTGCGACTTCCGGGAAAATCCCCCTCACCAGTCCCACCATATAGCTAAATGCCTGATCAATGCTTGTTGGCTCTGTCTCGCCAAAGACAATGGAAATATTTAAAACGCCTGGATCAAGCACAACGGCAAGCCCGCCTGAATTACGCACAATCGGATCATATCCTGCCTGTCGAAGCAGATTCATCCCATCTTCAATATACGGAAGCCGGTGATCCTGGATACCGAGTACAACTGCTTCATTATGTACCCATGTACGAATGACAGGCAAGCTTTGACCATGGCCCGTTAAATGGCAAAGTGTATCGTCCATGGCGAACGACTCAAGAGGTGAGCGTGTCATCATGCTCAACGATTGATCGATGAAACGCCAATTTGTATGTCGAAAAAAATCATTCATTGTATAGTTCTCCCTATTGATTGACTACACTTAGCATACTGTATTTTCAACTCATGTCAAATTCGTGACATGACGCGTTTTTAATGCACTAAATAATGAAATGTATAGTAATTGTGTTAAACTAATTGTGACTGATTATCAAGTAGAAGGAGTGTCTTACACTATGAATGAAGCAGCTATTACATTAGACGGCTGGTATGCTTTACATGATTTCCGCTCAATCGACTGGGCTTCTTGGAAGTTGGTTTCTCAAGATGAGCGCCAGGCAGCAGTAGAAGAATTTATCCAGTATTTAGAAAAACTAAACGAGGCAGATACGGCCAAAACAGGTGCCCATGCATTCTATGCAATCGTTGGTCAAAAGGCCGATTTCATGATCATGACGCTTCGCGAAACAATGGATGAGCTGCAGGAGCTTGAAGCAGAGTTTAATAAATTAGCAATCGCAGATTTTACAATTCCAGCGTATTCTTACGTTTCTGTAGTAGAGTTATCTAACTACTTGGCTGGGGAATCTAATGAAGATCCTTATCAAAACCCTCATGTACGTGCCCGTCTGTACCCAGAACTGCCACGTTCAAAATACGTTTGCTTCTATCCAATGGACAAACGTCGTGAAGGAAATGACAACTGGTATATGCTTTCAATGGATGAGCGTAAGAGCCTTATGCGTTCACACGGCATGATCGGCCGCGGCTATGCAGGTAAAGTCAAACAGATTATTACGGGTTCAGTTGGCTTTGATGATCATGAATGGGGCGTTACATTATTTGCAGACGATGTATTACAATTCAAAAAGTTAGTATACGAAATGCGCTTTGACGAAGTATCAGCACGTTACGGCGAATTCGGGGAGTTCTTCGTAGGCAATCTGTTGGACAATGAAAAGTTAGTGGAATTCCTATCTGTAAATAAATAATGGACACGCGGCTGCTGGCGCCAATGTTTTTGTAAGACCTTGACGCAAAGCCTTCTAACCGGCGGGTCCTAGCGGCTCTAGATTATAAAAAATGAGTAATCCTTTTGATTACTCATTTTTTATATATTCTCGTCATTCATTTTAAGAATTAAAATAATTGTGTTGATGAAAAACCCTACAAACACGATGAGGATAAATAAATACCAATGAAGTGGCTGACCGTACAGGTTGCCGATGACAAAAGATAAAATGGCACCGAGCAAGACTGCTATCCACACGTCAATCCGCATACCAACCCCTCCTTTGTAATTCGCTAGTCTATTACTTATTTTTTCATTTATATAAAATATTTACCCAACTCCGAGCATATTATGTCCTATCCTGAAGTGCTATTCCTCTACCCGTATTTATTTTTTTATTATATGGACTTTTTTCTATTTTATTCAGTGCCCTTTTTTATTTTCCTACATACATTAAAAACAAGGAGGTACGCCCATCGCTATTATTCAAGTAGATGATGTACTTACTCCATTACTTACTCGATTGTCGCTTGCTGAGGATAAATGGAAAAGTCGGCTAGGCATACCGGCAATTGCAAATTGCAGCAATCGAATTCAGGCAGACTGCTTCGATTTCAAGGAGCCTCCCCCTTGAAATAAATAATACAGCAGCTCAATCTATTCGAAAGTATGAAAGATCATTTTATCAATGCAGCAAGCCTTAAAAACTAATTTATTTACTGATTCATTCAGGGAGGAATATTTGCCCCTCTTATACGGAGTCACGGGAAGTTCAGCAATGCCTCCTCGTCAGTATGGCACTGGGGAAAGCAATTGCTATCAGCCGCTCTGCTAATTTAGGTGAGACGGACTAATGAAGGATTTAATTTGAAAGGATGATGGTTTGACTTATTATTGGACACCACAAAATGTTCCTCAGCAGTTCCCTGGCCAGCAGTTTCCAGGTCAGCAAATGCCTGGTCAACAGATGCAGCCACAGACTGTAGCACAGTTTCGTGAGGAATCTTACATTGAAAACATTTTCCGTCTGAACCGGGGAAAACCGGGTACCTTTTATTTCTCTTTTGATCAGCCGGTCGATGGAAGTAACACAAAAGGCGTAAGGGGCGTGGTTGAAGCGGCGGGACGGGACCATGTCATATTACGTGAATTAAGAACAAATCATCGCTTCCTGTTCCCTATGATTTACTTTGATTATGCGGAATTTGATGAAGAGTTAGCCTATTTCAATCAACAACCTCAACCGCGACCATAAAGAATAAGCCGGCCCATTTAGGATGGGCCGGCTTATTTTTATTTTAAACTTTAAAACGTTGAATTTCATTTTGTAGATGCTGTGCGCTTTCGTTTAAGGAGAGGGCTACACTATTGACTTCCTGCATCGTTGCTGTTTGCTCTTCCATAGCTGCTGCAATTGTATCAATATTGCCTGCCGCAGATTGGGCGCCCATCGAGATTTCATTCACCGAAGCCGATACTTCTTCCGCACTCGCAGATAGCTGTTCGGATGTTGCTGAAATTTCCTGAATTTGCGCTGTCATCACATCCACTGCAGAAACAATAGCATGGAATGATTCTCCAGCCTCACTTATTATGCCAACCCCGTCCTTTACAGACACAAGGGAATTGCCTACAGCACGCTCTACATTTTCTGTATCTATTTTAATTTCCATGGTTAAGGCTGCGATAGAGTTTGCCGATTCTTTTGATTCCTCAGCCAGCTTGCGCACCTCATCAGCCACTACAGCAAACCCTTTTCCATGTTCTCCTGCCCGTGCCGCCTCAATCGCTGCATTTAATGCCAGAAGGTTTGTCTGATCGGTAATGTCCGTAATGACTCTCGTAATATTTTCAATTTCTTCTGTTTGCTTCGCCAGTTTTTGCACAAGATCATTTACAACGGCTGTCGAACCATTGATGACATCCATCTGATTTTTCGCCTGTTCAATAATTTCCGTACCATGTGTTGCTGTACGGCTCGCATCAAGAGAGGATGTATGAAGAGTTTGTGATGCTTCTGCAATACGCTGTACACCTTGAGCCGTTTCTTCCATTGCCAAAGCACTTTCATTTGCTGCAAGCGAGGACCCCTGGGCCGCATCCGCTGTCATGGCTACTTGGTGAGCTGCATCTTCGGTAGTAGCAGAGACTTCCTCTGTACTTGCCGATAGCTCTTCTGCAGCTGCGCTTAACTGCTCCGTATTGGTTTGTACATGTTTGATCAGCGAACGCAAGCTTGCCTTCATATCATTAAAGACCTTTGCCAATTGGCCGATTTCGTCTTTAGAATGATGTACAATATCTTCCTGTGAAAGGTCGCCGTCTGCAATCTTTTGTGCTGCACTCATGACCGTATTCAATGGTTTCGTAATTATTCGTCGCACATAGCCAATAAGGACGATGCTGATTAAAACACTTAAAATAAGCATAACAATAGATGATGTACGAGACGTACTAATGGATTTTTTAGTCTCTGCTTTTATAAGCTCCAACTGCTGTCCTTGATACTCGCTCATTTTCGTTGCTACGTCTAAAATGCCGATATTGGCATCCTGCAGCTTTGTATTTACTATTGTAGTAGCTTTTGCTATATCGTTCTCATCTACAGCTGCCACGACTTCCTGTGCAGCCTGATCAAATTCCTTTGTATAGCCTTCAGTCTCCTGCAAATAGCCTTTCATTGTATCAGACGAGGCAAGATCCTTTATCGCCGAAATATTTTTATTTAACATTTCCGCATAAGATAGCAGATTTTCACGGTTTTTAGCTGTTGTATCAATCATTAAGGCGCGGGCATATAACCCCTGCATTCCAACATCAAACCGTATTTCATCAATGATGCGCAGCTGCACCACTCTATTATCCAATGCATTCTCTGTTTTATCCTCGATATGGGCTAAACTGTAAAAACTAATTCCCACCGAAATGCATAGGAGCGCGACAATTGACCAGAACGCTACATTTAATTTTGCTCCGACCTTCATAGTATTTCCTCCTCAAATTTTTTCCATATCAGGGCGTATTTTATTTTATATCGGATTTCCTTTCGAGGAGATTCACGTAAAAGAGTATTTTCTGTCATTCTTCGACATATATTTCACTTTGCTGATAGACACTTTATCAAATTTCTATCGATTTTTTTGTAAAAATTGCAAAGTCGCGTTTCCTAATGTTTTGGCAGCAATCAGCATTGCCCGTTCATCAAAATTAAATCTTGCATGGTGATGCGGATAGGCTGTTTCCCAACAAGGGTCTTTTGCTCCGGTGAAGAAAAATGTACCTGGTACGTGCTCCATATAATAAGCAAAATCCTCTCCAATCATAAAGGGCTCACAAGTCTTCACATGATCGACTTCCGGGATATCCCGCGCAATTTCAGCTACAAATGCTGTCTCCTGCGGATGATTCACAACTGGCGGATATCCACGGTAATAATTATAAGTATAGGTTGCGCCTGCACCTAAACAGACAGATTTCAAGAGAAGCTCCAGTTCCTCTATAATTTGTTCACGCACCTCTTCCTCAAATGTACGAACCGTTCCTGCCAGCTTTACTGTATCGGCAATTACATTAAAGGGGTTGATTGCTTCAAAATGCCCTACGGAAATTACCGCCGGATTTAATGGGTTAACGCGGCGTGATATAAGTGTCTGTAGCTGTGTCACAAACTGCGCACCTGTCACTACGGCATCAATCGCATGATGCGGCTCTGCCCCGTGACCGCCTTTTCCTTGAATTACAATTTCAAACCGGTCAGCTGCCGCCATAATGGCGCCTTCCCTTACTAACACAGTACCGAGCGGAGTAGGTGCCCAAAGATGGGTACCAAAAATCACATCTACCCCTTCTAAACAGCCATCTTCAATCATTGCCTTTGCCCCGCCAGGCGCTAGTTCTTCTGCATGCTGATGGATAAAGACTATATTGCCTGCCAGTTCTTCGCGCATTTCTGTAAGGCATCGTGCCAAAATCAATAAAGTTGCTGTATGACCATCATGGCCGCAAGCATGCATCACTCCATCATTTTTTGATTTATAAGGAATGTCATTTAATTCTTGAATGGCAAGAGCGTCAAAATCAGCGCGTAAGCCCACTGTCTTACCAGGCTTTCCACCGCGCAGCGTTGCCACTACTCCCCGCTTACCTACACCTTCTCGTACTTCCAATCCCAATTCACGATAGAAATTGGCAATGTACGCCGGTGTATGTACTTCCTCAAAAGACAGCTCCGGTCTTTCATGTAAATATCGGCGGATTGCAACCATTTCTTCATAGTTTTTTTCCAACAATAAAAATAATCGTTCCATGTTAATCATCTCCCTCTAAGTGATTATATCATCGTCTTTATGGCATTATCAGCAAGTGCATATAAAATGACCCTTGCTTTCCTTCTAGTAAAAGAAAACAAGGGTCATATATTATTTTGCGGCTTTTACGGTTGAAACAATAACTAATACCCAGCTGATCAGGAAGAGCACGCCGCCAATTGGTGTAATGGCCCCGAATATACCGATATCCGTTAAAGCCAGCGTATAAAGACTACCGGAGAAGAAAATGATTCCTAAATTGAAGCAAATCATTGCTATTTTTAACTGTTTTGTTTCCCCGAATAACTTCGCGCTCATCAAAATGCCGATCAGCAACAGCCCTGCGGCATGAAACATTTGATACTGAACCGCTGTATCCCAAATACCTTGGCTGTAATCATCCAGCACGTTTTTAAGCGCATGTGCACCAAATGCACCGAGCGCTACAGCCAAAAATCCGTGAACTGCACCAGAAATAATTGATCCTTTCATAATGAAACCTCTTTCATTCAGTCACTGCCAGCCTATCGCTTTCATGTAAATAAGCTCTCTGTTAAGCTCAGCATGTTGCCCTTTAGAGACCTTTTTTAGGGTTTCAAAATACCCTAATCAATAAGCAATTTACCAGCTCAGTACTACTATTTTAAAAATCAAAGATCGAATCACCATTCGCATCCGGCTCATCCAGCCTGTCAGAAGAAGCTGTTTGTTGTATGAGCGTATGCTGGTTTTTCTGCAGCGGGACCGCCTGTGCGGCTGTTACCACATGCTGCGGCATGCTGCCAGCCTGTCCAAGAACGACTTCGCATAATGCCTTGACCGCTGTCAGCTGTTCGCGCATATGCTGCTCATTATGTGTATTTTTAGCATGTCGAACAAGCTGCTCCATTTGGGCAAGCACCGCATCGTAAGAAATCATAGCTGTCCCTCCTTTGATACAAACTTCATACAATCCATGCCGGATGATTGCTTTACGACGATAGAAGGAAGCTGTTTTGTTTTAAATCCGTATGCTTGGCATCCGCGCGGGTTTGCCGGGTCCCATGTCACTTTAAAATACGCACATTTAAAACAATTAACTCTCATCATGTTCCCTCGCTTTCATCACCACTTTACCATGTTTTAAAGCGAGAGAAAAGGACCTTTCCTTACAGCTGCCAGTCGATTGGCTCCTTGCCCCAAGCTGTAAGCTGTGCATTGATTTTTGAATAGGGCTTGCTACCAAAAAATCCTCTGTGGGCACTTAATGGACTTGGATGTGGTGCTTCTAATATAGCATGCTGAGGATGCCGGGCAATTATCGCTTTTTTTGCCTGGGCCGGCTTGCCCCACAGTACAAAAATAATTGGATCCTCCCTCTCCGCCAGCTTTGTGATAATCGTGTCCGTAAACTGCTCCCACCCTTTTCCTTTATGGGAATTCGCTTCGCCAGCACGGACAGTCAGCACTGTATTTAACAGCAAGACCCCCTGCTTGGCCCACTTCATTAAATAGCCGTCCTTTGGAATAGTGCATCCCATATCATCCTGAAGTTCCTTAAGCATATTGCGCAAACTCGGCGGCTGCTTAACGCCTGGCTTGACTGAAAAGCTCATTCCGTGTGCCTGATTCGGGCCGTGGTACGGATCCTGTCCCAAGATCACCACTTTTACATCGGGAAAATCGGTTGCCTGCATGGCGTTCATGACATCTTCTTTTGGCGGGTAGACCGTTGCTTTGCTGTATTCCTCTGCTACAAATGACCTCAAATTTTGAAAATACGGTTTTTCAAATTCATCTTCCAGAATATGCTGCCATTCATTATCAAAAACTTTTTTCATCCTACATCACCTCTTTCTTAAACGTAGTGGGTAGACTGACTTTAAGCAAGCAAATCGCACAACTGACCATATAAAATTTTCGATTTCTGACCATTTCGCGAAAGTCAGGATATGTGTATACTCATAGTCAATATATCATGGAATTTTACACAAGGAGAGAATCAGCTATGACATTAAAAAAAACATTAACAATTGCAGGCTCTGATACTTCCGGCGGCGCAGGAATCCAAGCTGATTTGAAGGCATTTCAGGAGCATGGAACATATGGAATGACTGCATTGACAGTCGTTGTCACAATGGATCCGGACAATTCATGGAGCCATGGTGTATATGCATTACCAACAGAGGTACTGCAGCAGCAGATCAAAACAGCATTATCTACAGGTGTTGATGCAGTAAAAACAGGAATGCTTGCATCTGAAGAGATTATTAAAATTGCAAGTGACGCTATCCAACAATCCGGTACAGATAAAGTCGTAATTGATCCTGTAATGGTTTGTAAAGGGGAAGATGAAGTATTAAATCCCGGCAATACAACTGCTATGATTGAATATTTGCTTCCATATGCAACAGTCGTTACACCAAATCTTTTTGAGGCGGGACAGCTGGCTGGAACAGGTACACCGAAAACAATTGACGAAATGAAAGCTGCAGCTGCAAAAATTCATGAATTAGGGGCAAAAAATGTAGTCATTAAAGGAGGAAAAGCGCTTCCGACAGAAAAAGCGGTTGACCTTTTCTATAATGGATCAGAATTCAAGCTGCTTGAAACTGAAAAAATAGCTTCTACGTATAACCATGGAGCCGGCTGTACATTTGCTGCAAGCGTTTGCGCAAACCTTGCCAATGGTCTATCGGTGGAGGAAGCAGTAATCGAAGCGAAGGAATTCGTTGCCGCTGCTATCCAGCACGGCTGGGCATTAAACGAATATGTAGGACCTGTTATGCACGGTGCGAAACCACGCTTTGGCGCTCCTAAAGTAACAGTAACGAACGTTTAATATAAGGAAGACTCAAGGCTATCTGATAAAGCACAAATTTATCGGATAGCCTTTTCTGTGCCTATTTTTTGAAGACTCTAAAAGAAGTCTATTCCCCCAACTTCCACCTGCAAAACCGGCCATTCAGTAGAAATTTTACATCTCTCACGCCTTTTCACTACCCACCTTTCAAGGCTTTTGACTATACTTATAGTTAAACAGATTCGAAAGGAGAGTTAAGAGTGAAGGAAGTAGAGGTAAAAGAACTCCAGGAGTTGCTTAATTCTTTTGCGAACAAGGATGTATATATTCATCTGGAAACAACAAATGGCGCCTATGCCACTCATTTTAATGAAAATGTATTTAACGCGGGCGCCTTTATACGCAACGCACGTATACGATATGAGCTAGGGAAAGTTGTAGGGGATGCCCCTCACCGAGTAGGCCTGAAAATGGAACACGGCTGGGTATATGCCCAGGGGATCACGCATTTTGAGCTTGATGAGCGTGGCCGGCTGCTGATGGCCGGATTAGACTATACAGGAAAGCTGGCAATTGCACTGGAAATTAGTGAAACGCCGTTTTCATATTAAAAGGAGTGAAGGATGATGATATTAGAACAAGAACGTCAAATTTTACTCGTATTCCCTCATCCGGATGATGAAGCATTCTCATGTGCAGGATCAGTTCGCTTATATGCAAATATGGGCGTGCCCGTTACATACGCTTGCCTTACACTCGGTGAAATGGGCCGTAATCTAGGGAACCCTCCGTTTGCAACACGAGAATCCCTGCCTGAAATCCGACGTGCGGAGCTGAAGGCTGCTGTAGAAGCAATGGGCATAAAAGACTTGCGTATGATGGGGCTACGCGACAAGACGGTTGAATTCGAAGATGATGAAAAGATGGTAAAGATGGTAAGTGATTTGATCGAGGAGCTAAACCCATCACTAATTTTCACGTTTTTCCCGGGCTTCGCTGTACACCCTGACCATGAAGCTACAGCGCGGGCAGTAGTGGAAGCTGTTCGCCGCATGCCAAAAGAGCAACGCCCGAAAATCTGGGGAGTAGCTTTTGCAAACGACACAGTGGAGAAAATGGGTGAAGCAACTATTAATGTCGATGTCAGCACCGTGAAGCTGGATAAGCTAAAAGCACTGCAGGCTCACGCATCGCAGACTGCCTGGATGATGGCAGAGACGACAAAACGTGTAGAAGAAGGACAACCAATGAGCGAAAGCTGGCTGAATGTTGAAAAGTTCTATCTTATACAGCACGAAGATGAAATAGACCAATCCATTAATAGTGCATCTTTATAATTGTTTTTATGAGCGGGCATTTATATGTCCGCTTTTTCTCTATACGATTATACGTTTTTTTATACATTTTATTCACTTTTCAGATCTACTCTTTAGATGATATGAACAGGCTTATTATTGCTTTCTCATTAGTATCTTCCCTATGTCTATCCAGTATTTTCTAACAGTGTATACAAATCGTATTCATTATTATTATCTGAATAGTTCGTCTTTGCGAAAAACAGTAGACAATTGTATATAAAGAATATATAGTGTATAAATATTCAACTTTAAAGATAAAGAGGTTACTATACATGAAGAAATTCTCCGCTTATACGTGGTTTCTTTTTCTTGTGTTATCAGTGATTGGCATATTCCTATTCATTACGCCGATTACAACGGATAATGGATTAAAAGTGCCGATTGCTATATTAGCAAACTGGCTTGGAGGAAAAGTTACCCCTGTTATTCATTGGTTTGCCTTTGGCGTATTCATTATCGCAGCACTTGGTTCGATTGTGATGCATATGATTCCACAGAAAGGCCCCCGTACATTGCTAGATGCTCTATTCCGCGTTCATTGGTTTTGGACAAGTATGCGTGTTTTGGCCGTTATTTTTGCAGGGATGTATTTATTTCAGGTGGGACCTGAAAGCTTTATTTCCGACGATACGGCCGGGGTATTAATAGCACCGGACGGCGGTTTAGTCACATTAATGTTCACGCTCTTCTTATTTGCCGGACTCTTGCTGCCATTATTGACGGACTTCGGTCTGCTTGAATTCTTCGGATCCATGATGGTAAAAATTATGCGCCCGATCTTTAAAATCCCTGGCCGTGCAGCAATTGACTGTTTAGCATCTTGGGTAGGAGACGGAACAATTGGTGTATTATTAACAGCTAAGCAATACGAAGACAAAAACTATACAGGACGTGAAGCAGCAGTCATTGCCACTACCTTCTCGGTCGTATCTATTACCTTCTGTCTTGTTGTATTAGAAACAGTTAATTTAAATGATTATTTCTTGGAATTTTACGGTTCGGTTATTTTAGTAGGCCTTCTTTTGGCATTCATCATGCCTCGTATTTTCCCATTACGAGGAAAGGCTGATACGCTGATTGACGGATCAAAACTTCCGGAAAACTTTGAGGATGTACCAGATCATTTCAATAGCTTCACTTTTGGTTTGCATAACGCTTTATCAAAAGCGGAATCCAATAAAAATCTGGCAAAAATCATTAGCGGTGGTTTTAAAAACGTATTGGAAATGTGGT
This sequence comes from Lysinibacillus odysseyi 34hs-1 = NBRC 100172, assembly GCF_001591965.1. Taxonomy (GTDB): domain Bacteria; phylum Bacillota; class Bacilli; order Bacillales_A; family Planococcaceae; genus Lysinibacillus_B; species Lysinibacillus_B odysseyi. Next base: position 56,684 of record NZ_BCVX01000008.1, read on the forward strand.
TTGCTGTAACACCTGTTATTATGGCGTTCGGTACGATTGCATTAGTGCTTGCTGAATTCACAAGCTTCTTCGAAATTTTAGGCATGCCATTCGAGCCGATTTTAGCGCTTCTGCAAATCCCAGAGGCTGGAGAAGCAGCTCAAACAATGATTGTCGGATTTGCCGATATGCTTCTGCCTTCTATTTTAGGGTCTGGCATCGAGTCAGACTTAACTCGTTTCTTTATCGCTACTGTCTCAGTGACGCAATTAATCTATATGTCAGAAGTCGGCGGTTTAATTTTAGGGACAAAGCTTCCAATCAAGCTTTGGGATCTATTTATTATTTTCCTTGTCCGCACGATCATCTCTATTCCAATCGTTGCCGTGATTGCTCATATTTTATTCTAAAAGAAAAGCCGCCTATACATGCAGGAACTTTACCTCTGCAGCGGCTTCCATCCATTTATATTCTAAGTAAAAGGTTCGAGCGACTAACTGCTCGAACTTTTTTCTTCGTTATTTCCTTCCCGGTGTCCAGTTCATTCCCCAGCCATATGCCCGGTCCAGATTCTCATGTCCATTGAAATACTCAACAAGCCGTTCTACCTTAAATGTCTCATCATTTACATTTTCAATCAGCGCAATGGCACACATTCTCCGGTCGGAACGGTGCTCATCAAGTCGTACGATAATATCCTGACCGCCTTCATAGGAAAGAGTTACAACACCATCCGCCTGGGCCCAGTTTGTGACTCCTTGGTAGATAAAGGTGAAAATAACGATACGTTTAATTTCCTTAAGAAAATCACCATTGATACGAAGGTTTTCCCCGTTGCTGATTGACCCTGTACGATCATCCCCATCCAGCTCGATGTAAGGCCAGTTTTGATAGTTGCCAAAGGAATTCCCCAGTGCCTGCACACAACCCTTGTCCCCGTTCTTCAATTCAAATAAACAGCCTAAATCTAGATCAGTACCATTATTTTTACCGCCGAATAACGAGGACAAAAAGCCGCCGCTCGGTTTTTGAACCTGCTGATTCCAGTTCAGATTGACAGTAATCCGACCGATTTTCGCATTTTTCTTTTCAAGATTGATCGATTGTCCTTTTTTCGTTAGTTCGATTTTATTTAAATTTACCATTTCTCCACCCCTATTCGATAAGTACAGTCGTATCTCTTTAGCTTTTCACAGCTGTGGTCACGATTGTTCAGGTAATTTGTATAACTCGAAGCTTCCAACCCTTTAACTAATTAGCTGCATGCTATTTTACAATTGTTTTTCCGCAGATTTCTCCTATAACCATCTCTGTAAAACGCACTCCTTCTTCATATACAACGGTTGCCTTCAGGGTATCCCTCTGCTGTTTATAAAGCTCACCATGCATCGGTGTAAAAGCCACATCCGCCATTTCCAGCATTCCTAAATCCATAATGGAATCTCCCGCTGCATAATGCGTTTTATAAGGAATATCTTTCAATATATATTCGACGGCTTGTTCTTTTGTCAAAGGCTTCGGCAGTACATAAAACTTCCGGCCGTTCACGTAGCTGCTCCAGCCGACTTTTCGCATCTCCTGCTGAAGCTCTACCAGGTATGCTCTGTCTACATCCTCTTCCTCAAGCATCAGCACATAAAATAGCCCATCCGCTGTTGCAATACGGCGGAACATCTTATGCTGCCACTGTTTCTCAAACATAAGGGCCATATCTTGGAAAGAAATACTATCCTGCAGCCGCTGCTTCAATATTTCATCCCATTCCTCGTCCCGTCTGCCATTTTTCATAACAACTCCCCCATTCGCAGCAATAGCGTAGGAAGGTTTATACGAATCGGTGAATAATGTAATACGTTCATATTGGTGCAGCGCCCTTGTTGTGACTGGAATGATCAGCGTATCTTCCTCAATATTTATTACATAATCAAGCAATGCTTTAGATACAAAAGAAAGATCTCTCCCTTCCCACTGCTCGATACATACAAGCTCTTCTGCCAACCTGTTTACCGTACGCTCCGAGAAGATGAAGGTTCTGTCTAAATCTGTAGTGAATACGTTCATTTTTCCATCTCCTTAATAAGACCGCAGCATGAATAACTCATATTTTTATAAGTTTCCACCGGCACTCCGCGTTCCTCGGCTAATAAATAGATATGCTGCAGATCCTGATCGAAATCCGGGTTGACAAGTATTTTCCACGGAATGCGACGCAGAAGCACTCTTGTCGTTTCTCCAACGCCCGGTTTAATGTAATTACTATTTGTAATAGCAAAGTCTTCTTTGATATTCTCGACCGATTCCAGCCCTTTCCATGTCGGAGGCTCATCTGCAGCTGATTCAAGAGCTTCCCACACGTCCTGCTCGGTTGAGGCAAAGTTTGATACAATTTTTTCAATGTAATCGTTTGATACATCCACATCAATCAAGTCATCATAAAACTTTGCCCCGTGGAAATCTCCTTCTTCCAAAAATTCAGCATTCAGGATCGTCCGACTCACAAGACCCGAAACAGTCGAGTTAAGACAGGCTGACGGAATTAAAAAATCATCTCTTGTCCCGTAAATACCAGCACAATGGCCTGGGTCTGCCAAAACAGCAAGCGTAGCATCCAGCTGTCTATTATACTTTTTATTAAAAGCTTCACATGCCTTTATCAATTCCTTCGTGATGGCGCCTTTTCCCGTCCATCCATCAATAAACTGAATATACCCTTGTGGATGATGCTCCACAATATGGAGAAGGGCCGTCTCATCTATTCCACGGCCACGGATAATAGAAACTGAGTAGTGAGGCACATTTACTTTATATTTATACTCATAATAGCGTTTAATTAGAATGCCGACCGGCGTGCCTGCACGTGCAAGGCTCACAAGTATAACATCTTCAAGCCTTTTGCCTGCAATGATTTTTTCAGCGACAATGCCGATAGCTATTGCAATACGAGCAGCATAACGATGAAGAGTTTCATAGTAAAGCCTCATATATTGTTCATTTGGCTGAAACTCAATCGGCAGCATTTCCGCATAATGCGTTCCTTGCTGAATTAATCGTTCACGTTCCTCTGTGCTTTTTTCCATTTTAATATGGCTGATGTCGCGCAGCAGGAATGTTACATCTTCCTTTCTATAGCTGGATTTCATATCCGGTAAAGATGTGCCCTTCGTCAGCTTTACTACTGTCATCCTTTTTGCGCCCACCGTACTTAAAGAAGCAAGGAGCTCTTCAAGACCCTTCTTGCTGGCTAAGCGCTCCAGAACAATGATAATCTCCTCATAGCGTCCTTCTGGAATATTATATAAGTAGTTTGTAACACCGGCATTTTCCGGGCTTTCAAACTGAAATTTATTATAAATTAATGTGTCCTCATGCGAGTAAATCGGACTGCGGGTCGTGGATTGGAAATAAACATCTTCACCAAGGCAGGAAGCAATACGCATCGGTACATACATGCATTCACCTGTACCGATGACGAGAGTTTCTCCCCCTCTGCGCTTTGACCTGATCCGAGTGCTCAATGCCTTAAACTCCTGCTCAGCGCGACATTCTTCTTCTTTTGTAATGCCAAAGCGCCCTGTTCCTGCATAATAAGGTTCTCTGCAGATCGAGCCGTCTTCACTAAAGGAATGGTAAGGGAAGATAGATGGCAGTGTGTCCTCTATCTGTTCAACCGCTATTGATCGAGCATTCTTTTTTACAGGCTCCTCTTCACCTTCTACAGAACCTTCTACATTCATTTCCCCAGCCATCAGCGATATTACATTCAATGTAATACCAAGATGTTCAGCCTTTTCCTCATAGGCTGCACGTTGGCCGTTATTACGCCAGTCCAAAATTGAAATGACCGTGAAATGTGCAAGATGGGGATAGGCATTTTTCAATTGATCTATAATGTTCAAATTCGTTTTCCCTGTGGAAATCTCATCATCTACTAAAATAATATGTTTGTGTTCCATAAATAGCTGTTTATTTTCGGTATATACCCGGTGGCTCGTGGCATGGGAATGCTCCTCTTCAAACCGGATAATTGGGGCCATGCCGCAAATTTCTTCCCGGGTTGTATGAATATAGGATGCCTGATCATTACACGCCCGGAAGAAGGCATGCCCTAATGCTGTCGCTGTTTCCGCAAAGCCGATAATAAGGTGCTTATTAGGCAGCGCAATCGGTCGCTCCCAAATTTGTTCTACTATCTCTAAATTTTTTTTCGTTTTAATGGCGTGAACAGCTTCCTCAGTATGCGGATGCTTTTGCTGGAATGCCACTTCTGCAAAGCGCATGGCCAAAAGAGCACCTGTAAGGAGCGGAATCTGCGGCTGCACTGCCAAGTGTTTTCCTAGTACTTTGCTGACGAATAAAAATGGGCGTTTTTTGTTAATACGTGCCGCTACATCAAAGAGTACAGTACGATCAAAATGGTAAGGATTTTCCCGCATTGTCGTATTTACATATAGTTTTTCCAATACTGAGTACATATGAACCGCCTCCTATAGTAAGTCGTCAAATTGGCGCTGTGGATGAAATACGCCATATACCTCTGCTCGGATAAGTATCTTTCTTGCCCACTCGTAGTGAGGCTTCATTTCATTCATCTTATTTGCATATTCGCTTTTCTGGACGCCTACTGTACCTTGCTGATTTCCCATAACATCCAGTGCATCTAAGTATTCTTCATGTGTCACTACATGCATGGCATTTACTACATTGATATGAGTTGGATGAATAATGGTTTTTCCGATTAATCCATTCAGCCGGTCCAATTGTATCTCTTTAATTAACCCTTCAGTAGTAGCTGTTATTTTTTTCGTCAGCATACTGCCTCCTTCATAATGATGGGGAGCGGGCGAATCAAAATATTCCCATACGCTGCCGGAAAGAACAAACGGATGCTCATTTCTGCCAAAGATATTTAAAATATCCGCTAAGCAATCTCTTACGATGACAATATCATAAAGGCTTGTCTGCAATGTACGGCGGATTCCATATAATCCCGAGAAATCGGTTGTGCCAATGCGGACATTTAAAATCGCATCATAATGCTGTACTAGTTTTTCTCTGATTATCAACAGGGCCTCATGCCGCTTTTCTTTATACAAAATATCGCTCGTTTCCAGAATCGGCATCCCATAAAGCGAATAGCCCTTTGCTCTTTGCTCCGACAGTTCCCCCAAATAGGCATCGGCATTATACACTGAGAATTTCGGGAATACATAGCCCGTCAAATAGTGCTGCAGTGGGCCAAGCAAGGCGGTTACCTCCTGCAATAGTTCGGGATTACGCGGGCGCACAAACAATAACGGCAGTTCCTCGTGGGTCACTGCCCCCTGCTCAATAGCTGCAGCCAATACTTCAAAGGTTTCATATAAATTGTTTAAAGCCGCTGTTACATGCAGATCTCCTACCGCATCTTCCAAATCGATAACAACCGATGTTAAGTTAGGAAACTTTTTCATTATTAAATCCTGTGCAATCCGTGGCTTTGTAGCGGGCATATAAAGAGTGGCGCCTAAGCAATAAGCAAGGTACTCCTTAGAGGTATTTTTTGAAAAAAGAGTAGGCTGTTTATAAAAAATAGACGCTAGTTCCTCGTGGGGTAACCCCATAAAAAAACGCATATAAAACCTCCATTTGAAAAGAAAAAGCCGCCCCCTTTCGGAACGGCCTCCTTTGTACTTTATTAAAGTAAATAGAATGAAACGTTTATTATACTGATAAGCCGTACGCTTGGACCAAAGCAGCCAACCCGCCTTGGTAACCGGATCCGACCGCATTAAATTTCCAATCCTGATTGTGACGATATAACTCGCAGAACACAACTGCTGTTTCGATGGAGAAATCTTCACCTAAATCAAAACGAAGCACTTCATTATTCGTATCTTCATTTATCAAACGTACAAATGCATTGGTGATTTGGCCAAAGTTTTGGCGGCGTGCCTCTGCATCATGGATCGTTACAGTAATAGCTATACGATCTACAGACTGCGGAACTTTTGATAGATCGACTTTAATCTGCTCATCGTCTCCATCTCCCTCACCCGTACGGTTATCGCCTGTATGAGTAACGGAACCATCTGTGCTTTGCAAATTATTATAAAAGATAAAATCCAGATCATTACGGCATTTTCCATCTGCCCCTAGCAGAAAGGCAGAGGCATCCAAGTCAAAGTCCTGGCCACCGTCGAAATTCTTTACATCCCAGCCTAAACCAATGATGATTCGTTGTAGGGAGGGATCGTTTTTTGTCAGGTCAATACGTTGCCCTTTGCTTAATTGAATCGCCATACGAATCCTCCTCTTACCCTACCTGTAAACCAAAGTCATTACATAAAGCTGCAAGGCCACCTTGGTAGCCTGAACCAATTGCAGAGAATTTCCATTCCGCACCATGACGGTATAGCTCGCCTACTACAAGGGCTGTTTCAATAGAGAAATCTTCCCCTAAGTCATAACGGATTAATTCCTGACCATTTGCATCATTAACGATACGGATAAAGGCATTCGATACCATGCCGAAATTTTGATTACGGCTTTCTGCATCATGGATTGTTACAGTGAAAGTAATTTTTTGGATAGCAGCCGGTACTTCATTCAATGTAACGTATACTACTTCGTCATCACCGTCGCCATCACCTGTCAAGTTATCACCCGAGTGGACAACCGAACCATTCCCGCCTGTTGTATTGTTATAGAAAACAAAATCGCTTGGGTCTTTTACTTTTCCTGTTTCATCCAGCAGGAAAATAGAAGTATCTAGGTCGAAGTCGTGTCCACCGTCATACTTGTTTGTATCCCACCCTAAACCAATCATCACTTTTTGCAAACCTGGATTTGTTTTTGTTAAATCCACTTTTTGACCTTTTGCTAATGAAACTACCATTTTATAATTCCCCCTTTTAATTATGTAAATCGGGCACAAACTTCGCCAAGTTTTTTATCCTGCGTACCGGTACCTGTTGCGCCAAATTTCCATTCATTATTATGACGGTAAATCTCCCCTGTAATAAGGGCTGTTTGATTTTGGTAATCCTCAGATAAATTATAACGAATCAACTCATTGTTCGTGCCTGGCTCAAGCACACGGATGTATGCATTGCGGATCATACCGAAATGCTGCTGACGGCTTTGCGCCTCATAAATATTCACAACAAACACTAATTTATTAAACTGCGCCGGCACAGCATTTAGGTCAATTGTAATGACTTCATCATCACCGTCGCCGTCACCTGTTAAATTATCTCCTGAATGAACAACCGACCCGCACGTACTTGTTTTTCTGCCGAAGTAGACAACATCCTCCTGGCGGGCAAGTTTATCGTTTTGCAGCATCAAAACAGATGCATCACAGTCAATATTAGGTTTTGAACTACCGCCACCGCCGAAAAGACCGCCTAAAAAACCGCCGCCGCTGCTTTTCTGTTCAACTGGATCCCATCCGAGTCCAACAACGATTTTGCTTAGTCCAGCGTTACCTTTTGTTAAGTCAACACGCTGGCCTTTTTGCAGATTTATTACCAATCGGACACACTTCCTTTCGTTCAAATTATCTAACAACTAAATAGTACCATTTCCAATTTCGCATTTCCAAAAAATGCTCCACTTTTTAAAAGTCCCTGCGTTTCATACGATCAAAAATGTTTTTCAGTGAAAGACGTTTACTCTCTTTCGCTTCTTTTTTTTCATGTAAAATATCTTTTAATGTAAGATGGAACTCCATTTTTTCCAATCTGTGTGTCATTATGATTGGTTCAGTTAAGAAGAGCTCAATATTTGTACTGCCGCCTGGTGAGAAAATAAAAACGTCAAACCCTAAAAATGCCAAAAAGACTAATAACACAGCATCTCCCCGCTGCATCTTTGCATCTTCTTCAATAAATAGGACATATTTCGGATTCTCGTAGCTATAGTCAAATTGACGGTAAAGCCGGAGCGTCTCCTCTTGCAGTTTGAAGAGCTGCCCCATAATATATCCCTTATAGTCGACATCTGACTCATGGGGAAGCCGCTCCACGATTTGCAAATCGATTAAACGAATGATTGTCTTCGCTATGTTTCGCTGGTTTGCTGCCGGCAGCTCTTTGTATGGCCAATTACGCATCTGGATCATTTTCTCAGCGTCCAATTCTCCATTCGTACTGGCATCCTGAACATAATACTGCATATTGGCCCGCTGCGGTTCAATTAATGGAAATGTATGGACGATTTGCGTCAGCGGGTTTTCTTTCAAGCGTTCCAGCTGGTCTTTATATTCCTGCCTGTTTGCTGCCACCCCGTCTATTTTTCCAAAAAGAACTGGAAGATACACATGCTCTTCATCGGCATCGAACCCTTCACGATGTTCCATTTTTGCTTCGGTGACAATAAACATCTCATCGTACGTAGTATTCAGCATGATTGCCCGCGTTTCATGATCGAGATATTTCCACGGATAATTGAGTTTAGAAGACTCATAGAAGTTTTGCTTCATTGTTTCATAAGTACGTGCTGTCACTGTCTGTACTTGAAGCGGCTTTTCATGGGGGAAGTCAAACAGCGTACTTGTAGATGCAAGCCTTGTTGTCGGAATGCCGAAAAGCCCGTATTTCTCTAATGGATTCTCCCCTGTCGGATCGAAAACTACAATATCGCAGCCAAACAAATAAAGAAAATAAACGAAATACGCCTCACTTTCCTTCATCGGCCCATACCAAAGAATTTTAGGCATCTTCTCCTCAAATGGAGCCTCCTGCATCCATAGGGGGAAGTAGTGCTTTGACCATTTCACTAAATCCAGGAATATACGCTGAAGATTAGGGTGTGATAATTTAGGATACTTTTTGTCCATCAGCTCCAGCCAGCTTTTAAATGTCTGCACGATATGCTGCTTATATGGCGTAGTTGTCAAAGGCAGTAATTGCCGCGCCGTGAAAAAAGCCAGCATTCGATTGATGGATAGCGGCGACTGTTTATGTATTTGTAGGATATTTACAATTTCTGTCCTTGTTTCAGGTTCAATTGCCTTCGGTAAAGAATCGAATAATAAGGACCAGCCAACAGGTAATGATTTTAGATTATATAAATATTCCTTCATATTATGCTCATCATCAAAAATACCGAGCATAACCTGCGCAATTCTTGTGTACCGGAATGTGGAATCACTTTTAGTATAGTCGGGTCTCGATGCTAACGGCTGCGTAATGATACTCTCCCATTGCTGTGCTGACGGGTCAGTATAATCGAGCGGTTGAAATATAATCACTAGCCTCACCTCTTTTATTTAGCAAATACATTTAAATTATACTTTATTTTGCACATCAATAGTATGAATCGCTCTGCTAGCGTCTGAATTTTTTTACAACTTCTCCCTCCAAGAAAAAAGGGCGGCTTCCTAGAAGCCTGCCCCTTGCCATTATGATGTACGTCCTTTTCCCTTATTCGCATAATGGATGAGTATTGTGACAGCAAATGCCGCTATTAAAATGGCAAAGAATAAGTAATGAGAAATCTCGATTCCAACGATGCTCAGTAGCATTTTGATTGCAATGATACCAATAAGGATGAAAGCTGTTGTTTCCAGCTCCGGAATCTTATCGATCAACGTAACAAAAATACCCGCGATCGTACGCATCATCAAGATTCCGATCATTCCGCCGATAAGCAGTACCCATACCTTATCTGAAATAGCGAATGCCGCTAAAATAGAGTCTACTGAGAAGGCAACGTCCATCAGTTCAACTGAAACAACTGTTGCCCAGAAAACACCAAATACTCGTACAAGCCAGCTCTTTTTGTTGAATTCCTTCCCTTCCTCGTCATCACCAGATTTTTGAAGAAAGTGGGAAATACAGATCCAGGCCAAGTATAGACCACCTAATAACTTAATAAACCAGAACTTAACGAGATAGACACCAATACCGATAAATATGAAACGGAAAACATAGGCACCAATCAGTCCGTAAAGCAATGCCTTTTTACGTTGTTTTTCCGGTAAGTGTTTAACGAGAATCGCCAAAACAAGCGCGTTATCAGCTGAGAGCAGCCCCTCAATGATTACTAAGGAAAAGATAAGTCCCCATGAAACAGGGTCTGTCAGTACTTCACCCCACATATGCCAATCGAAAAACATGGCATACGTGTCTAAAATTTGATTAATAACATCCAAATTGAATCCCACCTTATATTTCGCTAAAGTTACTTAATGAAGCGTATTTAAATAGTAGTATATATCCGCTGTTAAAACCAGCAATTTATAAATTACTAGCAGCTAAATTACTTGGTCGAGTAATTTAAGCTTTTCCTTCATTCTATTGGTGCTACAAGCATCGTTTCTCTCTTCTTTGGTGCTGCGCTTTAGAAAATAGTCTATCAGCACTTCTTAATAAATTACTGCTATTATACCCGTGCAGCTTATGCAAAATCCCTCCTATAACTTCTGACGCTTTCTCCTTCCATTCTTTATTTTGTTCAAATAAGAAGGGCCTTTTTCCCTCACTATATTTGCAGCCGCATACAACACTTTCTATTCCCTCTCTCCCCTGAAATTTAACCTTGCCTAAAAACCGGAAAAGCCCGCATTGATATGCTACGTTGTAAGAAGTTAATAGCAGCCAAGTTGTTTTTTATATCTCATCTTCCATCACGTTTTTAGATAGCCTTTCTTCATTATAGTAATGGGAAGTTATACTGCTACATCGAGACCATAGAAAAGCTGCTATACTCCAGCCATCCCATTTACTATATATAGATACTTTCAACAGCCTAAGTAATAATAAGTATGCTCCATAGTAGACCGCCTTTTCTTAAAAAGAGTAAATACAGCGCTTTCATTATGAACATTTATTGAATTTTTAGAATAATATTCGTTCAGCCGTATATTTTTCTGAATTTTATGATAAAATGAGGCAATGTTTTTTAATATGGAGGTTACATATAGATGGAAGAAGTTGCTCAAGTTAAAACCTTGGCGGTAGAAAATGTGCTGATTGCCCATCATTTTCTAAAGGATGTTGTGGTGCATACCCCGCTTCAAAAAAATGATTATTTGTCCGAGAAATACGGCGCGGCTATTTACCTTAAGCGTGAAGATTTGCAGCATGTCCGATCATTCAAGCTGCGCGGCGCTTATTATAAAATAAAGAAAATTGAAGACGAAGCTCGGGAAAAAGGTGTTGTGTGCGCAAGCGCCGGCAATCATGCCCAGGGAGTTGCCTATGCATGCGCCCATTTGAAAATCCAAGCGAAAATCTTCATGCCCAAAACTACACCGAAGCAAAAAATTGGCCAAGTGCGTATGTTTGGCCGTGAATATGTGGAAATTATTCTCGCCGGTGATACATTCGACGATTCGGCAGCCAGTGCTACCGCCTTCTGTGATGAGCATGAGATGATTTTTATCCATCCTTTTGATGACTTGGATGTAATAGCCGGTCAAGGCTCTGTAGCTGTAGAAATTATGAATGATATTGAAGAGCCAATTGACTTTGTTTTTGGAAGCATTGGGGGAGGCGGCTTAATGGCCGGGGTCTCTGCTTACGTGAAAAACCTCTCCCCTAAAACACGGGTAGTAGGTGTTGAGCCTGCGGGGGCAGCAAGCATGAAAGCAGCTTTATCAGAAGGAGAACCAGTCTCTCTTGACAGTATTGATAAATTTGTAGATGGTGCTGCTGTCCAATGTGTCGGCAGGGAGACGCATAACATATGCCAGTATTATTTGGACGATATACTCTCTGTACCTGAAGGAAAAGTATGCACGACTATCTTGGATTTATATAACAAACACGCTATTGTGGCTGAGCCCGCAGGAGCTTTGCCTGTAGCAGCGCTTGATTTTTACGCAGATCAAATCCGTGGTAAATCTGTTGTACTCATTATTTCAGGCGGAAACAACGATATTGGCCGGATGCAGGAGATTAAGGAAAAGTCGCTACTATATGAAGGCTTGTTATATTACTTCATTGTCAATTTCCCGCAACGTGCTGGTGCTCTTCGTCAGTTTCTGACAGAGGTGCTAGGGCCTACAGATGATATTACACATTTCGAATATACAAAGAAAAACAATAAAGAAAGCGGCCCTGCCATTGTTGGAATTGAAGTACTGAACCGTTCAGACTACCCACAGCTTCTGGAACGGATGAAGGCAAACGGTTTTGAATATAAAGAGGTAAATAATGATAGTACACTTTTTGGATTGCTAATATAGAAAATGTTCCCGTGCATATCGGCTGCACGGGTTTTTTTGTCGTTCGGCCTTTTTTATCAGCGGTTTTCTGGAGGATATTAGCGGTTTTGCAGAATTTATCACTGCTTCTCAAATAAGTCAGCAATCCGATACCGACGACCTTTCTTTTCTCCTTCGTATGTAACATTGAGGGATAATAGCAGCCATTTTGCTGAATCTGTCGATTGGACTCCTGCGTCCTTTCGAAACACCGCATTTGTCATCCAGCTCCCTACAAGTAAATAATAGTCCTCCAATGCCGCTATCAAAAGTTGGCTGAAACAGATTCTCCTTCCGGATGCTTTTTAATTGCCGCACTAATTCATCAAATTCCGGCCGGCCAAGACTTATTTCATAGCGGGAAAGCAGGCTATTTACATACCTTTCAAGCCCGCTGACATGAAATACCGGTTCATTTACCGGTACATCTTTTAAAACCCCTCTTGTATTAGAAAACAACAGCATATTCAATTGGTATAGCCGCTCCAATTAATTGGCTTAGTGCTCGGACATGCCGCCGGACCCGATCAAGTGGATTACGAAAGCCTTCCTCCACACCGTCTTCACGTTTTCTCACAAATTGGTGCCGGGAATCGCAAAAACTGATTCCTCCTACCATATTTTTCACTTCTACAATAAGGATAAAATACTTCGATATAAATAAAACATCCAATTGATAGAAAGCATTATCCAGCTGAATCGTAAAATCATAGAACAGTGCATGTTCTATTTCGAGATGCATATCCTATCAGTGCCATCTGACCTGCTGCTCTCCTGCATGACCTGCTTTCATCTTGAATAAGTCCGTTCTATTTCCGGAACCACCCGACGCATAGGCGACTGAAGTACATTTACCTTCCTCGCTGTATCTGTCATCATTTATTCCTCCTTTCCTATTAGTTGGGTAGCTATTTAAATGCACCTTCAAAATGTATAAAATGAAAATTTTGGCGAAATTTATTTCCCGGGTAATTATTCCATTTCCCTCATTCCGCATTATTCGCCAATTACTGCATACAAAAAGAGCATCCTACTAGATAGGACGCTCTTTTTATTACCCTAATAACGCACGGTCTGAGTTCATCTTTTCTCCGCGTATATGCTCGAACTCCGTCATTAAATCCGGAATGGTCAGGCCGGGCTTTTTATCTTCGCTGACTTCCAGGATGATTTGACCTTTATCCATCATAATCAAGCGATTCCCAAGATCTAGGGCCTGCTGCATATTATGCGTGACCATCAGCGTTGTCAGATTGTCTGCTTCGACAAGCTCTTTTGTCAGCTTCGTAATCAAATCAGCACGTGATGGGTCAAGTGCTGCTGTATGTTCATCCAGCAAAAGGATGGACGGCTTCGTAAAGGTAGCCATCAATAAACTTAATGCCTGGCGTTCTCCCCCTGATAGAAGACCAACCTTCGCTGTCAGGCGGTTTTCTAGATTTAGATGAAGCCGCTCCAGAGATGTCCGAAAGAAATCCCGTCTTTTTTTATCCACTCCAAAACGAAGACCACGCTTTTGATTCCGTGAGTAGGCAATTGCAAGATTTTCCTCGATTGTCATGGCCGGGGCTGTTCCTGCCATAGGATCCTGAAACACGCGACCGATAAAGTGTGCGCGCTTATACTCTGGGAGACGCGTTACATCATTACTATCAATCGTTACTGACCCAAAATCCGGCATAAGAGCACCTGAAATCATATTCATCATTGTAGATTTCCCAGCACCGTTACTTCCGATGATTGTAACGAAATCACCAGGTGCCAGCCGGAGATTAATATTATCGAGGGCAATCTTTTCATCTGGAGTACCCTCGTTAAAAATTTTGTTGATTCTATCTAATTTAAGCAAGAGGATTGCCTCCTTGCTCTACAGGCGCTGGTATATGTGCAGCATTGCGCTCTGCCATACGTTTCGCCTTGCGTTTTTTCTCTTTCTGTTTGTCTATTATTTGCGGTACTACTAATGCTAAAATAACGATAAATGCTGTGATCAGCTTCATGTCTCCTGTATCCAGGAAATCGACACGCAGCGCGAAGGCATAAATCATTCGGTAAATAACTGCTCCTGCTACTACAGCAAAAGTAGTACGGACAATCGTTTTTGTCCCAAAGATTGCTTCTCCGATAATAACTGAAGCAAGCCCGATTACAATCATTCCTACTCCCATCTGAATATCGGAGAATTTTGAGTATTGAGCAATAAGTGCTCCTGCAAGAGCGACGAGTGCATTTGAAAGACCCAGCCCCAAAATAATCAATCTATCTGTATTGGCTGAAAAACTACGAATCATTCGTTTATTGTCACCTGTAGCTCGGATAGCCAGACCGACTTCCGTCTTTAAAAACCAATCTGCAATGAACTTAATGATTATCGTGATGATAAGGACTACTAACACAGTACCATATGTTGTAGGTACTGACTCAACGCCCATTTCCCGGAGCATGTTGCTGATAGTATCATCAATACCAAGGCTGCCCCAGAAGTTTTGGAACATAGTGAAAATCGTATCTGTATTTAGCAGTGGTACGTTTGATACACCGGCCCCGCCTTCACGTGTCATGCCCATAATCCGCAAGTTAATAGAATACAAGGCAATCATCATTAAAATCCCTGATAATAGCGGATTTATTTTTCCCTTTGTGTGTAAAAGCCCTGTTATACATCCTGCAATAAATCCAGCTATTACTGCGGCTAACGTCGCAATGAGCGGGTTATAGCCAAGCACGATCATCATCGCTGCTGTCGCTGCCCCCGTCACAAAGCTACCATCAACCGTTAAATCCGGAAAATCCAGCACCCGGAATGTCAGATACACGCCGAGCGCCATAATTGCATAGATGATTCCTTGCTCAACAGAACCAAATAGAGCTAACATATTGAATCATCTCCTGTTTATTATTCACTAATCTCTGCGTTCCAAGATTCTTTCACTTCAAGGCCTAGATTATCTGCTGCTTTTTTATTGATCACTAATTTCAGATTACCTGGGTATGTTGCCGGAATTTCTCCAGGCGATTTTCCTTCTTTCAGAATTTGGACTGCCTTTTCCCCTGCTTCATAGCCGATATCATAATATTCAAATCCGTAAGCGCCTAAACCACCGCGTGCTACGGAATCCATCTCTCCTACCATTAACGGTAATTTATTGGCATTTGCCACATCGATCACTGATTCCAGTGCAGATACAACTGTATTGTCTGTAAGGATATATAAGGAATCAACTTTACCCAGCAATGATTCTGTAGCCTGTTTTACTTCTGCTGATGTTGATACAGCTGCTTCCACTAATTCAATTCCTTCCGCTTTAAGAGCTTTCTTTACTTGTTCGACTTGCGCAATGGAATTTTGTTCACCTGTGTTATACACCGTACCTACCTTTTTCGCACCAAGCTCATCCTTTAAGAATTTGACTGTATTAGCAATTGTGTCAGGGTGCAGGTCAATTGTTCCGGTTACGTTTCCACCCGGGGCCTCCATAGAAGTCACTAATTCTGCTCCGACTGCATCTGTTACCGATGTGAAAACAATCGGAATATCAGATGTGGCAGATTTGGCAGCCTGAGCAGATGGTGTAGAATTTGCGAAGATTAAATCGACCCCGTCACTTACTAACTTTTGAGCAATGGTAACCGTCTGACTACTGTCTCCACTTGCTGAATTAAACTGATATTCCACTTCAAGTCCTGCATCTTCAAGTGCCTTTTGAAAACCTTCATAAGCCGCATCTAGTGAAGGATGCTCCACGATTTGTGTCACGCCGATAACATATGTGTCTTTTTCCTCTGCGGCTGATCCTGTTTTTACCTTATCGTTTGCTGAATCTGAATCACTCCCACATCCAGCCAGCATAAAAGTAAGCGCTGCTGCCGATAAAAATGAAGCCTTTTTTAATGTAAATGCCATTCTCAAGTCCCCCCTAGAACTACTTTTCTATTTTATGCTTTACCGATTCAACTTGCCAAAGTGTGAATTTACCGCTATCTTACATTCATATCGTCAGATAGTCAATAACATTGTGAATTTTCTGAACTATAAGCACTGGAGGTTCCCTATTTTTATTGTTATTTTTTTGATATTCAATCTCAAAGATACAAAAAAAGGTTATTTTTATATCAAATATATTCGTTTTGTCAATTTTCTAAAAATTAATTTCCCCTGTCTCCACTTCTTTTTTCTATGAAATTTGACGCACTCTCTTCCCTGTATTAAAATATTACTCTGTGCTAAAAACACGTGGTTCGCAACCATCCCACGCAAAAAAACTAGGAGGATTTTCATATGAAAGTTAAGTTTTTAGCGACAAGTGCCATTATCGCCGCGCTTTATATTGTCGTCACAATGATGTTTTCTGCAATCAGCTTCGGACAGGTACAGTTCCGTCTTGCAGAAATTTTTAATCATCTGATTGCTTTTAATCCACGTTATATGGTCGGTGTCGTATTAGGTGTATTTATTTCCAATTCTCTCTTTTCAACAATTGGTGTCTTGGATCTCATTTTTGGTGTTGGTCATACAATGATCACGCTTGGTATCTTCATTCTTATTTGTAAATACGTCAAAAATGTATGGGCTCGTCTCATCATTAATACATTTTTATTTACATGTACAATGTTCATCATCGCTTTCGAGCTAAACCTGGCCTTGGAGCTTCCTTTCTGGGAAACTTGGTTGTTCTGTGCAATCGGGGAATTTGTCGTACTGGCAATTGGTACACCGATCATGTACCTATTAAACAGCCGCTTGCATTTTAAAAACTTAATTTAATTGTTATTAACGGCAGGGGCATCCCCAGGCTAATGGAGCGGTTCCAACTCGGTACCGCTCCATTTTTTCACCCCTTTATTTTCAGAAAATATTGACTTACCGTTTTCTACCCTTTACAATTATCGTTAATTCATTCGTTCGGACTGGTTGAAGGTTGCGGAGAGCCGCAATCGCCATATGAGCAGAGTTGAGAATAGCCGAGTAAATTGATGAATAAGAAGAGTAGCAGGCAGTAAAGCGTTTAGAGAGCACGTGGTTGGTGCAAACGTGTCGCTTTTTCCTGTGAATGGGCCTTAGGAGAGCCGTCAGCATGAGTTGATGGACGGGAAATCCCACGTTACGGGATTTGAGAGGGAGCAATATGCTCCAATCTGAGGTGGCAACGCGGTTATTCAATCGTCCTCTACAAAAAGTTTACGCTTTTTGTAGAGGACTTTTTTTATTTTAGATGAGTGGAGTGGAGCAGATGATCAAGCACAAATTACGGACGACTATCAAAAAGATCAACGGTGATTGCTTAACACCGGTATTGATTTTTAATCGTCTACAGGGAAAACGGAAATTTTTACTAGAGAGTTCGGCAAAGCACGAAACGACTGGACGCTATTCTTTCATTGGGGCAAACCCGCGAAAGACGTATACAGGTTCGAATAAGACACTAACCGAGTATTCATATTTAACGGATAGAAGCTATAGCTACGAGGGGGATTTAGTAAACCTCCTAAAGCAAGTGATGCCCCGCATTTCAACAAATACAGAATACCCTTTTACAGGAGGGGCCATCGGATATATTCGTTTCAATCGGGAGCAAGCGGATATTCCGGCAATAAATTTCCATGTGTACGATACGATTGTCATATTTGATCATGTAACTGATGAGGTGACAATCATTCATACGAACATTGAAGCAGAAGTAAAGGAGCCTTGTATTGAAGAGGTTATGCATCAAATCATAAATGCTGATACTCTATTGCCGCAGGAATTTTTGCTTGGCCGTTTTACGGAACAAACATCAAAAAAGGAATGGACTGGGCAGGTCGAGCAGCTGCAGAAAATGATAGCTGCCGGGGAATTAACAGAAGTCGTATTATCCCGCAGGTTACTGGCTGACTTTTCCGGTGATGCTTTTTCGCTTTACCGGGCTTTACGAGTAAAGCACCCTTCGCCCTATCTGTACTATATCGAATTCGACGATCATACAGTAATTGGTGCTTCACCAACAAGTGTAGTCGGTGTGCATGGCCATGTATTAAAAACGAATGCTTCAACTAATATACAGGATGTTTGCTTAAGGGATACCATCCAGCAGAAGGACGATGTCATCTCCGGTGTGCTTTCTCCTGCTTTGCATGCTATTGATGCATTGACCTACCTGCTGCCGGCTGACATCGTGACAGGCAAACAGAAACAGCAGGCCGAGGAGGCAATCCAGAAAACCGAGCAAAGTCAGCGGGCTCTTTATGGCGGGGCTATTGGCTATATCGGTTTCAATGGACAAATAGATTTCGCCCTCGCTTCCCGTACATTGATTCTTCAACAAGGGAAGGCTCTGACAGAAACCGGTGCGACGGTGACAGCAGAAAGTGTAGGCTCAATTCTCTATGAGCACTCACAAGTTGACTTACTTTCAGAAATGGTAAAGGGGCGGACATCATGAGCTTAACGAATTATATAAATCGTCTTGCAAAGGGTGAACATCTATTATTTGAAGAAATGATAGATGCAGCAGGCTATGTATTCGATGAAACAACACCTAAGGAGCAGATTCACGAATTCCTGCTTGTTTTAAGTGCAAAAGGCGAAACAGCCCATGAAATAGCGGGCCTTGCCTCTGTTATGCGGTCACATGCTATCCCGATTGAAGTGCCTGAAGGGATTTATATCGATAATTGCGGAACGGGTGGAGATGGATTACAAAGCTTTAATATTTCTACTACTTCTGCTTTCGTCCTCGCAGGCGGCGGACTGCTCGTTGCTAAACACGGGAATCGAAAAGTGTCCAGTTTATCAGGAAGCTCTGATGTACTGGAAGCGCTGGGCATTGGATTATTGTCTACCATAGAGCAGACAACGGAGCTGTTGAAGCAGGAAGGGATTGCCTTCCTGCATGCCCCCACTATCCATCCAAAACTAAAACGAATCGGTGAAATCCGTCAGGCAATCGGCAAGCCGACTATTTTCAATATGGTAGGTCCGTTAACAAATCCTGTTCCATTAAAGACTCAATTCGTAGGGATTAACCGTCCTGCCTTTACGACCTCTTATGCGGAAGTACTTCATATGATCGGGCGGGACCGGGCAATTGTCGTATCAGGTGCAAAAGGGATGGATGAGGCTTCCTTGGAAGGTGAAAATACGTTTGTCCTGCTGGATCACGGCGATATTTTGCCGTTTAAATTACGTGCTGAAGATGTAGGATTGACCTCGCAGCCACTTTCTGCCATCCGTGGAGGAAACGCTGGGGAAAATGCAGCTATTATGCGAGAACTGCTTGCTGGAAAACAAAGTGCCTACTTTGACACTGTCATTCTTAATGCAGGTATCGGCTTCTTTGCATACGGCCTTGCTGAAACGATGAAAGAAGGAATTGACATGGCAAAAGACAGCATTTTTTCCGGACGTGCAATAGGCAAATTAGAAGCAGTTATCGCCTACAGCCAACAGTTGACGAAAGCAGGTGCAAACAAATGACTATTTTAAATCAGATACTTGATCATAAAAAAACGGAGTTAGAGAAATTAAAGGGGCAGACTCCCCTGTTTAACCTAGATAAAAAGAAGCGCCCTTCCCTTTATGACACATTAATTCATGCAGATCACCTACAGGTTATCGCTGAAATGAAACGTGCCTCTCCTTCTAAAGGAGATATCGCAGCATATGTTAATCCTGTCGAGCAGGCAAGCCATTATGAAAGTGCAGGTGCAGCGTGTATCTCCGTGCTGACCGAAACGAAATATTTCAAAGGCTCATACGAGGATTTGAACGCTGTAGCAAAGGCAGTAGTCATTCCAGTCCTCTGTAAGGATTTTATTATCGATGAGGTACAGATCGACTATGCAAAAGCGGCTGGTGCCTCTGTCATCCTCCTCATTGTTGCCGCTTTGTCAGATGAAGAACTGGCCCGTCTCCATACCTATGCAACTAACCATGACCTAGAGGTTCTTGTAGAGGTACATGATACAGAGGAGCTAGAACGCGCACTAGCAATAAACGCACGTATTATTGGTGTGAACAACCGCAATCTTAAAACCTTTGAGGTTGATTTGAAGCAGACAAAAACAGTAGCCCGTGCTTTCAACCGGCCGGATGTCGCATTTATATCAGAAAGCGGTATTTGGAATGAGGCAGATGCTGCACTTGTGGCGAGCTACGGGGCAAAGGGAATATTAGTCGGCGAATCATTAATGCGCAGCAACAACATAATAGCTGCTCTTCAGGCATTGCAAGTGGAATTGAAAGCGGGTGAAGTAAGATGACACTCGTAAAAATCTGTGGCTTAACGGAACAGCGCCATGTTCAAACAGCCATCAGCGCTGGGACAGATTTTATTGGCTTTGTTTTTGCACCGAGCAAGCGGCAAGTGACGATTGAGCAAGCCGCTGCACTAGCAAAAGACATCGCCGGAAACGTAAAGAAGGTCGGCGTATTCGTCAATGCAGAAAAGGAATTTTTACAGGAAGCATATAAAAAGGTGCCACTCGATTACATTCAATATCACGGGGATGAAACGATTGACTTCATCAAGCAGGTCGGCCTTCCGGCAATTAAGGCTTTTTCCATTCGGACAACGGAGGATGTCTTAAAAGCAGCGGACTATGATGTCGATTACTATCTTTTTGACGCTCCCAGAACGGATTACCGAGGAGGCAGCGGTCATTCTTTTGACTGGTCATTACTCGAGGAATCGAATATTCCACGTGAAAAAGTTATTTTAGCCGGTGGATTGAATGCTGACAACATTGCAGCGGCCATCCACCTCGTTCAGCCGGCAGGTGTAGATGTATCAAGCGGTGTCGAACAGGACGGTATAAAGGCTGAAGCGTTAATAAAAGGCTTTCTACAAACAGCAAAAGGAGCAAAGATGATATGACTACTACGACAGCGGCAGGACGTTTCGGTGCATACGGAGGACAATTCGTACCAGAAACGCTGATGACACCATTACTTGAACTTGAAAAATCCTATGAGGAAGCAAAGCAGGATCCTGCCTTTCAGGAAGAATTACACTACTATTTGACGCATTATGTCGGACGCGAAACCCCTCTTTACTTCGCAGAACGTCTGACAGAAAAGATCGGAGGGGCGAAGATCTATTTGAAGCGTGAGGATTTAAACCATACGGGTGCACATAAAATCAATAATGCCCTAGGCCAGGCGCTGCTTGCCATCCGCATGGGTAAAAAGAAGATCGTTGCTGAAACAGGTGCCGGCCAGCATGGTGTAGCAACAGCAACAGCATGCGCTTTACTTAATCTTGATTGCATCGTTTATATGGGCGCAGAGGACGTCAAACGCCAGGCGCTGAACGTCTTTCGCATGGAACTCCTTGGGGCAAAAGTTATCTCTGTGGAAAAGGGCTCTGCAACACTGAAGGACGCGGTAAATGAGGCTCTGCGCCACTGGGTAACCCATATTGAAGATACTCATTATATACTTGGCTCAGCTCTAGGACCACACCCCTTCCCTACGATCGTCCGCGATTTTCAGCGGGTCATAGGGGATGAGGCCCGTATTCAGATTCAAGAACAAGAGGGACGTCTTCCAAATGCCGTTGTAGCTTGTGTCGGAGGAGGCAGCAATGCAATCGGCATGTTCTATCCTTTCATCGGAGATCGGGATGTCAAGCTGATTGGTGTCGAGGCAGCCGGTGCAGGTATTGAAACCGGTAAGCATGCCGCTGCTATTGCAGGAGGGCAAAAAGGGGTCCTGCACGGTGCCTATATGTATCTCCTGCAAGATGAAAACGGCTTCGTCCAGGAGGCCCATTCTATTTCTGCGGGACTCGACTATCCCGCTGTTGGTCCAGAGCATTGTTTCCTTTCGGATATCGGCCGTGCTGCGTATGATTCGGTAACAGATGAAGAAGCTTTGGAGGGCGTCAAGCTATTATGTGCTACAGAAGGTATTTTGCCGGCTATTGAAAGTGCTCATGCGGTGTTTTATACATCGAAGCTGGCAGCTACTATGAAAAAGGATGACATCATCATCGTATGCTTATCCGGACGGGGAGACAAAGATGTTCATACACTGATTGATGCACTGGGAGGTAATATGCGATGACACTACAAACAGCAATGGAATCAGCTATCAAATCCGGGGAAAAAGCATTTGTTCCTTATATTATGGCCGGCGACGGCGGCTTAAGCATCTTACGTGAGACAATACTTCGCCTACAGCATTTAGGTGTAACAGCTATTGAAGTAGGCATCCCATTCACTGACCCTGTAGCAGATGGTCCTACAATTGAAAAGGCTGGTGAACGTGCGCTGGCAAATGGGGTAAATTTACGCAATGTACTTGCGGCCTTGAAGGAATTTGCCCATGAAGTGAAGATCCCCCTTGTTGCGATGACATATTTGAATCCGATCTTAGCGTATGGGGCTGCAGCATTTGCCCAAGATGCCTACGAAGCTGGCATCCGTGGACTGATTGTACCAGATATGCCTCTGGAGGAAAGCTCAATCATTCATACAGAGCTCTCCGAAAAAGAGATTTCCCTTATACAGCTTGTCTCTTTGACAAGCCCGACCGAGCGTATCGCAAAGCTTGCAGCAGCCAGTGAAGGATTTATCTATGCAGTCACAGTCAACGGTATAACAGGTGCCCGCTCCGTTTTTTCTAATGACCTGGCCCCTCATTTTGCTAACTTAAAGTCCTATAGTGCCCTACCTGTGCTGGCCGGCTTCGGCATCTCAACACCTGAGCAAGTGGAAGCATTCGGTTCATTTAGCGATGGGGTCATTGTCGGCAGTAAAATTGTCGATGCTCTCGCGCACAATGACTGGGAAACGATTGAATCATTAGTAAAAGCATCAAAACATGCGGAGGTGAATTAAGTATGAAAGCAACAGAAAAACGAGGCTATTTCGGAGAGTTCGGCGGCAGTTCCGTCCCCTCCGATTTGCAAAACGTCTTGGACATTTTAGAGGAAAATTTCTATCGTTATAAGGATGATGAAGAATTCAACCGGGAACTGAACTATTACTTCGAGGAGTATGTAGGACGGAAATCACCTCTTTACTTTGCCGAAAACTTAACGAAGCAGTGCGGTGGTGCCAAAATTTATTTAAAGCGGGAGGATTTGAATCATACCGGTTCCCATAAAATCAACAACGTATTAGGACAAATCCTTTTAGCGAAACGCATGGGCGCCAAGCGTGTCATTGCTGAAACTGGAGCTGGCCAGCACGGGGTGGCAACAGCCACAGTCTGTGCGATGTTCGGTATAGATTGCACAATTTATATGGGGGCAGAGGATACAAAGCGCCAGTCGTTAAACGTATTTAGAATGGAGCTTCTTGGAGCAAAGGTTGTAGCAGTTGAAAAAGGGCAAGGACGCCTAAAGGATGCAGTAGATGAAGCCTTCGCAGACCTTGTGAAAAATTATGAGCACACATTTTATCTATTAGGATCGGCGGTTGGCCCACATCCGTTCCCGTCCATGGTTAAACACTTTCAATCCGTCATATCAAAAGAATCAAAAAAGCAGCATTTAGCCAAAGAAGGCAAATTACCAGCTGCCGTTCTTGCCTGTGTAGGTGGCGGCAGCAATGCAATCGGTGCATTCGCTGAATATATTGACGAGCACAATGTACGGTTAATCGATGTTGAGCCCGATCAGGCCCCTACCCTCACTGAAGGACGTCCTGGCAATCTGCACGGATTCCGCTGTATCGTCCTGCAGGATGAGGAAGGCACCCCATTGCCGACGTACTCCATCGCGGCCGGACTGGATTATCCTGGTGTTGGCCCGGAACATAGCTATTTGAAGACGAGCGGACGTGCTGAATATGTGACTGTGACGAACGAGGAAGTACTTGAAGGATTTCAGACCCTTTCAAAAGTGGAAGGAATTATCCCAGCACTTGAATCCGCCCATGCTGTGGCATATGCCCTTACATTGGCGCCTGCCCTCTCTGCTGAAGATAGCATCATCGTCAATATTTCAGGACGTGGAGATAAGGACGTTGAGCAGGTATTTGCCATGCTGAAGAAATAAAACGAGAACAGCAGCCCCTCCTTAAGAGGCGCTGCTGTCTTCTTATGTAATAGGAGGAAAGCGACCTCCATATTTATAAATATAACCTTATTTGTATATTTGTGGTGTTATAATGAAATGAATTGAAACAAAATCTGCTCATGATTTAGGGCAGGTTCTTCTATAGAGGGGGCTGTAAGAATGAATAAAATTATGGAACTAACCGACATCACAAAGAAATATAAGGAGAAAATGGTTTTGGATAACCTTTCATTATCTATATATCAACAGCAGATTGCCGCTCTTGTTGGCAGTAATGGTTCCGGCAAAAGCACATTATTGAAAATAACAGCAGGGCTGGTAAAAGCAGATCATGGTGCAATCAATAAACTAATCCACCCTTTAAAAATAGGCTACGTACCAGAAGTCACCCCTGCTGATTTGCCATTTACCCCTGAGGAATATCTTATGCATATGGGGACCATTAGAGGAATGGATAAGCAGCTTCTAAAAAACCGAATTGAGATGCTCGTTCATACATTTCAACTCCAAAGCAACATTCATATAAAAATGAGTCGTTTCTCTAAAGGGATGAAACAAAAAATGATGATTATGCAGGCAATGCTAGAAGAGACGGATCTGCTCATATTGGATGAGCCATTGTCAGGACTTGATCCGAAAGCCCAAATGGATTTAGAGAAGCTTCTTTTAACACTAAAAGAACAAGGGTTGAGCATCCTTTTAACCTGCCATGAAACAAAGCTATTAGAAAATGCAGTAGACCGGGTGCTCTTCCTTCAAAATCATCAAGTCATTGACTCCACTCTATCGACGGATACTATACAAAAAGTGAATAAATTAATTTTCGAAATTCCTGCCAGACAAACATTTGAAGAATTGCTTTCCTCTATGAAAATTATACAAAAGGTTCATCTAACGCCTATGATTATAAGGGTAGAGGCAGTTGTAAACGAAGAGGCAACGGACGATTTGATACGGCAGCTTCTCGTAAAGCAGGTATCCATTAAACAGCTATTACCTATTAATGAAGCAAAGGAAGCATTCTATCAAGGCTTTTTCAAACAAGGAGATGAGAAGTTATGAAAGGTTTGTTGCACTACCAATTCATCAGCTACTTGAGATCTTATCAATACGTCCCCCCACTTTCTCTGTTTATTATTTTATTGATCGTAAACTACACATACACCCCTAATCCAATATTGGATAGTTACTCTTTTACCTCCCTCATGCTCTTTTTTATCATGGGGTGGTTTACCGTAACGATCTTTCACGTTGAGGATCCGGGGCAGAAGCAAATCACATTATTACATAGCCAAAGTTTGAGCAAATACTATGTATCTCTCTATCTCCTGGCAGCATTGATTGGTCTTTTTCTAAGTATAGTGGCAGTGGCATCTCCAATTGCTTTTGGAGCCTTTGGCGTGAAAACACGGATACTGCATGTTCTGTTGGGGGTTCTTTCCCATTTCAGCTTAGCATTTTTGTCTATTGGATTATCTGCCGTCTTTACGAGGGATATTGTTAAAAAAAGAATAAATACATGGTGGGGAGTTTTAAGTGTTCTCGTTATTTCTTTATCACTTGTCGCATTTAAAGCTTCATTCCTCCAAGTAAAGGGGCTGATCTGGTTGGTTCCGCCCGTTTATCTTCCGTTGGAAATGATGGCTTCAGACGACAGCTTACCATTTATCCCTGAAGTATTTTATTGGAGATTCGGTTTTGTCTTCCTTTATGGAATATTCTTTATCGCTATCTTCCTTTTGATTATAAAGCGCAAGTCAAACTTCCATTAAGTTCTTTAGGGAACAGAGTCCCCCTAACTAATTACTGGCAAAGCACATGTTTTCGAATCCCGCTTCGGTGGAAGGGGGATTCGTCAACAAGTACTCTATTTCGTTAAAATTCATAATGGTACACTATTTTGTAAAGTTCCATCAATTCCTCTTTCGTCGGCACCTTAGGATTATTACCAGGGCTGCCGCTAGCCAGTGCATCATCAGCCATTTTCGGAATGGCACTATAAAATGCCTGCTCCTCAATACCCCACTTTTGCAAATTACCAATCCCCATCTTCTTACATAACTCTTTGATAGATTGAATGGCTAAATCGGCCAGTTCTTCCTGTGACATTGGCTGCCCCTCTTTCTGAAAGAATGTCCCTACATCTGCCAGGCGGTCGATACATGTATCCTTCGAATACTCCAGTACAGCAGGCAGCAGCATCGCATTAGAAATGCCATGTGGTACATGGAATAATGCACCGATTGGACGGGACATGCCATGGACAAGCGCAACCGAGGCATTCGAAAATGCAAGTCCTGCTTGAAGCGAACCGAGTGCCATTGCCTCGCGTGCTTCGATATTAGCTCCATCCTCATACACCGTCAGTATATTTTCTATAAGGAGCTTCATAGCTGACAATGCGAGCGTATTTGTATAAGGATGGGCCAATCGGGATAAGTACCCCTCAATTGCATGGCTCAATGCATCAACACCTGTTGCTGCTGTAATCGCTGGAGGTGAAGACAGCGTAAGAACAGGGTCGACGATCGCCACATCCGGCATAAAGGCAGACTGTTTAATCATCATTTTTACATCATTCGCCGTATCTGTAATGACTGTTGCATTCGTCGCCTCTGAACCTGTACCGGCCGTTGTCGGAATGGCAATATGCGGAATCGGCTGCTCATTTGCTATTTTTTTCATATGCATATAATCCTTAATATAGCCCCCATTTGTCGCAACGACCGCTACCGCTTTTGCCGTATCGATACAGCTGCCCCCGCCTAACGAAATGATTACATCACAGCTTTCTTCATCTGCCAGCGTCAGCGCCTCTTCCACATACGTATCAATCGGCTCCGTTGTCACTCCTAAATAGGAAACAGCTTCGATATTCTGCTCTTTCAATAGAGTAAGGCATCTTGCGACAAATCCTAGTTTATCCATGATTGGATCACTCACAATCAGCGCCTTTGTTCCAAGTTTTTTTGCATACACCCCAACTTCTTCAAAGGCTTCACGTCCATATACGACCGTTCCCGGTGATTGCACTGTAAAAGCTGTCTTTGTTTGAATCATGTCCATCCCTCCGAACATTTTTTCGTCATCGTTAGTCGTTACTTGGAAAAGCAAATGTAGATGCTGTTGAGACAGGGGCTGTCCAACGCTCTGAGATTGTTTTTGTTTTCGTAAAGAAGCGCACCTGTTCCGGCCCAAACATTACCCCATCTCCAAAGCGGGAACCTTTAAACCCGGCAAAGTTATGATAGCCGACTGGAATGGGGATCGGTACATTTACACCAACCATGCCTACATCGATTTCTGTTGTGAATTTGCGGGCTGCCGCTCCGTCATTTGTAAAAATCGTTACACCATTCCCAAGTTCATGCCTGTTAATTAATTCAATCGCTTCTTCTAATGAAGCGACACGGACGATATTGCGGGCTGGACCGAATACTTCCTGCTCATAAATTTCCATTCCCGGCTTCACGTGATCCAGCAGCGTTGGACCTACAAAGAACCCTTTCGATTCCTTCACAATCGGCAGTTCACGTCCATCCCATACAACTTCTGCTCCTTCTGCTTCGCCGCGCTCAATAGCCGCTAGAACAGCCTCTTTTGATTGTTGGGAAATAACTGGTCCAAAATCTGTATCGGGTTCTGTATAAGAACCCACCTTCAATTCGGCAATCTTCTTCTTTAAGATGGCTACGATTCGGTCTGCCGTTTCCTCCCCTACAGGCATTAATGTAGAAATCGCCATACAGCGCTGTGATGCCGCACCATACGCGGCACCGATAAAGGCATCTGCCACCTGCTCTAGATCAGCATCCGGCATGACGATCATATTGTTTTTTCCCCCGCCAAGCGCTGTTACACGCTTGCCGTATTTTGCACCTGTTTCATAAATATAACGGGCAACAGGTGTTGAACCGACGAATGAAATCGCCTGTACCGCCGGATTTTCCAGTAATTCGTTCACCGCATCTTTATCGCCGTTAACGACTGTCCAAATGCCATCTGGCAGCCCCGCTTTTTTCCATAGCTCACTTACAAATAAAGCTGTCATTGGAACACGTTCGGATGCTTTTAAAATGACTGCATTTCCGACGGCGACTGCCATACTTGTTTGAGCAAGCGGCACCATAATCGGAAAGTTAAACGGCGAAATAGCCGCAACTACACCAAGCGGATATTTTGCAGAATATGCATTGATTTGTCCGCCAACATTTACCGAATACTCACCCTTCATAAGATGAGGGGCCCCGATTGCCAAATCCACTGATTCGATTCCTCTTGTTACTTCTCCTTTTGCATCCTCTATCGTTTTACCGCTTTCTGTACAAATAATTTGAAGCAGCTTATCCATATTTTCTGTCAGCAGATTGCGGAATTTTAACAGGACTTCTGCACGCTTTGCTACAGAAAGATCCCGCCATGCTGGAAAGGCAGCTTGTGCCTGTTCAATTGCCGCTCTTGTTTCTTCTGCTGTTGCAAGCGGTACTTTTGCAATGATCTCGCCTGTTGTTGGGTTGTAAACAGAGCCAAATCTTCCGCTTTTGCCTTCTACCATTTCCCCACCGATAAAGTGCGTTAATACTTTTACTTCTTGTGCTGTAGCCATACATAACCCCTCCTAAGTAATCATGAAAAAACGTTTTCAAAGATTGAAGTTACGACTAGTCAACCATCCTGTTTTGTCGTAAGATGGGAAAAGCAAAATTAACTGACCGCAGTCAATAACCACGGTCACCTAAATCATAACCACTGATTTACCAATCGTCAATGCGGTTTTTTTCTCTATTAAGCAGTTTTTTTGTATTTCATTATCTTTAAATAGTATGAAAAGGGGACAAGTTCTATGAAAAACTTAACGGAAAGGCAAAAGAAAGCACTGGAAACCCGTGAGAAATTGCTTACTAAATCACTGGAGCTGTTTGGCAAATATGGTTTCGAACATGTATCAATTGAGCAGATTACGAAGGCTTGTAATGTATCAAAGGGCACTTTTTATACACACTTTCCATCCAAATATGATGTTATTTTAGAAAAGTTTAAAGAGTTGGATCATTTTTATATGACAGTAGAAAAAAAAATCGATTCCCACCTGCCTGCCAGCAAAAAAATTCTTAAAATCTATGAAGAGCAAATGATTTATTTGACAACCGTAGTCGGAAAGGATGTTATGCGAACAGTCTATACGGCTGCTATTACGAACCATGCAGGGCAGGATCATTATTTAATCAGTCCCCAGCGTAAGATTTTTCAAATCCTTAACCAGTATATTGAAGAAGGCATTCAAACGCGGGAATTTCGACAGGATCTAGATTCCCCGAAAATACAGGCCGTGATCCAACGATGCATGCGTGCCAATGTGTATGACTGGCTCATCCATGATGAGGCATTCGATCTTGTGAAGGAAATGAACAACTTCACCACTCTCGTTCTAGCAGGATTAAAACAGCAAAATTAAAGGAACCGGCATTTTACTTTTCCGGCTCCTTTCTATATGACTATATTATTAAACGAAAAAAGCGGCGCCCCATAGGACAACCGCTTTTTGTTATATTAAGAAATTGCTTTTCTCTCTAATTTTCTTTTTAGCTTTTCCAGCATATCTACTGTCATTTTCGCCAGGTCATACTCTGCTTTAAAGCCCCATTCCTCACGTGCAGCCGAGGAATCGATAGCGTTCGGCCAGCTGTCTGCAATAGCCTGACGTGCCGGGTCAACATCGTAGTTCATCTTGAAATGAGGAATATGTTTCTTGATTTCCGCTGCAATTTCCCCAGGTTCAAAGCTCATAGCCGAAATATTAAAGGCGTTACGATGAACAAGTTTGCTTCCATCTGCCTCCATCAAATCTACAATTGCCTGAAGGGCATCCGGCATATACATCATGTCCATATAAGTGCCTTCTGCAATATAAGACGTATAGCGCCCTTCTTCGATTGCTTTATAATAAATATCGACTGCATAATCAGTCGTTCCTCCTCCTGGAGGCGTAACATAGGAAATCAACCCGGGGAATCGTACTCCCCGTGTATCAAGACCATACTTTGTATAGTAATAGTCGCATAGCAGCTCACCTGCTACTTTATTTACTCCATACATTGTTGTTGGACGCTGCAACGTATCCTGCGGCGTTTGATCCTTCGGTGTTGTCGGCCCAAAGGCACCGATAGAGCTTGGTGTAAAGAATTGCAGATCAAGTTCACGAGCTACCTCCAGCGCATTCACCAGCCCACCCATGTTTAAATTCCATGCAAGAAGCGGATTCTTTTCAGCTGTTGCAGAAAGCAATGCAGCCATATGAATCATTGTATCTGCCCCAAATTCCTTTGCAAGTGTAAACATTTGCTTATCGTCCGTTACATCTAATACAGCAAATGGTCCAGCGCTATTTTCGACCTTTCGAATATCGGTAGCCAAAACAGCATCTGTTCCATATATTTCACGTAGCTTTACTACGAGTTCAGAACCAATCTGACCAAGTGCACCTGTAACCATTATCCTTTTCAATAGAAGCCCTCCTCTGAAGCGAAACATTTGTACATTCCACAAATACACAGAAAACCTGATATATCAACATTTATTAGCTAATCGCATTATATAACGTCCTTTTTGAAAGTACAATCATTTTTATTTCATTTTCTGCTGAATTCTAAAAAATGAAGGTAGATGAAAAAAAGGGCCATCCTGCAGCAACAGTAGAATCATTACATAGCAGCAATCACAGTAAAATTTTTTCTTAAAAAAATCTGATTTACATAAAGAAGCTGTCCGATAAGTTTGGCCTTATTGGACAGCTTTTTTTGAATCGTTATGCCTCTCTTTTCACATCAACGATGAAAGGATAGAATAGCCACATTACTTTTCTGAATAGGAGAACAGATATGGACAATGATAAAAATAATGCTGATAGCCTACTTGCTGCTATTATATGCATTCCTTTTTATACCGTGAAAGGTGAAGCATTTTGCCGTTTTACGAGAAGACAGAATCATTTATTTCTGTCGGTCCTTTTGTTAAAACCTTGCTCTACGTATCTCCCATCTTAATCCATAATTATTGCATTATAGAGATGCCTAATCGCTATCTCCTTTCCTTCCTCTGTATAAACAGATTGCCGTTTATCATCAACTCTTTTAATAACCGTCGTCCATACGGTCTTTTCCCCTTCCTGCCAAACAGTCAACCGGATGGGAAGCCGGTGATGATATGCAGCGGTGAGTTGGGCTCCCAGCTCCTGACAGGCCCACTCATCGAGGTTCGGCTTTTCTATTTTGTTATCCTCTGCTTTCCATTCATGCAGCAAGTTAACATGCTCCGGCAGCATCATGGCATTCCACTTGATCGTTCCTCTATCTCTATTCATCAGCGACCATCCCTTCTTACTTTTTATGTCCACCAAGCAATGTTCCCCGAGTAACAGATGTACCTGCCTCTGTGTAGGAAACAGCACGTAAAATAGCAGTTGAGCCATACCTTGCCCGGACTGCATCCATCACCATGCCTAACTTCCTCCTGCTCCACTTTTCCTCATCAAAAAGGCTTAACTGCATGGAATATTCGCTCTCCAAGTTGCTTAAGGTTATAGAAAGCTGACGTGCCGGACGCTCAGCATAAAATGTATCAAGCAGTTCAACACACACCTTATAAATCACAAGCGTATCATTTGTCGGCTCTTCAATTGTTTTTGCATGACGAAACCCTCCCCCAAAGGCATCTTTACTGTACCCTAGCCCAAGAGAAATAGTGCGCCCTACCATTGATGCCTCCCTTGCTCTTCTAGCCACATCCTCACACATTTCAAGAATGACTACTAAGATTTCTTCACGGGTACGGTAGTCACGCATTAATATTTGCCCCTTTCCATAGCTCACCTGCCCGTTTAGAATGGGGGCACCAATGAGCGAGTGGTCGATTCCCCATGCATGATAATATAATTGGTTTCCCATAATGCCAAAACGCTTCTCTAAAGCAGCGAGATCCGCATGGGCAAGATCATATACATTAAAGATGCCCATATGATTCAATGTACGTTCTGTTCTTGTACCAATGCCCCACATACTTGAAAGCGGAGAAACTGGCCAAAGTTTCTGCGGAACATCCTCGTATGACCATTTAGCAAATCCGGTCTTTTTTGCCTCCATGTCAAGCGCCAGCTTTGCCATCAGCATGTTCGGCCCCATTCCAATGGCGCTCGGAATCTCAAATTGCTCGTAAACCCAACGTTGAATTCTTCTAGCAGTCTGTTCGGGAGAACCCCATAGCCTTTCCGTTCCAGTCAAATCAATAAAACTTTCATCTACACTGTAGACATGGATGGCCTCCTTTGGTACGAATTGATTAAAAAGGCGTGTGATTTCCATGGAGATTCGGAGGAAAAACTCCATCTTTGGCTCAAATAAACGGATATCGGGATGCTTGGGAATTTCAAAATAGCGAGATCCGGTTTTAATCCCAAAGCGGCTTTTCATCGGCGGGGAAGCAGCAAGTACAATGCTGCCAGGCTGCTGGAAACTTCCAATCACTGCAATAGGCACTTTCATCACATCAAGCTTATGAAGATGTGCCATGCAGCTCGCATAAAAACAGCGCATATCAATACAGATAATCGATTTATTTGGCGCATTTTCATACATTTAACCACCCCGAGGAAAGAACGTTTGTTCCTATCATAAAATGAGACAATTGAGACGACAACCTTAAAGTTCTGAAAATGTCAGCTTTTCATATTCCATCAGCTCAATCAGCGAGAATCAGCCGAGAAAACATTATGCGGCAGACGGATAAGTAAGCAGCAAAAAAAGGCTGTCCTCTCGTTGGACAGCCTCAGAGTGAAGACAAAGTCTTTTTGCGACTTTGTCTTTACGTATTTTTAGATAATATCAAAAAAGAAGATTTACCCAGCCTGTCTTGAAAACGCTTGCCAGACAAGGCGCGCCGATGAGCGAAGACGCGAATAGAACCTAAGTTCATGAGCGGACGAGCGAGGCAAGCAACGCAGGGTGAAAGCGTTTGTCAACAGGCTGAGGCTGTCCTCTCGTTGGACAGCCTCTTACATTTTTATTTTTTTACTACCGTTTCATATAATTCTGGTCTGCGGTCATCATAAACAGGGATTCTTCCACGCACTTCATCGACAATCGAAAAATCTACATCAATAATGGCCAGCTCTTCATCCTCGGCACCCGTCCATAATACTTCTCCCCAAGGCTGAATAACCATCGACTGCCCATTGAAGTTTTCCGGTTTTCTTGAAATACGGTTCACCGCGATGACAAAGCACTGATTTTCGATAGCACGTGCCTGCAGCAATGTTTTCCAATGGTCGATACGCGGAGTTGGCCACTGTGCCGGTACAAACAGAACCTTCGCACCAGACAATGCATGACTGCGAAGCCATTCCGGGAAGCGGATATCATAGCAGATGACACCACCGGCTTCTAGATCCCCCAGGGCAAAACGGTTCATTTCAGAGCCCGCCTCTAAATAAAGATGTTCATCCATCAAGCGGAATAAATGAGCCTTGCTGTATTCACCGACAAGCTCGCCTTCTTTATTTACCGTATACATCGTGTTGTAAAAATTCCCGCCCTTTTTTACAGAAACCGAGCCACCAACGATATGAACACCGAGTTCTTTTGCTAAACGTATGAGAAAGGCCTTCGTACGTTCACCGTCTACGTCCGCTAGTTCTTCCAGCTTTTCAAGCGCATAGCCTGTGTTCCACATTTCCGGCAGCACAATGATTTCTGCGCCCTTTTCCGCCGCCTCCCGAATCAGCATTTCAGCGCGTTCATAGTTTTCTTCTACTTTCCCAAATCCCATATTTAGTTGAATACATCCGATTTTCATAATTCCTACACCGCCTATAGACTTTTTCTCTTAAATATCATAACATGATTCGTATAATTTTTACTAAATTCTGAAAAAAGGTGATAATAAAATGGAATTTTCGAATAGACTACAGCAGCTCCCTCCTCAATTTTTTGCGGCCCTCGTAGGCAAAGTGACGAAGGCAGTTGCTGAAGGGCGTGACATTATCAATTTGGGACAAGGCAACCCCGATCAGCCGACCCCTCCTCATATTATCGAAGCCCTGCAGGAGGCAGCAGCAGATCCGCTCACACATAAATACTCACCTTTCCGCGGTATACCGGCCCTTCGCCAGGCAGCAGCCGACTTCTATAAGCGTGAATATGATGTCGACATCGACCCTGAGAAAGAAGTTGCTATTTTAGGAGGAACCAAAATCGGGCTTGTTGAGCTGCCGTTAGCTATGTTGAATCCCGGGGATACTATGCTGCTACCCGATCCGGGCTATCCCGATTATTTATCTGGCGTTGCTCTTGCAGACGTGAATTTTGATACAATGCCGCTTACTGAAGAGAATAAATTTCTACCGGACTATGATGCCCTCCCTGAAGAAGTGAAAGAACGTGCCAAGCTAATGTATATCAATTATCCGAACAATCCGACCGGTGGTGTAGCGGATCAGCAATTCTTTCAAGAAACAGTTGCCTTTGCAAAAAAACACGATATTGCTATCGCCCATGACTTTGCGTATGGTGCATTAGGGTTCGATGGTGTAAAGCCCGCCAGTTTCCTACAGGCAGAGGGTGCCAAAGATGTTGGTATCGAACTATATACCCTATCAAAATCATATAATATGGCTGGATGGCGTGTTGGTTTTGCCGTTGGTAATGAAAAGATGATTGAAGCGATTAATTTAATTCAGGATCATCTGTTTTGCAGCATTTTCCCTGCTATTCAGTACGCAGCGGCTGAAGCATTAACAGCTGAACAGGGCTGTGTGAAAATACTGCGTAATACGTATGAAAGCCGCCGCAATGTGCTTGTTGAAGAAGCACGACGGATTGGCTGGAATGTCCAGGCGCCAAAAGGATCCTTTTTTGCTTGGCTGCCTGTTCCAAAAGGATTTACCAGCCAGCAGTTTGCCGATGTACTGCTGGACAAGGCGGATGTTGCGGTCGCAGCAGGAAATGGATTCGGGAAATACGGGGAAGGTTATGTACGTGTCGGGTTGCTCGTTTCGGAAGATCGGTTGCGGGAGGCAATTGCTCGTGTAGAAAAGCTTGGCATTTTTCACCTCACTGTCGAGTAAACGAACCCAATCTATTTATTTATTTTTAAGTTTTTTAAAAAAATAATAAAATACTATTGCGAAATGAATAAATAGTCTGTATATTAGGTTTCATAGTTTTTTAATATAGTGTTTTCTCTCTTATTAAGAGTAGCTGAGGGACTGGCCCGATGAAGCTCGGCAACCAGCATTTGCGAAGGACGCATTTGCACGGTGCTAAATCCTACAAAACGAATTCGTTTTGAAAGATAAGAGTGGTGTTTGAATATTGTCTATTCATGCCTCTCTTTTCAAAAGAGAGGCATTTTTTATTAAAGGACAAAAACAAACACGTTGGAGGAATCATACATGAAAACAAAAAAATTCGGTTATTTATTCGCAGGAGCATTACTTACTCTGTCACTTGCAGCATGCAGCAACGATGAGAATTCAGAAGAGAAATTAAATGATGGTGTCATCAAGGTTGGTGTAACAGCCGGGCTGCATGAAGAAATTACGGAAGTCGCTGCCAAAGTTGCGGCTAAAAACGATCTTGACGTGCAGATTGAAGTATTCTCTGATTATGTTTTGCCAAATACAGCGCTTGTAGAGGGAGACCTTGATGTAAACAACTTCCAGCACAAACCCTTCCTGGATAACTTTAATAAAGACCGGGGTGAGGAGCTTGTAGCTGTAGCCGATACAGTATTAAATCCAATGGGCTTCTATTCGGAGAAATATAAATCAATTGATGCTGTTCCGGAAGGTTCAAAAGTAGCCATCCCGAACGACCCGACAAACGGCGGGCGTGCATTAGCGGTTCTTGCTGATGCCGGCTATATTACATTAACAGAAGGTGTGGGTATTAATGGCACAATTTATGATATTGAGGAAAATCCAAAAAACCTGGAGTTCATCGAATTGGAAGCAGCACAAATCCCAACACAGCTCAGTGAAGTAGATTTCGCCGCTATTAATACAAACTTTGCAATGGAGGCAGGCCTAAATCCTAAAAACGATTCCATCCTGCTTGAATCCGCAGAGTCTCCTTATGTAAACGTCATTGTTGTACGCCCGGGCGATGAAGACAGTGAAGACTTGAAGAAATTCATCGAAGCATATCAATCGGATGAAGTACGCGAGTATATTCAAGAAACATACGACGGAGCTGTCATTCCAGGTTTCTAATCCATTACATGCGCAAAAGTTACTGGTATTGATACCGGTAGCTTTTTAGCTAGAAAGGCGGGGAGAAAATGATTCAACTCCAATCAGTTGTAAAACAATTCGAAGCAAAGAACGGTACAGTTACGGCTGTTGATCAGGTAGATATACAAGTAAAAAAAGGTGAAATCCATGGGGTAATCGGCTATTCAGGCGCTGGAAAAAGCACACTTATCCGTTGTGTCAATCTGCTGGAGCGACCAACAAGTGGCAAGGTAATCATTAACGGTGTTGATCTGACGAAAGCTTCCCCAGAACAGCTCCGGCAATCGCGCCAAAAAATCGGCATGATATTTCAGCATTTTAATTTACTGAAAACAGCGACGGTCTATGATAATATCGCCATACCTTTAAAACTATTAGGCTATAGCAAACAGGAGGTAGAAGAAAAGGTAAAGAAATATGCGGAAATCGTCGGCCTAACGGAGAAGCTGGCTAGCTATCCAAACCAGCTGTCGGGTGGACAAAAGCAACGTGTCGCCATCGCCCGCTCCCTATCGCAGGAACCTGAAATTCTACTTAGTGATGAAGCGACAAGCGCGCTGGATCCCGAAACGACAGATTCTATTTTAGATCTGCTCCTTGAAATCAATGAAAAGCTCGGCATTACCATCCTTTTAATCACTCATGAAATGAATGTCATTCAGAAAATCTGTGACTATGTATATGTCCTGGAGAAAGGAAAGCTCGTGGAGCATAATACAGCCATTGAGCTGTTTACAAAACCGCAGCATCCAACGACACGCAAGTTTTTAAATACGATTTCACAGCGCAGCCTGCCGGATTCGCTCATTGAACAGTTGAATTTGACGGGTGCGGTCATTCGCCTAACATTTGTCGGCGAAAGTACAGGGAAACCGCTCATTGCGGATGTAGCAAGTAGATTCCATGTACAGCCGAATATTCTGGCCGCCAACATTGTTGAACTTAAAAATGGAATTGTCGGCAATATCGTTGTTCATATCAATGGAACAGCAGCAGACATTGCTGATATTACCCGGTACCTAACAGATAACGGCGTACAAATTGACGTGTTGGGAGGTACAGCAAATGAATAAAGATAAAGGCTTTTTGGAGCAATGGGGACCGATCATTTGGGAGGCGTTAATTGAAACGTTCCAGATGACCTCTATTTCCCTCATTATTTCGATTGCTCTGGGTGTTCCGCTTGGGCTGATGCTAGTACTGACACGTTCAGGACAGGCATTTGAAAATAAATGGGTCTACCGTATTTCTAACCTGATTATCAATATTATCCGCTCGATACCGTTTATTATTTTATTATTCTTCATCTTGCCGCTCACAAAGTTTCTTGTCGGTACAACAATTGGTGTAAAGGGCGTAATTGTACCACTTGTTGTTTATACAGCCCCCTATATTGCCCGTCTATTGGAAACCGCTCTTTTAGAAGTGTCTCCAGGTGTAATGGAGGCTTATACGGCAATGGGCGTTAAGCGGCGTCATATCATTTGGCATGTACTGTTACGTGAAGCCCGCTCCTCCATTGTACTCGGTTTGACGATTGCAACAGTCGGACTAATTGGAGCAACGGCAATGGCAGGACTGGTAGGCGCTGGCGGTCTTGGTGACTTAGCATACCGCTACGGCCATATTCGTTTCCAGGTAGATGTTATGTATGCAGCTGTGTTCATTCTTATTATTTTAGTACAGGTAGTTCAATCAATTGGCAACCGTGTTGCTGCCAAGCTGAAAAAGGACTGATATATTCATGACAAAAGAAGACTTGCTCTTAAAAAATATTCAGGGAAACAAACCTTTTCCAATTTGCTTTGAGGACTTAGAAAAAGCAGTAGCAGAGAGACTTCCTGCCGGACCATACGGCTATATCCGCTCCGGGGCTGGCGGCGAACAGTCACTTCGTAACAACCGCAGCGCTTTTGCGAAGTATTCTATTGTTCCACGCTTTTTAACAGATGTGTCCGAACCGGATACATCCATCGAGCTGTTCGGCAAAACATACCCTACTCCTTTTTTATTTGCACCGGTTGGGATGAATCAGATGGTTCATGAACTCGGAGAATTGGCTGTTGTACGTGCTGCCCAAAGACTTGGCATGCCCTACATTCAAAGTACTGTCTCCAGCTATTCACTTGAGGAAGTGGCCGAGACAGTGCCGGATCATACAAAATGGTTTCAGCTTTATTGGTCCACAAATGAAGAAATCGCTTATAGTATGGCTGCCCGCGCGGAAAGTGCAGGCTTCGAAGCAATTGTCCTGACAGTCGATACCGTTATGCTTGGCTGGCGGGAGGAAGATGTACGTAATCAGTTTTCACCGTTAAAGCTGGGGCTGGCGCGTGGCAATTATATGAATGACCCTGTCTTTACTGCCTCCTTAAAGGACGATTCATTGGAGTCTTATGTAGAAGGTATACTAGCTAATATTTTCCATCCCACACTGAATTGGGAAAATGTCCGTGAATTGAAAAGGCGTCTTCATGTCCCACTGCTTATTAAAGGTATCTTACACCCTGAAGATGCGCGGCTAGCTATTGAAGCCGGAGTAGATGGAATCATCGTTTCCAACCATGGCGGCCGTCAATTGGATGGTGTCATCGGAAGTCTTGATGCTCTGCCTGCTATTGTAAAAGCGGTAGACAGCCGTGTACCAGTATTGTTGGACGGTGGTGTATACCGTGGAATTGATGCATTAAAGGCATTGGCGCTTGGTGCCAATGCAGTATGCATTGGCCGGCCTTTTGTCTATGGTCTTGCTTATGATGGAGAAGACGGTGTCTATCAAGTTATGCAAAACTTATATAGTGAATTTAAAGTGTCAATGGGCTTATCTGGCCAGCGTACAGCTGCAGGGCTTCCTGCAATGACGCTTATACGCGAATGAAAGGAAATAGAAATTACGTTATGATGTAATATACCGTATAGGTGCGCATTGGTGCGATTACCGTCCGGGTCATAATTTTGATAAAAAAAGAGAGCAGGCCAGTATTTGGGATTTTCTGGCCTGCTCTTTTCTCTTTACAGCTTTCCCTAAA
Source organism: Lysinibacillus odysseyi 34hs-1 = NBRC 100172 (assembly GCF_001591965.1). Lineage (GTDB taxonomy): Bacteria > Bacillota > Bacilli > Bacillales_A > Planococcaceae > Lysinibacillus_B > Lysinibacillus_B odysseyi. The sequence goes on from NZ_BCVX01000008.1 coordinate 96,170, forward strand.
GCAAACGCAGCTTCATACCTTGCTTATTGAATAACGCCTAGCTCTCGTCCTACTTTTTCATAAATCGCCAGTGCATCATCAAGCATTTCCTTCGTATGTGCTGCAGTCGGCATATTGCGGACACGCCCCGTTCCCTTTGCTACTGTCGGGAAGACAATGGATTTTGCATATACTCCTTCTTCAAATAGTCGTCGTGAAAATTCCTGTGTCAGCTTTTCATCTCCGACAATACATGGAGTGATTGGTGTTTCTGATTCTCCAATATTAAAACCAAGCTTCTTCAAGCCCGCCTTCAAATAGTCACCATTTTCCCAGAGCTTGTCATGAAGCTCTGTTGATTCCATCAGCATTTCCACAGCACGTGTAATAGCCGCAACATCACCTGGCGGCAGCGCCGTAGAGAATAAAAATGGACGGGAACGAACCTTTAACCAGTCAATGAGATTTTGTTTACCGGCAACATAGCCGCCGACAACACCGATTGCTTTTGACAGCGTACCTATCTGGAAGTCAATTTCTTTTTGTAAGCCAAAATGCTTTACTGTTCCGGCACCTTTTCCTGTCACGCCAGATCCATGTGCATCATCTACATAAGTGATTAAATCAAATTCCTTTGCGATCTCAACAATTTCCGGCAGTTTAGCAATATCGCCATCCATTGAGAAGACCCCATCAGTAATGACCATGATTTTATTATACTGCCCCGACTCCTTTGCTTCCTTCGCCTTTTTACGCAAATCATCCATATCCGAGTGGTTATAGGCAATAATTTTTGCCTTCGACAGGCGGCAGCCGTCGATGATAGAAGCATGGTTCAATTGATCAGACAGAATGGCATCATTTTTATCCATCACGGCAGAAATAGCAGCCATATTACAGTTAAAACCAGACTGATAGCTAATAGCTGCTTCTGTTCCCTTGAACTTTGCAAGCGTCTCCTCCAGCTTTACATGGAGATCCAGCGTTCCATTAATTGTACGGACTGCCCCTGCTCCTACACCATAGCGATCAATCGCTTCTTTTGCGATACGCTTTAATTCTTCATTTGTGGCAAGGCCTAGATAGTTGTTTGATGATAAATTGATTAAGCTTTTCCCGCGCACTTGAATAACCGGGCCATTCGCTCCCTCTACAGGGTCAATTTCATTGTAAAGCCCTTGGTCGCGCAAATCTTGTAAATTTTCGTTTAGAAATTGTTCCAATACGTGTGACAAAGCTGTTCATCCCTTTCACTTTTCAGACTATTAACATTTTAGCATATTTCCATTGTATTTCGATGAAATGATAAAGTTATGCACAATTCGAGCTTTTACCCACATTTGCCTGTTGATTATTCAGAATATTTGTGAATAAGTAGTGAGTTTTCCTTCAATTTTTAAAAAATAACTGTGGATAACTTTTTTATCCACAGCTATTCCTCGATTAATTGATACAATTTTCTTCTGAAATAATGAAGACTGGGCTGAATAATATAACCTGTGCCAAGAGCTAATATGACAGTACCAAATCCTACAGGTCCACCAAGCAGAAAGCCGACTGCCGCAGCCGTCACTTCCATAATCGCCCGGGCCATCCGGACAGATCCGCCGAACTTTTCCACAATAATCATCATCACAGAATCCCGGGGGCCTGCCCCTAGTTCGGCAGAAATATAAAGGCCGCATCCTATACTCAGTACGATAAACCCTGCTAAAAAATAAAAAAGCTCCGCTATAAAGATATTGGTTTCCGGCAGCAGCCAATTAAATAAGTCTATAAAGCTGCCGATAAGCAGCATATTCAGCCATGTTCCCAGACGCGGCCATTCCTTTAAATAAAGCGACGTGCCTAGGATGATAAAAAATCCCGTCAGAATCGCCCAATTACCGATTGACAGACCAAATTGCTGGAATAAACCGATATGCAGCACATCCCACGGCCCTGTTCCAATGAGGCGGCCTTTAATAGTAAGCGTAATCCCAAGGGCCATAGTAAGTAAGCCGCTAAAGAAAAATACCCACCGCCATTTAAGTTGCCTTGACATGCTGTTCCTTCCTTCCAAAGATCGTTATCTTACTAGTTATGAATGAATCGATTATATTCCTTACAGAAGAGGATTTAAATAGAAAAATGAACAAAAGAGTAAAATTAAGTGTGATGATGCCCTTTTAAGCTGTGGGTTGACAGTCAATCCGTCAGTGGAGCAAACGCTGCCTTCGTAATTTTTGCCAGATCGGCTGGGGCAAGTTTTACCTGCATGCCAATTTTCCCTGCGCTTACAATTATGTGTTCAAGCGGTTCTGCGGAGGCATCTATAAATGTAGGAAACAATTTTTTCATACTGACAGGTGAGCAACCGCCGCGCACGTACCCTGTCAAATTTTGCAGTTCCTTTACCGGCAGCATCTCAATTTTCTTTTCTCCAGCGGCTTTTGCAGCCATTTTTAAATGGAGCTCAGACGCAACCGGGACAACAAACACATAATAGCGGTTTGGTCCGGCCGTAGCGAGCAGTGTTTTAAATACAGTATCTACAGGCTGACCGATTTTTCCCGCCACTGTTATTCCATCCACTGCCTGGCCATCCTCTGATGTATATTCAAACAGCTCATATGATATCTTTTGCTGTTCAATCAAACGTACCGCATTCGTCTTAACCGATTTTTTGGCCAATTTTATCCCCTCTTCTTTTTATACTGTTTATTCTAAATCCAATTGTAGAAGAAAAAAACTGAAAGCAAATTCGGATTTACCTAAATTTGCCAACAGTCTGCTCAGCCTTTTACTTAAAAAAGTTCGCTTCAATACAGTTATTTACTCTCGTGAATGTACCTTTTCTCCCTGCACCCATACTTCACGGATGTTTTCCGGCCGGGCTAAGTATAGAATTTTTTGGAAGATATCATGTAAGTGCTCATTACGGTCGTAAAGTGGGATTCTTGCCGAAGGAACAAGTGTATCAATTACTTGAACATCCCATACGTAGTTTTCAGCCAAGCGCCCGATTGGCAAGCTTAAACTTTCTCCCCCGCCAGCAGTCGCAAAGTAAAATGCCTCATCTACAGTGATTCGTGCGTTCGGCAAACCGCGGTCATCTGCAGGCAATGCCGGATTTACCCCGTCTTCTAACATACGAGAAGACATTACCGCTTGCCGAATATTATCAAAAAGACTTGGGGAAAAACCTCCTGAAATATCGGAGCCGAGACCGACCTCAATCCCTTTTTTATGGAAATGCGCAATTGGTATAACACTATTTGCAAAGTATGCATTTGAAATTGGGCAGTGACTAATAGCAGTTCCCGTTTTGGCAAATAAGTCGGCATCCTCCTCATCCAGGAAGTTACAATGCGCCATTACTGATTTTTCACGTAAAAGCCCAAAATCATGTAAAGCAAAGGCATCATTTTTCCCGTATTGCTGTTGTACATAGTGATGCGCCCAGTCACTTTCGCTGCAGTGCGATTGGATATATGTATCATGTTTTGCAGCCAACTCCCCTAACCCTTGCAGGCCTTCACTTGTACAGCTTGGAATGAAACGCGGTGTTACAACAGGATAAACCCCCTGTTTTACTGACTTTGCCAGCTCTTTGACCGCTAGAATAAATTCTTCCGTATCTTTTAATGCCGTTTTTGTATCCGCATCCCGATAATACACCGGGGTCTGCTCCGGATCGTCCATCACAACTTTGCCGACTAACCCCCGTTGGCCTCTTTCAGCACAAATTTCTGCAAGTAAAACACTTGCTTCTTTATGCACTGTCGCAAAGTAAAGAGCCGTCGTCGTACCATTCGCCAACAAGGTACTCACTACATCTTCATAAACTTCCTTAGCAAACACTAAATCAGAAAATTTAGATTCGATAGGAAATGTATACGTATTTAACCAATCAAAAAGTGGAATATCCAATGCCGTACCCGATTGTGCCCATTGCGGTGCGTGAACATGCAAATCGACAAACCCTGGGAGGAAGTATTGGCCTTCCGATAATTGATGGAAGTTATTCTTGTCTTTATACATATTCAACAGCAGCTGATACTCTTCATCTGTTGGTGCTACAATCTTTTCAATCATTCCATCCTCATTGATGCAAAATAAATGATCTTCTAATATAGAGAGATTTTTTGGTGATTTGCTGGAAAAAGCAGTTCCTCGAAAAAGGTGTGAGTAGTTCAATATAGAAGCTCCTTTGACTTAATGTTTTTATAATGAATTGCTATCAGTATAAGTTGTTTTTACAGGAAAGTCTAAAGTCTAAAATCTAATGTTTTATTTTCTTCCGAATATAAAAGACATGAAGAGTTCATATCACCGCCCCCTCATGTCTTGGAATATATTAAGCTATTTTAGAAAAAGACGGTTCATCGAGTGAACGATAGTCATTCTTGACCATCGCAATGTGTTGTAAATAATTCGTACTCGCCAGCTGGAACAAATGATGCGCTGTCCAGCTTTCAATCTGCCTTCCAGTCAGTAACGTACCTTGTAAGATATTGTGCCCCATAAAACTGCCGGTGAAACGCTCAGGTATTTTTACCTTTTCATTCTCTGCAAAATCAGCAGACTTCCTGCCGGCCTCCAGCACTTTGTCCTTCATTTCGCCTGCCTGACCCTTCCACATTTCCGGACGTTCATTATCTGCTCGCGGTACTTCCTGCGACGATGAATACAAAGTGTTTATAGCATTTTCTTCTACTTGCTCGAAATGCTCATTCTCTCTTACTGAATGAGGCACAAGTAAATCATCTGTTTCTCTTTTTTCTTTACCGGATATATGCATATCCCTCTCTGTCTTCCCAGAAAGCAGATTTTCCAAAGCCTCCAGCAGTGGATTTTTCGGTGCTTGGTATTGTGCATTCTTACGATATACCTGTCCCATTTCACGCCTTTGTAATGCTCGCTTACGATTTTCAAGGTCTATATTCGTACCACTCAACAATTGCGGCAGCTTCATTTATCTACACCCCCACAGTCTTCCATTTCATTTATCATATTTATCGGCACACTAATTAAAATTATATGTCTATTAATTACAAATAATTCCTAATAACTATATAACAAAAGAACAGAATTACCTTTTCCCTTTTTTCTCACCAAATAACTATAGATCTAAAGCCCTTTTATAATCCATGTTTTAACGGCTTCCATTCTTTACTTTCCCTTTCCAAAAATGCTTATAATAAAAGAGCAGAAACGTTTCAACAAATTATGAGGGGTTTTTTAATGGAAAGGAGCTAAATATCATTGACCGAAGAACAAGCAAAGCAACAATTGAAATATGCGCAGCAGCATCTGGCAAACGAACGAACCTATCTCGCTTGGATCCGGACAGCTATTTCGATCGTCGGTGTAGGCTTTCTGGCAACCAGCCTTCATTTCACAATCGGCAATATACGCGACCCGCTGATTGACACATTATCCGTTCTTGTAGGAATCTTTGCCTGTATGTTTGGGTTCATCATTATTATCACTACAACTCGAAATTATAAAAAGAAGCGCCGTTATATTATAGAAGAAAAATTCTATCCTTCCGACCAGCATATTTCCCTTATTTCCACTATGCTTGGCATTATGATTCTGCTTATCCTTTTTTATTTCTTTCTGCTTTTTTAATTCCGTTTTATAACTCATCAATTTAATCTATCTCAACCTCCAGCTTTCTATTTTTCAATATCAAGCAGTGCCGTTAGGGATATGTTACTCCTTTCGGCCTTCACTGTAGCCAGAGTATTTACTGCAGGTGTAACAGGAACTTCATTCTTTATCTCAAGTTTCTGCTGCATTAAATAGGCATGTCCATATTTATAAGTCTGATAACCATTTAGTCTTGGATACTTCTTATTTTTTCACATCTTTGACACATAGTGTTGAAAAAATAGCCCTTTCTCCTTTCTTTTCATTGCAAATAGAAAATTATTTTTGTAGAATAGCAAACATAGTTTAAACAAACTACTCAAATTAAACTATTTTAATTTCACCGAATATATAGCTGAAATAGGCTGAAAGGATCTAACAAATGAAGTTTACACAGTTTCTAAAAAGCAAAGGGGCCAGTGCCTCTATTTTTATGGGTATTTTTTATGCAGTATGTATGCTGGGAATTTTCCTGCCGGGTTACACAGCGATTCCCGGAAATATCGATCGGCTTCCGATTGCTATTGTCAATGATGATAAGGGAGAGTACGGTGGCCAAATTGCAGAGAGCTTAGCTGAACAGCTGCCATTTAAAGAGATAGAAAAAGATATTTCCAATAAAAAGGCACTCGAGCAATTAGAGGAAAATGATTTGGCATTGGTCGTTCATATTCCGGAAACATTTTCGGCTGATTTAGAGAGCGAAAACGTATCTTCGAGTATCGATTTCACAATGAATGAAGCAGCAGCCACTGTCGTTTCCTCCTCTATGACACAAGTCGTTTCTCAAATTAACAGCCAGTTAAGCGCACAGTTTTCACAGCAAACAGCACAGGGAATATTAATGAATTTTAATGTACCAGAAGAACAGGCTAAAGCAATGGCTGAGACAATTGAAAATACTTATATACCGAATGTTGTCACAATCAATGATATTCCGGACGGTATGCATAATAATATGCTTCCGATGTTTTTAACTATGGCGTTATATGTAGGGGCTATGATTGCCGCCATGCAGTTAGTTGGTGCTTTCAAGGCTAACCGAGGCAAAGCGAGTAAAACACGTTTGTTCATTTACATGCAATTGACAGCCGTATTAATCGGCATTGTTGCCGGCTTAGCTTCAACAGGCGTAGCATTTGGCATTAATGATTTGGACGGGGAGCTCTTCCTGCCGATTTGGGGACAACAAATCTTAAACTACTGGGTTAGCTTCAACTTCACAGCAATTTTTGTTCTCCTTATTGGTGAGGCGGGGATGATTGTCAATATCCCGATTTTATTATCACAGACAATCGCCAATGGTGCGACATTGTCACGCGATATGATGTACGCTCCTTACGAGTGGATCAGTCATATTACACCTATGTATTATTCTGTTCAGGCATACTTTACAAATATTTATGGAAGCGCAAGCGTGAGCCCTTACATTTTCGGTCTGGTCGCTGTCGGTCTTGTGACGATGCTGATCAATATCCTGATCGTACGGTTTTTCCATAAACCGCTGCCTGTGACAAAACCTGCTCCAACAATGAATTCTACTGAAGTCCAAGCTTAATTTTGCTACAATGGGAGTATTACTTGCCAAAGGAGCGTAAAATATGGCAATTCAAATTTTTATTTTGAGCAAGCTGATGGAAGAAAACACGTATCCCTATAAACTAAAGAAACAAATTTCAGCACTGCAACCCCTAGATACAGTAAATGGTTTAACAGAAAGTAAACTTTACTACCATTTTGAATCATTGGCAAAACAGGGGTTTATTGAAGCTAAAGAAATCATTAAGGAAGAGAATCGTCCAGATAAGCAGGTGTTTGCCATCACAGATAAAGGACGGGAGATCTTGCCTAAGAAAATATATAAGCTCTTTGAAAATGCTGAAACAATTGATGATATGGTGATTGGCCTGGCCAATATGAAGTATATAGACCGTGATAAAGCCATCTCATTGATCGAAAAAAAATTGGATGCGCTAAAGAAAAAAAGAGAATATCTATCAAAACTCGAAGACCAGTTTCCGATTGAACCAGATAAGAAAGTGCTCGCAGACTTTCTGGATGATTACTCAAAGTATCGGGTAGATGGCTCGCTGCAGTTTTTCGAAAGGCTGATTGAGCATATCCAAAAAGGGGAAATTTAAACTCAAATTGTCCTCCCTAAACTATCGATGAATGAAAGGACCTATAGATGATTTCATTTTTCTTAACAGCAAAAAGGTTGTTGAAGGCTTTGATAAAGGCCATTAAGCAGCCTATATTCAAATCATTAATTATGACGCTGTTTCTCATTATTTTATCCGGAACGTTATTTTATTCGAAAATTGAAGGTTGGGCATATATAGATGCTATCTATTTTGCTGTAGTGAGCCTGATTCCAAGCAGTGTCGAAATCGGTCTTTCCCCTGTTACAACTTTAGGGAAAATTTTTACGATGATGTATTTGGTAGTGGGTGTCGGGGTTATGATTGGATTAATTGGTATCATCGGTAAGGCAGTACTAGATGTTGACTTTAAAAGCTCCGCTGAAAAAGATACAAAACCACCTACAAGTAAGTAGGTAGCCCGGTCCTTCCTCAGCGCAGAAAGGAACGTACAGAACAATACGTTGCATCATAATTAGTGCGAGAAAATAAGTAAACAGCTAGAAAGTTTTGATAAAGACAGAAGAAGACTCCGGCAACATACCGGAGTCTTCTTTTTTACTTCCTTATCTGCAGAAGAATAGCGATCCCGTAAACGAAACTACGAGGAATAGCCTGGTAAGGTGATTGTAATTTTTGTCCCCTGCTCTTCGGCACTTTCTACGTGGATATGACCATCATGCATATGAATAATAGTCTCTACAATTGATAAGCCTAGGCCCGTCCCTTCAATCGTTCTTGTGCGTGCCGAATCTACCCGGTAAAAGCGGTCAAAAATCCGTGATTGTGCCTGCTTGGACATGCCGATACCTGTGTCTTGAAAAGAAATCATTACTTGGCCATTTTGTTCGATTACTGTAATATCGATCGTACCATTTGTTTTATTATATTTAATGGCGTTGGATAATAAGTTGTCCCATACAGTATTTAATAATGATGAGTCCCCCTTTAATTCAACCTTTGGCAGCGCATAGCTCAGCATGATTTCCTTTTCCCGGAGCTGCCATTGATAATTTTGTACAAGTAAGCGAATTTGCTCACTTACATTGAACACTTTTTTTTGCAGAATCTCTTCATTTCGATCCAGTGAGGAAAGGAGCAGCAGTTGCTTCGTCAATGTAGACAACCGCTTGATTTCCCCATTTATCACGCCGACATACTCCTCTTTTTCTTCTTTGCTTACGTTATCTTTTTCAAGCAATGCTGTATATCCCTGAATATTGGCTAGCGGCGACTGGATATCATGAGAAATATTTGAGATAAACTCTTTCCTAGTTTCCTCTACCCTTTCCAGCTTTTGCGCCATCGTTAAAAAGCTTTCGGATAATTTTCCAAGCTCATCATTCCGGGTATGGTCCAGCCGAATAGTATACTGCCCATTAGCTAAAGCTGTTGTGGCTGTCGTGAGCTTTGTAATAGGCTTTATTAAATAGCGGGTACTTAACAGAACAAAGAGGATGCTCAAAAAAATGGTCAAAGCTAACAGCGTTGCAAACAAAAGGTGCATTTCATTAAAGAGCAGCTTTATATTCGGACGTAAAAAAATCGCATAGTTCCCGCCTTTATAAGAGAGAGGAACTCCTATTGTGTTTGTCAGCTCATTTGCAAAAAACCCCGTTACGAATGTTTTGTGCGGAAATTGGAGAATACCATGATATTCCTTCCCATTTAGTACAGACTGGACAACCTGTTCCTCTAAATGTTGATCGCGAAAAGGAGCGCCAAAAAACCGATCCTCTCCTGTTTCTTTGACAAGATAAATTTGATAACCGATTGTAGATGTATTTTGTAAGTAGCTTTCTAAATCAACCGTCGGATTTTCGGTTGGAAAGCTCGCAATCGACCGAGCAAAAGCCGTCATTTTCATATCGTTATAAGGCTTCAGTTCTTTTTGATAGTATACATTCGATAATAAAAATGCCAGCAGCCCGCTAAACAGCATAATGCTGATCGTAACAACAACAAACTTTGTGTAAAGGGATTTCATCATGCATTCGCCTCTAATGCATAGCCGACACCACGGACCGTTTTAATATGGAAGTCATTCGTCAGTGGAGCAAACCGCTCGCGCAGCCTTTTAATATGCACATCAACGGTACGGTCATCCCCCTCATAATCCATGCCCCAGATTTGTTCAATAAGCTGGTCTCTTGTGAATACTTGGGAGGGATGCGACATTAACCAAAACAGCAATTCAAATTCCTTGAGCGGTAATAGGAAGGTACGCTCAGCAGTTTGTACCTCATAGCTATTTTTGTTTATTACAGTCCCGCCTATTTTTACAACAGGCTCTCCCGAACTCTTCTCATATCTTCGCAGCAATGCCTGAATACGAAAATACAATTCTTTCGGCTCGAACGGCTTTACTACATAATCATCCGTCCCTGCCTCATATCCTTGCTCTTTGTCTTCAATTTGATTTTTTGCTGTTAATAAAATGACCGGTATCTCATAACGGCGGCGGATTTCCTTTGTAAGGGCGAAACCGTCCATATACGGCATCATCACATCCACCACGGCTATATCGCATCGCTCCTGCTCCAGCACACGTAAAGCATCCATTCCATCACTTGCCTCAAGCACCTGATAGCCCTGCTCCGTTAAATAAATCCGTACAAATTTCCTTACGTTCTGGTCATCATCTACTATTAAAATCGTTGTCATGCGATTTCCCTCCATAGAAAAATAGCCCAGCTGAAGCAGAGCTACGTTTCTTCATTATTCATCCTGCAAAATTACTCCATCGCTCATTTTTACAACGCGATCAGCAAAAGCGAGCATCTCCTCATCATGTGTCACCATTAATGTCGTCACACCTAACGTTTTTGTTAAATGCCGGATCAGGGCCATTACGTCCTGCGAGCGTTTTGAATCCAAGCTTGCCGTCGGTTCATCCGCAAACAATACTTTTGGTTTATGAATTAATGCGCGTGCAATCGCAATACGCTGCTTCTCCCCTCCCGATAAAGATGGAGGATAGGCTTCTTTACGATGGGTCATCCCGACAAGCTCAAGCATCTGGTCCACTTCTTCCTGCTGCTCTTTATTCGACATCTTGCTTTCCGCTACTTCCAGCATAAGCTTAAGCTGTTCCTCCACATTCAGAAAAGGGACAAGATGTGCAAATTGAAAGATAAAGCCAAACTCCTTCGCCCGTACTTGGCGAATCTGCTCATGGCTCATATTTTTCAAATTGTATCCATTGAATATAACGTTACCATCGGTCGCTTGCTGTAAACCTGCTGCAATGGTAAGCAGCGTACTTTTGCCTGAACCGGAAGTTCCTACAAGGGCGGTTACCTGCCCCTGTTCTAATGTCAAACTGGCTCCCTTCAATACTCGCTCTACTACTTCACCGACTTTAAATGTTTTTTCTACATTTTCAATTACAAAGACGGCCATATTACATTTCCCCCTGTTGAATAGCCTGCAATGGCTGGATTTTTCGAATTTGCAGCCCGGATAGCGTTGCACCTATAAAGCCGATACTTAAGAAAACAAGTGATAGTTTCCATGAAGTATCAAACGGCAGGTGAAACGGCATGCCCTCCGGTGCAATGAATTGGAAGCCTTGACTTAACATAATTGCTAACACAAGTGCTATCGTTGTTACAGCCAGCATTTGAGTCCACATAATTTTAAAGAGGGCTGATGTTTTCAATCCAATCGCCTTTAAGATTCCATACAAGCCGAACTTTTGTACATTCATCATATAAAAGAAGATTCCAATGAGCATACCGCTAATGACGAATAAAAAGGCGATAATCATATTCAATGACAGCTGCTCGGCACTGTAACTTGGAATTGTATTTAAAAAGTCGGCTGTTGAAAATGCTTGTAAACCGGAGATTTCTTCTCTTTCTCCTTGTACAAACATAAGCTGCATCGTATCTGTACGGTACATTTCTTTATAATTGTCCGGATGAATAAAAGCTACGGGTGCGTGGCTGAATTTTGCCTGCTCCACAAAGCCCTTAACAGTAAATTCCCCATCCAATTGACTGTTTGTCAGTACATCTCCAACTTTCAAACCGTCCTCCTGCAAAGATTCATCCAGCACAATTTCACCGGGTTCTATGTTTGGAAACAGATCTGACGCCGTAGATGCTACAAACGCAACACTATGCTGTTTCTCTTCCCCATCATTTACAAATCCCATTTGAATCGATAAAGCAGCAGCCTCTTCAAAGTCTTCCAGTATATCTTTTTGGAGATTTTCATTTATTTGCGACAGCGTATATGTTTCTTCTGCCGTTTCTGTCATATAAAATGTTCCATCTGGCAGATTTTTTATGAGGGCTGCATTGTCTTGAGACAAGCCGTTTGCTAACCCAGATATCATAAATGTTAAAAAGCTTATTAAAAAAATAACTGCTCCAACAATGAGAAACTTGCTTTTGTTTCTCTTTATTTCTTTCCAAGCCAAATGCATGTTTTTCTCCTCCGTCTTGATGTTATAGCTATACGATACAACGTGAATATGAACGGGGTATGAATGGCTGTTTACAACTTAAAATGATTAAAGGAGGTCAATATGCTATATTTACAGTAAGGATGCAAGAAAGGATGTTTGGAATGGCAAAAAGCTTAGTATTAGCAGAAAAGCCTTCAGTAGCAAGGGATATTGCGAATGTGCTGAAGTGTAATAAAAAAGGAAATGGTTTTTTAGAAGGAGATAAATACATCGTGACGTGGGCACTCGGACATCTCGTGACACTCGCCGACCCCGAAACGTATGATAATAAATATAAAACATGGAACTTAGAGGACCTTCCGATGCTGCCGGAGCGCCTAAAGCTTACGGTCATCAAGCAGTCAGGCAAGCAGTTCAACGCCGTTAAGTCCCAGCTGAACCGAAGCGACGTAAATGAAATTATTATCGCAACGGATGCAGGCCGTGAAGGCGAGCTTGTGGCACGGTGGGTTATCGCCAAAGCCAAAGTGAATAAACCGATCAAGCGTCTATGGATTTCCTCGGTAACAGACAAGGCAATCAAAGAAGGCTTCAACAATTTAAAACCTGGCAAGGCATATGAAAACCTGTACCATGCAGCAGTGGCCCGCTCGGAGGCAGACTGGTATATCGGACTGAATGCCACACGTGCCTTAACGACACGCTTCAATGCCCAATTAAATTGTGGACGTGTTCAAACGCCGACTGTAGCAATGATTGCAGCACGGGAAGATGAAATTAAAAACTTTAAGCCGCAAACATATTATGGTATTGAGGCACAGACGGATACAGTAAAGCTGACTTGGCAGGACGCAAACGGCAACAGCCGGAGCTTCCATAAGGAGAAAATTGATGCAATCGTTAAGTCTCTTGGGCGTCAGGATGCGAAAGTCGTAGCAATTGATCGCAAGGCAAAAAAATCATTCGCACCGGCATTATATGACCTGACAGAATTACAGCGCGATGCAAACAAATTCTTCGGCTATTCAGCTAAAGAGACATTAAACATTATGCAAAAGTTGTACGAGCAGCATAAAGTATTGACATATCCTCGTACAGATTCACGCTATCTTTCAAGCGATATCGTAGCGACAATTCCAGAACGCTTAAAGGCATGCGGTGTAGGTGAATACCGCCAGCTGACTAATAAAGTTTTGAACAAGCCGATCAAGGCATCGAAAGCATTTGTAGATGATAGCAAGGTCAGTGACCACCATGCCATCATTCCGACAGAAGGGTATGTAAATTTTTCCGCTTTCAATGATAAGGAGCGCAAAATTTATGACCTTGTCGTAAAACGCTTCCTTGCTGTACTATTTCCTGCGCACGAATATGAACAGCTGACAGTACAAGCAGCAATCGGTAATGAGAAATTTATTGCTAAAGGAAAGACAGTGTTAAACGCCGGCTGGAAAGAAGTCTATGAAAACCGCTTTGATGATGAAGAATCAACAGACGACGTAAAAGAGCAACTGCTGCCGCGCATCGAAAAAGGCGACGTTTTAAAAACAAAGCTGATCGCCCAAACATCCGGCCAGACAAAGCCACCGGCACGTTTTACAGAAGCTACATTATTATCTGCAATGGAAAACCCAACGAAGTATTTGGAAACAGGAGATAAAAAGCTGGCCGATACGTTAAAATCAACGGGCGGTTTAGGTACAGTGGCTACACGCGCTGATATTATCGATAAACTCTTCAATTCCTTCCTAATCGAAAAACGCGGCGGAAAGGATATTTATATTACATCAAAAGGCCGCCAGCTTTTAGACTTAGTGCCGGAAGAACTGCGCTCTCCTGCTACCACTGCCGAATGGGAACAGAAGCTTGAATTGATTGCAAAGGGCAAATTGAAAAAAGATGTATTCATCAATGAAATGAAGGAACATACAAAAGAAATTGTAGCTGAAATCAAATCAAGCGACAAAAAATATAAACATGATAACATCTCTACGAAATCCTGCCCGGATTGCGGCAAACCGATGCTTGAAGTGAACGGCAAAAAAGGGAAAATGCTTGTTTGTCAGGACCGCGAATGCGGCCACCGCAAAAATGTGTCACGTGTAACAAATGCGCGCTGTCCGCAGTGTAAGAAAAAGCTGGAACTTCGTGGTGAAGGTGACGGCCAGATTTTCGTATGTAAATGCGGTTACCGCGAGAAACTATCCGCCTTTGAAGCACGCCGGAAGAAAGAAGGCGGCGGTAAAGTGGATAAACGGAGTGTGCAGAAGTATCTGAAGCAACAGGAAAAAGAAGAACCGGTGAACAATGCACTCGCTGAAGCGCTGAAAGGCTTAAAATTCGACTAACATATAAAAGAGGCTATGTGAAAAGCCAAAACGACTTTTCACATAGCCTTTTTCCATTATAAATAACTGCTTTAAAATAGTACCCCTGTAGTGTTCGCATCACCATGTCACCAGCTTCTCCGCAAAACAGGTATCCGAAAATTCCTTCTCGGACACCTCTTTCCTATTATTCATTCCATTCTTCAGCAAGCACGGCATAGTAGTATTCATCCCACCAGCTATCCCCGGCTGGAATACATTGTTTGAAATAGCCTTCCCGTCTCATTCCAATCTTTTCCATTACCCGCCAGGACGGGATATTTTCCGGCTGGCATGTAGCTATAATCCGATGCAGCTTCATTTCTGTGAAGCCGTAATCAAGCACAGCACGGGCTGCTTCTGTAGCATATCCCTTATTAAAATAGCCGGGATTAAACACCCACCCGATTTCATATGTATGATCACCGAAATATTTGAAAAATGTAATATGGCCGATGATCGTTTCTTCCCCCTTGATTCTTACCGGAAAATGTTTCGCTTCTTCCCCTGCATGATCTTGAACAAATTTTATTGCAGCCTCTTCACTGAAGATTCCTTCTGGTATATATTTCATTACATCAGCTCTTGATGTATAAGTATGGACGTCACGCCAATCTCTTTCTTTAAATGTTTCAATAATAAGTCTTTCTGTTTCAATATACATATTTACCCCCTGTTTTCATGTGATTTTTCCCTCTTATATAATGTTATTACACAACATGATTTCTTTAGCATTATTGTGAAAATGAAGCTGCTACTGCTAAAAGTGCAGGGGCTGATTTCGTATTATAGAAATTAGTCCCCCTCATAATTCCTTATGTTTCTTCCTGCTCCGCTTACCTTTTTCTATGCCCTGTCCATTTATCGCTTGCCTTAAAATTATAAACGGGAACAATACGCTTCTGGACTTCTACTGTCTCATCAATCTGGTCCATAATCTCCTGCATTGGCTTGTATGCCATTGGTGCTTCATCCAGCGTTTCCTCAGAAACGGATGTCGTCCAAATTCCTTCCATCGTCTGTTTAAAATCTTCCATCGATAGATTTTTCATGGCAGCTGAACGTGAAAAAATCCGTCCCGCACCATGAGGAGCTGACTCATTCCATGCGGCGCTGCCTTTTCCAATGCAAATAAGTGAACCGTCACGCATATTCATTGGAATAACAAGCTGTTCTCCTGCTGCTGCCCGAACAGCCCCTTTCCGCAAAATCATCGAGTCAGTGTCAATATAATTGTGTACGGAATCAAACTGCTGTCCGTATTCCCACTTCATCTTCTCGGCAATGATACGTGCAATCGCCCGGCGGTTTTCATGGGCAAACTGCTGTGCCAGTTTCATATCTGCAATATAATCAGAAAACAGGTCTCCCTCCAGATATGCCAGCTCTTTCGGAACAAGTGGATTTTCATCTTTGTATTCCGCAATCATTCGCTGGATGTCCCGGTGTCTTCCAGCCGCCTTTAGTGCGTCGATCTTCTCTGTCAAATCTATACGGCGCAGCGATTCAAACGCACGAGTTTGATGCCAGTTCGCGATTTTTGCACCGACATACCGCGATCCTGTATGGATAAGCAAATAATGTTTGCCTCCTTCATCTTTGGCTAGCTCTATAAAGTGGTTCCCTCCACCAAGCGTGCCAAGAGAACGGTTTGTATAATCATTATGCAGACCGCTTGCTACAAATAAATCATTGGCAAAATGCTCTGTTTGCCGGATACTGCCTGCTTCTTCATGTATATCATTTCCAGACGGTACAAACTGCCGGATCGTCTTATCAAGCTGATCAAAGTCAATCGTTCTCTCGCCGATTTCGGCAACGAATACACCACACCCTACATCCACTCCGACTAAATTTGGTACAACACGGTTATTCAATGCAATGGTTGTTCCGATTACACAGCCTTTTCCTGCATGATAATCAGGCATGATACGGACTTTTGCGCCTTCCATAAACGGCTGGTTAACAAGCTCTTCAATTTGGGCAATCGCCGCTTCCTGTGGATTATTTGTATAAATAAGGGCATCCGTATATTGCCCTTTCACCTGGATCATCGAATTCCTCCTTGTCTAAAAAATAGAGGTCGGCAAAATAGCTTCTTCCTCCTGCTGTTCCTCATTTCTTATACGTACGACCTTCCAAAATGTTTCTTTTATGACAAAAAAAATTATATTTCCCGGGTAATATTTCTTTTTCTTCATCCTTCTACATCCAAGATGACTCCCGGTGAGAAAAGGTTCTCAGGGTCCAGCAGCTTTTTTATTCCTTTCATGATGAAAAGTGTCGACTCATGCTCTTTTTGCAGGAAACGCTTTTTCCCAACTCCTACCCCATGTTCGCCTGTGCATGTTCCCCCATGCTTCAGTGCGAATTCTACAATTTGATCGTTGATGGCATGCATAACTGCTACTTCGTCCTCATTACTTTGATCGATGGCCATGGCGACATGGAAGTTCCCATCCCCTACATGTCCTAAAATAGAAGCATGCATATTATATTTATCTACAATTTGCCGCGCATATAAAATGGCTTGACTCAGCTTTGATAAAGGAACACAGACATCAGTAAACATCAGTTGTTTCCCCGGGTTTGCCGCGGCAATAGAAAGTGCTGCATCATGACGGGCCTGCCAAAGCTTTGCGCGAGCCAGTGAATCCGTTTCCATCTGTAAATCACATGTCCAATCCCCGGCCATCTCCTTGAGGATAGCCAATTGCAGACCAACTTCCTCTTTACTGCCACTCACCTCAATTAATAAGGAAGGCGCCACTTTTAAATCAAGCCCGGATTGCTTATTAACACTGGCGATTGTCTCCGCATCAAGCAGCTCTATTTTGGTTACTTTCATGCCGCCTGCCAGAATTTGATACGCTGCATCACTGGCATCCGTAATCTCATTGAACGTCAGCTTTGCAACAGCACTGTATTCTTCGATCCCATATAGTTTTAAAGTGATTTCACTAAACAGACCTAATGTCCCCTCGGAACCTACGAACAACTCTTTTACCGCATAGCCGGCAGAAGTTTTAGCAGCATCTGCTCCAGGGGTGATGACCTCTCCTGAAGCAAGAACGACCCGTAACTTGCGGACTTGCTGGCGCATTGTTCCGTACTTTACCGCATTCGTACCACTAGCATTCGTTGCTGTCATACCACCAAGCGTTGCGTTCGCACCTGGATCTACCGGAAAAAACAATCCATACTGTTTTAGCGCCTGATTCAGCTGTTCCCTTGTCACTCCCGGCTGAACAGTTACAGTGAAATCTTCTGGTCGAATGGCAAGTATTTCGTTCATTTCGGAGAAATCCACTACAATGCCCCCGTAATAAGGAATAGTCTGGGCTTCCAGGCTCGTCCCTACGCCGTACGGGATAATTGGCTTTTTATACTTCTTCGCAACGGCTACAATGCCGATCAGCTCCTGCTCTGTTTTTGGAAAGACCACTACATCAGGCATACTCGCCTTGTGGTAAGTAAATGTCTTACTATGATGCTCCATAATTGTTTCGTTAGTAGAAACAGTCCCTACTACTTCTTTCAATTCTTCAATCAACAAATTCATCTTCCCCTTTCTCTTGATACTATAATACTCTTAAAAGTATTAATATTCCGCATATTTAACCCCTTTTTTATTTGTGAGTAAATTGTTACGGGTAGAATGAAAAACATAAGGAATCAGGAAATATTCATAGGTTTATACAAAGAAACCGGATGGTTCATCTCCTGAATATCGGGTATAAACGTTGATACAATGCCATTTTAAAATTCACTTCTTTTTTCGGAATCTTCTACAACACTTTTGAGAAATAGTATGTTACTATACATCATGTTTTGAAATACGTAACTGAAACAGGGGTGGCAGATGACAAACAAAAAAGAGCTGAGCTTATTTAAATTAACTTGGCCTATTTTTCTAGAGTTGTTCTTATTCATGCTTATGGGGTTGGTCGATACGTTTATGCTGAGTTCAGTTTCGGATGAGGCAGTAGCCGGTGTCGGAGCAGCCAATCAATATGTCCAGATTGCTATTTTAATTTTGGGCGTTATCGGAACAGGAGCTTCTATTGTCATTTCACAATATATTGGATCACATCGTCTATTAGACGTAACAAAACTTTCTGCTTTATCTATTACACTTAACTTTATTATAGGCATTTTAGTAAGTCTCGTATTTATCATATTTTCAGGTAACATCTTAGCAGCTATGAACTTAGAAGGTGATGTTCTAACTGCTGCTACAACCTATTTAACTTTCGTAGGCGGCTCTATTTTCTTCCAGTCTATCATTACTTCCGCCTCCGCGATTATTCGGGTGCAAGGTTTGACAAAGCAAACGATGTATTTAGCAGCGGGGATGAACTTCCTGAATGCTTTGTTCAACTATCTGTTCATCTTCGGCAAATTTGGTTTTCCAGAGATGGGAGTCGCGGGTGCGGGGCTTTCTTCTATTATTAGCCGGGGTATTGCTGCCGTCGTCTTTTTCTGGCTGCTGTATCGCTCGTTGGAGATTAAAATCGAATATCGCTACTTTTATACTTTTTCCAAAAACTATGTAAAGGAAATCTTAAAGATCGGGATTCCCTCTGCTGTTGAGCAGATTTTATATCAAGCATGCCAGCTTGTATTCCTTTACTACGTGACGTATCTTGGGGCTGCTTCTCTTGCAGCCCGGCAGTATGCAGTAAACATTTCCATGTTTACTTACTTGTTCGCTCTTGCCATTGGGACAGGAACAGCTATTCTAATCGGGCGCAGTGTCGGCGCAGGAGAAAAGGACATTGCTTATAATCGGGCTTGGTCCAGTGTCAAAACAGCCATGGTTTTAACTATTCCTACAGTGGTGGTCATCACAATTTTCCGGGAGCCTTTTATGCGGCTCTTTACAACAAATGAAGAAGTCGTTTCCATCGGGGCCTCCGTTCTTTTGCTCGGTATCGTACTAGAAACGGGGCGTGCCATTAACTTAACATTTATCAATGCTTTACGTGCGGCTGGGGATGCCCGTTACCCTGTAAGAGTCGGATTCCTTACAATGGTGTGTGTCAGTTTATCACTTGGATACTTGTTCGTCTTTGTCATGGATATGGGGCTGGTAGGAATATGGCTTGCCGTTGCAGCTGATGAATGGCTCCGTGCTATCTTTGTCCTTCTTCGTTGGCGCAGCCGTAAATGGGAGCGATATTCTATTATTTCCTCCGATAAATAATTCTTCTTTAGCCGTACTACCTTCGGGAAGTATGGCTTCTTTTTATATAATCTACCTAGAAGGTCCCCCCTTTTTACTCAATTCACTCCTTCCTTTTCACTATTCCAAGTAAAATTTATAGATTTCTTTAAATATAGTGTTATAATATAGGGCAACGATAAATAAGTCCTTCGGGGTCGGGTGCAATTCCCAATCGGCGGTGATAGAGCGATCTTAAGCCCGCGAGCGTAACAGCAGGATTTGGTGTGAATCCAAAGCCGACAGTAACAGTCTGGATGGAAGAAGGATGCGGATTTTTTCTGAAAAACCACTTTTTCAGGCTTATTTCGTATACCCATTTTCATCATACCAGTACCCCAAGTAATTCGTTACTTGGGCTTTTTTATTGCCAATTTTAATAGAAGTCCTTCGGGGTCGGGTGTAATTCCCAATCGGCGGTGATAGAGAAATCTTAAGCCCGCGAGCGTAACAGCAGGATTTGGTGCAAGTCCAAAGCCGACAGTAATAGTCTGGATGGAAGAAGGAGCTGAAAAAGTCTTCACAGCAAGGCTTATTTAGTGACGCCTTTTACTCATGAGCCCCTTATTAATAAGGGGCTCATTTTTGTTTTGGAAATGTAGCGCTGGTTAAAAAATGTCCATGACTCTCTTCTAACCAAAGATACAAATCCCGCACAGCAAAACATACAAATTGCAGCAGAGAAAGGAGGAGGAAAAATGTTTACAGGTATTATTGAAGACATAGGAAAGGTGCACTCAATTGTCCAAGGACCAAATACGATGGAACTTACTATTTCATCAAGCAAAATCCTATCGGATATCCATCTTGGGGATAGCATCGCAGTAAATGGTGTTTGTTTAACTGTTACTTCCTTTTCGGATAAGTATTTTACTGTAGATGTCATGCCTGAAACCGTAAAATCCACTAGTCTACAATCTCTTACGGCCGGCAGCCATGTAAATTTGGAAAGGGCCATGTCTGCAAATGGTCGTTTCGGGGGACATTTCGTCTCCGGTCATGTAGATGGTACAGGAATCATCATAAAAAAGCGCCCTGTAGCAAATGCCGTATATATCGATATTGCCATCAGTGAAGCACTGAGCGAGTATTGCCTGTTAAAAGGATCGATAACGATAGATGGTACGAGCTTGACGATTTTTGACTTACAGCCTCAGCAGTTGACTGTTTCGCTCATTCCTCACACTTACCGGGAAACAGTGCTTGGGATGAAAAAGGAACGAGAACCGGTAAATATTGAAACCGATCTACTAGGCAAGTATATTATCAATCAATTTAAGGGACGCCAGAAGTCGTCCTCGCTTACTATGGATTTTTTACATCAGCATGGATTTTAGGAGGTGCCCCAATGTTTCACACAATTGATGAGGCAATAGAAGATTTAAAGGCGGGAAGACCAATTATTGTGGTAGATGATGAAGACCGGGAAAATGAAGGAGATTTTCTCGTATTAGCCGAGCATGCAACACCAGAGAATATTAACTTTATGGCCGTACACGGAAGAGGGCTTATTTGTACACCTATCTCCCCTGCACTTGCTGAACGTCTCAACTTGCATCCGATGGTCAGCTATAATACCGATAACCATCAAACTGCTTTTACGGTAAGCATTGACTACATGACAACAGAGACAGGAATCAGTGCCTATGAACGCTCTGAAACGATTTTGCGTATGCTAGATTCTCAAGTAACTGCTGTAGATTTCCGTCGCCCCGGCCATGTATTTCCTTTAGTAGCAAAGGAACAAGGCGTTCTTGTGCGAAACGGCCATACAGAGGCGGCAGTCGACCTGGCTACTCTTTGCGGCTCACAGCCAGCCGGTGTGATCTGTGAAATTATGAAGGAAAATGGAGAGATGGCAAGAGTTCCTGAACTTTTAGAAATCTCTAAGCAGTATGCTTTAAAAATTATCACGATAGCAGATCTGATCCGCTACCGCTATGAACGGGAACAGCTGGTAGCTCGTGAGGCAAGTGTTCAAATGCCAACTGAATTCGGTGCTTTTCAGATGATCGGTTATTCCAATCAAGTTGATGACAAGGAGCATATAGCTCTTTATGCAGGTAATATTTTTGAAGAAGAAGCTCCTCTTGTACGAATCCATTCTGCGTGTCTGACAGGCGATATCTTTCACTCAAAGCGCTGTGAATGCGGTCCGCAGCTTCATAAGGCCCTGCATCTCATTCAGCAGGAAGGGACAGGGATTGTGCTTTATATGGCACAGGAAGGACGCGGTATTGGGCTTCTCAATAAGTTAAAAGCCTATGAGCTGCAGGAACAGGGATACGATACAGTGGAGGCAAATGAAAAGCTTGGTTTTGCACCAGAAATGCGGGACTACGGGCTTTGCGCACAAATGCTGCGGGATTTAGGGATCACAAAGGTACGTCTGATGACGAATAATCCCGCTAAAATCCATGGTCTTGAGCAATACGGAATTCAAGTAGTAGAACGTGTGCCGGTAGAGATTGAAGCAGTACCGGAAAATAAACATTATTTAGAAGTAAAAAAACAAAAAATGGATCATATTTTTATATAGGAGATGAGCAAAATGGGACAAACATTTGAAGCACAGTTAATCGGTACAGGACTTAAGGTTGGCATTGTAGTCGGCCGGTTCAATGAGTTTATTACAGCAAAGCTGCTCAGCGGGGCTATGGATGGATTAAAGCGCCATGGTATGGCAGAAGAGGATATTGACGTGGCATGGGTACCAGGAGCTTTCGAAGTGCCATTCATCGCCAAAAAGATGGCAGAATCAGGACAATACGATGCCATTATTGGCCTGGGTACGGTTATACGCGGGTCTACAACTCATTATGACTATGTATGCAACGAGGCCGCTAAAGGGATTGCAAGCGTCGGTCTATCAACAGGCGTGCCGGTCATCTTCGGCATTATCACAACAGAAACGATTGAGCAGGCAATTGAGCGCGCAGGTACAAAAGCAGGCAATAAAGGCTATGAGTCAGCGGTTTCAGCCATCGAAATGGCAAATTTAAGCCGCCTGCTTCCAGGTGCCTCCTCTTAAGAGGTGACCTGCTGGACGCACCTATAATGAAACCCCGCCGGACTGTTCCTGCGGGGTTCATTTCATTCTTATTGAGCGTTTACCGGCTCTTGCTTTAAAGCCTTACTCATCTCACAGTATTGGGCAAATACACGTGCCAATTCTTTCAGGCGCATGTGAATTTCTTCGTCCACGATATTGTTTTCTGCATCGAAGTGATCCGCATGTGTATATACATAGTTTGGTAGCACTAAACAGCGGAAATAATCCAAAATCGGCTTCAATTGATTTTCCAACACAAGATGGTGCTGGTATGTGCCGCCGTTCCCAACAATTGCAGCCGGCTTATAGCGCAGCGCTTTAGGAGGAATCATATCAAATGCATTTTTCAGCACCCCTGGAATGGATGCCTGGAAAATAGGCGATGCGAAGATATAGCCATCCGCCTCTTCAAATTTTTGAATCATCATTTTCATATCGTCATTCAGCGGGCTGCCATCTAAAATTTGATGTTTCAAATCGCTGAAGTAAAGAATTTCTAACTCTAAATCGGTATTTAAGTCTGCAATATATCGTTGAACTTGTTGTAGTACTGCACCTGTCTTACGACCAAATACTGTGCCGTCAACTAGTAATATCTTCATTATACTCCTGCCTCCATTATAAAATACACGAGTTGATATACTCATATAACATTGTAACAGAAGAAGAGGCATAACGAATAGACGGATAGCGCAAATTCAGTCTTAAGGCGTAACCACAAGACAGTAGCCGTACGTTTTTCACTGCTGTTCTTTGCCGACTTATTACACCTTCTCGTTCCGCCTCTGCCTCCAAAATTTCTTTAGCGGGAATTTCCCTGAAAGGATAAAGTTACTCCTCCTCTCTTTTTATTTCCTTTAACTTTGTACGGTCAAATACTACTTCCTTATCCACGGGAGTATGGTCATCTTCTTTTAACTTTGTCCAATCAAACATCTTCTCCCGGTCCATCTCTGCATCCCTTTCTATTACCGGTATCTTCATTGCTGCCAGTTGTGAGGACTCATAAATAGCCACCTTTTTCTGTTTTTCATTCAGAGCGATAACTTTCATCGCCAGCGCTACTTGGCTTGCTTCAATCGATCTTATTCCTTTTAATGGACCGATGAGAAGCGGATTTAACACCTTTAAGACTAGTTCTCCCGTTTTCTCTCCGAAGCGAAATTCCTTACGTTCTCCTACAAGCAATGACGGCCGGATAATTGACAGCTGCGGGAAATCCATTTCGATAAGCTCCTTCTCCAGCTTCCCTTTCACCCGGCTATAATAAGCGAGCGCCTTTTCATTGGCACCCATCGCAGAAATAACGATAAAATGCCGAACGCCTATCTTTTTTGCCAGTGAAGCGATATGCAGTGGATATTCTAAATCTACCTTTTCAAAATTCTCACGTGTACCGGCCTTTTTTATCGTTGTGCCAAGACAGCAATATATTTCATGCGCAAAATCTAAATCGGTTTCTGCCAATTCATCAAAATTAACAATCCTCTCAACTAGCTTTTTATGATGATAACCTAGTTCCCTTCTTGTAAGTGCTGTAACGGAAACATATTCCTCACTTTCACATAGCAATCGGACAAGATGTGATCCGACAAGCCCTGTGGCCCCTACTACAATGGCTGAACGCATATCCATATGCACGCCCACCTTTTCTTTTCTATAGTTTTGTTTCATTTTCACACATAACTACCATTTTTTCACCATATTTTAAAAGGAACAGGCGAGAGAAAGGATGCGATGAATTTGCCAAATCAAAAAAGGAAAATTGCTTTTATTGTGGAACATTGCCCTATTAAAGGTCTTTATCCACTTGAACGAGCAATGCTGTTAAGTAAACTATTAAATGAAGAATCTGTTTTTATGTTTGTGAAAACTAACGATATGAATGCGTTAAAACGCTTTGAGGAAACAGGCGTAACACCTGTTTTGTTTGAAAAATATGAGGAGCTTGTCAAGTCGATCCGCAATCTTGATCTGGACTTAATTATTCAGGACGGAAAAGATACTATAGCCGAACAAGTAGAGATGCTGCGCCCATTCTGTAAAACGATTGTTCACTTTGATGATTTTGGCAGTGGCAATGTACTGGCGGACTGTAATGTAGTCGCTTTATTTGAGGACTTAGGTTCATCAGGTGAAATGCTGCCGGCCAATACGCTGGCTGGCAGCTATGCATTTGCAGTAAACAGCCATCTGCCGGAGATCGCAGCGATCCGAGATGACCAAATGACCAATCATCCGCCTCATATTGTGATAGCTTTCGAGGATGGGGACGAGCACAATCTCACATATCGTACATTGCGGCACCTGACACAGCTACATGTTCCTTTAAGAATTTCTGTCGCGATCGATGAAGAATACAAACATCCTATCGGGGATTTACAAATGATGCTGCTAAGCCGCCGCAATGCCAAAATTGTAAAAAGCACAGAGGCACTGTATGAGCTGCTGCATGACGCCGATATTGTCGTATGTAACAACAATTATACACCTTATAAAGTAGCATCAATCGGTATTCCATGTATTACCCTGGCTCAGCATGAGCGGGAAATTGCTCACGCATTTGCCCGTGAACTCAATGGTTTTATTCATTTAGGACTCGGCCGTAAAATTAAGCAGTCTTCCATTCAAAACGCGGTCATGGAACTGCTGCTGCACGAACACCGCCGGGAGCGTGCTATCCGTAAACAGCGGTCCCTTGAAATCTTAGGAAATAATGAAATTTTACAGGCATTGCTTTTAGACTTAGCATATGGCAGACATTTAGCACAGCTGTAAGCTCAGCAAAAGCCAATTGATTGTCCTTTACCCTATCCCACAGGATGCTGGCTTCTTTTCTCCATTTTTTCACTGCGGTAAAAAACCATTCTCATTCTCAAATCCGGCTTGTATGTGCTACAATAGAGAGCAGAAATTCTCAAAAAGAAGCGGGAATATTTTTTGTAAAGGAGTGTATATTTCCATGCTGACAAAAGCACAGGTACAAGAGCAGATTGCAGAATTAAAAATGGACTACATCAACTTGCAGGGTGACATGGAGAAGCTTGAATCGTTAGGTCATGAGGGATCGGTCAAGCAAGCGGTGGAACGCCTGGAAAAGATGGAAGCACGACTTGCAGAATTAAACAAGCAGTTAGCCGAGTTTTAAATTGCTTTGAACACATATTCTACTCTGCTCGCGGTCGCGTACCGCGAGTTTTTTGATGAACATAATAGACGAAGAATTATTGGAGGAACGATAATATATGGCAATTTTAACGGTTGAAAATTTAGGGCATTCCTTTGGCGACCGCACACTATTTAAAGACGTGTCATTCCGTTTAGTTGAAGGTGATCATATTGGCTTGGTCGGTGCAAACGGTGTAGGAAAATCTACATTAATGAGTATTATTACAGGACAGGCAATCCATGATACAGGGAAAGTCGAGTGGCTTCCCGGCACTCACTACGGCTATCTTGACCAGCATACTGTGCTTACAGCAGGCCGTTCAATGCGAGATGCCTTACAGGATGCCTTTCTTCCGCTTTATAAAAAGGAAGAAGAACTAAACGAGATTACGATGAAAATGGGAGAGGCAACACCGGAAGAACTGGAAAAGCTGCTGGAGGATATGGCTGAAATCCAGGACGCTTTGGATGCGGGGGACTTCTACTCATTAGATATGAAAATTGAAGAGGTAGCACGCGGACTCGGCCTTGATGCGATTGGGCTAGACCGTGATGTAGCAGCTCTATCAGGTGGTCAGCGGACAAAAGTGCTATTAGCAAAGCTGCTGCTGGAAAAACCGAAAGTTCTGCTGTTGGACGAGCCAACTAACTATTTGGACGAAGAGCATGTTACATGGCTGAAAAACTACCTAAAAAACTATCCTCATGCCTTTTTATTAATTTCGCATGATACGGAGTTTATGAATAATGTAGTAGATGTCATTTTTCACTTGGAGTTTTCTAAAATGACACGCTATACAGCTACTTACGAGAAATTCCTAGAGCTTGCTGAAATCAATAAGCGCCAGCACATTGAGGCATATGAAAAGCAGCAGGAATTCATTAAAAAGCAGGAAGATTTCATTGCCAAGAACAAAGCTAGATATTCAACAACAGGCCGTGCAAAATCACGTGCGAAGCAGCTCGACCGTCTCGAACGGATCGATCGTCCCGAAACAGCGGTGAAGCCTGAGTTTGGCTTCAAGGAATCACGTGCATCGAGCCGCTATGTAGTGGAAGCAGAGGAACTGCTCATTGGGTATGACAAAGATAAGCCATTATTACCTCCATTGACATTCCAAATCGAACGTGGACAGAAAATCGCGTTAGTCGGAATGAATGGTGTCGGTAAATCGACCCTGCTGAAAACGATGCTGGGCAAAATCAACCCGCTCGGCGGGAAAGTCATCCGTGGTGACTACCTTTTCCCTTCTTACTTCGAACAGGAAGTAAAAGCTGAAAAAATCACACCAATTGACGATGTATGGAATGCATTCCCGTCTATGGAACAAGCGCAGGTACGTGCTGCATTAGCCCGCGCTGGCTTGAAGACAGAACATATACAGCGTCCGCTTAATTCCCTGTCAGGTGGTGAGCAGGCGAAGGTCCGTCTGTGTAAACTGATGATGAATGAAGCAAACTGGCTGATTTTTGACGAGCCGACAAATCACTTAGATGTGGATGCTAAGGCAGAATTAAAGCGTGCGATGCAGGAATTCAAAGGCACCATCGTCCTTGTATCCCACGAGCCTGATTTTTACGAGGGACTGGCCACAAAAGTTTGGAACGTTCAAGATTGGTTTACAACAGGAAAAATAGATTTCTAAGAATAAGAAGGCCATGCCGGCAGCGTCGGCATGGCTTTTCTCTAACTATCTATTCTCTCCCTCGCTAAGGAAATAGCTCTTCAGCTCACTTCCAGCCTATCACCATCAGCATTGCGACGGACAACGTCCTGTTCCTCTTCCATAATAGAAAGGATATTCCTTGTCGGTCTCGCCCCTGCCATGAGCACCTTAGAAGAAGCTTCTGTCTTTTCTTCTAGCAGTCCCTTACCACCCACATTTGGAAATGTTGTCTGTGTCCGTTCCTGTGTTTTCTTTGGAGAAGGGCCGTTTATATTTGTCCCACTCGTACCTACTGGTCTAACCATGTTCATCCCACCTATTGCCGTCTATTCTATTTTCTTATATCGGCCTGCTTACCATTTCATTTTACTAGATGGTGCTGAAAAGCATAAACAACTGCCTGGGTACGATCTTGCACTTCCAGTTTCGATAAAATATTGCTGACATGCGTCTTTACCGTTTTAATTCCAATGAACAGTTCATCAGCAATATCCTGATTTGTTTTCCCTTGTGCTAGGAGGAGCAATACCTCCATCTCCCGTTCGGTCAGTTCATCATGGAGCGTTACATTCGGACGGCGGAACTTTTGCATCATTTTTGCTGTTACCTCCGGTTCGAGGACCGATTCCCCCTTCACTGTACGGCGGATCGCCTCAGCAATTTGCTTTGCATTTGATGTTTTCAGCAAATAGCTGACAGCCCCCGCTTCCAGAGCCGGATACACTTTATCATCGTCCAAAAAGCTTGTAACCATCATAATTTTCGCTTCAGGCCATTGCTTTAAAATTTCGGTCGCGGCCTCCACCCCCGTCATATTCGGCATCACATTATCCAGCAAAATAATATCCGGACGCAAAGCCAACGCCTTACCAACAGCTTCTTTCCCATCTGCTGCCTCCCCGACGACTTCCATATCCGATTGTGCCGAAAGATAGGCGACAACGCCAATACGTACCATTTCGTGGTCATCTGCTACGACAATTTTAATCATGCTTTTCCTCCAATTCCTTTGCGATCTGTACTTCTATCTTCGTGCCTTGTCCCGGGACGGAAGTGATTGTACAAATACCCCCAATTTCCGTTGCTCTTTCCACAATGTTTTTCATACCGTAGGATCCTATTTTTTCATGCTGGACATCAAATCCAACGCCGTTATCCTGAATTCGCAAGATATACATATTTGTTCTTTCCATGAGTAGAAGCTCTACATCCGTTGCCTTTGCATGGCGGAGCGTATTGGATAAGGCCTCCTGTGCGATCCGAAACAGATGATCCTCCTGCGCCTTTGTCAATGGTACATCTGCAAGCTCGTAATGAAGTTCGAAGGCTGCCTTTTGCTGCAGCTCCTCTATCAGCTCACGAAGTCCCTGTGCAAGCGTTTTGTTCTGTAATGCAATCGGGCGCAAATGCAAAAGCAGTGCACGCATCTCCAACTGAGCCTGCTGGACAATTTTTTCGATCTGCACCAAAATGGCTGCATCCTCATTATTTTCAGTAACAGATGACAATAACATGGAAGCCGCGAATAGCTGCTGCGAAACAGAATCATGCAACTCCCGTGCCAATCGCTGCCGTTCCTCTACTAAGCGTTGGCGGACAATTGTTTCATCTGCTTCCACCTTTTCATTCGTAATACGATGCAGCGTCTTTCGTTGATGTTCAATCAGTTCTGCAACCTCCGATAAGGATTTCCGTGTCGTGCGTGGAGAAGTTTTGGGCTCTTTATATCGTTCGATATCGAGCAGCTTTTTAATCTGTCTGCTCGTTTGGAAATCCTTTGTCACAATGATGAAGGTAATCCAAAACGAAATGATCAAGCTCGCTACCAGAACACCAAAAATAAGCATGGCTAATACCGGCAATTCACCTTTTTCGGCATTCTCTATGAGCGGACGCCAGCTTTCTTCATTCGGCTCTCCATATAAAAGGACAAGACTGCCATATACAAACGAACCGAGCAGCATCATAAGCAGCAGGGTGCGAAAGCAAAAGCCTATTATTTTTGCCATATTTCCACCTCACCCAACCCGATTGATACGTGAATCATCAGCTTTCGACGTCCGCCCTCTTCTATTACTATACTTTGCGTCGATGTCACCGGCTCCCCATTGATGAACACTCTGCCGTAGCCTTGGTTTACAGCAATATAGCACTCTACATCATAAGGTACTAAAATCGTTGTTTTACCAATCCCCTGAAAAATAGAAATGAATGCAGGCTCCAACGGTAAAATCGTTTTTGTGGCATCAATCGTTACATTGCCGAATACTCTTGTAACACCTTGATTTTTCCACGGATACGGCTTTTCCTCCGTCTGATATGTGCCAAAAAAGACCGGCACATAAGCATCCCGCTTATAGTGGTGATATAACCAATAAATGATAGCTACCGGAATCAGCCATCTAAGTGTTACCATCGATAAAATGGCGAGAATAGCAAATACAAGAGCGATGGAAGCATACATTTTCTCGTTTTTTTGCACACTTAATACGTAAAGTGCAAACGCAACGAGCAGGAACAATACGCCCCCATTATGAAAAACGAATAGTTCTATAAATATGATGAGACCGATAATTATTAATAGTTTATTTTTCATTTGCCGCCTCCTATGGATAGGCCTTTCTATTGCATGGTTATTCCTCTTTTTCCATTACTCTATCATGCAGTTGCTTCTGTTCTTATGGCCCTGACGGTAGTACGGAAAAAAGATGTGGAGCTTGTTACTCCACATCTTTCATTATACTATTCCTTCCGTTCAAGCGCCGCCAAACGTTGTTCAAATGTTGTGATTTCATAGTCATTCTTCAGCTTTAAAGAGATACGTTCAATATATTCAGTCGCCTCTCCAAATTTGTTAGCGTGTAAATCCGCCTGTTTGGAAGATGCCTCCTCTAAACGATAGTGCGCATGCGCTACATTTTCCTTGCTCATTAACTGAAGCTGACGTACCTTCATATCCTGTAAACGATGTTTCATCTGTTCAAACTGCCGTTCAAGATTCGCATGCTCTGCTGTCGCTTCTGCCAAACTTTGCTCTAACAGATCTACACGTGTTTTATAAGCTTCCACTTCCGATAAAGTAAAATCAATCAAATCCTTTTCCTCTGACTGCTGTGCAAGCTGGAGCTGCTCTGTACGTTTTTGCAGCTTCTTTTCCACCTGACTTAACTCTGTAGCAATCTTATGTTTGAGATCTGCCTGACGTACTACAAGACTGCCCACCTTTTCTGTTTCCTTTTCCGCCTGACGGACATATTGATTCAGCATACTA
Source organism: Lysinibacillus odysseyi 34hs-1 = NBRC 100172 (assembly GCF_001591965.1). Taxonomy (GTDB): domain Bacteria; phylum Bacillota; class Bacilli; order Bacillales_A; family Planococcaceae; genus Lysinibacillus_B; species Lysinibacillus_B odysseyi. Next base: position 127,089 of record NZ_BCVX01000008.1, read on the forward strand.
ATTGGGTTTTTACGCTCCGCTGAATCAAACATTTCATGTAATTTTGCCTCAGCTGTATTGATAAAACGTTGTAATAAGTTCATTGAACTCTCTCCTTTTTATTTTGATAGTTTATTCCATTCCGCTTCGAAGTTATCGAAGGGATTATCCGTTACCATTTCCGGTTCGTTACGATTCCATAGCTTGTAAACCAAATAGCCGACTGCCGGTGCAACGATCAACAGCAGAACCGGTGAGCTGCCGATTGCAGCCATGACACCAGAACCCATGATTGTGATGCTAAGCAGCTTCATAATAAATGATTCACTTCTCTCATACAGCCAGAACCCTCCAAGTATAATAGCTCCGCCAACTAAAAGTCCGGCAATCATCGGTGCTAAAATAGCAGCTGCGATTAAAATACCGAAGCCAATTACTGTGTATTTCAGAAATTTTTTCATATGTTTTTCTCCTCTCGCTTTGTTACATTCATCTTACCGATAACAAAGCTGGGTTTTAACAGTCCATAAATGGATTTTCATCTCCGCCTGAAGACTGAGATGGTCTCCACCTCTCCTAACTTTGTCAATACAATTGGTATATGGAAAAGTATGAAACCTAAAATTCCCTCTTTAAGATGATTCAAGAAAAAATGTGTTGATTTTTTGACAAACGAAACTTTTTTTGAGAAAGGACGTATATATTTATAGAGAGCTGGGTATACAATAAATGGATAAAGGTTACATACGCAGCCGACTTATAAAAAAACTTGCAAAACAAATATCTTATTAGTAAGATAAATTTATGTTAAATTATCTTATTGATAGGCTATTTCAAAATAATCTATTGGAAGAGAGGAATTTATATGTCAGTAACAATTTACACACAATCTAGCTGTTCCTCATCACGAAAAGCTTTAAAATGGTTAAATGAAAATAATATTGCCTATACAGAAAAACGCATTACTTCCCAGCCACTAACTCTAGCAGAATTTAAAAATATTTTAAGTATGACAGAAGACGGAACGGATGAAATTATCGCAACAAACTCAAATGACTTTAAAAATCTGGATGTCGATATCGATCAGCTATCAATCCAAGAGCTATACAATCTGATCCAGCAGCATCCCCGTATGTTGCGCAGCCCGATTCTATTAGATGAAAAACGTATTCAAGTGGGCTATAATGAAATGGATATTCGACGTTTCATTCCACGTAAAGTACGTGCATTTGAACTGAATGCTTTACAAAGACTAGCGGTTGAGTAATTTCACCGCTTTCTTTATTTACATAAAAGTTTTTGAAAGAATGTGTTGGAGTTGAGCGAAATGGACCAAAAGAGAAAAGACAACTTAACAGCTCTTTTCGAATCGATTTCCGTGCTGGAACGCAAAGTGGCAAACGAATGGAATAGCCATAATGAACTCGGTTTTTCAAAGTCTCATATTTTGATACTTGAATTTTTAGCAAAGGAAGGACCAAAACGTCCATCTGCCATTGCCGATCGTCTCAAGGTGACAACAGGCGGGGTAACAGTGCTCACAACAAAGCTGCTTAAGGGAGGCTTCATAGAAAAGACACAAAATGAAAATGATCGTCGTGCCTCACAAATTTCTATTACAGAGGAAGGACTTCAAGTATTGGAGGATTCTCGAAAGCAAATCGAAGCCCTTATTGATCATTTATTCGGTATGCTGACAGAAGAGGAAATCACCACATTGCATAAAATCTTCTACAAAATGCATTCTTAGAGATAATCACACACTTTATTTGATGGGGCTGTGTTAAAAGTCAAAATGACCTTTAGCACAGCCTTTTTCTATCATAAATAACCGCTATAAATAATACAGCTGCGGAGGGCACATCAATATGTCACTATCCCTGTCGCAACGGCAGTATCCAAAAACCTCTTCCCGTTCCTTCCCCTTTTCTGTAACCATAAGATTTCACAAATAAATAGGGCTCTCAAAAAGGGAAATACTTTTTTGAGAGCCCTATTTTTTCTTAAGTTTTTTATCTATCTTTATGATTTATATGGAGGGCATATCAATATGCCATCGCTGCTGACGCTAAATGAGTGACACCAAATAAATTTCCGGTCCCCTGTTTTCATGCTACGCGGTAACAACTGTCTCCAGTTTTTGATCTGACAGTAAAATTTCCTTTAGTCGTGCCTTTGCACGGAAAAGTCGAGACTTTACTGTACCAACAGAAACCTTCATTAATGTTGAAATTTCAGCTAAAGAATATTGATCGACATAAAAGTACCACAAAGTCTTTTGGTAAATCGCATCCAGCTGGTGCATTTTCTCTTGGACAATTTTCGTGATTTCCGTTTTTTCAATTTGTTCTTCTGTTGATAATTCATTATTTGGAACCAAATCTAGAATCGGAACGTCTAATGTTTCAGGTTGACTCATCATATATTTACTGCGTCGTACATTTTTACGGTAACGGTCCCGAAATGTATTCATTGTAATAGTCGTCAGCCAAGCTTTTACATGATCGACTTCCGCAAGATTTTGTTCATAACGGACAACCTTTACCCAGACTTCCTGCATCAGGTCTTCCGCTTCATTCGTGTTGCGTGTAAGCTTTAAGCATAGGTGGTAAATGTATCGATCAAATTCATTATAAATAGCAGTTAATTTTTCATTCATGTTAAACCTCTCCCGTTTAGAGTAATTTTATGTGAAATGGTTTATGTTCGTTTTCTTACTTTCATTTTCGCAAAAACAAATATTACGCTCTATCGTATTTGCTTTCATTTTTCTTACAATGCTGTAAGGTTGAATGAAATTTTTTGTAACATAGCGTTGGATATGATAGGACAATCCCCGCCCCCCCTATGTTTTTCCTTCTTTTACATATGTTTTTCCATAATAATCCTTATCATTAATTAATAAAGCTGCCTTTCACTAATGGCCTGGGCTCCTAATGTTTTCTTTCATTTGTGCTATAATATTTCCATTACCGAATTATTAAAGGAGGCTCCTACTATGAGTCATTTATCCAAATTAGATGGTTACTTCGCGGAAAATCGTGACAATCATTTAGCAGAATTGAACGAATTCTTACGTATTCCAAGCATCTCTTCCCTATCTGAGCACAAGCAAGATATGCAGACAGCAGCTTCATGGCTGGCTGCAGCAATGAAACGCGTAAATCTTGACAACATTTCCATTGATGAAACTGGCGGTCATCCAGTCGTGTATGCAGATTGGCTGCATGCACCAGGCAAACCGACAATTTTATTCTACGGCCATTATGACGTACAGCCAGTTGACCCTTTAAATCTTTGGGAAACACCGCCGTTTGAGCCGACTGTACGTGATAATAAGCTGTTCGCACGCGGCGCTTCAGATGATAAAGGCCAAGTATTCATGCATCTAAAAGCACTCGAAGCATTATTTGCCCTTGATGGAACGCTTCCGGTGAATGTGAAATTTATTATTGAAGGAGAAGAAGAAATCGGCAGTCCGAACCTTCCTCAATATGTAGAAAAAAACAAAGAGAAATTAGCAGCAGATCTAATCCTTATTTCCGATACAGGGCTATACGCACCAGGCAAGCCAGCAGTATGCTATGGGCTTCGTGGTTTAACAGGTATCCAAATTGATGTACGAGGAGCGAAAGGCGACTTGCACTCCGGCCTTTATGGAGGCGGGGTCCAAAATGCCATCCATGCATTGGCTGATATTCTTGCATCCTTCCGTGACGAGCATGGAACAATCCAGGTAGAAGGCTTTTATGACAATGTACGTCCTCTTTCCGAAGAGGAACGCCAAGCATACCTCGATCTAAACTTCGATGAAGAGGCATTAAAAGAAGAAGTAGGCGTAAAAGAGCTGTTTGGCGAAAAGGGTTACTCCTATTTAGAACAAACATGGGCCCGCCCTACACTGGAAGTAAACGGCGTATTCGGCGGCTTCTCAGGTGAGGGTATTAAAACAGTATTGCCGGCGGAAGCAGGAGCAAAGATTACATGCCGCCTTGTACCAGACCAAGATCCGGATGAAATTGTCGCTCTTTTAAAAGCACATGTTGAAAAGCACAAGCCAGCAGGTGTAGAAGTAACAATTTCAGAGTTTGATAAAGGGGCGCCTTTCATCACACCATTCGATCATCCCGTCATTCAGGCGGCAGGACGTTCCTACGAGCGCGTATATGAAGTACCTACTGCCTATACGCGCGGCGGCGGTTCTATTCCAATTGTGGCGGCATTCGATCAGATTCTGCAGCTACCAGTAGTATTAATGGGCTTTGGCTTATCAAGCGAAAACTTCCATGCACCAAATGAGCATTTCCATTTGGAAAACTTCGACAAGGGACTCCGCGTTCTTGGCGACTACCTGTATGAAGTATCCACACTTTCCTTGTAAAAAGAAGAGGATGTCTTAAACACCTATCCTAACTAAATCAGAGAGCGGTCCAATAACTACAGCGTTATCGGACCGCTCTTTTTCGTTTTTTCATTTTTACGGCTTTTCATTCTTATAAATATTCCATTTACCAAATTGTCACAAATTATTGGAAATTTAAAAATAAATAATCCCAGGTATATCCAATTTACAGGAAAAATTATATAATTAGCAAAAGGAAAAACTGCCCATTTTAAATTAAATCAGTCCTAGTCTATTCGTATTAGTAAGGAGGGGAGAAGATTGAGGATAACATACAAACCTGCTGTACAAGTAGATACAGAATATGACCGCCTGTATGCAGCAGGACGCTATGAGGAAGCGATTGAGGTCATGCGTACCTTCCTGGAAGAGTGCGAGCGTAATAAAAACCCTTACGGCGCTATGCTTGCTCATATCAGCATCGCTACTTGCTATTATTGTATGGGTCAAAGCGAATGTGCTTTCCAAAGTATTTTATTATATAAAAAATTATGCGATGAATACGGCGCTCAGTATGAACAATATAATCTATGCCATCTCCAGTCCCTGATTTATGAATATGAGCGCAATTATAAAAAGGCAAAAGAGTGTACAGAGGAGTGCATCCATCTTGCCAGATTATTAAGCTTGCCTCACGAACTATGCGTCAGCTACACTATACTGAGCTATATTCATCTTATGACCGAGCAATACGAGGAGGCATTGACGACTGCACAGGATGCTTTGGCCATTGCTGAGCTCCATACTTCTAAAGATTCCCGTATCCAATGCCATATTTATAGTATACTTTCCATCTCATACGTGCTGTTGGATCAGTTAGCTGAAGCTGCCTATGCTTTAGAAGTAGTAGCACGCAACCCTTTCTCCCAAAGCAGCAGACTTGAACGCAGCCGCTTTTTATACATAAAAGGTCTTCTCGCCCTCAAAGTGGATGATACTGAGCTGGCTATCTCCTTCCTGGTAGAAGCGGAGGCGCTTGCTCTCACTACTCAAAACAGTACCTTGCTAAAAAGAGTCTATCTCCAACAGGCGCTTGCTTATGAGAACTTAAAATGCTTTGAGCTTGCCTATTCCTATATGAAAAAGTATACATTTATGCTGGAAGACCTCTATAAAGGATGCACCCGTTCAAAGCTGGAGGACCTGGATATTCAATATAATATGTCCACTCTCGAACGCTTAGCTAATATAGATTCCTTATCCGGAGTCTATACACGGCATTATTTAGAGTCAGCATGTGACCAATGGCTATCTGAAGCACGTGAAACGAAGGATGATATTTGCTGTGTGGTATTTGATATAGACGACTTCAAGACAATTAACGATCAGTATGGACATCTTGTTGGGGATGAAGTGATCAAGGCTGTGGGACAAACGTGCCGGGAGGTTATTCAGGAAAAGCAGACAATCATTGGCCGCTATGGAGGGGATGAATTTGTTATTCTCTTTAAAAATTTCTCAAAGCAGCACCTCATGCATAAAATCTCGGAACTCTTTCAGGCGCTTACAAACTTGTGTGTAACAGGGCATGATTATAAAATTCAATTTACAATCAGTATGGGAATGGTCTCAACAGAGAGTATCATTGCCCGTAAATTTAAACAGTTGTTTCGCATAGCAGATCAGGCGCTTTATATGGCAAAAAGCCAAGGGAAAAATCAAATCGTTACGCTTTCTAATACAAACTGTCATATTAATTGTTCAAGCCGGCCTTTTTCTTAAAGGTTGGCTTTTTTAACATAAAAAAATGCCCGAAGCCAATTCGCTCCGAGACATTTTTACAAAGCCTGTAAAATCAATCCCACTGATGAATAAATAATGACTGTTGCAAATAAGAAAACCATATGGAAAAGAGAAAAACCAAACATTTTGTTCGCCCATGCTTTTCCTTCCATTTTGCGATATCCAACAAAGCTCAGCCACAACCAGACCGCTCCCAAAATAAAAGATACGAGCGTCAGACCCCAGCTTAATGGCGCAAAGAGAAAGCTTGTTAAAATCAATAAGATTAAATAGACATTCGATTGAATATATGTGCGGCGCTCGCCCTTTACTACGGGGAGCATTGGAATATTCGCTGCCGCATAATCATCACGTTTACGAATTGCAATAGCATAAAAGTGCGGCATCTGCCAAATAACCATAATAATGAAGAGTGCCCAGCAAGCAGGGTGCCAAATGTCCGGTGCTACCGCAGCCCATCCAATAAGTGGAGGAACAGCGCCTGAAATACTGCCGACTTCTGTGTTCCAGATTGTTCGGCGTTTTGTCCACATTGTATAAGGCACAACATAGAGGAATACACCAAGGAATCCTAATAGAGCAGCCAGTGGTGTCGTCATATAAAGTAAAACCAGTCCTACAATCAATAATACTACCGCCACTATCAAGACCGTCTTTACATTAAGTGCACCTGTTACTGTCGGACGAACCTTTGTCCGTGCCATGACGGCATCAATATCCCTGTCATACACATTGTTAAAGGAACCCGCTGCCCCAATAACAGCTGCCGATCCGGCACAAGCTAAAACGAGATTCCATATATTATCAGTAAAACTAAGTTCATACGTATATAATGCAAGCATCAAACCAGCTACCATAGGGACTAGATTTGATTTAATAATCCCTGTTTTGACTGCCTGCGCCCACAATTTAGAATAAGATTGCTTCTCCATTTTGTCTTTTTTCATTACTCCCTCATATAATCACTTCCATTAGTATAACCCAACCGTACCCCAACTTCCAATATGGCAGACTTTTTTCTTATAAATGACACAAGTTATTATTAATTAGGCTATGTCAGCATTTGTACATATTTTATAAAAATATACTCACTTATACGCCTCGTTTAATTGCTTTTTTGTTCCCTCCTTACCAATCTTTAAGAGGCAAAATATACACACGTAATGAAAAAGCCGTCTAGAAAGTAGAAACTTTCCAGACAGCTCTTCATCTTTCAGCAGCTATTTGCCATAAAGCATTACACACAATATGCCTTCAGCCCTGCCATAATAGGGAGTTACGCATTATATTTTCGGGCGTCTGTTAATTAAAACGGCTGATCCACTTAATAAACGGAATCCCTTCATATTTGTTTACAACTTTTCGACGGATATGGGGCGGAAAAAAGTGATCAAGCTGCTCCTCTGTCATATCAAGCATTCTTTCATAACAGCTAATGCACATAAAGCAGCACACATTGTAGGAATCTACCAATTCATAATGCCGGCGGTTTGTCGTGTCAACGAGATCGAAGCACACATCACATTCCTCCATGCCATAGGATTCCATGCATGATCACCTCTTTTTCCCCATATTATTCCGCACATCCAACAACTTATAACAAAAGAACAAGCTGTTTTTCACCTGATTTGAATACAACGTCCTGCCTCTGTTTCTTATATGGATAAATGGCTTGATACTAAGCTTCTTTTATTTGTATAAGTCAATCATTTCTCTTTCACTCTTTCCATATCCAACGAAGAAGAACAACCTAACCAAATACAGCCTATATACTTCCTACCGCTTGTGTTCTCCAGGTTAGGATTTTATCATTTTTCGTGCCGCCATTTTCAGTAGTGGGAGTACGACAAGGAAGATAAACAGCAGCCGGAATAGCTGGAATACAGTCACTATGGAAATGTCTGCTCCTACTGCAGCCGCAAGGAGTCCCATTTGGTCCAGCCCTCCCGGAGCCGTACTTAAAAAACTAGTGGCAAACGAATAACCTAAAAGCCATTTGACAATCAAGCTTCCTCCATAAGTTACAATGATAAGCGCAACCGTATTGAGCAGCCCTGCCATCAGAACTTTTTTAGGAAGCCGAATCATATCGGGTTTTAAAAGCAGCCCGATATAGGCACCGATCAACAACTGTGCTATATGAAGTAATGATACAGGAATATGCGGTACCTCCGCCCCGCACATATGTATAATGATAACTAACAAAACAGGAGTTAAAAAATGCGCAACTGGCAGCTTTATTTTCAATCCAATCCATACCGAGCAGGCAGCAAGTATAAAGACGGGAATAAGCCATAAGTCAAATACAACAGGCTGTCCTCCATTAGTGACAATATGTCCTGATACTATAAAGGGAATAACAAGGACGACTGCTACTACACGAATAATATGAAAAAAAGTTACAACAGCCAGATCAACATCTTTTTCCTCTTCTGCAAACAGGACGAATTGCGATAGCCCTCCCGGAATACTGGCCGTCAGTGATGTCTTTAAGGACATGCCTGTCCATTTGGCTGTCCAGATTGCCAGGATGACAGCAAAGGCTATCAGTCCTATATTCAGTGCTGCCATGTAGAGCAGGAGAGTTCCCATACCATTGAACAAAGAAAGATCAAATTGCTGGCCGATTGCTACCCCTACAATGATTAAGCCAATATTACGTAAAATCGGCGGCCATGAAAGCTCCCCCTGTATGATAAATTGACTAATGAGTACCGTAAAAATGGAGCCGAGTAACCACGGAACCGGAAAATGCAGAAAGCTAAAGGCTAGTGCACCGGCTAATGCAATGAATAATACTTTAATAATCCCTTTCATTTAGATTCCCCCTTCTTCTAATTAACACCCGCCTACCTCCCTGTTTTAGGAAGAATTTACGTTCTCTATTGTATTTTTTTTACTATTCGATTAATATATTATTCACTAATAGACTACGATAAAGGGATGGGTAATCAGAGGAATGATAAAGTTAACCGTTCAGCATTGTTTAGTTTCGTTAACGGAGGAAGAACTGGGGGAATTTGAGAGTTTTTATCGGAGATGGAGCCCACAGCTACCCCCGCTTACTACTAAAATTCATAACGAAGAAGATGCACTTGCCACTGTTTTAAACTGCTGGAAGCTTCTCCGCCGTCACCCGAAAGTAACCGTTACAAAAGTAGAGAAAAACTTCTCCCACCAGTATAATTTCTTTTTTATGGAGAAGCTAAACATCTCACAAGAACTCCATGCTTTTTTAAAGGATTGGAAAAACGACGAGGACCGTCTATTTGTTCTAAGCTATTATTTGGGACTGCACTTTCTGCGTTGGATCGATTTTGTACTTATCCGCAACAATAAAGAAACTGCTAACGAGATATTTAACAAAAACCAAAACCGGCACTATTATTTAATGGACGAACAGGATATGCAGCATTCTGATGATGACACGCTCTACATTCAACAGCGTCTGATCACCTCCCTGCTCGCCCGGGACGATACAAGCACAAATCGCTTCAGTCAAATTGTCGAACAGGCTATCAACCAGGCAAATTATACAATTACTACCCATAATCGGACACCTCACTAATAGAAGTGATGTGTTATTTTGCTTTTGGGGAACCATCATATAAGACATGTTTGTCTTCTCAGCTCTTTATTTATCCTATTTACTTATTATATAAAATCCGCAAATTACATCCCTAAAAAGAACATCTGTGACTGACATAGCTGATCAGGTTACAATAATTGTATAATACGGGAGACATCTTTCATTCCTATTCTTCCCTGGAAAGAGAATGTGAATACCTTTGCTTCTGTTTATATTTTACCACTTTTATCGCAGTAGATAGAGAAATCCATATACAATTTAATCTAAATTCAGTGTCGGGCTGCTCCTTTACCCTTTATGACACTTATTTTCATTTAAGTTGTATCTTAATATTGACAAATTATGCGGGAAGATTAGGATGAACCCATATAACTGGAAAACTTCCTTTTCTCCTTACATCCTAATATAGAAGACATGTAGTAAGATAAATATAAATATGTAGAATGGATGATTTAAATGAAAAAAACAGTACATGTAGTGGGTGCAATAATTGAAAATAAAAATAAAGAAATTTTTTGTGCTCTACGAAGTTCAGAAATGACGCTGCCTAACTATTGGGAATTCCCGGGTGGAAAAATTGAAGGAGATGAAACTCCCCAAGAAGCACTTGCCCGTGAAATCAAGGAGGAATTCAACTGTGAAATTTCTGTCGGGAGAAAAATAGAGGATACTACTTATGAATACGAAAAAGTAATTGTACGGCTTGAAACTTACCTTTCTGTTATCTTAAAAGGAGAACCTACTGCTTTAGAACATGCAGAGACACGATGGGTGCCTCGCAACCAATTAATGTCGCTTGAGTTTGCCCCCGCAGATATCCCTGCCGTAGAAAAGCTCATCGCTGAAAAATAAGGAAATTGAAAGTAGGAAATTTAATGGAACGTTTAAATTTTTATTACCTAGGGCCAGTAAGGGTTGATCCGCTTTCTGCCCAAAATGAAAAGTTGCTTGATAAAGGAAAGACCTATTCTGTCGTCACAATGAATATGGTACTAGAACAGCCTGTACAATACGGTATTTACCATTACTTGGTAGAAGAATAAAAAGATGGCTTCGGATAATCTACCGGGAGCCCTCTCTTTTATCCTCTAAAAATATTCCGTTTATGCCATTTAAAATAAGGTTTATTTTCCTCTCTCCGATTAACACGCATTTTAGCATGTATGCCATATTTTCCGTACTCAGTAATATCTATTTCACTGGCAATATGAATTTTGCCTGAGCCATCAAATGCAATATATCCCTGATCATATAAAATTTCGTGGTTACAGCATAGCAATAAACCATTATAAATATCGAGCCGTTCCTCATCTGTGCTGTCTTTCCAAGGCTTCGAGTGAGTTGCCATTAGCAGTTCCGGTAAATTAATTTCACAAAGAGCACATTGATGATCCCAGAGGGGCAACAAGCCTTGTGTGAATTTCTGCTTCCCTTTTCGCAGCTTCATTTTCGCCTCTGATTCAGTCTCTGCGAGTATCGGGGCCAATGTATTTCTTTCTTTACTCGCAATAGTGCCGATTGCAAACTCAAGCTGCTCTTATTCTTGTTCATAAATATTCAGATCACTTATTAACTCAAGCAATTTAAGAGCCAATAGCTCATTGCATGGATAGAGATAGCCTTGGTTCCCATCTCCATCTTCCTGAAAGGCTGAATATTTCACTGGCAGCAATGGCTGGATTGCTTTTAGGTTCTCTTTAATAGAAAGTGGTCTTTCCAGCTCCTCGTATGCTGTTTCAACAGTAAATCCTACCGTGCTGTCCCTCTCTTGATAAGGATTTTTCCCTTCGTAGCAATCTTCTTTGGCTATACTTATCGCCATAATTTCTCCTTTTACATAATGGAAAATGGCGTCTCCTGCTTTTACTTCTTTCATACGTTCCCAAAAGTGTGGGGTTTGCCCGCTTTTATCCTTGATCAAAGACCAAATAACACCCTTAGTTTTCTCCTCTACATACGTACGTCCTTGCATAACGATGTAAAAATTCATCTTGTTGTTCACCTTTTACTGTTTTTGAATTTTATCATTCTTTACTTTCCATCTTCCTATCCGAACAAACTACAAACATATCTATTATTTCACCCTGCTCGCTGATGAAAAGCGCATTCAACTGGCCTCCATATGCACATCCGCCATCAATACCAATGTATTTGCCGCCGGGACTGATCCAAATATCATCTATCTCATGCATATTTCGTACCGGCGTATGGCCAAAAATATTGATAAGTCCTGTTTTATTTTCTTCCTTATAGTGATTGCGAATCCATAAAAAGTCTTGGGGACTTGTCTCCTGCCAGTCTTCAAGTAGGGAATCAAAACCCGCATGTGTGATAAGAAGGCTGCCGTATTGATAGTAATGACGGGCATTTCGCAAAAATTCTATTTCCGCTGCAAATTGTGTTTTAAGAATAACAGCATTTTGCTCAACTGCCTCTTCATCCAAATCCTTGATAAACGAGCGCAGCATTTCTAATCCGCCGTTCACTAAAAATGGTGTCGGATCCTTCATATGTCCATCTACATAGTACATCAGCATATCTTCATGATTGCCCTTCATTACAACGACCTTGTCAGGGTATTGTTTCTGGAGCTCCATTATACGCTGTACCACCTCATACGAATACTCCCCGCGGTCAATCATATCGCCTAAAATGACAAGCAGGCTTTCCCTGTCCCAGTACTTTATTATTTCCTCAAACTGCTTGTACATTCCGTGAATATCACTAACAATAAATAAATTCATAGCAATTCTCCCTGTCCGATTGGTTACATTTATTATATCCTTTTTATTTACCCTTACAAAATGAAGGAGAATAAAAGAACACTTTCCCTGCATGTCCCTTACCTTTTTTATCAAGATGTTCTCCGATATAGAAGGGCATAACAGGAATCTTCCAGTTTTCCTCCCTCTTATGTTCTTCGTAAAACATCCGATCAAGCATGGCAGTCTACTCTGCAATGGTAATTAGTTCCATCCCCTTCCCTGCTGCCCGATAAATATATTCGTGCAGCTGTACAACCTGGTCCAGGCAGCGGGCAAAATAAAGCGCGTACCCCTGATCACTGAAGGAAACAGCATAAAGCGCGATGTCCTGCAAAGTAAAAAATCGTTATATAACAATTGGCTAATAGCAGCCTTGTCTCCTTCAGTTAAAGCGATTACCGGCAACTCCCGTCTGTTGCATGTTGGCAACAGCCTTTTTTGATGGGCTTCCCAATAGTAGGTATAAGCCATCAGCAATTCCCCTTGCAATCTGCTGTTCCACACTACATCAAACAATGTCTCCATTTACTCCCCCCATTTTATAATCGAAAAAGTAAAAGAAAAAACGGGACATTCGCCGGCTTTTTATTTTTGCTGACCACGTTCTATGTAACTTTACAAACTGTTTTAATCTCCTCCCCCGCTGTCTCCACCACCATCACTTCCTCCGTCTCCGCTTCCATCCGAACCATCGAATGTCCCATCAATAACAGCGTCTATGAGATCCAGATAATCCATATCTGATACGTCTATATGCGGCGGATCGCTATATACCTCACTAGATGTGTGAAGCTGTGCTGCCAGCAAAAGCAGGTCACCTTCTATCGGTAAATCATCAGTCCTATCATCTATAAATTCACAAATGGCATCCAGCTCACCTATTGCTTTCAGTTCCGCTTGAGCAATAGCAAGCAGACAGACTACGCTATAGGTGTCCAGATCGAGCTTATCCTCGTCCTCCATTGCCTTTGAAAAGCGACCAACACACTCCCATACAGCTTGATCAAAACTACCTGTTCCTACAACAAGTAAAAGCGCTGCCCACTTTCCCTGATTGCCGCTATACCACCCGAGGTCTGTCAAACGAGTGTAGTAATTCTCATACGCTGCGGCCAGCTCCTCTGCTGCTTCAGATCTTGCTGCAAGTACAGCAAGCAAGGGCTGTGGTAAAGAGAACCATTTCATCCCGGCTTTTTTCTTCAGAAAAGCGGAAATCTTCTTTATTTTATCAATCTGCTCTGGCTCTTTTATATACATCGCTGCTCGATAAGATTCTTCTCCTCCAATCGTCATCTGCTTCTGTAGGGCGAGGGCCTGTTCGACCCTATGCGGCTGCCCGGCAAATTGAGCATAATAGAGATGCTGCAGCTTTTGATTCATCCTTATCTTTTGATACCATTTAGTATTCACTTTAATCGTCTTTACAGTTTCCTCATAATCCTTAGCAGAGAAGCTCATACCTTTTACCGCCAGCTTTGCCGCCATCCGGGTGCCTATTTGTCTGGCTCCTTTCCCAAAAAACAAATGAATCTTTTTTAAATTATCAAGAAACAACAATACCTTTTCTTCCATACATGATACCCCCTATCCCATTACGATTATGTAGATGACTAATAAATAAACAGCTATCCGGCCAAAAACTATGAACTTATATGTCCTTCATTTTATTACATTCCTGTATATGATAAGTAGCTTATTATCGCTCGGCTTCTGCATATAAAAGCGCAGAAATCCTTTTTAAAAAGTGAACCAGAAAAGAAAAGGCACCTCGCGATATGCTTGGTGCTCTCTATTAGTTATTAATATATTTTTCAAATGTAGCTCCGAAATCTTTTTTCATGAAAGCTTCTTTGTTTTGAATAAGCCAATCATGCGAAAACTCAACGATTTGCTCAAAGGAAGCAGCTGGTGTAGATTCACTATTACTGCCCCGCCCTATCGCCGTAGAAGCAAGAGTCAAACTTTGCTTTGCAGCATCCAATTTATAGGCATTTGACTTCTGTTCAAGGGAAATTGCATGAAGAGCTTTATAGAGGTCTTTAATTTCATCAATATGTTTTTTATGGATATCAATAGAAAGGGCTGTACTCCCGATTGTAAACTTAATTTCCACATCCAGGTCAATCGTGCCCGCTGTTTCAAGGAAGACATTATCAATTGTATAATGCTCATAGTCATAGCGGCGAAGAAGGCGTTTTTTACTCAACGCACTTGTTCCGTCTACATGAATAAGGCCATAATTTGTAAAGCAATATTCATCTGCCTTTGTCTTAATCAAGAAATAAATTTCCTCATCAATTTCATTAAAAATAAAATCATCGGCATCTGTTTTATCAAAATCAGAGCGTGGTACCACTACCCCGATATCAGACAGACCGAGTGCATCAGAAGCAATTTTTTTAAACATTTAGCTTTCCTCCTATAGTTATACAATAAATATACGGTTAAAAAAGGTAATAAGTTTCAAATAAATTATAGCAGCAAATAGAAAAAACTTCATTCATTATCCAAAATATGAAAGAGCCTACCCCTAAAAAGCGGGTAGACCCTTATTAAAATCTTTATTCCTATACAGCATCTTGCTCTGTCTAATAAAGAAGATGCCCTTTTACGTTCTCTCTCATTCTTTTCTCCAAAGCTTGCTTGGCCAGTAAGAAAACTTCCCGAACACCGTAATTAATGCCGGCACCAGCAAAGGCCGTACAATAAATGTATCAAGAAGGATCCCTACCGCTGTCACAATACCAAATTGTACGAGCAATTGAATTGGAAGTGTTGCAAGCACGGCAAATGTCCCTGCTAAGATCAACCCTGCAGAAGTAATAACTGCTCCTGTTGAAGCAACTCCTCCTGCGATTGCATCTGTATGCCTGTGGTCACGTTTACGGTTTTTCCAAATATCAGAAATCATAAAGATATTATAGTCATTACCAAGTGCAATAATAAACACAAAGCTATACAATGGAATGGCGCTTGCCATTGCCTCCTGGCCGAGCAATCCATGAATAATGAGCCATCCCGCTCCTAATGCGGCAAAGAATGACACAATGACTGTAATCATGAGATGAACAGCTGTAATAAGGGCCCGCAAGTATACGAGCAGGACAAGGAAGATAATTACAATCATAACCGGCTGAATCAGTGTTTCATCATGATACTGTACTTCTTTTGTATCAAGCTGTGCACTCGTCTCGCCGCCAAGCCAGAAGCCCGTTTCTGCCAGACCAGCACCTGTCATAATTTCCTTCATATCTTCTTTCATCTTTTCCACATCATCCATTGCTTCATTTGAATATGGATTTTTATTCAAATCTACTTCATACAGCTGGATATCTGGTTTCGTTTCACCAGTTCGTACTTCACTTACGAAATCAACATAAGGCAATGCTGCCAGATCCTCCGTAATATTTGTATCCTTTCCTCCTGTATCAATCAACACCTGTACTGGCGCCAGTTCACCTGGTGTAAAGTTCTCTTCAATTAAAGTAAACCCTTCACGTGAAGGCATATCCTCCGGGAAAGAAGACAATAAATCATAATTATATTTAATATGAGTTGAAGTGTACGCCAGACCGATTAATACAGTACCTGTTAAAATAATGACAAGCCAAGGGTTGCTTGTTACAAAATTTCCAAGCTTCCGCATATAGCGGTGGTTTTGCTTAGGCTCCTTATAAGGCTTTTTCTTGTCTGCAGCGTAAGCCTTCGCCATATCGGCTGTACGGGGAACAAATGGCCAAAATGCGGCTCTTCCCAAAACTGCAAGAACGGCAGGCAGGAGAGTCAAGACCGCAATACCCGTCAGCAAAACACCAAAGCTGAATGGAACCGCAAAGCGCTGAAACGCCCCATAATCTGCTAATGCCAGTGTTGCAAGACCGATCACCACTGTTAATCCGCTCATGACGATAGCGCCGGCAGATTCGCGAATGGCCTGTGCAAGTGCCAGAAATTTATTTTCCTCCTCCAGCAGGACATCCCGATAGCGTGTGATCAAAAATAGACAGTAGTCTGTACCTGCCCCAAATAAAAGGACAATCATAATGGAGATTGCCTGTGCATCCTTATCAATCCAGCCGGAGTCCGCCATCCATCCCAGAAGCGGGCTGACCACCATAAAAGCAATTCCGACAACTACAAGCGGCACAATCGCCAAAATGGGTGAACGGTAAATTAACAGTAAAATGACAAGGATAATAATGACGGTTGCCACCATCAGCTGAAAGTCAGCAGATTTAAATAAATCAGTAGCATCAACTGAAATCCCTACAGGGCCTGAAAAACGGGCGTGCAATACATCATCATGTAAAGATGTATCATACGGATTTTCCTCCATTTGCTCTTCTGTCATACGTTTAATCTCGGCTAAATTACTCTTTAACGTATCTGTATTCGCCTCTGTACTGAAAAACACAGGTGTCACAATCGAAGCGCCATTCTCAGATACAGAACCCATTAAAGCCTGCGGGGGCATCTGATCAAAGGGTGGAAGAGCCTCCTGCCCGGGCAGCGGATTTGCTCCAAGTGCTGCATATAATTTCTGTATCCCTTCAATGTCACTCATTTCTAAACCGGCTTCCCTATACCAAACGATTAACAATGGAATACCTGAGTCTGAGGGAAACTGTTCCTCTAACAGCGCATCTGCCTGCTGGGACATCAATTCAGCCGGCAGGTCGGAGCCTCCATAGTTATCTACACTATTTACTTGCGGAAAAATCATTGCAAGTACAACAGCCAGAGCAATCCAAAGGCCAAGGGTGACCCATCTCGTCTTCTTGCCCCCTACTATCTCTCCCCATCTTTCCAACGGGTGTTTTTTCATGCAAGCTCCCCTTTTCTACTACAATAGTTTTATTCTTAGCCTTTCTTAAATAGATTAGCTGTGATCCAATACGTAGATTTATTTTGTTAGCCAATCGTAATTAGTAATATTTAGAAAAAGATATAGCGGCGGCATTGTCACGGCAGGAAAGGCATATTAAGCATACCGCCCATCTCTAAAAAGAGATTGGAAAATGCCTTCCAAGAAGGTCAATAATCATCTGAAGTTACTATTAGTAATAAAGTATACCCCAATATTTATCCATTTAAATCCAGCAATATTCCTCCCGCATGTAAATAAATCATCGGCTTCGCTATAGCACATGATGATATCCGTAAAATGTCTGTTGCTGTACAGCATATTCTTTTTAATGATTATTTCTCCATCATCGGTTTCACATCTCCTTTAGTTAGAAGATATTTTGTCTCCGGCATGTTAGAAGAAAAAACTTTTATGTCTCGGCAGCCTTTTCTTCTTCATGATAGCAAACGTTATACAGAGAATGTAAGAGAAAGATATACTGTACTGAAAATAGCCAATTTTATCGAAGGAATTTACTGATTATATGGTATTAACGGACCTTCAGCGCTAAATCAAAAGATATCATTATACAAACATTATACTTAACTCTTGCAACATTTGACAACCATCACTTTTTTTTGTTGAATGTTAGTAGCACCTATAGAACAGATTTAAAAAGAGGTGATTGAATGAACAAAAAGCTCACATACTCAATTCAACAAGTAGCTGATATGACAGGTCTATCCAAACAGGTCATCCGTAAATGGGAAGACCGCTACGGAATCATTACACCGGAGCGCCTGGAAAACGGCTATCGTATTTATAACCAGGCTGAAGTCTCCTTACTTCAGAAAATCGTCGTTTTGACAGAGGCAGGGCATAGCATCAAGCAAGCAGCCATGCTCGCCGTCCAGGAACCTGAGGAACAGGAGGAAATCATCGACGTTCCTGTAGACCGGTTCGGTTACTTTCTTTATGCTTTAGAAGATGCCGGCAAGCTTGCGGATGAAAAGAAAATACTTCATCTTCTTGAACAGGCGCATCACCAATTCGGGATAGATATTTCCATACAGCAGATTATCCTTCCTTTTTTGCAAAGGATCGGTCAGCTATGGTGTGATAAAGAATGGGGAGAATATCAGGAGGCGGTCAGCAGCCAAACGATTCGCGACTTTTTAGCCAATGTCCGCCGGCGTTTTTATGTACCAGACCACGCACCACTTGTATTGGGCAGCTGCCTGCCAAATGAACGTCATGAAATTCCGCTGCAGATTCTGCTCGTACAGTGCTTGTTGCGCGGCTACCGCACACTGATGCTTGGTCCTTCGCCTGCTCCAACGGCTATTGAATCTACCGTTCGCCTTGCTAATCCAGCAATTGTGCTATTGAGCGCTACAACCGGGGAGGCTTGGGCGGATGGGGGGAAAAGTTTATTGACTCTCGATGCCTTTGCTAAAACAGTTCCGCACGTTAAATTTTTCATAGGCGGTACAGGGACGAAGGAATATTTAAAAAATATAGAGCTTGAGAGGATTCAAGAAGCGCATTCATTAAATGAGGTGTTTTCATATTAGCTGGAAGGAGCATTTTTCCTTCCTTTTTTCTATTCGTTCATCTTCTTTCTCATATTTCTATTTTCATTATTAATCGGCTCATTGCTATATTGCTGCCTTATGTATATTTACTCATTTTTAATAATGCTTAAAATGAGTCTCAGGAAAGTATCACTTCAGCATATCAGTCTGCTTCTGTATACTTTTGCCTTTCCAAAGAAAAAACCCTATAGAATAGACTTTTTTAAAGCGCCTACTCTATAAGGTATATAGACAGTTTTTGTTATTTTCGGTTATGGTACTCTTTTTCTGTACCATCTGTAAAGCGTATTTCTAATTCCAGCTCTGTGTAGTCATCTCTTAGGTTAAATACATTAAGCACTTCTGTGATCACTTCATCTTCAGGTGTTGAAGCGCCAAACTTGAAACTCTGGAAGATCGGTTCCAATCGTTCATATGCTTCATCGCCATATGAATTATCACCATTTATATCATCCTCAATTGAGGCCTCTACACCCGACTGTTCATTTTCATATTCTACTTCAAAGCTTTTTGTCTCAGAGTAATCGACATCAAGGGAAAAGTGTGTAAAGTCAAAGGAAGCATTCGCATTGGATACCGCATTATTGTTAGCATTATTATCCGCATTATCTGTAGTGCCATTATTCGTTGTAGCGTTGTTGTCTGTCGTACTCTCGTTTTGTTCCGTCGGCGCATCCTTAGGTTTATCCTTGACTTTCTCGTCATCATTACCACAAGCTGCTAATAATAGCATGCTCATTGGGATTGCCAGCCATTTTACGTTTTTCATATAAAATTCCACTCCTCTATAGCTTATTACCATATAAAAATACCCTATCTCTCAAAAAATATACGGGTTCATGCCACTTTTTTGTCATTCGAATACATTTAGTACTCTGTTGATTGATGATAGGATACATATACAGAGGAATTTATATGCAATTTAATGTAATGTTCACTTTTAAGCGATAGCTATATTGCTAATACTCATGCCCGGACCAGCGATTTTGTTGATTACGGGATAAAGCATTCCACCAAAACAAGGTCAGTACCCTAGCTGTATCGGGGCTTTTCACAGGTTTACTTGTGGCTTCTATCATGGAAGACAGTACGTTCATTTACAGTTCAGCAGCTATCTTTATGAAGATGACGTTTGCAGGTCCTGCCTATCTATACTGTTGTCGTATACATTTTACTGCCTTATCGATTAGGCTTTACATGTAAAACCTACTCATTCTCCTAAAAAGGAAAAAATCCGCAAGCTTTCTGCATCTAGTCATACTAGGTACATGCCGGCCGGTAAGCCTGCTTGTATGCAAAAAGCGAACGGATTCTACTTTTACCTTTATGGATGTGCTTGTTAAAATATGGGCGACAGTATCTCTCTTGCCTTCAGGCTAAAAGAAATACCTAAACAAATAATTACCTTTAAACGTCCATAACAAAATGCACTTTTATGATTCGCCGAAAACCGTGATAATTTCTTCAGCTGTTTTACGTTCTTTCCCTTTCGGCAGTTCATCAAAATAACCAAGCTGGAGCATTGAGATAACCCGCTCTCCCGGTGCTACCTTCATCGCCTCCCGGAATTTTGGCACATCAAGGAATCCAGGCGTCTTCCAGCAGGAGCCGATACCTTTATCCCATGCAAGCAGCTGGATATTTTGCAGGAGACAGGCAGCCGCTCCGTAATCCTCCAGGCGTTCTTTTTGGCGGGCATCTTCCGGCACAATGACGAATATATATGCACCTGGTAACGTAAACTTCTTCATCTGATTCTTTAGCTCTTCTGAAGAAAGTTCTTTCCAACGAGGGATAGCAAGATCGCGCAGTAAATCATAGAGCTTTTCCAGCTCCGGTCCACATGCTACAACTAGACGCCAAGGCTCCCGGTTACCATGATTAGGTGCCCATACAGCATCATTAATAATACTAAGCAAATCTTCCCGGTCCACAGGCTGGCCGTTAAATACTTTAATTGAACGTCGACCAATGACCGCTTCTCTTACAGATAGCGATTGTTCATTCATTTCCCGAATCTCTCCTTAAAATATTGAAAGTATATTATTATAAGTAAACAGATGCTCTTTTCCTCCAACCAACCTTATCATAATTAGAGAAGTTTTAAAATATCTTCTAATCTAATTACATAAAACAGATTTCTCTATAAGTCTCTACTATACAGTAGTCAGGAGAATATCATGGCGGAAAAAAGTCTCCTATTACAAAAATACATCGTCAATCCGATAGAAGTAGTACTGGATGTTCGGCGTATATGCTCCTGAATTTCTGTATTCATAATGACGGTTTTGGCTGTCATTTGTATGGGCGTGAACATAAGGAATGCCATTTCTGATACTTGTGACGATCGTGCTATGATCAATAACACCGTTTCCTTGAAAATCATAAAAAATAACATCACCAATTTGTAAATCAGAGACAGAGGGTACTTGTTTTGCTGTCAGCCCCGATTTAGATGTTTCCAAATACCACCTTAGACTATGGGCGACAGACCAGCTATAGCTCCATGTTTCGCTCCGGTAATGTTTGCTGTCTCCACTTTTCCAACCACCTGTAATCCACCAGCCTTTCCCACGATCAGGTGCGCCTCTCATTGGGGCTCCACCAGCGAATAGGCATTGAGAAATAAAACTTGTGCAATCTACTGCAAACGATGGGTAATTCGGATTTCTGCCGTTCCACCATTTTTCTGCATATTCCACCGCTGCATCTCGATTGTAAGTAGGAATTCTTCCTTCCTCCTTTTTCTTTCTTATCCTTTTATATGCCTCTTATTTTCTAAATATTTTTGAATTGAAAAAGCAATCTTCAGGTCATGCTAAAAATATGCTACATTTATACAATTATGTCCTGCTATAATTGTAAATGAGATCCGTTTTTGCGCTTAGATTAAAAATATATATAAATTATAGCGGAATAAAATCCGCAATTTTCCAATTAAATCTCAAACAATTCCTTTATTGTTTTGTTAGAATAGGAAGAAAAGAGTAGGTCACAAGAGGAGATGGTGATGTGATATGAAGCAACATGCAGAAAAAGAAATATTTGAGGCAATGCCTCTTTGTGATAAGAAGGGTAACTTAAACCCCGAAGTAATTGGTTTTGCCCGAAAGCCGATCATTGACTGCAACTTAAGCGGTCATTTTATGCGCAAAAAAAAATGGAACTACTGGTGCGTATATGGGGAAGATATTTTATTTTCTGTCACGATCAGTCATCTCGACTACGCTGCCGTTTGCTTCGTGTACTTTCTTGAATATGAAACACAGCGCTATTTTGAAAAAACGATCACCATTCCGTTAGGCGCCAAGGTAAAAATGCCGACAAAAGTATTGGAAACCATCAGCTTTGCCAACAGTGATATGCACATCAATATTACCTATCTAAATGGTGATACTCATTTATCTGTCATTAGCAATGACTTTGACGGAGAGCACCTTTATGCAGAGCTCACAATCCACCACCCTGAAGAGGACGATTCATTAAATGTCGTCATCCCTTGGAACCGGCAAATGTTTCAATTTACAGCCAAACATCATACACTCCCAACGACAGGAATAGTAAAAATTGGCGACCGCCGCTATGTCTTCAATGAGGAAGAAAGCTTCTCTGTGCTGGATTACGGAAGAGGCGTTTGGCCGCGGGAGGCTACATGGAATTGGGCTATGGCAAGCCAGCGCCTGCGCGGACGCCGGATTGGTTTGAATTTTGGAGGAAAATGGACGGATGGCACGGGTATGACGGAAAATGCTGTGTTTATTGATGGTACAATGATTAAAATTCACGAGGACGTTCTGTTCGATTATAATCCGCAAAACTTCATGGAGCCTTGGACGGTCAAATCTAAATTTAGTGAAACGGTGGAACTAACCTTCACACCGTTTTTCGAGCGCGTTGCCAAAACAGATGCTAAGCTCATCCGTTCGGAAGTCCATCAAATGATGGGCTACTATAACGGCCGTATCCGTTTAGAAAACAGCAGTATACAAATTAAACAAATGCTCGGCTGTATAGAAGAACATGTAGCAAAGTGGTAGAGGACAAACGAATCCTTTCATGCATAAAAAAGAGGAAGAAAATCACTTTAGGATTCTCTTCCTCCTTTCTCTATGTTTTCACGGTTATAAACCGATATCCCCATAGCAAAGCCTATAAGCAAAATGATGCTAAGTGCAATGACAACCGATATTATGAAATGGATCATCACTTCACCACCCCTACTCCTAATTTTAAAAGTACTATTATTGAAAGTATCATCATACAATCCGGACATCCCGTAGAGCTTTGTATACTAAGCAAACGCATTAATAACTTAAGGCCTTGAGGAGCCATTATCTTCCTATCTCTTATATAAATATAAAACAGGGTCAAATCGATAGAGTTGAATCAAAAAAGCAATAATCTTTCTTTACAAATGTAAATCTCCGTTAAAGACAAGGCCGTTCCCATTTATATTAATTATCTTTAAGTGACTAGTACTTTTAATAAATACGGTTTTATATTGCTTTTCTCCATTTCCATCGATGATATACAGTACCCGCTTTCCGTCATTATCAGTTACTGTTTCAAAGTTATAATCTTTATCGCCTATTTGTTCAATAATTTTACTATATTCAGGTAATGAGGCCCATTCAATAGAATTAACATTTTCTTCAGAAGAACTTTCAATATATTCGGCTTGCTGTTCAGTCTCTTTAACCTCCGACTGTTCTTCCTGAGTTTGCAAATTTCCCTGTGTCTTCCCAGAAGCCTCTTCATTATTTGCAGGCGCTTCCTTATCACTGCAGGCTGTTAATATTGCCAGCGCGGTGATAAACATTATTGTCTTTTTAAACACTGTCCCTTTACATCTCCTTTTCAATAGCTTTCTCATCAATTGTAACAACAATCGCTCCCTATTATCTAGAAACAAATGAAAAGTTAGTCATTTTGTAAATGATAGTATGCGGGAAAGTATTGCTTTTTCCGAAGAAATAAAAGAGAAGATGTTCCAATATATCAGGAGCTCCCTATTTTCTATGGCTCCCCAATCTTTTATATAATAGAATAAAATTCTAATTTGCCTTCTTCACTTCAGAAGGCTTCCACTTTGATAGAAGGCAGGTTAGCATAAAGAACACTAGAGGCCGGTCCGAGTGACTACCAATAAAGAAATGAAAATCTCCACCCAGATATAATAGATCTAGCGACAGGAGGGAAATGCAATGAGTCAACAAACTGCAGAATATCAAAAAGAAGCAGCAAGATTAAAACATACAAAAGAATACATGAACATACTGCTAACAGAATCCGAAAGGGACCTGCAATCTTCTCAGGAGAAAATCCGATCAGCTATGGCAAACTTGGAATATATTGATTCGAGTGATAGCTATTTAAACATTTTAACTAACTCCCGATTCTTTGAAATGGCACGAACACAGAAAGAGGCATTGGAGGCAGTGATGAATAAGCCTTATTTTGCCCGTATCCATTTTCAGCGGGAGGGCGAACCAGAAGAGTTCCTCTATATCGGCAAAACCTCCCTTTTCCACCGGGATACACATGAGCCGATTATTGTTGACTGGCGTTCTCCTGTCGCCAATGTGTATTATGACGGACGACTCGGAGATTTAACCTATCAGGTAAGGGACGAGGAACATTCCGGTCATCTATTTTCGAAGCGGCAGTATAAGATTGAATCCGGAGAATTGCTTGATTACCGGGACATTGATTTGACGACAAATGACGAACTTCTTCAGGAAGCACTTGAAGGAAAGGCAGATGTCCGGCTCACTGAAATTGTTTCCACTATTCAAAAAGAACAAAACGAAATCATCCGTGCCCATCTACGTCAGCCGATTCTCGTCCAAGGGGCGGCAGGCTCTGGTAAGACGACAATCGCCCTTCACCGTATTTCCTACTTTCTTTATACAATGGGAGAGCATTTCAAGCCTGAGCAGTTAATGATCCTTGCTCCAAATAAACTGTTTATTGAATATATCGGTGATGTACTGCCAGAGCTAGGCGTAGATCGTATCTGCCAGACAACCTATGCTGAATATGTACAGAACGCAATCGGCATCAAATTAAAGCTGCAGAATCCAAACGAACAGCTCGAGAGCATTGTCGAAAATAATACAGATATGCTTCCCCGTTTCAATATCCCGCAAATAAAAGGCTCTCTTCTTTATCGGGATATAATGGATCGTTATACGGCTATGCATGAACAAAAACTGGCCGCTCTTTTTGAGGATGTATTTATTGAAAAATACCGCATTCTACGGGCTTCCCATCTTAAGAAACTGTTCCTCGTTGAATTTGCCTATATGCCGATTGAGAAACGGCTGGAACGGATTAAGAAAGTCATTCAGACAGAGGTAAAGCGGAAGACAGCAGCTGTTTTGAATACACTAAATGCAAAATATGAAGAGATTATCGGGCGGGCTTTGAACGGTATTCGGGATGATGCAAAACGTCGCCGTGTCGTCACGAAATATATTGATGAACGTGATGAGCGCATCCCGAAAATCAAACAAGAGGTAAAGTCCACAGCCACTCTCTATATGCGGAAATTTGAAAAGGTAAAAATTAAGATCATGTATCGTGAGCTTGTAACAAATCGTATGCTTTTATCGGAGGCAGCACCCGAATGGTCTTTAGAGGAAATCGAGATGTTTCTCTCCGCACATCGGAAAGAAGCTTGGGTACTTGAAGATTTAGCAGCCCTTTACTATTTGCATGCTCGTATTAAAGGAGTTCCTGACAAATGGAAAATGCGGGTAATATTCATTGATGAAGCACAGGATTATTCCCTCTTCCAGCTCGCTGCTCTGAAGGCTGGACTGGAAACAGATATGTTTACGATGGTAGGTGATCTAGCCCAGGGAATTCACAGCTACCGCTCTCTTACCGAATGGGAGTCGGTGCTTAAGCTGTTCCCGCGCGCCACTTATGCTACGCTGCAAAAAAGCTATCGTACAACGATAGAAATTATGAATACAGCCAATAAAATTCTAGCGAAAATGGACGAGAATTTACCATTGGTCGAACCGGTTGTACGACATGGAAAACCGCCAGTCTTCATTCCATGCCCGGCATTTGACGAGAACGTTATAATAGAAACGTACCGTACGATTAGATCGTCCGGCCATCGTTCCATTGCACTTATTACAAAAACGACAAGCGAAGCAAAAAAATTCGCCGCCGCCCTTGTAAAAGCTAATATTGAAGCTGAACTGCTCGACGAAACAGCCGCACTTGATCAGTCAAAGCTTCTCATCGTACCAAGCCATCTTGCGAAAGGGTTGGAATTCGATGCTGTCATGATTGCCGCTTTTGATCCCCCTTTTTATGATCATCCGGTTGATAGAAAGCTGCTATATGTGGCACTTACACGGGCTATGCATGAGCTCTATTTAATCGGTCCAAATGAAGAAACCTTTTTATTATAAAATAAAAAAAGCTGCACTGATATCGGCATCAGTGCAGCCTATTTACGTTCAGGTACTTTGATAAACGGCTGTTTTTTCTTTAGCTTGAACAGCTTTTCTTTTAATAGCTGGATATAGGAACGTTTCGGACCCGCCTTATCCTTTGGCAGCGCTGGCATACGCATCTGCATCATCTCCTTTGTTAAAAGTATATGCAGACACAGCACTTCATATGCTTTCTTTCAGCACAATATTAATAACTTTCATTGCTGTTTGCCTTTTACCGGCTATCTATTAGCAACAGGAAATACTGGTTTCCACTCAGCAAAAAAAGAGCCGCTTTTTCTCTTTTTATATATACTTTGCAGATTATGACGGTCATCCACTGTATGCAAAATAATCTACCTGTGCAGCCTTGCTGAAGCCTGCCTTCTTATATACAGCCAATGCTCTGTCGTTCTCCAGCTCCACATCAAGCAGCACATGCTTTTCCCCATTTTGGAATGCAAGCTGCTTTACAAAACATAGAATTGCTGTACCAATGCCCCGGCCTCCAGCATCGGGATGAACTGCAAACGCTGTAATCCATTGGGCTTCCCCTTCTTTTCGTGTTGTTACTGTCCCGATGATATTTCCATCCTCTTCTGCTACCCATAGCACAAGCCCTTCTGTATGCGTATTGAAATGGATTAATTCGAGCGCTTCCTCTCGCAGGTCACCGAACGCCTCGCTAAATATGTCAACAAGCGATTCTGTATCCTTGGCAGCAAATGGACGGATTTTCAGACCAGGATGACTTTCCGACTGCTCTGCACGTGCCTCCAATGTCGCTTCTGAAAAACTATAAACATATCCATGTTTCTCAAGGAACACGAGCCCGCTTTCCACTCCTTCCATCATCAGGGCAAGCTCTCCTTCAGCTCCCCTTACCTCAAGTCCCTCACGCAGAACATGATAGATGGCATCACCTATTCCGATTCGGCGGTACATTGGGGAGACGATGATTGACCATTCAAACGTGTTCAACCCAAGCAGATCAATGGCACTCGCCAGCCCGACCAGCCGGTCATCCTCATCGTTGTAAACAAGCACAAAAAAACCTGATACCTCACTGTTTTGAGCAGTCGGCAAATTTAAAATGGATTCATAGTGTGCTTTATCTGCATGATGCACTTCTTCACAAAGCGCCTTCATCTCGCTATATGTCTCCCTATCGACAGGGAATGATACCGTCATAAAAGAAAAATTCATACATCGAACTCCTTGTAAAATGATGTTCTTTATTTTAGAGGAACGATTCTCATTATGCAATCCATCGTTTTGATAATTTCTCCTTATTAGGCCTTTATTTATGAAGTTGTCGTAGGAGCGGTGATATTTTGGTGGTTATCAGGGATTTCTGGGGAGTTATCAGCGGTTCTCACCAATTTATCAGCGTTGCCTAATAAAAAGAAATATCTGAAAGGTACCCCTTGCACAAAAAGAGCCTCATGCTTATATGCCATCCTAACAGCCAGGCTTATTTGCAAATATTCACCAATAGAAAGAGAGCTGTCCCCGGAAAGTGCTTACTTTTCAGGGCAGCCCTCTTTATTACCTGTCTAACAGTGCATCAATATCTTTTCCTGCCCGGAGCATACTTGCATAAATGCCGCCGCGGGCAATCAATTCTTCCTGCATACCTGATTCAACCAGCTGACCTTGCTGCATAACGAGGACGACATCGGCATTTCGTACAGTATTCAGACGGTGAGCAATTACAAAGCTTGTTCGCCCTTCCATCAACACCTCAAGAGCTTCCTGAATCTTCATTTCTGTCACTGTATCAATCGAACTTGTCGCTTCGTCCAATAACAGAACAACCGGGTCGGCCACGAGGGCCCGTGCGATGGAGAGCAGCTGCTTCTGCCCCTGTGAGATTTCGCCGCCATCTGCTGAAAGTACTGTCTTGTATCCTTCGGGCAATTTCATAATGAAATCATGAGCATTCGCTTTTTTTGCTGCCTCTATAATCTCGTCATCTGTCGCATCCAATTTTCCGTAACGGATATTGTCAAACACGCTTGCTTCAAATAGGAAGGGGTCCTGCAGCACAAAGGCCATTTGGCTGCGAAGCGTTTCCCTTGCAATCGTCTGCACATTACGCCCATCAAACTCTACAGTACCGCTTCTGACATCATAAAAGCGCGCAAGCAGCTGCATAATCGTTGTCTTTCCAGCTCCTGTTGGCCCTACTAATGCTACTGTCTGGCCGGGCTGAATAGCAAAGTTTATATCAGACAGCGTATCCTTTTCTGCCTCGGGATTGTATTTAAAATAGACTTGGCGAAACGTCACAGCACCTTGAAGCTTGATATCCCTTACTCCTTTATCCTCCTCAGCCGGTTCATCCAGAATGGCGAAAACACGCTCTGCTCCTGCAATAGCTGAAAGAACTGTATTGAACTGGTTTGCCAAATCATTCAGCGGCCTTGTAAATTGGCGTGCATATTCCGTAAAAATAACGATCGTACCGATAGTGACATAACCATTTAGCGCAAGTAGACCGCCAATGCCGGCTACAATTGCAAAACTCATATTATTCAGAGCGTTCATCACTTTGGGAATATACCCCGAATAAGATAAGGCCCAAAATCCGACTGTTCGGAGACGTCCACTTTTCTCCTCAAACTCCTCAATCACCTGCTGCTCCTGAGAAAAGGCTTTAACGATGCGCTGTCCGGAAATTGTCTCCTCAATCATTCCATTCAGCGCACCAATAGCCGCCTGCTGCTCCTTGAACAGTCTGCCTGTCCGGCGTGTAATCCAGCGCATGGCCATAAACATAAGCGGAATAATAATCATCGTCAGCACTGTCAGTAAAGGGCTCAAATACAACATGACAAGCACTGTGCCCGTCAAGGTTAGCACACTTGAAACAACTTGAATAAAGGCACTGTTCAACGTAGAGCTCAATGTTTCAATATCATTCGTAGCACGGCTCATCAATTCTCCATGCTGGCGTTTATCAAAATAGGTTACCGGCAGGTGCATCAGTTTGGCAAATACACCTGTACGCATACGATAAATCGTAGCCTGCGCGATGCCGATCATCCAGTAGTTTTGTAAAAACAAAGATATAGACAATATACAATACACTACTATCAGCACCAGAATAAGGTTAATCATTCCGTCATATTCTCCTGGCACAACATAGTGATCAATAATTCTTCCAACTAAAAACGGGCCGGTAAGCGATAAAACGGAGCTTACAAGAACCATCATAAACACAAGTACAAGGAGTGAACGCTGCTCATCAACAACTTGCCATATGCGCTTAAGTGTATATTTCCAGTCAGCAGCCCGGGCTCCCTTCTGTTTCTTGCCGGAGCCCAAGTCGTCTTTCTTTAAGATCCGCTCATAGCCGAATGGATTTTGTAAGTATTTCATATTACTCCACCTCCTGCTGTGAAGCGGCTATTTTTTTATACAATTCACTGCCGCTGAGCAGCTCCTCATGTGTCCCAAAGCCTACTACCCGACCTTCATCCAACAGCAATATCCGATCTGCATCACGGGCTGTACGCACCTTTTGTGTTACGACAAGCATTGTTGTTTCTTCCTCTGCTAACGCATCCCACAATGCTGCTTCTGTCTTCACATCAAGCGCAGATGTACTATCGTCCAAAATTAAAATATGTGATTTACGGATAAGCGCCCTTGCAATCGATAGGCGTTGTTTTTGTCCCCCTGACAGGTTGACACCTTTTTGCCCAACCTTTGTCTCATAGGCATCTGGAAAGCTCTCCACTGCACTGTGTATCTGTGCCTGAGCTGCTGCAGCCTGGACTTCCTCCAATGCTGCGTTTTGCTTGCCCCAGCTTACATTATTTACAATAGAACCTGTAAATAACATTGATTGCTGAGGAACAAAGCCAATCATCCCTCTCAGTATATCAAGGTCCCATGACGCCACATTGCGTCCGTTTACATATACTTCACCGGCTGTTACATCGTAAAAGCGCGGAATCAAACTTAATAGCGTAGATTTGCCTGCTCCTGTCGCACCCATAATAGCAAGTTTCTGTCCTTGTGATACAGAAAAAGACACATCAGATAAGACATCAACATTTGTTCCAGGATAACGGAATGTCACATTATGAAATGCGATTGTTCCAATTTGGTTTTCCTCTATTTCCTTAATGCCTGCTCTGTCTTCTGTTCCTTCTTCGATCAATAAAATGTCTTCCATACGTTCTGCTGATGCCTTCGCACGTGCAAAAGCAATGATAATAAAGGCAAACATTGAGAAAGCCCCTGTCATACGCATCGCGTAATTTACAACAGCAACAAGATCTCCTACCTGTGCATTTCCACTCCGTACCTCGGCAGAACCGAACCATAGGGCAAGAAGCAGGCATAGGTTCATTACGACGAGAAGCACCGGCATAATCAGTTCCATAATACGCAGTGCCTTTACCGTATCTACCTGAAGGTTGGAGGCAACCTTTTGGAAGCGACTCGCCTCGTACTGCCCCCTCATATATGCTTTTACAAGCCGGATTGCCTGTAAGCTTTCCTGAAGGACACGATTTACACGGTCAAGTCTAGCTTGGACTACCGAAAAATATGTAATTCCTTTTTTGACCATTATAATAAGGAACACTAATAAAAAAGGGACACCTAATAACAAAAATATTGCCATTTTGGCATTTACTAAAAGCGCCATAATAATACTTCCTATTACGACAAGAGGGGCTCTGAGCATAATTCGCAAACTCATAAACAGGACGTTCTGCACCTGTGTAATGTCGCTTGTCAATCTTGTAATTAGACTGGAGGTCGGAAACCTCAAATATGTCGCCATTGTAAATGATTGGATTTTCCGAAATAAAGCATTCCGCAGATCAAATCCAAAGCTCTGCGCTACATGGGAACTAAAATAGGAATTTGTGATCCCTGCTCCTAACGCAAGAAAAGATAAAAATAGCATGACGATTCCCCATAGCCAAATGGCAGTACCGTCACTCGGCAAAATTCCCTCATCAATAATTTTCGCAATGATGAGCGGCTGTGCCAATTCGACAAACAGCTCCACAAACATTAGCATCAGCGCAATAATTGCAGGCCATCTGTAAGGTTTTACATAAGAAAAAACTGCCCTCACAAAAGCATCTCCTATCAATTAATTCGAAACTCGAATCTTTTATTTCCCCATTATGACATAATATTCAGTATTTTTGAACGGTCGGTTCGAAAAAAGAACACGCTATTATTTGGTTGAATATGTCAATTGTGTTACACAAATTTATAATCATCAGCAAAAGGTAGCAAATTTTTGATATGCAATTTAGGCATTCTCTGCTGTTATGACCGCCTATTCTGCAGTCCACTACAGTCTAACTCCTTGTTTCCATTACCTTTTATTGCCTATAAATGTAATATCCCCTCTCCCGATTTCTTTACTTCTGGAATAGAAATCATTTTTTATATACAACATTTTAAGAAGAACAGTATAAAAGATACAGAAAAGAAATATAGAGCCATCCTCCCTTTGCATTGCAAGCTCTTTTACCAATAAATTATCCCTGATTTTCCACCGTACTTTTCCGTTCTTTTCTCCTAATTTAAATACAATATCCCTTCCATTCTGCATAGGACACCTTTGTTAATTTAAAAAGATAAGTATACTGCACTCCCTTATAAGGGTATAAATTTCTTATTACCATTTTAATATCTTTTCTTCTTTTTTTTTGAAAGCAATGATAAAAGTCCTTCTTCAAATTACTATCAAAATATTAATAGTAGTTTAATAGTGACTATGAGACTGATATTACCTATAATATTCTTATACATTTACAATTCAAGGAGATATTATTCATGAGTCCACTACAAATGTACCAAATGAATAACGAACTATTAGAGCAGACTCCTTTCCCATCTTTTATCATAAGTCGTCAAGGGAAAGTACTGAAATGGAGTGCACTAGGTCGTCATTATTTTGGTTATGAGGCAGATGATTTTATAAAAGGTTCTGTAAGCGATTACTTGTTCGCTTCATTACCAAAAGATGTGCAGGAAGCAATTTTTACTAGTGAACAATCCATCCAGTTCAATCACCTGCACCTGCTATCAAAAAAAGAGGAGCTAATAGAAGCCTCCCTGCTGACAAGACCATGTCGATACAATGAAGAAGAGGCAATTTTTGTCATGACAGTTCCCCAACAGGACGTTGTGACGGCAGATGATCAGCAGCAGGAGCTTATCAATTTACAAAACGGGATCCAGTCTTCTTTTATGACTGTCACACTGGATTACGAAGGATTCATTATTGGCTGTAACCAGCAATTTTTAAAAGCAAGCCATTGGACGCCAAAACGTGTACTCGGCAAGACTTTTTGGAAGCTGTTCCCTGAGAATGAGGAAAGCGCAAAGCTTACACAGACAATTTGGAGAACAATGAATAATGGACATATATGGCAGGGAGAAGTAGAGAAGGCAACAAAGGACGGCCAAACTTATTGGGTGCATTTGACGGCTATTCCGACCCTTGGGCTAACGAAGGAGAAAACTCGCTTCACCCTTATTGAAAAAGATATTACAAAAGATAAAATTATTCAGCTGCAGCTCGAAAAAATCGCTTATATTGATACAGAAACGGGTTTGATGAATATCCATCGCCTTGAGAAAATCATTAACGACATGATCGGGGCAAAACGGCATTTTTCTTTCGTTTACTTAAGCATTGATAAATTTTACACATTAAAAGACCTGCACGAAAGTGAGATAGACAGCGGACTTATTGTAGAATTTACAAAACGCATGAAAATGTACTTCCAGGACAGTACGATGGCACGTATTAACGAGCATGAATTTGTTGTCATCACTCCGCTGCCTGAATGGTTTACCCAGGGATTCCTGACGTATTTGCAGCAACATCCAATCTATAACCAGAATGTAGCCGTACCGCTTTCTGTAAGCGGGGGGATTACACGTTATCCAGAAGACCAATCGACATTCACACAGCTGATGAAGGCTTCTCTTGCAACGATTGCTTCTGTCCGGGAAGCTGGGGGCGACAGTATCGTTTCCTTATCAAAAACAACGCATAAGGCTCTAAACCGTAAAGCTGTAATTGAGAAACGTCTGCTTTTGGCTTTAGACCAAAAGAACTTAAAAGTTTTATATCAGCCGCAATTGGATTTAAAAACAGGCAACATAACAGCCGTTGAAGCGCTTGTTCGTTGGGAAGATGAGGAAATAGGTGTTGTGGCACCAGATGAATTGATTCCGATCGCCGAAGAAACCGGCTTAATCAACCGTATCGGCTCCTTCATGCTGGAGCGTGCCTGTGAACAGGCTGTAGAGTGGCGTAATGCCGGTATCAACCTAAAGGTAAGCATTAACTCTTCGGTACGTGAATTCCGGGATAAAAATATGGCAAAATCCATTTTGGATACACTGGCGAAAACAAATTGTCCGCCTAGCCTGCTTCAAATTGAAATCACGGAGAAGTTTGCATTAGAGGCTGAAGCAGAAACATCCATTATTAAGCAAATGCGCCAACTAGAAAATGAAGGTATTACCTTTGCGCTAGATGACTTCGGTACAGGTTATGCTTCCTTCCGCTATATGCAGCTGCTGCCAATTGAAATCTTGAAAATCGACCAAACGTTCATCAGCTCCCTGCTGCAGTCTGAAAAAACGCAGCGTTTAATTGATGGTATGGTGAAATTCGGAAAATCGATGAACTTAACTGTATTAGCAGAGGGCGTTGAAATCGAGGAACAAAAAGATTTACTGAAAAGCTACGGCTGCGATAGTATCCAAGGTTATTATATCAGCAGACCTGTAGAGCCTAAGGAAATCGAATATATGTATAGTGGAAAATAACCGAGGATCATCTTCAGATAATTCATCATTTGATGCGCCACGCAATGCTATAGTCTGTAATTAGGCAAATAGCTTGTTTTCAGTAAAACTAAACCCGCTCATCTTTTTACCGATGCAGCGGGTTTTCTTATTTTAATTTTGTTGCTTTCTTCTCTTTAACAAATGATTGGATGGATGTACGTCCTCTATTCATAAAGCGGAACATCAGCTGCATGATGACTTCAGCAAAAACGAGGCCCATCGCAATAGCGCCTGAAATTAAAAAGGCACGCATCCCGTATTCCATCCCTGTTAAATAATCCACCTCAACAATATGACGCATCGCATTATAAGCAATACCACCGGGTACAAGCGGAATAATGCCGGAGACGCTGAATACAATCATCGGCATCCGGAATTGTCTAGCGTAAATATGCGCTACGATGGCTACGACAAAAGCACCTAAAAAAGAGGCATGCACTTCATATACACCATTTTGAGATAATAAGGAGTAAATTATCCATCCTACTGCTCCTACAATACCACACCATGGAATGGCTTTAATGGGTGCATTGAAAATGACGCCAAAGCAGGCTGTTGCCACAAAGCTAAGCCCTATTTGTAAAAAAGTTTCCATATTGACGTCCCCTCCATCTATTATGTATCGATATTGTTATACCTGTATGAAGCTTCGCCCTTACGCTGACAGCACACATGTCGGTTAGCTGATACTATACAGCAGCCAGCCTAAATCACCTTTTCGGATAACCGCCTGAGCCTGCAGTTTTTACAGGCATACCGGTTACCCGCTGAAGTGAGTCCTCTGCCCATTTGCCACTTCAAGTTAAAAAGATAGCACAAGAGCGATTCCCGCTCCTATCGCAAAGGCCGTCAGAAATGCTTCTACACCTTTCCCCATACCTGCCATAAAATGCCCTGCCATTAAATCACGGACTGCATTCGTCATAAGTAAGCCAGGTACGAGAGGCATGACTCCCCCAATAATAATGCGGTCTAAATCTTGTCCAACTTCAAATTTCACCGCTAAGAAAGCGATGATTCCTATTACCAGCGCTGCCAAAAACTCCGAGAAGAATTTCACCCTTGTCTTTGCATGAACAACGGTTACAACATACAAGCCGACACCGCCAGCCACAAAGACTGCCGGTACATCTAGCCAAGAGCCTTTCAATAAGATGATGAAGCAGCTGCTGGCAATAGATGCTGCCAATACTTGAAGTAAAATCGGCAAAAAGTAATTAGTTTTTTGTATTTTCTGTAACTCGTCATAAGCTTGTTCCAATGTTATGATGTGAGATGTAAGTTTTCTAGATACATTATTTACAAGTGCTATTTTATGCAAGTCTGTGACCCTTGTAGAAATGGATGTGATTCTCGTAGGCTGGGTCCTTCCGAGGGAGAAAATAATCCCCGTTGGCGTTACATAGCTTTGCGAGTTTTCCATGTTTTGAGAGTGCGCCATACGCAGCATTGTATCTTCTACCCGATATGTTTCGGCCCCGCTTTCCATCATAATGCGGCCTGCAAGCAAAATACAGTCGATTGCCAATTCATTATCATATATGTTCATCTGGAAATGGAACCCCCCTTTTGGATAGACACATCTTAACGAATAAATGAAAAAACCTCAACTTCTTTTTTATAAATCCCATGGATATTGACAGTAATAGAAAGGAGCGCATACATCATGGAGCATATACCTGGAAGAAGGCGCAATCCTTGGATTGACTTTGCATTAATTACTTTTATATTAGCATTGACTGGTGCTATTGTTTTTTTCATCACTTCAGAAGACGGGAAAGCATTTTCTCACTCCCAGAAAACAGCTGCCGGATCCCCGATTGATTCAACGGTAACGAAAGAATCTTCCACTTTCCCGGAAGTTCTTGTGGTGACAGAAAAATCAACTGAACGCAGTGTACCCTTTTTCATCCAGTATCCACAAATAGAAGATGAAAAATTCAATACGATCATAGAAGATTACATACAAAAATCAAAAAAATCCTATATAAACGATATGCTTAAAAGTAAAAATAAAGACGGGAATACTTCTCCGCCAGCCGCGCTTACAATCCAATTGGATACATATCAGCACAATGGCAAATATTTTTCCTTCGTTTTTACCGAGCATATTTCCAAAAATGATAAAGACATAAAGACAAACATAAAAACCATTTTTTATGATAAGGAGAACGCTAGAACTATAGATATCCGGACGTTGCTCGGAGAAGATATAAATAGTCTGGAAACACTCTCCCACCATATACGGACTCGATTAAAAACCAGTCCCACTTCACGTAGGAGCATCTGGCCGGATAAAGTGGACCTTGCAACAGAGCCTCGTTGGGTCTTATTTGACCAATTTGCTATTTCTCATAATGAGCTCATCATATACTTTGATGCAGGGATGATTGCCCCTGCCAAAGTGGGCCCTCTTTCAATCAATGTATCGTTGTCATTTTTGAATCCGCTCCTTGCCTCCGACTTTCAGCAGCCAATTGGAACAACAGAGACACCTCCTGCTAGTCAGGGAAACGAGCAGAAGCGGGTAGCACTCACTTTTGATGATGGCCCGCATCCTGAAGTAACGCTTCAAATTTTGCAATGTTTAGAGCGTTATCACGCGAAAGCAACATTCTTTATGCTTGGGAACCGCGTTCAGCATTACCCGGATATTGCCCGGAAAGTGAAGGATGCAGGTCATGAATTAGGGAATCATACATGGAGCCATCCTGTGCTTACTAAACTAACAGCGGCTCAAGTTATGAATGAATTTGCAACAACTGAAGAGGCAATTTTTAATGCCACCGGTCAAGAGGCCACTGTATTTCGTCCTCCTTACGGTGCAACAAATGAAGCAATTGAACAGAATCTTCCGCGTGACGGTATTCTTTGGTCGATTGATACATTAGATTGGAAACATAAAAATGCTGATAAAGTAGTTGCAATGGTAAAACAGCAAATACATAATAATGCCATTATCCTTATGCACGATATCCATCAATCAACTGCTGATGCGCTTCCTGCAGTTCTTGAGTTCTTATCAAAAGAAGGCTATGAATTCGTAACTGTAAGCGAAATACTGCCCTATCATTAACCATTCCCACAAATGAAGAAATGGCAAACTTCCTATAGCAGTCCTTTGCCACTTCGCAAAAGTATCGCCTTTTCACTACCTTATAAACTGTTTCAATAAATTAGAAAAGGCTGTGTTAAAAGCTAATGTAGCTTTTAACACAGCTATTCCCCGCAATATACGTGCGGACGTATCAATATGTCATTATTCCGCAAAGGAGGTGTCCCAGAGAAAACTTTCCGGACACCTCCTGTTTTATTTCAATTTTACTGTTTTCAGCTTGTCAAATGTTGTTCGGTGATAGGACTCAATTTTAGACGGTGAGATCGCATACATTGTATCCCCGACATACAGTAACCGCTGCACGCTTGTATTCCATTCCTCATATTGTTCCCCTTGTGCCTTTGTGATTAAATCTCCGGCAAGATCAATACCGTCAGAAGTAATACGGTAGATAAGGGCGCCGCCACCCATATATTGTTCTTTATTATAAAGGACAACAGGGAATCCATAAAAGTTATTTTTCTTGTCGCGATACAAAGCTTTATGGTCGTGCTGTACATCTGAATATGTCCCTCGTCCACCGATAATCTCACTGTCTACTTCTTTTGGCTTTGAAACATCGCTTACATCAAACAGCGATACCTTCATTCCCATCGTATAAACGATCGGCTGCTTCGTATATGCATCCGGCTCTACTTTTGTATCGTAGCCGATTCCAATAAGATGCGTCTCATCGAGTGGATGCAGGTAATTACTGAAGCCCGGAATTTTCAATTCACCAAGCACTTTAGGAGCTTTAGGATTTGCTACGTCGATGATAAAGAGAGGGTCTGTTTCTTTAAATGTAACGATATACGCCTTCTCTCCCATAAATCGGACAGAGTAAATCTTTTCCCCCCGGGCTAAATCCGTCAGCTTTCCAACCTCTTGTAGATTTGCGTCCAAAACGAACAGATGATTATTGGAATTCGCCCCCTGCATCGAGGCCTGCCCTGTCGTAGTAGCGATACGGAAGTATCCATTATACTCATCCATAGAAAACTGGTTAACGAGTGATCCCTCAACTGTTGTCCGGGCAGTCATGTCGATAGAAGTACCATTAATGGTGAACTTATATAACTCTGTATCATTGTTCCACATCGGCATAATCGATGTTTCCCCTATAGAATACTGTATCGCTCCTAAAGATGTATAGGACGGCGCCGCCATATAAATCGCTTTTTCTGACATATACAACGATGAGCCTGCGCCTACAAATGTCTCTACTACAAATTCGCCCTTTTTGCCCTTACGCAGATCAAGTGCTGAAACAATGGCGTAATTTGCCTCCCTGCTTCCCGGAAAAATATGGATAGTATCGAGCGGTGCACGCGTCATTTCCTTTTTACTTGAATCGAATAGTCGCGGTCTTAAATCCAGCTCTTTCTCTTCCTGCAGCAGCCAATAGTTTGGACTGCTGTTTGTTACCATATATAAAATGCCATTATATTCCCGTATGCCGACCGCATATCCTTCCTGACCTACTTCCCGGATAAGCTGCGGCTTTGCGGCATCAGAAACGTCATAGACTGCGACCTGCGTCATGCTTGTTCCAGAATAATAACCTCTTTTTCTTTTTTCCTCCACATATTTATCATAAAATACGAGCAGTTTTCCTTCATGCAAAAGAAGCTTCGATGGATAGGCTTCCTGCAGACCGATTTTACTCGCTATCTCCATCTTTTTTGCATCCGTAATAAAGATGCTTTGATCATTAATCGAATAAATATATTTTCCATCTGTAACAGCAATATCTCCTTCTTCAATACCTTCAACCTGATTGTTTGTACCGGAAGAGGAGCCTGCTGTGTCATTGCTGACCATAGAATCAGACTTTTCTTCCTCTATTTGGACGTAAGAGTTATTGCCCTCATTTAATACTGCTTGGAAATAATCCTGTAAATCCTTTTCAGACTTAATGGCCTGCAATTCTTTTACTACTGAAAAAGAAATCGTTATATCGGAGGAAGCCTTCTTCTTAAACGCCGTCTTTTTTATATGAAGAGTATAGGAACCTTCTGTCAGTTTTTTTATGACAAGTGTCTTATTATCCTCTTCCAGAGAAATAAAAGGACTTACCTTTTTCCCCTTCTCACCTAACACATAAATCTCGCCATTTGAAATACTTGCTTTCTTAAGCTGTCTATCGAAGCTTGCATAAAAACCCTGATCCTCAAAAACAATCGATGAGGCGTACGCATGAGGCTGCGGACTAAAGAAATAAGCAACCCCAAACAAGAGCACCGCTGCCAATGCTAATATTCCACTAATTTTTAACTTCTTTTTTTCTTTCATTCCATCCTGCCTCCCTTTTTTACAGTAGACTTACATCAGGAAAAAAAGTTACGCTTTTTCTGTATATTTTGTAAAAAGAATACAGCCTGTACACTCTCAAGAATAGGATTATTTTGGAGGATATCCTTATAGAAAGCCATGTTATAGAGAAAAGTTGGGGAATTCATGTGTATTCATTAGTCAGCTCGTCAATGACAATGAGCTTTAAAAGGAGGAAATGACAGGAATGAAGTTAACAAGCGGCAATTTATTTTTAAAAATTATTTCCAATGAAGATTTAGATTTCATTTGCCAAATCGAGTGTGACCGTGAGTTATGGCAGTACGAAGAATCGGTAGAAACGGATTTAGACACTGTATGGAGGAAGTATAGCCAAAGACTAGCGGATAAAGCAAAACCAAAAAGATACGATTTCCTCATCTGTTTATAACAGGGGGAAACGATAGAAAAAATCGGCCTAGCCCAAATCTGGAGCTATATCGATTTTAGGGAAAGTTGGGAAATCGGCTTTGCTGTACTGCCTGAATATAGCGGGAAAGGTTATGGAGGAAAAGCAGCGGAACTTCTTTTAAAATGGAGCTTTGAAGGGCTTGGCGCTCATAAAATTGTCGGTATGTGCAACGCCCAAAACATTGCGTCTTCTTCTGTTATGGAGCGGATCGGCATGACCCGAGAAGGAATCTTTAGAGGGGAGCTGATGTGGCGGGGGCAATGGACGGACCAATATTACTACTCTATTTTGGAAAAGGAATACACTTTAAAATAGAGAAGCCTGCTTTGCAGGCTTCTCTATTTTTCCACCGCCGCTGTTTAGTAAATAGTTATGGCTTCTATACAATCTGCTAGTCAAAAGGCCAAGACGGCAGCATATGATTAAGCGGCTTGTCTTCGCGACGGCCAAGTACATAATCTGCCTGCATGATCGTATGGATTTCCCTTGTTCCTTCATAGATAACAGGTGCTTTAGAATTGCGTAAATATCTTGCAACCGGATACTCGTCAGAATAGCCATAGGCGCCATGGATCTGCAGTGCATCATCTGCCGCCTTATTGGCAAAATCACAAGCCTGCCATTTCGCAAGCGACGTTTCACGGGTATTGCGGACTCCTTTGTTCTTTAGCTCTCCTACACGATATACAAGCAGCCGGCTCATCTGATAGCCTGCCTCCATCTGTGCAAGCATCTGACCAACTAGTTGATGCTCGCCAATCGGCTTACCGAACGTTTCCCGTTCCTTACAGTATTTAATACTTGCCTCCAAGCATGCCTGAATGAGGCCTACTGCTCCTGCTGCTACAGTGAAGCGGCCGTTATCGAGGGCAGACATGGCAATTTTAAATCCTTCCCCTTCTTGGCCAAGGAGATTTTCCGCCGGTATGCGAACGTCTTCGAAGAACAATTCTCCCGTATTCCCCGCCCGAATGCCGTATTTGCCTTTAATCGCCTTTGAAGAGAATCCTTCGAAAGTACGCTCCACAATAAAAGCGCTGATGCCATGATGCTTCTTCGACTTATCCGTGTAAGCAAAAATAATAAAATGGTCTGCTACATCGCAGAGTGAAATCCATGTCTTTTGGCCGTTTAATATATAATACTCCCCATCACGGACAGCTGTGCTCTGCATGGCTGCAACATCTGAACCTGCTGCTGGCTCTGTTAGTCCAAAGGCGCCGATTTTCTCGCCTTTTGCCTGCGGAACCAGGTACTTTTGCTTTTGCTCTTCTGTCGCCCATTGCATAAGGGTCATGGAATTCAAACCCGTATGCACAGAAACAGCCGTTCGGAAAGCTGTGTCCCCGCGTTCCAGTTCCTCACATACGATAGCAAGGCTATTATAATCCATGCCTGCCCCGCCGTATTTTTCAGGTACGCATACTCCCATTAACCCAAGAGCAGCAAGGCGCTGCCAGATGCGTCTATCAAACGCACCTGCAGCATCCCACTCCCCGATATATGGCATAATTTCTGCATCTACAAACTGCCTCACCGTTTTTCTCAATAACTCCTGCTCTGCCGTAAAGTCAAAATTCATAAGCTCACCCTACCATTTCACGATCATTGCCGAGCGGTGTGATGTTTCCTTAATAACAACGCCCCGTTTTGACATTTCCTTAATGAACGCTCTCCCTGGAACAATCTGCTCCGGTGGGAACACACCGCGCTGGTCAATCTCTCCATTTCCGATCATCTGTGCCACAATCGAGATAGTATTGGCCGTTGCACGGGCCATAGCTGTCACATTCGCTTCCTCATCCTTACGTACAATCATTTCGTATTCATACGTCATCTGCTCTTCATTCTTTTCGCCTGCAATAATAGCTCGCAGAAGTACAGCGTCCACATTATTGCCAATATCAAGCTTTTTCTTCAGTGCTTCCCGAACGACTGAACGTACAGATACATCACGGCCTTCTATCTGTACCATATTGTTCTTGCTGAGGAATCCCAGCTCGGCAAGCAGCTTAAAGTGATCTGCATGCCCTTTGTAGCGGATTGTTTTGTATTCAAGTGTTTTTATATTAGGGAATGTTTTGTAAAGTGTAGAAATGCCCCCCGAAGTATAAAACGCCTCTAATACACCAAATCCCTCAAAATAGATTGGTTCAATACCGGTAAGTGACTCTACTTCTGTCAGCTTGCCTTTTTGAATTGCCTTACTCGGCTCCGTATAATGATCAAATACCCCTTCCAGTGAAAATACCTGTGTGTATTTAAGAGGCGGCTTAGGGTCTGTCGGAATACCGCCTACGTATAATTTAATGGATTCCACCTTATCCAGCTTCGTTGCCCCATAGCCTGCTAGAATGTTGATCATTCCAGGTGCTACCCCTAAATCTGGAATAATCGTTACTTTTTTTGCAGCAGCTTCTTCCGATAAATTTAAGATGTTTTCTGTTATCCCGCCAATATGGCCTCCTAAATCTACCGCATGCACCCCCACTTCGATTGCTGCTTTTGCGACTCGCTCATTGAACTCATAGAATAAAGCGTTTACTACGACATTTCCCTGCGCCATTATTTGGCGAAGGGCTTCATCTGATGTGGCATCCAATGCTGCTACGTCGATTTTATCCGTCCCTAATGCTTGGACGAACTCATGTCCTTTTTCCGGTGTCACATCCGCCAAAATGATTTTTTCAACCTTTTCGCTCGCTACTAGATCACGCGCCACTTCTTTCCCCATTAGTCCAGCACCTAATACGACCACCTTCATATAGACATCCCCTTTGCT
Organism: Lysinibacillus odysseyi 34hs-1 = NBRC 100172; assembly: GCF_001591965.1. Taxonomy (GTDB): domain Bacteria; phylum Bacillota; class Bacilli; order Bacillales_A; family Planococcaceae; genus Lysinibacillus_B; species Lysinibacillus_B odysseyi. Next base: position 169,935 of record NZ_BCVX01000008.1, read on the forward strand.
TTCTATTTTTACGTATCAATTTGAGCACGCTGCAGTTTGCCGCTGTAATCTACGTAAATGCTCTTCCATTCTGTATATACATCCAACGCTGCCTGCCCTGAGTCACGGTGCCCATTTCCCGTCCCCTTTGTACCGCCAAATGGCAGATGGATCTCTGCACCCGTTGTCCCGGCGTTTATATAGACAATGCCTGTATCAAGCAAATGCTGCGCTTTAAAGATTGTATTGACGTCCTGTGAGAATATAGCACTGGAAAGACCGAATTTCACATTGTTGTTTACCTCAATTGCTTCATCTAAACTAGAAACTTCAATTAAGCTGATGATCGGCCCGAAAATTTCCTCTTGGGCAATCGTCATATCTGGACGTACGTCTGTAAATAATGTCGGTTCAAAATAAAACCCTTTATCATAAGGTGGATCAGCTAAAATATTGCCGCCTCTTACTAAAGTAGCTCCTTCCTGCTTCCCAATTTGTACATAGTGGTTGATTTTCTCCAGCGCTGCCTTATTTACTACCGGTCCTACCTTTGTCTTTGGATCAAGCCCATCACCGATTGTCAGCTGATCCATTGCTTTTAATAGGCGGTCTACTATTTCCTCTTTCACTGCTTTGTGAACAATGACTCGGCTGCATGCTGTACACCGCTGGCCGGCTGTACCAAATGCGCTCCACAAAATCCCTTCCACCGCTAGATCCAGGTTTGCATCATCCATAACGATAACTGCATTTTTACCGCCTAACTCCAGTGATACCTTTTTAAGTAGCCTACCTCCCAGCTCCGCTACTTTACTTCCCGTTGCATTTGAGCCAGTAAAGGAAATGATCGAGATATCCGGATGTTCAACTATTGCTGTCCCTACAGTAGGGCCCGCTCCGAAAACAATGTTTACTACGCCGGGGGGCAACCCTACTTCTTCAAAAATTTTCCCAAATTCATAGGCCATAAGAGGACTTTCATTTGATGGTTTCCAAACAACTGTATTGCCTGATACAAGAGCAGGAAATGCCTTCCAGGATGCAATAGCAATCGGGAAGTTCCAAGGCGTGATTAACCCTGCTACCCCAACCGGCGTACGAACGCTCATAGCAAATTTATTGGCAAGCTCTGAAGGTACGGTCTCCCCAAACAGGCGTCTTCCTTCTCCAGCCATATAAAATGCCATATCGATCGCTTCCTGTACTTCTCCTCGTGCCTCTTCAATGACCTTACCCATCTCTTTTGTGAGCAGCTCGGCTAAATACTCTTTCTTTTCTTTCAACTTATAACCAATCTCATATAAATAATCCGCTCGTTTTGGCGCAGGTACGAGTGCCCACTGTTTTTGTGCACGTTTCGCTGCTAAAGCCGCCTCGTCTACCTCATCCTGGGTTGATAATGGAATCATCGCGATCTGCTCTCCGTTTGCCGGATTAATAACAGGTACCGTTTTCAGGTCTCCCTCTCTCCAGCACCCATCAATATAATTTTTCACATTCATCTTCCGTCCCTCCCTTACATAATCAGGTAATCGCCTTTGTCATTTTATTCGACATTTTCTACTTTAAGCCCTTTTTTTCTATATAATTATTTCCTGCGATTTTTTTCGGGATTAATGAAACTTTTTAGGCACTCATAAAGTATTAGGTATTAAATAACTTTTTTCAGGAGGCAATAACATGAACAATCATGAAATTGACTACAAACTTTTTGGTGATGATATGCAGTTTGTAGAAGTCGAACTTGATCCGTACGAAACGGTAGTGGCAGAAGCCGGAGCATTAATGATGATGGAAGACGATATTAAAATGGAAACAATCTTTGGCGATGGCTCCAACAGCCGAGGCGGCGGTGGCATTATGGGTAAATTAATGGGAGCCGGAAAACGCCTTGTTACAGGTGAAAGTCTCTTCATGACAACATTTACGAATGAAGGAAAAGGAAAGCGCCATGTCTATTTTGCCTCTCCATATCCTGGGAAAATTATCCCGATGGATTTAAGTACATTAAATGGGAAAATTATTTGTCAAAAGGACGCATTTTTAGCGGCTGCTAAAGGTGTATCTGTAGGAGTAGAATTTCAGCGTAAACTAGGAACTGGCTTCTTTGGCGGTGAAGGTTTTATCATGCAGAAGCTTGAGGGTGATGGCATGGCATTCATTCACGCAGGAGGCACAATCCATGAGCGCAGGCTGCACCCTGGCGAACGACTCCGTATTGACACAGGGTGTTTAGTAGCTATGACATCTGACGTGGATTATGATATTGAAGCGGTTGGCGGTGTTAAGACAGCTTTATTTGGTGGTGAAGGTATTTTCTTTGCTACATTGCGCGGACCAGGAACAGTATGGGTGCAATCCCTTCCATTCAGCCGTTTGGCGAGCCGTGTCTTTGCAGCAGCTCCTATTTCGCAGGGCGGCGGCGGCAAATCCACAGGTGAAGGCGGTATCGGCGGCTTATTCGACTTATTCAATAAATAATTTGTTTGCTATAGGCAGCGTAGGACTATCCGGGAAATTTTGCTGGATAGTCTTTTTATTATTTTGCTGACAACTATACTCCTGAAACAATAGATGCCGCGTTCTCTTTTATAAAGAAAGTTTTCCACCATTCATTTTTGACATATCCCCTTTCGACTGCATACACCCATTATTATTCTACGCTCCATTTAGATGAAAATGCCTGAATCCTTACTGTCCGTTTACTCTGCTTTTCTGTTATACGTATAACAGAAAAGCGCAGCCTAAAGTAGGCCACGCTCAAACCGTTATTTAAACACATCATAAGAAATGCAGATAGGGATATGAAGTTCCTCATCATACATAATTTTTGCCTGAATCTGAAAGACATCCTTTAGAAGTTCAAAGGTCATAATGGCAAGCGGTGGTCCATGGCCAATAATCGCGCCATCCCGCATTGCAATGATTTCATCAGAATAACGGGCAGCATGATTAATATCGTGTAGCACCATGACAATCGTACATTGGTGCTCTCTGTTCAGCTTTTGAACAATATTCAACACTTCCATTTGATGGGACATATCTAAATAGGTAGTAGGTTCGTCCAGCAGCAAAATGCTCGTCTCTTGTGCTAATGCCATAGCCAGCCAGACTCGCTGCCGCTGACCTCCTGATAATTGGGCAAGCTCACGGTCACGGAACGCAGATGTATTTGTTACTTCCATTGCCCACTCCATCATTTCCTTATCCTTTTTAGATAATTGATTGACGTTTTTACGGTGTGGATAGCGCCCGTAGGAAATGAGCTCCTCTACCTTTAACTGGAAGGGAGCTGTAGGTGACTGGGATAAGACCGCCAGTCTTTTAGCAATTTCCTTGGTGGACAGCATTTGCATATCCTGTTCCTGCAGGAAAATCTGCCCTTTCTCCTTTTTCAATATACGACCGATTGTTTTTAGTAATGTCGACTTTCCACAGCCGTTCGGACCAATAATTGTTGTCACCTTTCCTTGCGCTATTTCTACACTTAAATTCTCAAAGATGGGCACTTTTTCGTAGCCTGCCGTCAGTCCCTCGATTCGAAAAGCTGCTTGCATCCTATCCCCTCCTATTTTGCCTTTACAAGTAAATATAAAAAGTATGGTATGCCAATGATAGAAACAACAATTCCTACGGCCAGCTCTGCTGGTGCAAATACCGTCTTGGCAATAAAGTCTGAAAAAATGAGTAATCCTGCACCAATTAACGCGCTGATGGGCATCACTAATCGATGCTTGATCCCAACTAATTGCCTTGCAATATGCGGAGCCATGAGCCCGATAAAACCGATGCTGCCAGATACGGATACACAAGCACTTACCAACCCTACGCTTGCAAGTAGAAGGATAATTTTCTCTTTTTCAAGCTGGATGCCCAGGCTAACAATTGTATGTTCCTCAAGCTGAAAATAATCAAGCAGATAGGCCTTTTTATAGACATGCCAGCCTATCAGTATAATCCACGGCAGCATAGCAATAATAAAGTACCAGTTTGCATTATAAATGGTACCTGCCTGCCAAACAGCTGCTGATTCATAATCCTTCTCATTCATTTTCAGCGAAATGAACATCGAAAGGGCACCAAATCCACTGTTGATCGCAAGCCCTGTTAAAATGAGCCTCTGTGTATCAAGTTGACCGCTTTTCAAAGCAAAAAAGAAAATCAGTGCTGCGGCCAATGCCCCGCCAATGAACCCAAAAAGCGGCATCATCATAATTTTCATCCCACCACTGCCATCCGACCATAATGCCTGAAACTGAAAAAAGTACATAAAAATAACGACAGCAGCTCCGGCACCTGCATTGATTCCTAAAATCCCCGGATCGGCAAGACCATTTTTTGTAATGCCCTGCAACACGACACCTGCCATCGCAAGCCCTGCTCCTACTAGAGCAGCGATAACGATACGCGGCAGCCTGAAATCAAAAATAACAAGACGGAAATTTTCATTTTCCTCCAGCCCAATCAATGTCTTTATAACTTGCAGTATAGACATATCAAACATGCCATTTGTAATATGTAAATAAACACCTGTGAAAATCAGTACTATAAGCCCAACTATTACTATCCAAAATCGGCGATACGTGGAGTCAAGCATGTTTTCCACCTCCACGCGTACGAATTAAATATAAAAAGAACGGCACACCGATAATGGCTGTGATGACGCCAATAGGTGTTTCAAATGGAAAATTCACATAGCGGCTGATTAAATCGCAAAGACTAACGAAAAATGCACCGGTCATAAGCGAGCAAGGAATGATGAACCTGTAATCCTCCCCGACTAGAAATCGGACAATATGAGGAACAACGAGACCAACAAATGCGATTTTTCCGACTAGGGCAACAGCTGTACCGGTAAGCAGGACAACGGAAAGCATGCTAAGTAGTCGTACTGTTCTTGTCTTTTGTCCAAGCCCAACGGCAACATCCTCGCCAAGCGATGTGATGGTGATTGCCCGTGCATTTGCCAGAGCAAGGAGAATACCTACCGTTCCAAAAGGAATAGACAGCCGTAGCATGTCAGGGTCAACAGACTGAACCTTTGTGTTATACCAGACCGCAACCGTTTGCGATACTTGATAATACATCGCAATAGCAGATGCAATACTGCTTAAAAATGTACCGATGACTGTGCCGATAATAGCAAGCCTGACAGGTGTCAGCCCATTTCTGATCAATGATCCAAAGCCAAAGACAAGCCCTGCACCAAGTGCCGAACCAAGCATTGATAATAATATCATTTGGTAATTCGATAAGCCTGGCAAAAAGATAATGGCTAGTGTAATGACAAAAGCAGAGCCATCATTTACACCCATTAATGAAGGTGAAGCCAAATAATTCCGTGTAATCCCCTGCATTACTGCCCCTGCTACTGCCAGGAAGCCCCCTACAATCAATACAGCAATTGCCCTTGGTATCCGCGCTGTCCAAATAATTTGATGATCTACATTGGCTTCGTTAAAAGAAATGAGGGTCTTCCAAACCGTTAACGGGCTTATTTCCTTTGTTCCATATATGACGGAGATGAGCGTAACGGCGAAAATAAAAAACGGCGCAATTGCTAAAATGATAAAAGGTACTTTCACTGATTTGTTCAATTTTGACACCTATTCTATAACGCTTTGTCATTTTCAAAAAACTGGTAGCGGCTCATCCATCACCTTTTACCAGCTTCATAAGCGATTATTTAACTAGCTTTTCAACTGCTGCATCCAAGAATTTCACCTTCGACCAAGCTGTTCCCCCCTGGGCAAGCGGTGCAACCGTGTTCACATGTACTTCTCCATTTTTAGAAGCTGTCAGGTTCGCAAAAATCGGATTTGCCTCCAAGTCTTTCAGAGCATTCGGTGCATCGGTATTTTCGGAGGTCTCGAATTGTAGAAATATCATGTCCGGATCTATTTCTGCCAGTGTCTCTAGAGTAAGCTCCGCCTGCGCCTCTGCTTCTTTCAAAACTGCTGGTACTTGGAGCCCTAAATCCTCGTACAGTACAGGATTTAAATAAACACCAGCCGGATAAATATTCATCACTCCTCCACGCACACGAATAATGAGTACCTCTTGATCGGCAGCCGCTTTACCTAATGCTATTTTGGCATCTGCTGCCTTTTTCTCATAATCAGCAATGATTTTCTCTGCTTCCGCTTCCTTATCAACAAGCTGACTGAATGCCAGCAAGTTATCTTTCCAATTGGTAGAAATATGTGAGTACGGCAATGTTGTCGCTATCTTATTCATTTGCGATAACGTATCCTCGTTCCATTTGGAGGTCCCAATAATAGCATCAGGCTCTAAATTTAAGATTGCTTCCGCATTTGGCTTCATTTTGTCGCCAATCAATGCCGCTCCGGCTAGGTCCTCCGCTAAATACTTTGGGATCTCCCCGGCTATTTCCAAAACACCGACTGGTTTTACACCAAGCGCAGCGGCATCTTCCATCGCTTCCAAACTTGCTGCCACAATATTTTCAACCGGGTTCGGGAAAGTATAATCTGTATCTAAATAGCTAATCACCTTTTCTGTGTCTGCTGCTGCATTCTCATTAGCGCTTGTTTCTACTTTTTTTTCCGACTCTGCATTCGTTTCCTTTGGTTCGTCGCCTGAATTACATGCTGCCAATGTTAGCGCAAGCAGTGCCGCAGCTCCTAAAGACCAATACTTTTTCATTATGATTTCTCCTCCTATGATTAACTTTAATTGATATTGATTATCATTACCATTTGAATTTTACCAAAGGAGCATTCTCTAGTGAATGGACAGAAATCCAAATCATATGGACTTTTGCGTAAATAATAGATAAACCTTACTACATCCTTTTTCATAATCAATCTATATAAAAACGCTTATTCTTCTTCAAAATATGGATTTTTTTTATAGGTGCTGCGATAAGTAGACGGTGGCATACCGAAGTGCTTTTTAAAAACACGGCTAAAATAGAAGCTATCGAGATAACCTGTTTGCTCTGCGATTTTTGCCATTGGAAAAGAGCTTGTCCTTAACAGTTCCTTTGCCTTCCCCAGCCGATATTCCGTTAAGTATTGAATCGGCGTCAGGCCTGTTAGCTTTTCAAACGATTGGGAAAACCTTCTCCGTTCCATTCCGAACTTTCTTGCCAGCTCACTAATGAGCAATTCCTCTGTATAATGTTGATGTATGTATTCTAAAGCGGCTGTAATGCTATTTTGGTTTTCATAACAATCATTTCGGGCAGCTATTAAAATTTGCTCGAGCAGATGAAAAAACATCACTTGTGTATGGAGTTTCGACATAGAATCCGGCTTTGCCTGCTGTTGGAGAAGCTGAAGAGCCATCTGCTGAATATGATTGCTATCATTAACGGACAATGAAAAGTGGCGATGAAGCATTTCCCTATACGGCTCAGGCGTATTTATTAACCGGTAATGGATGACTGCATATTCCCACGGGCTACTTAAGGATTCTATTTCTATATTCATGGAAGATCCTGCATGGACGATCATCTGTCTATTCATCTTGTATACCGAACCATTAAATGAAAAATGTGCTCTTCCTATCAGTGGAATGACAAGTCCACAAACATCCCGTGCCGTTTTTCTTCCACAGTCCTTTTCGCCTGCCTCCATCCTATTCGTAAAAGCATTCACAAATTGAATGGAAGAGCTCGCATAGTATTCGATTACTTGATTGATTGACAGTTCCATTTTTGTATCTTCCTCCATTGACTTCGTAATTGAAAATGATTATCATTTAAAATATTATAACAATGAATATGGAATGAGGGTAGCTGGTTTATGAATGATTTTTTGCTAAATTCCCATTTTACAAACACGGCCTATACTATTAAAGTTTATATACCCGATGGACAGACACCTGAGGCAGGCTTCCCTATCCATTATGTACTGGATGGTTTATCCTATTTTGGATTTGTTAAAGATGCAGTGCGCCTGCAGCAATTGAATCAAATGAAAACAGGTATAGGCCCCGCTATTGTAGTCGGGATTTGCCATCAAGAAGAGGAAATGCGCGAGCGCCGCTTTATTGACTATACAGCTCCTGCAGAAGAATTAGTTATGCCCAAGCATGCAAAAGGGAAAATCCCTTCCATTTATGGAGGGGGCGAACAGTTTTTCAGCTTCATTGAGCAAGAGCTCATTCCGCTTATAGAAGGGAAATATCCAGTCAACACTAAACAGCGGACACTGTTTGGGCACTCTCTCGGCGGCTACTTTGCTCTATGGTGCCTTTTTAATCATCCTGAAAAATTTGAGCATATCATAGCGATCAGCCCATCGATCTGGTGGAACGGGGAAGAGTTAATGGAAATGGGCGCCCGTTTTATCGCTCATGGGGGAAGTATAAAGAATACCGGTGTTTTTATTTCAGTCGGTGAACGTGAAGGGTTTATGGTAGAGGATGCTAAGAAAATGGATACAATGCTGAAGATTGCCAACCTGAAGGTAGAATGCTATATAGCACCGGGGGAAAATCATGCCTCTGTTGTTCCTACCGTTGTGAGCCGCGCTCTCCGGTTTTGCTCCGACAAATAGATTGCATGCAAAAGGCAGCATCCGTAAAAGATGCTGCCTTAGCCTGTTGACAAACGCTTTCATCCCGCGTTGCTTGCCTCGCTCGTCCACTCCTGAACTTAGGTTCTATTCGCGTCTTCGCTCGTCGGCGCGCCTTGTCTGGCAAACGTTTTCAAGACAGGCTGGGTAAATCTCTTTTTCATTATTCTCTAAAAATACGTAAAGACAAAGTCGTAAAAAGACTTTGTCTTTACTCTGAGGCAGCATCCGTAAAAGATGCTGCCTTCTTTCATTATAAATAAATAACGGCCATTAAAATAAGGGCCAAGACAATACGATAGATAGCAAACGGTGTTAATTTTACTTTTGAAATTAATTTCAAGAAGAACTTGATAGAAATAAGCGCAAAGACAAATGCACTAATAAAACCGATTGCATAAAATCCAAGGTGATCCATGTTGATTTGATCCCAGTTTTTAAATAGCGAAAGACCACTGGCACCGGCCATAATAGGCACTGCCATGATGAAGGTAAAGTCTGCCGCTGTCTTGTGGTCCAGCCCAAGCAATACACCACCGGAGATTGTTGCGCCAGAACGAGAGAAGCCAGGCCATAACGATAGACATTGAATAAGTCCAATCTTCAAAGCTTTAGCATAAGAAATTTGATCAAGTGATGTAATCTTCGGTCGCTTCGGTCCAAATTTATCTGCAATAATCATTAGGAATGCCCCGATAAATAAACCGATGATCACCGTTTTAATGCCAAATAGATTTTCATCGATGTAGTCCTCGAATAAAACACCAAACAAACCAGCCGGGATAATCCCAACAATAACATGTCCCAAATTAAACTTTGTTTTTTCCTGGCCTTCTATTTTATATAAACCAACCAGGCTTAAAATTCGTTTCCACATGACTACTACAACTGCTAAGATCGAGCCTAGCTGAATGACAATTTTAAATGTATTGGCTGACCCCTGTCCTAAAAATTCTGTTGTTTTCAGCCATAAATCATCAACAATGATCATATGCCCTGTAGAAGACACAGGGGCGAACTCCGTCATCCCTTCAACAAAACCAAGGATGAGCGCTTTTAATAATTCAAGTAATTCCATTATTGAGCTCCTTATTTAGTAAATTCAATATCAACGATCCATAATTCTGATTGAGAACCGATTCTTGTAGGTGGTCCCCAAAAACCAAAACCGCTTGATACAAGAGTATTCATTGTACCTTTCCGCTTATATCCATAGTCAAGTTCAAAAATACGAGAAGTAATAAAACTGTTTGGCCACATCTGCCCTTTATGTGTGTGGCCGGATGTATGAAAATCCACCCCAAGTGCTGCAGGTGTCTCCAAATCATCAGGCGTATGGTTCATCACAAACCATGGCAGTGCCCCATCTTCCGGCTGTAAACTTTCAAGCGGCTTACGTGACTTGTTCGTTTTATCCTCTTGCCCTGTTAAATAGAAACGATTATGAACTAAAATGGTTTCATCCAATAGCATTTTTACATTGGAGGCCTCCATTTCTTTAATAAGCATAGGAATCTTTCCTCCATAATACTCATGGTTCCCTAATACCCCATAGACACCATATGTCGTCTTAAGCTGCTTCATTACCTCGTGCATGCCGTCCTCGATATACCAGCTTGGATCGTCATCAATCAAGTCACCGACGAGCAGTACTAAATCCGGCTTTGCTTCGTTTGCCTTTTGCACAAATTTTTCGAGGTGTCCCTTATTGGAAAGCACACCAAGATGAAAATCTGATGCTACTACAACACGCATCGGCTCGCCCTTTTTATCAATCTGTATGGATAGCTCACGTGTAACCGGGGTGTAGGCATTATATGTACCGATACCAAACAAAACAACAAGTAAGGCAACTGCAATCGTTCCTACCCATAGTATACTTTTAATAGGTGTCAGCCAAATAATGAGGTTCGCAATAAGGCAGATAATCAAGCCGTATTGGAAAATGAACATCCAGTAGTTTCCGATTACTGCAAGCGGCTTCAGCAGTTCATGGATTCGTCCTAAAATAAACCCAAACGACACAATGAACAGTATAGTCCAATAAAGCGGTTCGAGGCGGAAAATATGCAGGGCAATGAGCCACTTCTTTAAGTTCCAGCCTAAATAAAAGGTAATGCCGCCATATAAGGCTATGACGAGCGCTCCAATCAACACCCTCATATTTGTACACGCTCCCCTATCTTCTTATGATAAGAATCATAGCTCCCAGTCAGCTATAAGCCAAAAGAAGGATTCTTTTACGCAGAAATCCGCTGAAAAAATTATAGCACGTATAAGATAGCGAATCGAATCTAGTAGCGAAAAACTTTTTAGAAAGAGTTGTAATTATTCATAACTTTATGAAGCTGTTCCTGTTAATTAGATGAATAACCGTCATAACAGGCTCAGCTTCGGCTTTAGTGCAGAAAAAGTACACCACCGTCCCCGGCAGTGTACTTCCTTTATACAGTGTTGATTTTCACAATGACTTTAAATAGATCACCATCAACTTCGATTTGCAGTTGGCCGCCGTGTAAATCTACAATAGATTGTGCAATAGCAAGGCCGAGCCCTGAGCCCTCCGTATGACGTGATGTATCTGCTCGTTTAAAGCGCTCTGTCAGCTCTTCTACATTTTCGCCGAGCTCATACTTTGCAACATTTTTCACAGAGAATTCCGCTATACCGGAAACGGTGCGGAGCGAAACATAAACACGCGTTCCTTCAAGGCTGTATTTCCGGGCATTGAGAAGCAAGTTATCGACAACCCGCCACCATTTCTGGCCATCTACCTCCGCATATACCGGCTGATCATGAATCGCCACTCGTAAGTCAAGCCCAGCAGCAGTAAAGTCCTCTTCATGCTCACCTGCAGCCTGCTGAAGCATTTGAGCTAAATCCACACGGCGCTTCATAATTTCCACATTCCCACTCGCCATTTTTGAAACATCAAACAAATCTTCAATAAGTGTCTTTAGCTTGGCAGATTTTTGGTCCAAAATCCCAACATATTTCGCCCGTTCTTCTTCTGTTAAATTTGGATTTTTCAAAAGATCCGTATACGTAATAATCGATGTCAGCGGTGTACGCAGATCATGGCTGACATTCGTAATCAGCTCTGTCTTCAATCGTTCACTCTTTGCCTGCTCCTTCATCGATAATTCGATTCCCTTCCGTAAATCATTCAAATTTTCGGCATGACGGGCAATCGGTGATTTCCCCTTTACTTTTATAGGGGATGTCAGGCGTCCGGCTGCCATTTCTTCTGTTTGTTTCATTACACGGTTTAGGTAGCCCATGCGTCGTAAGAAGATATATAGCGCCGGCAATAAAATGAAAGTGAATAATGGAGCATAAATCACGATTAATCCAAACTGTAGTGTTACACCTGCAAGTCCGACCCCGCCCAAGAAGAAAATGAAGAGGAGCGCTGTCATCTGAATACCGATAGAACGGTTCAGGAAAACATCCTGACTTGCTTTTACGATTTTCATCACGAAAGAATCATTAAACGGTGCCTCTTCTGATTTGATGGACAAATAAGCCCAAACAGCCGTTACTATCGTTGCACTAAATAAAACAAATTGCAGAACCAATAAAAAGATCAACTCAAACCCGTTTCTAAAGCCGCCATACATTGTATATTCATACAGCATGCCCTGAACCCGATAAACTCCGCTCTCCATAGCAGATAAAGTAAACAAAGCCAAGATAAACGAACAGGCTATTTTTACATCGGGCAGTAGACGGTAGAAACGCTCTTCTATATCCAGAACACCACTAAATAGCTGCCAGCTTGGTCTCCATACTGTAACCAATAAAAAGATTGCTGCTAAAGCGGCTGCCCAGATTAGATAAAAGATAATTCTCTCCAATTTGAAAACATGGTATTCCTCACTAAAATCTGATTTCGTCAGCATAGACTTTGCCAAGCTGATAGAACCTGTAAAGTAGCGATCATCCTGGTTTACCTGTATATCGTATCCGATCAGTCCTGGCGAATTTGTATACTCTCCTAAATAAATAGACGAGACAGCTTCTGCCTGCAAGGGTTGAGATTCGGTAAATGTCTGTGTATAAGCTGCCTTTTCATCTCCCCATTTTTCCACACTTTTGGCTGTTTCCATATCCTTCAATTTATAATCAAAAAAGCTATAGGTTGATTTAAACTCTCGTACACCACGTTCAAATTCTGTTTCGTACTTTGTAAGTGCTTCTTTCTTTAAAGCAATAATTTTTTCTTTTACTACATCGTCACTTTCAAAGTTCTTTTTGACCTCTTCAAGCTTATTATTCCTCTCCTCCTCCAAGGCTGTTCGTGCAGCTTCACCTATCGCTGGATCATCCAGGCGCTCACTGTACTGTGATTCGATGTTCATCAGCTGATCACTAAGTGAGCCATAGTAACTGCGATAGTAGTCGATTTCTTCCGATGTGACTTCTATATTGTCCAACAATTCTTCAAAATCAATGGGATTTAGAATATATTGTTTGAGCCCGTCCAGAAATTGATTTTCTGTACCTTCAAAACGATCGGTATAGAAGTAATTGTCGGCCAGCAGTTCCTGCCCGCGATGTAAAAAGGAGATACCGCCAAAAGCGATAACAAACATAAGAAAAAGTGTGAGGAATAATCTTGTTTTCATTTTTTATTCCTCCTAAAATAACTTGCGTAAAAGCTTGATGGTATCCATCAAATTTGTATCCACCCAGCTCCATACGTATGCCCCGATGCATACGATCCCTACAGCAGCGGCAATCAGGCTGCATGTTGAACAAATGCGCAGTACTTTATTTTTCAATCTTGTATCCAAGGCCCCACACCACCTTCAGATAACGGGGATTTTTCGGATCGGCTTCGATTTTTTCACGGATTTTCCGAATATGCACTGCTACAATGTTTTCCGCATTATACGCTTCTTCATTCCACACAATTTCATAAATTTCATTGATGGAAAACACTCGTCCTGCGTTTTTCAATAGCAGCTCGGTAATCTTGTACTCGATTGGCGTCAGTTTCACAGGCTCACCGTCCACCCGCACCTCTTTTGCTTCCGGGTGGAGTGTAAGTCCTGATACTTCCTCCTGCTGGCGGTATGTGCCCAGCTCGGTGTAACGCCGCAGCTGGCTCTTCACACGTGCCATCAATTCCAGCGGGTGGAACGGCTTTGTTAAATAATCATCCGCTCCAACCGACAATCCATGAATTTTATCCGTATCTTCCGCTTTTGCGCTGAGCATAAGAATCGGGATATTACGCTCTGCACGTATTTTGAATGTTGCTGTAATGCCGTCCATTTTCGGCATCATGATATCAAGGATAATGAGATGGACTTCATTCGTTTTCAAAAGCTCCAATGCTTCACTGCCATCCGCTGCCTTGAGCACATGATACCCTTCATTTCTCAGGTAGATCTCTATTCCGTCACGGATATCCTTGTCGTCATCCGTGACGAGCACAGTTAGCTTGCTCACCATAAACACCTCACTGCTTTTTCCTATAGTCTTATCGTAAAACAAAAAAATGAGTTTTTTTGTATGCCAAATCTGAAGAATTTCTTAAGAAGCTGCACTATGCTTCTTCAGGGGAAGTTGTACGATTATTACCAAAGGTCAGCACGACAATTCCACCCAAGATAAGAAGAACCCCTGCCCAGGAAGTTAAAGATAGATATTCTCCCAGGAACAGTACGCCTAAAAGTGCGGCAGTCAACGGCTCGGCCAGACTCAATGTTACTGCTGCCGAAGAGTTGACAAAGCGGAGCCCAGCTAAAAATAATAGATAGGCAATACTCGTTGTGATAATCCCCATATAAAGCATCGGCAGGAGATTTCCCTTATCTGTTATCCATAATACACCTTCCATTAAGGCAATCGGTGCCAGTATAGCAGCACATAACGAAAATGTCATCGCCACAGCCGGCAATGTTTCTACCTGCTCCATCAACTGCTTGCTGACATTTGTATAAAGGGCAAACATTAAACCGGCACACAGCGCCAGCCCGATGCCGAAAGGATCGATTATCCCCTCTCCCCGGTTTATGAACAGCATGGCACAGCCGATGATGGCAAAACTTGTTGCCCAAGCCCATATACGGCTCGGTCTTTCTTTCCAAATTGTCCATTCCAAAAGGCCGGAAAATACAGGTGAACTTCCAATTGTCATGACCGTTCCAATAGCTACTCCTGTAAAACGAATGGACGAGAAAAACAGACACTGGAATAAGGCAATGGCAAGGGCGGCAAGAATATTCCATTTCCATGGCCATGTCCGCCAATTCATTTTTTTCATTACAAGAGTAATTATCAGTAATAATCCTCCCCCGATGCCCGATCGTACACAGGCAACAGAAAAGGGCGAAATTCCCTCCTGAAGAAAGGTCTGTGTTGTCCCGGTCGTACCCCAAAGCATAGCTCCGAACAACACCATTATGTACGGTAAAGATTTCATAAAAAGCCCCCTTACAAAGATTATAACGTCTGGAGGTTAAGTACGGAGCTTTTTTATAAATATAGAAGAAAATTCCTATAAATTCAGCCAGTTATAATAGGGCGAATGACCAACCATTCGTCTTGCTATCAAAAAGAAGTCTGCCCTCCTCGGACAGACTTTTCTCACTCTTATTTTTCTTGAACTTCTATAAAGAATGTAATCACCATAAACAATGTGAACGCTAGCAATAGCAATGTTCCTCCAACAATGAAAAAAATCATCACAAATGTGTCGTTCAAATTGAACGGATTCAAATTATACATCCACATGCCGAATGTCAGCCCAAAAGCACCGGTCATTGCCAATATACTTTGAATTGTTACTAGTATTTTATGCTTAATTGTATAAACCTTATAGAATATCCCCCAGGCAAATACCGAAAGCCATCCGACCAACAGTATGTGTGCGTGGATTGGACGTAGCGAATAGTCTATATCTCCACTCATTTTAGAGCCTAAAAATGTTCCAAACAAACCAAAGATTGCAGCAAATCGAATCAATCGAATTGACCATTTTTTCTCCATTTCCCTTATCTCCTTTTATCTTCTCTCTATCGGAATCCGAATGATAAACATACTACCTAAGCCTGGCTCACTTTCCAGCCTAATAGTACCCCCATGCAGCGTTACCACCTGCTTAACAATTGCTAGGCCAAGACCCGTCCCGTCTTTTTTCCGTGCTTCATCTACACGGAAGAATCGCTCAAACACCTGCTCCTGTACTTCAGATGACATACCAATGCCTGTATCCTTGAAAACTATCTCAATCTCTTCTCCAGCACCACTGCATTTAATAACAATGCTGCCTCCGGGACGATTGTATTTAATAGCATTTGATAATAGATTATCCCATACATTCACGAGCAGTTCCTCGTCTGCATAGGCAACGGCCTTTTCTGCTTTGTAGGAAAGCTCAATTTCCTGCTCACTCAGCCGCCAACGGTATTTCCGGATCGCCTCCTTTAGTTGCTCATCAATGCGAAGCTGCTTAAATTTCACTGGATATGTTGCCTGATCGAGTGACGTAATCAGCAGAAGCTGCTTTGTTAAATTTGATAGGCGCTTCGATTCTCGGTCAATAATCGCCGAATATTCCAGCCTCTCTTTTTCGCTGACCTCTTCACCCTGCAGCAGCTCCGCATAGCCTTGAATATTCATAAGGGGTGATTGAAAATCATGTGATACATTGCTGATAAACGCCTTACGGGCCTCATCATTATGTGCCAATTGTTGCTGCATGAGATTAAAGCTCTCTGCCAGCTGGCCGATTTCATCCTTTCTCGAAATATCCAATGTATAATGGAAATTTTCCTTCGACACTGCTTTTGTGGCCTCTGTAAGCTGGGTAATCGGGCGGATGAGCTGGCGTGTCATCAAGACAACGCCGGTTATACTGACAATGGCAATAGCCAAGACAAACCCGACAAGCACGGTATGGATATCTGAAAAGAGCATTTTATTGTTTGGCCGCAAAAACAGGCCGTATTCCTTTCCTTCTACAGAAAAGGGTACGCCGACTGTGTTTTGTACATCATTGGAAAAGTGGCTCATCATGAGAAAACTCCCCGAAAAGCTTTGCATACCGTGATAGATTTTTCCCTCTAAAATTTCTTCAAGCACTTCTGCTGGCATTTCCTCGTTCGTAAAGGCTTTGCCAAAATACATATAATCACCAGCTTCATTTACCATAAAAACCTGATAACCAAGCTTTCCAATGGAGGCTAAATATTCATTCATTGACTCCTCAGAACCGTGTAAATTCTCCAAAATATGAACTACTTCTTGTGCAGTGTCTACATTTTGCTGATCAACCTTATCTTTTGTAAATGTGAAATACACAACGTTAGCGAGTGCAAAACCGATTCCTACACTACATATCAGGATGATAATTGTAGCACTAATAAACTGCCTATATAATGTCCTCATTTATTCGCCTCTAATTTGTAGCCAATTCCTCGCACCGTCTGTATTTCAACCGTCGCACCGTATCGTTTCAGACGTTCTCGAATTCGGTTAATATGGGTATTGAGCGTCATTTCGCCACCTTCATAATCAGCTCCCCATGTCTGTTCAATTAACAGCGTCCGCTGTATTATTTTATGCGCCCTGGCTGCTAACAGGCTTAGTAACTCAAACTCCTTCATTGGCAGCATAATCGTCTCTTGATTAATGACCACCTCAAAGTTTTTACGATCAATTTTAAGGTTTCCCACTTCGATTAAAGCATCAATTGAGCGCTCGAATCGTCTTAACACAACAGCGACACGAAAGAGCAGCTCTTTTGGTTCAAAGGGTTTTACAATATAATCCTCCGACCCGGCAATAAAGCCTTTTTCCTTATCCTCAAGCTGGCCCTTGGCGGTGAGAAGGATGACCGGAATATCAAGCTCTCGCGTAAGAATTTCCGTAAGTTCAAAACCGTTCATGCCCGGCATCATCACATCTACTATCGCTAAGTCCACTTCTTTCTCTTCAAGCACATCCAGTGCCTGCTGTGCATCGCTCGCCTGCTCGACCTCATAACCTTCGCGTGTCAGGTGAATTGAAACAAGCTGTAAAATATCATGATCATCATCTACGACTATTATCCGCATATCATCCCTCCACGCTCTGAGTAGGAGCAGTATTATTTATCTTTTTCAAAAAATAGGATTAGCGATGGCAACAGCATACCACGTACTAGGAAGGTATCAATCAGAATTCCAATCGCTACCATGAATCCAAAAATGAACAGATCGGCAATCGGCATTGTCGTAAGTGCAGCAAAAGTAGCCGCTAAAATTAATCCTGCAGAAGAAATGACGCCGCCTGTATTACGGATGGCCACCTCTAATGCATCCTTCACTGTCTTGTTTTTACGTTCTTCCAGGAAGCGCGATACTAAAATAATGTTATAATCAATGCCCAGCGCTACGAGGAAAATAAACGCATACACTGGTACCCGTGTACTTATAGCATCATACCCAAACAGCACGTCTATAAGGAATAATCCTAGGCCAAGAGCCGAAACATAGGAAATTAGTATGGTTGCCATCATATAAATCGGCATTTTAATTGAGCGTGTTAAGGCAAACAGTAATACAAGGATCAGCAGAGTTTCCAAAATCACAATTTTGATAATATCCCCATTGTTAATGTCTCTCTCATCCGCCAGCTTGGCCGTTATACCGCTAAAGTAGACGTCTGCCTCAATTTCTAAATTCTTCACGGCATTATCTGTGTCCTTACGTAACTTTTCTATAAAATCAATTGCTTCTGACGAATAAGGGTTCATCGTTAAAGAAACGTTAATTTTTGCTGCCGTTTGATCATCTGTTAAGTCTACCAATGTGACCGAGTCAATTTCTTCATTGCTTGTCAGCTCATTGCTGAAGGCTTGGATTTCTTCTTCTGTCAGTGCTTCAACACCCTGCAGAATGATTGTTGTTTGTGCCAGGTCCCCTTTGTTAAATTTTTCTTCTACAATTTCATATCCTACTCTTGAAGGCAATTTTTCCGGGAAGTTTTTAACAGAGTTAAATTCAAAGTCCAAGTTAAATACGTTTAATGCCGTAATCAACATAAAAATGGCAACCAGCCCGCCTGAAAGACCAGGCTTATTAACAACAAATTTTGCGACTGCTCCCCATATCCCATGCTTCACTTCTTTTTGCTCGCCGTATTCCGGTACTTTTGGCCAGAATGCTTTACGGCCAAACAATGTAAATAACGCAGGTACTAATGTAATAGAAGCCAGCATTATAATAAACATCGCTAAGCCAAAGATTGGGGCGAAGTTCTGATAATCACGGAAATCCGCAAAGAATAAAATGAGCATTGTTGCAAGGACTGTACCACCTGCAAAAAATACTGGCTCCCCTGTTGCACGCATGGCATCCTTCATTGCCTCATATTTATTTTCATAGTGGTTCAGCTCTTCGCGATAACGGGAGAAGACAAACAGTGAATAATCGATAACTGCTGCAAACAACAGGATGCTCATAATAGAAGTTGTCGAGTTGTTAATTTCCAGCCCGCCTAACCCCATCAGTGCTACCGATTGGTTTACTACCTGGTAGACAATCACGGTTGCAAGCAACGGAATGAATGCAAGCAGCGGTGAACGATAAATCACAATCAACAGCACCAAAATAATGGCAATTGTCGCAAACAGCAACTGAAGGTCTGCAGATTCAAAGAGCTTTGTCGTGTCACCTGCTATACCCGCCGGCCCGGTAATATAGAAGTCCAGTGCTAGATCCTTCGCTGCTTCGTTTCCGATTTCTGAAGCTGCATCATTGATTTCCGAATAATCGGCATTGCCAAGACCCGCCTCCAAATTCATCGGCACGATCATCGTCGTTTTATCCTCCGATGTAAATGCAGCTAATGCCTGTTCTGGCATAGCTGAAACATCAATTATCGTTTCAATGCCTTTAATATCTTCAGCCATAATCGCATTCAACACTTGCTTGACCTCATCAAGCTCAATATTTCCCGTCTCATTATGGAAGACGAGTATCCCAGGGGTTCCCAGATCATTCGGGAACAGTTCCTCTAATTTATTCTCCGCAATAATAGACTCTGCCTCATCGGGAAGCGACTGGAAGTTTGTTATTTTATAATCACCTAACTTTGGACCGGCACTTAAGCCGATCATCAGCACAAGCCAGCCAATGATTGTAATCCACATCCCACGCTTTGTTGAAACCCAGTCAGTTATTGGGTATAAAAACTTTTTCACTGTGTTTTCCTCCTTCATTATTCAATTTCCACTTTGTATCTTACTGGATGAATATAAATTCAATATAAACTTTCCTTTACGATTCTCGTGGTATAATGAAAGTATTATTAGATGGAAACGGGGGTCATCAAAATGTATAAAACGGTGGAAGAGACTGCTAAAGATATCGGCATGCCTGAGCATCAAATTCTGCAGTACATTTACAATGGCCGCATTAAAGCTGTCCATGACGGCGAGCAGTTCTTAATTAACAGCCGGCAGTTCGATACTTATCATGAGCAGCTTGAGCGTATTAAAGAGGAAATTGAAATTTGGCGGAGCACGCCTATTCCAGACGATGTGGATGTAAAGGATGAAGACTGAGCACTGTAAAGCGGCAACTATATAGCACCAGCTTGACTGCTTTAAAAAGCACTGGAAAAATGGCGATATGAGCACAGAATGAAAAAATGCTGACTGCACCATTTCTCACATATTTTATAACGTATCCTTACTATTTTTTCACAAAAAACCGGACAATCCCTGGAAAATGGATTGTCCGGTTTTTCTTTATTTGTGTCGCAGGGTATATCTCCACTTTTTTCGATTAGCAGGACATACGATCTGATAATAGCTAAATCGTAACAACAAATCCGGCCCGCTTGCCGATAATCTCTGCATAATCCTCTACCATGACAGAAGCAGTCGGATACATACCAGCTCCCGGACCTGTCACTGTTAAGGTGCCAATGTAGTTTGTATCTATAGCTACTGCATTAAAAACATCATCAATCGGGAATAAAGGATGCTCCCTATCTACAAGCATAGGTGCTACCTTACCTACGATTTTCCCATCTGCCTGCCGCTCTACTTCTGCTACATGACGGTATCGCATTCCCTGTTCCGTAGCAACTTTTACATCCTCTGCAGAAATAGTATCAACCCCGATTACTTCTACTTCTGCCCAAGCCGGCTGTTCACCAAAGGCTAAATCTGACAGTACCATGAGTTTTTTAAATGCATCCTGACCGGAAATATCATTGTAAGGATCAGCTTCTGCATAACCAAGGCGCTGTGCTTCCAGCAGGGCTTCCTCGAAACTCCATCCTTCCTTACGCATTTTTGTCAGCATGTAGTTTGTCGTACCGTTCAAAATTCCCTGAATGCAGCTTACATCATTGACGAGCAGAATATTTTTCAATGTCTTAATAACAGGCACACCACCGGCGACCGTCGCCTCATACCCTACAAATACACCATTTTGCTTTGCCAGTGTCTGCAGTTCCAGTCCCCTCTTCGCAAACATCACCTTGTTTGCTGTCACTACATGACATTTGTTTTCGATAGCCTGTTTCAAATAAGAAAATGCCGGCTCTTCATTAACGATTGCCTCAAATACAACTTGCATGCCTTTTTCGGCAAACACTTCATCAATATTATCTGTCAATAAATGCTGCGTCCCTGGGATTCGTTCATTTGACGTATCACGCACCAAAATTTTAGCTACCTCTAACTCCACGCCTAATTTTTCCCGAAGCGCTTCTCGCTTTTCATTTAAAATATGATAAATCCCTTGACCTACTGTGCCAAATCCTAGGATGGCCGCCTTTATTACTGCCATGTATGTCTCCTCCAAAGTCTCAAAAAATCTATATAAACGCACAATTCTAAAAATTTTATATAAAAATTCTATCTTATATTATAAACGAAAACAAGAAGAATCTCCTCTAGAAAAACATTTGTTTTTGTAAAATGAACACAGAACTTTTTATATATTCTTTTATGTTTCATATTTCTGCCACATTTCTCCGCTTTTACAAGGAAACCTGATCAAATAACTACTATTTAAAAAGAGAAGTTCCTAAAAAAGAAAAGCACCCATAGTGGATGCTTTCAAAAGGGTTGATTGTGTAACCTTTCATTTAACCCTTTCGTGTTATGTGTTTTTCCCATTTATCCAGCTACACAGCTATATTCATTCCCTCTAATGATACACGATAACGTTCGAGCACCTTTTTCGCGATCATTTCCTCTTTTTGTGTAAAGGGAGGGATACCATATGTACGGTGTACAAGCTGAAATTCCCCGTATTTTAAATACCACTCTTTTGCAGGTAATAAAATATGGCCTGTCCCTAAATCCTTATAGGCATCATATACTTCCTTTACAACAAATCCGGCAGAGGCCGGGCTGTATGTCATTTCAAAAAAAGCGCCATGACCAAATACCTTTTTCCAAATAGTATTGATCTGCCCTAATAATTGCTGGAGGGAACACTGATTTACGAAAGCTTGGACTTCATTTAGTTCATATATAAAATAAGCTGCGACATGTTGAGCACTATAAATATTCCCCATTTTACACTCTCCTTTTTCCGAGTATGATAGTAGGTTTTAATGTTGGCTTTATATTACAAAACAGTACAGCTATTGTCAATAAAACTTATAAACTTACTATGAATTTGTTGTCTTTTTTAGCAAAAGCGGCGGCCCTCTGTGAAATGACACGGAACCACCGCTTTTGTTGCCGAATGAGGCAATGAATTAAATGTTAGCAGTTACTTTTTCTTGTACCTTTGCTAGCGCTTGTTCTAAATCAGCTATAATGTCTTCTACATTCTCTAATCCGATTGACAGGCGGATGAGCCCTTCGGATACACCGGCTATTTTCAGCTCCTCAGCTGATAGCTGCTGATGTGTCGTTGATGCCGGATGAATAATTAAGGAACGGGCGTCTCCAACATTCGCTACGTGAGAGAATAGTTCCACGTTATCAATTAACTCACGTCCAGCATCCCGGCCGCCCTTAATCTCAAATGTAAGAATAGAGCCATAACCATTTTTCAAATACTTGTTGGCTAAATGATGAGAAGGAAACTCTTCAAAGCCCGGGTAATTTACATAGTCCACAAATGAGTGATTTTTTAAATATTCCCCGACCTTTAAAGCATTTTCATTATGGCGGGCTACACGCAGATGAAGCGTCTCCAGCCCTTGGATGAAATGAAAAGCAGAATCGGCTGACAAAGTCGGTCCAAAATCACGCAGCAGCTGCACACGTAGCTTTGTTGCAAATGCTGCATTCGGTACATCTATTCCATAGCGGATCCCGTGATAGCTCGCATCCGGTTCCGTAAACCCAGGGAAACGTCCCTGTGTCCAGTCGAAATTTCCGGCATCTACCACTACTCCGCCAATTGTAGTGCCATGGCCGCCAATCCATTTGGTTGCTGAATGGACAACAACATCCGCTCCAAAATCAATAGGGTTTGTGCCATATGGTGAAGGGAATGTATTGTCAATAATTAATGGCAGCCCATATTCATGAGCAATAGCCGCAACTTCCTCGATGTCTAAAATGTTTAAACTCGGATTGCCAACTGTCTCGGCATAGATTGCTTTGGTTTTTTCTGTAATTGCCAAGCGGAAGTTTTCCGGGTCGCGCTCATCCACAAATGTTGTCGTAATCCCATACTTCGGTAATGTAGTAGCAAATAAGTTGTAAGTCCCTCCGTAAAGTGAACCAGCTGATACAATTTCATCTCCAGCACCGGCAATATTTAAAATAGAAAAGGCAATGGCAGCTGCCCCGGATGACAAGCCCACAGCAGCTGTCCCCTTTTCAACTAACGCGATACGTTCCTCAAAAGCACCCACTGTCGGGTTCATAATACGCGAATAAATGTTGCCAGGCTCCTCAAGGGCGAAGAGGCGCTGCGCATGGGCAGTATCCTTAAACGCATAAGCCGTTGTGCGGTAGATTGGTACGGCGATTGCTCCTGTAACAGGATCCGGCTTTTGGCCGCCGTGCAATAATAATGTTTCTGGGTTTTGTGACATGAGTATCTTCCTCCTAAATGTATAGTCGATGGACAATCGGTCGAGGAGGATACGGAAAACTCCCCGCACTCTATTTGGAAAAGGGCCTCTGTACAAATGAGCACTAAAAAGCCCTCTTCTCAAATAAGAAGAGGGCTGCGAATGAGCAAGTTTTCCTCCCCTTATCTTTCAGATCCCGATTCGAATCTGTAGGAATTAGCACCTTTGTAAGTCATTACTGGTTGCCGGGCATCACAGGGCCTAGTCCCTCCGCCGCTCTTGATAAGAGTTTATGATTCATGTTCCATCTATTGTTTCAAAGTATAAAACAGGTTAAACCGATTAGTCAACTATTAGTTTAAAATTTTCAGATTTTAAATTTCTTTTCCACCCCTGTTATGCTCATTCATGAATAAAACTGGCTTTATATCAGGCTTCAAGAACAAACATTCAGAAACAAGAGCATATGGAATAGATGCCTTTACTACAAAAGGTTTCTTGAAATTCCACATTTCATTGACAGCACTCGGCTATTTGTCCGTTTACTTGTTTAGCGCAACGTATTAGCAATAGATTGGCTTACTCCAAAAAAATATTATAAGATGGGCTTAAAGGAAATTCCTTTAAGCTGATTTTTGTAGAAGGGGGACAATCAATTGAATAAGACAAAAGAACTTTTAAAAAGTCACTCATCTGTCCGTAAATATACGGGAGAGGAAATTCCGCGTGAAACAGTGGTGGACTTAATCGAAACGGCTCAAATGGCCGCGAGCTCACATTTTGTACAAGCATACAGCGTCATTTGGGTAACGGAAGAGGAGAAAAAGCAAAAATTGGGTGAGCTATCGAAAAACGAGTTTCAATTCCAAACAGCAGGAGCCTCTTTCTTATTCTGTGTAGACTTTAAGCGTCTGCAAAAAGCTGGCAAAAAAAATGGAGTTGACATCGTAGTAGATTCTGCCGAAAACCTGCTTGTCGGCGTAGCGGATGTCGCTTTGTTTGCACAAAACTTTGTTGTCGCTGCAGAATCTGAAGGTTATGGCATTTGCTATATCGGCGGTGCTCGTAATAATCCACAGGGAATCAGTGAATTATTTAACCTTCCGGAATATGTATTTCCATTATTTGCAATGACAATCGGCAAGCCGACAAAACGCAATGAAACAAAGCCCCGTCTGCCTGTAGCTGCTGTACTGCATGAAAATGGCTATGATGAGGAAAAATACGAAACCCTTCTCGATGAATATGATGCAATAATGGAATCGTATTACGCAAGCCGCTCTTCCAACCAAAAAATGGCCAATTGGACAAAACAAATGGCTGATTATCTGATCGATCAAAAACGGCCATTTATAAAGGAATTCCTGGAAACAAAAGGATTTACTTGGAGATAGTATAAAAGGGCTACAACCTAAAAGCGAAATTGACATGGCTGAACACCTGTTAATTTCGCTTTTTTGCTGAAATCCTCCGTTACATTTTGTTAAAATGGAATGAGCGAAAAAGATAGGAAGAAAGGACTTTTCGTATGTATACAAATAAGCAAGTAGCAAATTCTCTTGAAAAACAGCATCTCCAAAATGTGCGGAAATATTATTTATCTATTGCAGATATTAATATTGCTTTATCAGCGGTGCATCAAGCAATTATGCCACAGATCGATTTAAAAAAATACCAATTTGCCACTGACTATATTCATCAATACATTTCCTATACATCTGTATGGAATCTGAAGTTTGTTGCAAATCTGGAGAGCCCTGAAGTGGCATTACTGCAGATTTTCCACCTGCATTACATATTTGATCAAGAACCGAAAGAGCGATTCATTAAAGAACGTGCGCTTCTGGCGGAACAGGAGCGACATTTTTATAATCTAAAGCCTTATAAAATCGAACATATGGAAAAGCGCAAACAAAAAATGCTGGATTATATTAAATCACATATTTAGCTGCTATTAGATAGCGGATTTCCCGCTTTTTTCCCTTCTGTGCTAAAAGAGCATGACTGCGTGCCATGTATGTTTACAATAAAAAACCCGAAAGCAAGTTAAGTACTTACTTTCGAGATAATTTTCATCTATTTCTGTCCCGGCAATCCTGTAATCACGACATCTTTGACCGGTAGGAACTGCTCCCCGGTTGCCAAATAGATTACGTTTACTGTATCTCCTGCTTCCATATAAACAGCAAGAGGAACCGTTTCTGTGCTAACAATAAAGCTTTTCCCTGATGCCAATAGGAAGGATACCATCGTGAAGTCGCCTACCCGCTCCTTATATACACGGATGACTTCGCCTGTAGCACGAGCCTCCTCTGCATCAGAGGCACCTTCCACCATACTTCCCCCACGGGATAAAGCTGTTTTATATAACTTCAGGGCTTCGTTCGGTGTGGATGCATAGGCAGATATTTCCGGATTGGCTGCCGAAACGATGAAATAATTTTGCAAGAAGCCGTTCGAATCAAGCACGGCTGTCAGCCAGCTTGCTTCTCCGTAAAAGTTGTACAGGACCGGCATCTCACCTTCCCATTTCTTCTCGATAAATTTCTTCTCAATGATTTCCAGCGCCCCCTGGGAATCCATATAAGACTCTTCTAGATTACCAGTGTAATACGTAGCTTCTCCTGTTCTGGCATTTGTTAAAGAATAGCCGAGCATCGAGTCTACACCCTCTTTTGGACTTGTAAAATCAGTGAAGTAATACATCTCTCCTTGTTCTGTAAAGATCGGTGATACATTTGCCTCCGTTCCTTCATCCGACGGCAGCTTGACATCCTTTTTGCCGAACACGCTATTCCAGAAACCGTGTACATAATTGCCAAAGTAGCTGTTTTGCAGACTGACTGTTTCTGGGGATACGGCCCCATCGATAAAGGCAGGTACGTCTGCCAAAGTTATTTTTTCCGATTTACCGGTAGCTGCGTCCACTAAAATGATCCCTTTAACATCAAAGCCGTTCCGGGCTGATATAAACTCGCCGTATGAGCGAATATAATACGGCTTACCATCATCATCCACCTCAAGCTGTGGTGCTCCGTAAAAAATCAATGTAGGATATTGCAAACGTATATGCCGCTCTAAATTTTTATTCAGGAAGGCGGACGGTACATAGGTCATTTCCTGCTTTACAAACTTTGGGTTTTCATTTGCGTCTGTTGCACTCATCGTGAAATAACCAGGTGTTGTTTTTCCATTGAACCATTTGAACAGTCCTGAAAATTCAACAGGAGCAATATACACATACTCCCCATTCACCTTCTGGATCTGTAAATTTCCTAATTCATAAAAACTCGTATTCGGTACTTGCCCGAAAGCCTTTTTCATTTTGTTTTTCACATATTTCGGCGGTACACTAGCAGGTGTCTGAGTCTCATCAAATGCCTTGATTTCTACATCTTCTGCCATCTCCGCTGATTTATATTTATCGTTTGCATTAAATAACGGCGCACCGAGTATATAGGCGACAGCAATAATGCTCAACAGTACAACTGCAGACTTTATTTTCCTTTCTATACCCGTTGAGAAAATGGCTCCCCCCAGGGCGATTACTGGTAATATATAAAGAAAAGTGGTCCACTGCAGATCAATTTTCGATACATATACGACGAAAAATGTCGAAATAAAGCTGAAAATTAAAACAGAGACAGCTATAATTCTATACTGCTTCGATGTCAGCTCTACTTTTGGAAATTTTTTTGTCACCGGTACGAGTAAAATAGTGATAATACCCGTCGCGATTATTGAAATGATAAATAATTGACTCATTCGAATCATCCTTTCTATTCATCCTTTTCTACGGACTAATCAGATAAAAGGTTTCATAATTATAAATAAGCCCTGGCATTTCACACTTAAAGGAGGCTGTTTCATGCGCAATATTCCGCTCATTCTCGCTGTGATTTTCGGATTTTACTATGTATTTTTATTGGATACAATCCCCCTGGAAACAAGAATGGTTTTCAAGCTTATTCCAATGGTACTGATTATTCTCTTTGCCTTTTTAACCCGTATTCGTATAGCAAGATACTATGTACTTGTATGTACCGGTCTTATATTTTGTGCAATTGGCGACTATACGCTTCAATGGTTTATTATTGGACTAACAAGCTTCCTGATTGGTCATATTTTTTATATTGCTGCCTTTTCTGATGGTAAAGCACACGTGCCAGCCAGTATAAAGATCGTTCTGGTCCTTTACGGAGCTTCCATGGCAATTTGGATGTGCAGCAAGCTCTTTGGTCAGGATGAAGCCATTCTAGCAATTGCGGTATTTGCTTATATTAGTATTATTTTAACGATGGGCTGGATGTCTTTTAAAACGGGTGCCCTCTATGCCAAAGTAGGTGCTCTTTCATTTATCGTATCCGACAGCATCCTTGCGATTAATAAATTCATTCTGGAGGTCCCTTTTTCTCACGAACTGATCATGTTCACCTACTACGGAGCACAAATTTTCATTGCGTTAAGTATTACACAATATTCCGAAAAGCGAAATAAAGTGGTACACTAAATATACCATTTTAAGGAGGTATAATTGATGAAAGAAAAATGTATAGAACGCCTGATCCGCTATGCTAAAATCGATACACAATCAGATGCAAGCAGTAACACAACACCTTCTACACAAAAGCAATTCGATCTGCTTCATGTACTGAAGGAAGAACTAGCTGATATCGGCCTGACAGAGATCACATTAGATGAAAACGGGTATCTGTTTGCTACCTTGCCGGCCAATACAGATAAGTCTGTACCGACACTTGGATTCCTTGCCCATGTTGATACGACTTCTGATTTTACGGGGACAAACGTCAACCCGCAACGCATTGATCACTATGATGGAAAAGACATCCCGCTGAATGAAGAACTCACAATGTCAGTGGAATATTTTCCGAATTTAAAGAACTATGTTGGACAAACACTGATTACAACGGACGGAACAACTTTACTCGGAGCTGATGATAAAGCTGGTATAGCTGAAATCATGACAGCAATGGAATATTTAGTGCAACATCCGGAAATCAAACATGGTAAAATTCGTGTTGCGTTTACTCCGGACGAAGAAATCGGGCGTGGACCACATAAATTTGACGTAGAGGCATTTAATGCTGACTATGCCTATACACTGGACGGCGGGCCGCTGGGTGAGCTTCAATACGAAAGCTTCAATGCAGCAGGCGTAAAAGTAACGACTTATGGCACTAGCGTGCATCCAGGGTCTGCAAAAGATAAGATGGTAAATGCTACAACAATGGCGGTTACATTCCAAAACTTGATGCCACAGGATGCAGTGCCTGAAAAAACAGACGGATATGAAGGTTTCATTCACTTGATGAGCTTCAACGGCCGTATCGAAAAAGCCGAATTATCATATATCATCCGTGACCATGACCGTGAAAAATTCGAAGCAAAAAAAGCACATATGCTGAAAGCAGAAAAACAAATTAAAGCAGCTTATGGAGAAAAGGCAATTAAAGTAGAAATTGAGGACCAATATTATAATATGGGCGAAAAAATTGAGCCTGTTATGGAAATAGTGGATATTGCAAAAGAAGCGATGCATAAACTCGGTATTACACCGATTATAGAGCCTATTCGCGGCGGCACGGACGGCTCCCAGCTTTCCTTTATGGGACTGCCGACTCCAAACATTTTTGCCGGTGGAGAAAATATGCACGGGAAGTTCGAGTATGTATCCGCTGAAACGATGGAAAAAGCAACACAAGTAATTTTAGAGATCGTCCAGCTATTCGAACAAAAGTAGGTTGAAATTTTCATTGAAAAGTTTATAATACGTGTTTAAGCGGAGTGTTTTGGCACTTCGCTTTTATTTTCTGATAAGTTAACTGAATTTTCAGAGTGGAGGTGCAAAAAAATGAAAGAAATCGCAATCGGTATACTTGCCGCATTCTTTTTCGGCTTTACTTTTATTTTTAATCATTCGATGGAGCTAGAAGGCGGAAGCTGGCTATGGAGCGCGTCACTCCGTTATTTTTTCATGCTGCCATTTTTAATTGCCATTGTTTGGATGCGCAAGGGAGGTAAACCGTTGACAAAAGAGCTAAGACAGGCACCCATTCCATGGCTTGGCTGGAGTTTTGTAGGCTTTGTACTGTTTTATGCTCCCCTTACATTCGCTGCTGCATTTGGTCCCGGCTGGCTCGTATCAGGCACATGGCAATTTACTATTGTGGCAGGCGTTCTGCTTGCCCCTTTATTCCTGACAGCTGCAGGAGGCCGGCATAAAGTTCCGCTTGTTTCCCTGGCTATTTCGGCCGTTATATTAATTGGTATACTTCTTATTCAAATTCCACAGGCAAGTACAGCTTCCTGGCAAACCATTTTGCTCGGTGTGCTGCCAGTTATTGTCGCTGCCTTCGCCTATCCTCTCGGTAACCGAAAAATGATGGATGTATGCAATGGCCGGCTTGATACATTTCAGCGAGTACTTGGTATGACGCTCGCATCGATGCCAGCATGGATCATCATGGCTATTTGGGCTCTCCTAACAGTTGGGTTACCGACAAGCTCACAATTATTCCAATGTCTCCTTGTGGCAGTCAGTTCAGGCGTTATTGCAACAACCTTGTTCTTTATCGCAACAGACCAGGCCCGTAATAATCAAGGTAAGCTCGCGGCGGTCGAGGCAACCCAATCGACAGAAGTCTTGTTTGTTATGGCGGGTGAAATGCTGCTGCTCGGAATTCCATTGCCGTCATCCATTGCATTAGCCGGTGTGGGCGTCATCATTGTAGGCATGCTGATGCACAGCTATCATACAATGCTTTCTGCAAAGAGAATGCACCTCGAAGATATTGAATCCTCCTAAGAAAAAAGCGCCAAAATCTTATCAAAAGATTTTGGCGTAAATGGTTTTCTCTTATTCAAGAGAAGTTTTAAAAATAAAGGGTGAAAACAAATCTTCATGGCAAAAGCCATAAGTTGTAATGTTCTAAAATGAGGGGGGTTTAGAACATTTCATGAACTAGCACACTCCTGGAGAAAAGTAGCTGAAGTTCAAGTACACTCACACTGTTTTGCAAGTGATACTTTGTATATGATAATGATAATCGTTATCATTTGTTTCGTCAATACATTTTTTAATAATTTTTTCAATTTTCTTTTAGTGTACTTCTTTGCTTTTTTCTATATACGTACTGATTCCATTGAAAATGGATAAAGCAGCCTACACAAAAACCTAAAATAGCGATAAATGATGCAATCGCCACCATAACAGTAAATATATAGCCAACTACCGGAAAACCAGCAGCAAATCCGACCAGCCCTCCACCTAGGCAGCATGTTGCAATGCTGGAATTAAAGCGTTGCTGCACTGCATCCTCAGGAATATAGTCTTTTACATCCTTTTTTAAAAAAAGCTTCGCTATCCTTATAACCGGATTGAAGCCAATCATAAAACCAAGCAGATTAGCAATAAAAGGAATGAGTAAAATCCAATATTGCCCTGTTATCCATGTAATGACCACAGATAAAAAAATTGTCCACTGATTTGTTCTTACCAATGGGCGTGGAATAGATACGGGTCGTTGTCGCATATCTAAAACCAACCTTTCTTATGAGTTTTATATATTTTAATTCATTTACTACGTTTTGTATAGAAGGAAATGTTACAATATATACATAACTATTTTTGAAAGGTGATCAGTATGCCTGCACTTTCCTATGATCAAATACGCCAATTGAATTCATATAGCATTTATACGGAGGAGCCGTCAAAGCCCCTCTTCACACTGGCAAACATACAAAAGGACTTTTATCTGACCGATTTTCGCAACCTGCTAATGGGTGTTACCGGAGCCGCCACAGAGGCAGCTGCCGTATCCCATTTTGGCCGGCGTTACGGGATGTTTATAGCGATGCAGTTTTATATGCTGGCTGCTTATGATGAAGTATGGGATGGCAATTTTAAGGATATTCGTTTCGCTGTGGTTGAGGAATATGGTATGCGTACATTCGGTACCTTTATTACAGCAACAGATTTTCGCTATGTAGAGGACGATGAACGAGAGCGTGTTATCACAAACATTCTTTATAAGCAATGTTATGAAATTATTCAGCAATTAAGAAAGACAACGACCATCTCCCCCTTAACACTATGGGAGAATATTTTTGGCTACATGCTGTGGCACTATCATATGCTGCTTGAAAATCCAGCACTTGCAGATCGGGCCTTCGAAGACCTGGAAATCTTAGAAAACGAAAAAGTATGGAGTACCTTCTCACAGAAGTCCCTGTTCAAGTCATATACAGGTGGATTGAATCCTTCACAGCTCATTAATATTCCTGTCCGAAAAAGCTGCTGCTTGTCAAAGGATGTTCCCGGTCTTATGGCCTGCGGTTTCTGCCCGGTTAAATAACATTTCGTAAAGCTTAAATGTTTTTTCTACAAAAAGGCGATTCTCTAAAATTGAGAATCGCCTTTTCATCATCTTCTATATACTACTATCCAATCACCTTCAGCAGATTCCATCGACGTCCCAACAAAGCCTTCCGCTAATAGCTGCTGCTGTCCTTTAGTATCTCCCATCGATATAGCTACCTGCTCGTCGCCAAGCTGATGATCGGCATGTAAGTTTTTGCCGAACACATAACGCAATTTACCGCCATATTTGAATTTAAGCGCGTATACATACATTCCTTGTGCAAACTTATCCTTCAAGCTGGCAATGTTATAGGGCATGACCGTTGCACAGACCCAGTCAATATGTGTTACATTCACTTCCTCCATAACCCAACCAGCCATCAGCTTTTGCAGGCCCTGTCCCCGGAATCTAGGGTGAACATTCGAGATTTCCTGATAAAGTACTCTTGAAAGGTCAACTGCTCCGACATCTTGACCAAGATGTTCCTCCTCGTCAGCTTTGGGTTTCAATAGCGCGCGAAATGCCACAAGCCGCTCATCTACAAACACACCAAGCATGACACCGCTCCCCTGTAAAATATGCTTGAGTTCTTCTTCACTCAGCGGTTGCAGGATATTTGGATCTTCAAGCGCATCACACACCTCCTGCTGCAGTGCTTGAATAGCTCGAAGATCTATTTCTTTTAATAATCGGTGAGTAAACATTAACGTACCACATCCGAATATTGTGTCAGCTCGCTCAACACCGATTCATCAATTTCTACGCCTAAGCCGGCACCAGTACCAAGTTCAATGAACGGAATGCGGTAACTCTCACGCAAATTGCCGATATCTTTTGAGAATTTTAATGGCCCTGTCAGTTCCACACTCGTCATGACTTTTTTTGAAAAGGCTACGTGGAAGCCAGCCGCAGATCCAACGGAAGATTCCAGCATGGAGCCGATTTGGCATTCCATTCCCGCCATTTCTGCCATAGCAGCAAGCTGCATCGCCCGGTAAATTCCTCCACACTTCATCAGCTTAATATTCACTTTATCAGCTGCCCTTTTTGCGATAATTTCCCGCATTTCCCGCATCCCGCAAAGTCCTTCATCAATCATAACAGGTACGGTCGTTTTTGATTTAATTTCCACCATTGCATCAATATCATCTGCAGCAACCGGCTGCTCCAGCCAGTCAAGCCCTGCTGACTGAAGCTGACTTAAAGCCTGAAGTGTATTACCGCTGTTTTTCCAGCCTTGATTTACATCTACTCGAATGGCAATATCTTCGCCGACACGGGCACGTACAGCCTGAATTCTTGCTACGTCCCCAGCTACATCACGGCCAACCTTCATTTTGAATGAACGGTAACCCTCTGCAGCTTTTTCAGCGGCCTGGGCAGCCATTTTTTCCGGCTCACCAATGCTCAGTACATGCGTAATCGGGAATTTATCATGATAGCGGCCGCCAATCAGCTGATAAACCGGTACATCCAGCTTCTTTCCTGTCACATCAAAACAGGCAATATCGATTGCTGCCTTTGCAGCAGGTGCATTTTTCACCAGGCTGTCCATCAGCTCATGAATCTTTTCAAATTCCATCGGGTTTTGCCCAATTATTCTTGGAGCAAGCCGATGCTTCAATACAGCATATGTGCCTTCCAGCGTCTCACCTGTTACATGATCATCAGGTACTGATTCTCCCCAGCCTACAAGGCCACACTCTGTCGTCATTTTAACAATGATTGACGGCATAGAAGGATACGTATCATAACTTACAATAAATGGCTCAATTAATGGTAAATCAATTGCAAAGATTTCTACTTGTTTAATTTTCATTCCGTTTTTCCTCTTGCTGCGTTTTTTAATGTAGCCGTCAATACGTCTATTCCTATCTGTAATGCTTCTTTGTCAAATGTCATATTCGGATGGTGAAGACCCGGTACCAAATTGGCTCCGATGCCGATCATGGCCGCTTTTAATGCAGGCTGTTTAACCGTATAGTAATGAAAATCATCACTGCCTGGGGTAATAACGGCCGGTGCCAGATAATCCAAGCCACATGCCTCGATAATGGAAAGCTCCGCAATTTTTGCCGCCTCCTCGGATACCTCCGCTCCCGGTGTTAAATCAAGCCACTCCCATTGAACATCTACATCAAACATAGAGGCAATATGGCCAAATCCTTTTTCAATACGTTTTTGCAGTTCTTTTATCACTTCATTCTTTTGCGCTCTTACATCGATAGAAAAAGTTGCTTTTCCGGGGATGATATTGATGCTGCCTCCATCTGCCACTATTTTCGTCAGCTTGGCAGAACAAACCTCTGATGGGTTAATATGAAGATTTTGCAGCATTTGCTGGATAGCAAAAAGCACATCTACTGCATTCTTTCCTTGGTGTGGACGAGCCCCGTGCGCATCTATTCCCTGCACAGTACCCTCTAAGAATACTGCGGCCCCGTGATGTATCGCCGGCGCTACCTTTCCAAGCGGCAGCTCCTCTGAAGGGCGTAAATGTACGCCATATAAATATGACACATCTTTTAGTACATCCCGTGCGATCATAGAGAGTGCACCGCCTCCCGTTTCTTCAGCAGGTTGGAAAATAAACCGTACACGACTTTTCAGCTGCATATCCTTCAATTTCATTAAAGCACCTAAAACCATCGTGATATTTGCATCATGTCCACATGAATGATTTGCCTGCATGACGCCATTCACTTCCTGCCATAATGCATCAATATCGGCACGTACGGCAATTACCTCTTCCCCTGACCCGATTTCCGCGACAAGGCCTGTCACATCATCAAACAGTTTATAAGGCACCTTCATTTCATCAAGTATAGAGGCAATTTTCTTCGTTGTATTAAATTCTTTCCAGCTCACTTCCGGATATTTGTGGAAGTGGTCAAACCATTCTAAAATTATGTCCGTCTCTGACGCTACTTGCTTCATTATCAGCACCTCAAATTTTTTGAATTCACTTTCTATATTATACATAACTATTTTTGAAAGTTTAGCGCAACTTGCCTATTTGCTTATAAAAAGTCCTGTTAGAGAATAAAATTATATGTATATTTGGCTTCCTAAAGGCTTACTGAAAGGAATATGACCTTATTGATCGTTCAAGTAGGCAAATGCAAAAAAATATCTTTTTTAGCGCTTTTATAAATTCAGGCATCAAAAAAAGCCGGCTGGCGCCGACCCTTACAAGCTTGAAAAGAAGCCTTGTGGATATTGTGGTTGTTCTAGCGGCAAATATTCCTCTCGTTTCTCTAAATCAGAAGTCTCTGTTTCCTTTTCCACTTCCTCATCAAGTAAATATGTCTCAAAACGTGACGGTAATAAATCAGCCATATCATACACCCCTTATAGTTTGAATTTTCTAATAATTATACTATACAGGGCGTTATACTGGAATGCAAGTTCTTTATACACTTTATGCATAATATATATAAAACATATCTCTTCTTGATATTATTTCACTATATAAATCCTTCCGTCTTCAAGAGTACCATATGACAATAACGCTTCCACAGCGCTTTTGAGCGCTTTGTTTCTCACAATTACCTCCAGTTCAAATGTTTTATACTGGCTTTCAATTTCCGCAATATAGTCATGCAGACACTCCAATTGCTGCCCAACCTCTACCTCTACAAAAAAAGGAAGTCTGCGATCAGAAAAATGGGTGCCTCTTCTAATCCATACTCCCTCGTTTGAATAATAACGTAACGGGAGCTGCTTATTACAGGCAATAATAATATCCATAGTCTACCTCCTTTTTGACCATCTAAACAAAAAATGCCGGCTTATGCAATGCATAAGCCAGCTGCTTTTTAGGAAGTAACCGTTTTTGTACCTTTTCCTTTTTTATCACCTATAACTTGAATTCCAAACATAATACCAAAGACAATCAGCCCTGTAATATCTGAAATAGATTCCGGATAAATCATCGCAAGACCTGCTGCGATTAAAATAATCCGCTCAAACCACATTAACTTGCGGTACCAGTAGCCAATGACTCCTGATCCAATCGCAAGCATACCCATGATTGCGGTGAATGTTACCCAGATAATCTGCATTACAGTTACATCAATCATAAGCAGGGCTGGCGAAAAGATAATCATATATGGAATGATAAACGCCGCTATTGCGAGCTTCGAAGAATTCACACCCGTCTTGATCGGGTCACCACCCGATATCCCCGATGCCGCAAAGGCTGCAAGCGCAACCGGTGGTGTTATATCAGCAATAATACCAAAGTAGAAAACAAAGAAGTGAGCTGACATAACTACTACAACAGGCACTAAATCACTTGGTGTATTCGGTGCAAGAAGAGCAATGATAGCAGGAGCAGCAATTGTTGACGTAATAACATAGTTTGCAGTTGTTGGTGCTCCCATCCCTAAAATCAATGAAGCTATCATAACTAAGAATAATGTTAATATAATGCTGCCTCCAGCAAGCTGTACTAAGCTATTCGCTAACGATAGACCGAGACCTGTTTTTACAACTACCCCTACAATAATTCCTGCACAGGCAGTTGCCGCTACTACCCCAAGTGCAGTACGAGCGCCTTCTACTAATGCATCAATCATCTCCAGCGGTCCTAAACGTGTCTCCTTGTTGACCATACCTGCTAGAATACAAGCTAGGATTCCATAAAGTGCAGCATGCATAACTGGAACACCGACTAACATGAGAACAATAATTAATAAAATAGGGATCAATAAGTAAATCTTCTTTAATACTTCCTTACGATCCGGCATCTCTTCATCAGAAAGTCCTTTTAGACCTAACCGTTTTGCTTCAAAGTGCGTCATAATCCAAATACCAGTGAAATAAAGCAACGCTGGAATAGCAGCTGCCTTTGCAATATCCCAATATGTGACGCCCCGCCCGATGAACTCTACCATCAGGAATGCTGCAGCACCCATAATCGGCGGCATCAGCTGTCCGCCTGTAGAGGCTGCCGCTTCTACCGCCCCGGCAAACTCTTTCTTATATCCAAGTTTTTTCATCATAGGAATTGTATAAGAACCCGATGTTACTACGTTTGCAACGGAGGATCCTGAGATAGTCCCTTGCAGTGCAGAAGAGAAAACTGCTACTTTAGCAGGGCCGCCAACCAGCTTCCCTGCTATTGATACGGCCAAATCATTAAAATATTGACCGACCCCTGTTTTTACGAGAAATGCTCCGAATAACAAGAAAACAAAAATAAATGTGGCGGATACGCTGATCGGCGTACCTAAAATTCCGTCTGTCGAGAAGAACATCAGATTGGCAAGGCTTTCAATGCTTTGTCCCCGGTGAGCGATGAAATCAGGCATATATTGTCCGTAAAATGCGTACACAAGGAATAATGCTGCGATAATCGTAATCGGCAAACCTACAGCACGTCTAGCTGCTTCAAGTACGAGCAGTACCGCTAAAACACCGATATAGAAATCCGTTGTTTCCAATTGACCGACCATTTTAACTAGTCTTTCGTAGTTAATCGTCCAATAAGAGCCTACAATTATTGCAAGTATCGCTAAAATAACATCATAAAACGGAATTTTATCCTTTCGGGCTTTTCGTCGAGCCGGAAATAACAGGAAAATGAATGTCAGGCCGAACCCTAAGTGGACGGTACGTTGAATTTGTGCTGGAAAGACCCCAAATATAACTGTATAAAGCTGAAATAACGCAAACGCTAACAACCCAAAATAAATAATCCAGCGGAAAATGCCCGTGACATTTCGTGTATTCGATTCAATGTCATACTTTTCAAGCAGAGCCTGCTGTTCAGCTTCTGATAACTGCTGGAACTTCTCGTTTTTAATATCTTTATTATCCGCCATGTAACTCGACTCCTTTCATTTTTTCATAGAATGATATTTTTTTTATTTCAACTAAATAAGATTTACCCCGTTGTAAGTTTTCCTTTAAATCATATGTTTTTCCCTTGTATACAAAGTGTAAGGGATAGTCAACATCACCAATGTATAAGGTGAAGTTAGGCAACACCGTTTTCTCATAATACAATGTATAAATTCCATCCTCATAAATCAGCGTTTGACCTTCTTCCGCATAGCCAGGCATACCAACCGCTACATCTGAATAACTCATAGAGAATGGTACAATTTCATATGTAGATGATACTTTATATGTTTCTACTACATTGGATAGATGGATAGAGTGGGTAAAAGTAATTTGAAAATACGGCTCTTCTTCTACAGTTGCATAATACGTTCTAGGGTGATCTATCCGGGTTTCCGTAAAGCTAAATACTGGAAATATAGGGATAAACAAAAAAACGATAGCAATGGCTATTGTTAAGAATACGAGCAATTTTTTCATCTTATTCAACCTTCTCATAGGAAAAGAGCTCTGAAGCAATGTGCAACAGAGCTCATTACGTTTAGTTATTTACTTCATCAAAATATTTTTGAGCACCTGGATGTACTTCAATCCCAATGCCGTCTAACCCAGTTTCTGCTTTGATTAATGAACCTTTTGCATGGCTGATTTTATCTGTGTTATCGTAGATTGCTTTTGTCATTGCATATACTAAGTCTTCTGAAAGATCTTTCTTAACAGCTAGCATTGCAAGAACTGATACTGCAGGTACATCTTCTGCCAAACCGTATGTGCCGGATGGAATTGTATCTGTTGCATAGTATGGATATTTTGCAATCAGTTCCTCTGCCTTTTCAGCAGAAACAGGAATGATATTAACAGAGTTTGTAGCATTTAATGCTTCTACAGCGCCAGTTGGATAACCGGCTGTAATGAAGGCAGCATCAATTTGTCCTGACGCCAGACCATCAGTTGATTCACCAAAGTCAAGGTTTTGGGCAACAATATCATCTTCAATTGACAAACCATGAATTTCTAATAGCTGCTCAGCGTTTGCATAAGTACCAGACCCAGGAGCACCTACAGATACTTTTTTACCCTTTAGGTCTTCATATGATGTAATGCCTGAGTCAGCCAGTGTCACAAGTTGAATCGTTTCAGGATATAGAGCACCTAAAGCTGAAACTGTATCAATCGGCTGCCCTTCGAACATCTCCGTTCCTTCTGTTGCATAATATGCGATGTCGGTCTGCACAAATGCAATTTCGCCTTCTTCATTTTGTAAAGCTGTCATGTTAGCCGCTGATGCCTGAGAAACCTCAGCAGTCGTTTTCACACCCGTCTCAGTACTAATCAGGTCTGCAAATGTACCACCTAATGGGTAGTATGTACCTTGCGTACCACCTGTTAAGATACTTAAGTATTTTACACCGTAATCTTTTTCCCCATCAGAGGCCTTATCGCCTCCGTCTGATGTATTGCCATCAGATGAGTCATCCCCGCCGCATGCTGCTAAGATCAAGATAAATGCGCTTACAAGCATGAATAGCAAAAGCTTACTCTTTTTCATTGTATATATCCCCCTCAAAAACTAAAATATGGGTCTATTTTACATAGATTATTATACAATTGTCAAACAATATCGAAAAATCTTTATATAGTTAAAAGCTTTATTTGGCAGAAAAACAATGTGTATACGAGAATTTATTATTTTATATAGGTTGATAAGCTTATGCAAAGCAAACGCTTACATTGAATAATATATGCTTTATATTAATTTTTAATATAAATTTGATTATGAAAAAGAAATATAAAAACCACCTTCCTTTTTAACAGAAAGATGGTTTGATTGAATATTATTTTAAAATCGTAACTTTTACAGATTTACGTCCCCAGGCAAGAGCTCCTTCTTTCGAAGGGATGAATACATCTATTCTATTGCCTTTAATCGCCGTGCCTGTATCGGCTGCTACTGCTTCTCCGTAGCCTTCAACCCACACGCGTGTCCCTAAAGGAATGACGCTTGGGTCTACCGCGATGACCTTTACATTTGGATTG
Source organism: Lysinibacillus odysseyi 34hs-1 = NBRC 100172 (assembly GCF_001591965.1). GTDB lineage: Bacteria > Bacillota > Bacilli > Bacillales_A > Planococcaceae > Lysinibacillus_B > Lysinibacillus_B odysseyi. Next base: position 209,716 of record NZ_BCVX01000008.1, read on the forward strand.
GCTCGTAAATCCGTACCATTCGCTGTTACTCCTGAGCAGCCATTACAGTAGGCTGTATAGGCTGTTGCTGTCATCGTCATTGTCTGGATTTCTTCGCCGGCCACTTCCTGCGTCCCTTGCTGTACTTCTTGCTTTGGCTGGGATGGAGATGCCCCTGCTGATACAGTAATTGTATCTCCAGCATATATTAAATTAGGTGTTGATATATTGTTCCAAGCCAATAGTTGATCGACTGTTACGCCATAGGCTTTACTGATTTTAAATAGTGTATCTCCAGGTTGAACGATATAAATACCATTTCCTGAAGTTGAATTTTCTTTAGCTGAAACTTCCAATTGTTGATTTGGAATAATTATATTGGAATTCAAATGGTTTAATGTCTTCAATTCATCAACCGATGTATTGTATTGTTGTGAAATTGACCAAAGTGATTCCCCGGATTGAACAGTGTGTGTAGCTGCTTCAGTATCTGCTGCGTATGCACCTGCGCTTACCGTCAATGCTGTTGCTAATGTTAAGAATGTTTTCTTCATAGCTTTCATTTCCTCCGTTGCTCTGTTCAGTTAAATTTTTGCGACCCGTTCTTTCGGGGGGTCACTCGCAAACTCTGAATCTAACTTTACAGAAAAAACATTGCAGCATTATAACGCCTACGCACTCCCTACATTACATTCACGTTTCACCATTTTACCTCTTTTTTGAATATCTACCATGGTTATTTAAGGATAAACGCTGATAAATCTTGAATTAGCGAGGTTTCAGGTATTTTAAACTGGTAAATACTATTACAGAACGTTAACAAAGCATACGTAAATAACAACAATTTGTAATGTTTACCCCATTGAAGCAACCGAGAGAAAAAATGATATATAGGTTAAGGGAGCACGTTTACACAGGTTAATTCACTTATGTTAGTTCACACTTTTTAACGGCAGCAAACACGGCAACGGAACATTTGGAATACGTACTTCCATACGAAAGCTGAAATGCGCAAAAACCTTTTACCGGGCGCAGCCTGTTGTTCATTTTTGTAAAGGACAAGTCACCGACAGATAGACATAAAAGGAGATTTCTTCACTCGGCCAGACTAGGCTTCTCTTCCATTTGAATTTAAATAAAACGTAAAATTATAAAGTACCTATTAATCTTTTTTAAAATCGTGTAAATTCCAGCTGAATTGGGGAATAAATATAGTACGATGCAGTTAAAAGGAGTGAGTATTATCGGTATTCATACATTTTTTACGAGCTTGAATGACCTGGAGAGAATCATTCGTGCACCAGGACGCTTTAAATTTGAGGAGCATAATGTAGCTGCTCATTCCTGGAAGGTTTCCCAGTATGCCATGTTTTTTGCTACGATTGAAGAAATGCACGGAGCAACTGTAAATTGGAAGTCGCTTTATGAAAAAACAATCAATCATGACTTTGCCGAAGTATTTATCGGTGATATTAAAACACCGGTTAAACATGCAAGCCCGAAATTAAAGGAAATGCTGACGATTGTTGAAGAGAAGATGATGGAGAAATTTATTGAAGAGGAGATTCCTTCAGAATTCCAGGCCGTTTTCTTCGACCGGATGAAGGAAGGTAAAGATAGTACACTGGAAGGACGTTTACTCGAATTTGCTGACAAGCTGGATCAGTTTTATGAAGCATTTGCTGAATTAAAGCGCGGCAATACAGATAAAGAGTTTGTTATCATGTATCAAAGTGCGGTCGCAAAATTACTCGATCTTCCCCTCCCGAACAGTGTCCACTATTTCCGCCATGAAATTTTATCAGATGCTATGGCTGAAGATACTCAAATCGATATTGTAACTTTAACCGAAGAAATCTTAAAAAATAAATAACTGCTCGTAAAGTTTTCCAGATGGATGGAAGGCTTTTTTTGCTAGGTGCTGCTCATATCCAATGGGGCAGCACTTTTTATTTTCCACATACTTGTAACGAAATGAATTAAGATGGTACTAAGAAGTTAGGAAACTATCAATCATGCCCCGGCATTATTTTTTCTGAATTCAATTTGTACTTATACATTCAGAAAGAAATTGGCAAGCCGTTTTCCTAACACACAACCAGCCTGCACTAACATTCTCTTTAAGTGCACTCTTTTGGATGGCATGATGTATTAGGGACGTTCCATCCTTCTCTCAAGGGTTAAAATTGTGAAGGAAACAACTCTAAAACGATAGGAATATTCTGCTAAGAGAAGGGGGGATGCCAGCATTATGGAAGAGCTAGAACATGTATACCGGGACATCCATCCAAAGCTATTTTCATACTTCTATTTAAAAACGTCTAATACTGCAACAGCCGAAGATCTTACACAGGATGTTTTCTATGAGGCAAGTAAAAGCCTGCACCAGTTTAAAGGACATTCCAGCCTGTCTACATGGATGTTTGCCATTGCCCGTAATCTTTTAAGGAAATATTATCGTTCTAGAAAATATGAAAAGGTGATGGTTGAAACACTAGAGAGTGGCCCTCTCCCCAAAACGCTTACCCTTGAGCAGCAAATTGAAATGAAAGAGGACATACAAAGAATCCTACTGGCCATTCGAAAGTTTGATTCCCAGTCCAGTGAAATTATCCTGCTGCGGATTTTCGGAGATTTATCCTTCAAGGAAATCGGTGAGCTGATTGACAAAAGCGAAAACTATACCCGTGTCACCTTCCATCGTCTAAAAAATAAGCTATTAAAGGAAATGAGGGATCAAAGTGAATGACTGTCGTATTGTTGAAGATTTACTTCCTCTCTATGAAGAGGATTTACTACATAAAGAAACAGTTGAATGGATGGACACACATCTTTCTAAGTGTGATGCTTGCCGTTCCCGGGCAAATGAGACGCTTACCCAGTTTCCCGTAACATCAATAAAATCGAAAAAAACTGCATCAACTATGATGAAAAATGCTATTTCTAAACTTGCTATTTATCAACTGCTTCTTGTACTCCTCTCATTTGCTTTTGCTATGAGTACATCTATATTCGCTAATAGCTTTCAATTCATTCTAAGCTATTTTGTGCTTGGTTTTATGACATTCTACTTTTACCGGAGCTGGATATTGACACTTCTTATTTCGATAGTGCCAATTAGCATTTGGTCTATTTACGATACCATCGCCTCCTATGGTTCTTATGGAAAATGGTATACACAAGCATTGGAAAATCATGATTCTGCCATTGGCTTATTCAGTACACTTCTCGGCGGCAGTTTGTTAATGGGCATTATTCATACTGTCTTTGCCGTATTGGGGGCTGTCGTCGCTCTGCTAACAAAGAAAATTACAGAAAAGGAGGAGACATCATGACATGGAAAAAACGGATTTACCTCATTATCGCCCTTGCTATTACAGGCTATATTTTATTTTTCTATATAAGCTTTAACGGCAATCCAATTTCTAAAGCAATCGCAAAAAATCATGCTACAGATTACTTGGAAAAATACTATCCGGAACATAACTATTCTATCAAGGAGAGTGGATATAACTTCAAGGATCAGAGTTATTATTTTTATTATATTGTGAATGAAAAAAACGACAAAATATATAATTATTCTATTGAAATTGGGAAGGGTCTAAAACCGGACCAAATCATTTACAATTCTCTACGCTATGATTCAGAAGATGTAGGGATGAGCAATGCCTTTTCTGAAGAAGGAACTGCTTATATCAAAAAAATATTAAAAGAGACAAAATTAGATGGTGAAGCATATTACTATGTGCAAGTACCACTAGGATATGTAGATTCTCGGACTAAATGGAAACCCAACATCGAATTACCCGTAAGCGCGGATATTAATATATATATACAACAGTCTTTTGCCTCCAGAAAGGAATTTTTTAATTATGTAAAAGAAGTACAGGAAGCATTAGATGGAATATTATATAGGCAGCTCTATATAGAAAGCACGATCTCTGACACAATAGATGATACCGAAAATATTGCACGTGCTTATTGGACAACGATTGAATACGGAGAGAAGGCTACCGTTGAGAAAGTGAAAACAACTGAGTAATTCCTTGCTAATCGTAGAAGTACCAAATTATATTTATATATTTAGTATGGAGAAAAAAACATTTTACCCATTGTTTTTATGATAAATTCCTGTCATTTTATTTGACAAATTTCTCGAATGCCCCTTACTTGCATACGCTGAATGTTTATTATAAAATAATAATTGAAGCTACGTTGTACGTGTAATATTAAGTTTTAACCTTTATACAGTAACAGGGAGTTTTATATCCAAGCTGAAATGGCGGGCCCGGGCTCCTTTGACCTCGGGATAAACAGGAAAGCTTATGCGAACACCCACTTGGAGAAGTGTGGTTTAAAACTTTCTATAATGTCGCGGCATCGTGGCTTTTGCCATTAAGAAAGCTTATGCATCAACATTTTATAGACACCCAGGCCGAATACGGACTGGGTGTTTTCTTATACCCAAAATAGCCGATGGGGTTAAATTGGGGTTAAAATTCAAAGTAATCAACAATAAAAGAAAATAAATCACCCTATTTCAAACCCATTTCTACCCGAGATTCTTCCTATTATAATGTACAGCAGCTGCCGCTGGTTCAAATTAAATTCCGCCTGTAGATATCTAAATACATAATTGTGATTGTTACTGATACGGCCGTTGATTAGAATGGTCTCTTTATCAGTGACTTTCCTGGCCTTGACCATATGGATTTCTTCATCATCTATAAACGTTCGCAGGCCCTCTTCCAATCCTTTTTCGATGCAATAGTTAACGGCCTCTAGTTTTGTCCTGCATTTAATATGCAAAGCGAACTTATTAAACATCTTCATTTCAGCTGGCGTCAGTCTCGTTTGAACCGTAAATTTTTTATCACTTCTAGTCTTTCTGATTTTTTCCAGACCTATCCCCTTCCTTCAGTATGGATGGCTAAAATTCCAATAACCTTAAAGTGTGTAATTGTACAAGCGTGTAATCGCCATTTTTATAAGGGCATAAGCGCAGCGCCCTATTACCAAAACAGCCACTCTGGCCCCTGGCATTTCTCCATTTCTGTATATATGTCTTCCACGGATCTCTCGTAATACTTATCAAGAAGATTGCTCAGCGTATTATTAAAGTAGCCAGTAACGGATCTTACCCGGTTTGTTTTGACAGCCTGCATAGTGTATTTGATAGCATCAATAGCTATATCGATATCCGGTACATTGATGCAGCGCTTTGTTTGTGCTAACCAAATGCCGTATATTTTGTAAGTTAACTTTTTATCATCGATAAAGTTAGCAATGAAAGTTTTCATTCGTTGGTAAGATGTTTGTTCTTTAGTTACTAACAAGTTATCCACATTTTCTTCAGCAGACGCTTGCGGAGCATACGTATTATGATCTTTAAGATTTTGATTAAAAGAAATAGATGGTTGGTTTTCAGATTTTGGTGCTTGGTCCTTGCTGCTGCTAGCTTTATGGGCTGTCACTCGTTGGGACACTCCCGATGGGACATAAGGGAGAATACGATAAATGCTGGCACCTTTGATACCATTTAGCTTTGTGCCAGGAACCTTTTCGATGATACCCAGCTCGGCCAATTTCTTAATGCTACGATAAACCGTTTTAGTGGAAACGCCTACTTGATCAGCAATCGTTTCCGCTTTTAAGTGGGATGCTCCTGGATGAAGGAGCGAACGTGAAGCGAGCATGAAAACGATGGCGCGCTCACTTTCTGTCAAATCAAAATAATGCTGCTGAATATGCTGCTCTACAGCCACGTCCATAGCTGCTACTGTTTCAAATGTGCTGTATTGTTCCAAATAATCGAATGCCGCCATCGTTCTCACCTCACTTTCCTTCAAGAATTTTTAATACCAAGTAAGCTCCCGCGTATAATGCCAACACTCACCGTCTGCATAGTACACAAGTAAATCCCTGTTTCGACCCCGTCTAATTTTTACAATGTTGCCGACGGAATATTTATCCCTCATTTGCAATCCCATTGAGCGATTGTGTGCCGCATACGTTTCCATTAGCTGCACGTATTCCTCAGTTGTTAAATGTTTTGCTGCCGGAAAACGTTTACTGCTGCCGTTAAATTTCATGGACATAAAATCACCTACCTTGTAATATTTAAAAACTCAATCGAGAGTACCAAATGGTGATACTCCCTGTTCAGTTCTTAAATGTTAAAAATCGGTTCGCCGTTCACATCATCAGCTTCCCAAAATATAACGCCATCTGCCCAGCGCCAGTCTTCTCCTTGTTTGTAGTAGAAGGCCACCCATTCATTTTCACGGTCAATGTGCGCCTGCATTTCGCCATTTCCTTCATTTTCGAAATACACTCGCTCTTCAACTTCGTCCACGATAAAGTCTGTTGCTGCTGGGTAAAACTCAGGAATTAAATAGCGTAATTGTAGAGTTTGGGATGCCATATTTATTCCGCCTTTCGTTATTAACTATTACTTTGTAGTTATAATATATAACATAAATATTATGAAGTAAAGTTTTTATCACTAAAAAGTTATGAATTATTTATTTTTCCTAATGAATCATGTACAATAAGTATTAAGAAGCAAATCGAAGAAGGTGATTAATCGTGGCAATGGCGAAGAAAATTAAAATGTTGATGGTAGCAGCTGACCTAACCATCACTGAGCTAGCAGAAAAAATCGGCACTTCCCAACCGAATTTATCCAATAAGTTGAAACGTGATAATTTTAGCGAAAAGGAATTGGAAGATATCGCTGCTGCTTGCAATGCAAAGGTGGAAATAAACTTTATAACAGAGGACGGAACGAAGATTTAACGGAGGGGTTTGAATGCATATCAATTTATACATTTCAAATGTGAAACCTAAAAACAAGTATGCCTATACGCTAATCATAAAAGGCACTTATCCAGTGGGGCATGAAAGCAAACCTTTTGAAATTGATTATACCGGCGTGGATGTATTAGTGAAAAAAGGTGATTACCTAAAAGATCAAGAAAATATAATAAAAGAAAAACTCGCAAACTTAATTGGAAAAGGCCCTTTTGAGAATATAGAGGAGATTAAGGAAACTTTACTTGGCGAGCGTATAGGTTTTGAATATAAAAGCAAATATTAACCAAACGACTATTCATGTAGACACGTTACTTTCGCTTAACAGACGACAAATAAAAGTTGTCTGTTTTTTTGTTATATACAATTACCAATAAAATTCATTAATATAAGATAAAAGGAGGATGGGGAATGGCTGCTGAAATTACAAAGCAACAAAAGAAAGGCTTGATGGGGTGTCTTGGGTGCTTCGGGATTTTATTTATCGCGCTTTGTATAATCATCATTGTTGCCATCAACAACGCTGGCAAAGAAGAACAGTTAACAGATGAGGAACGTGCTGAAATAAACAATATAATTAGCGAATTTGAAGGGAATACAGGTGATTATATTGCTGCAACTAACGGGGTTGTAAAACGAATCGAAATGTTAGATATCAAAGATTCAGATACATTTTCAGTCCATGTTTACATAGATGAGGCGAGCTGGGCTAAATCGACAGAAAGCGAAAAAGCAAGCGTCGCCGCGACGATTGGACGCCAAATGGAACAATTAGCTGCTCCAACGAAAATTTACATGTCGATTATTTCAGATGCAAATGGTGATAAGCTGGCAAGTCCTAAAATTACGAGCGAGGGATATAAAATTATAAGGTAACAAAAAACAAGCCCTCCACATTTTCACCCGTGGAAGGCTTGTTTTTAATGAAACATATCCTCTGTTAGCATAACCCATTCAGTTTCCGCATCCTCGTTTTTAATGATTCTCGTCACATTGTAACCCCTGTGTCGTACCATCTCCAACAGTTCGACATCTTTTAATTTTCTATCGTGTGGAACTTCTAATACCAACATGCCCGGCCTTTCAACCATATCAAATCTGCTGAAGTACATAAAACGTACTACTGCTATTGTACACACTTACTACCCTCCTCCTTTTGTTTGATAATTCTATGTAAAAGAATAATTTCCTTTTCGTCATTCTAAAATTTAAATTTGGGCATAAAAAAACCCCGCTACCGATAAAGGTAACGGGATTCACGTTATGAAGGAATCAGCTCTGCATATTGTAAGATACCAAGGCGTTTCATTTCAGCGATTGCATTGTTTGCCACCTGCAGCGTTTGATAAGTACCAGTGACAAATCGCCAAGCAGATCCATCCTGTACCACTCGCACATAATCAGGATTGGCAATTTTATGTTTACCCAGCGCCGCCTTTGCTGCATTGGCCTGAGCTTGTGTTTTAAAAGTGCCGGATTGAATCCGATAAAGCTTGCCATCGTTAACACCTACAATGGCCTGTCCTTTGTCGCTTACAATCAACTGGACACGCAACTTACTGTTAGACGGTATGATGACCGTACCCTCTAATTTATAACCAGCCGGTGCCTGCCAGTTTGCAGGGATCTCAAAGTGGGGAGCATCGTAGTTTTTTGCCGGCCAGTAACCGCCCCATGTAATACCTAACTTTTTGGCAATGGCACCCACCTTTTTAAGAATATTAAGATGATACAGTTGCTTTGGTGGAGCGACAGCGATATCCCATGCTCTGCGCGATGTATGGTTAGAGCTAGTTGTCCAGGGAACATTTACATCATCACATACAAGTAAATGGAATCTATGCGAAGCGTAAAGAAACGATTGAGCGTGTCTTTGCTGATGCGAAAGAAAAGCATGGTATGCGTTGGACAACCCTACGGGATCTTAAAAAATTGTCCATGCAGGCGATGCTTACTTTTGCTGCAATGAATTTGAAAAAACTTGCCACTGGGACATGGCAAGCTACTTAATACGAGAGGAAGGTGTCTAGTAGAGACAATTCAAAAGCAAAACTCAGCGGAAAGTTACATTCAACTATCTGCAAAAATGACAAAATGCATCGAGAGCCGGACCCTCGATGCATTTTGTCTTCACTCTGGAGCATTTCTTTGTAATGAGAAATGCTTTTTACTTTTGTTAAAATTAAAAGGATATTAAAATAACAATAATAATATAATAAAAAACAATATTAATTTATTGTTAATCAATAAATCGTATGTTAAAATCACATTGTCATTAAATAAGTGAGGTGTTTTAAATGAATGTTAAACGTGGTTCTACCACTTTCTTAAAGGTCATTATTTTTCTGGTTGGAATTGCAGTGCTTGCCGTGTGTATATATTTTTTACCTGAAGCAGCCAGAAGAGATGCGATAGAGCGCCCAGGTGATTATTCGCTATATCCACTTTTGGTATGTGCATATGGAATATGCATTACGTTTTCTGTGGCGTTGTATCAAGGATTTAAACTTTTAACCTATATCGAAAAGAACAATGCTTTCTTTGAGTCATCTCTTCAATCTTTGAAGGTACTAAAAAAATGCACTTTTACTGTCATTTTCTTCATTTTGTTAGCAATAGTTTATTTAAGGGTACGTGCTCAATTCACAGGTGATGATGCAGCAGGTCCAATATCTCTAGGTCTAATGGGCATCTTGGCAACAAGTATCATCACAGCCATTGTAGACGTGCTTCAAAAACCTATAAAGAATGTCTCGAATTCACAACCAAAAAAAAATTAACATTTTGAATTATACGAGAGTATGAAGATAGCAACCACAATATTGTTTAACATAGCCTATTCAATAAATAAAAGAGCAGAATTCACTGCTCTTTTCAGACTGTAGACAAACTCAAAGAAATTTGAAGTTGTCTTCAGTCTTTTTTCTATTTTTTACAATACATACTAAGAAATCGTCGATTTCCGCTACAGGCTCTACGCTTTCCACGGGCACGGCCTCAATTATGAAGGAACCGGCTCTGCATATTGTAAGATACCAAGGCGCTTCATTTCGGTAATCGCATTGTTTGCTACTTGCAGCGTCTGATAAGTACCAGTGATAAAGCGCCACGCAGATCCATCCTGCACTACTCGCACATAATCAGGGTTAGCGATATTGTGTTTACCCAAAGCCGCCTTTGCTGCATTAGCTTGAGCTTGTGTTTTAAATGTGCCAGACTGTACCCGATATAGTTTGCCATCGTTAACACCTACAATAGCTTGGCCTTTGTCGCTTACAATCAGCTGGACTCGGAGCTTGCTGTTTGATGGTACGATGATTGTTCCCTCTAATTTGTAGCCAGCTGGTAATTGCCAGTTTGCCGGAATCTCGAAATGAGGAGCATCATATTGGCTCGCCGGCCAGGTCCCTCCCCATGTGATACCGAGCTTTTTAGCAATGGCACCCACCTTTTTCAAGATGTTCAGGTCATACAGATTTTTGGGAGGAGCTACCGCGATATCCCATGCTCGGCGCGATGTATGGTTACTCGATTTTGTCCAAGTGACACGAGGGTGTTCCTGCTCGTACAAATAGTTTTGTCTCGCTTGTGATCTATATGTCTCTGTTATAAAAATATCCGTAATACCAGCTTTATAACACTCTTGGAATAGAAGACGGCAGGCTAATTGTGCAGCTGCAGTTAGCTCCGATAAATCTCTGCAGGTTTCTGTAATGCTTACCATCTATATCACTCCTTTGGCTTTTGATATCGCATGGCCTGGTAGCTATCTGATGCGCCAGCAGTCGTTGGATCAATGATGATACCTAGCAATGCCAGGATGCTCAATACTGTCTCCGTGATTGCCGTAACCTGATCATTGTAAATGGTAATATCGACATTAAAGATGCCGGCCACTTGGTTGGCCAGCACGATTAGCAAGGCGATTAAATACACCCAAAATTGTTTGTGTTGTAGACGTACTTTCCAGTTGATTTTCATACTTTATCCTCCTATACGATATAAGTAATTAAAAACGATACAAAAGAAATTACTAAAGCGAATACAGCAATCACGGTGCCTATTAACCATTTCCGGTCTGCGTCTGATTTTTTATCGCGCTCTCGAAATTTATCGAACAATCGATCTTTATCCTTCTCCAGCTCCGTCACTCTGGAATCTAGTAATCGAGCATCACCTTTTGCTATTTCAGCATCTGAAGACGCTTTGAGCACACCGTCTTTCAAGTCTTTAATATCGTCATTTACTCTATCGAATTTGTTGTCTATATGCTTCAAGGTAGTCTTTATTTCCGCGTTATCCATCGACAGGCTTTGCATACTGTCTAAAATCTTTTGGGACACGTCAGCTTGTGTTAATGGGGACATCCTATCTCTCCTCGTCATATAAATAGCCCTCCACAAGCTGTGGAAGACATAAAAAATAACGCTAGCTTATGCTGCGTTTACTAAATGGTCAAAAAATCAGCAAGTTTGATTTTCTGCCCTCTATAATAAAATTTCGTTACTAATTGCTTTGATAAATCGGGCATAGTTGCCAACCCGTTGCCGTAATAATTCGAATTCCCGTTATCTACTGTAAGTGCATTATCCTTCAATAGCTTGTATAAGTCATCTACTCTTAAAGAAGGATAACGTTGTTTTATCAAAGCAAGCATACCAGCTACATAAGGTGCAGAGTAAGATGTACCATTCCCATATCTATAAGTGTCTTTTGTATCTTTAACAGCTAAATTAAAGTAACCAGGCGCTGCAAAATCTATGCCCTGACCGAATGAACTGAAAGGTGCCTTATAAATATTTTTAAGACTATCCGTATAATCCGGTAAACTATCATAAAATCGTTCTACTACTGCGGCTTTAAAGTCATCAAATAGGTTGGATGCAAACCACACACTATTATTACCATCACGAGCATCTATAATATCATGGTTACTTAATTTAATATCTGGATACGTAGGTGTTGGATCATTTGCAAAGTGAAGAGAATACTCTTGAGATGTGCGTGATCTATATACCTCCCATTTATTAGATATATTTGGCGTATATTCAAGAATAGCGTTATAACCTTCCAAGAAAAGTTTAAATTTAGACTCTGCATTGGTGGCGGGACGCATTGAAATAGGCTTATCAGATAATAATAATCTGTACTTCGTATTAGAACTGAAATAAATTAATCTATACGGATATTGGTAATACTCACTAGGCATATCAGCAAGCATTTTTCCATTATAATTTTCTCTCTTTCTAAGGGCACTAATAACAAATACGCCAGGGTAATCTTTCCAGAGGTTTACATTTTCTTGCGAGGTTAATGAACCACTAAAAGTTAAGTCATAGCCATTATTACCTGCACTTGCTACTACAACTACATTCTTATCATAGGCATATTGACAAGCGGCTCCTACAGCAGAATTGGTAGTGGGCTGCGAATAACTTATATTTATTACATGTGCACCGTTATCTACTGCCCATATAATACTTTTAGCCATGTCAGCGTACTCCATAGAGCCGCCATCATCTGTATTTGTTGCTTTTATAATAATCATTTTGGCATTAGGTGCAGACCCTACATAACCAAAACCATTATCCTGCATTGCTATAACAGAGGCTACAGCTGTACCATGACCACCTAAATCCTTTACATCGGCAAGCACTCCAGTACTCTTTATTGCGCTGTTTAGAATTCTAGCGCACTTATAAATAGGAAATTGTAAATCGTCATGCTCATAATCTATACCTGAGTCAATGACAGCGACAACTACACCATTCCCTTTATAGCCCTTATTATGCGCATTAGCAACGGTATTAATAAACTGCATAGGAAAGTCTGGAGATTCAGTATCATTTTTTTCTGCTTGGCCGTTTACCTCTACTGATATTATCTTCTCATGCTGTTTTAATGCATTTGCTACTTCATCGCTACATTTCACAAGTTCAAAATTAGCAAATACATTTCCGATATGTTCAGCGCCCGCATCATTCAACACTTCTAGCTTTTGCTTATTATCCAAAATATTATTAAACTCTACAATATATTGCTTCATTAACTCACTCCTTAATGATGTAGAAGGAACCATTATTCTTTTCTGTATCAGTTAGTGCGTCGTATTCACCTTGAGCTAGCAATACAGTGCCGGTGTTTCCGCCGCCTCCCCCAATATGTTGCGTTGTCATTACAACCCACTTATGGTTCACACTATCCCACACCTGAGGGATTACGCTCCCCAGCTGATCACGCAATAATTTCGTCCGGCTAAAATCAATGTCCCCGTTTGTAACAGTGGAGCCGTCCAGCGTATTGACCGTAAACATGCCTAACTCCTCGTTAAAATGCTGCGGTACTGGACTGCCTAATGCGTCTCTGATTAATTTTTCTTCCATATAAACATCTCCTTTTCAATGCAAAAACCTTCTCGTAGTAATGAGAAGGTTTAATTTACGGTTAATTTTGTTAAGGGGATAGAGTTGCATTTAACGACTTTAGGTCTTTTAAAAGTCGGGTAGCTTTTACCTTCACTAATTTGCCAAATACTATTAAAATCCCAACCCTCATAATTATTTTTAGATTTCATCTGAATCGTTGTCCTTGCTCCCTCGGTGTTAGTCGGGCCAATTGCCTCCCAATACTGCGAGTAAGCAACACCATCTATAGGTCTTGCGCTATACATTGGTGGTGGCCACCAGGAAGGAGGCTGCGTCCAACCAGGCTCCCAATAGGAATAATCTTTATCGCTCTGCATTTGAATACATTTATAAAGATTCCCGTCTGTACCCTTCACAAAGTCGGTACCATCATAATAATATCTACCCGGTTCCCAATCGTCCCCTCCAAGTGTATTACAATCAAAAAACGAATTATGGAATCCGTAATCATCCCGGCGATTGATACACGGGAAATATATATATCGTGCCCTTGTAAATGATAATACGGTATATGAGTTATATACATTTCCCGACTCATTGTTTGTGTGTACAATCGTACCTATTTCGTACACATCATCAACTGTTAGAAAAGCATAAGAGTCATGTATTTCCCCACCATTGAAAACAACCAGTCCTGCTGCAAAACCCGTCTGTGAAATTTGTAAATGGGCTGAACATTTTTTAATTACACAATCCTGATCACTTATATTGGCAATACCTGCACCACCTGCACTACTGTATGAACTGGAGGAAACGTCCAATATGGCACCTTGTACATGACAGTTTTCTATTACAGTACCTTCATTTATCGTATTACATAAAAGGGCTGAACGTGTCTTACCATTATTGGGAACAGGATATACGTTTGCGTTATTTAAGTGTATATTTTTAAGTATTGCTCTCGAACATCGGTCAAATAGAGCTGTACCGTCACCAACGCCTCGAATGGTTACATTGTTTAATAAGAAGTTGTCCCCATCATATACACCCGAAAATATATTGCCCTCTTCTGTGCCTATCGGTGCTATTTCATCCTCACTAAAATCAATATCCTTTATCTGTCGGAAGTGTGCGGAAAGATGGGCGTTAATTAACAAAAAATCTTCTACGGTGCTTATTAAATAAGGTTTTTGTAATGTCCCCTCTCCTCCACTAAACATCTTCGGCACCTTCTTCCGTCCCTTTAAGTAGGCAAATAGCTTGCATACTAACTTCCACATCCGGCATCTCGCCTTCTCCCCAATTAGCTTTAATCTCAACGGAGGTATACTTGGCATTTGTTTCTTTCGCCTTTGCCACTAGGATAATTGGAGTGGATAATCCGGTATCACCAATTACTCCGGTTGTAATAGATTTAACCTCGTCATACCCATCAACATTATCAAATTGATATGACATATCGTTTGAGAGTGGGCACGTTGCAAATTCGATTCGGTATTGATCTTCCCGGTATTGCTTTGTGTAGTTAAATTTAACCCCATAATATTGCTTTTCTTGGCCTTTCGTAAGCGTCACAATAATGGCAGTATTTCCGTTTGGCAGCACAGTAGGGGCATTGTAATTGATGGATGCACCCGACTGATTTTTAACGGTAATCGTCGCATCTTTATATTCTTCTTTTAAAGATAAGAATAAACCAGTAAACTCAGCTTCCTTCGAGTATTCAATTTCCGCAAGAATATCAGCCGAATTTGGAGACTCGATTTGTACACCTTCCATTGCCAAGCAGTCCACATCACCAATACGAAATTCAGAGAGCCAGTAACTCTTTCCCGGCTTTCCAATTTGAAATCGAATACCGAACGCTTTAATAAACGATTTATCAACATTGGCTGCCGTAAGGCTTTCATAGGGTTCTTTCGTGATCACCATAATCACCGAGTCGTCTTTTGCCGTGGGAACCTCCATAATCCGTGCATTGGCAAAAGGCATTTTCCGGACTTCGGTAGTCGTCTTACTTGCCACAATTTTCGTGTGGATAAACGTTAAATAATGATTTTTGTATTGCTCTTTCAAAGAAGCGTAAATCCCTTTTAACTTTTCTGTTTCATATTCCCATAGCGCATGAGGATGTAGTTTCTGCCCTTTGATATACGCTTTTACCGCATCTGTACATTCGATATCGTCAAAGGTTAAAGCGTCCACGGTACCGACCTTAAAGTGCTCCAAAAAACCGTCTGCATTGTCATTAATTAAAAAACGGACACCATAGGCTTCTATGAAGGTTGCATTTTCTCCGTCTTCTACAATAGGAACCTTACCATTGACCAGATCAGCAAACGGCACTTTTGTAATGACTAAAGTGACCGAGACCGAAATATTTTTCTGTGGCAGCACAAGCGAGCTAACGGTAGGATTCGGCAGCTCATAAAAATTTGTGGTCAGTCCGCTGTCCGTTTCCGTGGTAATGATGGCCGTTAATTTGTGACTGCTGTAATCCGATTTTAAAGAGGCAAATACTCCGGTTTGATTTTCCGTTAGTTCCACATCTGCTGAAGGAATCACGCCTTGTAAGGACGTGTCCTTGATGTAATCCAAAACGGCACTTTTGGCATCGATCTTGTCCTCCAATGCCAGGCAGTCAATTTTCCCAACTTTAAATTGAGCGAGGTGGCCTTTATCCTCTTCTTCCTTTTCATCCTTTTTTTCTTCTTCGTATGAAACATAATCCCGGATGATTTGCCCTACATCAAGCTGTGGAATTTCTTTGAATAAAGGGTTATATCGCTTTCCTACAATACGCTCAACAGCGTGAATGGCCAAATCCGTATCAATCATTGTCACGGTATCGCCAAGCTCTGCAGAGGCAATATCCCGCTTCTGTGCGCCTGTCATTTTGCTGAAATCGATGATTTCTACCTCATGGGCATATTCAAGTGCAAAATTATCATTCAAGTCAATTTTCTGCTGGATGGATTCAATGTTTTTTCCGACTTCCAAAATCAGTCCTTTATTTGCTCCGCGCTGAGGATGGATGATAACGGAAAATTGCTTGTACTCCACCTCCAGCCCATTTTGACGGGCAAACTCATTGATCCGGCTTCTCCCGCCTTTTGCACTTGGCCGGTACTGATAATATCCTCCTGCCAAGTCCACAAGCTGGAAAACACCCATTCCCCATACACGGGGCAGGATGTCTCCTGGTGAACCCTCATAGATTTCCTCTTCGCCCTCCACAACATAGGGAGCAGCAAACGGATCATTTAAAAGATAACTGATATGCTCTAGGTTAAGCTTGATGGACTTACTGTTGTTACGCTGCTTGTCGATGCCGGCAATGATAAAGTAATCCCCTTCGATTTCTAAAAGGTTAGGGTATTGCAAGAAGGGAGGAAACTTATTTTCCGCTATTTCTACGTCTGCCGTGTACTGATCATTGATGACTTCATACACTTCAGCATCTACAATATTCTGTAGTTTTCCTACTTCGGTCGAGGCTCCTGAATTTAGGACTCTAATGCTGTAGCTCATGCCGGTACCATATCGGGAGAGCACCGGAACGTTGCCCAGAAGATTCCGTCCTCCACAATCCTTTCGATATTGTCGCTTGATACGAATTTAGCCATATATGCCCATCCGGAGTCTTTTGCAAATATCAATTTTTCTTTGTCGTCTGACTTGAAGTAAGTACGCAGTGCCCGGCAGGCATCGTAATGGCTTTGGCCCGGAGGAGGCTCGAGCAGAAACTGGATCCGGACTTCGAGATCCCCCTCCGTTTTATCACCAATAACAATGTCGCCGCTAACTTTTGGTAGTTTGATAAAAGAATCGCTAAAAGGTCCAAAAAGGGGGCGCTCAACGTCCATGACTTCAAGCCCCACCTGTGAACAAGGGATGCCCTTGAATGTTACGCTCATGCTATTTCCCCTTTCTGTTTTTTTGTTGTAAGGTATAAAATTCGCGCGCTACTTTTTTGATATCCGCTTCTTCTCGTAAATGGAAAACAGCCCCTTCTAACATACGCGCATAGTTATGCTGGATAACTTGAGGTTCTTGCTGCCCTCCAGATGCCTTAAACATGGCATTCCCAATCGTCCCTAAAACGCGCTCGTTCAATGGGAGGATTGCCTCCGGACCCGCTTCTCCGCCTGCGAGTAGTGAATTTCCAGTAGCACCAAAGACAGTAGGACCTGTCATGATGCCGCCTTTTGCAAACCACTTAATATCGATTTTTGGAAGCCCCTCGTCGAACCAATCCAACGGGTTAATGGATCCCTTAATGCTGAATTTCGGGACTTTTAATTTTGGCCAATCAAACTCAAATTTGAAGAAGCTTTTGATTTTATCGATGGCCGACTTTACTGCATCACGTGCCTTTTCAATGGGTCCTTTAATTGCCGAATAAATGCCGTTCCATTTTTCCTTAACGGTTGCTAGCATGTCGCTAAAGGAGAAGAAACCTTTGATTTTGCTGACGACTGTTTTTGCTATCTCTAAAATTTTGGACCAGATATCTGAAAAGAATTTGGACGTGGCCGTGAAAATTTCTACTGTTTTATTTTTAATAGTGCTCCAGTTATCAACAATGGCTTTCACTAAAATGCCAATCGGACCCGTTATGACGGCAAGGATGGTTGCCCAATTTTCCTTTAAAAAGCTGACAATGGCACCACCCACAGATTTAAAGATGCCAATTACGGTGTCCCATAACTTTTGGAAAAAGCCTGCTATAGAATCCCAGTGTTTAATAATCAAAGGTACGACGGTGGTCAACACTGCAATCGCTATCCCGATTGGTCCCGTTAAGGCGCTAAAAGCTCTCATCAGCAACGGCAACACTTTAGATGCAAGATTAGCAAGCACACCGGAGAGCCCTAGTCCACCCCCACCCAGACCGATAACACTTGCAACAGCCGTGACAATAGGCGCCAGTCCGGCGAGGAGGCCCATGAATATGCCAATAGCTGAGCCAATTGCTACGATAGCCGATGCAAGTTCTGGATTTTTAGACATCCATTCTGCGATGGCACCTATTACATCGGCTATCACATTTAACAAAGGATCCAGCGCTACTTTTAAATCGGAAACTGCTTGCTGTAGCTTCACCATAGCGCTCTCATCTATATCATCCATATCTTTATTTAAAGATTTTTGAGACTTGTTCAATTCCTGCAAGGCGCCATCAGCATTTAAAATGGAATCGATAATGTTCTGCCCTTGGTCTTCCCACATCGTTCCAAAAAGCTCGGTTCCTATAGCGTTTTTCAGGGTCGCATCTTCCAGACCGTTAAGCCACCGAGTCATATCCTCGAAAGCTTTAGCACCTTCGTCTCCGCCTTTTGCGATAGCTTTTCCCCAGCTTTCGAGTTGACCCTCAATAGCCTTATAAGCTGCAGAATCAGGTGGATTTTTCGCTAAATCAAGCTTTTGTTGATTCATCTCACGGAAAGAGCTTAATTCTGCCTGGTGTGATTCACGGACGGCAGATAATTCAGCATTTAGTCGCTCACTTAACGCTTCTTTTCGGGTCGCATGTTCTTCTCGGAGCGATTCGAGTTTTGCTCGATTCGTTTCCTTATAGGCATTGATTTCGGCTGTATTTGCCTCTTTTAGAAGTTTCAGTCGTTCCTGGTTGGATGCCTTCAAAGAAGCTTTTTCAGCGTCCTGACGCTCTTTCATGGCTTTTTTATCAGCATCCAGCTGTTCTTTCGTCTGCTCTTTTTTCTCGTCGTATTCTGACTTTAAGGCATCCTTTTGTTCGTCGAATGCTTCTTTGATAGAGTCCTTCTGAGTACGGAGACTTTCAATTTGTGCCTGGCGTTCCTCTTTTACCTTTTCGATCCGGAGCGATTCTTCGAAATCGCGCAGGGCCTTTGTGGCATCCTGCCGGTCCTTCGCATTTTTTGCTGTCCGGATTTTAGCCTGAAGCTCGGATCGTTTCTCGGCATTCTCCCTCTCTTTACGCCGCTTGTCCTCTGCTGCCTGGGTAGCATTGATTTGCGCTATCTCATCCTCAATTGCTTTAACCTTGCGATAGCGCTCCTCATCAATCAGCTTTAATCTCTCATTGTACTCCTTATCGATCAGCGCAATTTTGGCATCTGCTGCTTTTTCATAAGCCTCGAGTTCGGCTTCTAGGGAATTCTCCAGTTCGTCCAGCTGCTTCGCATACATTTTTTCTGCTTCTTCATATTGCTTTTCCAGAGACTTTTCTTTTGCCGTCTCCTGTTTTTCATATGACTTTTCAGCCGCCCTGTACTCGTTATCCAACGCCTTATCTAATGCTTTTTTCTGGTTGTCGTAAGACTTGGAAATGGCATTGTAGCGTCTTTCGAGTGACTTGGAGAGTGCGTCCTCCTGCTTGGCAAATGTGCTGGACATAGCCGCTAGTTGTTCGTCAGTGGCTGCTTTTGTGTTGTCCACAACAGACTTAACAGCATCTTTCATGCTATTGGATAGGCCCACGCCCATCTCTGCTGCTCTAATACGTCCTTCTTTCAAACCGTCGAGGAGATTATCGATATTAAAAGAATCTGCTGCTGCAGCTGCTGCCATGATTCCCTTTATCTCTTTTGCCTGGAAGCCGGCGCGCTGCAGTTGAGTTCCGTATTCGGCAATGATATCCAGTTGTTCAGGTGGAAAACCGACTTTCAATAGGCTATTAATCAAATCCAGCGCCGCTTTATCGCTAATTTTTAAAGCTTTCGAAACTTCATTCGTTTCCTGCACCAATTCAACAAAATCGATACCTTGATACGACTTTGTAATTACGGCAGCCCCAGTAACAATGGCCCGATTCGCTTCATCGGAAGCATTCTTATTGAGCGCCCACTGGCGACGTAGGCCTTCGAGGGCGTCCTCGCCCTCCACTCCATAGGCTGTCACATCTGCAATGGCTGCCCGGATACTCGCTTTGGATGATTCCGGAACATCAAAAACAACATTGATTTTCGCTTTTGTATCACTTGCCGATAAGGATTCTTCGATAACTTTTCCTAGCCCGACACCGGCTGCAGCACCCGCTGCCAGTCCAGCCAACTCGCTGCCTAAATTCTCTACAGCATCACGTGCATCATCTGCCCCCTGTGACAAATCTTCCAGGTCTCGCCGTAAGGTATCAAGGTTGCCACTGGAGCCGAGATTTTGCAAAGCCTGTCGTAGCTCATTGACATCCACTTCCGTGCCGACTACCGATCGGCCAATCCGTTCAAGAGCCTGATCAAGTTGGGCAGAGGAAGCGCGTCCCTCCTGGATAGCACGTGTCAGGTCATTACCTAATACATCAGTAAAATCTGTGAGCGTCCGGCCAGATAATGCAAAGATCCTATTTAGATCCTGCATAGCTCCTGCTACTTGTTGCTCCTCCTGCCGGGCACGGGCTAATGCCGCATTTGTTTCTGTAATGGCATTGGCCGTCTGTTGCTGGGCGAGACGATTCCGCTGTAGCTGAGCCTCTAATTGCTGGGCCTCTCTGGAGTTAGCTCCGTATGCTGCTCTTGCTGCCAATAGCTGCTGCGTAGTTTCCTGCGTCTCGCGCTGCATGGAATTGTGTATGGCCTGCAGACTATTGACTTTCGCTTCCAACTGTTGTGTCTCAGAAGCTGTATGCTTCATTTCTTCCTGTTGCAGGCGCATGGCTTGCTGTAAATCCCTTGTCTGATCGGCCGCTGTCCGTGTGACGGTATTAAGTGATCGTAAACTGTTTTGAACGCTCTGCACGCTTGCCCCGGCATCTAATTGAGCCAAAGCTTGTCTCACCTGATTAACGTTTGCAGAAGCTCCCTGGGTAGCCTGAGCTATCTGATTGAATGCTCGATCCAACTGACTAGCACTAGCTGTCCCGTTTTGAATGGCCCTCGTCAAATCCTGCCCCAGAACATTAGAAAAGTCACTGACAGATTGACCAGTGACCGTGAAAAGATTATTTAATTGTCGCAAGGAAGCTGCTTGGTCAGCCTGCGCTTGTTGGGCACGCTGTAGAGCCTGTTGGGTAGCTGTAATGGCATTGGCCGCCTGTTGCTCGGCAATCTGGTGACGTGTGAGCTGGGCTTCCAGCTTTTTGACTTCCTCTGAATTCTCGCCCCATAGCTGTTTAGCACGGGAAATCGCATCTGCTGTCGCCTGTGTTTTACGGCGTGCTACCTCATAAATCTGCTGCAGGCTGTTCATTTTTGCTTCTAGTTGCTGCGTCTCGGAAGCTGTATGTTTCATTTGCTCCTGTTGCAGTTTCATCTGTTGCTTCAGCGTAGCCGCCTCGGCATTCATTTCTTTGATAGACTTGTTAAAATCCTGATTGAACGCCTTAAAGGTAATATTAATCTCATTATTGTTCCCAGCCATCTCCTCACTCCCCTGCTAGGCTGTTTTCCCAACCATCAAACGCAAGCTTATTGGCATAGATCCGCTCAACACTCCGGATTGGCTGATGCCAAAACGTTTCCGGATCGATGCCGGATTTCAGGACGTACAGCGTGTATATGTCCTCCACACATTTGATGATGAGGTTTGGCGCTTTTACCGACGTTTTTTTTTACTTTTTTTCGTGGCTTTTGTCAGCTCTTTTGAAAATTCATTCGGGGAGGAAGAAATCATATTGACTAGTAAATTTGCATACAGCTGGATCGTCTCTTCAAAGCTATAGTGATAGCGCTCCAGGAACTCCTCGAAAGAGTAAGAAAGCTGTCTGTTGGCGCCGATTACAGCCAAGTAAACAACGCTTATCAGCTTTTGCTCATCAAAAGTATTCATAGCTTGCAGTGCTGCTTCCTCATCAGCTCCGTTCACAACTGTCTCCAGCCCTTTGATTTTCAGCAAATCCTCCCAAAGGGACGACTCGATCATGCCCATATCATGTCCGCGCTTGATGGCCGCATTTGTTAAAAACGCCGGATATGTTTTTTGATTGGTAAATTGCTGTTCGAATTCACCATTTACTTCAACAAATTCAAGCTCCTTCAGCTCCACTTTTTGTACTCTCATGTCCGTTCCTCCTTATGAATAAATAAAAAACACCCCCACATGGTGGAGGTGCTACAGTTATTAAGGCGTATCTGGTACCGCTACTAATTCCGGTGTAAAGTTCGTGTGCCATTTTTCAGCAATAGTGGCGTCTTCCAATTCATCGACAAATGCCTCATAGTAGAATTTTTTATTATCATCGACTAGTGCTGTGACACTCATTTCAAGCAATGCGACCTCCTCCTGCCCGTTCTCAATATTGAGAGTGTAGCCTCCTGAGTTAGAAGCATTCGGGAATGCGATTAGCTTTTTAACATCTTCAAAATCATCGATAACATCTGCTGTCAAAACAAAGTCTGTACCTAGCGAGTCCGATCCGTATGAATAAATACCAGGCTTCAACCCTTCATTGCTCAAACCAAAATATTCTCTCGCCACCGCAACTGGAATATGTGCCGAGATGGATAGGTTCATTTTTTGCGGGATAACCTTTTTCTTTGTCTCTACCCCTTCTTCTACTTTCGTGATTGTCTTGGATTCCGTATCACCTGAAATGGTACCGATCGCCCCGAACTTCTGGCCAGGTTGTTGCGTACCTTTCTTTTTAAATTGCACGCTGGCGTTTGTAATACGCATCGCGTCAAACTCTTCAATTACTGTACTTGTCGGCATTATAAGCCCTCCTCTATTAATTTATCCAAAGCGCCGTGGATTTTCTGCAGCACTTTAGGCGTTGATTTTTGTAATGAGCGCTTGCTAAAATTTTGAGCTACCTTATTTTTGGAGCCGCGTCCCTCATCAGGGAAAACAAGATATCCAAAGGAGCCTTTTTTATTGGCTGCTCCGCCCTTTGACTTGACCACGAATTCCAGATTTCCTGTTTGGTGCGTATACCATTTGCTGTCCTTCGCATGCCTCTTCTGCCTTTTGGAGACGGGGATCAGGTTTGTCATCTCTTGAGCAACGACCTCTACCCCTTCTGTATGCAGGGCTTTGTTGACTGCCTTTTCCGCACGGTTTGGGAACTGCCGTAACCGGTCATTTAGGTCCGTTAAATTGCCAAACTCTATTAGACTTCTCATATCTGACCAACTACAATCCGTCGATTGTAAACAAGGGTGATACGATCAACATAATTGTCCGTATCTTTCCGTTTCAGGCGATCCTTAAATGTGTTTTGCAGGGTAAACATGGGCACGTTTTTAAGAGCTAAAATGATATCGACCGTTCGCTCATCCAAATCATCCCGCTTTTCGGAATAGTAATAGACGGCGACTTCCTGGTTGATACTTTTAAAGTCATTTGTCAGTTGCATATCTCCTGTATCATACACAAAGAAATGATACTGTCCTTTTTTATAAGCCGCTTCTTCATCCTCACTCAGCTCATCCTCGTATACTTCCAACCCAAATGATTCGAGAGCCGTGATGATTCCGTCAATCTGCTCCTGCATTTTCTGCTTTGTCCTGCTCAAATGCGCCCACCTCCTGCAGATAAAAGTACAGATACCGTTTTTCACGGTCGCTGTCTACCCGGATGACATCGTACTCAATACCATCAATTACCATCTTCAATTTACTGAGCGTCGCCCTGTCGAGGTGTGGAGGCCGCAGGGTACGGATCTTTAAATCCAGCGCTCGACTCATTGCTTGCACTAGGTCAAAATCTTGCTCGCGAGAAGACATTTCCTGATAAGCCAGCCGCCCCATTTCTACAAACTTTTCTCCTATCCGTTTACCGCGCTCAGATCGCCGTGTCTCCTTTGTACCGTAGTAAGCAAAGCCGTCATTCAGCGAGTCCCGTATCCGTTTGTTCACCATTTTCTTTCCTCTTTTCCAGAGCCACTGTAAGAATCAGACGCTGTAACTCGTCTCTAAAATTCAATTCGAATTCATCAGCTGCATTGTTGTATACGTAACGGCAACGTTCAAGAAGCAATTCCGTCTCCCACTCATCCAAAGAAAAAGAAAAAGCCTTACCTGTTAGCTTCAAAAAGTAAGACTTTCCTCGTTTGATAATGCGCTCTAGCTCTTTGTTTTCGTCATCCCATGTAATGCGTAGACGACTTTTTAATTCTGTTAGCAGCTCCTCCATGGCTATTCACCACTTTGCAACGCATTTTCCGCCTCAATAGCTTCGTCTTTTCCTTGTACCTTCTCACCGTTAGAAAGTGTGTACCATCCTCCACCAGTTGCTTTCGGGAAATCCGAAGGCTCCAATGGCTCTTTTCCTGGTTCCTCCTGGATCATCACGTCAGCCAGGTAAATCTTTTTATACTCCGGATGTACTCCAGTTAAAAAATAAACGCGCTTTTCATCGGCCTCAAAGCCTTCAGCCGGGTATGTATCCCCGGCTACGTACATATGCCCATCATGCTCCAAAGCTTGGAATGAATTGACTACTCTTGCTGTAATCATTGCTATCCCTCCTCCTCAATTAAGGCGTGTCCGGTGTATCTGGTGCACTGTCGATTGCTGCATTTGAAATATCAAACACAGTAAATGCTTCGTTATCCAACGGCTGCCCATTGACTAACTGGCGCGTCAAATATAAACGTTGATCTTGAATCATACGTACATGGTCTGATGATTCCAGCGTCGAAGTGCCTGTGCCTAACCAATAATCTTTCGGATTACCCGAAATCATTTTGTTACGTGGTACCGATGCAACCTTAATAATATCTAAATCAGGCACCGGGAACTTACCAAACATCCAAACACCGTCGTCTCGTTGTTTAGCGCCATACGCAAACAATTTAGCGTAAAAATCGTAAGGGTTTAAAATTAATACTACTCTGCCAATATCGCGTGTGCCTTCTTTTGTAGCTGGCGCAAGAATTTTCGTGCCAATTTCATGAGGGGTGAATGATAATAATTCTACCGACTCTTTTTCTGGATATACGCCCCCTACAACTGCCCCGTCAAGGTTTCGCATCATCCCCACGGGTTGCTTGTTACCGGTACCGTTAACAATTGTTCTTTCTAATTCTGCAGCTACAACTTCTGTCATAAGCGCTCGCACATAACGGTCTAACCATGCAGGTCCGAGTTCAAACATCGCTTTACATACAACCAAGAAACCGGAAAGCTTATATGCCTTGGCTTCGATTGTTTTAAAGCCGTTGTCTACCATTTCCTGAATTTCATCGCATACATCGCCCCAATATGCCGTAGTTGCCCCTTCCTTGCGCACTACCCATTGTGTAGTCGCTGACAACTGCGTGAAGTTCACACGGGATAAAAGAGGGTGATCCTGTGCTAGATCTTCAAATACGCGATCATACACTGTAGGAGGCATTAACTCTAATACGCCATCAAACGATTCCACTTCAATCGCTTTCGAATAGAATTGTTTTTCCTCTGCAGTTAATTGTCGTACTCCACGGGAAGCTAAAACCGCCTCATCCCATTGCTGCTCATTAGCTCGTTTTGCTTCTCGGATTGTCGTATTCATTACATCTTGGTAATGCGTAAAATTTTCCTCGTATTGCTGTACAATACGCGCTGCTACCTCTGTAGCATCTCCATTTTCAAAGGCTGCCTTTAATCCCGCAATCTGTGCCTCTTTATTTTTAAGCACTTCATTATCATCCAAATTTTGAATACCTTTTGTTGGCTCTACTTTCTGTGGCATAAAAAATTCCTCCTGTTTTTTGACAAAATAAAAACGCCTACTCGTTTGAGACGCGTTGGAATTTTGTTAATATTGTTTGTTTTGGTTCTTTCTTAAAGCGCTGCAGCACACCCTGTTTAAATTGCTCGGCATCCACTTTGTTGTTGACTGGTTTGTCTTCTTCCTGAGTTACGTCAGTAGCAAAGCCCAGTTCTACAGCTTCGTTTGCTGTGAACCATGTTTCATTTTCAACAAACTGCTGCATTTCTTCGCGTGTACATTTCGCTTTTGTCATGTAAATATCTAAAAGCGATTCATCTAACTTAACCATCATATCAACAGTTTTTTGTAAATCTGCTTTGGACCCTACAGCCCACGTCCATGCTTCATGAACCATCAGCATCGCACCTGTATTCATAATCAGTTCATCTGCTGCCATTGCAATGATCGATGCTGCAGAACACGCCCAGCCATCCACAATAATCTTTACTTTAGCATCATGGTCTTTTAACCGGTTGTAGATTGTAATACCATCAAACGCATCACCACCAGGAGAATTGAGGCGTACTGTAATACCTTTCGTTTTTACTTCTTTCAATGCGCGATCGATATCACCTGCTGAAGTAGAATCGTACCACCAACTCTCCCCGATTTCACCATACACTGTTAGTACGGTTTCATCCTTTTCCTCATCCACTTCTACTGCAAAATTTTTCGGGATTTCCGGTATTAAATCAGCATACTGGGAATTTTTAAATCGACGATGCTTGGCATTTGCCATCACTGGGAAACTTCCTGTATTTTTCATTCATTCTCACCTCCTTGATTTGAAGATTCTTGCATGCTTGCTTTTTGGTAATTTTTCGTAATGTACCGTTCGTTTGCCCAAGGCTCATCAATTGGATTCTTGCTCAGTTCTTCCAACACTTCATTGATGGTAAATCCTCCTATAGCAAATAACTTATCCAGTGAAGTCGATAAAGCCGTCAAATCAAGAAGCTTAATTTTTGATGTATCAAGCTGCACATAATTTCGCTTTATATAGCCGTCGCGTTTGTAAATTTTACGATTAAGCTCATCGCTGAAGATTTCAGCAATAGGATTTAAAGCAAACATGATAAAGCTATCAATATTTTCAGCCACCTCTGCAATATCACCTTTCAATAAAGCTCTTGGCACGTGAAAGCCCATGGCCACAAAATTAAAGATATCATCTATTAAGCTTCGAACATCGCTGCTATCTGCTTTGACACCGCTTTTGGCATCGCTTGCGTCTTCCATTTCATAACCTGTTTGCTTTTGGAAAACTACGGCCTCTTTATTCGGGTCGAACCAATCTTTCAATTGAGACTGCAGCATATCATCGATTTCTTTTTGCGTGTCGTCATCTTGAGCCCGCATATAATCGGCATTAGCAAACCAGCGCTTATTATTCTTACGCTTATATGCGTTCATTGTGGCGCCAAGTAGCTTCCCGTATGATTTATACAAGCTATCTATAACAGTTTTAATATTTTCATCTGTCAGCTTAAAATGAAAAACATCCTGTTCATAAAAAGGTTTGTTGAACTGAAAATCTTTCACTATGACATCTTTATAAATATTTGGATATAGAGCGTATTCCGTAGGGCTAAAGGAGTCAGCTAATAATAACTGTCCTTCTACCATTACAATCAAACATTCGCCCTCATATAAATATTTGCGAAAGCTGTTATACCAAAACTCTGTCGCATTTTGATTTGAATTTGGTTCCACGTTCAATAAGTAATAATTGTTACCTCGTAACTTTCGGCCTTCTTTATACGTTTCAAATACGCACCGAGCCAGAGCTTTTGCAATTAAATCGATACATGTTTCAACGGCCATTCGCTTATATACGACTTCAGCCTGTATCTCAAGGGATACACAATCTTTTAAAGTGCCCTCTCTCCGATTAAAGAAAAACGCTTTTGCCCAATCTACAAATCCCATATTCTCACCTGCCTTTAAAAACTCATAGTCTTGAATGTTTTCCTGAAATTTTCTTTCGTGATCCCTTGTTGTTCAACTAATAGCTGGTCGTGCTGCAGCGCATGCAGCAACGCAAAAAAGCCGTCAGTTTTTCTTAACTCCGGCTCAATCTTTTCATATGTGATATTTCCTTTACCATCACGCTTTACATAGGTATTCCACGTATACCAGCGCATTAGCAAGTCGTCCCCCCATAGAATCTTTTCATGGGCGAACATTTCTTCCACAATCGGTTCTAGCTTTGTGTGAGTAATCACGCCGTTTATTGATTTTTCGAGCGGCAATCCATACTCATCAAACTTGCTTTGCAAATGGTTAAAACGAACCCGGTCAGCTGCGATTGTTTTGATGTAATATTTCTTCGATTGTTCCAGGAACCAATCAGCAATATACTCCGGTTTATTTGTCTCGTCGTGGATGATTGTTGCCAGTCCCTGCTTTACCGCCAGATCAATATCCACCTTAAAATCATATAATTTCAAACTGCGCTGATTAATAAATGTATGGTGGATCCAGTGCCGTTTGCCGTTTGCTTTAAATAGCAATCCTACACCCACAAAGTCGCGAATGTCTGCATAGTCAATGCCGCCAACACACTCAAAGCCTGTGAGATCCGGCAAGGGTTTACTTGCTGCTACAATCTTTGGCCAATCCGTAACACCGTTAGCAGAAAGCAAAAATGGAATATTCATGCGCTTTGTTAGAAATTCAATTTTTAACGACGGGCGAGTTTTTAAATTGTTGTACTCGAGCTGCATTTCACTTTTTAAATGTGGAAGAAAATTGATGCCGGGGTTTGCTTTCTCCCACATCTTCACATCGTGCATTTCCTCTTCATCTTCAATGTGCGCCAAAAAAGGAAACATGCGAGAATCAGGAAGCTCCCCTTTTAATATCATTTCTGCTTCCGCTTTAAAATCGTCGAGGACTCCGCCGCGAACATATCCATCTGTGGTAATGTAAATCCTTCTGGCCAGTGGAACTTTACCCAGGGCCGAAGTGAAAACTTTGATATTGTCATACGATTCATATTCGTGTACCTCATCAAAAATAATAGCACCTGGGCGCAGACCATCTTTTGTTTTTGCGTTGTTCGTATGGTATTCCAATTTTGATCTGCTCTTCAAATGGCTGATTTCCATCTTTGTCCACTTGAAATGTTTTTTCATTTTCGTTTTATTATCTTCAAGAATATTGTACACATCATCAAACGACGTTTTCGCTTGCTTTTCGGAAGTTGCAACAATATCAACGTTATAGCCTCGAATACCTTGTTTGGCAATAAAGTATTTTGATATGGCTGCAATAAATCCGTTTTTGCCGGCACCGCGTCCCCATAATAAAAAGAACTCATTAAACACTAGGGTCCCGTCATCATAAAACAATCCGACCATACAAGCTAAAACAAATAGCTGGGCTGGATATAGTTCAAACGGAAAATAGCGTTCAATAAATTCTTTTGCTTCGGTTATCTTGTTTATATCTATTATTACATTATCTTGCTGCAGCTTTCTTTCAACCAGATTGACAAGAAGTTTTACATCTTCGGGCACAATGTACTTGCCGGTTCTAACGCCATCGATATAGTCATCGATAAATGGATGGTAACTATAACTCGTCATCGTCATCATCGACTATCACTTCTATATCTGTTGCCTTTAATCCAAGTTCAGCAAGTATTTTTAACATCTGGCCGTTTGTTTTATTCAGCTCACCAACACTATCATTCTTCTTTTTACCGTGCATCCCAGGGACAGTGACCCCTCGATTGTTAATATCCTCAATGAGCATATTCTTTACATCCCACAATGCCATATAATCATCAACCAAATTCATGAAGTAGGATTGAGTAACCCCTTTTTCCTGCAGCTGCTCCTTTAGATCCTTTTCAATGATGGCCCGTAGCTTATTCTTGTTATGAATAACCTCAACAGAAAGGTGGGCTTCGATAACTTCTTCCTGCACACTTTCGCGTGACAATCTTTCTTTTTTCTCTTTCCACCGGTGCCGTTTATACCAGGACTTTACTGTATCGATTTTGACATTGTATTTTTCTGCAATGTCTTTGTATTTCATGCCATTCAGCCAATCCTTAAATGCTTTTTCATGTGCCATCCGCCATCACCGCCCACTTTTCTGCATGAATATTTATGCATTTAATTTTTGTGTGCACTTCCTCGCGCGAAAAAATTAAAAAATATTTTCTCCGAGGTACCCCCTGCGTTGAACCGGGTCCTTAAAAAAGTCGAAACTTTTGACCCGGGGGTGTGTTCACTTCACATACTTCAAATGTTTACCGGCAAAATCAACGATGTAGAATACTTCTTCCTCGCTGATTTTCAATGATTGACATACGTTCTTCAGAACATTCTCGTCCTGTAATCCCTTTAGGACTTTCTCAACCGTCATGTGCTTGCACCTTCGAGTATTCACCCTGTCTCGGATCTGCTGATAAAGATAATAAGCGTGACGTGTAAAAGCGTTCAGCATATCTCGCTCATACCAGCCACGATAATCATTACCGATTGCTTCATCTATCTTTTTCGGATCGAATACCCATGCTCCATCTGTTAGATTCATATCACCATCGCTCCTCATTCGTGAATACTTGCTTGCGTTCATTTGGTTTCCGATCATGGATTTCATTATGGCAGCTGATACATAAACACATAAGATTGCTGAGTGTCAGCGATAAATGCGGATGAGTAAGGATTTCCTTCAAGTGATGGACATTCTCTGCCTTATGATAGCGCCCTTTCTTTTTGCACATCTGGCATTCATGGTTGTCCCGTTTCAAGGCGACCAATCGCAGCGTCATCCACTCGCGCGATTTATAGAACCTCATAAGTTGCCGTTGTGCGATGAAGTTAGTAAGCTCTTGCATACGTTCTGGTGAAATTTTCATTGCTAACATCCACCTAATTTTTCGATGGCTTTGGTAAGCTCTGCTGCTTCCTTGAATAACTTTTCAACCTTCATTTCTCTTTCAGATAAATTACTTTTAATGTGTGCTATTTCCTCATGCAGGAAATCGATTGACTCATAAATTCTTTCGCGTGTTTCTTTGAAAAGTTGAATAGCCGCATTCATATTTGTTTCACCTTCCCACAACCCACCGAACAATTCATATCGATTATCTGAGGACATTTCGTTAAAATGGTACTCCATTATTTCTTCAAAGATAAATTTGAAATAAGGGTTTGAATCGCCTGCTGTCTTACGTATAATGAATTCCTTTTT
Organism: Lysinibacillus odysseyi 34hs-1 = NBRC 100172; assembly: GCF_001591965.1. GTDB lineage: Bacteria > Bacillota > Bacilli > Bacillales_A > Planococcaceae > Lysinibacillus_B > Lysinibacillus_B odysseyi. The sequence goes on from NZ_BCVX01000008.1 coordinate 240,693, forward strand.
CATCTCTTCTAATTGTTGCGTCATAAAAGCATCCATTTGATTCACGCCTTTAATTTATTGAATGAAATTTTATTTCCTGGACAAAATACAAAGACAATTACATAAGGCAGGTGATAGCTATGCAGATAATTAAATTCACTCGTCTCGAGTTGTGTTTAATTTGTTTGGTTGTGTACTTATTGCTTAATTAATTTTGTCGGCTATTTTCAATCAACCACTTTTGGGTTATCAGATACTCAGAAGTGATTGACAGGATTAAAATTAATTAAATTAAAACTCCTGCCACATTTCATACATAAGAAAAAGCCACACAATCCCTTTGCGTGACTTTTGGCTTTTATTTAAAAAGAACACTGTATTGACATTCACTCGCTAACATCTATCGACTATCACCTAATGCGATAATTGTTTCTCTTGGCTCTTCGTAATCGTTTCGGACTATTCTTCCTTTAATTCTTTTGCTTGTATCATAATGAAAGCATACATCTACTAAATTCCCTACACGTGGACCTTACTTTGGAAAAGTATCATAACTAACGTTTTAATGTGCTCCCACCTTTTCTCTCTCCCTCTCTCTATTTGCCTTCTTCGCATAGTTTATAATTAATTAAATTAAATGTTGGTTATTACATAAGAAAAAGCCCTATCCAAACGGATAAGACTTCGCTGAGAATATTCTTAATAATCACAATATACCCTGTTTATAATTTTTCTTAGTATTTCAACGCTTTCTCTTACCTTTTTTTCTTAAACGTCGGTTAGTTCTTTCAGCAGGAGCTGTATGAGGCTTTTCTTCAACAGATTTAACTCTAGTAATTGCAGACTCAATTGCATTAGTAAGAAACACTTGAAATAAATTATAAACGTAGCTTTTCACTTCTATCATGAAGTTGATTAGTACAGTTACATACATACTTATTAAAATTGCTGCTACAATTTCATTGGTGGTCTCAGCAAAAAAGGGATTTGACCAATCTGCTGGTAAATACTTAAATACAACTAATAGAATGAAATTAATTATAATCAGTGATAAATAAGAACATATGACACCAAAAAAATAGAGATTATAAATAGCAAATTTTGAGATCTTATCTTCTCCTTCATTCACTACGGTTAACATATTTGTAATGGTGTTCTCATTTGCTAAAGCTTGAAAAATTGCATAGCCAGTGATAAGTACGGCAAATATTGGTATTATGACCGTGTTAACATTTACTGTTAAATCTGAAATGATTGATATAGCAGGAGTTTTTTGAAAGACTATACGGAATAATACATAAAAACAGAAAAGAAATAAAAAAATGAGGAAAATCGCCCTTTTTTTTGATATCTTCATGTTTCTTTTAATGCTTTCTTTAAAAAGCGCTGTAGAATTTAACTTTTTTAATTCTAGTAAATTTAGGGCATTGTTAACCAACTTATCTTTGTTGCTCATTATACCACCTTTATCTATTTTATTATTTGAACAGCTTTTTATAATGTTTCTCTAACTTATCATAAAACCTATTATAAATAGATCTGTTTTCCTGGCTTACTTCGTTGAATTCAGGATTATTTATTACCTTCCCTGTAATTGTATCAATGTTTTTCCCAAAAGATTCAGTTTCATCCACTTGAATTTTCATTACTTCGGTAAATGAACCATCCTTTAGCGTACCAGTTGTTCCGTTACTATATTCAACTTTTATTGTAGGTTTCATTAAACCTTTTGTATCTTCAATAACCTTTGCCACATTATCTTTATCAGTCGGCGTATTAAAGCTAACTGATCCCGTCTTGCTTCCCAAGCTTTTAAGCGTTTCTGTTAAATGGTCTACGGTTTCATTATCCATAATATCTCCATTTAACGGATAAAATCTTAACGTAACATTATTTATTTTTTTTACTTTTTTTAATTCCTCTAATATTGCGCCCTGAAACGGAATAGCTACTACATTGAGTAATACCTGAGGAATTTTCTCTTCATCTTTTAATTCAGAATTCTTTACACTAACATAATTTTTTAATACATCTCTTGCTAAAGTCGCAAAATTGGAAAGTGTAGGACTTCCTTTTTGGTTTTTAACTAAGACCATTCGGTGGTTTTGCAAATTAATAACAAAATAAGAATATGGATCTGAAGGATAATTTTCATTAGTCTTAATTAGTTGTCCATCAACGTATCTGGATTTTACCTCTAATGTAGTTCTTTTAACAATTAATCCTGCTAATGCAAACTCGCCTTGTGCATTAGTCAATTTGACATTTTCAAAAAAAAACTTTTTTGGTTTACCCTTTGATTCTTGAGTAAATGCTGGAAGAATTACATCGAAAAAATGATTTAACATAGGTTCATGTTTCTTTCCGAAAGTACAGTTAAAATTCGCTATGAATGCTTGTTTAGTTTCTGTTGTCATATATATACTCCTTAATGTTTACAATATTACTCTCCATTATACAATATTTGTAATAACAGGTAAACCTAAAGTACTAAGAGAACATTTACTTTGTCTATTTCAAGCTGCTTGGACGCCCCATTTACTTCCATATTATATTCCCCCATTCCATATTGCTTATAAGATTATAATAACACAAAAGAGAACGTTTGTTCCTTTTTAACCATAATAAAAGGCCGCTATCTGTTTTAGAAACAGCGACCTTCACGAAAGGAGGATATTTACAATGGCAACCGTAACGCCCGCATTAGCTACACCAAGAAATATCATACTCTCATATTAGCATCTTCATAATGCCCTTGTGTTGCCCTTTTTCTGCCCTGCTACTCTATCTTTATACCATATACACCAAACAATAAAACGGCCAGCCGCTCCGTTACACTATCCAGTACTTTATAAATACTGCGATTGTTCATCCGATAAAGCTCTGCGATCTGTTCTATTGTTAATCCGTCCATATAACGTTTTTTCAAAATGTTATAATAGCGGGTATTGTTCTCATCCTGATAAATGTATTCTAGGGTTGCCAGTGCCCTGTCGATGTATTGGACCATGGCAATTGTTCTCTGTGAAGTTTCCTTAATCGAACTGACGATATCTTCACCAAACTCAATCAAATTAATAATGTTTTCGTTTTCCCTAATAGCGATTTTCGGTACAGATGCTTTGGCGCGGTTGTCTATCTTATCGACATATGACTTAAACTCTCGGTAATGTTTCAGCAATAATTTGGCATTGTGTAACCTCTTGCTGCGCTCTTTTTCATATACTTTTCCTTTTTGCTCTTCATATGCCGCCACCGCATGTCTAGCTGCAACCTCCGCTACTCGATCTATTGTTTGCTGGTCCACAAGAACACCTCTTTTATGCTTTTATTTTTAAAACGGCAATTCTACATTCGCGACACTGAAATTTTGCAATGAAACATCCAGCGCATTAAGACTACCTTTCTCGAATCCTTGTTCATATAATTTTTGCTTACAAGCTTTCAAGTGACAGTCTACATGAAGATGGAAATTAACGTGCGCTCCATCTTCTTTTCCCGTTACATAAATCGCTTGGGTTCCTTTTTCAATGGCCGCCCCACATCCAAAACACTCATGATTTCTGCGTGTAGTTACCTTACGCTTTTTAGTTAATTCTAGCATGTGAGAAGTTTCTCCTTTCAACACATAATTCTCGTTATGCTGAGTAAATTCCCTTCAAACGTCCAACTTCTGATTTAACAATCTGCACTATTCTTTTGCCCTCTGATTTATCAATAAGCAAGACATCTTCCATATCACAAGCATAAAAATTAATTGTGTCGTAAAGCCATTCGCTAACCATTTGGTCTAGGTCTTCTAAATAAACATCTTTTAGGTCTTCTTTACTCCAGTTAGTCCATTCAAAGAATTTTTTCATTGTTACTTCGAATTCACGCAATTCACCGAATTCGCTTTCCGTAAATGGTCTACCGCAACACTTACATTCATTTTGCTTTTTGCGGTACTTAACGATTATAGGTTCTTTATTAATATCCATCTCATTCTCTCCTTTTACTAAACAAAATGTTTCACTTAATTACTACTGAAAATTGGTCAATCATTGTGATATCGGGTTTTTCACCGTGTTGGACATTTATAGAAATGTCTATTTCTTTATCTTTATCACGCACATTATTAAGCCGCTCAATCAATTCATTTATAGTCATTACTTGTTCCTCCTTCATCCGCATTTTGTTTCTTTTACTGCACAAAAAGCTCGTCCGCAAATTCTCCTGTTATCGTAATTGTCTTAACTGATGAGGTACCCCTTGCGACACATTTACGCTCAATACGCTCTATTAATTTAAAATCAACGCCTGGACCTGAGTTGTACAGTTCCTTTAGTCCATTAAATTGATAAGCTAACGTTTTCCCTTCGTTCTTATCGATATTTTTCTTTGCCTTTGCTAAAACAAGTTTACTTGAGATGGAACTTGTTATTAAAAGGCCTGTTGTTAAATCACTCGCTATCCAAATATCGTATTGATCAACTGGACGGTGTATTGCAATAAATACACCTTTATGTTCATGTATTTCTTTCACCGTAACCTCTCTTTGAATACGCCCCCAACCACCTAAACATTGCACTAGTAATTTCATAATCTCATCTCCATTTCTATCAATTAAACTCTTTGAAAGTGTTTTTCTAGCACATCCTCACTGATTTCAAGCCACGTAATCTTTTCACCGGCACGTCCAGACAAATTTTCCAAATGAACAGGATTCAACCCGCGCGTTTTACTTTCATCTCGGCACCATTTTGTACCGCCCGCCACCATCACTTTTTCTCCTGTTTCCTTATCGGTATAAATCGAAATAGGAAATGGAGAAAGACACATATACATATAGAGTTCTTTAGGTTTTTCTTTACCTGGTGCTTCTGCAGCATTTTCACACCCCTCGCTGCAAAAGCGGAAATAAAAGAAAGAAGTAGAATCATTCGGATCAAAACTTTTACGGCATGTTTCGCAGATACGTTCCAATTACATCCCCTCATCCTGCATAATTTGTTCTATCAATGTTTTTTTAATCGAGAAGGGGTACCCATCGGAAATACGTGATAACTGTACCTCTTCATTCTCTATCCCGTTGTAGCGGTACCCATTGCCTTCCGCCCATTTATTAATGCGTTCTTCAAAATCCACACAATCACCCCTTACTCATGCAGGCCAGCTGCTAATAAATAATGTGCTGTAAATCCGTCGCGCCCTTTAATGCGCTGGCAGTTCTCCCGGAAATACGAAATCGGAATCGACTTTGAACCACCACGGTCTTTTTGCTCCCAAAAATCTGCTAATTGCTCAAATTTCAAATAATAAATTTCCGGCTCATTTTTGTTTTTAAGCCAAAACGCAACAATTAAAAATGCGACCGCCCCATGTTTATGCCACGATTTCAATAATTCATATTGATGATCCACAAGGTTCGCTAATGTAAAGCGTTCAATCGTAGATTCCTTTGCTTCGAAAATTAGGGCATGCGATTTATAGATGCCGCTGTAATCAACCCACGTTGCTTTATCCAAATATGCCTCTACTTTCTTCCCCTCAACTTTTGCAATATTCGTCGGTGTAGGAATTTTACGGATATCTGCAAAACCTGCGCTGCGATATTCGTTATTCGTCATATTAATAAGCATTTCTAACTTGGAACCCCTGTTTGTATGACCTCTGCTGTATTGCTTTTTCATTCATCAAACCTCCCTTTATGTTTAACTAATGAGTCTATCCGCTTCATCCTGACGTACAGATAGACTCCACTAGAAAATTCACTGTATTTAACCTCTATGTCATTGAATTTATAGCCCTGGTACATCTTCTCGAACAGCTCTTCTGCACAAACCTCCTCCATTGCAATACGTTCAGCACGTTTTCTAGTCATTTTGCTGTCTGCAATTGTCACTTTAGGCTGTTTCATATTGCGGCTGATCGTGTAACGTTTTGTAGGGTTTTTCTTCTTGTCCTTCATGACATAGCGCACTAACCCCTCAAGGCCGAAATCATTTGGTTGAAGCCTACGCGTTTGCACTCTTCCCCCTCCATTCCATAATTCTTCTGCTGCATCACGGTCTGGAAAGTTTGTAATCATATGATGATGAACACGTACCTTTTTGTCATTTCCATCATCAAACTCTGTTACGTAGACATATTTCAGCTCAAAATTTTCATATTTCTTTTGCTTCTTCAACCAGCGTTTTAAGCGTCTAATGAAATTTTGCATATCTTTTTTCGCCTGTTCATGATCCGCTGGCAATTTACCGTTTGCATATGTCCAGGTAGCCCAAATATCTTTTTCCGTGAAATTTGTATGGACGATTCTTGTCACTCGCTTAATCGTATTTTTATCATTTAGGTTTTGCTGTGCAGTGCTGCTCTCTTTTCTGCGCTTCCCTCTCTTCCCCCCTGTTGGCATAGCCATCAAAGGATAAGCTTCAACCTCCAGCATATTTCCGCTTCGAATTGTCTTTACACGATATTTACTCACCTGCTTATCACGTAATCTCTCAATTCTCTCTTCTACACTGTCAGTAAATGCATTGCTCTCTATATCAAATAAATCCTCATAATCTACCACATGATACGGTGGTGTCATGGCAGGGTCCCCCTTGTCATATCTCCTAATCTCTCAGCTGCTTAATTGGATATTTCTGTAATGGTCGTAAACTTAATACCTATTACAAGGCCGCTAATTGACTCATTGCCATAACATGTGATATTTTGGAAATAGAGTATTTGGCAATTGTCAAATGAACCGTACTTACTGGTCAGAGTGCGTACGGCAGTTTTTTTGTAAGTGGAAAGCCTTTGCGATGATTCACAAAGGCCAGTTATGGAGTTGCTGATCGCCCCACGATTAGCAACTTTTTTTATATTTAATTGGCATTTGTTTTGTCCTCATAGTTCAATGACTGCTTTCACAATCTCCTTCTTTTTCGCCCCATTTAACTACAAAGATTTTGACTTTGTACTCACCTAGAAGGCCATTCTTCTGTACAGTTTCAAACTCACAATAGAAGCCCCTAGACTGCAATTCCTCACGAATTACTTTTAATGCTCTCATTTCATCTGTACGGGAATCCAACGGTCGCCGCCAACCTTTGTAACCATCTAATGCAGCATCTTCAATTTGATTAATAATTTTCTTGAAAACTGGACCATTTAAAACATCCTGCTTATAGCTTTCCATTCCTTCTTTAGATAGCTGATTTAAAAATTCTGCTGTTGGTATATTGTCTTTCAAATGCGTCACCTTCCTGTCAGCTGCATGAACAGCTCTCTATCTTCGTTGATTAATGCCTGCTCAATTAAGTGCTGCCGATTAATTTCTTCTGATTTAATTGCTTTGTCATCCTTTTTTTATACGCTCTTGTAATTGCCCAAAGAGTGTCTTTGCGCCTTCACGGCTTAAAATTAACTTGCCATCCAACAAAACATGATTGTCATCCGATACATCTCCAGTGACTGCACACATCATATTTGATTTGTATTTCTTTAGAATGATTTGGTCCTCATCTACAAAAACCTCTACCGGATCTTTTTCAGCGATCCCCAAAATTCTACGTAATTCAATTGGCAATACAATACGTCCTAACTCGTCCACCTTGCGGACAATGCCTGTTGATTTCATTCACAGTTCACTCCTTTAATTTTTAGTCCATAGGCTGCAGCTACATAACGAATACCTTGTTGTACACCATCTTGGTGTACTTCCCATGATTCAGGAACCTTGCGATTGTATATTTCCGCAAGCAGTTCCTCTGGAGATAAGAGATTTATAGACACTGTTTTCTCTTCTGTTGGCACATTTATCACTTCCTCTCAAAATGTCGTATTATTGTTTGAACACGCCTACCTTATCCATCGCTTTACGGATCTCCACCTGACGTTCTTCCGGAGACATTGCCAACCAGTCACGGACCTTGAATTTCATATAGACACCTCCATTTCTTCGCGTAGCTTTTTTAAAGTTTCGCGGATGATTCGGGCTACATGTCTTTGAGAGCAGCGCAGATACTTTGCTATGCCTGCCTGTGTAACAGCCTCGCAGTCTATCCCGTAATACGCCATGACAACGAATCGTTCGCGCACAGGTAACTTTTCGATTGCCCTCCGGAGTTCCTGAATGGCAAATATCCGATCGATGTCGTCATCCACAGATGCGTCTGAAGCTATCACATCCATTAAAGTGATATTTTCTGACTCGGTTCTCACCGGATCATCTAAAGAGGATGTTAACAATCTTCCTTTCCTGAAAATCATCAATATTTCGTTTTGAATGCATCGACCGGCATAGGTAGCGAATTTTATTCCCTTGCTCTGGTCATAGCTCTGACTCGCTTTAATTAAGCCGATTTTACCGATACTAGCAAGATCCTCATAATCAAACTCCGGATGGTTAAAACGGTTTGCCAAGTAATAGACAAGGCCCATATTTTCTGTCACCAATAATTCATTGCTCATTTGTATTCGCCTCACCTTCGCCAGCCAACCATTTTTCAACTGTCGGACGATGGAATAAAACACGCCCTCGGACTTTCTTGTGAGGAATCTCATTTGTCCTCGCCATAACATAAATTGTTGAAACACTTACACCGATTAATTCAGCTGTTTCTGCAACCGTTAAAGTGATTTTTTCCAATCTCACATACCCCCCTTCAAAACTTCGGTATCACCGAGGTTACGAGGTAAAAAAATCTCTTCGATCCTTTTTCCGAAAAACTCCCTTAACGTGAACATCTCATCAGCTGTAAATTGAAGTTCCCCACGTTCTTTCATCCCATACGTGGCGATATGGATGCCTAGCAGCGTTGCTAGATGCTCTTGCGACAATTTACGCTCCTTTCTAATTCTTATTAAATTCCATTGCATCGAAACACCTCCTGTACAGATACTATACTCGCTACCACCGAGATAATCAACAATAAATTTCACTTTTAACGAATATTTTTGTTTAGTGTTGTATATATTAATGGTATAATTTATGTAAATTATAATTAACCAAATTAAATAAAAAGAACATATAACAAAACATGATAATTGACTATAAATAAAGAGAAAGAGAAAATATTTTATAAATTAAATCTAAAAAGGGGTCAAATGATGAATACAAAAGATAATTTCGAGAGAGATTTAAATATTTTTGCAGGAAATAAGATAAAAGAATTTCGCAAGAAAAAGAAATTGACTCAAAAACAATTAGGAAAGTTAATTGATAAGAGCGACAATACCATTTCCAATTATGAGAAAGGTCTTATCGCTCTTAACCAAGATGTTTTATTCAGTTTAGCTGAAGCGTTAGATGTTAAAGTAGATGATTTCTTCCCTCAAAAGGTTTCTGCTGGATCGTTGCACCAGGCAGTAGCAACAACAGACGAAAATTTAACTGTTGGTGATATGGCCTTTTTGAAGGAATTAATGGATTACATTAAATCATTAGATGAAACTGAAAGAAGATACTTAATGAGCAACATCGAGATGGCGGTCGAGATTTTCAAGAAGAATAGAAACTAACCTTTTTAACTCTTCCACTTCTGTAACATCCTTTATTTTTGTAAACTCGACTAGTAATTTAATTTCTTCTTCTGACATACACTAACCACCTTTAACTAAATATAGAAATGAGGGTATCCGTTGACTTATACGGTCGGTAGATGCCTGCTTCGTGAACTATTACATAGAAAAGATATGACGCAAGTTGAGCTAGCCGAAAGGCTAAATGTGAAACCTCAACAAATACAACACTATATCCAGAATAATCGCGTCATGTCCCTAAAGGTTGCCAAGAATATATCGGTAATCTTAAATTGCAATGTCGACGATTTATACGAATGGGTCGAAGTAGGCACTAAAGAGTAGTTATTCCTACTCTTCACGACCAAAAATAAGTCAACTGACTTATAAATAATATACCATTTATTTTACAATATTGTTAATAATTTTATTTGTTAAGAAAATAGGGCATTTATTATGTATAATGATTATAACACAAAAGGGAACGTTTGTTCCTTATTTTACATAGAAAGGAGAATTTTTGTGGCAAATATCGAAAAACGGGGAGATAATTCGTATCGCTTTACGGTTTATCTTCCTAAAGACGCTACTGGAAAATACCCGAAAAAGCGTAAATCAATTACTATTGACGAAAAAATGACTCCAAAACAATTAAAGGAATTTTTAGACCGTGAATATTTAAAATTTAAAGATGAGGTATTATCAGGAAACTACACAACTCCTCAGAGGCTTTTATTCAAAGATTTCGCAGAAAAATGGGAAAAGGATTTTGCTTCCACACTCGCCTTGACTACCTACGGGAATCATCAAAGGAAATTAACATTGCATGTGCTGCCAGTAATAGGCCATATGCGTATGGATCAGATCAATCAGTTTCATTTGATGGAGATTCTACGGGAAATGAAAAGACAGGATGGAAAAGAAGAGGCTCTTTCTTACCACAGTAAACAGGATGTGTACCGAACATTAAAGAGTGTCTTTAAGTATGCGGTCAAATGGGGGGTATTAGAAAAAAATCCGATGGACGGTATTGAGAAGCCTAGACCTAATGATACCGTAGATCAACAGAAGGAAATGCAAGTATATGAAGAGGAAGAGATCGATACGCTTATGCAGCTCTTACAAAGCGAACCCTACATGTGGAGGATGTTATTCACTCTTGCACTGGCTGCTGGGTTACGTAAAGGTGAGTTGCTGGGATTGGAATGGAAAGATGTAGACTTCGTTAACAAACAGATCTATATTAGGCAAACGATTGTATTAACTAAACAAGGGCCGCATATTAAAACTACCAAGACTAAAAACTCCAAGCGATATGTTTCCCTGCCGGATTCAGTTATTGATGAGCTAAAGGCGTATCGTAAGTTCTGGGTAAAAGAAAAGTTAGCGATGGGCGAAGAATGGAAGGAAGAAGAAAGAGAATGGTTATTTACTGCTGAGAATGGCAAGCATCTCTATCCAACTAGCCCTACCCAGCGATGGGTGAAGTTCACACGAAAAAATGAAATACGGCATATACGCCTGCATGATCTCCGGCATACGTCAGCGAGTATTTTAATTGCCCAAGGAGTGCATGCCAAAATTATCAGTGAACGTTTAGGACACTCCGATATATCCGTTACAATGAATACGTATGGTCATGCATTTAAGTCTGCTGACCGTGCTGCAGCTGATAAGCTGGATACTCTATTCCGAGTTAAGAAGCAGTCGTAACCCCGGGGTTAAAGTGGGGTTAATATGGGGTTAAAAATGGGCGCAAACTATAATAAATAACAACTAATGTGCATATATGCGATACAAGAAGCCTTATATGCCAACAAATAAAACAATTAATAATAATACAAAACATCCCTGTCCACACATTGGAGAAGTGTGGTTTAAAACTTTCTATAATGTCGCGGCATCGTGGCTTTTGCCATTAAGAAAGCTTATATACCCTCTACCGTTTAGACGGTAGAGGGTTTTTTAATATCGTTATAAATTCCTCTTACTGCTTCTTTTTGATAACCCTCTAATTCATTCTTCAAACATTAATGATTCAACCAACTGCACCCAAATAGTCTTTTCTTAAGCATATCCCATCCTCATTTCCAATAAGCCGAGAATAACAAAATAAAAAAAGTATGCAGCAATCGCTACATACTTTAAAAATGACCCGTACGGGATTCGAACCCGTGTTACCGCCGTGAAAGGGCGGTGTCTTAACCACTTGACCAACGGGCCATGGCTCCGAAGGTAGGACTCGAACCTACGACCAACCGGTTAACAGCCGGTTGCTCTACCACTGAGCTACTTCGGAACAATATATGGTGGGCCTAAATGGACTCGAACCATCGACCTCACGCTTATCAGGCGTGCGCTCTAACCAGCTGAGCTATAGGCCCCTTATACTAACACACTTACTATTAATTATGTATTGTCTTATGGTGGGTCAGGACGGAATCGAACCGCCGACACTTAGAGCTTCAATCTAATGCTCTACCAACTGAGCTACTGACCCTTTT
>NZ_BCVX01000009.1 GCF_001591965.1 Lysinibacillus odysseyi 34hs-1 = NBRC 100172
CCCTAATAGGTGAGTGTTTTTCTTTTTAAGCATAATTTTCCATATACTCTGCTGTAGTATAAGCTGCCCTAATTCACTTGCGATGAATTGTTGTCTAACGGCCATAGTGCTCATCTTTGTTGGTGATACAGTAAAAATTTTACTCGGCTTTGTCTGCGAAAAATGTCATAATAAACTTCTTCCAATATATAAGTTTCATTAGGCTAATCAACCTAACGCTCCATAAGGAGGGACCTCGACTTGCTTTATCAATCACTTTTAAAAAAGGTAAAAAATTTTTTATACATTTCCATACAAAACAAATTTACATAAAAATAGAAAAGGTTTGATCTTTTATAATAATGTTTAATTAAAATTTAGGCTGGAATACGACACGGTTCATCTAGCAAAAATTTATTTCTCATTTTATTGTAAACTTTTTGTTACAAATACACTCTGTATTAGTGAAGGCTTTAGAAAGGAGTGCCTATGGATTCCCATCTTTTGTTGGAGATATACAAGAAGCAAGCAAAGATGATTTATTTTTATTTAAAAAAGAACGGCTGTAGTCATGAAGATGCAGAAGATATTGTTCAAGAAAGCTATACGAAATTCATTGCTTATAGCAGTGGTGTTCCTTCCGACAAAGTACTCTCCTATATTTTTACGATTTCCATGAATGAATTTAAAAAATTGTTAAGGAAACGGGGCAAGGAACAATCCATTTCGATTGACGATGATCATTTTTGGAACAATTTTGCTAATGACCTAGATACGGAACTGAGTGTATTAACGATTGAAATGAATCATGAAATAGCATTTGTTTTAGATCGTATTCAAGAAGTCTTTAAACAGCTTTTACTATTAAAATATGAGCTGGAACTTAGTTATAAAGAGATAGCTTTGTTACTGGGAATGAAGGAAGAAACGGTTAGGACTTATTTATTTCGGGCAAGAAAAGAATTTCAAAAGAAGTGGAGGGAGCTGCATGAATGATTTTTCAAATGATTTTTTTGATGAAAAGAAGATCAAGAAAGCAGTTAGAAGAGGGAAATTGAAGACAATCATTACCGTTATTATCATTTCTATAGTGGTATTCGTAGTTTTAAACATAGCTAATTCTGCAATTTCGGCACATTATAGCCAAAAGGCTTTTAAGCAATGGGATGCTTATGTCCGTCTCAGCACGCCAAACGGATATATAAGTGAAACCGTAGATTCCAAAGCTATATTAGGTGGAGTAAGCAACTATGAAATTTCGAAAGACTTTAAAATCAAATCAGTTGTTATCGAACGAAAACAATACTCTTTTGGTCTCATCTCATCTGTTTTAACATCTAGAGGCTCAGGTGGCAAAATAGGTATTACAGGTGAAGAGTGGCAATTTGGCTATAAAGAAAATGGTTGGCGAGAAATGATGTTTTTCCATCCGAATGTATCCTATAAAAAATATAAAGATGATGAAGAACTGATTGAGCGTATGCAAGGCGATAAAATTTATGAAGTGGCACTTTCCTTTAATCAGCCTTACAAACCAAGTGAACTTTTCATACAGCTTCCCGAAATGACATGGTTTTGGGTAGACACTTATAGTAGTGAACAATTAAACGAGTTTCAACAAGAAGCAAAAGAAAATGATTGGTCTTCAACATTTATTAGAGAAAAAGAAGCGCTAGGCTTCTCAATAAACGCGCCTTATATTTCAATCCATGATTTAGAAGGGGATTATGAACAATTTCTAGAATTACTGCAAATGAGTATTTCTTCTAATCACCAGAATGCTTTTAACAAGATGAAAGATATCAAATTAGAGGATGTAGAAATATTAGGGGCAGTCGTTTATGGAACGAAGGATGAATTAGAAGAAATCCTTGAGAATCCTTACGTTAAAGCTTCTTCACTTGGAGGAGTCATTGAGAATTATTAGGATAAAATAAATAATATTTTTTTGCATTATAAAATGTTAAACAAGCCAACTAATAGAAGCTGGCCATTATTACAGAAAGGGGCGTAATTCTTAAAGAAGAATTGTGCCTTTTTCAGCAATCTGTCCAACTTGTTGAATAACAAACTTTTGTGGAATATTATCGAACACCGGTTCTGTAATATTTCAAAGGAATTCAAAGTTATTTTGTAGAAAATAACTATTTATAATATCAAAAATACTTTATGGAGAGTATGCCATGCAAAATGATTTCATTAATTTTATGATGTACATAGTTTATATTCCGTTAGTAGTTATAATTCATGAATTAGGGCACGCTGCATTTGTTATATTATTCGGAAGAGAAGTTAAAGAAATTCGTTTAGGTGTTGGAGAAGACTTTTTTAGATTTAATAAATTCGTCATAAAGAAGAGCAGTTGGTGGACCGGTTATTGTTCATTGGGGAACATTGATTCGTTAGCTACGTTTAAAAAACTTCTAATTAATTTAGGCGGAATTATTTTTAATCTATCCACTGCAACTTTCATCTGGATAGTCGGGGATGCACAATATGCGGATTGGTATAGGGCATTTATCGTTGCTTCCTACATTACAGCTCTTATTAATATCATTCCTTTCAAATTCCCTAGTTCAAAATTAGAATCAGATGGGCTTCAATGTGTCCAATTGTTGCGTACTGGAAAGCGAGATATCTAACCATTGAAAAGTGTTAAAGTTCCAAAGAATAAGTATCTGAGTAGTTGATTTGTTGAAATAAGGAAATATGATTTAGTTATTATCTAATGTTAGGGGGAAGTTGGTTTATAGTGACTAATAACAGGAATCTACCCATTGTTTCATTGGTACTTGCCTTTTTGTATATTTCAATATTCATTTTTGATAGGCTAGTATTTAATGGGGTTCTATTCCAATTCGGGAGTGGCAAAAGCTTTAATCTGATGCAACAAAATGAATGGTATCGAATCTTAACAGGAGCATTTTTTCATAAAAATATTTTGCATTTATTAGCAAATGTTTTTGGTATTTACTATGTTGGACTTATTTTAGAAGATAAGATTGGCCGTTTGGTTTTTTTACTCATTTATTTAATTGGTAATATCGGCACTTACATAATTTATTCAATTCTTATATCTTATACGGATGGAAACGGCGCATCACCGGGAATTTATGCATTGATTATTTGTATAATTATTTTACATTTCAAGGATCCAACTTTCTTAAATCTAAATTTTAAATCCTATCCAGTTCAATTTACAATCGGGTATTTCATTATCGGCAATTTTTTTAATTTGGGTGCATTCACGGTTCATTTGATTGGTGCTGTTATCGGTGCACTTCTTACTTTCTTCTTTCTAATCATCGGCATATTATTATAAAATTGCCTTTTAAACATTTCCTCTGTTAAATTACAATTTGATCTTCCATAACCGGGCGTAATTCTGCATTAGGAATTATGCTTTTTTTGTGTTAAGGACTAAAACCCTTCAATAAATCAACAGTAAATTAAATGCAGAATATATTGAATCTTTTCTCTTGTATCTCCTGTCAATTTCCTGTAATATTACTTTTAATTTAAAAGGGAGGCAATAATATGAGTAGAGTTGTCTTTACAATTTTCACTACTACACATCATCATACATAATAGTCTTGCTATCTTTATTAATTTTTTTAATATTGCATAGGAAGACTATTTCCCATTGAATCGTATAACTAAAGCCGTTGTGGAGCTTTGTTTTATACGGTTTTTTTATTTGCCTAAAACTAAGGAGGACTTAATTATGAAAAAGATGGACTATCAAAACGTAAGGGGAACGCAGGATTTTTTACCGGAACAAGAGGTAATGCGGAGGGAAATCCGTCGTACGCTGGAGGACACGTTTATATTGTATGGTTGTAAGCCGCTTGAAACACCAATTATTCACTACTCGAAGCTAATGGCATCCAAATATGCAGGTGGAGCAGAAATCTTGCAAGAAATGTATACACTGTCAGACCGGGGTGAACGAGATTTAGCACTTCGCTATGATTTAACGATTCCATTTTCGAAAGTAGTTGCTATGAATCCTGAAATTCCAATGCCTTTTAAGCGCTATGAAATTGGGAAGGTATTTCGCGATGGTCCTATTAAAGCTGGACGTTTCCGTGAATTTACACAATGTGATGTGGATATTGTGGGAGTGAAATCACAAGCAGCCGAGGCAGAGCTGATGTTGATAGCAGTGGATGCGTTTAGTAAATTAGATGTCGATATATTCATTCAATATAATAACCGCAAGCTTCTGTACGGATTACTGCAAATTTTTGAAGTTCCAGAGGAATATATGAACCGGGTTATTTTAGTGTTAGATAAAATGGAGAAAATTGATCGGGCTACATTACTAAAAGAACTTACTGAATTGACTTTGAGTGATGCCTCACTTACTGCGATTGAAGGGTTTTTAGATGCAGAGCCGTCACTGTATTATTTTGATCGGTATATCTCATCAAACTCTTTTGTTAGAGAAGGACTGGCAGAGTTACGTGAACTAAAAGAGTATTTAGAAGCACTTCAAATAGCAGACAATTGTATATTCCACCCGTTTTTAGCCCGTGGATTAGAAATATATACAGGTACAATTTATGAAATTTTCCTGCGTAATGGGTCTATCAAGTCGAGTATCGGCAGTGGAGGTCGTTATGATAATGCGATTGGGGGCTTGATCGGGAGTGACCAAAACTTTGCGACAGTTGGAATCTCCTTTGGTTTAGATGTTATTTATACAGCGTTTGAATTAGCTGGCAAAATATCTTCTGATGCAATTGTAGATATTTATATCATTCCAATCGGTACAGTAAAACAGGCGCTTGTTCTAGCAAGGGCATTGCGTAATGAAGGCAATCGAGTAGAAGTTGAACTTAGTGGCAAGAAGGTTCGTAAGGCAATGGAAAGAGCAAACAAGGGAAATGTGTCAAAGGTTATTGTACTTGGCGAAGATGAGGTTGTTAATAATCAGTACCAATTAAGGAATATGAACACAGGAGAAGTAGAGAAGAGGGCATTCTCGTTTTAAAGTTATTTTGTGACTAAATTTAAGGTAGAGAATTACATCTCCAATTGCTAATTAATAAAGGAGGAGCTGTAGTTTAATAAATTCCTTAATGTAATCGAGTATCGCTGTTTAATAACCTTCATGTAACATTAATTCAGTCCAATCCCTTTCCTTAAACCGGATTGAGGAATTTCTTGTGCTTATCATCCTTATAAATATGATTTACTAAAGCCATTTTCACATGTAATCCAATCGTAAATAACCACTAAATAAAATTAAGTGAAAAATATATTGTATCAGCCTTGAATTGCTTGTAAAGCATTCAAAATGAAAATTATACTTTCTATTATTCAACAATCGGGCGCTTTTGTTGAATAAGCAGTTCTGTTCTTCATGGATTCACGGAGACGAGGATTGTTAAGTAAATAAGAACAAAGTAAAAGCGGTCTTCCACAGATTAGATTATGGAAGGCCGCTTTTTTATTCTAAACACAATTACCATTTATTGTTTGTTGCATCCGATTCACTTAATCATATAGAAATAAAGTAAAATATCTATATAGCTTATGAAGCTTTACGCAATGATTTCATAATTAAGCTCACAATGAAAACTAGTATAATTGCTCCAATGAGAGTAGGGAAGATATAGAAATCAGAAATTTTAGGACCCCAACTTCCAAGAAGCATACCACCAATCCATGCACCGATAATACCTGCGATAATATTACCAATAATTCCACCTGGGATATCTTTCCCCAGAATTATACCTGCAAGCCAACCAATAAGCCCACCAATTATTAAAAACCAAATGAAACTCATACTCTCCATCTCCTATTTTGTATTTTAAATATTTTGCTATAGTGCTTTATAACCTTTATTAACTCCCTTTAAACCATAAGAAGGTGGAGTAAATAAAATTTTGTAGAAGTTTCAAAGAAGATAGTGGACATTATTATATTTAATGTTTTTCTATATGACAAAATCATCTATGGCCTGTTGAAAAATAAGTAAAAAATAGTGCGTCTATTATTATTTCCTTAAACTAAGATAGCATTTATGTCTATTTTTTGTAGATTCGAGATTGGTGTGATTTTTAAAGAAGTACTTGTATTCAACAATCAGGCGTAAATCATGAAGATGAATTATGCTTTTTCAGCAATAGGGCCAGACGGCGGAATAAGATTCCTAACAGAATTTATATAACAGAAGGGGAAATTACAAACTTTGAAGAAATAATTAGGGTAATTTATTATGGGTACTTCAAAATGTTTATCGTAAATGTTGAAGGTGTTGTAAGGAAAAATGATAAGTGGCTTATTATGAAAGAAGCAAGAAGGAGGAACATGCTGGTAGTCTGCTTTCTCCTGTTGGGGGAAAGGTAGAAAAAGAAGGGAATTCGTCGGACATAATAGAGGGACATTGAGGCGAGAAATTTTAGAAGAAGTAGGTGTCAATGTAAAAGATGGGCTAAGTTATATACATAGTCCATCGCTCGTAACAAATAAAGGCGAAAGTGTTGTGGATATTGTTTCTCTTTGTGAATATGAATCAGGAGAAGCATTTTCTAAAAGTACTGATGAAGTAGAGAATGTATTATGGTTAACTACTGAGGAAGTATTAAGCTATCCAAATTCACCAATTTATTTAAAGGAAAGCATTAATCGAGCGGAGACTTTGATTAGAATCCAATCTTCAATAAATGCTTTTAATGATTAAAAATAAGTGTAGGGTTTCTAATTGAATAGCGAACTTCAACAATCGGACCATTATGCAGAATAAGTTAATTCGTAAGGAGTGACAGAAAATGAGTATTGAAAAAGATGAAATATACCCCAACTGCCCGATCACTGTTCGAACAGTTGAAATTGGCGGTCTTACAAAATCGCAACTTTTTCAAAAATTAAAACAGCATTCTATTTTGTTAAATAAATTTGCAGAGCAGTTATTTGCTAATGATAAATTTATTGTCTCCGATAAAATCTACAGTGTGAAGACAGTTGAACTCAAGGTGCGAGATCTTGGCTTTCCCGAAGGAGCCACTATACCTCAGGTTTATAAAAAAGCGAAACAACTGGATTTAAAATTATGCCCACTAGAGTTAGGTCCATACTTAAGATTAAACTATCTGGACCAACCAGAAGGTTATTTAGGGAAGCCTGCTTGGAAAAATCGGTCTCCGTATTGTGCTGTTAAAGTAGCAACGGAGATATTTTCTAATGATGTAGATTTTCCGAAAGGCTTCTATCTAAGAAAGATTGAGGGCGTGTTGTGGTTACGTGGGTATATTGCTGATGATTTGCACGTTTTAGATCCAAATGATCACATTATCTTTTGTCAAAATTAATACCCAAAATAAAAAGTGTCTACTCAATTAAAAGGCGCAATTGTGGAACAGCACCCTCAGGAAATGGTCAAACTTCTTAATAAATTATAGGTAGAATTAATAGTAAAAGTGGCCGCTTTTATACTATCAAAAGCGGCCACTCAGGTAATATCATCTTTTTTCGTTGCGAATCATATGTAGTGCCTTCGCGAGCATCTGCGCGTTTTTCTCTTCGATTTCCGCCTTACGCGGAATTGGTTCATATAGGGGACTCGGATCTTCCCATGTTGGTATAAGAGGTACGGGAGCTTCATGCTGCCAGCGATCCAACCATTCCTGTGGAAGAGGGCCTGTAGGGTGCTGCTGGTCTGTCATCTCAACCCAAATATGTGACCATGCACGCGGCACTACCCGCCAAATATCGTAACCTCCTCCGCCGACAGCAATCCAGCGGCCATCGCAGTATTCATGCGCCAGCTTATGGGCAAGTTTCGGGATTTCCCGATAAATCTTCATTGTTCCATATAGATGTGTTAACGGGTCGAAATAATGCGCATCCGCACCATTTTGCGTTAACACAACGTCCGGTTTGAAGAATTCAAATACTTCTCTCATAGAAGCTTCATAGATTTCCAGAAAACTTTCATCCTCTGTGAAGGCATCAATTGGGAAGTTAAAGGAAGTTCCATAACCTTTCCCGTTTCCGCGCTCCGTAATATTGCCTGTGCCTGGGAAAAGGTAACGTCCTGTTTCATGAATGGAAAGCGTACAAACATTCGGATCATCATAGAATGCCCACTGTACACCATCCCCATGATGGGCATCCGTATCGACATAGAGGACACGAAGTCCGTACTTTTCCTGCATATAACGAATGGCAACACTGCTGTCATTATAGATACAAAAACCGGATGCACGACCTCGGAAGCCGTGATGCAGACCGCCTCCCAGATTTAGAGCATGCCGTGCGTGCCCTTGAAGCACTTGATCGACTGCCTGTAATGTACCGCCTACAAGAAGGGCACTTGCTTCATGCATATTCGTAAATATAGGTGTATCTTCTGTACCAATGCCATAAGATTCACCCTGCTGAGGTGTCAGCTCCCCATGGCCTGCCTTTTTAACGATATCGATATATCGCGGATCATGGGCAAGGGCAATTTCCTCATCGGTTGCTATACGTGCGGGTACAATATCGTCATCTGAAAGTGTACCGATTTTTTTTAGTAAGTCCATTGTAAGTATTAAACGCTTATGGTTAAACGGGTGTGTGTCTGAAAATTTATAGCCGAGCTGATCTGGTGAGTAAATAAAAACAGCATTTTTCATAATTCAATTCCAGGTAAGTTTGGCCAGAGTACGTCAAACTTTTCTTTTCGTAAGTCTTCAATAATTGCCAACGGGTTCATTACCTGCAGGCGGATACTCAAAATACGGCTATTTTCATTTTCAGAATCGGGATAAACAAGTATGCTAAGCACATTAACTTTATGCTGCCGGAAAATACGTGTAATATCATATAGTATTCCAGGTTTATTAGTAACGCGAATATCCAGCTTGGATGAAGGGCGATTGGCACCCGTCAGTTCAATATACCGATATAGCACATCAGTTGTCGTCACGATTCCCGCAAGTTTTCCTTTTGAGACAATCGGCAGGCAGCTGATTCTATTTTCATAAAGTGTAACAGCGACCTCCTCTACAAAATCCAGGGGATGACCGATAATTGGGTCCTTCACCATAATCTGTTCGAGAGGAGCATCATATATACTGGAATTTTGCTTCTCATGCTGAAAGGCAGGAAGCACATTTTTCAGATCATGCCCTGTCACAATACCTAAAATTTCAAAGTTTTCATTAACAACTGGCAAATGCCGTACTTTCTTTTCACTCATAAGTCGTACAGCGTCACCTACTGTATCAGTGGGAGCCAGTGTATACAGGTCCGTCTGCATAATTTCTTCAACAATCATATACCATTCCCCTTTGTGTAAATGTTGTGAATTAATCTATTTTTCTCTATTTTATTTATTATAGAAGATATTGCTTGCCATTCCTAATCTATGACACTAAAAAGTAAAATTGGAGTGTCTTTTATCATAGGACACTCGTAACTAGAATCTCTAATACATAAACCGGTTTCTGAAGCGCAGTCTGTCAAATCGCTCCATTGTATCTCCGCCTACCCGTTTTCCGACACGGGCCATTAAGCAGTTGGCAGGGTGTGAGGTAATTTCAGGATCATCCGTAGCATAATATTCAAAGTTAACAACACTCATCATATTCTCCATCATTTTTCTGTAATCCCATACATTCAAGCCTGTCCCTTTCAAATCCCAATGCCAATAATATTCCGTTGTAATCACGAGGTAGTCTTCCATCGCTTCATCCATAAAAGATACTTCCAATAACTTTTTACCCACGCCCGTCCCGCGGTAATCGGGAATCACTTCTATTGCTCCCAGCTCGATCATATTGTCTATACGGTCCTCCGACCATCGTTCAAGCGGATCGGGGTATAAATATGTAACATAGCCCAAGACGATTTCACCGCTCCGTACAATAACAATTCTTCCTTCCTCAAGCTTTGCAATGTTAACAAGCGCCTCATGCTGTTGTTTAGGGGGCCTGAAAGCGGTCAGGCGTTCATGCAATGTATATAATGCAAGCTGCTCTGACGGGATGGGACCTTCTACAAGCACCGTGCCATGCCTTGTTTCCTTTTCTACACTATAAAATGTTTTTTTATGTTCCATTTCCACACCACCAAATTATGATAAAACTATTATAACTTATTTTATGCAAAATAACGCTGCTATTTGCGAAAAATATCTAATTTGTGAAAATATTAAAAATATTTTGGTAATTAATAATCTTATATTGTAGAATATAATTATGTTCTCGAAGAAAGGGGTAGTTTTCATGGGGATGAAAATGATAGAGAAACTAGCAGTAATTCCAGGGGATCATCGCTTAGCAAGCTATGAGGAAACAGCTGCAACACATGACTGGAAGGAAACGGAGAAAGCTTTTAGCTGGTATGAGACCGGAAAGGTAAATATGGCATATGAGGCAATCGATCGTCATACAGAAACCGGCCGGAAAAACAAGGTGGCGCTTTATTATAATGACGGCGTCCGCAAAGAAGCCTATTCGTTTAATGAAATGAAGCTGCTGACAAATAAGGCAGCAAATGTGCTGAAAGATGCAACGAACTTAAAGAAGGGGGATCGCTTGTTTATCTTTATGCCGCGTTCTCCGGAGCTGTATTTTTCACTGCTTGGTGCTTTGAAAATGGGTGTGATTGTCGGTCCATTATTTGAAGCATTCATGGAAGGTGCCGTATATGACCGGCTTGCAGACAGTGAGGCATCAGCAATCGTAACAACGCCTGACCTGCTTTCACGCGTGCCGGTAGAAAAGCTGCCGCATTTAAAGACGATCTTCCTTGTTGGAGAGGATATTGAAGAAACAGAAAAGGTTGTTGACTTCAATAGACGGATGGCGTCTGCTTCGAACAAATTTAATATCGAATGGGTCGATAAAGAAGACGGGATGGTCCTTCATTATACTTCCGGTTCTACAGGAGCGCCAAAAGGTGTACTCCATGTCCATTATGCAATGGTACAACAATACCAGACGACACAGTGGGTACTGGATCTGAATGATCAAGATGTTTATTGGTGTACCGCTGACCCGGGCTGGGTGACAGGTACAGCCTATGGTGTTTTTGGACCTTGGTTAAACGGTGCGACAAGCTTAATATTAGGAGGGCGGTTTAGTCCACAGGCATGGTATCGAGCTATACAGGATTATGGGGTAACAGTATGGTATAGTGCACCGACAGCATTCCGCATGCTGGCAGGAGCAGGCAGAGGTGTATTGGAACAATATGACCTTTCTTCACTTCGACATATATTATCGGTTGGGGAGCCGTTAAATCCAGAAGTGATCCGATGGGGCGCTGATGAGCTGGGACACCGTATCCATGATACATGGTGGATGACTGAAACGGGTGGTCATATGATCTGCAACTATCCAAGTATGGACATTAAGCCAGGTTCTATGGGCAAGCCAATACCGGGTGTTTATGCGACGATTGTAGATGATGATGGTCAGGAAGTGCCTCCATTTACAATGGGGAATTTGGCGATTAGAAAAGGATGGCCGAGCATGATGCGCAAAATCTGGAATAATCCTGAAAAGTATGACTCCTATTTTTTGAAAGGAGAATGGTACGTATCAGGGGATTCAGCCTATAAGGATGAGGATGGGTATTTTTGGTTTCAAGGCCGTGTGGATGATGTCATCATGACAGCAGGCGAACGAGTCGGCCCATTTGAGGTAGAAAGCAAATTACTGGAGCACCCTGATATTGTAGAGGCAGGGGTTATTGGCAAGCCGGATCCTGTACGGGGGGAAATCATTAAAGCATTTATAGCACTGCGAGAAGGTGTCAATCCTTCGGAAGAGCTGGAGGCAGATATTAAAGAGTTTGTTAAACGCGGGCTTTCTGCACATGCTGCCCCTAGAGAAATCGAATTTAAGGATAAATTACCGAAAACCCGCAGCGGTAAAATTATGCGGCGTGTCCTAAAGGCCTGGGAGCTTGATTTACCCGCAGGTGATCTATCGACAATGGAAGATTAGTTATTTTAGGATAAATAAAAAATGTAAAAAAGTTATCAAAATATTATTTTATAGATATTAATTTTTATACAGATTAATGCATATTGTAATATTTGCTTAAAAAGGGTATTTCGAAAATAAATCGAAATACCCTCTTTTTTATAAAGAAAAATGAGTAAAAGAAATTACATACAAAGCATGTAAGCTAAATATTCGGAATAGTATATATTTATATAAAAATACAGTTGACTAAATATTTATACATGCTTATACTTATTTTTATCTTACAGTTTGAGAAAATAAGAGGAGTATAGAATGGTATCGGCCGTTTTGAAGCGGCAGGCGTTATTCGGATTATAGGGGGATAAACATGAAAGTTGGTATTATCGGTGCCACAGGCTATGGTGGCTTGGAGCTAATTCGGTTTTTATACAATCATAAGGAAGTAGAAAGGCTGGAATTGTTTACATCATCTGAGGAGGGGACGCTATTTTCTTCAAAATTCCCTCATCTAGCAAATATGTATGAACAGCCGCTGCAAAAAATAGACTATGATGTGCTGAGCCAATTTGATGTTGTATTTGCCAGCACACCATCCGGGGTTTCGACCGATCTCTTCCCTCCATTGGTAAATCGCGGCCCAAAGCTTATTGACCTATCGGGAGATTTTCGGCTTAAGAATCCTGACAGCTATGAAACGTGGTACAAAAAAACGCCGCCCCCGCCAGAAATAGTAGAAGCAAGTGTATACGGGTTGACAGAGTGGAATGAACGGGCAATTAAGGAAGCAGCATTAATCGCTAATCCAGGATGCTATCCAACAGCTGTTTTACTATCCCTGCTTCCATTGATTAAGGAAAAATGCATTGATCCAAGCTTTCTTATAATAGATGCAAAAAGCGGAATATCAGGAGCAGGTAATAAGCCTTCACAAACAACGCATTATAGCGAAGCTAACGAATCACTTTCTATCTATAAAATTAATGAACACCAACATATTCCCGAAATTGAGCAGGCAATCAGCATGTTTGCCGGAGTAGAGACGAAAATTTCGTTCAATACGCACCTTGTTCCGATGACACGTGGTATTTTATCTACTTCATATGCACAGGTAATGCCGGGCATCACGCAGAAACAGCTTACAGACTGTCTACAAGCTGCTTATGAGCACCAGCCGTTTGTACGGGTAGTAGAGGATGCGACATCTGTAGGAACGAACAGGGTAAAAGGGTCGAACTATTGTGATGTATTTGCCAAGCTGGATGAGAGGACAGGACGCGCGACAATTATAGGCGTGATTGACAATCTTGTAAAGGGTGCGGCTGGCCAGGCAATCCAAAATATGAATGTGCAAATGAATTTACCGCAGACATTAGGATTACAGGTTGTACCGTTATTCATATAAGGAGGAATAATTATGGCGATGATTGAAATGAAACAAATACAGAACAAAAATATTGTATCACCAAGAGGTTTTACAGCTGCCGGCGTCCAGTGCGGCATTAAAAAGCATAAAAAAGATTTGGCTATATTGGTCAGCGATGTCCCTGCTTCTGTAGCAGGTGTCTTTACAACGAATGCCGTGCAGGCGGCTCCTCTGAAGGTAACAAAGGAAGTCGTCTATAATACTGGTAAAATGCAGGCGGTCATCGTAAATTCAGGGAATGCCAATGCGTGTACTGGTAAACAAGGGATAGCCGATGCCTATGAGATGCAGGCTCTTGCTGCCCAAAAGTTGGGAATCGAGCCGTATCTTGTAGGGGTAGCTTCAACCGGTGTCATCGGTGAGGTCATGAAAATGGAACCGGTAAAGAAAGGAATCGAAATGTTAGTACCGGATGCTGAGCTGGAAAGCGGCATAGACTTTGCACAGGCTATTTTAACAACTGATACAGTAATGAAAAATACAACCTATATTACAACTATTGATGATAGGGAAGTAATTATATCTGGAACAGCAAAAGGCTCCGGTATGATCGAACCGAATATGGCGACAATGCTCGGTTTTATCACAACAGATGCAGCTATCGAATCAGCAGAGCTTCAACAGGCGTTATCTGCCATTACAAATGTGACATTTAATGCCATTACGGTAGACGGTGATACATCGACAAATGACATGGTAGTGGTAATGGCCAATGGATTGGCGGGAAATACACCACTGTCGCCGGCGCATCCGGATTGGGAAAACTTTTATACAGCACTTCGTTTGGTAGCGGAGGACTTAGCAAAATCAATTGCCCGTGACGGTGAAGGCGCAACAAAGCTGATAGAGGTAGAGGTGGAAGGGGCGGTTTCTAATGAAGAAGCTCGTAAAATCGCCAAAACGGTAGTAGGATCTCCATTAGTCAAGACAGCTGTTTTTGGCTGTGATGCCAACTGGGGCCGTATTATCGCAGCAGTAGGCTACAGTGGTGCTACAGTTGACCCTGGCAGCATTACAATAAAAATTGGCGGGGCCACGATGGTGGAAAATGGAGAGCCGATTTCTTTTTCAGAAGAGGAGCTCATTGAAATTTTGAAGCAGCAAGAAGTAAAAATTTATGTGTCTCTCGGAGTAGGTAAAGGGCACGGATTTGCATGGGGGTGCGATTTAACATATGACTATGTCCAAATCAATGCATCATACCGCTCGTAAAATAGTAGTAAAGCTTGGTGGAAGTACACTAGAAGGCTTAAATGAAGCCTTCTTTCGTAATTTCAAAGCACTTCAGAATGAAGGATATGAAATCATTATTACACACGGTGGCGGTCCGGCTATTAATCGTGCGTTGGAAAAGGAAAATATAGAGTCCTATACTATTAATGGGTTGCGTGTCACTAGTGAAGAAATGATAGATATTGTACAATCTACATTAATCGGTAAAGTCAATCCGGCACTTGTTCAACAATTGAATGCAGCAGGCATACCGGCAATCGGATTAAATGGCTTTGATGCAGCATTATTAGAAAGTACATATTTAGATCAGGACGTATATGGGTTTGTCGGAGAAGTCGTGCGTGTAAATACACAGTTGCTTGATACGTTAACAGCAGCAGGTATCGTACCGGTAGTTGCCTGCATAGGTATGTCAAAAGAAGGGCAGGCGCTAAATATCAATGGAGATACGGTGGCAAGTGGAATAGCTTTGGCTGTCCATGCAGAAAGCTTGCTGCTTGTAACAGACGTTGCAGGCATTCGGATCAAGGATGATTATCAAGTAACTGCAGTTGAAACAGATATTGCAGGCTGGATAGAAAAAGGACACATTTACGGAGGGATGATTCCGAAGGTGCAGGGAGCAGTTGCTTGTCTGCAGGCAGGCATTCCAGCTGTCCAAATTGTGAACGATGCATTGCAGGGTACGACAATTAAAAAAGAAGGGTAAGTGAAGAGAACAATGGGTGCATTATTTCAAAACTACGCAAGACGGCCAATTGCCATTGTAGAGGGGAAAGGAACAGAAGTATTTGATTCAACCGGCAAGCGTTATTTGGACTTCACAAGCGGGATTGCTGTCTGTGCTCTAGGGCATGCACATCCTATCCTCGTAAAGGCTATTCAGGAGCAAAGCGAGAAGCTATGGCATATTAGTAACCTGTTTCAAAGTCCCGGACAGGAAAAGCTTGCTGAAACGCTGGTGGAAAATCTTCATCTATCCCATGCATTCTTCTGTAACAGTGGGGCTGAAGCGAATGAGGCAGCGATTAAACTGGCACGGAAACATACCGGAAAACATAAAATCATTGTCTTTCAGCAGTCATTCCATGGGCGTACATTCGGAGCGATGAGTGCTACAGGTCAGGATAAGGTACGGAATGGTTTTGGCCCGCTTGTAAGTGAATTTATTACTTTGCCATTTAACGATGCGGCAGCGTTAAAGGCTGCCGTCGATGGAGAAACAGCTGCTATCATGCTTGAGCTTATTCAAGGTGAAGGCGGTGTTAATCCAGTAACGGATGAATTTGCGGCAGCGATCAATGAGATTCACCAGTCAACAGATGTCTTATTAATCGTAGATGAAGTACAGACAGGAATTGGTCGTACCGGTACACGTTTTGCATTTGAACAAACCGTATTAAAGCCGGATATTGTCTCCATGGCAAAAGGACTTGGCGGTGGATTCCCGATTGGTGGTATTTTAGGAACAGCGGAAATGTTCGATACGTTCAGCGCCGGTACACATGGCACTACTTTCGGGGGAAATCCGCTGGGCGTAGCGGTGGCACAGGCAGTGCTTGGAGAAGTATTCAAGGATGAATTCCTGCAAAGTGTACAAGAAAAATCCGTTTATTTTATTAACAGACTGAAAGAAGCATTACCGCACGCAAAGGTAAATGGCAAAGGCCTAATGCTTGGAGTGGGCTGGGGTGAAGAGGTGGCACCTTATGTAGCGGCCTTAGATGAGGCAGGCTTGCTTACGGTGGCGGCAGGTCCATATGTAATCCGTCTACTCCCGCCGTTAACAGTATCGAAAGAGGAAATTGATGAAGCAGTGAATATTTTAAAATCAGTTATTACTAAGTAAAAAAGGACCTATCGTAAAAAGCAAATGCTTTTTACGATAGGTCCTTTCCTGTGCATGGTCGACTATGAAGTGTTGCATCTTCCTGGGATACAATAAAATACGATTCCTAACATTGCAAAAGGTTTTTCTTCTTATTGGTTTTAAGAAATATAAATACGCCGGACAGTATAAAAACTGTCCGGCGTATTCTTAATTGTTAGGATCAGAGGATGTATTTCCTT
Organism: Lysinibacillus odysseyi 34hs-1 = NBRC 100172; assembly: GCF_001591965.1. Lineage (GTDB taxonomy): Bacteria > Bacillota > Bacilli > Bacillales_A > Planococcaceae > Lysinibacillus_B > Lysinibacillus_B odysseyi. The sequence goes on from NZ_BCVX01000009.1 coordinate 16,636, forward strand.
CTCCATTGTCACTATCGACATCGGAGTTGGTTGTTTCATCTTCGTTGGTTTCATCAGTCTCACCTGATGTATTGCCGTCATTTTGGCCGTCTCCATTTGGATTTTCACCGCTTGGATCTGTATAGTCAGGTGTGGATGGTACAGTATCCTCCGGAGCCTCTCCAGCTATTACATTCGAATGGCCGGATTCCAGGCCGGTAATATCTACAGCCACTACTACGTAGGAAGTACCTGGTGTTACGGAAATGCTGCGGCCGCCTGAGCTGCGTACAGAAGTAACGAGTGAGCGTGAGCCGCCTGTTACATTGTAAACACGGTAGCCTACTACATCATTTGAACCGGATTTTGTCCAGCTTAACGTATTGCCGTTTAACGAAGCAGATACGGCGGCAGGTGGAGCACCGTCTGCATTAAATGTGGCTCCGCTTAAAGCCGTCACACTTAAGGATGAATTATTTGGCAATAGCTTAGACGCATCGCCGCCAAGCCGTCCCAGCATACGTTTGGCAAAGTCAGCATTTAATCCAAACCCGCTGCCTGTAACAAATTCGGCAGGCGTGGATGCTAAAGCCTGATAGTATTTGCCGTCAATTTGCACAACCGGTGAGCCAGATGCGAAGCTATCATCTACTCCGCTTGGTAGGAATGCCCGGTTAAACAAATCAGATCGCACAAGTCCTGCACTTGAACAAGCCGCAGAAGGGGGACGCCCTGAAATACCGCAGAAGGACGCATTTACGACCCCGGCTGGTTTTTGGAATCGCTCCTGTGTGCCGATAAGCTCTCTATTGCTGTCATAAGCGGCGTTCATTAACGTTGCCCACATCATATTGACACGCGTACTTGGCTGGAAGTACGTGCTGGTAAATGTATTTAATGTCCGCTGTTTATCATAGCCCATCCATACACCGAGCGTCACATTCGGGTTATAGCCAACGAGCCATACATCGCGATAATCTTGGGACGTACCCGTTTTACCAGCGAAGTCTGCTGAGAATTTCAACATACTTTTTGCCCGTGTACCTGTACCATATTCAAATACATCACGCATCATATCGGTAATCATGTAGGATGTTTCCGGGCTGAATACAGGCGCTGCCTCTACTTTATGTTCATAAATGACATGGCCATCTAGATCCACGATTTTATCAATCATGTAGGCATCAATGAACTGGCCGCTATTGGCAAATGTAGCAAAAGCATTCGTATTCTCCTCTACACTCGTACCTATATGAAGACCGCCGATAGCTGTAGAAAGATTCACATAGTCTTCATCCACAAGTCGGGAGAAGCCCATTTTCTCAAGGAATGTAGCAGGTTTTCGGTCGAGAATGGAGTCATAAAGGCGAAGAGCCGTCAAGTTTTGGGAATGCGCTAAAGCTTCCCGCGCCGGGATAATACCCCGTTCTTCATTCTCAAGGTAGTTAGCCGGTTCATAATCGGGGAGCTTGAATTTCACATCGACTACCGGACTTCCTGCACCTATGACTCCATATTCTAAAGCGGGGCCATATGCAAGTAATGGCTTCATAGTGGAACCATTTGGCCTGAATGCCTGTGTTGCGTAATTCAAATCCTTAAGCTCAAAATCACGGCCGCCGACAAAGCTGATGATGCGTCCTGTCGTATTTTCCATTAAGACACTGCCGACTTGGACAGGCATTTGAACTTCGACTTCTTCACCTTCTTCATTTGTCGTTATTTCTGTATACGTATGACCATAATATTTAAAGTTTCTTGCCGCTTCATTCATCTTATCGTATACTTCCTTATCGATCGTTGAGTAGATGCGGTAGCCGGAAGAACGAATATCGCGGTCTGCTAAAATAAGATACTTCTTCTTCAATTTTTCTTCTTCGTCAAGTCGCTCCGGATCAATGCCATCACGCTCAGCCAGTATTTTTGCCATAATTTCTTTGGCACGGCTTTCGATTTCAGCAGTAATCCATGGATACATTTCGTTGGCACGCGGTACAGGGTCTCGGAAATCTTTTATAATATCATAATTCATCGCTTCATTATACTGAGCTTCCGTAATGTATCCGACTTCCTTCATCCGGTACAGCACCGTTTTCATCCGGTCAACGCCAGGCTTTAACCCGGCCTCATCCTTCAACTCGCCTGTTTGTTTAAATGGTGTATACGTAAAGGGTGCCTGCGGGATACCGGCAATATAGGCTGCCTGTGCTAAATTAAGGTCTCCCGGCTTTACCCCGAAAATCCCTTCGGCAGCAGTAGCAATTCCTGCAATATTATTCCCGGATGAGTTACGTCCATAAGGAATGATATTTAAGTAAGCCTCTAAAATTTCTTCCTTTGTCATAAAATGCTCGATTCGCATAGCGAGCAGGATTTCCTTTGCCTTCCGCTCATAGGAAACCTCGTTTGTTAAAATTTGGTTCTTAATTAACTGCTGTGTTAATGTTGAACCGCCTGTTTGGGTTGAAGAGTTCGTCATATCCTGCACCAGCCCACGGATAACCGCTTTTGGGACAATGCCGTTATGTTCCCGGAAATATTCATCCTCTGTTGCTAATACCGCATTCACAACAAACGGTGCGACAGCAGAAAGGGATGTTTCACGACGCTCTAGATCAGTACGAAGTTTTCCTATGTAGATTTCATTTGCAAAATAAATCTCACTCGTTTCCTCATAGTTAAATATTTCCTCGCGCATTTCTGCACTTGAACGCAGAGGCTCTTCTTTTACAAGTGAGGCGAAATAGCCTGCACCGACCGAGACGGCAAATATGCCGGCTGTCACTAAAAAGATGATAAATAATAAAGCTAAATTCCAAAAAACGCCACCCGTTATGCGTAGACGGCGGCCCCATTCAGATTTAGCGAAAGTCTCAATACGCTCATTTAATTGTTCGATCCATTCCTTCACTTAATCGACCTCCTAAATCTAAGCTATTATAGCATATTTCTGAAATAGTGGTGTGATATATTGACATTACAAAAAGATTGGGTACAATAGTCTGTATAGTTTTCAAGCATTGAAGAGATTGCAGTAGTGTAGCATGTTCCCTGTTGTAGAGAGCCGGCGGTTGGTGGAAGCCGGTCAAAGCATGTACATGAAGTACGGTCTTGGAGTTTGAACGTGTCCGTCGCGTTAAGACGGTTCGAGTGGAAGATGATGTCTTCAAGCCGGGTGGTACCGCGTTATGTATAAACGTCCCTGCATGCAAATTTGCGTGCGGGGATTTTTTTGGTTCGTTAAGTTATCCAGAAGAAAAGGCATCATACCGGTTTGCTTTGACCGATATGTGCCCCTCTAAATTGCTTGAATAGATGAAGAGGATACTACGGAGCAAATGTGCTCCAGCCTTGCTCAGTTTTTCAATAAACCTAACCAACCTATAAGAGATACTACAAAACTATACCCGGTTATAAAACTAATGAAACGCACACAGGAGGAGAAAAAATGACAAATGAATTATTACAGGATTTAGAATGGCGCGGCCTTCTTTACCAGCAAACAGATGCTGAAGGTATGGAAAAACTGTTGAATGAAGAGAAAGTGTCATTATATGTAGGGGTCGATCCCACTGCTGATTCTATGCACATCGGACATATCGTTCCTTTATTGACGCTGCGCCGCTTCCAGCAGGCAGGCCATACACCTGTTTTATTAGTTGGAGGAGCTACAGGAATGGTAGGGGATCCATCCGGCCGTTCGGAAGAGCGTCAGCTGCAAACAGTAGAGCAAATTGACAAAAACGTACAAGGCTTAAAGAAACAATTAGAGCGCCTATTTGACTTTAATTCGGGTTCGGACAATGCTGCAACACTTGTGAACAACTATGACTGGATCGGGAAGATGAGCACAATTGAGTTCCTGCGTGATTATGGAAAGCTGGTCAATGTCAATTACATGCTTGCTAAAGACACAATTGCATCCCGGCTTGATTCAGGTATTTCTTTCACGGAGTTTGCTTACACAATCATTCAGGGAATTGATTTCAACCATTTATATGACAACCATAATGTTCGTATTCAAGTGGGAGGATCAGATCAATGGGGCAATATTACAACAGGTCTTGAAGTGATTCGGAAAACGCATGATGAAAACGCAAAAGCATTTGGTATTACGATTCCGCTTGTTACAAAGGCTGACGGTACAAAGTTCGGGAAAACAGCAGGAGGAGCAGTATGGCTGGATGCGGAGAAAACATCTCCATATGAATTTTATCAATTCTGGATCAATGCAGCCGATGCAGATGTTGTGAAATATTTAAAAATCTTCACATTCCTATCACGGGAAGAAATTGAAGCTTTAGAGGCTTCTGTTCAGGAAGAACCACACCTTCGTAAGGCACAAAAAGCACTGGCAGCTGAAATGACAAAATTAATCCATGGGGAAGAAGGTCTGGCAACTGCGGAGCGTATTACAGCTGCCCTGTTCTCCGGCGATTTAAAATCATTATCTGTTGAAGAAATGAAAAATGCATTTGCAGGTGTCCCTTCCGTGGAAGTGGCAAAAGAAGATAAAAATATCGTGGAATTAATTGTGGAAGCAGGTATTTCTTCTTCCAAACGTCAAGCACGAGAAGATGTGACAAACGGGGCAATCTCTATCAATGGCGAAAAGGTGCAGGATGTAGGCTACACAGTTGATGGAAAAGATCGATTGGAAGATGCATTTGCCATCATTCGTCGGGGCAAGAAAAAATATCATATGGTGAAGTTTAACTAGTTACTTTCGGTGAAGATGTTTGTAAGGAAACATCTTCACCTTTTTTGCGTTATTATGGTAAAAGGGGTGGTAGTAAATGGCAGATAAAATTATAGCCTTCTCGTTGGTAACCGTCGCGCTGCTGTTCATAGGTGTACCGCTTGGGTTCGTTGCTTTAATAGGCCTTATGCCGGTATATAGTTATTTTATTTTCTCAGTTGTTGCCGTATTGTACATTATTATTGGAATGATCAGCTTTCGTTTCTTCAAAACGAAAAGAAGGAAGCTGGTTACCAGTATAGCGGCACTTGGTGTAGTGGCTGCAACAGGTATACCTGCTCTATTGCAGCTGTATGAGGATAATATCGGTACAGTTGCGGCCGAAATTAATATTCATGAATATGCACCATTTGTTGAAGGCAGTACAGTGAAGAAATTAGATGAGGAAGCGACACTGGCAGTAAAAGGGGATTTGCCGGTACTAGATGGGGCAACAGCGATGTATCCGCTTTATTCTGCTTTTGTTCAGGCAGTCTATCCGGAAAATCCAGCTTATTTTGAAGAGGGAACAGTGCTGGCAAGTACTACACCGTACGCTTATCAAAATCTTTTCAATGGAAAAGCAGATATTATTTTTGTAGCTGCTCCATCAGAACAGCAGATGAAAATGGCAGAAGCAAAAGGAATTAAATTAGAGATGACACCAATCGGCCGGGAAGCCTTCGTGTTCTTTGTGAATAAGAAGAATCCAGTTGATAGTCTAACACTCGAACAAATTCGTGCTATCTATGCTGGAGAGGTAAAAAATTGGTCAGAAGTAGGGGGAAAAGAAGATGCGATTCGCCCTTTCCAGCGACCACAGGACAGCGGATCTCAAACAGCTTTGCAAAATTTGATGGGAAATGTACCTATTATGGAGGCGCCGACGGAAGATATTGCATCGGGAATGGGCGGTATCATCAACGAAGTAGCCCAATATAAAAATTACAAAAATGCAATCGGCTATACTTTCCGTTATTATTCAACAGAAATGGTTGGCAATGATGAAATTAAGCTGTTAGCGATTGATGGAATTGCTCCTACGGAGGAAAATATCCGAAATGGAACATATTCGATTACTTCAGAGTTTTATGCAATAACAGCAGGAACGGATAATCCGAATACCCAAAAGCTGCTGGATTGGATATTATCGCCTCAGGGACAGGCATTAATTGAGAAGGTAGGCTATGTACCGATAAGCGAGTGAAAATGCATGAACGTTTACGAAGAAGAGAACTTCCTAGTATAATAGTTTTATATATAGTTCTAGGAGGACAAGTTTTGACTGCACAACAACCATTATCAATTGACGACCGCCAGCCGATTTTGTCGATTGTGACAAAGCCGCGTGAAACGATCCGTTATACGCTCGAGCAAAAGGATTTCTCTTATGCACTCTATGTAGGGGCGATAGGAGGCTTTGCCGGTGGCGCAGTATCATTGGCAGGTACACCTTATCAACCAGAGTTTTCACTAGGGGAAATTGTATTTTCGACATTCATTACAGGTATCATGTACTTTATGATATCCAATTTGATCGTTGCATTTCTGCTTTCTATGATCGGTTCTGCTATGAAGGGAAAGGGGAATTTTAAATCTTTGTTTCAGGCATTGTGTCTGACAATGATTCCTTATATTTGGATTTTACCAATGATCCTTTTTTGGATGCAGCTATCGCCGGCCAGTTTCTTCTATATGGAAGGGATGACAGGAACTCTAGGAGAGGTTGTTTTATCATACATAGGACTGTTTATCATAGTGCTGGCCACAATATGGACTTTTGTATTAACAATTATTGCCATCTCAGAGACACACCGATTTTCAAAATGGAAAGCCTTTTTTACGTTTTTACTAGCCAGTCTCGTTAGCGGCGTTATTGGCGCAATTGTCTTGTTATTTTTACTTTAATAGTAGAGAGCCCGGCATTGGGTGCCACACCAATGCCGGGCTCTTAAATTGAAGACAAAATTATCTTTGTCTTAATCCTCTCGTAAACAGAGATTTTACTCAGTATGTCTTAATATTTTGCTGACTGACCACCATCTATAGGGATGACGGTTGCATTGATGAAGGACGCCTCTCCTGATAAAAGGAAAGCAACAAGATGGGCGACCTCCTTTAGTTTACCAAAACGCTTTATAGGATTTGGCTGGACAAATTCCTTTCCTGCTTCTTCCCAGTTCTCCCCGCCTATTTGCCGGAGTTACGTGTAAGACCGACAACACCATGTTTGCTTGCTGCATATCCTGACTGGTTTCCTACTCCACGGATGCCGCCGACCGATGCGGTATTAACAATAGAACCGTAACCTTGTTTCCTCATTACTTTTAATACATGCATCATGCCAAAGAAAACACCATTTAAATTGATAGAAACAACACGGTTAAATTCCTCTTCCCCGAAATCTTCCGTTAAATTCTGTTTTCCTTCAATACCTGCATTGTTAAAGAACGCATCAATTTTTCCGAACGTTTTAACTGTCTCGTTTACAAATGAACTGACTTCCTCTTCATGTGCGACATTGGCCGTAATTGTATGAATTGCCGCATCCGGAAAATCCTTCAGTATTGTCTTTTTTGTCTCCTCTAACCCTTCTTTATTAAGATCGGCGAGAGACAATTTTGCACCCTCTGATGCCAATTGCTTTGCTGCATCTGCACCGAGGCCAGAGCCGCCGCCTGTAATGAGTACTACCTTCTCGTGAAAACGATTCAACTTACTCCCTCCAATTTTTTAGGATAGGATTTATTGTATCTAACCCTGTCAGAAACAAACGATTATCTGGAAAATTAGGGTATAATTTCCGCCCTCAACTATTTTTATAGTCTATAAGCGGAAAAAATATACAAACGAAGAAGTACTGAATATATAGTAAGTAAAAAATGATTTTAATAAACTTTGTGAAATGAAAAGAGAGATAGTGGGTTACCTAATGAAAGAAGGAAACCTAGATAAAATATACATATACCCAGCTGAGTAGAAAGGTGTACGCATATAATACATATATGCTCCCCTAGCTGAAAGTGAATGTGTGAACTATCAGTTCTCTCTTTATGTTCAGTAACTTATAGCACCGCTAGAGAAGCGAAGAAAAAATGCGGAAGTTAACAGGGTATTAAGATTGAAAAATCCTTACTTTCATACCGTATTATTGATATGTATTTTTGCGCCGACAGCAGTATGTTTAAGGATTAGTAATGGGGAGCTAAAGGGGTATTAGAAAGCAATAATAGAAGCGATAAAAAGCTCTTACTTGCTTGTTGCAGTCATTATGTCCATAGCTGTTTTTTTAATTGATCCGGCTGCAAAAGGAGTCGGTGATAGTGAAGAGGTTATACAGGACATCAAACAAAAGGATGATAGCATATGAATGTTACACAAACGATACGTGATTTATCGGCATTACTGCCTGCTGCAGAGCAGGCCTGTCGATTATTATTTCAAGAGTGTTATAAAGCCGGTATTCGTAATCTTTTTGTAAGTGAAACATACAGACCCCAGGCAAGGCAGAACTATTTATATGAGCAGGGACGATCACGTAGCGGACCGATCGTTACCTGGACTAAGACTAGCCGTCATACAAGCCGGTTAGCATGGGATATAGCGTGCAGTAGTCCAGCTACCCTATACGATGCAGCACTGTTAAGCAAGGTAGGGGCGATTGCACGTAAATTAGATATTACATGGGGGGGAGACTGGTCCAATAATAGGGACCGCCCTCATTTTGAAGTAACGAATTCATGGAAAATGCCCAAAGGCTATCAATTGGAAGGGCAGGTAATTGTGCCATCTAACAGTAAGATGAGAGTGCAATTGATAGTAGAAGACAAATCTGAGGAGGCAGAGGTAATGGAGAAAGGGCAGTTATTTAATCCAGGCTCGTCAACATTACAGGAAAGCGCTGAAAACTACTTGGCAAAAGCTGTAACAGATGGACTCATCAAAGATGTTCATCTAAAGGACTTCCAAAATAACTTAATGACAGGTGATCGTCTTTTGGGCTTGTTGATCACAATCGAACAGCGCCGGGGCAATCTATAGTAAACTTACAGCTCTGAGGTGCTGAGAAGCAGTTGGTTTCACGATTGTATACTAATAGATGAGGCTTAATAGCCGGCCGCATATAAGGGCTGAAAGTAAGAGGATTTTTATCAGTAGAGGATATTTTTTTCTAGTTTATAAATAGAGGCAGAAGCGAGACTGCTATACGAACTTTTCAAGTATGCCTCTCGCTTCTGTAATTGTTAACTTCTATTTTAGTATTGCTCTGGCAGTGAATTTACCCGGCTGCCCAACTAGAGAGCAATGGTAGAGGGTATAGGTAAATGTTAAAAGTTAAGCAGCAAAAAACGGTTTATAAGGGTATTGAATCATATTGTGTTTTAAGGAATGAAAAAGCAGCAAATGAATTGTTTATCTATACGGTATGGACATGCTGGAAATCAAAAAGTGCCGGTTAATAGATCCTTTCTATTAACCGGCACTTTCTTTAATTAATGAACAAAAAAGTCATATGTATTTTTACAAAGCAATAGGAGAGTGACAATGATAAATAACTTCCGGACAAAGCCGCTTCCTTTTCGAATGGCAAATTGAGACCCAACGACAGCACCGGCTATTTGTGCGATTCCCATTATAAGACCGTAAGCAAAGTGAACCTGCCCTAAATAAATAAACATTAATAGGGCAGCTATATTACTGCCGAAGTTTAGTAATTTCGCATTGCCGGCGGCTTTTAAAAAATCAAAGCCGAATAACAAAAAGGAAAAAATTAAAAATGACCCTGTGCCCGGCCCTAAAAATCCGTCATAAAATCCAATCGTGAAAATAATGAGAATAAATAAAGCAAGTTTGCTTGGGGTCAGCTTTGTAACGGTGGAAATGCTTCCCCAGTCTTTTTTATATAATGTATAAAGCAATACGGCCGCCAACATGAAGAGCATAAGGGGTTTTAATACGGCGGGGTCTATTAATGTAACAACCCATGCCCCTATCATAGCCCCAATAAACGTAAGCGGAAAAAATTTACCGATCTGTTTTAAATTAATTGTTCCGGAACGGTAAAAAGAAATGGTTGATGTCAAGGAACCGAATGTTCCTGCAAGTTTATTTGTAGCTACAGCAGCTGTTGGGCTAAGGCCTATAAATAAAAGTGCCGGCAAGGAAATTAATCCTCCACCGCCGACTACTGAATCAATAAACGCAGCCAAAAATCCAAATAAAATTAAGATAAGTATCATTTGCGGGTCTAAATCGAACGGCATAACTATCCTTCTTTCCTGGTTACTACTATAATAGTAACTATAAAATAAAAATATGTAAACAACAGGGAGTGGAAATAATGGAAATTATCTCTCAACTTAAAAGGCTAGGCTATACGGAGTATGAATCCAAGGCATATATTGCACTCCTGCAAAAGCGCCATGCTACAGCCTATCAAGTCAGTAAACATTCCGGTATTCCGAGGGCACGTATATATGATACGCTGGATTCTTTGGCCAAAAAAGGGCTAGTAATGAAAGAAGGGGCAACCAACCAAACGACATACCGTCCAATTCCCATTGATATTTTTATGCAAAAAACAACAGATTCCTGGCAGCAAAGTATAGCTTTTCTCACCGATGAACTAAAAAAGCTTGAGCAGCAGGAAAACGAAACGGAAAAAACATTGCTCGTATTAAAAAATGAAGAGATGATCGTAAGCTATTGCCGGGAATTATTGAAAAAAGCGAAAAAGCGTGTTGTCCTTTCGATGTGGGACTCTATGTATGAACAGGTGCGGGAGGATATAGAGCAGGCAGCAAAGCGTGTACATATACAAGGGATGACACTGCATGTGAAAAAACCTTTGCTGACATTAGATCAGCACCGGCTTACTAATTTTACGGAGGATAAAAATTCTAAACAATGGTTTATTTTATCGGTAGACGGAAAAGAAATGGTCTACGGCGCTTCATTAAGTGAGGAACCGGCTGCTTTTTATACAGATGATGCGGCGCATATTTATCTACTGGAAGACTATATCTGGCATGATATTTTAGTAAACCGCCTAGTACAAAGAAATAAGGATGATCTGGAGGAATGGGTCGCTGCAGAAAGACTGAAGTTTTTTAGTTAATTACTGGGGAAGAGGCTGATGTAAAGCAAGGATTGGGTGTAAAGTTTTGCAGATATTACGTTTATAAGTATCACACTAAAACAATGTTTTGCCTAGAACTGAAAACTAGAAGAAAGCATTAAGCATGGAAAAGCGGGTTCTGACTGTAATGATCTCATGTGGAGAAGATTCCTATTGGGCAAGCTGTAGAAGAAATGTTGGGGAAACATGGTGGTAATAGCAGAAAGAAACGGATAGTAATAATCCTAACAGTCTGCTTATAAAACAACTGACCAAAATTCGTGTTATTTAGCATCTTCATGACCGTGTCACGGCATAAAACTAGTCAATCGTAAAATAAAGAATATCGATATAAAAGAAAAGCCCCGAAACCTTGATATAACAAGGTTTTAAGGGCTTTTTTTGCAACAGTTTGCGATGCGGAACTATTAACGAGAGTAGAACTCAACGATTAATTGTTCTTGGATCTCACCTGATAATTCAGAACGCTCTGGTAGACGTACGAAAGTACCTACTTTGTTGTCAGCGTCGAATGAAAGGTATTCTGGTACGAAGTTGTTTACTTCGATTGCTTCACCTACAACAGCAAGGTTTTGAGATTTTTCACGAAGAGAAATCGTTTGACCTGGTTTCACTGAGTAAGAAGGGATGTTAACGCGTTTGCCGTCTACTAAAACGTGGCCGTGGTTAACTAATTGGCGAGCTGCACGACGAGTGCGAGCTAAACCTAAACGGTAAACTAGGTTGTCAAGGCGAGTTTCAAGAAGGATCATGAAGTTTTCACCGTGTACACCTTGTAATTTACCAGCTTTGTTGTAAAGGTTTTTGAATTGACGTTCAGTCATACCGTACATGTGACGAAGTTTTTGCTTCTCTTGTAATTGTAGACCGTACTCTGATAATTTTTTACGTTGGTTCGGGCCGTGTTGACCTGGTGCGTAAGGGCGTTTTTCTAATTCTTTACCTGTGCCGCTTAGAGAAATACCAAGACGACGAGAAATTTTCCAAGATGGACCTGTATAACGAGACATTCTAGTCTCCTCCTTTAAATTTGGTTTTTTTGTTGCATAAAACAAAAACCAGTTATACCCGAGACTCATCTGTATTTTATTTTCACGTATGTTCGCCCCAGCAGCCGATAGGGTTACTTATACACCATCCAATATATGGAGGAACAAAATACGAAACAAGGTTGTACAACTGCTGCATTTATTTTACACAAAGGATATTGTATCTTTTTTTAAAGAAGGCGTCAAGGAGGAAGTAGTGTTCTTCTTATTTAATAGAAGGAAAAGGGCGAAACTATGAAACATATTATTTTTTACAGCTCCACAAGTCCTTTTTAGAAAAAAAATCCATAAATTTCATAGTCAAATAGACATAATCGGTGTATACTTAGGTATAAGTTAATAGTATTGATTCGTTAAGTTGAAAGAAAAGGTGATTTAATGAATGAACATCAACAGATGATAACGAATATTAAATCTGATATATTGAGCCTTTACGTTAATTCGATGGATAAGTGTATGATGCTCGATCAATACTTTGAAGTGCTTTTAGCAATATTGCATCGACACTTCAATATTCATCAATGCTGCGTTTTAGTATATGAAGCTGAGATGCTAAAGCCATTGACGGTTGATACAGCAAAAAATACAGGTATTCCATGGGTACTATTTGATACTTACTTTGCTTCCGGGAAAGTAACAGAAATTCCGTACTTCCTGCATGAGCAAGAGCATTATAGCGAGATGACGCATATGATGCTGCTGAAAGTAGACAAAAAGCCGCCTTATGGAATTTTATTATTTAAAGCAACAGAACAATGGAAATCTTTTTCAAGTAATGAATTTACTGAAGATTTAGTAAGCGTTTTTGCAAGTCTTGCAGGTGCTACGAAGGAACTAATCGATATACGGTTAAAAGAAAACCAGTACCGCAAGCTTTATAATATGACGGATTTATTCCATTCCACAATGGATATTGATAAAATCCTGCAAAATGTTCTGGTCACGATTAAAGATAATTTCCCTGATTTGGGCGTGGAATTGATTTTATCAAATGATCAGGATCGGCAAACAACCATTCATATTAAACCTTTTGATTATTTATCGGAGCGTCCTTCTACGATTGAAGCCTTTGTTTCAGGCGATGTTACAACAGAGTTGGCGACAGACTTGGCTTGCCGATTATTAAATGCCCCTATTAAAGGAAGACAGGCAATTTATGGCATTCTTCAAGTGAGTGCTCCGACAACTTATATTTTTTCATCAGCCCAGAAGGATTTTATTCGTATGCTTGCACAAGCATCGGGGAATGCGTTGGAAAACGCGAAGCTCTACCATCAATCACATCGATTGATTAGTGATCTGCAGCTTATTAATGAGACGTCACATCGTTTAAATATGAAATTAGATATTCAGGAAATGCTGCTCTTTTTGCAAAAGCAGCTGATGAAGTCGTTTCAGCCAATGGAGATTTGCTTTTTATTTAAAGATGAAAATGGCCTGGAGATAACTGAAGCAAGTACAGCGCTTTTTTCTGTTCCACAAGGGAAAGTATATATCGATTATGTACAGAACCATTTTGAAAATACGCAGGACCCCCTATTTATAGCGGACTTCAGCAGGTTAATTGCTGAGGACGTCATCTATAAGTCCATTATGGCGATCCCTCTGATTATGGAGGAGCGTATTACAGGTTTTAGCATTGTTCTGCACCGGGAACCTTATTTCTTTTCGTTTGATAGCTTTAAGCTGATGCAGTCGCTCATCCACCACTCGTCTTTAGCCATTTCCAATTCGATACTTCGGAACCAATTGCAGGATATGGTAGACAGGGATCATTTGACAAAGCTATTTGCACGCAGCTATTTAGATACTTTTGTGGAAAAATCATTACTACAGGATGATTCTGGTATGTTTATGCTGATTGATATTGATAACTTCAAGTGTGTAAATGACACGTATGGACATCAGGTTGGCGATGAGGTGCTGGTCCAAATTGGGGCACAGCTCAAGAAGATGATCGGAACAAGGGGAATTTGTGCGAGGTGGGGCGGCGAGGAACTATCGGTATATGTACCGAATATTTTGCAGCATGAAGCTCTCCAAATGGCACAGCAGATTGTAGGAGCCATTCCGCAATCGACAAACCCGAAAGTTACAATTTCTGCCGGGTTAATTACGTGGAACAAGTCGGCAAGGCTGGATTTCCAATCCGTTTTCTTATATGCTGACACTGCGTTATATAACGCGAAGCATAATGGGAAAAATCAAGTTTGCATGTTTGATGAAAAAATGCAATTACAGCCATAAAAGCTGTCCCTTAGGTTTTTACAGCCAAAGGGACAGCTTTTACTTGTTATAGATGGTTAAGGAGAGTTATAACAAATTGTTCCAAACCATTTTTGTCTTCTGCTGAAAAGCGATTTTTTATAGGGCTATCAATATCTAGTACACCAATTACTTCATTGTTTTTGATTAATGGAATAACAATCTCAGAGTTGGAAGCGGCATCGCAGGCAATGTGTCCAGGGAACGCATGGACATCATCTACAACAAGTGTTGCTTTTTGTGCAGCCGCTGTTCCGCAAACTCCACGTCCGACAGGGATACGGACACATGCCGGTAATCCTTGGAATGGTCCGAGCACAAGCTCGCCGTCTTTCATGAGATAAAACCCAATCCAGTTAATCTCAGATAAAAACGTATTCAGCAATGCAGAGGCATTGCTCAGGTTAGCCACTAGATCTGCTTCGCCGGTCAGAAGGGCATCCAGTTGTTTAGATAGTGTGTTATATTGCTCGGTAACAGAGCCTTCATATTGAATCTTTGTAAACATATAAACCTCCTAAAGTTAATCTGTAAAGATTGTATCATAATGCTGATGTAAATCCGTTACGGTATGCGCGTCTGAACCAAAAGTATAGCGCAGGCCGATTGTTTTCGCATAATCAAATAGATGGGGTGGAGGGTAGGTTTCTTTGCAAAACGGCTTACTTAAGCCAGCGCTGTTAAAATCGAGTTCATAATCATACTGCTGCATCAACTGCAAAATTTCCTTTACCTGCCCCTCATCATCAATTTGCTCGTTATGGGCAAGCTGGAACTTATGAATGAGTGTGGGATGACCGATGCGCTTCGGTTTATATGGGCCTAGATCTGCAAGAATGGATGCTTTTACTGTTTCATAGTACAAATTATACAGTGCCTGCATGCCTCCTACTGTATTGGCAAAGCGCAAATATTCTTCTTTTGAAAAATCGATACAGCAGTATTCTCCTTTATAGTATAGAAAATGAACAGAGAGAATGGCATCATCAAGCTGTGGACCATAAAATTGTAGGAAACTGGAAATTTCTTTCTCGTAGCCGCTAATATAATCAATTTCTAAACCGATATTAATGTGTATCTTATTTTTGTAATGTAATTTTAATTGCTGCAGCTGCGTTATGTAGTCCTGTAGATATTCTGCCCTCATACCGCTATCCTTCTCGGGTGTCGGGTCGTCAAATAACATAGGAAGCGGAGCGTGTTCTGTAAAAGAGATATGAGTAAATTGATGCTGGATTGCTTTTTCAATATATTCTTCAAATGAATCGGGGGATCCATGTGGACAAAATGGCGTATGGATATGTCCATCTTTTTTCATACAAGATACCTCCTTTATTTCCTGATAATTAGTTTAAACAAAAACTTGAAAACGTGATATTATTATAGATACATTAGCCAATTCAGACACTTTGGAATAGGGGGCTTACAATGATAAAGTATATCATCATTGTCGCAGTCGTTCTATTAGCATTATTAGCATACGGTCTATTTATCCGACGAAAGCATAATGCCATAATAGCCCGGCTGGAAAAGGAAAAGTTAGAGGTCCAGCATTATCCAATCTACGAAGAGCTTACGAAAGTAAAGACATTGAACATGAACGGACAGACAGAAGAGCTTTTTGAAAATTGGCGTAATGCCTGGGTCGAAGTGACAGATGTTCATGTCATTAAAATCGATGCACTGCTTTTTGATGCGGAGGAATACATAGACCGATTCAAATTTAAAAAGGCAACAGAAATCGAACAGGAAATTGAAAGAAAAATCGAGGATTGTGAAAATACACGCCTCAAAATTTTGCTTGAATTGGAAGAGCTGATAGGAAGCGAAGAAAAAAACCGTATTGAAATGGAACAGTTAAAGGAGTATTACCGTTCAGCCCGGAAAACAGTTCTTGCTCATCAACACTCATTCGGGTCAGCACTTAGCCAGTTGGAGAAACGTCTTGAGATGTTCACACCTAAGTTTGAAGAGTTTGATTTACTGACAACGGAAGGGAATTATCTACAGGCTCGAGAAATAGTGTTGTCGCTGAATGGGGAAGCACAGGCAATTTTTGAATTGCTGAGTGAAATTCCTACGTTGCTGTCAGAAGTACAAACTAAGATTCCAACCGCTATTCACGAACTAAAAAATGGGCAGCGCGAAATGGAAGCGCAAAAATATTATCTTCGCCATTTAGAAATGACGGAATATCTGGAAGCTTTGGAAAATGAACTAGAGGTCATGAAGCAAACAATCGCAGAACTCGATATTGAAAAGGTTAGACCGCGTATTGACCAAATCAATGAAGAAATTGATCAATTCTATGACCTTTTAGAAAAGGAAGTAGTAGCGAAAAAGTATGTTGATGTTCACTGTTTCCCAGTTCGTGAAAAGTTAGATAAGCTAACGAGCATCACCCGGGAAATAAATGACGAAGCCACATATGTCCAACGAACATACCGCTTGCCTGAAAAAGAAGCGGAAATTCCGCGTAATTGCCTAAAGCAGTTAGAGGTGCTACATAAGCGTTATGATCTTTTATCGCTGCGTGTGCAGGAAGAAAAGTCTGCCTACTCAAGCTTGAAAGAGGAACTGGAAGAAATCAACGAGGAAATGGGCCGTATTAAAGAAGAACAAGAAAACTTCTCACTGCGCCTGAAAAATCTCCGTCTGGATGAAAATGAAGCCCGCGGCCAGCTTGATTCATTAAGCAAGATGCTGCAGGAAACAGAGCGTATGCTGACAAAGGCTAATATTCCGGGAATTCCTGAGGAGATGGATGCTCGCCTTGAAGAAGCGGAAGAACAATTATTCGTTGTCATGCAAAGCCTACAGGAAACACCTCTTAATATGGAGCAGGTAAACAGCAGCCTAAACAATGCAAAAAAATGTATTGCCGATGTAAAATCACGTGCAGAAGAAATGGTGGAAAACGTTATTATGATCGAGCGTATTATCCAATACGGTAATCGTTATCGAGCTTCCAACCCTGAGCTGCATACACAGCTGTTAGAAGCTGAAAAAGCATTCCACCAATACCGCTATATTAAAGCGCTTGAAGATGCAGCAGCAGCTGTGGAAATGGTAGAGCCAGGTGCGATTAAAAAAATTGAAGTTCTTGTACAGGAAGATTTATCTGCAAAAATATAAGCATTCCCAGTACCATCATGAATGATTTACAGTTATAATAGATATATTGTAGAAGCCACCGCACAGCCTGTGTAGGTGGTTTTGTTTTGACAAAAACAGCGGCTTTCACTGGGGAAAGGGCAGGAGGTGTGACAATGCCCTCAATAAGTACCCGGACAAAAGGCTGCAATTCATATAATAGAGAAGGGCGAATACTATGATTTATTTAGACAACGCTGCGACAACGAAGCCGCATAAAGAAGTGCTGGATACATTTGTTCAAGTAAATGAGCTGTACTATGCAAATCCGGCTTCTATCCATGAAGCTGGCGTGACAGCTAATCAGCTTTTGGCACGAGCACGTGATCAAGTGGCACAAATATTAAATACGGAAGCAAAAGAAGTTGTTTTTACCGCTGGTGGGACTGAATCAAATAACTTCGCCGTTTTTGGTACAGCGCATGCCAGTACACATAAAGGGAAGCATATATTAACAACTGAAGTTGAGCACCCTTCTGTGCTGGAAGCTGTAAAGCGACTGGCAAAGGAAGGATTTGAAGTTGAATACCTGACAGTTGATGCTAAGGGTGTTATTTCGTTGGAAGAGCTGAAGCAAAAGGTTCGTAAAGATACGATTTTGGTCAGCATCATGCATGTAAATAATGAGATGGGTGCCATTCAGCCAATTGAAGAGGCAGCACACATTATTCATTCTCAAAGCCGCGCACTGTTCCATGTTGACGCAGTACAAAGCTTTGGTAAGCTGCAGGTATCTTTCAATGGAGAAGCAGGACCGGATATCCTATCGATTTCCGGTCACAAAATTCATGCACTAAAAGGTTCAGGTGTGATCGCTTTCCGGAAGCCTTTCTCCATTGTCCCTTACATTGTGGGAGGCGGGCAGGAATTCGGTCTTCGCAGTGGCACAGTGGCAGTACCTCAGGCAGTAGCATTTGCCAAAGCGGCAAGGCTCGCCGTGGAAAGTATGGACGCACAATATAAAAAATATGAAGTATGGCAGACAGAGCTGCGCACATACCTGCAGCATTTCGGAAATGAGATTCATTTATTATCGACTGAATTTGGCGTTCCATACATTCTTTCGTTTAGTGTCCGGGGGTTGAAAGGGGAAATCCTTATTAACGCTCTGCAAAAAGCGGGTGTCATCGTTTCAACGTCAAGCGCATGTTCATCAAAGCAAACGAAGACAAGTCATGTTGTTGAAGCCTTGCACGTGGAGCAGGACTTTAAAAAAGGTGTGTTACGTTTAAGCTTTGGCATGCAAACAACAGAAGCCGATATCGCTGCCTTTAAGGGAGCTTTCGAGCAAGTGATGAAGCAATTAAAAGGAGAAGTAGTAGGATGATTTGGAAAGAGATTTTAATTCGTTATGGTGAGCTTTCGACGAAAGGCCGCAATAAAAATGATTTTATTAACCGTCTGCGTGATAATGTGCGCTACTCATTTAATGACTTAATGCCATTAAAAATCCGTGCTGAGCGCGACCGTATGTTTATTGAAATTGAAAACGAAGAAAAAATGAATATACTGATGGAGCGTTTGCCGGAAGTTTTCGGTATTCAATCATTCAGCCCTGTCGCTTCATGCGAAAAAGATATGGAAAAAATAAAAGCTTTAGCGATTCAGATCATGGAGCTTTACCAAGACCAGAATATTACGTTTAAAGTCGAGGTGCGCCGTACAGATAAAAGCTTCCCGCTTGATTCGCATGCTATTCAGCGGGAAATTGGCGGAACTGTGCTACGGAATTATCAAAATTTATCCGTCAATGTAAAAAAACCTGATGTTGAGCTGCGGATAGAGGTTCGGCTCGATGCTGTCTATATGATGGCACAGGTTATTCAAGGTGCTGGTGGAATGCCGGTCGGTTCAAACGGGAAGTCCCTGCTGATGCTATCCGGAGGGATTGACAGTCCGGTTGCCGGCTATTTGATGATGAAGCGTGGTGTCCGGCTGGAGGCAATACATTTTTACAGCCCGCCGTATACGAGCCAGAACTCGCTCCAAAAAGTAAAAGACTTAGCGAATGAGTTAACAAAATTCGGCGCGAAAATCCGCTTGCATATTATTCCGTTTACAGAGCTGCAAGTATTGATAAAAGAAAGCGTACCCGAAAATATGACGATGACGACAACACGCCGTATGATGCTGCGCATTGCTGATAAAGTCCGGGAAGAAATCGGTGCGATGGCCATCGTCACAGGAGAGAGCTTAGGTCAGGTAGCTTCTCAAACGCTTGAAAGCCTTACAGCGATTAATGCTGTTACAAGCACACCGATTCTCCGTCCGCTTATTGCGTCGGATAAATTAGATATTATTGAAATAGCGGAACGTATCGGTACGTATGAAACATCGATCCAGCCTTATGAAGACTGCTGTACAATTTTCACGCCGGCAAGTCCGAAGACAAAACCGAAATTAGAAAAAGTAATGCATTACGAAAGCTTTACCGAGTTTGATGAATATATCGAGCGGGCTGTAAAGAATCGAGAAGTGCATATCCTGCCTGAAAAAAAGGTGCAGGAAGACAAATTTGCCGATTTACTATAAATTCCTGTTTGAAGAATATATTACCGTTAAATTTTTGTGTATGATTTTCATCTCTGAGCACATTCTATATGCACAAGGAGGTGAAACACGATGTCAAACAACAATCGTAGTTCAAACAAACTTCGCGTACCTGGTGCGCAACAAGCTCTTGACCAAATGAAATATGAAATCGCTCAAGAGTTCGGCGTACAATTAGGAGCAGAAGCTTCTTCACGCGCTAACGGTTCAGTAGGTGGCGAGATCACAAAACGTCTTGTACAAATGGCTGAATCTCAATTAAAAGGTACAAACCAATAATTAAAACAAGAGGGCTGTTGTATAAGCGTAAAGCTTATACAGCAGTTCTTTGTTTTTAGGAAAAAAATCCCCTTGTTCGTAAGAAAAAATACTTACAGCTATTTTTTGTTTCTGTATAGTATGAATGAAAATCTTCTCTAAATATACGGATTTTTTTGAAAAATTAAATATAGCCAAGTATAATAGTATTTGTAAGGCAAAGGGGATAAGGGGGAGTTATTGATGAACAGAGAAGAGTTATTGGCACCGGAAATGTATAACATCGTGGATGAAATTGAAAGGCATGCTACGCAAGGGGATAAAAAAGCATTGCTTATCCGTCATGAGAATGATGTTATAGAAGAAGTTACATATGTCGAACTCATCGAAAAAGCTAATCAAGTCGCAAATGTTTTTAAAAACGAGGGACTCCAAAAAGGGGATGTATTACTCGTCATGGTGCCTCGTTCTTTAGAAGCATACGTAACATACATCGGAGCCTTAAAGGCCGGCCTTACTATTATTCCAAGCTCCGAGCTATTACGGGCAAAGGACATTGATTATCGTATTGTTCATGCAGAGGCAAAGGGGATTGTCGCATATGAACAATTTATCGGTGAATTCGAAGAAGTTAAGCAGCTGGAAGGACTACAATTATTTGTAGTAGGAAATGCTGCAGAGCCATGGAAACCATTAATGGAAAAAGCGCAAAATGAACCGAAGACATTTGACGGTGTACAAACGCATGCAGAGGATACAGCTTTCCTTGCTTATACAAGTGGAACGACAGGCAATCCAAAGGGAGCCATTCACACACATGCATGGGGATATGCACATCTCCGTACTACTGCTAGCAGCTGGCTAGGGGTAGAAGATGGAGACATTGTATGGGCAACGGCTGCCCCGGGCTGGCAAAAGTGGATTTGGAGTCCGTTTTTAGCGTCGCTTGGCAGCGGGGCAACTGCATTTGTATATAAAGGGAAGTTCGATCCGGTAAAATATTTGGAACTCCTTCAGGAATACAAAATTAATGTTCTATGCTGTACACCGACGGAATACCGTTTAATGGCAAAAGCTGATAATTTAAATAACTATGATTTATCAGCCCTGCGAAGCGCTGTATCTGCAGGAGAGCCGTTAAACCGTGGAGTTATTGAAACATTTAAACGTGAATTTAACGTCCAAGTACGTGATGGCTATGGCCAAACGGAGAATACACTGCTTGTCGGCACACTGATGGGAATGGAACCTCGCCCAGGTTCGATGGGGCAGCCCACGCCTGGGAATATTGTAGATATTATCGATGATGAGGGGAATGTATTGCCTGCAGGAGAAGTGGGAGATATTGCTGTTCATAAATCATCGCCTGCGTTATTCCGCGGTTACTTAAAGGACCCGGAGCGTACAAGTATGCAATTCCGAGGCGATTGGTATATTACAGGAGACCGTGCACGTAAGGACGAAGAAGGATATTTCTGGTTTGAAGGACGAGGAGACGATATTATCATTTCCTCTGGCTATACAATCGGCCCATTCGAAGTTGAAGATGCGCTCGTAAAGCATCCAGCCGTTCAGGAATGTGCTGTTGTTGCGAGCCCGGATGAAATCCGAGGAAGTATTGTCAAAGCGTTTGTTGTACTGCGTGACCAAACATTAAAAGACAGCCCAACAATTATCCAGGAGCTGCAAGACCATGTAAAGGAACTGACAGCGCCATATAAATATCCGCGTAGTATTGAATTTTTGGATGAATTGCCGAAAACAGTTTCGGGAAAAATCCGTCGAGTGGAATTACGTAACGCTGAATATAGCAAGCAGCATAGCTAATACATTCTGTTTCACAGCCGTATTAAAAGGGAACCCCTTTAATGCGGCTTTTTGCTGCTGCCGTGAGGAAAAGGGGAACGGTACGATATATTGATGATTGAGCGTCGTATTCAGACTTTCATGTCTTACAGTTTAGAAGGGTAAAGTCATTATTATTTTACATAAATAGCGTTTTTTGAATTTCTGAAACATTTCAGTTAGTTATTCGTATACACTATAATAGGGAGGCGATTAAATGAACACAAAAAGATGGATTGCTCTAATCGCAGCTGCAGTCTTACTCGTGTTTTCGTTAGGCTTGAATTCCATTATCGCGTTATTTAAAACGGATTTTTTCTCAAGCTTTGAAAATGTATTCGGTGAAACAGACCCAACTGTCTATGAATTGCCGCTGGAAGCAGGAGATTTTGACAGCCGCATCGCGATGTTGACAGTAAAAGGGACAATTTTGGATACGGGCTCTAGCTCGTTTTGGGAAGAAGTAGAGTATGACCACCAAGGATTCCTAAGTCAGCTGGAGGCCATTATGAATGATGAAACTGTAAAAGGTGTTGTCTTACACGTTGACTCACCAGGCGGAGGCGTATTAGAGTCAGCAGAAATCTATGAGAAGCTCGTGCAATTAAAGGAAGAAAGAAAAATTCCGATTTATGTATCGATGGGTACATATGCTGCCTCAGGCGGTTATTATATTTCAGCACCTGCAGATAAAATCTTTGCCCAAAAAGAAACGATTACTGGTTCGATCGGGGTAATTATGCAGGCATTCAACTATGAAAAGCTGGCTGAAAAAGTTGGCATTGAATTTGAAACAATCAAATCGGGGGCGCACAAGGATATGTTTGGAGGCGCCCGGGCTTCCACAGAAGAAGAAAAGGCGATGTTGCAGGAAATCATCAATGAATCGTATGAAGAATTTGTGGATGTAGTGGAGCAGGGCCGCGGCATGACAGAAGCAGACGTGAAAAAGGTTGCAGATGGCCGTATTTTAGGCGGCACTCAGGCAAAGCGTGCAGGTCTTGTAGATGAAATCGGCGATGTGGAGGATACAGTAGCTGCATTACGCTCGGACTTTGATTTACAGGATGCGGAGCTATTTGAATATTCATCAGCAAATGGCAGTTTTGGCAGCTTGCTTGGTGCGAAGGTAAGTGCAATGTTTGGCCCTTCAGAAAAAGAGCAGCTGATGCAAAAGATCTTATCCACTAGCAATTCACCGCGTATGATGTATCTATACGGGGATTATTAAGGAAGGAGTGATAGTGTATGTTTGAAAACGAAGAAACTACAATCATTCCTAAAGAAAGAATTGTAAAAGAAATTGAAGTGTACAAAGAGAAAGCAGCAGGCTTTTGGATACGCTTTTGGGCATTTTTAATTGATTCTCTTGTCATCTCAGCAATTGTCGGCATTGTCATCAATCCAATTTTCCACCTTATGGATTGGAGTTTTGATGAGTCTGTATGGTATCGGCCAATTGTTATCTTATCTGCCATCGTCTATTATGCATACTTTATTGTGCTGACAAAATTATGGGGCCAGACGGTCGGCAAAATGGTTTTCGGTCTTCGTGTTAAAAAAGATAATGGGGAGTCAATGGATTGGATGTCCGTTCTTTTTAGAGAGGGAATCGGCAGATTTATCAGCAATACATTTTTTAAATTGCCATACTTGATTGTTGTATTTACACCAGATCATAAGGCAATCCAGGACTTTATCGCAGATACGACTGTTGTGCATGAAGAGGTTTTTTCAAAGAAAAAGGTTTTAACGCAGGAAATATCGGATACTAATACAGTAACGACACCTTCAATTTGACGGTGAAGGGAACAGCTGGAAATCTCTAGACTAAGGCGCTCCCTTTGCCACGGGAATGGTAGCATGTAGATGTGACCGGCACACCAGCCATGCTTCTAGGTAACTATTTATCCAGGGCTATTCGGAAAGTATGTACTTTCTGGGTAGCCCCTTCCCTTTTATATGAAGCGCTGGAAGTTGCAATTTTTCTGCTAAATCTAGTAAGATGGAATACATATAGTAAGGAGGCGTTTTCATTGGTTCAAACTACATTCAAACAAAATCCGGTGACATTAATCGGCAGTGAAGTAAAAGTAGGGGACACAGCACCTGATTTTAAAGTGCTGGCAAATGATTTATCGGAAGTAACGTTAAAGGATTCAGAGGGGAAAATCCGCTTGTTTAGTGTTGTTCCTTCTTTGGATACAGGAGTGTGTGATGCTCAAACGAGAAAGTTCAACGAAGCTGCAGGTGAGTTCGGCGACCAAGTGCTCGTTTATACAGTATCGATGGATTTACCGTTTGCCCAAAAACGCTGGTGTGGAGCTGCGGGTATCGACAATGTTGTCACTGTATCTGACCACCGTGATGGCTCTTTTGGTGAAGCGTATGGAGTGCTTATTCAAGAAATGCGCCTATTAACTCGTTCTGTATTTGTAGTGGATACAGAAGGAAATGTAACATACGTTGAGTATGTTCCCGAAGCAACTGAACATCCAAATTATGATGCGGCGATAGAAGCTGTAAAAGCGCTGATTAAATAATATTCTTTTTTATACTTTTGTAGTAAAGTGTAAAAGGGCAGAATGGGACTCACTCGAAAGGGTGAGTTCTTTCATTTGCAAAAAGTACTTGTTTTATAGCTTGAAATGATGCGGCAGTTTCAGTTCTCCGGAACTGGATATGTCTTTAGGAAAGGAAGTTATGGATGGAAAAGTTTGAACAGATTTTTACGATTGTGAATGAGCAGGCGGAAAAATTCGAACAGCAGGATATGACCTATCTAGATGGAGTACTTGCGATGCTTGAAGGCACACTTGATGGGAAATTTTCATGGCATGTGGAAGGTGCCACAAAAGAAGATATGCGCAAGGCCATTCAAATTGCGATATTAAAGGGAATGCGGAAGAATACACAGCCTAATCATCAAATGACACCTGATACATTGGGGCTGCTCGTAAGCTATTTTGTAGAACAGTTTTATGAGGAAACGCTAAAAGATGGGGCGATTTCCGTAGCGGATTTAGCTCTTGGTACAGGAAACTTGATGTTTACGGTGATGAATGCGCTGGATGGAAAAATATCAGCAACAGGTGTCGAAGTAGATGAACTGCTTATTCGTTTAGCAGCAGCAACAGCTGATTTAATAGAGCAGCCCGTTTCGCTGTATCGCCAGGATGCGCTGGAAGCTCTTCTAGTAGACCCTGTAGATGCCGTTGTATGTGATTTACCAGTCGGCTACTATCCGAATGAAGAGGTGGCACTTGACTATGAGCTATGTGCGGCAGAAGGAATGAGCTATTCACACCACTTATTTATTGAACAGTCTTTGAATCATACAAAGGAAGGCGGCTATTTGTTCTTCCTTATTCCGGCTGCATTATTTGAGTCAGAACAGGCAAAGGACTTACATCAATTCATTAAAAAGCATGCATGGATTCAAGCTGTTATCCAGCTGCCAGAGGGAATGTTTGCCTCTCGTGCCCATGAGAAGAGTATTCTTATTTTACAAAAGCAG
Organism: Lysinibacillus odysseyi 34hs-1 = NBRC 100172; assembly: GCF_001591965.1. Lineage (GTDB taxonomy): Bacteria > Bacillota > Bacilli > Bacillales_A > Planococcaceae > Lysinibacillus_B > Lysinibacillus_B odysseyi. The sequence continues at coordinate 42,129 of NZ_BCVX01000009.1, forward strand.
GGCACAGAGCTAAAGGCGCCTCGGGAAGTGTTGCTTGCTAAAGTTCCGAATATGGCCAATAAAGAAGCATTGGCGATGTTCTTCCAAAAAGTACAGCTATGGAAGAAAAATAAATAAGCGGGAACCGTCTCTTAAAGAGGCGGTTTTTTTATGGGAATTTCATATTGGAAAGCTTCTTACGGTCACCGCCGTTATGTCGCGATGCGTAAAAATAATAAGGATATTATCAAAATTGTCATAGGAAGGCCAGATGAAAAAGAGCTTTCGTTAAGAAAGCTCTTTTTGTCAGGTATTTTTAGTTTAGTAGAAAAGAAAAATCACTCGGGAGTCCGGATGACAAGTACATCACATTTAGCAGAGCGTACAATTGCTTCCGATACGGAGCCGATTAGGAAACGCTCTACAGCATTAAGGCCAGTAGCACCGCAAACGATAAGATCAGCATTTACAAGGCTTGATAAGTCCTTCGTAATGATGTTTTTTGGTGATCCGTATTCGATAATTACTTTTACGTTTTCAACACCTTCTGCTTCTGCTTGTGCTTTATATCCATTTAGTAATTCTTCGGCATGCTGCTGAGCACGTTCAGCGATAGAACGGTCATATGCTTCGATTGCTGCGAATGAACGAGTGTCGATTACATTTACGAGGTTCAATGTACATCCAATATTACGTTTTGCTACATCGATTGATTTACGGAACGCATATTCAGCTTCTTTAGAGCCGTCTACTGCAACTACAATGCTTTTATAATGGTTTGCCATATTCCATTTCCTCCTTTATCTGTATAAATTCATTGTATCAAAAGCAATAAAAATAAAATAGCCAGTAAGAAAAAAATGGCATTTTGTTCACATGAATTCTGTAGTTTATATGAATTTTTTTTGCTTTTACTTGTATATTCCTTAATAAATAAGCAGCGAAACAAATAAAAAATTGTTTTTCAAAGTTCTGAATTATTGGCTTACTAAATTTGTATAAAATGATACAATGGATGTGACAAATTAACTGTCGTCAACAGGGGAGGGCTAATGGATGAAAATTGGAGTTCCAAAGGAAATTAAAAACAATGAATACCGTGTAGCAATGACGCCGGCTGGTGTAATGACGCTTACGGGTGTAGGACATGAAGTAATTATTGAAGCGGGAGCGGGGGCAGGTTCTTCCTTCACAGATGAAGATTATAAACGTGCCGGTGCAACAATTGTCAGTACGGCCGCTGAAGCTTGGGATGCCGAAATGGTAATGAAGGTAAAAGAGCCATTAGAAAGTGAGTTTGCTTATTTCCATGAGGGGCTGATATTATTCACTTATTTACACTTGGCACCTGAGCCGGAGCTAACAAAGGCATTACTTGATAAAAAGGTTGTTGGTATTGCTTATGAAACAGTACAGCTTGCCAACCGGTCATTGCCATTACTTACGCCGATGAGTGAAGTAGCAGGGAAAATGGCTACACAAATCGGTGCCCAATACTTGGAAAAACTAGAGGGTGGAAAAGGAATCCTTCTTGGTGGTGTTGCTGGGGTACCGCGTGCAAAAGTGACGATTATTGGGGGAGGTATTGCCGGAACAAATGCTGCAAAAATTGCGGTCGGTATGGGAGCGAATGTGACAATTATCGATTTAAGTGCAGAGCGTCTCCGCCAATTGGATGATCTGTTTGGTAATGATGTACAAACGTTAATGTCGAATCCGTTCAATATTGCAGAAAGTGTTCGCACTTCTGATCTTGTCATTGGTGCGGTATTAATTCCGGGAGCAAAAGCACCGAAGCTTGTAACAGAGGAAATGATCCAAAGTATGCAGCCTGGATCAGTTGTTGTTGATATTGCTATCGACCAAGGCGGAATTTTCGAAACGAGCGACCGTGTCACAACACATGATGATCCTGTATATGTGAAGCATGGTGTTGTACATTATGCTGTAGCGAATATGCCTGGTGCTGTTCCTCGTACGTCTACAATTGCGTTAACAAATAATACAGTACCGTATGCGCTTGAAATCGCCAATAAAGGCTTTATCCGTGCATGTACACAAAATCCGGCGCTGCAGCTTGGTTTGAATACAGTGGACGGAGAGCTTGTATATGAAGCTGTTGCTGATGCGCAAGGATTAACTTATACACCGGCTATCGATGTAATCAATCGTTTAGCTGGGTTATCATGACCATCCTATTAAAAGAGCTACACCTCTATCGAAACGGAAAAACTATTCTACAGGATGTTACGTGGGAGGTACAAGCTGGAGAGCATTGGGCTGTCCTAGGACTAAATGGCAGTGGTAAAACAACATTGCTGAAGGTGATCAATGGCTATCTTTGGCCGAATGAAGGCTCCGTGCAGGTATTTGGTGAAACGTTTGGTAGGACAGACATCCGCGAGGTCCGCAAATCTATCGGCTGGGTGAGTGCTGCCATGATCGAGGAATTTGACCGTCGTGATCCAGCTATAGAAATTGTGCTGAGCGGGGCATACGGAGCTATCCGTTTATTTGAATCAGTCTCCGAAGCAGAGATTGCAGAAGGTGTACAGATGATGGACCGCTTCGGCATCGTCCATCTTGCGAATTGTCCATTTGAATACTTATCGCAAGGTGAGCGGCAACGGGTGCAAATTGCCCGCGCCATGATGGCAAAGCCGAAATTACTTATTTTAGACGAGCCATGTACAGGGCTGGATTTGATCGAAAGAGAGCACTTGCTGCACATAATTAGTGAGGTAGCGGAGGCTGGTAATGTGACGATCCTATATGTTACCCACCATGTTGAAGAAATCCTGCCCTGCTTTACTCATACTTTGCTTATGCGGGATGGCCGGGTATTTGCACAAGGAGAAAGTGCCATGTTGCTGAATCAACGGACATTATCTTCATTTTTTAATCATGACGTTGCAGTCCAGTTGGAAAATGGAAGAGCGTGGGTTGCAGTGAAATAGCAAGCTAATAAAAAACGAGGGGAGACGGTAAGTGCTCCACTCGTTTTTTAGTTGGGAAGGCTAAGCTCCCCGAAGGCTTCCACCAATTCATAGGAAAATGACGGCTTCGTATATGAGACACCGTCAAAAGTGAGAAAATACCTCTTTTATCGCTGGATGACCATTAACTCTTTAGGGAATTTTGTTAATATTTCCACTCCGTCTTTTGTCACTACTACATCATCTTCAATACGTACACCTGTTACATCCGCTTTGTAAATGCCTGGCTCGATAGTAAAGACCATACCTTCTTCCATAGGCAGTTCATTTACGCCTGTGATAGAAGGGAATTCATGAACAGAAATACCAAGTCCATGTCCTAACCGGTGTGGGAAATAGTCGCCGTAGCCAGCATCGGCAATCGTATCGCGTGCTATTTTGTCCAAATCCATCGCACGCACTCCTGGTTTGACCGCTGCAATGGCATCTTCATTCGCTTTTAAGACAGCATCATAGATTGCGCGCTGGGCCTCGTTTATTTCTCCGAATGCCACTGTTCGTGTAATATCAGAGCAGTATCCTTCGTAAATGACACCAAGATCGAATAAAACCATATCGCCCCGTTTGATTTTCCGGTTGCCTGGTACACCATGTGGAGAAGCCGACTTCTCACCTGCAAGCACCATTGTATCGAAGCTCATTGAGTAGCCTTTTGCTTTTACAGCAGATTCAATCTCATTTAACACTTCTAATTCTGTCTTGCCCTCTGTAAGAGCCTCACAGCCGACTTGGACAGCGTAATCCGCCAGTTCCGCTGCCTTGCGCATTTTTTCTAGTTCCTCGCTGGATTTAATAACGCGCATAGCATTAATTTGATCATCCAGACGCTCAAATCGTGCATCAGGATAATGGGCAGCCAGTTCTTCCAGGCGCTCTACTGTTAAATGCGATTTTTCGATTGCAAGAGAACGCATTGTGATACTGCGTTTTGCCACAGCCTGTGCCACTTTATCCCAAGCATTTTCCGTATCTAAATGCCCGATTGTTTCAAATGACCAGCCTGCTGCTACCGCATCCGGAACTTCCATTTGCGGGCAAATTAAAAACGGTTCTGCTTCCTGGAATACCATGACGCCAAGTAATCTCTCATGTGGCTCGCTTAAAAAACCTGAAAAGTAAAATACATTGTCAGGCATCGTAATAAGCGCAGCGTCTATATGCTTCTCTTTTAAAAAACCTTGTAATTGTTGTAGTTTCGTCAAAATAAATCCTCCTAGCGATTATTTATGAATGGCATTAAAAAGCATAGCAGAAAAAAGGATTTTCTGCATTATTGTCGAAGTAAAGTGAGTGAGAAATAGTTTGAAGGAGGGTTTTGATGAAAATTTCGTACCATGGTCATTCTGTTGTAAAAATTGAAACAGAAGGAAAAACGATTTTAATTGACCCATTCATCAATGGAAACGAATTAACAGATTTGAAGGTAGAGGATCAAAAACCGGATGTCATTTTATTAACGCACGGTCATAATGACCATGTCGGGGATACGGTGGAAATTGCTAAGGCGAGTGGTGCACTTGTAGTGGCACCGAATGAATTGGCAGTGTATCTCGGCTGGCAAGGCTTGAATACTCATCCGATGCATATTGGGGGAGCACGTCAGTTCGATTTCGGAAAAGTGAAATTCACACAGGCATTTCACGGTTCCTCATATACAACACCTAATAATGAAATCATTTATACAGGGATGCCTGCAGGGATTCTTTTTACAGCTAAAGGCAAGACAATCTACCATGCGGGCGATACAGCGCTATTTTCGGATATGAAGCTAATAGGTGAGCGGCATCCGGTTGATGTGCTGTTTATTCCGATCGGTGATAATTTCACAATGGGACCGGAAGATGCCGCGTATGCGGTGTCATTGATAAAGCCGAAAATCGTAGTTCCTGTTCATTACAATACATTCCCGCCAATCGAGGTAGACCCGCAAAAGTTCGCCGATTTAGTGGAAGAGGCGGATGTTCAGATTCTGCAGGCTGGCGAATTTGTTACATTTAAATAGGCATAGGTAATTGTGCGAATAAGAGCTGGAAAGGCCGTAATACAGGCTTTTTCAGCATTTTTTATTACAGCGGGGGCAAAGATAGGATAAAGAAATGAAAAGAAAGAAGTTATGGGGGCAACTTTAAATTTTCGTAACAAAATGTAGAAATATGGTACACTAATGGCAGGAATGAATGATGAGGAATAGGTGATATTGTGTCAACAAAACATGAAAAGATTTTGCAATATATTGAATCGTTACCGGTAGGAGACAAGATTTCGGTACGTCAAATTGCAAAGGAAATGCAAGTGAGTGAGGGAACGGCTTACCGTGCGATCAAGGAAGCGGAGAATCGCAGGCTGGTAAGTTCAATCGAACGGGTTGGGACAATCCGTATCGAAAAGAAAAAAAAGGAAAACATTGAACGATTGACGTTTGCGGAAATCGTCAATATTATAGATGGTCAAGTACTTGGCGGGAAAGATGGCCTGCATAAAACGTTGACGAAATTCGTTATTGGAGCTATGAAGCTTGAAGATATGATGCGTTATACAGATGCGGGAAGTTTATTAATTGTCGGTAACCGGACGCAGGCACATGAGCATGCTTTGACAGCGGGAGCAGCGGTACTTATTACAGGAGGCTTTGATACGACCGATGAAAATAAGCGCCTGGCAGACAAGCTGGAATTGCCGATTATATCTACAAGTTATGATACGTTTTCGGTAGCTACCATGATCAATCGTGCTATATATGACCAATTGATTAAAAAGGATATATTACTCATCGAGGATGTTTATATTCCTCTTGAAAATACTGCAGTACTGCGCAGCGACCAGACGATTATGCATTTCCGCAAGAAGAATGCATCAACGACTCATGGGGCTTTCCCGGTTGTGACACCCCAAAACAAACTGGTCGGGATGATTACATCAAAAGACGTCATTGGAAAAGAAGATGATGAAGCGATTGAAAAGGTGATGACAAAAAATCCAATTGCTGCTTCGATGAAAACAAGTGTTGCTTCAGCTGGTCACCGGATGATTTGGGAAGGAATTGATCTTATTCCGGTAGTAAATGATGACGGTATTTTGCAAGGGGTCATCAGCCGTCAGGATGTGTTAAAGGCAATCCAAACAGCGCAACGTCAGCCGCAGCATGGAGAGACAATTGATGATTTAGTAAAAAATGAGATGAGGGTCATTGGTGATGAGGAAGTAATGGTGGAATTCACTGTAACGCCGCAGATGACTAATCAATTCGGGGCTCTTTCATATGGAGCTTTTACAACACTGCTGTCTGAGGTAGGGTCGTTTGCATTGAAACGCCGAAAACGTGGTGATGCAGTGGCGGAAAATATGACCATTTACTTTATTAAACCAGTCCAGATGGAAAGTGTGCTGACAGTAAAGCCGCGCATTTTAGATATGAGCCGTAAATTCGTAAAAATGGATTTTGAAGTGTTTAATGGCACGGTCCTCGTAGGGAAGGCAATGATGATGTTCCAGCTATTAGAGCGGTAAGTGGCAGAGTCATTTATGTGAGACATTTTTTATGGAGATTGGAAAGCTCTGTCCTTTTATCTACATCAAAAAAAGAGGCGGCAAGTTGCCCCTCTTCTTTCCAAGTTACTGGTTCAGCCTATATTCCTCTTCAACAAATTGCCCTTCATGACGTGTACGTTTATAGTTATTGACTGCCATTCCTACGCCTATAATGACAAAGACAACAGCAACAGCATAGCCTACGAAGGTTGGATAGATGATTGTCACATTCAAACCGAAGAAAATCATAAAAATGCCAAGAGCGGTACCGGCCTTCGCCGTATACCATTTTTTTCGGATAGGTAGTGTTGAACGGAACTGTTTCGTTTTATAATAGAAGTAAGCAACGAAAGATAAAATGATACCTGCAACAAATAAAAAATTCAATATATTCATAGTGACCCCCAGTTAAAAGCAAAGCTGTTATTATTGTACCGGCTTTGTAAAAAAATTGCGAATGGAATTCACTGCGTAGTAGGAGGAATCGTCTTGAAACGACAAATCATTGACACAATTGAGAAATATGATCATATCATTATTCATCGGCATGTACGGCCGGATCCGGATGCATACGGTTCCCAGTTTGGACTAGCAGAAATGATTAAACATAATTATCCGGAGAAGATTGTCCATACAGTCGGGGAGCATGATGAATCATTAACATTTTTGCGTACACCTGAATGTATTGAAGACGAGGCGTTTCATCAAGCTCTTGTCATCGTAACTGATACGGCGAATACAGAACGCATTGATGATCAGCGCTATACAAAAGGCGATTTTCTGATCAAAATTGACCATCATCCAAATGATGATCAGTATGGAGACTTATTATGGGTAGATACGACAGCAAGCTCCTGCTCTGAAATGATTTATGATTTATTTGAAGAAGGTAAAGTTTATAAAGGATGGACGCTCTCAGACGAGGCAGCCCGTTTGCTATTTGCGGGAATTGTAGGCGATACAGGACGTTTCCTATTCCCGAGTGCTACTCTTAAAACATTTGAAACGGCAGGTCATCTCATTCAGTATAATTTTGACCGGAATGCTGTTTATGATGGTATGTATGAAATGGACCGCAAGCTGCTGAATTTACAGGGATATATTTATCAGCATTTCATTATGGATGAGTATGGAGCAGCTTATATAAAAATAACGAAGGATGTGTTAAAGGAATTCGATGTAACCCCTTCAGAAACTTCCTTGCTCGTTGGTTCGCTTGGGAATGTCAAAGGCATTTGTGCATGGGTTTTCTTTATAGAAGAGGAGACATCGATTCGTGTACGCCTTCGTTCGAAAGGGCCGATTATCAATCAATTGGCGAAAAAATATAATGGTGGCGGCCACCCGTTAGCTTCAGGTGCATCTGTTGCAACATGGCAGCAGGCAGAACAGGTCATTGCAGACTTAACGGAAATTTGCCGTACTCATCAATAATACAAGGAGGGACGAAATGGTGGTGCCAATTGTTTATCCACAAATACGGACAAGCGCCGATTTATTAAAAAGTACCATTCGTATGGAAGCCCTCATTCCTTTTTTACAACAGCAAAAGGCAGAAGCTTGTGCAATCGTAAATTCCAAATTGTACGGGCTTTTGCCTTTTTGGCATGCAACAAAAGAGGCGGGGATTCACGCAGTCATTGGGCTGTCAGTACGTGTTCAATTTACAGAGGAAATTGTACTTCCGCTTGTCCTTTATGCAAAAGATAATGCAGGCTATCAAAGCTTATTGAAAATCAGCAGTTCAGTAGCGATCCGTTCAGACGAATTACTGCCATGGCGCTGGCTCGCAGCATACGCAACTGGCTGTGTGGCTGTTATCCCGGCCATGGATAACCATAGCAGCTGGCTGCACGCGGAAGCGGAGGGGTTTTTAAGAGAGCTGAAACAGCTGTTTCGGTCTAATTTATATATAGGAATATCCCGAAAAGGTGGGGCTTTTCCAGAAGAACAGATAGCTGTGCAGAAAGCGGGGGAGTTAAACAGCCAAATAGTCATCCTCCATGAAAGTACCTTCCTACGTCCTGAGGATCATTTCTCTTATGAAGTAGCCCGTGCCATTGAGACAGGGGTAAAGCTAGGTGAATCATTGCATGGAAACAAAACAAAGCATCAATTTGTGCCGACAGCCGAAGAATTTACAACTCTTTTTGCAGGACGGGAAGAGTGGATGAACAACACAAGGGAGCTGCTGTTAGGATGTCAGGTAGACCTAACATTTGGACAGACCTTTATGCCAAAGTTCCCTGTAGAGGAAGGAAAGACAGCAGAAGACGTGCTACACGAGCATGCGGTTTCGGGTTTGAAAGCACGTCTGCAATTGGCTGAATTGCCGTCTCTTTATATAGAGCGTCTGCAATATGAACTGCAAATCATTTACACAATGGGATATGCAGATTACTTTTTGATTGTCGAGGATTTCATGCGGTTTGCAAGAGAGGCACATATTCTCACAGGACCGGGACGCGGATCATCGGCTAGTTCCCTTGTAGCGTACGCCCTTCAAATTACACAAGTAAATCCTTTACAATATGATCTGTTGTTTGAACGTTTTTTAAACCCGGAACGTGTTTCTCTGCCGGATATTGATATTGACTTTGTTGATACAAGACGCCAGGAAGTAATTGAGTATGTAGCGCAGAAATATGGCAAGCAGTATGTAGCACAAATTATTACGTTTGGTACTTTATCGGCAAAGGCTGTTGCCCGTGATGTCGCCCGCATGTTTAATTTTGAGAATGAGACACTTGAAATGATTTCAAAGCTGATCCCTAACCGCCATGGGATAACGCTTGCACAGGCATATGCAGATTCACAACCTCTTCGTGATTGGATAGGGCAGCAGGAAATCAGGATGCAGTGGTTTGCTGCTGCCCAGGCACTAGAAGGATTGCCGCGGAATGCGTCTACCCATGCTGCCGGAGTCGTGCTGAGTCCTGTTCCGCTTGTTGATGTAATCCCGATTGAGGAAGGACACGAAGGTGTCTATTTGACACAGTGGCCGATGCAGGATGTGGAAAAGAGCGGTCTTTTAAAAATGGACTTTTTAGGCTTGCGCAATTTGACGATTCTTGAACAGATTTGCCGATCTATCTCCTATACGCATAATATGGCAATTGACTTGAACCGTTTACCGATGGATGACGAAAAAACTTTCCGATTGCTTGCTGTCGGAGATACATCGGGTATCTTTCAGTTGGAATCAGAAGGTATGAGGGGGGCACTGCGTGAAATTAAGCCGACTCACTTTTTAGATATTGTCGCTGTCAATGCTTTGTATCGTCCCGGCCCGATGGATTTTATTCCTGTATATGCAAGGCGTAAGCATGGAATAGAGCAGGTAAAGATGCCCCACCCGGTTCTTGAACCGATATTAAGCGAGACATACGGTGTGATTGTCTACCAAGAGCAAATTATGCGTATTGCTCATCTCTTTGCTGGTTTTACAATAGGTGAGGCGGATTTGTTAAGACGCGCTGTCAGTAAGAAAAACAGGGAGATTTTGGAGCAGGAGCGTGCTCACTTTGTAAATGGGGCTTTGCGTCAAGGGCATGATGCAAAAACAGCGGAAAATATCTATGCGCTGATAGTACGTTTTGCTGATTATGGCTTCCCGAAAAGTCATGCGGTTGCCTATAGTATGATTTCCTATCAGCTTGCTTATTTAAAGGCAAATTATCCGGTGAATTTCTATGCAGCTCTAATGACGAATGCAACGGGAAATCAAGACAAGCTTGCGCAAATTTTGCTTGAGGCAAAGCAAAGAGGGATTGAGGTGCTGCCGCCGTCCATTCACAAATCAGCCCGGCATTTTAAAGTAGAAAATGGACGTATACGTTTTAGTCTATCCGCTATTAAGGGAGTACCGCAGCCATTCCTTCAAAAGCTGCTTGCTGTAAGGAATGAACGCCAGCAGCCGTTCGAGGATTTATTTGATTTAGCTGTTTCATTGAGTGCTGCTACGTTTAATCGAAAAGCCGTGGAACCGCTGATCAAGGCGGGAGCATTAGATGAATTTGGACGGGACCGCGCTGTACTGCTGGCTACAATAGACGCAGCAGTAAAACAGGCAGAGCTTGTTCGTCCGAATGAAGGGGAGGACTTGTTTTCGGATTCGTTCCTAGTATTTGGAAAACCAAAACATGTACAGGTTGAACCGATACCTGAAAAAAATAAGCTTCAGTTTGAAAAGGAAGTGCTGGGCTTTTATTTATCCGAGCATCCTGTGACAAAGCTCCGGCAGCGAGCTCCAAAAGTAAATGCTACAGTGCAAACAATGCGTTACATGAAGCCAAACAGTTATGTAAAATGTATCGGAATGATTACAGAGGTGCGTCAGCTGCGTACGAAAAAGGGAGAATTGATGGCTTTTGCACAATTAGAGGATGAATTCGGCGGAGTGTCATTAACGCTTTTTCCTAAGGAATATAATCACATAATGGGCAGGCTGAAAGAGGATGCATTTATTTTTGTAGAAGGCTTCCTTGAATATCGGTTTAATAAACCGCAGCTAAAAGTGAAACAGATAGATATTATGCTTTAATCATTTTAGAGAAAAAATCGTACAGGTTACTGTACGATTTTTTCTTTACATTCCAGACAAGTTTTTGTATGCTGAAAATAGTGAACTGGTCAGACCACTTTTTGTGGATGATAGTGAGGTGATGACGTTGGAGCAAAAGCCGGCGAAAAAAATGTTTTTGCAGATAGTGAAGCAGCTAAGAGAGCTGATTATGGAACAGCGAATTCAGCCGGGCGATAAGTTGCCTTCTGAACGTGTGTTATGTGAGAGGCTAAATGCTTCGAGATCCTCTGTAAGGGAGGCTCTCAGAAGTTTAGAACTGCTTGGGCTGATTGAATCAAGGCACGGTGGTGGAACATTTTTAGCAGATGTTGGCGGGCACCAGCTTGTCGAAATCCTGTCTTCTTTTATCCTACGGGAAGAAAAGTCCCAGAAGGATGTGCATGCGACAAGAGAAATGCATGAACGAGAAGCGATACGCATTATATGTGCAGAAAAAGAATTAAGAAATCTGCCTATTTGGGATAGTCTATTTGCCCAAATTGAACTGCAGCAGGAAGTAAAAAGAGCTGCTATTTTACGCGAATGTGTCATTGCAGCAGGGAACCGGTTAAGCCTTAAAATATGGATTCAGCTCCATGCATATAGTATGACATCATTAAAGGATCGGGTGACAGTGTCGGAAAAGGAGGCACTGCAAATCTTGATAAAATCGATGCAAATGGGCTATACAGAGGAAGCAATAGAAGCTTACAACGAATGGATAGGCCAGATATAAAGGGGGAAGTTGTATGGCAATTCGTAATCTATTTTCTAAAACAAAAAAGCGTTCGGTCGTAATTCAGCCAAGGGATGAGAAGGTATTTCCCGAAGGTTTAATGATGAAATGTCCTGAATGCCGAAAAATTCATTTAACAAAAGAGTTTCAGCAAAATCAGAAGGTTTGTCCAAGCTGTCAGCATCATTTAAAAATGACAGCAAGTGAACGAATCGCTGTTTTTTTAGATGAAGGAACATTCGAGAGTTTTGATGACCATCTTCAAACAACAAATCCACTTCAATTTCCGGCATATGTTGATAAGGTGCAGGTGGATATGAAAAAGACAGGGCTTAATGAGGCTGTTCTTACAGGGAAAGGCAAATTGCAGGGGCAAGATGTTATTGTGGCGGTAATGGATTCGCATTTCCGCATGGGATCGATGGGTTCTGTGGTAGGGGAAAAAATTACACGCGCTATTGAACGGGCAACAGAAGAACGTGTGCCATTCATCATCTTTACAGCAAGCGGCGGTGCCCGGATGCAAGAAGGTGTATTATCGCTTATGCAAATGGCAAAAACAAGCGTAGCATTAAAGCGGCATAGCGAGGAAGGGCTGCTATATATTTCGATTTTGACACATCCAACAACAGGTGGTGTATCGGCCAGCTTCGCTTCTATTGGAGACTATAATATTGCAGAACCGCAGGCATTAATTGGTTTTGCCGGCCGCCGGGTCATTGAGCAGACGGTGCGGGAAAAACTGCCGGAAGATTTCCAAACAGCAGAGTTTTTGCTTGCCCATGGGCAGCTTGACGCTATTTTCCATCGCCATGAAATGCGGGAAAAGGTTGCAATGCTAGTGAAGCTACATGTGAAGGGGGATGTATCCCATGTCTAAACCAATGGCATTTGAAGAGCCCGTCATTAAGCTGCGGGAAAAAATTGAAGAGCTAAAACAGATTGCCGAAACGGCAGACGTTGATATGAATGGAGAAATTGGCAAGCTGGAGGAACGATTATTCCAGTTGGAGCAAAGCATATACAGCAATATGGAGCCATGGGACCGCGTCCAGGTAGCAAGACATCCGGAACGCCCGACAACGTTAGACTATATCGGATTGCTGTTTGAGCATTTTATTGAATTGCACGGCGATCGTGTCTATGGTGATGACGCTGCCATTGTAGGAGGCATTGCCTCATTTAACGGCCAGCCGATTACCATTATCGGCCATCAGCGGGGGAAAACAACGAAGGAAAATATTCGCCGGAATTTTGGGATGCCGCATCCAGAAGGCTACAGAAAGGCACTTCGTCTAATGAAGCAGGCGGAAAAGTTCAATCGACCGATTATATGTTTTATCGATACAAAAGGAGCATATCCTGGTAAGGCTGCAGAGGAGCGCGGACAAAGTGAAGCAATCGCCAGAAATCTATTTGAGATGGCAGGTCTACGGGTACCGGTCATTAGTATTGTTATTGGCGAAGGCGGGAGCGGGGGTGCCCTTGCGCTAGGAGTCGCCAATAAAATTCTCATGCTGGAAAACTCTACTTATTCCGTCATCTCGCCGGAGGGGGCAGCTTCGATTTTATGGAAAGACGCCGCGTTGGCTAAGCAGGCGGCTGAAGCGATGAAAATTACCGCGATGGACTTAAAGGGAATGGGGATCATTGACGGGATTATTCCGGAAGTGGCGGGCGGTGCACACCGTAATATTTCCAAACAGGCCCTTACAATGCAGGAATGCATAGCTGATACGCTGGCTGAGCTGAATAAGTTGTCTCCAGAACAGCTTGTTGAAGCAAGATACGAGAAATTTAAACAGATCGGCGAATACGAAGAAATATAGAATCATTATCAAACACCTGTATAAATTAGCTTGTTTTGGAAAAAGTAATAAAGAGTAAAGGATGTGAATACGCATCCTTTATTCTTTTTAACAGGCGAAAAAACCTCGCTTTTCCGATCATTATAGAAGACAGCGACTCGTGCCTCCCGCGCGAGTCATGTTTTTCTAAAAAAAATAGAAGGTGTGAAAATTCAGGGCTCCAAAAGTCTCTGGAAAAATACATGTACATACAAGGCGGGCAACTGCAGCACATATGGCAAGACTGCCGGGGAACAGGTGTCTACGCCGATCACAGCCAAGATATCCATATCCTTTTTTATTTATAATGTAAAAGGAATGTACATTGTTGTGCGTGCTACTTACATAGATTGCGTATTCATGGTAATGTTTTACTAGCAAACCATTCTGACAGGAGGATACAGCAGATGAAAAAAATTGCCGTTTTGACAAGTGGTGGGGATGCACCGGGCATGAACGCCGCCATTCGTGCTGTTGTCCGGAAGGCACGCTTTCACGGTGTGGAAGTAGTTGGTGTCTATCACGGCTTTGAGGGGTTATATAAAGGGAATTTTGAACTGCTGGATTTAGGAGCAGTAGGCGGGATTATCCAACGTGGCGGAACAAAATTATACTCAGCCCGTTTTCCGGAATTCAAAGAAGACGAGTATCAACTTAAAGCAATTGAAAATATGCGAGAGCAGGGTATAGAAGGGCTCGTCGTCATTGGCGGCGATGGCTCATACCGCGGGGCAATGCAATTGACGGAAAAAGGGTTTCCTTGTGTAGGGATTCCGGGTACAATCGATAATGACATTGCAGGTACTGAATATACAATTGGTTTTGATACGGCCCTTAATACGGTTATTGATGCAATCGATAAAATCCGCGATACAGCGACAAGCCATGAAAATACCTTTATTGTAGAAGTAATGGGGCGTGCGGCCGGAGATATTGCTTTATGGGCCGGGCTAGCTGCCGGAGCTGAATCAGTATTGATTCCGGAAGAAGAATATGACCTGGAAGAAATTATTGCCCGTCTTGAACGTGGAGCGGCACGTAGCAAAAAACATAGCATTATAATAGTCGCTGAAGGCGTAATGCCCGGGCATAAATTGGCTAAAATTCTTGAAGAAAAAACAGGGATCCAAATCCGTGTTTCAGTGCTTGGACATATCCAACGTGGAGGAGCCCCATCCGCACAGGACAGGGTTCTCGCAGGGCGCCTTGGAGCAAAAGCAGTAGAGGTGTTGTTAGAAGGCGGAAGTGGCCGGGCTGTCGGTATTAGAAACCATACAATTGTTGATTATGGATTAAGGGAAGCTTATGAGGGTAATCATAAAGCAGACCTCAGTTTATATACATTATCAAAAGAATTGTCTATCTAAGATGAAAACGGAGCGGATGTTATATGAGAAAAACAAAAATTGTTTGTACAATTGGACCAGCTAGTGAATCACCAGAAATGCTTGAGCAGCTTATTAAAGCAGGGATGAATGTAGCGCGCCTTAACTTTTCACACGGGTCGCATGAAGAGCATGCAATTCGTATTGCGTCGATTCGTGATGCAGCAGAAAAAGTAGGGAAACCGGTGGGAATTCTGCTGGATACAAAGGGGCCGGAAATCCGTACGCATACGATGGAAAACGGTGAGCTCCACCTTGTCACAGGACAAGTAATCGATATTTCGATGAAGGAAGTTGTCGGAAATGAAAGTGTATTTTCGGTAACTTATGAACAATTAATCGAGGATGTAGACCAAAACGATATTATTTTACTGGATGACGGGTTGATTGAGCTTCGTGTACTGGCAAAAGATTTGGAGCGCGGTTTGATCCATACAATTGTTGAAAATGCCGGCGTTTTAAAAAATAAAAAAGGCGTGAATGTACCGGGCGTTGCGATTAAATTGCCTGGTATTACAGAAAAGGATGCACAGGATATTCTTTTCGGTATTGAACAAGGCGTCGATTTTATTGCTGCATCTTTTGTCCGTACAGCGAAGGATGTACTTGAAATCCGGGAATTATTAGAGCAAAATAACGGCTCGCATATTCAAATTATCCCTAAAATTGAAAACCAGGAAGGCGTAGACAATATTGATGCGATTATCGAGGTGTCTGACGGTCTAATGGTGGCAAGGGGTGACCTAGGGGTAGAGATTCCGGCAGAAGAAGTGCCGCTTGTGCAAAAATCCTTGATCAAAAAGTGCAACCAGGTGGGCAAGCCGGTAATCACAGCTACACAAATGCTCGATTCTATGCAGCGTAATCCCCGCCCGACACGTGCAGAAGCATCCGATGTAGCGAATGCCATTATGGATGGGACAGATGCGATTATGCTTTCAGGAGAGACAGCGGCAGGTCTTTATCCACTTGAGTCCGTACAGACGATGTATAAAATTGCCGACCGTACAGAACAGGCATTGAACTACCGTCAAATTGTATCTGAGCGCAGCCGTGAAAAAGAAGCAAATATGACGGAGGCTATCTCCCAGGCTGTAGCGTACACTTCTATTAATCTGAATGTTAAGGCAGTGCTTGCTCCTACAGAAAGTGGGAATACCGCAAAAATGATTGCAAAATATCGTCCGGGCGTGCCGATTGTAGCTGTTACCGGTTCGGTCAATACAGCGCAGATGCTGACACTTGTGTGGGGCGTGCAGCCGATTGTATGCGAGCGTGTGCAGACAACGGATGAAATTCTGGAGCTTGCTGTTGACGAATCATTAAAACACGGATATGTAAACCACGGCGATGCAGTAGTTATTACGGCAGGTGTTCCGGTTGGTGAAGCAGGAACGACCAACTTGATGAAAGTGCATATCATTGGCGACCTTTTAGCGCGTGGACAAGGTGTTGGGAAAGCGTCGGTTGTAGGAAAAGCAGTAATAGCAAAAAATGCCGGTGAAGCATTAGCCTATGAGACAGAAGGATGCATTTTAGTAACAGTGGGCTCTGATCGTGAAATGATGCCGGCAATTGAAAATTGTGCAGGAATTATCGCCGAAGAAGGCGGATTGACAAGTCATGCTGCTGTTGTCGGCTTAAGTCTAGGCATCCCGGTCATCGTCGGAGTGAAGGAAGCAACAACTCTTATCAGACATGGGCAGGAAATTACGATGGATGCAGAAACAGGCGTCATTTATAAAGGTCATGCAAGCGTTCTTTAAGAAATAAAAGAGCATCTGCAAAAGCAACGCTCATAAAAAATACAGAACAAAAAATAGAGCCTCTTGAAAGCTTCGTCTTTCCAGAGGCTTTATTTGTTTATTCTCCTTGCATGACGGGGTTTTATTCAATCATACCTATAATAAAAAGTTGTACATGAAACTTTTTAACGGCTGACTCGTATATAGTAGGGGGTGAAGAAAATGAGGAATCTCTTTATAGTATTCATTGCTTTTGTCTTGGCGGAAATAGCAGCGATTATCGTGGTGGGCAATTGGCTCGGTGTATTTCCGACTCTATTACTGCTGATCGCTACAAGTGTTCTTGGAGTGTACCTGTTAAAAAAACGAGGTAGCGAGTCTTTAAAGGAAATTCAGCGTTCGATTGCAAATGGACAAGCCCCTGGTATTGCGCTTATGGAAGCGTTTATGATGTTTATAGGAGCTGTACTGCTTGTACTGCCTGGTTTTTTATCGGATATTGTCGGATTGCTGATGCTAACCTCTACAACGCGTAATCTTTTCAAGCCGCTTATTTTTATGTGGCTGCGCAAAAAAATGAAAAACCATCATACAATTATCGTGCAAAGATAGATTTTTCCTTAAGCTTTACGGCAAGCAGCAAAAAGAATGGGCTTAGTAAAATACCGTAAAAGCCGAATAATAAAACAGAGGCGGCGCTGATGAAAAATGTATGGATTGTCCGAACATGGAAAGTGGACGCCCATAGATAGGATTCGGTTAGCTGCCTTGTTGTTTGGATAAAGATATACAAGACGATGATTGCAATACATAGAATAACTTTATCCACTATATAGAAATAAATGGCTAAAGGCACAAGGATAAGGCCAATCCCGAAGAACGGCAGGCAATCTGCCAAAGCGATAAAGAAGGCCTTTTGCCAAGGGAAACTGAATCCAAGCAGCCAAAAGCCGAGTACTAATAGTAAAAACGTTACTATCAGCAGCCGGATTTCTACATATAAGAAAGTAGTAAATAGATGCATAGCGCGTTCAAAATAGCTTTTCCACGTTTGTCGTACCGATTTTGGGGTATAGATGAAAAACCAGTACCTGTCCCTTTTACTTTCAAACAATGAAAAGTAGAAGGCCATAATAAAGATGATTACCTCAAAGAAATAGCTGAAAAGCTCTTTCGTGAGGTTAATACCGACAGAAGCTATTTGGTCTACAGCTGATAAAGCAGCTTCCATCATTGCCTGCAATATTGGATGCGAAAAAATATCGCTATTTACAAGCTCCTGAATTTGTGGAAAAACGATTATAAAGCTATCGATTATAAAGCGGACTAAAAAATACATTCCGTAAAAGAAAGAGATGGTGGTGAAAAATACTACCAACACGTATGGAATACGCAGCTTCTTATAAAAGAAGAGCAAAAATGGATGAAATAAAGTAGCGAAAAATATGCCGAGCGTAATAGGGGAAACGACAATCATAAGTAGTAAATATGACAAAAGAAGTGCAATTTTCTTAGTGCTTTCGTAGGAAAAGTTAAATAAATTATTCATTTAAAAACAGCTCACCTCTATTTTATGTTGGGTATATCTCGTTCGAATCTTGAATTTCTCTCTAAAGCACTATTTTTATATGTCATGCGCGTTTTTCTTAAGTTAGTTCCTTTTCATTCACAAAGCCGTCAAAATTGATTATAATGGTACATGTAAGCGATTTACTTATAGGTTCATTGAGCAGAACTATAGGTGCTTTTATCTTATGAAAAAAGAAAGCACTTACAAACAACTATAATCATGAAGGAGCGATTTACTATGTCAACAACTAAAGGTTTAGAGGGCATCGTAGCAGCGGAATCAAAAATTAGTTCGATCATCGATGATACACTTACATATGTAGGTTATAACATCGACGATTTAACAAACAACGCATCTTTTGAAGAAATTATTTACTTACTATGGCATACTCGTTTACCAAAAGCGGACGAGCTTGCTGAGCTAAAACAACAATTAGCAGATAATATGGACGTGCCGGCTGCCATTTACGACCTATTCAAATCTATGCCGCTTAACACAGTACATCCAATGGCTGCATTACGTACAGCTGTATCATTACTTGGTACATTTGATGAAGAAGCTGATGTAATGGAAACTGAAGCAAACTACCGTAAAGCAATTCGTTTACAAGCGAAAATTGCAACTGTAGTAACTGCTTTCTCTCGTATCCGTAAAGGATTAGAGCCAATTGCTCCTAAACCAGAACTTGGCTATGCAGCTAACTTCTTATACATGCTATCTGGTGAAGAGCCAGAAGCAATCGCAATCGAAGCATTCGACAAAGCGTTAATCTTACACGCTGACCACGAATTAAATGCTTCTACATTCACAGCTCGTGTTTGTGTAGCTACATTATCTGACGTATACTCTGGTGTAACTGCTGCAATCGGCGCATTAAAAGGTCCTTTACACGGCGGTGCTAACGAGCAAGTTATGAAGATGTTATCAGAAATCGGTTCAATCGATAACGTAGAATCTTACATCCAAGGTAAACTTGATAACAAAGAGAAAATCATGGGATTCGGTCACCGCGTATACCGCAAAGGCGACCCACGTGCACCACACTTACGTGAAATGTCTCAAAAATTGACTGCTTTAACTGGTAAACCGGAATTATACGAAATGTCAGTGAAAATCCACGACATGATCGTAGAGCAAAAAGGTCTTCCAGCGAACGTAGACTTCTTCTCAGCATCAGTTTATGATTCTTTAGGTATTGAACATGACTTATTCACACCAATCTTCGCAGTATCTCGTACTTCAGGTTGGGTAGCACATATCCTTGAGCAATATGCTAATAACCGCTTGATCCGTCCACGTGCAGAGTATGTTGGACCAGGAATGCAAAAATACGTTCCAATCAACGAGCGCTAATTTAGAAAATATGCTAAACTAATCTAGGACTGTGTGCTTTACACGGTCCTGGATTTTCGAATATAGGAGGCAAATATTCATGACGAACAAAATCGTAGTAGAAAATGGCGTGTTAAACGTCCCAAATAATCCTGTGATCCCTTTCATCGAGGGTGACGGTATTGGTCCAGATATCTGGGCAGCAGCTTCTCGTGTTATCGATGCAGCTGTAGAAAAAGCTTACAATGGTGAAAAGAAAATCGAATGGTTAGAAGTTTTAGCTGGTGAAAAAGCATTCAACCAAACTGGCGAATGGTTACCACAAGAAACTTTAGATAAAATCAACGAATACTTAATCGCAATCAAAGGTCCTTTAACAACTCCAATCGGTGGCGGTATCCGTTCCCTAAACGTAGCATTACGTCAAGAGCTTGACCTATATGTATGCCTACGTCCAGTACGTCACTTTGATGGTGTACCTTCTCCAGTTAAACGTCCTGAAGATGTAGAAATGGTTATTTTCCGTGAAAATACTGAAGACATCTACGCAGGTATCGAATACAAAGCTGGTTCAGACGAGCAAAAGAAATTATTAAACTTCTTACAAACTGAGCTTGGCGTTAACAAAATCCGTTTCCCAGAAACTTCTGGTTTAGGTATCAAACCTGTATCTCAAGAAGGTACTGAGCGTTTAGTTCGTGCTGCAATTGAGTACGCTATTAAACACAACAAACCAACTGTTACTTTAGTACACAAAGGTAACATCATGAAGTTCACAGAAGGTGGCTTCAAAACTTGGGGTTACGATTTAGCTGAAAAAGAATTCGGCGACAAAGTATTCACTTGGAACCAATACGATGCAATCAAAGCTGAGCAAGGCGAAGCTGCTGCTAACGAAGCACAATCAAAAGCTGTTGCAGAAGGCAAAATCATCGTAAAAGATTCTATCGCTGATATCTTCTTACAACAAATCTTAACTCGTCCAACTGAGTTCGATGTAGTAGCTACTATGAACTTAAACGGTGACTACATTTCTGATGCATTAGCTGCACAAGTTGGTGGTATCGGTATCGCTCCAGGTGCTAACATTAACTACGTAACTGGCCATGCGATCTTCGAAGCTACTCACGGTACAGCACCAAAATATGCAGGTCAAGATAAAGTAAACCCATCATCAGTTTTACTTTCAGGCGTATTAATGCTTGAACACCTTGGCTGGCAAGAAGCTGCTGACATGATCACAAAATCTGTAGAGAAAACAATCTCTTCTAAGTATGTAACTTATGACTTCGCTCGTTTAATGGACGGCGCTACAGAAGTGAAATGCTCAGAGTTCGCTAACAAATTAATCGAAAACCTATAATTCTCCGATTTTCCATGTAAGTACATGTGAATTTTCTCACAAATTACTTGATTTTGGATAATTATTAGGGAAATGTTCTATATAAGCAGCGATGCTTTGTACGTAAGGTGTAGAATTTACTCCGCCTTGTACAAAAAGAGGGAAGAGACTAGTCTCTTCCCTCTTTTTATATGGAAATGTGGACAATATTGGAAGATTAAGGTCCATATATTGAAACTCTTAACTGAATACACTACACTAAAAATGGAAGCTGTTTCTTTATATATAAAAGAAAAAACCATTGATAAAAAAGCTTTTAAGCTGGAAAAGCTTCCTTGTTATAGTATTTTCACATGGTTCGATAAAGTAGGAAATGTGTAGAATAGAAATGATGGTAAAGCCAATGAAATGGCCCTAGAAGACGATGTGGAAACTGGCAATTGTGCTAATCGATAATCCAGTGGGATAGTATAGCAAAAAGCAGTACATAATACCGGCTTAAATCTTTTGTTTACATGATTGATTCGGGTAAGAAGCGGGAAGAGTGTAAAATCTATATCTTAAATAAAGGAGCGTATTCACATGGCATTGAAACGTAAAAAAATCTCTGTAATTGGTGGGGGATTCACAGGTGCAACAGCAGCATTTTTGGCGGCACAAAAAGAACTTGGTGATGTAGTGCTAGTAGATATACCGGCAGCTGAAAATCCAACGAAGGGCAAAGCTTTGGATATGTGGGAAGCTGCGCCTGTCCAAGGGTATGATGCATATGTAAAAGGGACGTCTGATTATGCAGATACGGCTGATTCAGATGTAGTCATTATTACCGCTGGGGTTGCACGCAAGCCAGGGATGAGCCGTGATGATTTAGTACAGATCAACCAGAAAGTAATGATTTCAGTATCTGAGCAAATTGCCAAATATTCTCCGAATGCTGTCATCATAGTGCTGACAAATCCGGTTGATGCAATGACATATACAGTTTATAAGACGACAGGGTTTCCTAAAAATCGTGTGATCGGTCAATCCGGTGTCCTTGATACAGCACGTTTCCGTGCCTTTATTGCTGAAGAACTCAATATTTCCGTAAAAGACATCACAGGCTTTGTATTAGGCGGGCATGGGGATACGATGGTTCCGTTAACTCGCTATTCATTTGCGGGCGGCATACCATTAGAGACATTACTTCCAGCAGACCGGTTAGAAGAAATTGTCGATCGTACACGTAATGGTGGTGCAGAAATCGTCAACCTATTGGGTAACGGCTCTGCATATTACGCTCCTGCTGCAGCATTAATAGAAATGGCTGAAGCAATTTTGAAGGATCAAAAACGTATTTTGCCATCCGTAGCTTATTTAGAAGGTGAATATGGATATAGTGATTTATATTTAGGCGTACCGACTTTATTAGGTGCTGATGGAATTGAAAAAATCTTTGAACTTGAGCTGACAGAAAAGGAAAAATCGGCATTGGATGTTTCTGCAGAAGCAGTGCGAAACGTCATGAAGGTGTTATCTTAATTTTCTTTTGCAAAAAAGAGCTGTTTAATAAGCCGTTTTTAACGGGCTTTGTTAGCAGCTCTTTTTTGTGCGTAAGGTGATTGCTGGTTTGGCCTTAAAAATCATTGGATGATTCGTTTGGCTAATTGTACTTTTGCCTAAAACTTGTTACTATGAAAGTAATCTCAGTAGACGAAGGGGTTGCGTAATGTTTGCTGCAAAAAAAAAGCAGGTTAGGGAAAAAGATTGATGAAATACTGGTTGGGGAGAAATTGCATCTAACGGAAACAATAGAGGATAAGGATCTTCTTTTGTATCTAGGGCTGACTAATGACAGTAACCCGCTCTATATCCAGCATGAATATGCAGCGGACACACCATTTAAGGCACCGATTGTACCGCCGATTATGTTAAATGGTATTATTACCTCTGCCATTTCAAAGCATATGCCAGGACCTGGCTCACATATCTTAGAACAGCAGCTCGCTTTTTTAAGGCCGGCATACCATTATGAAACCATTGATTTTACTCTGCAGGTCAATGGGGTGGATATGTTAAATCGTGTAGTGGACGTGGGGATTCAAGCATTTAATGCGAATAAAGAACCGATTATTGAGGGTGTTGTGAAGGTCACTCCTCCATATTAAAGGGTTTGAAATGGGGGTTTCAGATCATTTTTGGAGGCGTAGTAGATGGCGAAAACGATTTTAGTAGTAGAAGATGAAGTATCGATTGCAACATTGTTAAAATATAATTTGGAGCAGGCGGGTTTTCAAGTGCTTCTTGCACATGATGGAAAAGTCGGGCTGCAGATGGCAATGAAGGAATCTCCTGATTTGATGATTCTTGATTTAATGCTTCCTACATTAGACGGAATGGAAGTGTGTAAGGAACTGCGCAGTGAGCGGAAAAATATACCAATTATTATGCTGACGGCACGGGATGACGAATTTGATAAAGTACTTGGCCTGGAGCTTGGTGCAGATGACTATATGACGAAGCCTTTTAGTCCTCGTGAAGTCATAGCGCGCGTGAAGGCCGTTCTGCGTCGATTTACACCATCACCATTGGAAGAAGAGACTGAAAAGTCGGAAGTCTCCTATGAGTATGGGCAGCTAAGGGTATATCCAGATCGATTTGAGGCTTTTCTTGGTGAGGAATCGCTTGAATTTACACCGAAGGAATTTGAGCTGCTTGTTTACTTATTGGAAAATAAGAACCGTGTCTTGACGCGGGACCAGCTACTTAGTGCCGTATGGAATTATGATTTTGCCGGAGATACACGTATTGTCGATGTGCATATCAGCCATTTACGGGAGAAAATTGAGGAAAATAGCAGAAAGCCGGTCTTCATTAAAACAATACGGGGGCTGGGCTATAAATTTGAGGAGCCGAAAAAATGAAAAAATCGATGAGCAATGGCTTGTTTTTTTCATTTGTTTGTTTAGTAGGTATCATTTTAGCTGTCCTAGGCTTTGTAATAGGTCAGCTTTTTCCTTTTTATGCTGAATCCTATATTAATGAAAATACTGAACAAGCCCAACAGAGAATGATGGATGTCATTGAAGAGCGAGGAATTGATATTACTTATTCGCAGGAGCAGGCACTATTAAAAACGCATGGCTTGCAGTTGGAAGACGATTTTATTACGGAAATGAAAGCAAGACTGGCAGTTGTATTATTATTTATACTTGCCATCTCGTTTATATTAATTAGTATTGTGACCAAAAAAATGATTCGCAATTTTGTTGAGCCTATTGAAAATGTCACAAGGACAGCGCATGAACTTGCGGCGGGCAATTATCGGGCAAGAGCCTTTGCAAATGGACCGAAAACGGTTGTGGAGCTGAGAAACTCCATTAATATATTGGCACGAAACTTACAGGATATTACGAAAATACGCGAGATAGAGGAAGAACGCTTAAAAACATTGATTGAAAATATGGGAAGTGCCCTTCTCATGATTGACCGGGGGGGACACGTATCGATCGTTAATAAAGTGTTTTTAGAGCGGTTCGGCTACCGCTATGAAGAAGTACAGAAAAAAAGCTTCCTGTCTCTTAATTTACCGCCTGAGCTGGAGTCATTTATTGACCATGTATTCCTAACGGAAATGCCGTACCATAAGCAGCTTGAGATGGAAGTGCTGCAGGAGATTACGTATAAGCTTGCGTATGGGGCACCGGTAGTAGGCGATCACGGCCGCTGGTTAGGGGTTGTCATCGTCATGCATGATGTATCGGAGTTAGTGCGTCTGGAGCAGATTCGAAAAGACTTTGTAGCGAACGTATCACATGAACTGCGGACACCGATTACTTCCATTAAGGGATTTTCAGAAACCTTGCTGGATGGGGCTTATAAGGATGAAGGAATGGCATTGTCCTTTTTGGAAATCATTCATCAGGAGAGCAATCGGCTGCAGATACTTATTCAGGATTTATTGGAGCTTTCTAAAATTGAACAACATGGCTTTTCTGTCGATATTATTCCAACTCCATTGCAGGAAGTGCTTGTCAGGGCAGCAGATTTAACAGCTCAGCGCCTAGAAGAGAAAAATATGCAGTTCCAAGTGGAATTTGCTAAAGAGGTAGTAGTGGAAGGGGATGCGAATCGTCTTATTCAGATTTTCACTAACCTCATCTTTAATGCCATCATGTATTCTTTTGAAGAGACGACAGTGACGATTAGAGTGTTTGAAAAGGATAAATGGGGAGTAGTGGAAATTATCGATGAAGGAATTGGTATCAAAAAAAGTGAAATCCCACGTGTGTTTGAACGTTTTTACCGGGTAGACCGTGCACGCAGTCGGGACTCGGGCGGTACTGGGCTTGGGCTTGCGATTGTGAAGCACTTAGTAGAGGCACACCACGGAAAAATACAAGTGGAGAGTGAGGTAGGAAAAGGAACTACGATGCGCGTAATGCTCCCGCTCCACACACCTTAACAAGAAATTTACAATATCGAAACGCTAGATTAAAAAAGAGGGTTTATAGTAATGATTAGAAACCCCCATGTTTCGAATAAAAATAAGTCCCAAAAGTGAGTGGGGCTTTTCCCTTTCCCCCCCAAAAAGCATCCTATTTTCCATGCTTTTTTCGATAGAGCTATTCAGAAAGCTTTTCTGAATGGCTCTTTTTTGCGTGTAACTCTTCGGTAGGGGATTCATTATTATGTTGAGTCAATCTTATAATTCAGTGCAAAAGAAAGCCTTTTACTGACCTTCGTTCGTTTTATTTTTGATATTTTTGAATCTTTTTCCATAGAAAGCCCGTATATGTACTATACATAAAAAAGGGGGTTTCAAAATGAGTGCAAAACGGACACTTATGTGGATCGGCCTGACTCTTTTTGCCGCACTGGCTATTCTTGCTGTCACAACTTCCTGGTATACAGTCGATGAATCGGAACAGGCCGTCGTCATTACTTTCGGCCAGGCGAAAGATATCGTCAATGAACCAGGGCTGCATTTCAAGCTGCCTTGGCCGATTCAAAAAGCAGAGGTTTTATCTAAGGAAACATACAGTTTAAAGTTTGGCTATGAAGAAAAAGAGGACGGGTCGCTTAACACCGTCGGATCTGATGCAAAGATGATTACCGGAGATGAAAATATTGTCCTGACAGATCTAGTCGTACAGTGGCGCATTGTGGATCCGAAAAAATATCTATTTAATTCTCAGGACCCGCAGGAAATTTTACATAGTGCTACATCGAGCGCTATCCGCTCTGTCATCGGCAGCTCAACAATCGATGATGCCTTAACAGACGGAAAAGCAGATATCGAGTCGCATACACGGGATTTACTTGTAGAACTCCTGGAAAAATACGATATCGGCATTAGTGTACTTGGTGTGAAATTGCAGGACGTAGAGCTGCCGAATAAGGAAGTACGGGCGGCCTTTACAGCAGTAACAGATGCCCGTGAGACAAAGAGTACAAAGATGAATGAAGCCGAAAAATATCAAAATCAAAAGGAAAGCGAAGCAAAAGGAGAAAAGGAAGCTATTATGTCTCGTGCAGAAGGGGAAAAAACAGCCCGCATTGAACAAGCGAGAGGAGAAGTAGCTGTCTTTGATAAGCTTTATGAGCAATACAGAGGAAATCAGGCGATTACCCGTGACCGTCTTGTCATTGAAACGCTTGAGGCTGTACTGCCAAATGCCCAAATCTATATTATGAATGATAATGGGGAGACACTAAAATATTTGCCGATTCAGCCGGCCCAGACACAGCCAAAAACAGAGGGGAGCGGAAATGATGAGCAATAAAAACCTCGATGATTTTGTACGGAATCTGTTCGGAAATAAAAGTCAAAAACCGCTTAACAGAAGAGAGAATGTGCAGCAGCAAAACACGCAGCCAACTGATCCACAAGTTGTTCCTAAATCCCAGAAGCCGAAAAATATAAAACAGATGACTACTTCTATAGTGGTAGGGGCAGTTGCGATTGCAATCCTTCTTATCGCTATTACGAACGTGTATGTCGTAAAAGAGAATGAATACAAAGTTGTCCGCCAGTTTGGGGAGGTTGTCAAATATCAGAAGACACCAGGCATTCATATGAAGATCCCTTTTATTCAGCGCATTGAAACATTGCCGAAAAACTTAATGACCTATGATATGACAGAGGAAGAAATCAATACAAAAGATAAAAAGCGTATCATTATTGATAACTATGCTGTTTGGCGTGTAGTAGACCCCAAGGCATTGATCTCAAACGCCCGTACATTACCGAATGCAGAGCGTCGTATGGAGGAATTTATTTACTCCACTTTGCGAACTAAGCTGGGGCAGTTGGATTATGAAGCTATCATAAACGATGAGAATCCTTCCCGGGGTTCTATTAATGGAGAGGTTACAGAGCAAGTAAATGAGCTGCTGAAAAATGACAATTACGGGATAGAGGTTGTAGATGTACGAATTCGGCGTACCGACCTGCCTGCTGAGAATGAACAGTCGGTCTATACACGAATGGTTTCTGAGCGTGAGTCAATTGCCCAGCGTTATTTATCTGAAGGCGATGCCGAAAAAAATCGCATTATGGCTCAGACTGACCAAGAGGTACAATCAATGCTGGCAACAGCTAAAAAGAATGCGGCGCTTATTACAGCAGAAGGAGAATCTGAGGCAGCAAAAATATACAATCAAGCATTTGCAAAAGATCCGGAATTTTATTCTTTATACAGGACTTTAGAATCTTATAAAAAGACAATTGGGGAGGACACGGTCATTATTCTTCCGTCAGACTCACCTTATGCCCGTCTTCTTTCAGGATACTTGGAATAAAAAGGTTTATATAGGAAGGTAGAGCCAATTTGAGGCTTTATCTTCCTTTTTTTATTAAATAATCTGAAAAATTAAAAATATCCCGAATTTCCTATTTTTATGTATAATATTCGTTGGACTAATAGATATATTTTACGAGAAAAGATTAGTTATATTTTACTACATAGGAGGAAATCTTATATGATATTTTTAGATACTCGGTACGTATCGCCGCTGCTGAAGAAAACACTCTCAACAGTTAAGGACACAATTTTTGATGTAACGCATGGCCGTTTTCTGTCAGCACCCCCCACTTTTCAGGAATTTGATGTGCGCTCAGGGGTAATTATGAATGCGGAAATTGGAATGGAAGCACTGAATGAGTTTCTGCCAAACCATCACATTACGGGGATGGCAAATATTTTTAAAAATAAAATGGCTTTCCGAAAATTAATTGCTTCTAAATACCCGGATTTCTTTTATCGGTCATGCAGTCTGGCTGAATTGCAGAAAAACGCAGGAGAAGGCCTGCCCTTTCCTATCGTATTAAAGCCAATCGCCGGCTACGGCAGTGAAGGCGTTTATAAGTTTGATGACAATAAATCATTAGAGCAATTTATACATACATGTCAAACAGCGGACGCTGCAGAAGATATGCAATTTATTATAGAAGAATATATCGATGGGAACGAGTTCGCCGTAGATTTTTATTTTGATGAAGAGGGTGAGCCGGTAATTTTAAATATTTTTGCAAGGAAATTTAAGGATAGCAATGATGTAGGGGATCGTATTTACTACATAAGCAAAGCTGTGCTCTCTACATATATGACACCATTTTATTGTTATTTAAAAGAGTTTGGCGAAAGTCTTCATTTAAAAATGATGCCATTACATATTGAGCTTCGGGTCAATTCTGCCCAGAAAATCATCCCGATTGAAGTAAACCCTCTCCGATTTGCTGGAGAAGGAACAACAGAGCTGGGCTATTTTGCCTGCGGTGTTAATCCGTATGAATATTATTTCAGCGGACGTAAGCCAGCATGGGACAACATTATAGCAGAAATGGATGATTCGATTTATAGCTTCACCTGCGCTGAAATGGATAAAGGGATAACACCCGCACAGATAGAGGCAATTGATCATCACTCCTTAAAGAAAGAATTTAAAGAAATACTAGATTATCGTATTCTTCCTTTGGATGGGCGCGCTACTTTTGCTGTGATCTTTTTCAAGAGTGAGGGTGAAACGGAACATAACCATATATTAAATTTAGATTTCATGAAATTTATCACTTATAAACAATACCAATTACAGTAGGGAGTAAAGATTATGAAGAAAATTAAATCTATCCGTGTGAAAATCTTAGCGGGTGTCATTATTCCGATTATCTTGGCAAGTGTTGTATTTGGATCAATCTTAACCTATATTACGACAACTCTTATCCAAGATCACGTTGTGCCGCAGTACGAGAAAAGCCTAGGATTAATGCTCGAAAAATATAGTTCCTTAGTTGACGAGGATCTAGTGGAAGAGGCGAAAGAGGATAAAGAGGAGTATGAAAAGCTAAAGCAAATTACTGATGAATTCCAACAGGAATATGATCTTGAAAATGCCTATATTATGAGTAAAGTGGATGGAGAGGAAGTAATTCTTGTACTCGGTGGAGCGGATGATTATTTAACGCCTCTAGCTTTTACAGCAGAGCAGGCAAAAGCTTTAACGACAGAAGATATGATTACTACCGAAATTTATGAAGATGATTACGGTAATCATTTATCTACCTTCCTGCAAATACCAGGTACGGATTCTGTGCTTGGTCTAGATGCGGACGCAGACTTTATTCTTGATCTTAAAGGGAAATTAATGCTCTTAGTGATTGCTGTGCTAGCAGGGGCACTTCTGATCGGTATAGTTATTGCGGTTGTCGTTTCAAGAAATATCAATACACCGCTTAATAGACTGTTGAAACATACAGAAAAAATCGCACAGGGTGACTTAACGGAAGAATTCACAGTGAACAGCGAGGATGAAATCGGAAAACTAAGTATGAGCTTCCGAAATATGCAGGTTCAATTAAAGGAAACATTAACACATGTTTCTACGACTTCTGAGCATGTCCAGCAAGGGGCTACGAACTTATCAGAAAGTCTTGAACTGTTAACGGTCACATCCAGTCAAGTAACAGATAAAATAACAGAAATCGCGGCTTCTACGGAGTTTATCTCTTCAGGTGCTAATCAAAACTACAGTGCTGTTGTCAATATTTCTAACCAAATTAATGAAATTTCTACAGCAACGAATCATGTGTCGGAAAAAGCGTATGAGGCAACACAGGCAGCGTCTGTTGGGAATGAAGCAATCCAGCAGTCAGTGCAGGGAATCCGTACAATTGATGAATCAGCCCGTGCTTCCCTAGCTATTACGGAGAAGATGAATAATAAATCAATGGAAGTAAGTGAAATAACAAAAATTATTTCAAACATTGCAGACCAAATTAACTTACTTGCCTTAAATGCAGCAATCGAGGCAGCACGTGCTGGAGAATACGGGAAAGGTTTCGCAGTGGTGGCAGATGAAATCCGATCCCTTGCTGAGCAATCCTCCCATTCGGCAAGCAATATTTCGAAGTTGATTACGGAAATGCGTGTGGATTCGGATGAATCGTTAGGTGCTATTTCGAATGTAGTAGAAAAAATTGAAGGGGAAAGCGATACAATTTATTCAGCTGGAGAAACGTTTACACAAATTGTCGGATTGATCGAAAATATGAACGATGAAATCCAGTCAATTACCGCAACAGTGGAAGAAATTGCAGCTGGCTCCAGCGAAGTAATGCATACAACAAGTATGACTGTTAACCGTCTGCAGGATTCATCAGAACATGCACAGGGAATTGTTGCATCTGTCGAGGAGCAAACAGCCTCTACAGAGGAAATGTTCAGTATTGCTACACAGTTAAATGACATGGCTAATACGCTTAACGAACAAATGGCAAAATTTAAATTATAAAAGGGTAGATCCAATTTCTCTGTAAGTTATTTATTAGGGTGTCCCATAGATAGAGCATATACTTTTTTGCAAGACACTGCCAAATGTGATTTTGACCCGGAGAGGTCCAGGCGTAACGTACAGCAGGTGCAAATACTTTTGTTAGAGGGTATTTCGATGTATAGAAAAAAGGAGTCTAGCAATATTTCCGAGTATCCTAGTAATTTCCTTCAATAAATAGACAAAAAATCTCTTATAATAGTAAAAAAATCTTGTTATACTAGATTGCAGAGATGAAGATGGGGGAATATACATTGAGCAAGTTTTTTCAAAATGTATTGTTGTCGTTCGCCATGGCCGCTTCAGTCAGTGCTTGGTACAGTCAAGCCGGCTTTAGCATAATGAATATCGAAATTTTAACAGTTCCGGTGTTCTTTATTGTTGTATTTGCATTAAGTCTCGTGATTGCGGAGGATGTGCGTAATTCCTTCAAAAAAGTATTATGGTTTGAAAAAAGAAAAGATAAACGACCAATCTGGCAAGTAGGGATCGGGATGATTTTCTTCTTCGCCCAAGTCGGTTTTGTAGAAACATTTGCCCGTGGATTAATGTCGTTGGATTTAGGCGGCATGCCTTTATATATTGTATTCTCGTTTATGAATGCTTTCCTCCTGACAGTTATCTATGAAGAAATTTTCTTTGTAGAAGATCAGGAAGTAGCAGAACAATATAAATTTAAAAAATTAAAGTAGGATGTTTGCTTTTAAGCAGGCATCTTTTTTTATTTTGTAAAACCGTACATATGTTTTACAATAGAGAAGAGATGAATTAACGGAGGAGATACGATGACGAAGGAGAAAGTACTTCTTTTAGACGGCAACAGTTTGGCGTACCGTGCTTTTTTTGCTTTGCCGCCTTTAACGAGCGACCAGGGCGTCCACACCAATGCCACATTTGGCTTTACAATGATGCTTCAAAAAATTGTCGAGGAGGAAAAGCCGACAAAAATGCTCGTAGCGTTTGATGCAGGGAAGACAACATTCCGGCATGATTCTTATAGTGAGTATAAAGGAGGGAGACAAAAAACCCCTCCTGAATTGTCGGAGCAATTTCCATACATCCGCAAGCTCATTGATGCATATAACATTAAGCGGTATGAATTGCCGATGTATGAAGCGGACGATATTATTGGAACGCTTGCTAAACAGGCGGTGCAAGATGAGATGGACGTTATAATCGTATCCGGAGATAAAGACTTAACGCAGCTTGCAGATGAGCATATTACGGTCTATGTGACACGTAAGGGAATTACAGATATTGAGAAATATACACCAGAGCATATCGAGGAGAAATACGGACTTACACCGTATCAAATTATTGATATGAAAGGGCTGATGGGCGATTCTTCCGATAATATTCCGGGTGTGCCGGGGGTCGGAGAAAAGACGGCCATTAAGCTGTTGAAGGAGTATGGATCCGTAGAGGCCTTATACGAGGCAATTGATAGTATGAAAGCCTCGAAAATGAAGGAAAAGCTTGTAGCAAATGAAGAGCAGGCACATATGTCTAAAAAGCTGGCCACAATTTATACTGAGGCACCGATAGACATTACGCTTGGCGATATTTCGTATAGCGGTCCGAACGAAGAAGAACTGCTCGCACTTTGGCGTGAGCTGGGCTTTAAGTCTTTGATCGATAAAAGCGACTTTACCGAGACGGCAACAGAGCAGCAAGCAATTGAAGTGGAGATTGTAGAAGAGGTCACACCGCACATGCTTGCTGATAAAATGGCGGTCCATGTAGAACTGGAAAATGATCATTATCATGATTGTGATGCTTTAGGTATGGCATTAACAGACGGCAGCCGGACGATATATGTTCCGATCGAGCATGCTTTTTCAAATGACATACTAAAATCTTGGCTGGAAGATGAAACAAAAGAAAAGCTGATGGCAGACAGTAAGGCAACACAGGCCATGCTGCAGCGTCAAGGTATTGAGCTGAAAGGTGTTACGTTCGATCTTAGCCTTGCCGGTTATATTGCAGATCCTTCTATATCTGGGGATGATGTACAAGCATTAGCAAAAGAATTCGGTTATACGGATGTACAGTCAAACGAGGCGATTTATGGAAAAGGGGCTAAATGGACACGGCCTGATGAAACAGAGCTTGCGGATCATGTCGCCCGAAAAGCCATAGCTGTCTTCATGCTAGAGCCTGTACTGGAAGAAAAGCTGAGAGAAAATGAGCAATTTGAGCTGTATAAAAATCTGGAGCTGCCGCTTGCCCGTATATTAGGGAAAATGGAGTCGGAAGGCATAACGGTTCGTATTGAGTCGCTGGAGGAAATGGGCGACGAGCTGGCGCAGAAGCTGGAGCTGATCGAAAGCACAATTTATGAGTTGGCTGGAGAGAAGTTTAACATTAATTCGCCGAAACAATTAGGTGTTATCCTGTTTGAAAAGTTAGGCTTACCGGCCATCAAAAAGACAAAGACAGGCTACTCAACAGCGGCGGACGTATTGGAAAAGTTACAGTCCAAACATATCATCGTCAAACATATTTTAGATTACCGTATGTTAGCCAAGCTAAGATCAACGTATATCGAGGGGCTGATCAAAGTAGTGCATAAAGATGATTCAAAAGTGCATACACGGTTCCAGCAGGCACTTACCGCTACAGGCCGCCTGAGCTCGACAGATCCGAATCTGCAAAACATCCCGATCCGTTTGGAAGAAGGACGTAAAATTCGAAAAGCATTTGTTCCCTCAAAGCCGGAATGGGTACTGTTTGCCGCCGATTATTCACAGATTGAGCTTCGTGTATTAGCACATATGTGCCAGGATGAGGTATTGGTGGAAGCATTCCGGGAAGGCATGGATATTCATACACGAACGGCAATGAATGTATTTGGAATCACTTCACCTGAAGAAGTAACATCAAATATGCGCCGTACAGCAAAAGCAGTTAACTTTGGTATCGTGTATGGGATCAGTGATTACGGATTGTCACAAAGTCTTGATATTACGCGAAAAGAGGCCGCTGAATTTATCGAGAATTACTTGGCGAGCTTCCCAGGCGTAAAAGGATATATGGATAACATTATAAAAGATGCTAAGAAGCAAGGCTTTGTAACCACTATTTTGAACCGCAGACGCTATCTGCCTGACATCAATAGTTCGAATTTCAATCTGCGGAGTTTTGCTGAGCGTACAGCGATGAATACACCGATTCAGGGAAGTGCGGCAGATATCATTAAAAAAGCTATGATAGATATTGATGCGCGATTAAAAGAAGAAGGCCTACAGACAAAGCTATTGCTGCAGGTTCATGATGAATTGATTTTCGAAGCACCAACGGAAGAAGTCGAAATATTAGAGCGCATCGTACCAGAAGTAATGGAAAATGCGATCGAATTAATAGTACCGCTTAAAGTAGATTTTTCATACGGTCCGACTTGGTACGATGCAAAGTAAGGAGTCATTATGCCAGAATTACCAGAAGTTGAAGGTGTCGTCAGGGATTTGAAGCCGCTTGTCGAAGGGAAGACAATTAACGGCGTTATGCTGTCAGAAGTCATTTACAGCGGCGCGGCGCAGGGGAAGCAATGTATCGTTAAAAATGGGGACCCGGCTGACTTCGAGCTCGTGATGGCAGGAATGAAAATTTGCCGGGTTGCACGCCGCTCGAAGTATATTTTCTTTCACCTAGAAAAAGACGGAGAGACATTTTTAATGGTGAGCCATCTCGGTATGTCCGGAGCATGGTTTGTCGTAAAAGATGTACAGGACATTACAGAGATAAAATTTCGTAAGCATGTGCATGCGATTTTCACACTTCATACAGGTGAACTGCTTGTTTATTCGGATATTCGCCGCTTCGGTGAGCTGCGCTTCCTAAAAGAAGAGGCAGATCATCCGCCGCTGCTGCAAATGGCACCAGAGCCGTTTGATGAGGGGGCGTGCGAGCATTTTCTTCAAAAGAGCGAGCTGCCGAAATATGCGAACAAGCCGATTAAGGAAGTAATTATGGATGGACATGTCATTTCGGGATGCGGCAATATTTATGCAACAGAAAGCTTGTTTGCGATGCAAATTCGTCCTACCCGGAAAACGAATCAAATCAGCAAAAGGCGTAAAGTTGAGCTCTTTCAGGCAATTTGTGCTGTGTTAAGGGAGAGTATTGAAAACGGCGGATCGACTATTTCTGATTACCGGAGTGTGAATGGGGGCGCAGGCAGTATGCAAAACCGTTTAAAAATGTATAGTAAAAAAACCTGCCCGATATGTCAGAAAGCTACCAAATCAGTCGTTATTGCAGGGCGGACATCAACGTACTGCCCGAGCTGTCAAAAATAAGAGGTGTCACACGATGATTATTGGATTAACTGGAAGTATTGCAAGTGGAAAAAGTACAGTAGCAAAGATGCTGGAAGGCTATGATCTTCCAATCGTAGATGCGGATTTGGTAGCGCGCCAAGTCGTAGAGCCGGGAACTGAGACGCTGGCAAAAATTGCGGAGGCATTCGGTGAGGGTGTGATCAAGAAGGACGGCACAATGGATAGGGAAAAGGTAGGGTCCATTATTTTCCATGAGCCGGCAAAACGGAAAATGCTGAATGATATTATTCACCCGGCCATTCGTGTAGAAATGATTCGTCAGAAGGAGGAATATCTTAAGCAAGGTGCCCCGCATGTAATCATGGACATTCCGTTACTATTTGAAAGCAAGCTGCAGCATTTTGTAGAGAAAATACTTGTTGTATCCGTTAAAGAAAAAGTGCAGCTGGAGCGGTTAATGAAGCGCAATCTATTATCCGAAGAGGAGGCAAAGGCCCGTATTGCCTCCCAGCTTCCTATTTCAGTAAAAGAGAAGGGCGCTGATGCAGTGATATATAATAATGGCGATATAGAGACAACAGCACAGCAATTAGAAGCAATTTTAAAAAATTGGGCAATTATTTAAAATAAGATAGAATCAAGAAAAGAGAAAGATATGGCCGGCATAACGTTGGTCGTATCTTTTTTGCTTAAAAAAACTGCTATTTTGTAGAGTATACATAATGTTGTTTAGCCTTCCGAAATTTCGGCTATTAAAAAAGTACATTCGTTTTCAGAAAATAAGAACTTTAAAATATTGAGCGAATAATGTTCAACTTTTTACGGAATGTGTTATACTAATCAACATAAATAACATTTAAAATGATAACCTAATTACAGGAGGCTTTTTTATTATGACAGTTTCTATCGCAATTAACGGATTTGGCCGAATTGGTCGTATGGTATTCCGCCAAGCTATCGTTCAAGACGACTTAAATTTAGTAGCAATCAACGCCAGCTACCCAGCTGAAACGTTAGCTCATTTAATAAAGTATGACACAAATCACGGCCTATTCAATGGAACTGTGGAAACAGAGGAAAATGCTTTAATCGTAAATGGTAAGCGAGTGGCAATTGTTTCTGAACGCGACCCAAAGATGCTGCCTTGGAAGGAAATGGGCGTAGAGTTAGTAATTGAAGCAACAGGTAAATTCAATGACCGGGAAAAAGCGGCAATGCATTTAGAAGCTGGTGCGAAAAAAGTTATTTTAACTGCTCCAGGAAAAAATGAAGACATTACAGTCGTGCTTGGCGTAAATGATGAGCTGTTGGACATCACAAAACACGATATTATTTCAAACGCCTCTTGTACAACAAACTGCCTAGCTCCTGTAGCGAAAGTACTGAATGATGCATTTGGCATTGAAAATGGTTTGATGACTACTGTTCATGCTTATACAAATGACCAAAACAATTTGGATAATCCACATAAAGATCTGCGCCGCGCACGTAACTGCGGTTCATCTATCATTCCTACGTCTACAGGTGCTGCAAAAGCATTAGCGTTAGTACTACCAGAGTTAAAGGGAAAATTACACGGTATGGCACTTCGTGTTCCAACACCAAACGTATCATTAGTTGATTTAGTGGTAGACGTGAAAAAAGATGTGACTGTGGAAGAAGTAAATGCTGCTTTCAAGGCTGCTGCTGAAGGTTCAATGAAAGGTATCCTAAACATTTCAATGGAACCGCTTGTATCTTCTGATTACAACACAACAACATATTCCTCAACTGTGGATGGCTTAACGACGATGGTAATGGGAGACCGCAAAGTCAAAGTCCTAGCTTGGTATGACAATGAGTGGGGCTACTCAGCACGTGTTGTTGATTTAGCGAAAAAAGTAGTAAATGAATTATCTACAGTTCAAGCATAGTATTGTTATAGAAAGAGACTGACCATCATGGAGGTGGTTAGTCTTTTTACTTTTTGAGAGACTATCATTTCTATGAGAATAAAAATAAAGTTATTTTGACTGTTGTGCTGGAGGAATGCCACGAAAAGCTGCTTTCTTTTGCAAGTCCAAAAGAGCTTAATGAAACTCTCCTATACCTGTTGGAGCTTGGCAGGTGCTTTAGCATTTTTGTTTTTATAAAAAAGAATTGTTATTCGTCATCTGCGAGATATTTGCTATAATAGGTTTACAAATTGAAAAGAATCAGGGGAAATGTGTATGAGATGTCCATCTTGCCAGTACAACGGGACACGCGTTGTCGATTCAAGACCGGTAGATGATAATAAGGAAATTAGACGGCGCCGTGAATGTGAATCATGCGGTTTCCGTTTTACAACATTTGAAAAAATAGAGGAAACGCCCCTAGTCGTCGTAAAGAAGGAAGGATCACGTGAGGAATTCAGCCGGGAGAAAGTGCTTCGAGGGCTTATCCGTGCATGCGAGAAACGCCCGGTAGCGCTGAATGTATTAGAAGAACTTGTCATGGGAATCGAAAAGGACCTGCGGCGTATCGGAAATTCAGAAGTCCATTCAGAAGATGTCGGGGAAATGGTAATGGACCGGCTGGCAAAGATCGATGAAGTTGCTTATGTCCGCTTTGCATCTGTATACCGGCAATTTAAGGATATCAATGTTTTTATTGATGAATTGAAGGATCTGTTGCAAAAGCAGACAAATGACAAATAATAGGATGAGGAGTGATTGAAGTGGTTCAAATGTATAAGGAATTGCTCGCAACGGATCATTTTGAAATAGCGCTCCCTCAAGCTTTATCTAGTAATGAACGGCAATTATTAACTTTATTTTACCAGCCGTTGACAGGATCGGATCCGGCTAGTCTTTATTTAACACTGTGGGCTGAAGGAGAAGATTATACAGCTGGGAAGATGACGCACTACTATTTAATGAATGTGCTAGGCATGTCGGTACGTGAGGTTTTCGAAGCCCGGATCGCTCTTGAAGCAATAGGATTGCTTCGGACATGGCGGAAGGATGAGGAAGACAGCCGTACCTTTATTTATGAAGTAATGAGACCGCTTGAAGCACGGGAATTTTTTGCAGATCCGCTGCTATCCATGTTTTTGTTTAGCAAAATAGGGGAGCAGGCATACCGTAAGCTTCGTAACCGCTTCTGCAAGCCTATTGATAAACAGGAATACCAGGAGGTAACCCGTACATTTACTGATGTGTATAAGCCTGTCCATATGCAGGTGCCGCAGGATATGCTTGAAGATCGGGAAATAGAAAGAGGCTATCCATTCTATTATGGGCAATTTGATTTTGATTTACTGAGAGCAGGTCTTTCTGAACAGCTTGTGCCTTCTTCTGCTTTGACGGCCGAGGCGCGTTTGATGATCGCCAAGCTGGCTTTTTTATATAAACTTTCTCCGCTTGAGATGCAGAAGGTTGTTATCATGGCGTTAGATGATACCATGAAGCTGCCGACTGAACGATTAAAAAAGGCGGCTGCCGACTATTATAAGATAACTATATCGAAAGAGGCGCCAAAGCTGGCAAAAACCTTTGAAAAGTCTGCGGCTTCGTCGTCGGCATCAAAGAGGACAAAGGAGCAGGAACTGCTGGATTACTTGGAGACAACGCCACCCATTCAGGTACTGCGGGATATTAATAAAGGCAAAGAGCCGTTGTCTGCTTCTGTTCAGCTAGCTGAGGATCTTATTGTTAAGCATGAGATGCCTGTTGGTGTTGTAAACGTGCTGCTGGAATATGTCATGTTGACGACAGATATGCGCCTTCCTAAAAATTATGTGGAAAGAATTGCTGACCATTGGATCCGCAAAAACTTAAAAACAGCGAAAGAAGCAATGGAGCTAGCCCGCCAGGAGCGGGATAAGTATGCCAAATGGAAGGCAGAAAACGAAACAAAAGCTAATTCACCGCAGAAACAGAGTTATAAAAAGTCTGGCGGACGGGAGGAGAAGGTACCCGATTGGTTTTATAAACGGGATGCAGAATCTTCTACGGCACCATCACCTGTGACAATGGTGGACTTTGAGGCAGAGCGGCAGAAAATATTGCAAAAACTAGGACAAGATGGGCAGGTGAATTAACATCGAACCGATTAATCGATCTTTAAACAGAATAAAAATCCCGTCGTTTCAGGAGCGCTACGAAGCGACAAAACGCCAAATTTTAGAGAATGAACAAATACAAAAGTTCC
Source organism: Lysinibacillus odysseyi 34hs-1 = NBRC 100172 (assembly GCF_001591965.1). Lineage (GTDB taxonomy): Bacteria > Bacillota > Bacilli > Bacillales_A > Planococcaceae > Lysinibacillus_B > Lysinibacillus_B odysseyi. The sequence goes on from NZ_BCVX01000009.1 coordinate 81,416, forward strand.
TAGCAGAAAATGCTGAACTAGTAACAAAAGAGATGGTGGAGCGGAGTCTGCCAAAGCTAGATGAATTCATCTCACAATCGACTACCTGCTGTAAGGCGGAATCGACTGCATGCTGCAAAAACTATTTATCAGGATTCATACCGAAATTGTACATTTTACGTGATAACATCGAAATTAAATATGAGCCTTGTGAGCAGAAGCGGTTGGAGGATGAACACCGGGAAACAGCCAAAATGATTTCCAGTATGCATATGCCGAAGGATGTACTGAAAGCTACATTGAAGGACCTGATGATTGATGATAATTCACGGGTAATGATTGCTCACAAAGCTGCTGATTTTATCGCACAATATAAGCAGACCGGCGAGCTTCCGGCAAAAGGTTTTTATCTATACGGACAGTTTGGAGTAGGCAAATCCTTTGTTCTTGGGGCAATTGCTAATGAACTCGCTGCATTGAAGGTAAAGTCTGTTGTTGTCTTTGTACCGGAGTTTTTACGCGAGATGAAAAATTCGATTCAGGATCAGACGTTAAATGAAAAAATTGATTATGTTAAAAAGGCACCTGTACTGATGCTTGATGATATTGGTGCAGAGACAATGACAGCATGGACGCGCGACGAGATTCTCGGTACGATTCTTCATTACCGAATGAGTGAGCAGTTACCGACATTTATCACGTCAAACTTTGATTATGCTGGTCTTGAACATCATTTAGCCCAGTCACAGCGAGGAGATGTAGAGGTTGTTAAGGCTGCGAGGATTATGGAACGTATTAAGGCAGTAACGATGCCGATTCAAATGGCAGGAATGAACCGCCGAAATTCGTAACATTTTAGCAGTTGCTTTTTTCTGCCGGCAGGCGTATACTTTCCTAAGTAATTACACATAAAAAAGCTTTGAAAAGGACACGGGATTTGTGAACCGACTTTTAGAGAAGGAAGCCTTGGCTGGAAGCTTCCTAGCACGACACACATTCTACTACCTTGGAGCAGTGGCGGGGCGAATCCGTCAACGTTCATCAGTACGTTAACTGACCTAGAGCTTCGTTCGAGTTTACTCGGAAGGAAGAAGGGTGGAACCACGAGCATACGCGTCGTCCCTTTCCAGGGACGGCGCTTTTTTATTTGGTTTCGCGGGTATTTCCTTGAAATTCGCGGGTAATCGGCCTGAAATCGCGGGTATCTTCCAAAAAATCGCGGGTATTTGACCTGAAATCGCCGGTAAACAGAGGCTCACTATATAAAAAGAGGAGGACATCCATATGTCAGAAATGATTAAATTAACTTTCCCAGATGGCAATGTCAAGGAGTTTGAAAAAGGCATCTCGACTTTAGATGTTGCAGGCTCCATCAGCCCTGGATTAAAAAAGAGTGCATTAGCCGGTAAAATCAACGGCACATTAATTGATGCCAAAACACCGATTGAAGAAGACGCAGCAATCGAGATTATTACAAACAAATCACCAGAAGCCCTGGAAATTCTTCGTCACTCTACTGCCCATTTAACAGCGCAGGCAGTAAAGCGTCTCTTCCCGGATGTGAAATTAGGGATCGGTCCTGTGATTGAATCAGGTTTCTACTATGACATCGATGCACCAACACCGATTACAATGGAAGACCTGCCTGCAATTGAAAAAGAAATGAAAAAAATCATTGCAGAAAATATTGAAATCGAACGTAAAAATGTCTCTCGTGAAGAGGCAAAAGCGATCTATACAGAAGTTGGCGACGAGTATAAGCTGGAGCTTCTTGAAGCAATTCCTGAAGGTGAACAAGTTTCCATCTATTATCAAGGTGATTTCTTCGACCTTTGCCGTGGTGTCCATGTACCATCAACAGGAAAATTGAAAGAATTTAAATTATTGTCTCTAGCTGGTGCATACTGGCGCGGTAACTCCGATAATAAGATGCTGCAACGCATCTACGGTACAGCATTCTTTACAAAGGATGAGCTGAAGCACCACTTGCAAATGCTTGAAGAGGCAAAAGAGCGTGACCACCGTAAAATCGGGAAAGAGCTTGACCTATTCATGACGAGCCAAACTGTCGGCCAAGGCTTACCGTTATGGCTGCCAAACGGCGCGACAATCCGCCGTACAATCGAGCGTTATATCGTAGACAAAGAAATTTCCCTTGGCTACAAGCACGTGTACACACCTGTACTTGGTTCAAAAACACTTTATGAAACTTCAGGCCACTGGGACCACTATCAGGATGGCATGTTTCCTCCGATGGAAATGGATAATGAAACATTAGTGCTTCGTCCGATGAATTGCCCGCACCATATGATGGTGTTCAAAAATGGTCTGCATTCATACCGTCACCTGCCGATCCGTATTGCAGAGCTTGGTACAATGCACCGCTACGAAATGTCAGGAGCAGTTTCGGGCTTACAGCGTGTACGCGGGATGACTTTAAATGATGCACATATTTTCGTACGTCCAGATCAAATTAAAGCGGAATTCAAAAAGGTAGTTGAGCTTATTCTGGAAGTATATAAAGACTTCGACTTAACAGACTACTCATTCCGTCTGTCATACCGTGATCCGGAAGATAAAGAAAAGTACTTTGATGATGATGAAATGTGGGAAAAAGCACAATCCATGTTAAAAGAAGCAATGGATGAGCTTGGCCTGGATTACTATGAAGCAGAAGGCGAAGCGGCATTCTACGGTCCGAAGCTTGATGTTCAAGTAAAAACAGCAATCGGTAAAGAGGAAACTTTATCAACAGCTCAACTTGATTTCCTATTACCACAACGCTTCGATCTTTCATACATCGGAGAAGACGGCCAGCCGCAGCGCCCGGTTGTTATTCACCGTGGTGTCGTATCCACAATGGAACGCTTTGTCGCATTCTTGATCGAAGAATATAAAGGTGCATTCCCAACATGGCTGGCACCAGTGCAAGCAACAATCATTCCTGTATCAAATGCAGTTCACTACGATTATGCGCGTGAAATTCAAGAGAAACTTCAAGCAGCAGGTATTCGTGTGGAAATGGATGATCGCGAAGAGAAGCTTGGCTATAAAATTCGTGAATCACAAATGAAAAAAATTCCTTACATGCTTGTTATCGGCGATAAGGAAGTAGAGGCAGGCGGCGTGAACATTCGTCGTTATGGCTCAAAAGATTCTGAAACAATCAGCTTCGATGAGTTTCTGAAAAATATTAAAGCAGAAGTAACAAAATAAGATTAACTGATGAAAGGTGCCGTTTATGCGGCACCTTTTTCTTAGGCATGCATACCGTAAGTAGGAAGGGGTGGAGAATTGTTTTATCATATAAAAGAGCTGCAATACGAAGCAAAGCCTTGTAGACCAGATCCAGTGATGGCACGGAAAATGCAGGAAATTTTAGGAGGCCAGTTTGGCGAAATGTCGGTGGCTCTCCAATACTTATTCCAGGGCTGGAATACACGTGGCAATGAAAAATACCGTGATTTATTAATGGATACAGGGACAGAGGAACTGGCCCATATCGAGATGATCTGTACTATGATTGCAAGGCTGCTTGATGGAGTATGCCCGACTACGCTCGATGAAGCGGCGAAGGATCCTTTTATAGCTGCTATTTTAGGTGGGAGTAATCCGCAGCATCTCATCGTTTCAGGATTAGGGGCCATGCCTTCGGATATTAACGGCAACCGCTGGACAGCTGATTATATTATTGCAAGCGGTAACTTGCTAGCGGATTTCAGGGCAAATTTAAATGCAGAATCACAAGGGCGCCTTCAGGTTGCAAGGCTGTATTATGAAACGGAAGATCCAGGTGTACGCGATATGTTTGCGTGGCTGCTTGCACGGGATACAATGCATCAAAATCAATGGATTGCCGCGATAAAAGAACTTGAAGCCCAAGAGAATATCGTTGTACCAAGCACATTCCCGAGAGAGCTGGAAAAACGGGAAGTTTCCCATACATTATTTAATTTCTCCCGCGGTAATGAAAGTGCACAGGGACGCTGGGCACACGGGCCAAGCCTTGACGGAGAAGGCGTATTCAATTATGTAGAGCAGCCGGTACCATTTGCTCCGGCTCCAGTTTTGCCGCCGGCTCCTCCGACTGCTTTTGATACACCGCCTTTAAATTAAAAGAAAGCTTTTCATACACTGTCTGGCTGGATGATACAAAAAAGGTTCCCCGGCCGAAAATGGATTCTTCTAAGGGAGTAAGTGCCAATCAAAAAAATCTGGCAAAACTGCTTGACGCCTTACGATAAGCGTGATAAGATTATTTAGGTTATGAATACAAAGTTTGAAGTAGAGGCTGCCCGCTTCTCACCTGAATGAACGCTTCGTAGGCTGTTTACAGGTATGATATGTTGAATTGTTTTTACGTGAGTATACGTATGCACATATAGTGGGCGGACATCTTCTAAAATGTCCGCCCTTTTTTCATGGACATATCGGAAGTGTACCGTTCAGGGGCATCTCAAGCCCAAACCATGTATTCGCGCATATTATGGAGGTGGATTATTATTAGCAAAGACATGTATGTAAACGAAGGCATTCGCGCACGTGAACTTCGTGTAATCGACCATAATGGTGAACAGCTAGGAGTCAAAACACGAAATGAAGCACTTGAGATTGCCGGTCGTGTTAACTTGGATCTTGTCCTTGTGGCCCCTCAAGCCAAACCGCCGGTCGCACGTATCATGGACTATGGTAAATTTAAGTTTGAACAGCAAAAGAAAGACCGTGAAATTCGTAAAAATCAAAAGGTCATCAATATGAAAGAGGTTCGTCTGAGCCCGACAATTGATGAACATGATTTCCAAACGAAGCTACGTAATGCAATCAAGTTCCTTGAAAAAGGCGATAAAGTAAAATGTAGCATCCGTTTCAAAGGTCGTGCTATCACACACAAAGAAATCGGTCAACGTGTATTAGATCGCTTTGCTGAAGCCTGCGCTGAAGTAGCAACGGTTGAACAAAAACCGAAGATGGAAGGCCGCAGCATGTTCTTAGTACTTAACCCTAAGAACGAAAAGTAATAAGGAATTGAACAGTTTAGGAGGAAAAACGACATGCCAAAAATGAAAACTCACCGTGGCGCTGCTAAGCGTTTCAAAAAAACAGGTACTGGTAAATTAAAATTCGACCGTGCTTATGGTAGCCACTTATTCGCTAACAAATCAACTAAAGCGAAACGTCACCTACGTAAAGCGAAAGTTGCAAGCTCAGGCGATTTCAAACGCATCCGTACATTATTAACTTACATGAAATAATTAATTGAACATACAGGTTCAACACTAAAATAACTATTCGAAAGAATTAGCAGGAGGTAATTACTATGCCACGCGTAAAAGGCGGAACAGTAACACGCGCTCGTCGCAAAAAAGTTTTAAAATTAGCTAAAGGTTACTTTGGTTCAAAACACACTCTATACAAAGTAGCTAACCAAGCAGTAATGAAATCAGGTCAATATGCATACCGTGACCGTCGTCAAAAGAAACGTGATTTCCGTAAATTATGGATCACACGTATCAATGCAGCTGCTCGTATGAACGGCCTTTCTTACAGCCGTTTAATGCACGGTTTAAAATTAGCTGGTATCGAAGTTAACCGTAAAATGTTAGCTGACCTAGCTGTAACAGATGCAGCAGCATTCGCGCAATTAGCAGAAGCTGCTAAAAACGCTCAAGCAAAATAAGAAGTAATACTTATAAGCTTTAGCCAAATAACATAAGTAAATGAGACTGGTAGGAATTCCTATCAGTCTTTTTTTAGCAGATGGAGAGCTGAAAAATCAATAGCTTACTTAAACAGTTAGGACACTGCGGCCATAGAGGAGTGAAAAGTATGGATCTTGCCATTTATTCTTACGTTGGTATACTATCACTTGTTTTACTTTTCCTCATGTATAACGATAAGCAGAAGGCAATTAAGAAAGAATGGCGTATTGCAGAAAAGACATTATTTACACTGGCCATCACTGGAGGAGCAATCGGGGGTGTCCTTGGCATGTATCTGTTTCGCCATAAAACGAAACATAATACTTTTGCCTTCGGGTTTCCACTTCTGGCAGCCATTCAAGTATTCATCATTGTAAAGCTGGTATCGATGTAAAGAAATGAAGAGAAGTAGAATAGGCAAAGAGGTTCGGCAAATTTTTGCTCGAACCTCTTTTTTAATTTATTTTCCCTTCATCAGCTTTTCAATTGGATTCTTCCAGCTGATTGTTGCGTTCGGGTAGTTCAGAAGAATTTCCTTTTCTAAAAAGAGAAAGTCGTCCTTTGTAAAGCCCTGCAGCTTCATTGGATCATGAACGAAAACAAAAATAGATACTACTTCAAATGCCGTTTCCGTTGTCCCTAAGTATTTTTCTCCTTCAAAAAGAGCACCTTTAAAAGAAATGAAAAAATTCTTCCGGACATTTTTTATATCATCGTAAAAATAGTAGTCCCCTTTTTCATACGCCTCATCCAGCTTCCGCTTCGGGTCCAGCAAGTAGCGGACGCCTTTATAAAATATGTATATAATTAATACGATAATTACAAGTCGAAGAAGTAGAGCCATGAAAATTCCCCCTTGCCACACGAGTTTCCCTTCTATACGATTGAAAGGGGGAAAGGTTTCAATTTTTTAAGAAAATGGAGAGAAAAAAATGGATTTTAAGCAATTATTCAAAATGCAGCGTGAACTCGATGCATTTATTGAAGAAACACAAAATATTACATATGATGTTTTTCAGGAAAAAGGATTGGCATTATTAGTTGAGCTAGCAGAACTGGCGAACGAAACACGCTGCTTTAAATTTTGGAGTACAAAGGGTCCTTCCGAGCGCTCTGTTATCTTGGAGGAGTTTGTCGACTCGATTCACTTCCTCTTATCTCTTGGCAACATGCGCAGCTTAACAGTAGAGCAGTGGCCAAAAGTGGAAGAGAAAGCAGAGCTCACACCGTTGTTTATCGAAACAACAGTTGCTACGACATCCTTTATCAGCATACCGACACAGGAGTCGTACAATAAGCTTTGGTGCTTTTATGGAAAGCTTGCATATAATCTTGGCTTTACAGAGGAAGATATTTTGGATGCATATTTAGCCAAAAACGAGAAAAACTATGAGCGCCAACGTTCAGGCTATTAATTGCTTTGAAATTCGAAATATTCACGTTATAATCGAGAAGACATATAAATAGGAGGCCAAGAGTATGACGCAATTAGATCCGACATTGCAAATGCTGAAAGAATTAACAGATGCAAATGGAATACCTGGTAATGAACGGGCACCAAGGGAAGTAATGAGAAAGTATATTGAGCCGTTTGCAGATGAGATTGTAACGGATAACCTCGGCAGTCTGATTGCCAAAAAAGTCGGGGAAGAAAATGGACCGAAAATTATGGTAGCAGGCCATCTGGACGAAATTGGCTTCATGGTTACACAAATTGATGATAAAGGCTTTTTAAAATTCCAGACAGTCGGCGGGTGGTGGGAGCAGGTAATGCTTGCGCAGCGTGTGACAGTGACAACGAGAAAAGGCGAAGAGATTATTGGTGTTATCGGTTCTAAACCACCGCACATTATTCCGGCAGATGCCCGTAAAAAATCAGTTGATGTGAAAGACATGTTTATTGATATTGGTGCATCATCAAAAGAGGAAGCAATGAAGTGGGGCGTCTTACCGGGCGACATGGTAACACCGTATTTTGAATTCAATGTGATGAAAAATAAAAAGCACCTTCTTGCAAAAGCGTGGGATAATCGAATTGGCTGTGCTATTGCTATCGATGTGCTTCGTGCATTAAAGGATGAACAGCATCCGAATATCGTTTACGGTGTAGGAAATGTTCAAGAGGAAGTCGGCCTGCGCGGTGCAAAAACATCTACTTTCAAAATTCAGCCGGATATCGGCTTTTCTGTAGACGTTGGAGTTGCAGGAGATACACCGGGCATTACGCCGAAGGAATCTACATCTAAAATGGGCGCAGGTCCTCAAATTGTCATTTATGACGCTTCTATGGTTGCTCATACCGGGCTTCGTAATTTTGTTTTAGAAATAGCTGAGGAAAATAATATCCCTTACCAGTTTGAATCGCTTGCAGGCGGAGGGACGGATGCGGGGTCTATCCATTTGACAGCAAATGGGGTACCAGCTCTTGCAATCGGAGTTGCGACAAGATACATCCATTCCCATGCAGGTATCTTGAGTCGTGATGACTACGAAAACACCGTAAAATTAATCGTGGAAATCATCAAAAAACTGGATCGCGAGACGGTTGACCGTATTATCCGTGATTAAGTAAAACGAAGAAAAGGCATTGAAAAAATACTTTCAATGCCTTTTTTTGATTTTGTATTAAAGAAAAGAAAAAACGACTGCTTAATAATCAAAACGGCTGCAGCAGGAAGTGTCTAAAGGTACGTTAAGCCGGCCCGCTTTACAATGAGAGCGGGTGGTTATTCAATTTCCTTATTTATTGATCTCGATAATCTTTGCGGCGATAGCATTCGTTAATTCTGTTGTCGTTTTTGGAACAAAACTGACTAACACCTGATTGACAATGGAGGCGATCATCCCTTTTGCTGTAAGGTCAAGGTGCCCGCTCATCCTTGTCCGGTTTTGGTCAATTACCTGTGCCAGAAAGTAGCCGCTCCCAGTAAAATTATCAGAGATTCCTGTTAGATGAAATGTCACTTGAGTAGGTTCTTTCCATTCTTTAATATCCACTTTTAGCTTCACTAATTTCTTCATAAAACCTAAATCCCCATTAAAGGACCATGTCGATTGCCGTTTATTTATAATTTTATGTTCGACATATCCAGGGACAAGCGGAGCCCAGTTGTTCATGTCCTGCACAAATTCCCAAACCGCTTCAATATTTACTGGGAGATCCACAGTATGCGTTCCTTGTGGCATAAATATCACGTCCTTTTTTCTAAAATGAAATGATAAACAAAATATCCATAATATGTTCTGCAAAGGTTAATGAGCCAGTTGCTGTGTACTGCGCATATCCGCCTATAGCATCTTTAACAGAATATCTGCTCTCTCTTTATAAGATGGGAAAATATAAAGAAACAGCAGGCCTTTATAAAAAAGTACAATAAACTTCTAATACCACTCATACCCGTCAGCCATTGGAATAACCCTTTCTGTACATAAAACTCTTGTATTTCCCTCCATCTTTTTAGGAGAACAGGTCAATCCATTTAGCATTACCAACATATATTCGGAATCCTTTTTTACTATTAACTATTCGGTACAATAGTATGCGTAATTATTGAATAATTATAAGAATTATAAAGAGTTGAATATATTATAATAATTCACTTGATTTTATAAATATGCAAGTGTATAATGAATTTAACATTAAGGTATGCAAGGAGCGTTCGATATGAAATTGTTAGAGGAAGTGCAGTTACAGCCAGTAACAACTCTTAAGGGGAAAGATTTGCTGACATTGCTGGATTACACGTCACAGGAAGTCCAAGACCTGATTTCGCTTGCTACACAGCTGAAGAAAGTAACAAAAGAAGGTAAGTGTCCAAGACTGCTCGAAGGTAAGACGCTTGGAATGATTTTTGAAAAAAGTTCTACACGAACACGTGTCTCTTTTGAGGTTGGTATGCAGCAACTAGGTGGGTACGGAATGTATATGAATGCACGCGATATGCAAATTGGACGTGGTGAGCCCATCTCTGACACAGGCCATGTTTTATCAGGCTATTTGGATGCCATCATGATCCGGGCAAACTCCCATGAAATGGTAAAAGAGCTGGCTGACCATGCATCCATTCCGGTAATTAACGGTTTAACGGATATCTATCATCCTTGCCAGGCGTTAGCTGATCTTGAAACCATTATTGAAAACAAAGGAAGCTTTGAAGGGTTGAAGGTTGCTTATGTAGGAGATGGCAATAACGTTGCCCATTCCTTAGTAATCGCCTGTGCCCATGTTGGAATGGATATAGCAGTAGCTACTCCGGCTGGTTATGAATGTGACGCCGCTGTTATTGAAAAAGCAAAAGCTATTGCAGCAGGAAACGGCAGCACAGTACTGACTACGATAGATGCTGTAGAAGCAGTGGAAAATGCGGATGTCGTGTATGCGGATGTATGGACATCTATGGGGCAAGAAGAGGAGACGCAGCAGCGTTTAATCGACTTTGAAGGCTACCAAATTAATGATGAACTTGTCGCACATGCAAAGTCTGATTATATGTTCCTCCACTGTTTGCCAGCACACAGAGAGGAAGAAGTCGCCGCATCCGTCATAGATGGCCCGAATTCTTATATATATGAGCAAGCTGAAAATAGACTACATGCCCAAAAGGCAGTCCTTGTATCCTTGATGGGCTAACCATTCGGGATACGTGCGACGAGCAAGAGAAAAACAGACTACATGCACATACGGCTTGTAGCGTTATTACATTACTGAAATCTGGTATCAACGGGATTAGCCGTTTGCGGGTGGCAGACGAAATCCTTTATTGAATACAATCGAAACCTTTTATGAGGCAGGAAGGGCGTAGTAAAAGGGCAGGGAGTTACACGGATATGTAGGAGACGCTGCTGTCCGTATAATAAGCTGCATTCGATGTGATGTACGTTTTCTAGAAGGAAAACACATCACTACATAGGAAAACAACCCGGGGGACGCTGGGTTGTTTTTTTGTGTAATTCATAACATTCCTGTCTACACTACCAATATTCTTTATGTAGCTAGGGAGGAACAACGATGAAAATTAAAGCAGCTGTAACAAAAGGACAAGGACAGCCATTTAGTATTGAAGAAGTGGAGCTTGCAGCACCAAAGGCGAATGAAATCCTCGTCAAAATTGTTGCTACTGGGGTATGTCATACGGATGCGGTCGCCCGCGATATGGCAATTGCACCGCTGCCGGCAGTATTAGGGCATGAAGGTGCCGGGATAGTAGAACAGGTAGGGGAAGGAGTCAAGGGTATTGAACCGGGGGATCATGTTGTTTTGTCATTTGCCCATTGCGGTGTGTGCTCTAACTGTTTGACGGGCCATCCAGCAGTATGTGAAACATTTAATGATTTAAACTTTGGCGGTGTCCAGGACGATTACACAACTCGTTTAAGCAAAGGGAATGAAGCATTATCCACATTTTTCGGCCAATCATCCTTTGGCACTTATGCCATAGCCCACGAGCGGAATGTCGTTAAGGTCGATCGGGATGTAGACCTTGCGCTGTTAGGTCCTTTAGGCTGTGGTATACAAACAGGCGCTGGAACTGTACTCAATAAACTTAAACCGGATTTTGGCTCTTCCATTGTCATTTATGGCTGCGGAGCTGTTGGTTTATCTGCGGTAATGGCTGCCAAGATTGCGGGATGCCAGCATATTATCGCTGTCGATGTACATGATAACCGACTTTCTTTAGCAAAAGAACTGGGTGCTACACATGTATTGAATGGACGTCAAGCTGATGTAGTGGCGGAAGTGAAGAAGATTACAAATGGGGGCTCGCACTATGCTGTAGAAACTACGGGTGTTCCACCTGTTGTCAAACAGGGTCTGAATGCATTACGTCCATTAGGTATTTGTGCCATTGTAGGAGTGACGCCAGAAATGTCAATTGATGTTCATAATGACATAATGGCAGAAGGAAAGACTATGGTAGGTGTGATTGAAGGGGATGCGGTACCACGCGTATTCATTCCTCAGTTAATCAGCTATTATAAGAACGGGCAATTCCCGTTTGATAAATTAGTTAAATTTTATAATTTTGATCAGATCAATGAAGCATTTGAAGATTCAAAATCAGGTGAAACAATTAAGCCTATATTGAAAATGGAAGCATAAAAAATACCGGTGGATGCTCGCGAGTCCATCTACCGGTATTTTTATAATGAGAGTCTATTTAAAGACCGCTATCTTTAGGCTGTCAAGCATGAGCAAGCATACGCTCTAATGATAGCAGAGCTTCTTTTGTCGTGTCGGCATCAATTTGAATTACGTTGCCTTTTTCCTCATTTTCTATCATTTCCAGCGCCCATAGCAAGTGTGGTAAATCAATACGATTCATCGTAAGGCACGGACACATATTTTCATTTAACGAAATGATATGTTTATCAGGATATTTCGCAATCAGCCGTTTGACAAGGTTCATCTCTGTACCGATTGCCCAGCTGGAACCGGCAGGCGCATTCTCAATCATATCACAAATATATTTCGTGGAGCCGCTGTCATCTGAGAGGGCCACCACTTCACGTGAACATTCGGGGTGCACGATGATTTTCATATGAGGATAGTTTTTACGCACTTCGTGAACATTATAAACGGTAAAGCCCTCATGGACAGAACAATGTCCCTTCCATAAAATCACTTTCACATCTTCCACATTACCTTCAAATTCAAGCTGTCCTTTTATTGGATTCCAAATGGCCATTTGTTCAAGCGGAATACCTAAATCATATGCTGTATTGCGCCCGAGATGCTGATCTGGCAGAAAGAAGAGTCGTGGTTTTTGAGCGAGGGCCCATTCCACCATTAGTTTGGCATTGGAGCTTGTGACACAGGCACCACCATTACGCCCGGTAAACGCCTTAATCGATGCTGTCGAATTGACGTAAGTGAGGGGAATCATAGTGTCGCCAAATATCTGCTGCAACGTACCCCATGCCTCTTCAGTTTGGTAAATGTTCGCCATATCTGCCATTGAGCAGCCTGCCCGCATATCAGGCAGGTAAACAGTTTGATCATCATCTGTCAGCATATCGGCCGTCTCTGCCATAAAATGCACCCCGCAGAAGACGATATGCTTTGCTTTTTTATTGGCAGCAGCTACTTGGGCAAGCTGCAGGGAATCCCCGGTCACGTCAGCGAATTGAATTACCTCATCCCGCTGGTAATGATGGCCTGGAATGAATAATTCATCTCCTAATTTCCTTTTAATTTCTTGAATACGTCCTTCCATCTCGTCAGAAGTCATAGATTTATATTTGTCAGGAAGCATGGAATTTTCCATGAATTTAGCGAGTACCACTTGTCATTGCTCCTTTCGGTTGTACGAGTGCACTAATATCAAATGCTTTTACAGAATGTGTCAATGTACCGAGCGAGATCCACTGCACGCCGGATTCTGCATAGCTGCGAAGATTATGTAGTGTAATGCCGCCGGAAGCCTCTGTTACAATATGGGCTGGTACAAGAGGAAGCCATGATCGGATCTCTTCTGGTGTACGGTTATCAAACATAATGATATCCGTCCCGGCATCAATTGCTTCAACGAGCTGTTTTTTTGTTTCAATTTCTACTTCAATTTTTACAGTATGACCGATTTTAGCACGCGCTGCTTTCACAGCCTCTGTAATGCTGCCTGCAAAAGCAATATGGTTATCCTTCAGCATAATGGCATCATAGAGCCCGCTCCGGTGATTATAGGCACCGCCTGTTCGGACGGCATATTTATCAAGCATGCGTAGGCCAGGCATTGTTTTGCGCGTGTCACATATATTAGTGTTTGTCCCCTTTACAAGCTGAACGGCTTCATAAGCATTAGTCGCAATCCCGCTCATTCGTTGGATCAAGTTTAGAATGACGCGCTCTCCTGATAGCAGGCTGCGGAGATTCCCTTCGATAACAGCGATTTGCTCACCCTCTTGAACCCAATCGCCATCATTTTTTATTACTTGGACATGCAGGCGGTCATCGAGTAACGGGAAGCCGGTTTCAATAACCTGTCTGCCGCAAAAGATGCCGTCTTCCTTCGCGTAGAACATAAAAGTACCTTGCTGGTCAGAACTGAAAATGGTTTCACTGGACAGGTCGCCATCCCCGATGTCTTCATTAAAATATTGCAGTAGCATGCTCTTTAATTTGATGATGTTCATATAAATTATTCCTCACCTTCATTATTCCCTGCTGGAAAACAATCCACCGTTTTTCCCATTCCTTTTTCTTTTCACTCATATCCTGGCGGATATGGGCCCCCCTTGATTCAGGGCGGGCAAGGGCAGCGTTCGTAATCAAAGCTGCTGTAATATGCATAAATATAAGTTCAATTTCTTCCCTGCTTTTGGAGGAAAAATCCGGCTGTACAGTAAGAAGCGGCAGCTTTGTTAATAGTTTTCTGAGCCCTTTTTCAGAGCGGATAATTCCTGCATTCGCAAACATTTCATGCTGCAGCTCATTTTTGGCCAAGCTTGGCTGAAGCATTTCTTTTTTTGGAGTGATAACGTCGAAGTCAGTTTGAATCGTCCCATTTTTCAGCAAGCGGGCTGCTAATAATTCACCAAAAGCAATCCCTTCAAGAAGTGAGTTGCTTGCTAAACGATTTGCGCCATGGACGCCTGTACAGGCCACTTCCCCAACTGCTAGCAGACGGGGAATGGATGTTTCTCCGTATGGACTGGCAATAATCCCTCCCATCAGAAAATGGCTGCCGGGAGCAATGGGAATCCTTCCATTCGCGATATTGACACGGTAACGTTCGCAAAGCTTGGTGATCGTCGGAAATTGTTCTGCAAAATGTTGGATTGGAGAAATGTCGAGATAGACCGATTTTTCTTGAGCCCGCATCTTATACATTTCGTATGCTGTTATATGCCGTGGAGCTAAATCGCCAAGGGGATGCTTGCCGTACATGATCGCATGGCCGGATTCATCAATGAATTTTCCGCCCGCCCCTCGTACTGCTTCGGAGATAAGTCCGTGAGTCCCGTCAACATAAAGGAGACTCGGATGAAACTGGACAAACTCCATATCTGTAACAGCAGCCCCGGCCAAATAGGCAAGTGCAATGCCGTCACCATAGCTGTCGCTGCAGTTTGATGTGTATTCATACAACGCTCCTGCGCCACCGGTAGCTAAAATGATGTAAGAGGCAAAATATGTTTTTTCCCCTGTTGCTGTTTTTACTTGGACACCACAGCATTCACCTGCAGGATTCAATAGAAGTTCATAGGCAAATTCGTACGTATGAATGAAAACATTTTTCGGCATGTCAGCAGCATAGTAATCTACTAAATACTTACCGGTTGCATCGCCGCCAGCATGAATGATCCGGCGCTGGCTATGAGCTCCTTCAAGGCCGAGGGAAATCTCCCCTTGCTGTGTTCGGTCAGCAGGAAAGCCTCTTTTTAGAAGTGATTTTACAGCGGTAGCCCCGTATTCAGCTAAGGTTTTCACATTTTCCACATTATGATGATACTCCCCGGCTTTCAGGGTATCCTGTATATGTATAGAAGTATCGTCTGTGGGGGCAATAACTGCTGCGATGCCTCCTTGTGCCTGGTAGGAACTGCTTGCTGTCAGATCTGTTTTTGTAATGATATGGACGTCAAAGCGTCTGCTTAATTGCCGGGCTGTCTGCAGTGCAGCGATCCCGCCGCCAAGAATGATGATATCCGTTTGAATCTTCACCTTTATACCTTCTTTACAGTTGTCTTGACACATATCTTTACATAAAATAATGAAATAGACAAGTACTTATTATGAACAGGAAATGAGGAGAGTTGATGACTTATTTAGACTATGCAGCATCTTCACCAATGCTGAAAAGAGCTGTCATTGCATACGGAGAAGTTGCCGAGAAGATGTATGCCAATGCTTCCAGTCCGCATGATGCAGGCGGACAGGCAGCAAATGGAGTTACTTGGTCCAGAAAAATAGTTGCCCAAAAACTAGGTGTGCATCCGGACGGTATCATTTTTACAGGAGGAGGTACGGAAGGAAATATTTTAGCGATCCTTTCTCTTGCGCGTGCGAAGAAAAGAGGGTGTCATATCATCACATCGATGGCCGAGCATACGTCTGTCCATGCGGCGATGAATACGCTGGAACAGGAAGGGTTTGAAATTACACGCCTTCCGTTAACAGAAAAAGGCGTAATTGATGTCCGGGAACTGGAGGAGACAATCAGGCCCGATACGACTCTTATTTCTATTCAGCATGTGAACGCTGAAATTGGTACAATCCAGCCGGTAAATAAAATAGCCAAGATAGCTAAGGAGCATGGCATTTCCTATCATGTGGACTGTGTACAATCCTTTGGCAAACTGGATATCACCGTGTTTTCTAATCATGTGGATGCTCTTACAGTTTCCGGTCATAAAATTGGGGGGCCAAAAGGCTGCGGAGCGATTTATCTTAATCCTTATGTAAGGGTGGTACCTGTTTTTCCGGGAGTCACGCATGAACGCGGCCATCGAGGGGGAACACTAAATACACCGGCTATTGTGGCGATGGGTGTGGCAGTAGAAGATTATCATTATAATTTAACGGAACAATGGAGGCTGCGAGAGAGGCTTGTTGGCTCTTTGCATAGTAAGAAGTTTCAAGTAGTCGAAGGGATTTGGACAGAACAGCTGCCAAACATTTGCGGTGTTTGCATGAAAGGTATAGAGGGACAGCTTGTAATGCTGAAGCTGAACGAACAGGGTATATACATATCAACAGGCAGTGCCTGCGATAGTAATAGCGCTTCCGGTACGAAGGCCATTTTAGCAATGGGCAAATCATTCCAGGAAGCGCGGCAGTTCTTTCGTATTTCATTCGGACCACAGACGACCATTCAAGAGATTGACCAATGTGCCCGTGTTCTATCAAAGCTGTAATTTACGAGACGAAATGCTTTTCAAGCTTTGTAGTAAAGGCATTCTTCTCAGTCTCAGATGCATCCTTCCACCATGCTTCTAAAAATACACCTAAACCTGGGAGAAGGTGCTCTTCGCCACGAGCGATTGCATCGCTGATTGTGTCTTCAAATGCTGCTGCTGAGTCGCCTGTTACATTGGTAGTAATTGCTTCTCGAATTTGAAAATCCATAGTTGACACCCCTTTCTTTCTTAGTATTTCAAGGCAGAAAAAAAGTATACGTAAAAAGAAAGGAATTGTTTGGTTGTAAAGGTTACCAGGAGTGATGTGCATGGTAAATTTTATATCCTAGAGGAGGTTTCTATGTTATAATGCGAGATTGAAACTACTTAAAAGGACGGATACGATGAAGCGAATTGAATCAAATCAAAATGCGCTCGTAAAGCATTGGAAAAAGCTTGTGACGCTCCGTAAAGAACGGGAAAAATCAGGTGAATTCATCATAGAAGGCTTCCATCTTGTAGAGGAAGCATTAAAAAATAAAGAACAAATTCTTCAAATCATTGTACGTGATGGGGTAGACCTGCCGCTGCTTTGGCAGACAGATGATGTGCAAATGGTACAGGTTACAGAAACGGTAGCAAAGGAAATTGCGGAAACAGAGAAGTCCCAAGGCGTGTTTGCCCATTGTAAAGTGAATGAGCCGACGGAAATTGAAACAGCAGGTTGGAGAAAAGTACTGCTTATTGATGCGGTGCAGGACCCGGGCAATATCGGGACGATGATTCGTACAGCAGATGCAGCCGGGATTGATGCAGTAGTACTTGGCAAAGGCTGTGCAGATGCTTATAATCCGAAAGTGATGCGTTCAGCACAGGGTTCACACTTTCATATTCCGGTTGTTCGCGGCGATTTGGATGAATGGATCGACCGCCTTCAGGATGACGGTGTAAAAGTGTTCGGTACATCGCTTGAGGAAGCCGTTTCCTACCGGGATATTCATGTAACGGACAGTTTTGCATTAATCGTTGGAAATGAAGGAGCCGGTATCAGCCCGCAGCTTCTGGCAAAAACGGACCAAAATGTCATCATCCCGATTTTAGGGAAAGCGGAGTCATTGAACGTAGCAGTAGCAACAGGTATATTACTATACGCTTTTGTGAAATGACTTGAAGAAGTTTACACAATCCTGTACTATTGAATACGTATAAAATAAAAAATGCAACGACCGAGAAGAGTAGTTGTGACACACATGGATCAGGGAACGGCGGCCACAGACTGAAAGCTGCCTGCATGATGACACAATGAAGTTCACCTCGCGAGCAGCACAGAAGAAAATCTGTGCCGGTGACAAGCCGTTATTTGAATTGAGTGATTGCTTCGGCAATAACTAGGGTGGTACCGCGATATCCTCGTCCCTTTTTTAGGGGCGGGGTTTTTTATTTGGAAGTAAAAAGCTGATAAATAGGTGGAAGCGCTGATATATCGCAAAAACGCTGATATGTCATGCAAAACCGCTGATAAAAGCACCGGTATCTTTCCATATGTCTGAAAAACGACTCGACTACAACATTGAAATAGGAGGATTTATCAATGGAACAGCAATTAAAGCAGCTGGAGCAGGAAGCTCTGGCGAGAATTGAAGCTGCCGTATCATTAAAAGAGTTGAATGATGTGCGTGTTGCTTATCTAGGTAAAAAAGGGCCGATTACAGACCTGCTAAAAGGAATGGGCAAACTCTCTGCTGAAGAACGTCCAAAAATGGGCGCTCTAGTTAATACAGTTCGGGAAAACCTGACAGATGTATTAACGGCAAAATCGGCGGCTTTAGAGGAAGCGGCAATTCAGGAGCAATTGGAAAAAGAATCGATCGATGTAACATTGCCGGGCGCAAAGGTACAGATCGGTAACCGCCATCCGCTCACTCGTGTTATCGAGGAAATTGAAGACCTATTCGTATCCATGGGATATGAAATCGCCGAAGGTCCGGAAGTAGAAAAGGATTACTATAACTTCGAAGCGTTAAACCTGCCAAAAGGCCATCCAGCACGTGATATGCAGGATTCATTCTATATTTCTGAAGAAATTTTACTGCGCACGCATACATCTCCGGTACAGGCACGTACAATGGAGGCTAAAAAAGGAGAGCCGATCCGCATTATTTGTCCGGGGAAAGTATTCCGTCGTGATACGGATGACGCGACGCACTCCCATCAATTTATGCAAATTGAAGGACTTGTCATTGGCGACAATATCCGGATGAGCGACCTAAAAGGCACGCTTGATGCATTGGCGAAGAAAATGTTCGGTGCAGAACGCGAAATCCGTCTCCGTCCTTCCTTCTTCCCGTTCACGGAGCCATCTGTAGAGGTGGATGTATCCTGCCATAAATGCGGCGGTGCCGGTTGTAACGTATGTAAGAAAACAGGCTGGATCGAAATTTTAGGAGCTGGTATGGTACATCCGAACGTTCTTGAAATGGCCGGTTATGATTCGAAAAAGGTATCTGGCTTTGCGTTCGGGATCGGGGCAGAACGTATCGCGATGTTAAAATACGGGGTGGATGATATCCGTCACTTCTATACGAATGACGTACGCTTCTTATCACAATTCCACCGCAGTGAAGGGTAAGGAGGAAATACAATGTTAGTATCATTAAAATGGTTATCGCAATATGTAGATATTGAAGGTCTTGCGCCTGAGGAACTAGCAGAAAAAATTACACGCTCAGGTATTGAGGTAGATGCAGTAATCGACCGTGCACAAGGGATGACAAACATTGTCGTTGGGCATGTTGTATCAAAGGAAAAACACCCTGAAGCGGATAAGTTAAACGTTTGTCAGGTAGACGTAGGTGAAGAGAGCTTACAGCAAATCGTATGCGGAGCACCGAATGTCGATGCAGGACAGAAAGTAATCGTAGCGCGTCCGGGAGCAAAATTACCGGGTGGTATCAAGATTAAAAAAGCAAAGCTGCGCGGACAGGAATCAAATGGTATGATCTGTTCCCTTCAGGAGCTTGGCATTGAAGGACGATTAGTACCGAAAGCATATGCAGAAGGAATTTATGTATTGCCGGAGGATAGTGTGCCTGGGACGGATGCGCTGGAACTATTAGGGTTACGCGATACAGTATTAGAACTAGGATTAACACCAAACCGCTCAGATGCATTATCAATGCTTGGTGTTGCTTATGAAGTAGCAGCTATCCTTTCAACAGAGGTGAAGCTTCCTGAAATCAACTACACAGCCTCAGCTGAAAAGGCGCAGGATAAATTAAGTCTACGTGTTGAAGATACAGCAGTGAACCCGCTGTATGCTGCAAAAGTTGTGAAGAATGTAAAGGTAGCAGAGTCGCCGTTATGGCTGCAGCATTATTTAATGGCAGCCGGTGTACGCCCTCATAACAATGTTGTCGACATTACAAATTACATTTTAATGGAGTACGGCCAGCCGTTGCATGCATTTGATTACGACAGCCTAGGTACAGGCGAAATCGTGACTCGTCATGCAGCAGAAGGTGAAAAAATTACAACGTTGGATGACCAGGAACGTACATTGCAGGCACATAACTTTGTTATCACAAACGGTAAGGAGCCCGTAGCTGTAGCTGGTGTAATGGGTGGCGCAAACTCAGAGGTATCCGATGAAACAACAACAGTTGTCATTGAGTCTGCTTATTTCGCTGGGCAGTCCGTTCGCCGTACTTCTAAGGATTTAGGTCTGCGTTCAGATTCCTCTGCCCGTTTTGAAAAAGGGGTGGATCCAAACCGTGTCATTCCGGCAGCAGAGCGGGCAGCACAACTGCTTTCAGAGCTGGCTGGCGGCGAGGTGCTGGAAGGAACAGTGCTTGTTGATGAACTGGATAAAACTCCTGCTCGTGTCGTTGTGTCACCGGACTTCATCAACACACGTCTTGGCATGAAGATTTCCCTAGAAGATATGCTGTCTATTTTAGAGCGCCTGCAATTTGAGGTAGAGGCAGCAAACGGTCTATTGATCATCGATGTGCCGACACGCCGTCAGGACATCAAAATCGAAGAGGATATCGTAGAAGAGATTGCCCGTCTGTTCGGCTATGATGAAATTCCGACAACACTTCCTGAATCTGGGGAGCAGGTAGGCGGGTTGACAGCTTATCAAGAAAAACGCCGTATTGTACGTAATGTAATGGAAGGTGCGGGGCTGTTCCAGGCAGTTACCTATTCATTAACATCAGCTGCAGCCTCTCAAAAATATGCACTAAAAGCTGAAGAAACAACGAAGCTTCTTATGCCAATGTCGGAAGAGCGCTCTATATTGCGCCAAAGCCTGATTCCGCATTTAGTAGAAGCAGCTGCATATAATGTAGCGCGTCAAATCGATTCTGTAGCTTTATATGAAATCGGCTCTGTATTCCTTGGCCAAACAGCAGAGGGGCTGCCATTTGAGGAAGAGCATCTGTCATTGGTACTGACAGGTAAATGGACTGATAATGCATGGCAGGGAGAAAAGAAACAAGTTGATTTCTTCGTTGCTAAGGGTATTGTAGAAGCTGTTTTTGCAAAGCTTGGCTTAACAGAGCGAGTGTCGTATGTAAAAGCTTCTGTGGACGGCTTGCATCCCGGCCGTACAGCGCATGTATTGCTAGACGGCGGGGTAGTCGGTCTAATCGGCCAGCTGCACCCGGCTGAGCAAAAGCAAGCAGGCGTAAAAGAAACATATGTGGCGGAGCTGGATCTGCTATCTATTTTAAATGCTTCCACTGAGGAACTTGTGTACACACCAGTGCCACGTTTCCCTGCGATGACTCGTGATATCGCACTTGAGCTTGACCGTACAACAACTGCCGGTGAAATTGCTGAAATCATTAAAGGGGCAGGTACGAAGCTTCTGAAAGATGTAAAGGTATTTGACGTCTATGAAGGAGAAAAAATGGCTCCTGGCAAAAAATCTGTTGCCTTCTCATTAACATACTTCGATCCGGAAAGAACGTTGACTGATGAAGAAGTAGTGGCAGCCCATAACAAAGTATTAAAAGCATTAGAAGCAGCAGGCGCAGAAATCCGCTAAAGCAGATACCTGAAATGGAAGAATATGGGGTTGTGTTAAGAGTCATATTGGCTCTTAACACAGCCTTTTTCCATAATAGCTCTTCGCTCTCAACTATTGCTCCTGCAGTCGCATTAAAATATTATGATTCTTGAAAGGTGGTGTCCCTAAAAAAGTTTTTCGGGCACCACTTTGTTTAGATTTTGCAGAAAAAGTGCAATAATATTTATAGGAGGTGAGTGCCATCGTACTGCCTGAATTAGAAATCAACCATGCTTATTTTACATTTATTTTTCCTTTCAACTTTCGACAGCTGAAGCGTGACGAATTGATAGAAGAGCTTGAAAAGAATGATTTTACGTTATTTGATATAGAAAATGAACAGCTGCAGGATAAGTATTATCCAGAGGATATCAAGATTTCTCATAAGGAGCTAGGGCAGTTTTTTTATCCATTTATAGAAGATAAGCTCTTTCCGAAACATGAAGGTAAACTCGGATTTTTCCGATATTCTAAAGAAATAAAACTAACGGGCGAATTACATACACCTACAGTAACGACTGCTTTTGATATTCATAGTATGGATGTGTGGCTATGTCCTGCAAATATCGGTATGATTGCGACACGCGTAGTAGTGAAGGGAGATCGCGAAATCAGTGAGGCGATAAACTTTGCTCATTTCTTCCGTGTGCTCGAACCCCAATTAGAAGAAGAGATGGGGGCCTACCTTACCATAAACGGAGAGCTGTACGATACGTTTTATTCGCTCATTAAACTAGATCTTCTTCCATTTTTTGAAAAGTATTTAGTCATATATAAAGATGTAGTGCAATATGGCGGAAGTGTTCCGTTTATAGAAGATGAACGTATGTACACAACGGGCTGCCTTCTAACAAATGGGGGGGAGGTGGATGAAACACTCCTGTACCGGCTTGGACAGATGGATGGCTATGGGCGGGACGGGAGGCCGTTCATGTCCACTACTAATATCGAATATGTCCGGCGATATATACAAGATCATGTGCTGGATCGTTGGGCACCGAATGCTTACACCATTACTTCCAATCAAGCGCATATGCATATTACAAATGAGAAGCAAGCGAAGCTATTAAACTCCCTCGGAACTTTTTACAGCACCCATTATTATACCGTCATTATTTATTATTTTTATAAAATCATCTTATTAAAGCTATCCTTTGAGCATAGCGAAATTGAATGGGAAAATGATAAGGTGATCGTGGATGAGTTAATAAAGGAAATTATGAAGTTTTCCTCGCAATATTATTTTGATGAGGTGGCTGTACGCTCGGAGGGTAGGGAAATTTCGACCATGCTCCGAAAACAATTCCGGATTACTTCCCAGTATGAAGAAATTAAGAAAACGCTCAATGATTTATATCGTACTTTAGAGGATCAGGCGGATGAGCGTCTCAATGACCTTTTATTCATACTTACAATATTTACTGTTATTTCAGGTATTTACGGAATGAACCTTGTCATCGAAGATTGGGGTGGCAAAATCGACTGGGCAAAGGCAGCCCATTATTCGCTATTTGATTGGATTGCCTTTGTGGTCGCATTATCCGGGATTGGACTATCCTTCTTGCTTGTCTGCCAATTAACATATCGCACAATCAGCCGGAGAATCAAGAAATGGATACGACAAAGGCAGATGTAAAGAATACACATGGAAATATGCTAGTAGAGTAAAGCTGTCCGGAAGGTCGAACCTTTCCGGGCAGCTTTTTTCTTTCCATAAATTCAGAACAGCTGGTTTAATTTCTACTAGTAAACACCGTGCCAAAAGTCTTGGTTATAAAACATAGGTAAGGATGCTTTTGTTCCTTTTGGTAAGTATTGTATATAATGAGAAGAAACAAGATAAAGAGGTGTAGATGTAAAGATGGCCTTATGGCTGATAGGTGGTAGTTTAATCTTCTTATTGACAGCGGCTTTCACGCTGCTTATCGTGGCACTCTTCTTACTAGGTGATGATTCCCTGCTTGCAGATGAATCAGTTGTGGAAGCCGACGATGTTTGTCTTGAAGGGGAAATGTACAATGAAGAAGAGCAAATCTGTATGCTTGAGGTAACGTGCGAGTCTCCGGAAGAATGTGCAGCATGGGGAGACCGGATCATTATGGAGCTGGAAGGTATATACGGTCCTCTGGACGATTATACAGCTGCAGATGGTGAGTTGACCCCTGAAGAAATCATTTATACGTATGAAATTGAGGATAATAGAGTGCCGGAGGATGTAGAGGAAGACTACTTATGGCAGTGGCACAGCTTTGATTGGATGACGCCCGATAATATGACGACGATGATTGATATGATAGAAATTTTTGAAGGAAGCGAAACGAATGCTTATGTTAAGGTAGCAGGAGGTACGAGCGCAACACTGGGTTTGAATAGCTCTCCTTTTATCCCATCAGAAACCATTCAAAATAACCTGCATGAATTGGCTCACCTTCTCTCCCTGACACCCCAGGAAGTAGATTACAGCTTAGATGAAAAATACTGCTGGACGAATTATACAGAGGAGGGCGGCTGCTTTTATGAAGATTCTTATTTATACCTATTTTACGGGCGCTTCTGGCTTCTCGATTATGAAGAAACGGGAGAATACTTTTTGAGTGAGTATGCCGCAACACATGAGCAGGAAGATTTTGCTGAATCATTTATGTATTTCGTCCTATATCCGAAGCCGGAAGGAACTACAGTAGCCGAGAGGAAAATTTTATTCTTTTATCAGTTTGATGAGATGATTGAGCTGCGAGCTGAGCTATTAGCGAGGATTGCCACATGGCTTGTCCGGACAGGATAAAATGACTAATTTTAGGAATAGTGTTGCACGGCTTTTTTGTTTCGGCTATGATAAAGCCATTACAGTTTAATAGTACCCACAGGAGGGGCCGAGCGAGTCGGCTGAGATTGTGCACTGATGCTGCACTGACTCTTTGAACCTGTAAGTTAGCACTTGCGTAGGGATGTGGATAGAAACCGACTTCAAAACGATGTCAGGCTCTGTCCTGATGTCGTTTTTTTTCGTTCTATTCCTTCTTTCGCTTAGAAATGAGAGAAAGGAGAGGAAATATGGAAAAAAGAAAATTGAGGATGTGGATTGAAATAGCATTGTTTGCCGGCATCGGTGTTATTTTCAATATGATGTCCATCAACTTTATGCCCCAAGGTGGAGGGATTTCTTTACAGATGATCCCGATCCTTCTTATCGCCATCAGGTGGGGAGTGATCGCAGGCTTTTCGACCGGGCTGTTAATGGGCTTTATTGATATTGCGACAGGAGTACCTGTATACCACTGGGCTCAAGTGTTATTAGACCATTGCTTGGCTAATGCGGTAGTTGGTTTTGTCGCTCTTTTGAACAAGCCTATCCATCATGCATTGAACAATTCACATAAAAGGAAGCTCACACTATCTTTGACAGCAGCCATTAGTATGGCAGGATTTTTTAAATTTTTTGTTCATGTCATTTCGGGAGTGATATTTTTCTATATGTTTGCAGATGGCCAGAATGTGTGGCTCTATTCGATTATTTATAATGCCACACCAATGGTTCCGACGATTGGTGTAACGATTGTCTGCACGACATTGTTGCTCACTTCGTCCCCGAAGCTTGTTCTACCAAAATTAGCATAAAGGAGAGGTAATTATGTCATTTTGTCAAAATATCCGAAAAGAAACAAACCGCTATTTCGAAGAAAGTTTCCGGCATCCATTTGTAAAAGGGTTGGTCAATGGTACATTGCCCGTTGAAAAGTTTGCCTATTATATGCTGCAGGATGCGTACTATTTGAAGCATTACGCAAAGGTTTTAGCGTTAACTGCTGTTAAGGTAGAAAAAGAAGCGGATATGAAATTATTTTTGGAGAAGGCACAGTTTGTTCAGCAATCGGAGTTGATGCTGCATTCAACCGTCTTCCAGGAACTTGGGATTACAGAAGAAGAGGTCGCACATTTTACTCCTGCTCCTGCTGCCTATAATTATGTCAGCCATATGTATCAGGCGGTCTATAACGGTGATGCTGCAGAGAGTTTTGCTGCCATGCTGCCGTGCCCTTGGCTGTACCAGGAGATAGGTGAGCGTTATCAGGATGCGAAACCGGGTGTGAAAGTGTATCAGGATTGGATCGACATGTATAGTGATAGTTCGTTTAAGCAGTCGATCGAGGAGCAGATCGAGATGATGGACCGCTATGCATGTGAAAACCCTCATAAAAGCGAAATTTTAAAGCAGCATTTCATTCGAAGCTGTTATTATGAATGGCAATTTTGGGAGATGCCTTGGACAATGCAGGATTGGGAAAGGGAGGTAAAAAAATATGAGCTTGTCGAACATTTATAAAAAAAAGCCGCTTGTACATTGTATTACGAATACAGTAGCAGCCAATTTCACGGCAAACGGCCTACTGGCAATCGGTGCCTCACCTATAATGGCGGACGAGGCAATAGAGGCAGAAGAAATGGTGCGTATTGCGGATGCCCTGCTGCTTAACATAGGTACTTTACACGAAACAACGGCTAAAACGATGCTGATTGCTGGAAAAGCTGCTAATAAGAAAGGCATTCCTGTTGTACTGGATCCTGTCGCTGTCGGTGCCTCCCTTTACCGTCAGCAAATTGTAAAAGAAATACTCGCTCAGATTCAGATTGACTGCATTCGCTGTAACGTAGGGGAACTGGCTGTCATTGCAGGGGTGCCATGGGAATCAAGAGGCGTTGACAGCGGAGAAGGGCAGATCGACATTATAGAAACGGCAAAGCTTGTGGCCAACACATACAATACCCTTGTATTTGTAACGGGAAGTACGGACATCGTAACAAATGGAAAGGAGACTTTCCAAATACAAGGAGGAAATGAGAGGATTACGCAGGTAACGGCTACAGGCTGTCTGCTGAGCGCTATTTGTGCTGCAGGGCTGGCAGCGGATGATAGAAATGTGGCGACCTTGCAGGCTGTTTCATCAAGCTATAAAAGAGCAGCTGAACTAGCGGGTGAGCAGCCATATATCGGCAGCTTCCAGATAAGCCTGTTAAATGCGCTCGAACGTCTATCACAGGGGGAAAAAGAATGGACATTGTTATGACGGTAGCAGGCTCGGATTCAGGCGGAGGAGCAGGGATTCAGGCAGATCTAAAAACCTTTCAGGAGCTAGGTGTTTTCGGCACGACAGCCATTACGGCATTAACAGCACAAAATACATGGGGAGTTGAAGGGATTGTCTCGGTAGAGCAGGATTTTGTCAAACAGCAAATGCTTACTGTATTGGCGGATTTCCCAGTGCGCGCTCTTAAGACAGGTATGTTATTTTCTGCAGAAATTATTGAAGGAGTGGCACAAGTTCTTGCTGATAAAGATATGCTACTCGTCATTGATCCTGTCATGATTGCCAAAGGAGGGGCGCCACTGCTGCAAAGAAGCGCCATAGAAGCTTTGAAAAAGCACCTTCTGCCTATCGCAACCGTTATTACACCAAATATTCCGGAGGCTGCCGAATTAAGCGGGATAGAGATTACTTCAGCGGAAGATGCCAAAAAGGCGGCACATATATTGCTGCAGACCGGTGTGAATTGTGTTGTGATGAAGGGCGGCCATTTAGAGGGAGATCAGGCGGTTGATGCGGTTTACTTCGCTGACGGAACTTCCTTTATGATGGAAAGCCAGCGGATCCGGACAAAACAAACTCATGGAACGGGCTGTACATTTTCAGCAGCCATCACGGCCTTTTTAGGAAAAGGATTTGAGCTGAAAGAGGCTATCATTGAAGCGAAAAAATACGTACAGCTGGCTATCAGTCACCCGTTAAATATAGGGAACGGGCATGGACCGACAAACCATTTTGCTTATAAACATTATAAAAATCAAGTGGAGGTGATGGTAGTTGAAGCATGAACAGTTAGCCGTATATTTTATCATGGGTACGCAAAACGTCAAGAACAGACAGGCGCTTGAGGTACTGGAGGAGGCATTGCAGGCGGGTGTTACGATATTTCAATTTCGGGAAAAAGGTGACGGTGCATTAAAGGGTCCGGATTATGAACAATTTGCCCGTGAGTGCCAAGCGTTGTGTAAAACATACCAAGTGCCCTTTATCGTGAATGATGATGTCGATCTGGCCGTCGCTTTGCAGGCAGATGGTGTGCATATTGGTCAGGATGATGAAAAAGCGCGTAAGGTGAGAGAAAAAATCGGAAAAGGAATTCTCGGCATTTCAGCCCATTCCCTTGAGGAAGTAAAAGAAGCCGTTAGACATGGAGCAGATTATGTAGGAATAGGCCCTGTCTTTCCTACCAAGTCAAAGGCTGATGCTAAGTCGCCGGTAGGCACCGAGTTGTTGGAGCAGGTTGTTGCTAATTTTCCAGATTTACCGGCTGTGGCGATTGGCGGCATCACAGAAGAACGGGCTTCTGCAGTATTGCAGACAGGTATAGGTGGAGTTGCTGTTATTTCAGCTATTTGTGAAAGTCCGTACATTCAAGCGACGGTAAAACAACTAAAAAGATAATATTGTAATAAAAGCGACAAATTTGTCGCTTTTTCTTTTTGGCTCGGTGGACTTTCACAATTTACTTACTATAGAATAGGAGACAGTGAAACGAATTATAAAGGAGGAGGGACTATGAAGTTCCATCCAATTTCCATTTTGCGTGCAACGGGCATTCTAGATGGCATATCGCTGCTTGTGCTGCTTTGCATTGCGATGCCTCTTAAATATATAGCAGATTACCCTATGGCGGTAACAATTGTCGGTGCCGTGCATGGGGGAATCTTTATTGCCTATCTGCTCTCCATTTTATATGTTCAGCTCCGGGTACAGTGGAATGCAGGGTTGTCAATTGTAGCGATACTTGTCGCCTTCATTCCAGCAGGCAACTTTGTATTTGATTACTTCCTGAAAAAGCGGAAAGCATCGTATACTATAAAACCATTCTGCAAATCATGGATTGTTTATATGATTGTCTTCTTTACATTCATTGATTTATTTACACAGCTTCCTATTATGAGTACGTTTGCCACATCGGTTGGCGCCAGTGCCATGATTGCCGGATTTGTTGTCGGGATCTACTCGTTGACGAATACGTTCGGTAATGTGCTTTCTGGTATTTTTACGGATCGTTATGGAGCGTTTCGCCTGCTTGTGCTTGGCTTGATTACTACAAGCATATCGCTGCTGCTTTATAATGTCGTGGACAATCCAACGACACTGATTGCCGTACGCTTTATCCATGGCTTTTTAGGCGGGCTTATTGTACCGGCAGCCTTTACACTTCTTGCCAATACGACGAAGGAGGAAAAGCAGGGGAGCCAAAGTGCAGTTACGGGATCCTTTGTCGGTGTTGCGGCAATTGTCGGTCCTGCATACAGCGGTATCATGGCAAGCCGAACTTCAGCTCCTTTTGTTTTTACAACGGTCGCAGCTGCTGGGATAGTCCTGGCAATTGTAACAGTGCTGTTTTTAAAAATGTCTGCCGCCCATATGCAAAAGGAAGTGCAAGAAAGAGAAGCCTTTCATTTCAATAAAGGGATTGTACAGGCATATGCGGGTGCCTTTTTCTTAATGTTTTCACAGGGAGCACTTGCTTATCTGCTGCCTCTTCATGTAGAAAATCTAGGCCATAGCTCCCGTCTGAGCGGTACGCTTATGAGCATGTTCGGCATCGTGGCTGTCCTGATTTTTGTTCTGCCAACAAACCGCTTATTTGATAAGATTCCGCCTATTTACAATCTTGTGGCGGGACTTGCCTGTATGGGAGCGAGCCAGCTGCTGATCGGACAGATGAGGGGAGCAGCCGCACTTTACGGGGTTCTTGCTTTATATGGTGTTGGTTTTGCTTTCCTTTTCCCAGCCATTAATACATTGTTAGTCCGCTCGACGACGGCGGGCATACGCGGCAAAGCCTATGGGTACTTTTATGCCTTTTTCTCTTTAGGTGTAGTAGTCGGTTCATCAGGTTTGGGTATTCTGCCTTTTTCTCTAATTGGCAGCTTTACCTTTACAGGTGTATTGCTCATCGTTCTGTCCGCCATCGTCTTTATAAGTGCTCTGCGCACAAAGTTTAGTTCGAAGACATTAAAATCTGCATAGAGAATGGACGGGCTTATAGCCCGTCCATTTCATTTTCTTCAGCAGCAGCTGTTTGCTTTTGGGGTTTGGTTACACCGAAAATCCCACCGGCTACTGCGCTTATTGTATGTATAAAAGCAAATGTGTAAAAATTGATAAATATCTTGTTTGTGTACTCATTTAACATAGGATAGCCGTAAATAATCGAGCCTTTTTCGGCCGTTGTGCCTCCTAGAGCAGAATAGACATCTTTTCGATATTCCAGTGCATAGTAGAAAAGAGCCGCTGCAAGGGCAAAGCCGCCGAGTAATAAGCAATTACGTAAAATCTTGTCCTTTGTTTGCCAGGAAAGCTCTGTAAAATAGCGGAATGTAATAAACAAACTCAATACAATAAAAGGTAAGACAAGTGCCAGCCCTACTGCGCCTAAATTACCGTTTGCCGTGCCAGCTTCATTCGCCTTCATAGTAAAAAAATGCTCAATTAACAATACGCCCATAAGCGATATCCCTACACTAATCATCCAGCTAAGACGTAACATATTTGAATCCTCCTTACTTGTCCACTATACAATTGTTTGGCACGCGGTTCAATGAATAATAAAAGCCAGCTGTTTGCTTCTGACAGCGTAAAGTAAAAGAACCGTAAAGGCCAACATCAATTTAGACTGTAATCCTTCCTCAGAAAAGAAACACTTCTATGATTTTTTGAATACGATGTATTAATTGTCCATTTTAGAAAATCCTTAAAGATAGAGGTAAAACAACATGAAAAAACTGATGGTTATATTAATGTTTTCAATTGTAGGACTTGTAGGTTGTCAAGGGAAATCGGATAAGGAAAGGCAGCTCGAGG
Source organism: Lysinibacillus odysseyi 34hs-1 = NBRC 100172 (assembly GCF_001591965.1). GTDB lineage: Bacteria > Bacillota > Bacilli > Bacillales_A > Planococcaceae > Lysinibacillus_B > Lysinibacillus_B odysseyi. Next base: position 111,901 of record NZ_BCVX01000009.1, read on the forward strand.
AACAAATAACGGTACTTGAGCAGCAGTTGTCAGACCTGCAACAGCAAGTATCGTATGAAGAATCTCCAGCAGGTAGCGAAGAGGAAGAGCAAAATGAAGAGCCCGTCCTCAAGCTGATCGATCCGGCTACATCTAAGGTAGTGCGAACATTTTCACCTTTTGAGCTTGGTTATGAAATGGATATTAACGCCTATATACAAGAAATTGAAGAGCTGGCGAAGGAACTGGCAAGAGGCACTGAATCTACTCCTGGCTATGATCAGAAAATGGTGCTTGATCGTATCGGTGAAAATGGGCAGTTGATTAAGGGCAGCCCGATGATTGTTCTAAAGGAAGATGAACTCGTAGAAAAAATGATTGCAGCGTCGGATACCGGCGGTGAAATTCTTTTACCTATTTACAAAACGGAAAGCGGCTATGATGAGCAGGAAGTTTCCACATTGAATGAGGTAAAAATTGCTTCCTTTACGACGTATTTCAATGCAAATGAAAAAGGAAGGAATAAAAATATTGAGCTGTCGGCAAGATCGTTAAATAATGTCATAGTAGGAAATGGAGACTACTTCTCTTTTAATACGATGGTCGGGCGGCGATCAGAGGAAAGAGGATACCAGCCGGCAAAAGAAATCATTAAAGGGAAGCTTGTCATGGGAATAGGGGGAGGAATCTGTCAGACATCCTCGACTTTATTTAACGCAATCGATAAATTACCTGTAACAATTGTAGAAAGACATCATCATTCCTTGGATGTAGGGTATGTACCGAAGGGAAGAGATGCGACTGTTTCGTACGGCTCACTGGATTTCAGGTTTCGAAATACGAGTGGCGTTCCTTTTCTAATTAAAACGGTTTATTATGATGGAGTATTGACGATGGAAGCCTGGACATCAAGAGAATATGAAATTTTGCTGGAAGCACTTCAGTAATCCAAAGAGATTGCCCGATAGAGGCAGTCTTTTTGTATGGATAGAAAAGATATATATGCTAAAAAAGATTCACATACCTGTAGGCAGCATCTATGTTTCTAGGAGGAAATAGGTGAAAGAGAATAGGTTTCTATTTTATAATAAGGAAAGGACAAAGGGGGAATCATGATGTTAACAAAAGATGATACAGTTTTAGTATTAATTGATATTCAAGGGAAGCTGGCACAGATCGTAGATAAAAGTGAATCGGTTATCAACAATATTGTTCGTGCAGTAAAAGGGGCCAAGGTGCTGGAGCTGCCGATTTTATGGATGGAGCAGTATCCAAAAGGCCTTGGACCGACTGTACAGGAGATTGCTGATGAAGTTGGGGGAGAACCGATAGAAAAGATTACATTCAGCGCTTATGATACAGAAGCGTTTGTTCGAAAACTAGAAGCAACGGGCCGTAAGAAGGTATTGCTGGCAGGGATTGAAACACATATTTGCGTGTACCAAACAGCTGCCCATCTATTGGCGAACGGCTATGAAGTAGAAGTACTGGCGGATTGTGTGTCTTCCCGTACAAATGCAAATCATGAAGTAGGAATGAAGAAGATGATGCAGCTTGGAGCGCACATAACAAGTGTTGAAATGGCGTTATTTGAAATGCAAGTTGTAGCAAAAGGCGATGCATTCAAGGAAATTAGTAAAATTGTTAAATAGCGATGGGAAAGAGGCTGCCTTCAATCAAGGCAGCCTCTTTTTTTCATATATCCTTCTTAAAAGAATGTCAGCTGTTATGGTTTTCTCCGGGATGAGGAGGCTGGACAGGGTGCGTATCAGGAATGACGGTTATTGGGCGCATCATATCATGATCTTCATGCTCCAAGTAATGACAATGCCAAATGTAATTTCCGGTATACCCTTTCCAGTGCATTATAAGCTTTGTTACGGAACCTGCTTCTACCTTAACTGTATCTTTCCATCCCTGTTCGTAGTCTTTAGGCGGTTCGGGATCACCCGTATACTGCACAATTCCTTCGCTGTCGAACAACTCAACATCGAAGGGCTGACGTTCAAGAATTTTGAATTGGACTAAGTGAATATGAATTGGATGGGGAACAGGTGCTGTATTAATTAAATTCCAGATCTCGATGCTATCCAGTGCCGGCTTCTCAGTAGCGGGGTCGTGGTACATATGATTATTCAGCAGCAGCATGAGCCTGCCATATTCATCAGTTGTTGCTGTTAATGGGAGATTCCGGATTGTATGGGCATGTTCTGTGTGTACATCCATGGACGGAGCTAACGCTGTTGGAATTTCACTAGTGTCCTCACTTCTTAATGGTAGATCTACAGTAAATTGCATGATGACGTTCGTATGATCATCTGCAAATTCCTCATCGCTGTTCATTAAAATAATCTTTTCTCCTTTATAATTGGAAAAGTCGATAATGAAATCGGCTCTTTCTGCAGGCAGCAATTCAATGGACGGAATTTCAATAGGCGCTCTCAGGAAGCCTCCATCTGTACCGATTTGAATCAGCGGCTGCCCATTCGATAGGTTGATTACATAGCCTCTTCTATTGGAGGCGTTCAGCATACGGAAGCGGTATTTTCGCGGCTCCACCTGTAAATAGGGCCAGACTTTACCGTTGACGACTATCGTATTCCCGACCATGCCGAGTGTGATGGAAGGATGAACAGGAGCTGGAGGGTCAGTTTGGTCTGGATAAAATAGAGAACCATCCTCATTGAAGGTTTTATCCTGAATCATTAATGGTATTTCATATTTTCCTTTTGGCAATTTCAGCCTATCCTCCAGTGCATCGCGAAGCAAATAAAAGCCTGCCAATCCTGCATATACATTTAGTCGTGTAATGCCCATTGTGTGATCGTGATACCATAACGTCGTGCCGGGTTGATGGTTTGTATATTCGTGGATTTCTCTCGTGAATTTTGGCCCTGTTATTTCATAGCCCTTTGTATACCAGGCTTCCGGATGGCCATCACTCTTCCAGTCCACATGAGCCCCGTGCAAATGAACGACCGTTCTCACCTCCGGAGAATCGGAGGCACCATGCAATGTTTTATCGATAGGAAGGAAATGCCTGGCCGGCAGTCTGTTTACATACTTGACGAATACAGATTTATCCTTCCGGGCCTCGATTGTCGGACCGGGGAGCATCCCATTATATCCCCAAATTGTTGAAGGGGGAAAATCCTTATGGAAACGATGTTTTCCTTCTACAATAGAGAGCTCATAATACGATTGTTTTGGCAGGTCTTTATGAGTGCGCGGTGTAGCTGTCACAGGTTTAGGAAGGGGTGTCACAAACTTAGGAATCGAATCCGGACTTGCTGGATTTACTTTATTGAGCAATATCTCCATCCTTACTCTTTGTATTCTGTATATATGATATTCAAGAGGCGAAGGAATGGGGATAGTAAGCATGCTTACTCGTCTGCTTGACGAAATAGTGAGGTGGTTTCCATCAAATTTAGGATTTCAGGAAAAATGGTATAAAGTGATGATGAAACTATAATTAAAATAAAAGGTGGAGAAAATAAGAAGGAGGCCCTATTCGGTAAGGGCTGCTCCAGATTTCATAACTTTCAAGTTTCAGGAACCTTTTCCTTTTTAGTTAGAGGTCTCTCGCGCGGTGTAATGTTCACGATATAGTAGCTGACGATCAGCACTAATATGACGAGAGAAAAAATAAGTGTATCAATTGCATTCTCATGCTCCACAATGATCAACCGGACCATAGCGGTAATGCCGATATATAAAAAGTAACGAAGGGGGAAGTGATAGTCCTCTTTAAAATATTTTACGATCATCGTAATGAATTCAAAATACAGAAAAAACACGAGAATATTTGCCAGGAAATATTTGTAGTCTCGTTTTTCGGAGGAGAAGGCCATTTGTATAAACTCTACTAGCTCAATCATCATCATAATGCTTAAAACTATACCTAGGACGGTTAAGCTGATATTCAGGATGCTTTGCAATAGTTGCGGGATACCCGCTTTCAAGTTATTCACTTTAGTAAATTTATGTTCCATACAAATCCCTCCATTTCCATAAAGGTATGTTTATTATCGCATAAACTATCATGAAAATTGGAGATTTAACAAAAACTTCATAATGAAATCGTTTGCGGGCCGGCTTTCTTGTATAATAGCTTTGATATAGGAGGATGACGATGCAGAAATTTACACAGTTTCAATTAAGCGAGCCGATTGAAAGGGCTCTTTCCAAATTAGGGTATACAGTCCCGACAGAGGTGCAGCAAAAAGTATTGCCAGCTGCACTAGCCAATCTTGATTTGCTTGTGAAATCTCAAACAGGCAGCGGAAAGACAGCAGCTTTTGCTATTCCGATTTGTGAACAGGTCGAATGGCTGGAAAATAAACCGCAGGCGCTCGTTTTAACACCGACCCGTGAGCTGGCTGTCCAGGTAGCAGAGGAATTTACAAGTATCGGCCGCTACAAACGTATTAAAGCTGTACCGCTTTACGGGAAGCAGCCTTTCCATTATCAGCAGACAGAGCTTAAGCAGAAAACACATATCGCTGTAGGGACGCCTGGCCGTGTATTGGATCATATCGAAAAAGGAACGTTAAAGCTTGAAAAAATACGATATATTGTAATTGATGAAGCAGATGAAATGTTGAATATGGGATTTATCGAGCAGGTAGAAGCGATTCTTAGCTATATGCCCAAAAACCGGGTAACGATGCTATTTTCAGCCACATTGCCTGAAGCAGTAAAGGAACTGGCGGGGCGGCATCTGATCGCACCGGTAGATATTGAGGTACAAAAGGAAGCAGTAACAAACACGATTGACCATCAAGTAATAAAAATTGCAGAGGAAGAAAAGCTTCAGCTGCTTCAGGACGTCACTATTGTGGAAAACCCGGATAGCTGCATCATTTTCTGTCGTACAAAAGAACGGGTCGATAACGTGCATGACGAGCTGTATGACCTAGATTATAGTGTAGATCAGCTGCACGGAGGGATGGATCAGGCAACACGCCTTCTTGTAATGGATGATTTTAAGAAAGGCGCATTCCGCTACTTAGTCGCTACAGATGTTGCGGCACGCGGAATTGATATTGATCATATTACCCATGTGATCAACTACGATCTGCCGCTTGAAAAGGAAGCATATGTGCACCGGACAGGCCGTACAGGACGGGCAGGGCTGAGCGGTAAAGCCATCACATTCGTTACGCCATATGAAGAGGAATTTTTAAGAGGGATTGAGGAATTTATTGGATTTTCCATTCCAGAACATAATCGTCCGGATGTCGAGCAGGTGCTCAAAATGGAAATGCTGTTTGAACAGAAGATGAGCAGCACGCCTAAAAAGAAGCGGGTGAAGAAGGAGCTTGTAAATGAAGGAATCATGAAGCTCTATTTTAATGGCGGGAAGAAGAAGAAACTGCGCGCTGTCGATTTTGTCGGTACGATCGCGAAAATTCCGGGCATAAATGCAGAGGATATTGGCATCATTACGATACTCGATAATTCTACCTTTGTAGAAATCCTCAATGGCAAGGGGACACTTGTTCTAAAGGCGATGAAGGATACCCCGGTGAAAGGGAAAAATTTAAAAGTACATGAAGCGAAAAAATAAATTAAAGAGGCTTCAAAAATAAAGTTGAGGTTGTGACCACTCCCTGTGAAACGATTTCAGGTTATATTGTTATAAAAGGGCTGCCTAATAGGGCAGCCCTCTTACTTATATATGAGCATCTTCCAGCTTCTCGATGTAATAAAATTTCCCGGCTGGCTTATTTGGAATCAGGGAGTCTGTCGGGACAATTATTGTCTGTTCCACTCTAACTTCCTTACCGAGGGCTACGCTTAATTCCTGCTGTACCGCTGCGATATTTACCTCTTCCTCATACTGAGCAAGGAAGTACAGATCCTCACCTCTTTGCTGCAGCTTCCATATGTATGGTACAGAAGATAATGAATAGACAATTTCATGAATATCATATAAGCTTTTTTCCTGTCCATTAATGTTCAGTAAATCATCTTTTCGGCCGTAGTGTACGAGAATAGGGGATGAACAGCCGCATGAACAGGCCTGTGCTTGTTTGATTTCTATATAATCCTCATTAAAATAACGCAGCAGCGGCATACCTTCCCGTGCTGTAGAGATCACACAGCTGCCAACTACATTTTCTCCTGCCGGCTGCCCCTTATCATCTACCACCTCTACGTTAATGGAAGGGTGAGTTAAGTGGAAATGACCATTTTCACAGGAAACAAAAATACCGCCCGTTTCTGTGCTGCCGTAAAATAAATAGATAGGTACGCCCCAGCACTGTTCCATATATCGTTTTCTTGCCGGCGTGACAAGCTCGCCCGCTACAACGATCGCTCTTAATCGCTCTGTCGGCAACGGCTTGTTCAGTTTTTTCGCTACATAATATAAATTCATTAGCTCTGTCGGACCAAGCGTCAGCACAGTTGGCTTCGTCTTTTCCATAATATCTAAAACACGAGGGAGTGGGGCCACCTCATTCCACTGGTCTGCACTAATAAAGCCTGCACGCGCTTTTTGAGCAGCCCAATAAACGAGGAAAGCCGGCAGTGCAATAGCAAATGGAAATCGATTTAGGATAAGATCGTTTTCTGTGAAGGCCAGAGCCGATCTATTCAACACATCTGCTTCCACATCGATATCATTGTAGCTGAACCAGCTGGATGACGGCTTGCCTGTTGTTCCGCTCGTTTCATGGTATGTCACCACATTCTGAAAGGAAGTGCCGAGTAATTCATACGGATCAGCCTCGCGAAGCTGTTGTTTTGTAGTAAAGGGAATATCGTTCCAGACAGGCTGCTGCCCGTTTGAAAAAAGGGATTGATAAAAAGGAGACCGCTTTGCTGCTTCTATATATTTGTTTTTATCCATTCCAAATACCTTCTTTCGATAAATTAGTTGTTCAATTGCTCTACCGCTGATTTCAAATCTGCTAAATAATTGTCCAGCTGCACATTTAAATCCTGGATCATTTCTACGCCGGCAACCTGTACCTGCTTTGTGAAATCAACATTGTGCTTGATTTCCTCAGAGCCGGCCGATAGCTCCTGAACGGCAGCCGATACTTCTGTAATTTGCTGGGATACCGAGCTGATTTTTTGCTGAATCTGATAGAACGTTTCATTCACCTGTCCTGCAACACTCATGCCGGTAACAACCTGTGACTTTCCTTCCTCCATGAAGCTGACGGATTTATCGACATTTTGCTGAATGGAAGAAACGATTCCGGCAATTTGATTAGAAGATGTCTTTACTTCTTCAGATAGCTTGCGTACTTCATCGGCGACAATAGCAAAGCCTTTTCCGTGTTCTCCAGCACGCGCAGCTTCAATAGCAGCATTCAAGGCAAGCAAATTCGTCTGGTTTGAAATATCAGTAATAGATTGAACGATTTTCCCGATATCTGTTGAATAGACGGCTAGTTCATTTAATACAACATTTAGCTCGTCGACGGAGCCATTGATTGCACCCATTTGCTTTTCAATGATGGCTACAGATTTTGCACCTTCAATCGCTGTATCATTTGCTTCCTGCGAAGTAAAGGCTACAGTTTGTGCATTCGTTGCAATATGTATAACGGCACCAGAGACATTTTCCATTGCTGTCATGCTTTTCGTCACATTATCCGATTGTAGTAAAGCGCCCCCCTCCACTTCCTTTGCAAGGCCGTTAATCTTTTCTAGTGTTTGAATATACCCGTCAAAGTTAACAGCAACGGCTTTTTCATCAGGCACTGTCACCGCAGTTTCAGCAATAGATGGCATTTCTATCATTTCTGCTGTTTCTTCCTCATCCACAGATTTATTCAATTGGCGCAAAGAGAAGTAAGAATAGGCCAGTGTAAATAATAGAAGAAGATTAAAGAAGAAGGACAGCCATTTGTTTAGTTCTAACGTAATAAAAGCGCATGAGAAGATAATAATGATGAAGCTGATGAATAAAGAGGCTTTTGTACTTTTTAAACTTTCCATAATAGATATTTTTCCTTTCTGTAGTAGAGTGAAAATTGAAACTTATTTCATAATACAACAAAGCGGATGAGTTTGGAGTATGAATTGGATGAAATGGTAAAAAACACCTAAGTAAATATCGGAACAATAAAAAAACTGCCGAATGGCCGGCAGTAGAAGAACAATACAGCTATTATAAATTTAACTAGTGCAAAAGGATTGTTTTCATGTGATACCTCTACACTGTTAGTTATTTTTACGGAATAAAAAGAAGTTGTTATTTTATAGATCATTTTTCCTAAAAAACATTGTCGATAAAAACGGCAGTAAAATGGTGTTTAATATTATGATGAAGACAACTAAATAAAACGTTAGTCATGTATTAGTTTGTATTTCTTTTGCGGAGAAGAACCTTTGCTTTTTCCGTATTGGCAAAATGCCACTTGGTCATAGATTTCAATACTGCTTCCCCATGCTTTGCTAAGATGCGTGCAGCCATTTCGTCCACTTTTCTGCCAGCTCCTTTTTGTAACGGGAATCCGATGGTCTCTGCTAATCGATCCATTTCCTTTAAAAAAGCATATCTGGCGAGGATAGAGGCCGTAGCCACTGCTACATGTAGATTTTCGGCTTTTGTAGAAAATAAGACGCTTTCTTGCACGACTGTCTTTTCATTTTTTAAGTAATTAAAGTAAACGCCGCGTTCTGCAAATTGGTCGATTAAAATATAGTCGGGATGCTCAGGCGAGATTTTATCCAGTACATGTTTTAGCGCCTGGTTGTGCATCATTGCTTTGATCTTCCCCTGTGAATAGCCTTTCGCCTGCAAGGTATTGTATTTATCATTACGAAGCGTTAAAATGCTATGCATACAGACCTTCATCAAATCTGGTGCAATTTTCCTCATATACTCGTCGGTCAACTGTTTCGAATCTTTGACGCCGAGCTCCTTTATTAATTCAATTTTATCCGTTGGCACATAGACAGCGGCCACTGTGACAGGCCCAAAATAGTCCCCGGTCCCGGTTTCATCTGACCCTATTACCGAAAGCTTGGCAAAGTTTTCAGGAAGCGTATCACCTTTTGCTGCGCTTACAGTTTTTGCTGTGGCTTTTCCAGTACCAAACCTTGCAGATTCACGGGCAGCTCCTGCTCCTTGGAACATGACTTTCCCTGATTTGTATACGGTAATAGCGGTATCTGCCAATTTAGCGGCAAAGATAACCCCAGGTGCATTTCTTTCAATACGGTCAGAAGCATAATAGCTCTGTACTTTTGCCAGCTCTTCGGTGGAAAGCTGCAATACAATATTAGTCATTTGTTTTCAATCCTTACTCGTTCAATTTATTTTAGTGTACAGGTGGGGCAGGGGTACTGTCTAATGAAAGAGATAATGAGCCATTTAAACTAGAAGAGTCAAAAAGTTTTCATAAACAAACGGCACATCGGCTGGAATGTTGGAATACTTGAGAAAAAATTACTCTTATTTACCGAAAATCAGTTACAATGAGAATTGGAAGAAAGGCAGGAAATACCATTATTCTGTCAATCATTCTACCTCTATACAACAATCAATTATTTGAAAATTCGTGAGGACATCACATAGTAAGGAGTGAATGTTTAGATGCAAGTTGGCGATAAGCTACGACAATTAAGAATTTATAAAGGATTGTCCCAGGCCGAACTGGCAGAAGGCATTTGTTCGACAGCATACTTAAGTAAGGTGGAGAACTGCAAAACCTCTCCATCATCTAATTTTATTGAAAAAATCACAAAAAAGCTCGAAGTGGAGCCTTCAGTATTCAGTACTGATAAATCTATCTATTATACAAAGCTCATCCACCAGCTGGAGGGAAAAGTAAAACAGCAGGAGGAATTAAATGAAAAGGATGTTTCCACCTTATATTTAGCTTTATATGAAACATTATCAATGGACCTGCATGTTAAGGTGTTTAATTTGTTGATGAGATATTACATAAAAAACAAGTATCATTCTGAAGCGCAAAAATTGTACGAGCTATGCGAGAAGATGCTTCCGATGGAAACGGAACTGATAGTAGAGGATGCACATGATATCTTTTCGTTTTATAATTTACTGGGAAATTATTTCTATATGCAGCAGCAGTTCCATTCTGCCGACTACTATTATACAAAGGCAAAGGACTCTGGTGTTAAAAGTAAGTTAGAGCTTGCGAAAACTTATTATAACTTAAGTTTGACGAAGCAGCGTATTTTTGATGATATGCATATAAGCCTTATTTATGCGAAACAAGCGTATGATCTATTTGACCAAGAAGAAGCACATAGTGAAATAATTAATGTTTTAATTTCCATGATCGTTCAGTATATTTATAATCAAAACTTTGAAGCAGCTAGCCATGCATTACAGGCGGCATATGATAAACTTGAACAAAAACCAGAAGAAAGAAATACTTCTACAATATTTATGTTGGAATATTATAATGGTAGATTACATGAAGTTATGGGTAATGAAGAGGCAGCTCTTCAAAAATATATAGAATTAACAGAGGCAAAAGAAGAACATACATCTGCTTCTCTAGTATACGTATATCAAAGCATGGTAGATATATATTTTAACCAAAAACAATGGGTAAAAGTTCAAACTTATTGCAATAAAGCGATGTTATTAGCAGAAAAATATCAACTTAATTATATATATATTCAATTAATAGAAGTCCGAGCAAAATTATTACTTATTAGACAAGACGAAACGGGCTATATGAAAGAAATGAAAAAGGCATTAACTCTAGCAAGAGAAGCATCGCTTGGGAAGTTGGTAAAGGAAATTGCTCAAACATTAGGAGACTACTATATGGAACAGCGCTTTTATAAAAAGGCGAGTGAATACTATAAAGAGGCATTGCAAGCTCCTAAATAGTAAAATAGAGAAAATATTGAAAATTCGGCCTATGGTTGCATGATTAATTTGGTTAATTTTTAGTAGATAAAACAGCATTAATTTAGGTGAAATTTTACGTGATTTTACAACTATCTATTAACTAAATATGTCCTATATACTGAAGATAACCAAAAAAGGAGGTTATTCCATTGAAGAAAAAGTTATTATTCGTAATGGCAGCTATTTTATTCATATGGGGAGGCACTTTAGCTGCAACAACTACAACTGAAAAAGCACATGATGCTTTGCAACCCGGCCCGATGCTGACAAAATCTGTGGGAAAGATATTCGTTGATTAAAGAAACCCTAACAAAAGTATATGGGGGTCCGACTTATTTAACGATTCCGTGCTCGATTCGATCGGCAGCTTCCATCATACCGTATCAGCAGCCAATCCTACATAAAAACGTACTTGCACAAATGCTGCAGCAAAGCCTTCATGATATAAATAAGGATGGACCGGCCGTCGATATGGTCCCGATTATTTTATGTCCGAAAGCTTTCTTGATTGACGGACTTGATGCAAAAGGATGCTATGTATATGATTTTATACAGCACCAGATGGTTTACGGCGCTCTCCATGTAGAGTATGAGTTCGAGAAACCCTATACGATTGTGGTTGGCTATATGGCAACGCAGCGCCAACCGAAATTTGATGATCGATTTTCCCACTTCGCTTCTTTGCTTGAAGATATTCAAATCGACATCATCAATCAAGAATTGACAATGCAGCTTTATGATGAGCCGCAGCAAGTCCACTTAACACACCTTATCTCTAGAAAGTAGCGGTTGCGACCTCTACTTAACGTTGAATGGAATACAACGACACTTAATCAATAATTCACTTAAACAATAATTCACTTAAACAATAATTCACTCAAGGCACTTCCTTCCAGGGGAGTGTTTTTTATTTTTCAAAAGAGGAATTTTTTAAATGGCTGTAGGATTTAAAATGAGTGCCAATTACCTTACACTGCCAGTATATTGCTAATGATTAAAAGTGTTTTCTAGGATGGATGATGCAAGCAGGTAAAATATAAAGGAGGCTTTACTATGTATATTGCAGGACGGGCAGAAATGCAGTTATTGGACCAACATACGATGAGGGAAATTGGGCTGCCGGGTGTTGTACTTATGGAAAACGCTGGAGCAGCGGTTATCAAGGAGGTAATGAAGGATTTTCCGGATAAAAAAACGAAGATAGCAGTATTAGCAGGCAGCGGCAATAATGGAGGTGACGGTTTTGTTATAGCTCGCAGGCTTTATGACTTCGGGTACGATGTCATGCTTATATGCTGTGTAGAAGAGGAGGCAATTAGGGGTGATGCAAGGGTGCATTATAATGTATACAAAAATCGCAGACTCCCAACAGAAGAAGTGAAGGATGTCCAACTGGAAAATGCGGAGGTTATTATAGATGCCCTTCTTGGAACGGGGCTGACAGGTGAAGTTCGTGAGCCATTTTATTCCCTCATCAAGAAGATAAACAGCGCCAATAAGTATGTATATGCTGTTGATATTCCCAGCGGTGTTAACTCAAATAATGGAGAGGTGCTGAATACGGCTGTAAAGGCTGACAAAACAGTTACCTTTGTTTTGCCGAAAAAAGGGTTTTACCTCCAGCAAGGCCCCCAATATGTAGGGGAAGTAATTTGTACTGATATTTCTGTTCCTCCGCACATTGTGGAAGAGCTTCAATTAGAACTGCCTAGATTACTGGATGTCAAAATGGCGGATGCCGCATTACCTAAACGTCCTGCACACGGCCACAAAGGAATGTTTGGGCATGTTCTTGTAATTGGAGGCTGCAGGCAATATGTCGGCGCCCCTGTCTACACAGCAAAAGCTGCTTTCCATACAGGAGCGGGACTTGTTACGCTGGCGGTACCTGAGTCGATTTATCCCATTGTTGCGCCCCAGTCCTCAGAGTGTCTCTTCATCCCATTACAAGATAAAGACGGCGCCCTATCAGCAGCAGATATTTCCCAGGTAGTGGATTTTTCAGCCTTTCAAACAGTCGTGCTTGGCCCAGGACTTGGGAGACAGACGGATGGCACTTCCCTCATTCGTCATGTGCTGGATGAGCTGACGGATCAGACATTTGTCATTGATGCAGATGGCCTGTATTTTGCGGGACATTTATTGGCAGAGTTAAAGACGTATAAAGGAAATGTAATCTTCACACCGCATCCAGGGGAAATGGCTCGTCTTGCGGGCTTGTCGGTCAAAGAAGTGGAAGAGAATCGATTGGAAGTGGCTAAACAGTTTGCGGGGGCACACGGTATTTATTTACTATTAAAAGGACATCGTTCCATTATTACGACACCTTCAGGAGAACAATGGATCAATCCGTTTGGCAATGATGCCTTGGGTAAGGGAGGAAGCGGGGATGTTTTGACAGGATTAATCGCTTCATTTGTCTCGCAGGGGGCAGAAGTAAAAGATGCTCTGCTGGCGGCCTGCTACCATCATGCACATGCAGCCGAACAGCTAGGGACGAAATGGTCCACGTATGGAGTCCTTCCGCTAGATATTATCGACTATGTCCGAAAAACACTGTAAAAATTATATGTAGATGGCAGGCATTGGGGAAAAGGGTTCTGTCTATGGAGGACTGTACCAATACAGCATGCCAAGCTTTTTTGGAAGCCGGCGAAAGGAAATTGGGTATTTCGCTGTTGCAAAACATAGCGTGTGAAACGGGGAATAAGTTGCTATGTTTAAATGGTAAATGGTATGATATATATTATGATTTTATACATAATCGAGGCAGATATCTGCCCTTTAAGCAAGAAGCCGAAACAAGGTTAACAGGCTTAGGTGCTTAGGTTGTTATTGCTTATGCTGGTGGGGGGGTTCACTTTGGCTGAACAAGAAAAAAACCGAATTTCAGTAGAAATATATGGGCAGACATATAAGATTGTCGGGCCTGAATCTACAGGCCATATGAGATTAGTCGCTTCAATCGTAGATGATAAAATGCGTGAAATCAGCGTCCATAATCCAACATTGGATAATGCAAAGCTTGCTGTGCTAACAGCTGTGAATACCGTTCATGAGTACCTAAAACTGAAAGAGCAAGTAGAGGCGCTTGAGGAGCAACTGAAAAAGTTAAAGGATTGAAGTGAATGCTGGATTTATTAATATTGCTTATTTTTATGGTGGGCATTGTTGCAGGAGCAAGACGGGGTCTAGTCGTGCAGGCAATTCATATGTTTGGGTTCCTGCTGGCCGTTATAGTGGCGCTCATTTATTATAAGCCGCTTGCGCAAAAGTTTTTGCTGTGGATTCCATATCCGGGTTTTGCAGAAAGTGCGACTTCTACATTGGCACTTACCGGAATTGATGCAGACCGTACCTTTTACCGGGTCATTGCGTTTGCCCTTATTTTCTTTGTAGTGAAGATTCTCTTACAGATTCTCGGATCTATGCTGGATTTCTTAAAATATTTGCCTGTCCTAGGCAGCATCAACCGTCTGCTGGGAGCAGTGCTTGGCTTTGTAGAGGTATATTTCTTATTATTTATCATCTTGTATGTAGTGGCACTTCTGCCGCTGGAAAGTATACAGGCACGGCTTGACGGGTCGATAATCACCGGGTTGATGCTGGAGCATTCGCCGTTTATTTCGTCGATGTTCCAAAAATGGTGGTATATTTACTCAAAATAATGACAAAACGTAAATACTTCTCTCGGTTAGGGAGAAGTATTTTTGCGATTATCAGAGGAGGCAATGACATTGAATAAAAAAATCATTATCCGCACATTGGAGAAAATTGCTTTATATATGGAATTGCAGGCAGAAAACCCATTTAAAGTTTCGGCATTCCGCAAGGCAGCTGCTGCACTTGAAACGGATGAGCGCAGCCTCAGCCAAATAGATGATATTACAGCCATTAAAGGAATAGGGAAGGGTACTGCTGCTGTTATCCATGAACTAATGGAGACAGGTAAATCAAGTGTTCTTGAAGAGCTGGAGGTGGCTGTGCCAAAAGGTCTGGTACCGCTTATGAAATTGCCTGGCCTTGGAGGGAAAAAACTGGCGAAGCTCTATCAGGAGCTGAACATTGTAGATGCAGAGTCGCTAAAGGCAGCATGTGAGGCAGGACAGGTAAGAGCACTGGCCGGTTTTGGGGCAAAGACAGAGGAAAAGATCTTGAAGGAGCTTGAAAACTTCGGAGCCCGTGCCGAACGGCTGCCTGTTTGGGAGCTGGAGGTCATTGTGTTTGACATTAATGAGCTTCTTGCAAATGTACCTGAAGTACAGCGGTTTTCTATTGCGGGCAGCTTCCGGCGTGTAACAGAAACAAGTAAGGATATCGACTTCATTATTGCAACAGACGAGCCTGCAGCCGTCCGTGAGGCTATTTTATCCCGCCTGCCGATTGAAGAGACAATTGCGGCCGGCGATACAAAGGTATCTGTTACATTAGATTTGGAAAACCCAGTGAGTGTAGATTTCAGACTCGTAAAGCAACATGAATTTGCATCAGCCCTGCATCATTTTACAGGCTCAAAAGATCATAATGTACGTATGCGCCAACTGGCAAAGTCACAGGGAAAAAAAATCAGTGAATACGGGGTTGAACAACCGGATGGGTCAGTCGTCACATTTGAGTCGGAAGAAGCATTTTTCGCTCATTTTGATTTACCGTTCATTCCGCCGACTGTCCGGGAAAATGGCCGTGAGCTGGAGCGCCTTGATGAGCTTGCTGCCCTTCCGCAGCTAGAGGATATCGTTAGTGACCTTCATATGCATACGACATGGTCCGATGGGGCACATTCGGTAGCGGAAATGGGAGAGGCATTAATAGCACGGGGTTACCAATACGGGGTCATTACGGATCACTCACAATACTTAAAGGTAGCAAATGGATTGACACCGGAACGGCTGGACAAGCAGAAGCTGGAAATATTTGCGTTTAATGAAGCGCATCCCGAGTTCCGTTTATTCCGTGGAACAGAGATGGATATTTTACCGGACGCAAGTCTTGATTTTGAAGACGATGTCATGCAGGAGCTTGATTTTGTCATTGCCTCCATTCATTCGAGCTTTTCACAAGCCCAAGAAAAAATTATGGAACGGCTGTTTGCAGCTGTGAAGCATCCATTTGTACACATGATTGCCCATCCGACCGGCCGTATTATCGGTCAGCGTGCTGGATATGATCCGGACGTGCCGCAGCTGATTGAATGGGCAGCGGAGTATGGCAAAATTTTAGAATTGAATGCAAACCCTTACCGGCTCGATTTAGCAACAGAATATTTGCAAATGGCCATGGAGAAAAATGTTCCGATTGCTATTAATACCGATGCCCATGCAATCGATCAATTACGATTTATGGATATTGGTGTAAAATATGCACAGAAGGCATGGATGAAAAAAGAGTTGATAGTCAATACATGGAATATGAATCAATTTGAGGAGTTCATCCGTAGACATAAATAATTTGATTGTTGGAGGTGTCTTTCATGATTGCAGAACGCGCATTGAAAACACTAGAATTTGATAAAGTACGTCAGCAGGTTGCAGGTTTCTGTACTTCTTCTATTGGAAAAAGTGCCATCGATGAACTTGTACCTGAAACGGATTTTGATACAGTAGTAGCCCTGCTGGAAGAGATGGATGAGGGGTTATCCATCCTTCGCGTAAAGGGAAATGTACCGATGGGCGGTATCTTTGATGTAAGACCTCATGCAAAGCGTGCCCAAATCGGCGGGATGCTCAGCCCGATGGAATTAATGGAAATTGCCAGTACAATCCGTGCAAGCCGCATATTGCGTAATTTCCTTGAGGATATTGAGGCAGAGGAAACGATTCAAATCCCTCACTTTTTAGAGCGTAAAGAGCAAATGCCGATCCTGACAGCGCTGCAGCACGAAATTAATGACTGCATTGATGAAAACGGGGGGGTACTTGACTCTGCCAGCCCAGCACTCCGTACGATACGCCAGTCTTTGCGTGCAGAGGAAGCAAAGGTCCGTCAAAAATTGGAAAGTCTTATTCGAGGATCGAACGCAGCAAAAATGTTGTCAGATGCCATTATTACGATTCGTAACGACCGTTTTGTTATTCCCGTCAAGCAGGAATACCGAGGCCATTACGGAGGAATTGTGCATGATCAGTCATCCTCTGGTCAGACGCTTTTCATTGAGCCGGATGCTGTCGTACAGGCGAATAATGAGGTGCAACGCCTAAAAGTGAAAGAGCAGGCGGAAATTGAACGTATTTTACTTGCCCTTTCAGCAAAGGTAGAGGAAGTGGCACATGATCTGTTTGTGCTTGTCGGTCTGCTTGGGGAAATCGATGTGATTTTAGCAAAAGGCAAATATGGGCAGGCAAATAAATGCACGATGCCGAAAATGAATAAGGAAGGCTATACAAAATTAGTGCGGGCACGCCATCCACTGCTGCCGATCGACGAGGCTGTTCCAAACACTATTGAATTCGGGCGAGACATTACGGCGATTGTTATTACCGGTCCGAACACGGGCGGTAAAACGGTCACGTTAAAGACGGTTGGATTATGCACGATGATGGCACAGTCCGGACTTCCGGTACCGGCATTGGACGGCTCGGAGCTTGCTGTGTTTGAGCAGATTTTTGCCGATATCGGGGATGAGCAGTCGATTGAACAAAGCTTATCGACTTTTTCATCTCATATGGTCAACATCGTAGATATTTTATCGAAGTTCGATGACCGCTCACTTGTCTTATTTGATGAGCTTGGGGCTGGTACAGACCCGCAGGAAGGGGCAGCTCTGGCTATATCTATTTTGGATGAGGTAGTAGGATACGGGGCACGCGTCATGGCCACAACACACTACCCGGAATTGAAGGCATACGGCTACAACCGCCCTAGCGTCGTGAATGCTTCAGTAGAATTTGATGTAGAAACATTAAGTCCGACATATCGACTGTTAATTGGTGTCCCTGGAAGATCAAATGCATTTGAGATTTCCAAACGATTAGGTCTTGGCGATCATATTATCAACCAGGCGAAATCCTTTACGGGTACGGACCGCCATGAAGTCGAATCAATGATTGCATCGCTGGAACAGAGCCGCCTGCAATCTGAACGGGAAGCTGACGAAGCGCATGAATTGCTTGAAGAAGCGGCTGAACTTAAAGCTCAGCTGGAAGAAAGAGTCCGTGTATACGATGAAAAGAAGGACAATCTTGAGAAAAAAGCAAAAGACAAGGCACGCCGCATTGTAGAAGAGGCAAAGGCAGAGGCCGAGAAAATTATCACTGAGCTGCGTGAAATGCAAAAAAATGCAAGCCGGATTGTGAAAGAACACGAATTGATCGATGCGAAAAAACGATTGGAAGAGGCAGCGCCGAAGGAAGAAAACAAAGTCCTGAAAAAAGCTGTGGCAGAACGTGAGCGTTCACAAAACCTCAAAGTCGGCGATGAAGTAAAAGTAATCAGCTATGGACAAAAAGGTACAATTTTAGAAAAAGTGGGCGAGCACGAATGGGTAGTGCAGATCGGTATTCTGAAAATGAAGCTGGATGAGTCTGACCTGCAGTATATTAAGCCTGAAAAGGAAAAGCCTACACGTGCAATGGCGAATGTGAAAAATCGCAACAGCCATGTCAAACTTGAACTTGATCTAAGAGGCGAACGCTATGAAGATGCCCTGTTGCGAACAGAAAAATATTTAGATGATGCGCTATTAGCGAATTATCCACGTGTGTCCATTATCCACGGCAAGGGAACAGGGGCCCTGCGCCAAGGCATTCAGCAATACTTGAAGACGCATAAACGTGTGAAATCTTTCCGCTATGGTGAAGCAGGGGAAGGCGGCTTCGGGGTAACCGTAGTCGAATTAAAATAAAAGGGGAGAAGAGAATGCTGGGTTCATCATTTTGGCGAAACCCTTTAGTAGAAACGGCAGGTTACTTCAGTGTTGTTGTCCTTTGTTTAGTAGTCTCGATGGTCATTTTCGAAATCGTTACGAAATACAAAAATTGGGAAGAGATTAAAAATGGAAATGTGGCCGTTGCGCTTGCGACAGGCGGGAAAATTTTAGGGGTGTGTAATATTTTCCGCTATTCTATTGAACGCCATTCCACATTGAGCGAATTGATTGGCTGGGGTTTATATGGGTTTATGTTATTAATTTTCGCTTATATTTTATTTGAATTTTTAACACCCAAATTTAAAGTGGATGAAGAAATAGAAAATGACAACCGCTCTGTCGGATTTATTTCCTTTACCATTTCAGTAGGACTTTCATTCATTGTAGGGGCAAGTATTTTATAGGAGCAAAAAGATGGAGAAATTATCGAAGATACTTATTGTCGTATGCATTATTTTTTTAGCTGTTGGCATATACTATTTGTCCACTGTATAAAATGGGAAGTAGCAGATGTAAAATATACATCTGCTACTTTTTTATATTGGAAAAATATATTTATAAAATAACATAAACGTTTAAGTGAAAGAAATTGGAAATAACACTATTTGTTTTATAACAATAATGAGAAAAAAAGTGCATATTCGAGCGATAAAGGAAAAATATAGTGAAAACCGATTGAATCCGTTTTCTTTTTTAATTATAATGATAAATAATCAGAAAATTAAAAAGTGTGAGGTAAAGGGGCGAGGTTCTATGACGGAAAAGGTATGGTTAAAGAAATACCCGGAGCAGATTCCTCATGAAATTGAAATACCGGAAATACCGGTTTATCAATTTTTGACGGATGCTTACAAAGCAAGTCCAAGTAAAATAGCCATTCACTTCTTAGGCAAAGATATTACGTATAAGGAATTATATGAGTCTGCGTCGAAGTTTGCCAACTATCTTCAAAAATTAGGAGTAGAAAAGGGAGATCGTGTAGCCATCATGCTGCCGAACTGTCCGCAGGCGGTCATTGCGTATTACGGTATTTTATATGCTGGCGGGATTGTTGTTCAAACGAATCCGCTTTACACAGAACGGGAACTGCAGTATCAGATGGCTGATTCCGGTGCGAAAGTCATCCTGAGCATGGATATCTTATATCCCCGCATCACGAAGATATTGAAGGAAACACAAATTGAGCATGTGATTGTTGCAGCAATTAAAGATTATCTCCCATTCCCGAAAAATCTCGTCTATCCATTTATCCAAAAGAAGCAATATGGTTTCAGTGTCAAAGTGGAGCATAGCGGCATGAATCATTTATTTACAGAAATTATGCGTTCTGCCCCTGTAAAAGATCTCGATGTACCATTTAATTTTGAAGATGATCTGGCTTTGCTTCAATATACGGGAGGCACAACGGGGTTCCCGAAAGGAGTTATGCTGACACATAAAAACTTAATTGCCAATGCAACAGCATGTAGCCATTGGCTGTATAAATGTGTGGATGGTGAGGAAATCATCCTGGGACTCCTTCCTTTCTTCCATGTATACGGTATGACAACGGTGTTAATTTTATCCGTAATGAAACAAAACAAAATGGTCCTTCTGCCGAAATTTGATGTCGAGGATACGTTAAAGACGATCGATAAGCAAAAGCCGACATTATTCCCTGGAGCACCGACTATGTATATTGGTTTATTGAATCATCCAGATTTAGGGAAATATGACCTGTCTTCTATCAAAGCCTGTATAAGCGGTTCTGCACCGCTGCCAATCGAAGTACAGGAGAAATTCGAGGGAATAACAGGTGGAAAGCTTGTAGAAGGATATGGTCTAACGGAAACTTCTCCGGTCACGCATGCTAATTTCATTTGGGATGAGCGCGTCAATGGCTCCATTGGGGTACCATGGCCAAATACAGATGCTGCTATTTTACGCTCAGGCGACAACGAAATGATGCCGGTGGGAGAAATGGGGGAGATCGCCATTAAAGGCCCTCAGGTAATGAAAGGGTATTGGAACCGCCCGGAAGATACGGCGATGACATTTGCAGATGGCTGGTTCTTGACAGGTGATCTCGGGTATATGGATGAAAACGGCTATTTCTATGTAGTGGACCGCAAGAAGGATATGATTATCGCAGGAGGGTACAATATTTATCCTCGCGAAGTAGAGGAAGTACTGTATGAACATGATGCGATTCAGGAATGTGTAGTAGCTGGAATTCCAGATCCGTACCGCGGAGAGACAGTAAAAGCTTATATCGTCTTAAAGGAAGGCCATTCGGTAACGGATAGTGAGTTAAATGCATACTGCCGTCAAAATCTGGCTGCCTATAAAGTCCCACGATTTTATGAATTCCGGGATGAGCTGCCAAAGACAGCTGTAGGGAAGATTTTACGTCGCACTCTTGTAGAGGAAGAAAAGGAGAAAATGGCAGCAGAGCAAAAAGCAAAATAGGTAAGCAACTATTGACAAAAAGACGAACAACTTATAATATGGGAATATGAATGAATGGTCATTCATGTTTCCATATTTTTTTGGTGGTGAACAACTTGAAACGAAATAAACCCAAATATAAACAGATTATCGATGCAGCGGTCATTGCCATTGCAGAAAATGGCTATCACCAGGCACAAGTATCGAAAATCGCCAAGCAAGCTGGGGTCGCGGACGGCACGATCTATTTATATTTTAAAAACAAAGAAGACATCCTAATTTCTGTTTTTCAAGAAAAAATGGGGGTTTTCGTGGACAATTTACAAGATATAATAAAAAATGAGAGTAGTTCATCTGAAAAGTTAACACAGATGATCGAAAATCATTTCCAAGTTTTAGCTAAGGACCATCATTTAGCGACTGTCACCCAATTAGAGCTAAGGCAGTCGAATAAGGAGATTCGTCTGAAGATTAATGCTATTCTAAAAGAGTACCTTGCGCTCTTAGATCAAATTTTGATTGAAGGGATGCTTTCGGGTGAGTTCAATACCACGATGGATGTTCGTCTGGCACGCCAGATGGTATTCGGTACTGTCGATGAAATAACGACAACGTGGGTAATGAGCGACTATCGTTATGATCTTGTAGCGTTAGCGCCGAAAGTGACACAGCTAGTGCTAAATGGGTTAAAAGCTTAAGAGGGGTGTGGGAGAATGGAGTTTCTAAGTTGGAAAGTAGAAGATAATGTAGCAGTTGTATCGATTAATCGACCACCGGCAAATGCATTATCACAAGTTTTAATCAAAGAAGTAGATGAGTTACTAAACGCAGTAGAACATGATGAAGCTGTTCGTGTCATTGTCCTGCACGGCGAAGGCCGCTTCTTCTCTGCTGGTGCTGACATTAAGGAATTTACAGGCATCCAGACAGGTGAAGAATTCTCCAAATTGGCACAAAATGGGCAGGCGGTATTTGAACGTTTAGAAACGTTCTCAAAACCAGTAATAGCTGCCATTCACGGTGCCGCTCTTGGAGGCGGACTGGAGCTTGCTATGAGCTGTCATATGCGATTTGTCACTGAAACAGCAAAGCTTGGCTTACCAGAACTCCAGCTCGGGATTATTCCCGGCTTTGCAGGAACGCAGCGTTTACCTCGCTATGTAGGGGTAGCAAAAGCGGCAGAGATGATGTTTACAAGTGATCCAATTTCAGGGGTGGAAGCGGTTCAGTGGGGATTAGCGAACCGTTCATATTCAGATGAGGACCTACTACCGAAAACATTAGAATTGGCGAAAAAGATTGCTAAGAAAAGTCCAATCGCATTAAAGGCAGCGATACATACGCTGCAATATTCTAAGCCAGCATCCTTCTATGAAGGAGTGGCGGCAGAGGCGGAAAGCTTTGGTACGGTATTCGTGTCAGAGGACGCCAAGGAAGGTATTCAAGCATTTATTGAAAAACGCGAGCCGGTATTTAAAGGCAAATAAATCAGCTTTCTGGAGGTTAGTAAAATGAATATTTATGTATTAGTGAAACGTACGTTTGACACAGAGGAAAAAATTGTTGTATCAAATGGCAAAATCCAAGAAGACGGTGCTGAATTTATCATCAATCCATACGATGAGTATGCAATTGAAGAAGCAATTCAAAAACGCGACGCTTTCGGCGGTGAAGTAACGGTTGTAACAATCGGCGGCGAGGACGCAGAAAAGCAATTGCGTACAGCGTTGGCAATGGGTGCAGACAAAGCTGTATTAATCAATACAGAAGACGATTTAGATGAGCAGGATCAATATACGACAGCTTATATTCTAGCTGAGTATTTAAAAGATAAAGAGGCTGACTTGATTTTAGCTGGAAACGTGGCAATTGACGGAGGCTCAGGCCAAGTTGCACCACGTGTAGCTGAACTGTTAGGCATCAATTATGTAACAACAATTACGAGCCTGGAAATCGATGGTCAAACGGCAAAAATCGTACGTGACATCGAAGGGGACTCAGAAGTGCTTGAAACTTCTTTACCGTTATTGGTAACAGCACAGCAAGGCTTAAACGAGCCGCGCTATCCTTCTTTACCAGGCATCATGAAAGCGAAGAAAAAGCCATTAGAAGAGCTTGAGCTGGATGATCTGGATATCGACGAGGACGATGTAGAAGTGAAGGTAGAAACAGTTGAAATCTACCTGCCACCTCAAAAGGCAGCTGGTCGTATTTTGGAAGGGGATTTACAGGATCAAGTAAAAGAGCTTGTAAATCTACTTCACACAGAAGCAAAGGTAGTCTAATAAAGACGGTAACGGAGGGGTAACTTATGACAAAAAAAGTATTAGTTTTAGCTGAAACTCGTGAAGGCAGCCTACGTAACGTATCGTTCGAGGCGATTGCTGCTGGTAAAAAAATCGCTGATGGCGGTGAAGTAGTTGGGGTATTAATCGGTGAGGGCGTTGCAGGTATAGCAAATGAGCTGATCGCTTATGGAGCGGACCGTGTCGTAACAGTAGAGCATCCACATTTAAAAACATATACTTCTGACGGTTTCTCACAGGCATTCATGGCAGTAGTAGATCAAGAGAGTCCTGAAGCAATCGTATTTGGCCATACATCTCTTGGCAAAGATTTGTCTCCAAAAATTGCTTCAAAGCTGCAATCAGGTCTTATTTCTGACGTGACAGAAATCGAAGGGGCTGGTGATGACGCTGTATTCATCCGTCCAATCTATTCTGGTAAGGCATTTGAAAAAGTGAAAATTAAAGATGGCATCGTCTTTGTGACAATCCGTCCAAACAATATTGCGCCGCTTGAAAAAGATGGCGGACGCTCAGGTGATGTGGCAGCAGTTTCTGTAGATATTACAAATCTTCGTACAATCATTAAAGAGGTAGTACGTAAATCTACAGAAGGCGTAGATTTATCCGAAGCAAAAGTAGTAGTGGCTGGCGGACGCGGTGTAAAATCTGAAGAAGGCTTTGAGCCGTTAAAGGAGCTTGCTAATCTACTAGGAGGAGCTGTTGGTGCTTCCCGTGGTGCATGTGACGCTGAATACTGCGACTACTCGCTGCAAATCGGTCAAACAGGTAAAGTTGTGACACCTGATTTATACATTGCTGCAGGGATTTCAGGAGCGATTCAGCACTTGGCTGGTATGTCAAACTCTAAAGTCATCGTAGCGATCAATAAAGATCCGGAAGCAAACATCTTTAAAGTAGCGGACTACGGTATCGTTGGAGACTTATTCGAAGTTGTGCCAATGCTGATTGAAGAGTTTAAAGCATTAAAAGTAAATGCATAATGAATCACCCTCTCTATAAAACTAGTTTTTTAGAGAGGGCAGAGCATGGATTCGGCGTGATGTCGGTTCCATGCTTTTTTTGTCATAAACTAAATAAAATCCCCTTCATTTTTATTTAGGCAATGGAAGGGCATTTTTTTGTTATTGAGGAGCTGATAGCATGTCCTATTACAGGCATAAGTATGAGCGGCCACCTGGAACTTTCATGGAAATGCGATTGTTTCAACGGCATTTGTCGGTGGATTTTCTTTCAGTAACCTTCATCTCGGTAACGGAAGATATCAAATGCGATCAATTTTTAATGATTTGTAAAGCTTTCTGATAAATATCGTCAGAGTCAGCAAGCTTCAAGATAAGTAATCTACACTGAAAAGTGATAATACAGCTATACATCATACGCCGTGCTTTTGCATGTCTTCTATTAAAAAAGCAAGGTAGAGATTAGTTTTTGTAAATGTATTAGTGAGATCCATATCAAGCAGCATCTCAATTTTATTGACCTTATATAGAACGGTATTTCTATGGACGAAGGCACGCTGGCTAATTTTAATGGTGCTGCCGTTCTCCTCCAGAAATATCCTCAAAAATGATACGAAATCGGTACCGTGTAATTCATCGTATCGGTAGAGCCTGCCCAGCATATTTTGGCGAAATTGCTCGATTACTCTCTGATTATCGACATTCATAATAATTTGATAAGCGCCCATATCCTTATACTTGTACAAATAGCGATTATTGTGAAGCTGAGCCAGACGGATTACCGTGAGAGCCTCCTCATAGCTCTTGTGGATTTCCCCAAGAGCGGCATAAAACCCTCCCATTCCGATAGAAAGCCCAAATTCCTTATATTTTTCTTCAACCTTTTGATAAATTTCTTCAACAATAGTAGAGAAGGGTATGGTAGCAGTTTTAACTCTAGTACGGTCGATCAGGTAAATTAGTTGGTTGCGGTATTGAAAATGGATGAACTGTTCATAGCGTTGCTGGAAAGCTAGTAGAATTATGGTATTGTAGCGTTGAATATTGATAGATTCGTCCTTAGCAGTACAGACAATAATGCCATACTCTGTATGCTTTGGGAAGCCGAGCTGTTCTAACGTTTCTGTCAGATGGGATTCATGCTGCTGATAGTTGAAAAGGAGTTGATGCATGACCTGCTCTTCGCTAGAACGTTCCTGCTGGTTGGTAGTGATGAACTGGAAAGTTGTTTTTAAGAGATCTGTGACGCGATGTTTCCAGTCCATTTGAAACAAGGGGTACTCATGTTCATCTGCAAAGTGGATGAGGCTGCTAGGTATATCCGGGATATAGGGCCCTGTATTGATGATGAAGCCGGCTGTGCGTTTTTCATAGGCTACCTTTACAAGCTGCTCGAGGCAGTCCATGTCATTTGCAATGTAGACACCCGTTGTAACAACGAGTTCATTCGGCCGGCAAAAGATAGTAAGCTCTTCTTTCTCGAGAATATTGATGCCGCTAATCTTGCGATAGAAGCCATTTTCGCCCGCTATCACCCTTAGTTGGGGAAAAAGTGAGGACTGCATCATATGTGAAATCGTAGACATAGACTCATCTCCCTTCTTATATGTAATAAAATATACCATTATGCCTGTACGAATGCACAAAGAAATTAGATTATTCTAACATTTACATAAAAATTTTCAATATTTATAATCGTTTTAAGCAATTTACTATAAGACAGTTCCTGAGAAGGAGTGTTCTATGAATGTATAAATGCAATCAGGTTCGCCTGCAGCAAACAATCGACTATTTTAGCCGCTTTGGGGCCACGGAAAATGGCGGCGTGACAAGGCTTTCCCTATCTGAGGAAGATCTGGCAGCAAGACAATACTTCAAAGAGTGCTGCCAAGCGCTGGGAATGGACGTGAAAGTGGATGACATGGCGAATATGTATGCCGTACTTCCTGGCAAGCATGATATTCCCCCCATTGTCATGGGCTCCCACTTAGATTCCGTTGTGAAAGGCGGCCGATTTGATGGCGTCCTAGGAATTCTCACTGCGCTGGAAGCGGTAAGAACGATTGTTGATAACGAAATTGAACTGGATGCCCCGTTAATGATCGTGAATTTTACAAATGAAGAAGGTGCACGGTTTGAACCTGCCATGATGAGTTCAGGTGTCATTACGGGGAAGTTTGAAAAGGAAACAATGATGCAGTCTACGGACAGGGAGGGGGTCACATTTGCCGAGGCACTTTCAAAAAGCGGCTATGAAGGCGATGCGGAAAATCGTCTGAATGAGGCATATGCTTATCTCGAACTGCATATTGAACAGGGACCAGTTCTTGAAGCGGAAGGAATTGAATTGGGCGTAGTAGAGGGCGTGATGGGGATGGTCTGCTATGAAGTTCGTATCAAAGGGGAATCCAACCATGCTGGCACGACACCTATGACGATGCGGAGGGATCCGATGCTTCTCGCTGCCAAACTGATTAGCTATTTGGACAAGGAGCTCAGGGGTGTGGATGAAACGCTCGTCTATACATTCGGCCGGATGAATGCCGCACCGAATATCCCTACTGTCATTCCGAACGAAGTAATCTTTACTATCGATTCACGCCATAAGGATCCGCGTGTAATGGAGCGGGTTGAGAATATCCTGCTTGGCCTTCCTAAAGAAGAAGGTGGATGCGCAGTACAGACAATTAAGTTATGGGGGCGTGATACTGTTCATTTTTCTCCAGATATTTGTGATGAAGTAGAGGCAGCCTGCCAGCGGTTTGGATACTCTTCCCGGCGAATATACAGTGGCGCTGGGCATGATGCACAGTTCATTGCATCCATCGTCCCGTCTGTAATGATTTTCGTGCCTAGTATAGGCGGCAAGAGCCATTGCGAGGAAGAAGAAACAAGCTATGAACAATGTGCAAGGGGAGCGGATGTACTATTGGAATCCATTCTCATATTGCAGGCAAAGCAAAGTTTGCAACAACCGATAACTACTAAATAGAAGGGTGAGAATGTTCATGAAAAAGGTCATCAAAGGCGGCAAAATTGCGACGGCAACAGATGTTTATGAGGCTGACGTATTGATCGAGGATGGGATCATTACAAAAATCGGAAAAAATCTGGAGGAGGATGCCGAAATCATCGATGCAACAGGCAAATATGTAATGCCGGGCGGAATCGACCCGCATACCCATCTAGACATGCCCTTTAATAATACGGTGACGGACGATGACTGGGAATCAGGGACAATTGCAGCCGCATTTGGCGGTACGACGACGATCCTTGACTTCTGTTTGTCCGCCGGTGAAAGCAAGCTCTCCGATGCGGTGGAAAAGTGGCATGCAAAGGCAAAAGATAAGGCGGTCATTGACTATGGCTTCCATTTGATGATTACAGACTTTACTCCGGAAACAGAAGCGGAGCTGCCTGTCATTTTGGAGAAGGAAGGCATTACATCTATGAAGGTGTTCATGGCCTATGCCCGGGAATTCCAATCATCCGATCGTACCCTCTTTAAGGCCTTCAAAATCGGAAATGCAACAGATACCGTCGTCATGGTGCATTGTGAAAACGGCTCTGTCATCGATGAGTTGGTGGAGGAAGCATTAGCAAACGGCAACACTGCGCCGATCTATCATGCACGAACTCGCCCGGCTGTCCTAGAAGGGGAGGCGACAAAGAGAGCGATAGAGCTAGCAAACTTAGCAGGAGCAAAGCTTTATGTCGTACATGTGACATGCAAGGAGGCTGTCGACGAAATCATCAAGGCGCGGGAGAAGGGATACGATGTCCTTGGCGAGACATGTCCACCGTACTTGACATTGGATGAATCGATGCTGGCGCAGCCTGGTTTTGAAGGGGCGAAATACGTCTGGTCCCCGCCGCTTCGGCCTGTCGAGCATCAAGAAGTGCTATGGAATGCATTGAAGGCGAAACAGCTGCAAACAATCGGCTCAGATCAATGCTCCTTTAGTTTCAAGGGTAAAAAACAGCTTGGGCTAAATGATTTCTCGAAAATTCCAAACGGCGGACCATTCATCGAAGACCGTTTTGGCATTTTGTATTCAGAAGGAGTGGCGAAAGGTCGAATTACGATTAATGAATTTGTCGATATGATCTCTACAAGCGCTGCAAAGACATTTGGCCTGTTCCCGAAAAAAGGAACGATTGCTATCGGTTCGGATGCTGACATTGTACTATTTGATCCGGAAGTGAAACGGGTCATTTCAGCAGAAACACATCATATGAATGTAGACTACAACCCATATGAGGGATGGGAAGTGGCAGGGGAGGTACAGACAGTGCTTGTGCGGGGAGAATATGTAGTCAAGGACAAGACATTTGTTGGGACACTTGGCAGCGGCCAGTATCTGAAGCGTAAGCCTTCTTCTCAGCCTTTAATAGAACCAGCACTTAACTAGAAAGCAATAAAGGGAGAAAATAAAAACTGGAGAAAGGGAGGAAAAAGAATGGGAATTATTCATGGCGGAATGATTGCAGAAAAATTGAAGGCCAACTTTATGGAGATGGAGCCCGCACTTACGAATTATGAAGCGATGGAAGAGGCAAATCGCTGCCTGTACTGCTACGATGCGGCCTGTATAAAAGCCTGCCCTACAAGTATAGACATTCCGAAGTTCATCAAGAAGATTGCCTCAGGGAATATGAAAGGCTCCGCTCGTACGATTCTCGAGGCGAATCCGCTGGGAGCAAGCTGTGCGCGTGTCTGCCCTACAGAGGAGCTATGTGAAGGTGCGTGTGTACTGAACCACCAATCGAAGCCGATCGATATTGGCCGTCTGCAGCGCTATGCGACGGATTGGGCGATGGCATCAAGTGTACCTTTATTTAAAAAAGGATTGTCTCAGCAAAAAAAGGTTGCCATCGTCGGCTCGGGTCCTGCTGGTTTGGCAGCTGCGCGTGAGCTGGCCTGCTTCGGCTATGAAGTAACGATTTACGAGGCGCAGGAAAAGGCAGGAGGACTTGGACGCTACGGCATCGTTGCCTTCCGTCTGCCAAATGAGGTAGCGGAGTGGGAGGTAGAACAAATTGAAAAGCTGGGTGTCAAAATCCATACAGGTACAAGTGTAGGCAAGGATATTGCGGCAGGAGACTTGCTGAATAATTACGATGCCGTAGTGTTGGCAGTTGGAATGGGAGAGGTGCCTAATCTTAGGGTGGAAGGTGAAGATCTTGAAGGAGTCCATGATGCCATTGAGTTTGTAAAGCGAACGAAGCTCGGTCATATCGATTCTTCTCTTGTAGGGAAAAGAGCAGTAGTAATTGGGGCCGGGAATACAGCGATTGATGGCGCTACAACTGCAGTCCGGCTCGGGGCTTCTAATGTGAAAATCCTATACAGGCGTACTGAGGCAGAAATGACCGCCTACCAATTTGAATATGAATTTGCCAAGCAGGAAGGAGTGCAATTTGAATGGCTGACAGCTCCGGTAAAAATTCTCGGAGACGAGGCTGGGAAAGTGACCGGTATCGAGTGTATGAAAATGGAGCTGGGCGAACCAGATATAGATGGACGCCAAAAACCAATACCAATCGCTGGGTCAGAGCATGTCATCGAGGTCGATGCCATTATCAAGGCTATTGGCCAATCCCGCTATACGGAGCTTATCGAGTCATTTGGGCTGGATCATCAGTGGGGTGTCGTAACTGTAAATGAAGAGACGATGCAGACATCGAATCCAAAAGTGTTTGCATGTGGAGACGTCATCTTCGGTAATGGGCAGGGTGAAGCAATGGTTGTAACAGCTGTACAGCAAGGAAAAGATGCCGCTTATAGCATTCATGAAAAGCTCCAAGCTGCATCACAAATTGCTTAGCATGTAATTAGGTGAAGGGGGGACAACATATGGCAGACTTACGTATTAATTTAGCGGGAATTGAATCACCGAATCCTTTTTGGCTGGCGTCAGCGCCGCCAACGAATACAGGCTACCAGGTGCAGCGTGCCTTTGAGGCAGGCTGGGGAGGTGCTGTATGGAAAACATTGGGCGATCCGATATTGAACGTTTCATCCCGATTTGCGGCAGTCAATTTTAATGGTCAGCGGGTTGCTGGATTCAACAACATTGAGCTTATTACGGATCGGCCGCTTGAAGTAAACCTGCAGGAAATCTATGAAACAAAGAAGCGCTTTCCGAATCATACAATTATCGCTTCCTTGATGGTCGAGCCGAGACAGGAAAAGTGGCATGAGATTGTCAAGCGTGTAGAGGATGTAGGGGTAGACGGGCTTGAGCTTAACTTTGGGTGTCCCCATGGAATGGCTGAAAGGGGGATGGGATCTGCATCGGGACAAGTGCCGGAGCTTGTAGAGAAACAGACCTTTTGGGTGAAGGAAGTCGCCAAAACACCTGTTATCGTCAAGCTTACACCGAATATTACGGATATTACCGTGACGGCAGAAGCGGCTGTGGCTGGTGGGGCGGATGCAATCAGTATGATCAACACAATCAACAGCCTTGCCGGGGTCGATTTAGATTCCTGGAATACAGTGCCAAATGTTGCGGGCAAGGGCGCACATGGAGGTTATTGCGGTCCGGCAGTAAAGCCGATTGCATTGAACATGGTGGCTGAATGTGCGCGGAGCCCTCATATCAATGTGCCGATTTCAGGTATTGGAGGTATCTCCAATTGGCGAGATGCCGCTGAGTTCATGTTGATGGGCTCAAGCTGTGTGCAGATCTGTACGGCGGCTATGCACCACGGCTTTGGCATTGTAGAGGATATGATTGACGGCCTCAGCAATTATTTAGATGAAAAGGGGCTGGCTTCAGTGATGGATTTAGTCGGCCGATCCGTACAGCGCTATTCGAGCTGGGGAGACCTGGATCTGAACTATAAAGTCGTAGCTCAGATCAACAATGATGTTTGTATAAACTGCAATAAATGTCATATCGCCTGTGAAGATACGTCTCATCAATGTATCGACCTTTATACGGAAAGCGGCCGTCCTATGCTGAAAGTTCGGGAAGATGACTGCGTTGGCTGTAACCTTTGCTCGATCGTCTGCCCGGTAGACGGTGCAATCACAATGGTAGAAAAGAAAGGCCTGTCACCAATGACCTGGAATGAACGACAGGCATTGATGGGCCAGTATGCATCGACGACTATCTTGAAATAGGAACCTAGATGAATAAAATGGAAGGGGAAACCTTTGTATGGAAAATAAGAAATCTTATTTGAAGTCCCCTGATTTACTGCCCGTGACGCATGCACAGCGTAAAGTCAGTGCTTTTGGTTTTTCTGTGATTTGGGTGGGGATGGCCATTGTGCTGGCGGCATTTGCCATTGGCGGCTCGGCTATCATCAGCCTACCATTGCCCTATGTTATCCTCGCAACGCTCGTAGGATCTGTTGCCATCGGAATTTTCATGACATTGATCGGGGACATTGGAGTAGAGCATGGGATATCCTTTCCGGTCTATATGCGTGCTCCGTTTGGAACGCTTGGTACGCACATCCCTTCCATCATGCGGGGATTCACAGCAGCATGCTGGTTCGGTATTAATTCCTATTTCGGTTCCACAGCCATCAATGGCATATTAAATCTACTATTCGGTTTTGATAACTGGATTTTGTGTTTCATTGTTTTCGTTACACTGCAGCTGATCAATACATCTTTAGGTATCAAGTCAATTGAGCGATTCGCTGATTTGGCAGCTCCGGTCATCATTCTCATTTCTTGCTGGATGTATAGTACATTAGCTGACAATGCCGTATCCCAAGGAAAAGATGTATGGAGCTGGGTTGAATCGCCAGCTACAGGAGTGGCTGGATTCACAGCCTTTATGGTGGTCGTCATGGCCAATATGGGATTCTGGGCTACACTTGCAGCAGATATGCCCTCTCTCTCCCGCTTTTTTAAAGCACCAAAAAATGAGCGCAGCTGGTTTAAGCGGAACAAAACTCAGCTGATGGGCTCGCTTGTCGTCATGCCGATTACAAATACCTTCATGGTCGTCATCGGTGCTGTCTGTTATATGGCGGTAGCTACAGCAGATCCGATACAAGCACTGCAAGCAAGTGCGAACGGGATTATTCTAGGTGTTCTTTTGCTGATGATCGTACTCGCGCAATGGTCCACGAATACCTCTGCGAACGTTATTCCAGCAGCAACCATCTTTTCTAATGTAGGCGGTCCGAAAGTACCTTTTTGGGTAGGGGTTGTTATTACAGGTATTTTAGGGTCAATCGTACAGCCGTGGAGCCTATTTGATGTGCTGAACAGTCTCTTGTTGATCATTGGCGGCATATTAGCCGCAATTGTCGGTATATTGTTTGCGGATTATTACTTGCTGCGAAAGCGCAGAGTCAACGTATCAGCGCTATATGAACTCGACGGGCAGTTCAAATACGTAAAAGGCTTCAACCTGGCCGGGCTGATCGCCTGGATTATCGGCGGGGGAATCGCCAATATATTTCCAACCTATTCATCATTGATTGGATTCTTTGTAGGGGCGGGAGTCTATTATGTCCTGGCAAAATATTGGTGGTTCGTCAAGTATCCTCAAGCGGAAATCATGAATCCGAGGGATGAATTGTATCTTGGGATCACGGCAGGGAGGGACTGGCACATCGGAGACAGCCCATACACGGAGACAGAGCCGAATCTAGTCCCGGAAACATTGGAGCAGCCAGTCACTCAAAAATCATAGAAGGGAGGCAATCGTATGTCGGCGTATGAAGAAGCTGTCTTGGAAATGAAGAATATTGATTCGCTGCTCAGCCAAGGTTATGACATTGCACATGTATATGAAAATCTGAGCGGCATGTTCGTTGAATTGAAAAAGGATGAGGAAAGGGAAAATGTGCAGCTGCTGACGGCTGATGCACGAAAATATCTATCTATAAAACTGCGTGAGCAGGCGGCTGATAACTAGACAGCGTCTTGGCTAGGCTGGAAGCTATAGTTACTAAAAGGGGCGGTTCGATAATTAATCGAACGGCTTCTTTTTGCTGTTGAATATACGGAGGGAAAGCGATGTTCGTTCATCAAGCCTGCTGGAGGGCGCTTCAAGCGTCTTGCCTGCTTTAGAAAAGGACATCCGGGAAGTAATGGACGTTTTAAAAAGGCGATAGAGGGAAGTCTAAAATTACATAGGGAGATGGATGTGGTTCTCCTGCGGGAGCTGGTGTTTTGCAAAAAAGCGCAAACACAGGCAGAATGGTTCCTATTTGTAAAATGAACATGCTATACTACAAAAAGATGTTATATAAAGGAGGCTATTTATAATGGCAATTGTACAAGGTACAGATTCAAATTTCCAACAAGAAATCGCAAACGGCGTAGTATTAGTAGACTTCTGGGCTGCTTGGTGCGGACCATGTAAAATGATCGCTCCAGTACTTGAAGAGCTGGATTCAGAAATCGGCAACGAATTAAAAATCGTGAAAGTAGACGTTGATAACAACCAAGGTACTGCTGGTCAATACGGCATTATGTCGATTCCATCATTACTTTTATTCGTAGATGGCGAGTTAAAAGCGAAAACTGCCGGCTTCATGCCAAAAGAAGCTTTAATCGACTTCATTAACGACAATAAATAATTGTTTTGTAAGGTGTAAACAGCAGTATTTGTTTACACCTTTTTTATAATAGCCGCAAAGCCGAGTGCAAACACGTGCTCGGTTATTTTAATTGTTTTATAATACACCTATAACAAAAAGTTCAGGTGATAAGATGAATGAGACGATCAAAAATAAATTAGCAATCCTGCCGGATGAGCCGGGCTGTTATTTGATGAAGGACCGCCAAGGCACCATCATTTATGTTGGTAAGGCAAAAATCCTGAAAAACCGTGTGCGCTCCTATTTTACGGGAAGTCATAACGGAAAAACAGCAAGGCTTGTCAGTGAAATCGAGGATTTTGAATATATTATTACATCCAGTGATTTAGAAGCGCTTATTCTGGAGCTGAACCTCATTAAGCTCCATGACCCGAAATACAACGTCCTGCTGACGGACGATAAAACATACCCGTACATTAAAATAACAAATGAAAAGTATCCCCGCATTATTACGACAAGAAAAATCAAAAAGGACAAGGCGCGTTATTTCGGCCCTTATCCAAATGCATTTGCAGCAAATGAAACGAGAAAGATGCTGGATCGCATTTATCCGCTTCGGAAATGTACGCATCTGCCAAATCAGGTGTGCCTGTATTACCATATGGGTCAGTGCCTGGCACCATGTGTAAAGGATATCGATAAGCAGGTCTATGACGATATGATTGAAGAAATTGCCAAGTTTCTAAGCGGCGGCTATGAAGACATGAAGAAGGAGCTTGAGGCAAAAATGCTGGAAGCTGCTGAAAAGCTGGAATTTGAGCGTGCGAAAGAGCTTCGTGACCAGATAGCGCATATCGAAACGGTCATGCAAAAGCAAAAAATCGTCACTGGAGATTTATCAAACCGTGATGTATTTGGCTATGCGGTGGAGAAAGGCTGGATGTGTGTCCAAGTATTTTTTGTGCGCCAAGGGAAGCTAATTGAACGTGACGTTTCCATCTTTCCGATTTACCGGGACCCTGAGGAGGAGTTCCTAACGTATGTTGGCCGCTTTTACTCATCTCCGCAGCATTTGAAGCCGAAGGAAATTTTTATCCCGAATAATATTGATGAAGCATTGCTTGAAAAGCTGCTTGACGTAAAAGTGATTATTCCAAAGCGGGGCCAAAAACGGGAACTGGTAGAAATGGCAACAAAAAATGCCCAGATTGCGATCCACGAAAAATTCCAGCTTATTGAGCGGCAGGAAGAGCGGACAATCGGGGCATGCGAGGCGCTCGGTGATGCGTTGAATATTTCCACGCCATTTAGAATTGAAGCGTTTGATAACAGCCATATGCACGGAGCTGACCCAGTTTCGGCAATGGTCGTGTTCATTGATGGAAAGCCGGCAAAAAAAGAATACCGGAAATATAAAACACGTGAAGCAGCCAAGCATGATGATTACGGGGCAATGGAGGAAGTCATCCGCAGACGTTATACAAGGGTATTAAAGGATAATCTTCCGCTTCCTGACTTAATCATTATTGATGGCGGGAAAGGACAGATGGAAGTAGCAAGAAGTGTACTGCAAAATGAGCTGGGGCTCGTCATCCCGATTGCCGGATTGGCAAAGGATGAAAAGCACAATACTTCTCAGCTGCTGTTCGGTGAACCGCCGATCCCGGTGGAAATGAAACGGACGAGTGATGGGTTTTACCTGCTGCAGCGAATTCAGGATGAGGTGCACCGGTTTGCGATTACATTTCTACGCCAGCAGCACCAAACGAATGCGATCCAGTCAGTGCTTGACCAAATTGAAGGTGTAGGACCAAAACGGAAGCAGCAGCTGTTAAAGCATTTCGGATCTGTAAAAAAGGTGCGGGAGGCAAGTATCGATCAGCTCCTGGAAGCAGGAATCCCGCAAAAACAGGCATATAACATCCATCAACATTTCCGAAAAAATGAATTGAAAAACGAATAAGCGTATGCTACGCTTACATCATAATTTCATAGCGAACAAAGATAGAGGTGCAGGCTTCAATAGTACCACTTGTGAGGAGGAGCAACTCCAAGGAACAGGTGTGAAAGGGAAAACTGCCGAAGTGGATAATTGTTGTTCCAATTATTTGCTGGTTTTGCATTTAAGAAATGCTGGACTGTCAGAAACGCCTTAGTATGGCCTATTTCTGGAGAGCTATCTCAACGAACAACTGACGTTTATTGAGGCGGCTCTCTACTTATGTGGAGGGCCGCTTTTTATATGTAAGCATGTGATAAGTATCGTAAGCCCGTAGATGGCAGACTTCCGTGTATGTAAAGGACGATAGCCAAGTAACAGTAAGGGCCCATATTCTGCTTCTGGAAATAGAATATACAGCAAACTAAAAAGTACCAGCCATTGTTCGCTGAAATAAAAGCACAGAGGGTGGCATTTTAAGGAGGAAGTAAAATTGGAAAAAAGCATGATTGTACGAAGCGTAGCCTATGAGGCGGATATTATTCGCCTGACGATTGGCTACGAAGCATATGAAGAATCAGCAGTAGCTGAGATGATTACCGTATTGGCCGAAAACGGAATTAATCTCGATATGGTTGTACATGTTTTATTGAATGATTTAAAACCGACAATCTCCTTTTCAATCGCAAAGGAAGAGTTTGCGAAGGCCCTTCATGTACTGGAGACAGGAAAAATGTCGCTTGGCTTTAGTTTTGCTGATTTTGAAGTGGGGCTGGCAAAAGTTTCGATCGAAGGAGCGGATATGGATATTACGCCGGAAGTAACGGCCCGGCTGTTTACCCGGTTATCAAAGGAAGGGATTCAGATTAAAATGGTAAGCACCTCAGAGCTTAAAATGTCGGTAGTTGTCGCACAAGATGAGATGATGCGGGCAGCTAATGCACTGCATAGTGAATTTCAAACTACGTAATCGTAAATCGGTAGTTGGCAGAGGAAATGTGCGGTGGAGCGGGAATACTATAAAAACCGTTATTTTTGTAGTATCTACAATAATATAGAAAATAGAGCGTTCTTTAGTAGAATAGCTGTTTCAAGACGCTCTATATCTTTTTATATAATTAACGGATCGGCTCCTTTAAGTCCCATTTCACATTAAATTTTACGATACCTTGCTTACTGCTTTTTTCTTCGTAGCACTCTGTTAGGAAGCCATTAATCTTCTGGATCTGTTCTGCAAGAAAACCAGCTTCGAGCCGGAAGCAGCGCTCCTCGACCTTCAACGTATCAGCCTCACCGCTTAGTATGTATACGATTTCATCTTTTTCTTCCTTTTCGATGGATAAAGCACCCCATCCGGCTTGCTCAAAAAATAATGGTGCTTCATCAAGCGTGAATAAGGGGAATTTTCTTGCTAGTTCTTTTCCTGCCCAGTAAAGTACCTCTTCTTCATGCTTGCCGAGGACAGAACGCAGTATATGGTCACGCACTAATTCGTAACCGAATATTGGAATCGTTTTCACATTTTGATCAGTCATCTATAAAAAACTCCCCTCATTTTTTTTGTATTTTTTAGACTCATTATTAAGTAAACCAAACTATCAGAGATAAAACGGGTTTTAAACAGCAAAATTCATCTTTTTTAGTGTGGACGAAATACTCCTGAGTGCCTTGACGCTTGTACTAACTGAGAGTACAATGGACATGTTATAATATTGTACCATGATGAAGTATCCAGTCAATGCGTGAAAATTACAAAGTAATGACAATTGACTAGTATATTTCAAGTACTAAGGGGGGTAACAATCTTGTCGAAAGATCGTGAGTTTTTATGGCGCCGCTTACATTCTCTACTTGGTGTGATTCCGGTAGGTCTGTTCTTGGTGTTCCACTTATCACTGAACTTCACTGCTGTAGGTGGTGAAGAAACTTACAATAATGCTACAGGAAACATGGATTTAATTCCTCATGCACTATTGTTACTAATGGAATGGGTTATCATTTATATTCCATTAATGTTCCATGCGTTTTACGGAATTTATATCGCATTCACAGCAAGACATAATGTTAAACGCTTCAGCACATTCCGTAACTGGATGTTTGCTCTACAACGCTTTACTGGTATCTTCCTAGTAATCTTCGTTGCTTGGCATATTTTCCAAACTCGTGTCCAAAAAGCATTTGGAACTGATGTTGACTTCAACATGATAGCTGAAATCGTAGATAATCCATGGATGCTAGTTTTCTACATTGTTGGTATTTTATCTGCTACATTCCACTTGGCGAACGGTTTATGGTCGTTCCTAGTGAGCTGGGGGATCACTCAGTCTCCATCATCACAACGTGTGGCGACATTTATCACAATGGCATTCTTCATTATCCTATCTATCATTGGGGTAGTAGCAATCGTTTCATTCGTATAATTTAATCTAGTAGCTTACAATATAGATATGCTACACAGCACATGACTTTTAAAGCAATGTAAGAGGAGTGAGAATCAATCATGGCAAAGAGCAAAGTGATTGTTGTCGGTGGCGGCCTTGCAGGCTTAATGGCAACGATTAAAGCAGCCGAAGTTGGCACTGAAGTTGAATTATTCTCATTGGTTCCCGTAAAGCGCTCACACTCTGTATGTGCGCAGGGCGGAATTAATGGTGCAGTAAATACAAAAGGTGAAGGGGATTCTCCGTGGATTCACTTTGACGATACAGTATATGGTGGGGACTTCTTAGCGAACCAACCACCAGTAAAAGGTATGTGTGACGCAGCACCTGGTATCATTCACTTAATGGACCGTATGGGTGTAATGTTCAACCGTACACCAGAAGGTTTACTTGACTTCCGTCGTTTCGGTGGTACATTAATGCACCGTACAGCATTCTCTGGTGCAACGACTGGTCAACAGCTTTTATACGCACTAGATGAGCAAGTTCGTTCACACGAAGTAGCTGGTCTAGTAACAAAATTTGAACACTGGGAATTCCTTGGTGCTGTGCTTGATGACGAAGGCGTTTGCCGCGGTATCGTAGCACAAGATTTAAAAACTGAAGAAATCCGTGCATTCCGTGCTGATGCGGTTATTATGGCAACAGGTGGACCTGGTATCATCTTCGGTAAAACAACGAACTCAGTAATCAACACTGGTTCAGCAGCATCAATTGTATATCAACAAGGTGCATCATATGCGAACGGTGAAATGATCCAAATTCACCCAACAGCGATTCCTGGGGACGATAAAAACCGTCTAATGTCAGAATCTGCTCGTGGTGAAGGTGGTCGTATCTGGACATATAAAGACGGTAAGCCTTGGTACTTCCTAGAAGAAAAATACCCTGCTTACGGTAACCTAGTACCTCGTGATATCGCAACTCGTGAAATCTTCGACGTATGTGTTAACCAAAAATTAGGTATCAATGGTGAGAACATGGTTTATCTAGATCTTTCTCACAAAGATCCACATGAACTAGATATCAAACTTGGTGGTATCATTGAAATCTACGAAAAATTCGTAGGGGATGACCCACGTAAATTACCAATGAAAATCTTCCCGGCAGTTCACTATTCAATGGGTGGATTATGGGTTGACTATGATCAAATGACAGAAATCCCAGGCTTATTTGCTGCTGGTGAATGTGATTTCTCACAACACGGTGCAAACCGCCTTGGCGCTAACTCTCTACTTTCAGCAATTTACGGTGGTATGGTTGCAGGACCAAACGCTGTTAAATATATCAAAGGACTTAAAAAGCATGCGGAAGATCTTCCAGAAACAATCTTTGAAGCTCGCGTAAAAGAAGAAACTGAGAAGTGGGAAGCAATCCTGAAAATGGACGGCACTGAAAACGCATACTTATTACACAAAGAGCTTGGTGAGTGGATGACTGACAACATGACAGTAGTACGTCATAACGACCGTCTTGAAAAAACTTACGAAAAGCTTACAGAATTACAACAACGCTGGGAAAAAATCAATATTAATGATACACAGCGTTGGTCTAACCAAGGTGCTCACTTTACACGTCAGTTAAAGAATATGTTATACCTTGCAAAAGTTATGACAAAAGGTGCTTTGCTGCGTAACGAATCTCGTGGTGCACACTACAAACCTGAGTTCCCAGATCGTGATGACGAGAACTTCTTAAAAACAACTATGGCGAAATTTGATCCTGCTACAGGTGAGCCAATTATTTCTTATCAAGAGGTAGACGTTTCGTTGATTCCACCACGTAAACGTGACTACTCAGCATAAGAGGAGGAGACTTAAACATGGAAGCAACAGCTAACACTGGTAGAATGGTAGATGTTGAGATCCTTCGTCAAGATACTGAAAACGGTCAAAGCCGTTGGGAGAAATTCCGAGTGCCTTACCGTCACGGTATGAACGTAATCTCAATTTTAATGGAGATCCAAAGAAATCCCGTTACTGCAGACGGTAAAAAGACAAACCCTGTAACTTGGGACATGAACTGTCTTGAAGAGGTTTGTGGTGCATGTTCGATGGTAATCAACGGACGCCCGCAACAATCTTGTTCTGCATTAGTAGATAAATTAACTCAGCCAATCCGTTTAGAACCTATGGCTACTTTCCCGGTAGTACGTGACTTACAGGTTGACCGCAGCCGTATGTTTAACGCACTTAAGAAAGTAAAAGCTTGGGTACCAATCGATGGTACGTACGATTTAGGTGAAGGTCCACGTATGCCTGAGCGCAAACGTCAATGGGCTTATGAATTGTCTAAATGTATGACTTGTGGTGTATGTATGGAAGCATGTCCAAACGTTTCTGAAGGTGCTTCATTCATTGGACCAGCTCCATTATCACAAGTACGTCTGTTCAATACACACCCAACTGGTGCAATGAACAAAGACGAGCGTCTAGCTGCAATTATGGGCGACGGCGGTGTTGCAAACTGTGGTAACTCACAAAACTGTGTTGCTGCTTGTCCAAAAGGTATTCCTTTGACAACATCAATCGCAGCGTTAAACCGTGCTACAACAGTTCAAATGTTCAAGAACTTCTTCGGTTCTGACCATATGGTTGACTAATAAAAAAATGAAAAGCCTAGAGGATGTATTTCCTCTAGGCTTTTTTGATTTCCTAATGGGGGAGAGCCCCGCCGGAATTGTCTGCTTCGTATATAATAGTAGCATCTTGCAGGGTAGTGTACTTCTTGCTGGAATATAAAGTATCCTTCTATAATAATTCCATGCTATAATGAATGAGTATTCATTCTTAGGGATGGAATGAAATGTAGTTAACAAGGGAGGATTTATAATGAAGGCAAAATACATTGAAGAGCCGCAAATATGGGCAAGCGAATTTTCATTTTCCGTTGAGGTGCAGGTCCGATTTTCGGAGACGGATATGTTTGGACACGTCAATAACACGGTTGTGTTTACATATTTAGAGCATGCACGTATTGAATATTTGAAATCAATCGGGCTAATGAGCAAGGAAGGAAACATTCCAGTAGTAGCCGATCTGCAATGTGACTATGTACGTCAAATGTTTTTCGATGAAAAAATAAAAGTGTATGTGAAAATCGCTCAAGTAGGCAGTAGTTCTGTAGATATTCATTACATGGGAAAAAACGAAAAAGATGAAATTGTTTTTACCGCGAGGGGAACAATTGTTCAAATAAATGGGAAAAATGGCAGACCCGTCCCTTTTACGGATGAAGAGAAAGAATTATTGCATGGGAAATAGTGAAAATGCCCTCACCTCACGCCAACTTTGACATACTGTACAAGGAAGAGGATGGGAGGTTGTTGCTAAATGAGTAGCCAGCAGTCAGGCTTTCTTCTAACTAAGCGAGAGCGCGAAATATTCCAACTGCTGATTGAAGATTATTCAACAAAGGAAATTTCTGAAAAGCTACAAATTAGCGAGAAGACAGTGCGGAATCATATTTCCAATACAATCCAAAAGCTGGGTGTCTCGAGTCGAACGCAAGCACTTGTAGAATTATTACGACTGCAAGAATTGTCTCTAAACTGAATGTAGGCTTGCTATTTGCCCAAAAACACTTCAAAATAGACATATGAATATTTTGGGGAGTGAATGGGTTAGATGAAGGACAACAGTAAACACAGCGTTGAATCTGTAGCATCATTAGAAAAAGAGCTACGTTACATTTCACACTTAATTAAACAAAAAGGTCGTGAAATTTTAAGTAATTATACGATTACACCTCCGCAATTTGTGGCTTTGCAGTGGTTACATGAGTCTGGAGATATGACAATCGGGGATTTATCGAACAAGATGTACCTCGCATTCAGTACGACAACGGATCTCGTTGATCGTATGGAAAAGAATGAGCTGGTGCAGCGTGTTCGTGATGAGCAGGATCGTCGTGTCGTTCGCATTCACTTACTA
This sequence comes from Lysinibacillus odysseyi 34hs-1 = NBRC 100172, assembly GCF_001591965.1. GTDB lineage: Bacteria > Bacillota > Bacilli > Bacillales_A > Planococcaceae > Lysinibacillus_B > Lysinibacillus_B odysseyi. The sequence goes on from NZ_BCVX01000009.1 coordinate 154,128, forward strand.
AAAGAAGGTGAGCGTATCATTCAAGAAGTAATTGAAAAACGTCAAGATTACCTTCGGGATCTACTCGGAAGTTTTGACACAGATGAAGCGCATAACCTACTACAACTACTACAAAAATTACATTTATTAATGAAATAGGATTGAGGCGGTAAATGTGAATGCCCCGATTGGTGTTATCGATTCAGGTGTTGGTGGCTTAACAGTAGCAAAAGCGATTATGGAGCTTTTGCCGAATGAAACAATTTATTATATTGGTGATACAGCGCGTTGCCCATACGGTCCCCGCACAAAGCAGGAAGTACGTACTTTTACGTGGCAGATGGCAAAGGCGCTGGAGAAAATGAATGTCAAAATGCTGGTTATTGCGTGCAACACAGCGACAGCTGTAGCACTGGAGAGCCTGCAGAAACATATGCCGTTCCCGGTGCTCGGTGTGATTAATGCAGGAGCACGGGCGGCAATTAAAAAAACAAAGCGCAATGAAATTGTTGTTCTTGCAACAGAAGGCACGGTCAAAAGTGCCGCCTATGAACAGGCAATCTATTCATTGAGCACAAAAGCAAAAGTAATACCGCTTGCATGCCCTACATTCGTGCCGCTTGTAGAAAGCGGTGAGTATGAAGGGCAATTCTCTTATGACTTAGTGGCCAATGGACTTAAGCCATTAGAGGAGGAGCGTTTCGATACGGTTATTTTGGGCTGTACGCATTACCCGATCCTGCAGAAGCAGATTGAAGCCGCTGTAGGGAAAGGGGTACATGTTCTGTCATCAGCAGAGGAAACAGCCCGCGATGCGGAAGCCATCCTGGCGTTTAACAATCAGCTGCGGAAAGATACGTCACCACCCGAGCATAAGTTTTTTGCTTCGGGGTCGGTACCGATTTTCCGTTCTATTGCCGAGCGCTGGCTGGAACAGGAGCATCTGGATATCCATCGTATAAAATTTTAATGATAAGCCCGGCTGCAGACGCAGTCGGGCTTTTTATAATCGTACTGCAAAGGGCGAGATGTTTTTACGGAAGTTATGTTATTTCGATGATAATCTGGTTGTTTCACCTTTTTCGACCCTGAAAATTATGTTAAGATAAGGGGCAGAATTACGAGGAGGTCTACCATGACAAGACATGATAACCGAGCTGCAGGCGAGTTACGCCCAGTTCATATTGAAAATAATTATTTAATGCATCCGGAAGGTTCTGTACTGATCACTGTAGGAAACACAAAAGTTATCTGTACAGCAACTGTCGAAGAGAGAGTACCGAGCTTCCTGCGTGGACAAGGCAAAGGTTGGATTACGGCAGAATATGCAATGCTCCCGAGAGCGACTGCACAGCGTACACAACGTGAATCTTCACGCGGCAAAGTAAACGGGCGCACGATGGAAATCCAGCGTCTGATCGGCCGGGCTTTACGCGCAGTTGTTGACCTAGAAGCATTAGGTGAAAAAACAGTATGGATTGACTGTGACGTTATTCAAGCGGACGGCGGTACACGTACTGCTTCTATTACAGGAGCATTTGTTGCCATGACACAAGCTATTGCTAAGCTTGGCACTGAAAAGCCATTTGCTAAATTCCCAGTTGTTGATTACCTGGCTGCGACAAGTGTAGGGATTGTAGAAGGAACGGGACCTGTGCTGGATCTAAACTATGTAGAGGATGTCGATGCAGCGGTCGATATGAATATTGTTATGACAGGCGAAGGTCGCTTTGTCGAGCTGCAGGGAACGGGCGAAGAAGCAACATTTTCCCGCGAGGAACTAAATGAGCTTTTGGGACTTGGAGAAGCCGGCATCGCTCAATTGATCGATATTCAGAAAGAAGCATTAGGTGAGCTAGCAGCCCTAGTCGGATCAAGGGAGGAAGCATAACATGAAACAAGTAGTGATCGCAACGAAGAACAGAGGAAAAGCAAAGGACTTCGAAGCACTGTTCACGCCACTGGGCTATGAGGTCGTGACGATGTTTGATGTGGCACCTGATATGGAAATCGAGGAAACAGGTACAACCTTCGAAGAAAACGCTGTATTGAAGGCTGAGACGCTTTCTAAGGCGCTTGGCACGATTGTTATTGCAGATGATTCAGGGTTGGCGGTAGACGCGTTAGACGGTGCGCCAGGGGTTTATTCTGCGCGATATGCAGGCGACCATGATGATGAAGCTAACATCGTCAAGGTGCTTGAAAACTTAAAAGGCGTGCCGGAGGAAGAGCGTACAGCGCGCTTTATGTGTGCTCTTGCCATTGCTGGACCAGAGCTCGAAACGACAACTGTATTCGGTTCATGTGAAGGTGTTATTTTAGAAGAAAAGCGCGGTACAAACGGCTTTGGCTATGATCCAATTTTCTTTGTACCAGAGTTGAACCGTGCGATGGCAGAGCTGTCACCGGAGGAAAAAGGGGCTATTTCCCACCGCGGTAATGCAATCCGCAAGCTGGCAGACCTGCTGCCAACGCTACTACATTAATAAGGGGGCATACGGTAATGAAACTATTGATCATGAGTGATACGCACGGAGATGCAGAAGTGATTAGCAGGGTATGCAGCTATTATCCTGAAGCAGAGGCAGTCATCCATTGCGGGGATAGCGAGTTGCCGTATGACCATGAGGCGCTGGAAGGAATCGAGCGCGTACGGGGCAACTGTGACCACGGAACAGACTTCCCGGAGGAAAAAGTATTCCAGATAGACAGAACAACGATATTTGTCACACATGGCCACCTATTTAACGTAAAATCGTCGATCCTATCCCTCACATACCGGGCAAAAGAGCTTGGAGCCGATATTTGCTGCTTCGGCCACTCTCATATACTTGGAGCCGAAAAGATCAATAACACGCTCTTTATCAATCCCGGAAGCCTGCTGAAACCCCGCGGCCGCGAAGAAAAGACATTTGTTGTTGTCGAAATCGAAGAAGCCAGCTATGTGGTAAACTGCTATACCGATGATCATGAGCTACTGAAAACAATGCGTTTTGAACGCTAATAAATCAGCCTTATTCCTGCGGATATGGAATAAGGCTGATTGCTTTATGCATAATATATAACGCGCTAAAACTTACGTTATATCGTGTTCGGTAGCTTTAATTATTTTTTAGGGAAATAACATATTTCTAAAAAGAAAATATCTACGTTTCACATCGCCCGCTAGGCTAAAAACAACGATGTATTGCCGTTAGTTTTTGCAGCTGTCTCCGTAGAAAACAGGCAGGGGTCCTTTTGCCTTCCTTTCGATTTTGCCCCCTTGTAACACCAAATGGAGAAATTCATATACGACTTAACCTGGGATAAGTGACAAATAGAAATCTTTTATTCGTAATGTCGCTTATTTTTATTTAAGTTGTATGTTGAAATCGGTGAATAGAGATTTGGATATTTTTAAAGTGATTGTGTTTTTTTCGCGCAATAAATACTTACCCGCAAAAGTTTTTTTTTCTGCGATCAATTGATTTTTGTCCTAAATGCGACTGAATAAAATGGTGTACTGTACGGCGGGAGGAGGCATTTTTGGCGTGCTAAGCAGGATGAGTAAGATGGAGTTATAGCAGTGTAAAAAAGTAAAAAGTAGATGAATTATTAAGTTGTCTGCATTTTTATTTAAAAGCATGTTGACTTTCGCTTACTTTCCGCATATAATAATAATTGTCTTTCCTATCATATTGATGGAAAAACATCCTGTCTCAGTAGCTCAGCTGGATAGAGCAACGGCCTTTAAGTTAATAGGAGCCTTTATAGGGAAAGAGAACCTATAAAGTGGACGACACCGTATCGGTGAAGCCTTAACAGATTATGCTGATGGTAATACCGAGGAAACTTACGATTTTCCGAAAGTAGTGAATCTTATGGATCATCACACAAAAACTAAGGGAGATTTAGGAGTCTTGAAGGCTCAAGTCGATTTATACACAAAGGGTTATATGATATTATTTCGACCCTAAAATGTCTAATAAATCATTAAGCTTGAGGGTAGAGACACCAAAGAATAATCAAATAGCTAATATTAAATATGCTAGTGATTATCGTGAGGTTCCGTAGAGACTAAACGTGTCGCACCTGAAATGGTGAAGTTATAGTCCAGACCAGCAAACTGCAAATGCAGGTAGTGAAAACTATAGTGGTAAGCTAAGCCGTCGGTCGGGGGTTCGAATCCCTCCTGGGACGTATCAAGGTTCAGATAGAATAAGTTTGAACCAACTGAAAAGCACTTCAAATCCTTTATTATTAAGGAATTGGAGTGTTTTTTTATTTACGGAGAAAAAGAAAGAAAAAGGTGCTTTTATACACAAACTTTACACAAGGATTTACCCGTTATAAGTTTAGTAGATCCTGAAAAATTGAAGCAGTTTTCGTAGAATCACGCTCATGTAGTTCTTTTAAGAGATGTGCTTAAGTAGAGGTTCATCAAATTTTCGGTTGGGATACAGTAGGGCATTGTTGAAATGATTACATAATACTATCGAATAAGTTGCCTATTACCGATGCTGAACTCGGTTGCACTCAAATACTTATAAGTTTAAAAAGAGGTATTAAATAAAAAGTACCCAGCAACTCATGATAGCAGCCGGGTATATTAATTAGAATCCGAGGCAAAAAACAGCTTCAAATCAGAGTGTGCTCGACATTATTTCAGCGCTATATTTTCTATATACAGCTCAACATCTTTCATCAATTGTTTGAATAATATTCTATTTTTCTTTTTAATATTTATTCTTTCGCTTTTTCTAGCAGCCTTTAAAGAAAATTCTTCATGAACAATAAAACTTCTGAGATCCGCCAATACTTTAGTATTGTTCTTAAAAGTTAAATAATCACCCATTTTTTTCTCTAAATCAAGAATTACATTAACATCGGATGTATTTCTATATTTACTCTTACAAATCACTTTATAGATGTCTTTTAACAGCTGTTCAATTAATGCATACAACTCAACCGTGAGTGCTGCATATTTCCTATCTTTGTGCCGTCCATAGAATTCTTCCAATTCATAATCGCTTAATAGCGCCATCCATTTGAAGGTACCTGATTTATTCGAAGTATTTTTAACAATTTGTTGAAATTCCTTTTCAATTAAACAAAGATCTGCACATGCATAATCTTTTAATTTTTTGATTTCTCTCTTTTTACTCAACTAAAACACTCCTTCTACCGATTGGATTTGACAACAAAGGGGAAAGTTCCTTGCGAGTATGGTAAAAATGATTTCGGCCATTGCTCCCCCTGTGCCATAACTCTTTTATATTTCTTACCCGAATTTGGGCTAATCAACTATTTTCGAGGGAGTATAGTTTTCTGAAATAAGATAGAAAGCAGCGGGACTTATAATATTTATCCTATCTATAAGAATGTAATGAAAAATAAAAAAATGGCTTTGAAATAAAGTTCGATAATTTATAATAAAGTCTGATTGTCTATAAAAAAGTTTGATCAAATTCCAGTGTAGATAGATAAGATATTTTCTTGTTCCGCAAACGGGCCAGATTGTTGAATATCAAACTTTTATGAAATATTACTAAATGAAGTTTTAGGAAAGTTATACTTTAATTAACGCAGCAGGTTATTAAAGCAAAAAAGCTAAATATATTTTTAAGAAATTTTGAATGAGGTGTGAAAATGAGTAATGATATAACTAAGTCTAATGTTGGGCATACGATTTTTAAAACAACGGGAGTACGTCATAAATATCCTCTTATCGATTTAGTTAAAAAACAAGTAACGTGTGTTGTTGTTTATCAAGAGAACACATATATGACGGTAATTGTTGATGTGAAAAATGATACTGTAAGCATTCAAGGTAACGTTGATGAATTAGGCGGATTAGCGATGAGCAAAGATGATTATATTGATATGTTCAAGCATCAGGCTAAGCTTTTTGTTGATAACAATGTTTCTGATCCAGATAAGTATTTTGATGAGTTAATAAGGAATCAAACTTCAAACTAGTGGAGAAGTGTTTCAAAAAAGCACCCAAACACCGCTTTGGATGCTTTTTTCAACTAATAAGGCAGATTTGCTAAGGGATATTATTGTACTAACTCATCGCACCCATATGGCTCAATGTAATTATGTAATATTCGCCTTATTTTAAAAATGGTGCTTGCAGTAGGATTCGATTCTCAATCAGGTTTTTCAAGCTGATCAGGGACTTGGATGGTCCGAATTGTATGATAGAATCTTGAAATTGGCCAATATCCTCTATGGAAGCAGTCTGAATCTTAATCATGTAATTGTATTCGCCACTAATTCGAAACATATCGGTTACAACGGGAGTTTGTTCGCAAAAATCCACCAGTGCTTGACATTGCTCTGTTTTAATAAAAAAGAATGCCGTGGTCCCTCGGCCAAGCGCTTGATGACGATAATTTGTCGTATAACCCGAGATGATGTCTTTCTCCTCAAGCTTTTTTATTCGTTCCCTTACCGAGGGCTGAGACATGGATACTTCTTTACTTATTTGTGAAATGGAGATACGTGCATTCTGCTGAAGAAGACGCATAATGTGGTAATCAGTTTCATCCATCCAATGTTCCATATATAATTCCTCCTGATGTGTTTTCAAAAATAAATGAAATTAATAAAATCTCATTATTTTTTGAAAGTTTAACGTGGTAACTTCCTTATTTGTTATATGTATTTCCTCGCAATACTATTCTATACTAAATTCATTAGAAAGGGGAAATAATATATGAATATAAAAGGTCTTGCTCATATTGCAATTCAGGCAAAAGATTATCCGGCCACAATCCGGTTTTACATTGAAGCGTTAGGGTTTAAACGAGGACATCATTGGAGCCTTCCTGCGTTTCAAATCAAGGAAGCTTCGATGCTGATCTCTCCCGACGGCCGAACATGTCTCGAGGTTTTTGATGACGATGCTGTCATCCCAGCACAAGGGAAGAAAGCGCAGTCGGAAGTGGAAGTTACTTACGGAGCTTTGCTTCACCTAGCATTTTATGTAGAAGAGGTCGACAAAGCGTTTCAAACAGCACTTACCCATGGGGCAAAACCTTACGTGGAAGCAGACAATCTCACTCTCGGAGAACCTCCTCTTCTTATCAGAAATGCTCTTGTCCACAGTACAAATGGGGAGGTTATCGAATTTATTCAGGATGTGGATTTTGATATAGAGTCCCATAGTTCAACGCAATTCTTAAGTAGGTTTGTACCTTTTTCAGCTACAGAGCCGTATTGTGGAGTAAAGTAATCGAATATTTATCCATAATGCAATCGAGATAGTGATGGGTTGTACTTAAACTAAAGAAACAGGATAATTGAACAAGGTTTGGAAAGAATACCTCTAAAAAGAGGGTTAAGAAAATGAAAAAAGTAGTTTTTATTGTCTTAATATTATTAATTTCAATAGGTACTATCGAGAAAGTAACCGCTCGTTCATTACAATCAACTGAAAAAACATTAGAAGTCAGTGAACATCATGAATTATCAATAAAACAAGCTATCGAATTAGCATATCCATCGGCATTGAAATGGAATAAAAATGCTCAATTATTAGATGCAATCAATATAGATTTAGATAAGCCTAAGAAGGGAATTGGCGCAAACGGTAAAAGGAAAAATTGGAATATTTCATTTGGAGTGCCAAACACTAATAAGCATTTTTTAGTAACCATCCATGATGGGGAAATTGATGGTTTAAATGATTTGACAACAGAAGGTGCTTCTCCCTATCCAAAAAAGGAGTTTGTAGTATTGGATGATATTAAATACGATTCACCTGAATTACTAAAAAAAGGATTAGAAATGGGCAGTATTTATCCAGGTAAAGATTGGGCAAAAGGTTATAATTTTATGCTGAGAAAAGACACGAGGACAAATACCCCCGTAATGTTAATAATAGGTTGGAATAGGGTTCAGACAGAAATGAAAGCAGTTGGCTTTAATGTAACAACAGGAGAATATATTCCGCAAAAGAATTGAATTTGGTTTATTATTTGCCCTTATTTAACGAGCGGGTGCTTTACTTTAAAAATGATCTTCCAAAATCGGACGCGATTGTTGAAAACCAACAGTAGGGAATGATCAAACTATTTTATAAAAATTACACAGTGTTTCACAAAGAATTAACCCGTTTTGAAAAAACTTTTTTCAAAACAGGTTCTTTTAATTTAACTTTAAATATGGGTCTGTGGGTTGTTTTTAATCAAACTTTATTCTAAAGCTACAAAAAACAGATAGAACGGGATCAATAAATGATACCTGTTCCACCTGTTTCATTGATGAAGCTTTTCTTACATTCCTTTCGGTCGGTTCGTCATAGCGGTGCTTTTTTACAATTATTTTACGCCTGGCACCCAACCAACATTGCGTTTCATCATGTTCATTAGCGACTCTGGAATGTTATTATCACGATCCATATCCATTTCAGTAATAACCGGTTCACCAGCCGCTACTTTTTCTACCCAATGCGGTTCAATTAATAGTTCACGGCCAAGTGCAATTAAATCGGCACCTGCTTCCATTGCTTCTTTCGCATCTTCTGGTGAATAAATTGAACCAACACCGATAAACGGTACACGACCGTCAATCACACGTTTTAAAATTGTAATTCGGTTTTCTTTTTCACCGCTATAACGACGCGCTTCTGAACGGAAATCACCTAACGACATGTGTAAATAATCAAGCTTTTCATCTGCTAAACGATCTACAAGTTGAACCGTTTCATCTAGAGTGATACCATCTTCTTCAGGCTCTTCCGGGCTAAAACGATAACCAACGATAAATTGGTCATCAGCATATTGCGCTTTTGCACGGTTTACATGATCGATAATTTCTAATAAGAATGTCATACGTTTTTCAACAGAGCCGCCGTAACGGTCTGTACGTTTATTTGTAAAGCCTGAGAAGAATTGTTGTAATAAATACGTATTGGCACCGTGAATTTCCACACCGTCGAATCCTGCTTCAATTGCACGACGTGTTGTTTCACCAAAGGCTACGACGATTTCTTCAATTTCTTCAACCGTTAATGCACGAGCCACACCGCCATCTGCTGCAACGGTTTCACTTGCGCTTACGACATCGCCATTTGGCACAAGGTCACGTACTGCTTGGCGTCCACCATGATAAATTTGTAAAATTGCTTTTGCGCCACCGTCGTGAATCGCATCAGCAATACGTTTTAAGCTTGAAATATATTCATCGCTATGCGCCGAGATTTGACCAGGGAAGCCTTTCCCATTAGGAATCACGTAAGCACATGCTGTAATCACCGCACCCACGCCATATGAGCGCTCACGGTAATATGTAATCTCCGCATCCGATACTGTATCATCAGCATTTGCTGAATAAGTTGTCATTGGCGCCATCACAACACGATTACGAATTGAGACGCCGTTATTAAATGTAAATGGTTTTAAATAAGTTGTCATGTTATTCACTCCTTCTAAAATAAGAGTAAATTTATCGGATTTAAAAGTCAAAGATCCTGCTTTACTGCAGAGGCCTGAGATAACTGCTTTAATTCCTACTGCAGGCAATCCGATGGTTTTTATATTTCCAGATGATGCAGACAGGAGGGGGGAAACTTACATCTCTAAAACTTGTTGATGTTGGTCCTTTTCTAGCAGATGATAAACTAAATTTGTGTACAAAAGAAGCGGGGAAAATTATTTACGGTATTGGTATATGACCGTTTGCTTATCTGTACATTCTCATTAAACAGCATGGAATAAAAAATGAAGCCCGTTACTTTATGATAGCGGGCTTTTTTCGAAAAAAGATATTTATGAAATTTACTCAAGTATATCTAAAATCTCACATACGAAGCTTCCTCATTTTTGGGATCAAAATATTCAAATTCTCTTATCCCATGCTTCTCTTGAAAATATTTCTTCATATTTTCTAGATCATTTGCGAAAATGGTATAAGGACAAAAGAAAAAAGAAATTTGATTTTTTGTATCTTCATATATCCTAGCCCGTAATATTTCGTTATCGCCATAAAGTTCAATATGGTTACCTCTGTAAATATTATCGTACGTTCCATCTTCATTTAATCCACATTTATCTTCAAAAGGAATGAAATTAATTTTATAAGCTCTGTCGTTTATGATTAGTGATTCCATATTACATTACTCCCTTTACAAAGTTACATACAAATTGTATTTTAGTGGAAAAGCGTTATTGGATAAATAATGATTTTTTATTTTCTTTATATAGGAGTACGGTTTCAAACATCAAAAAATAACGACAATGCTTCATGATAAACCTATAGCTAATCAATAAGTACAAACCTAGTTCCCTTAATTGGTAGCGGGCTTTCGCAGCTATGTAAATAGCTATTTTAAAAATTACTTTGAGTATCTAATGATTTTTCATTATCTATATAAACATCTATTATTGCTTCAACATTATTTGCAAACGAAATAACACTGGGATGTAATCGCATTCCAGGTGTTTGTGCATCAAAAAATTTGTAATGAATGAAGAATATACAAACCAGGTTATATTTCTCTCTATATTCGTTGATTAGATCAACCTTTGATTTTAGAGGAGCAATCAAAGATTCAATTATTTTTTTACTTTCTTCCTCTTCGTAACGTAAAAAAACATCACCAGTATCTATACTCCAGACAGTTGCGTATCTAGTAAGACTTCTAGCTCCGCGTTTATAAACATCCCCTGTTTTATAGGCTTCGGTAGGTGTAACGCCTATTTCTTTTGTAAACTTATCAATTGGCCATACTTCATCGTCTACTCCAATAAGAAATCTGATATAAGCCTGATCTTTATTGAAGAAAAATGTTGCAGAATCTTTATTCATAGAATTCTCCTTTTTTAATCTTTAGAATTGTATTTTAATTACATCTTATCTAACTTGCAGTAAATTTTAAATATAAGAAAGGGTGGAATTAAACAAGGCAGTGAGCCGGTATATTTAGTGGGGAAAACTAATAAAAATTTAGGGGTGAATACAGGTTACTTTATGTCTGACTTCTAACTAGACACTTATATTGCATCAACGATAAATAGCTAGAGTAGCAGCAATTCACCCAAGAATAATATTTCTTTTTGGAAAAGAATTGCATCGTTAAATCTTAGGTTACTTTTCAAAAGTGAAACTTACAGCCGATCGCTATAGCGCCAAAGTCAAGGAGCATATCGAACATATAGAATGGGAGCCTGCTCATAAAGTTAATGTTCTTAAGTAAAGAGACGATTGATAATAAGCACGCAGTATTGATGAGGATTATAGGGTACTTAGATGAATTGTTAATATACAAACATATCTATACAATTATTTTAATTTAATTGACGAACCCTATACGAAAACGTTAAGTTGGAATTAATAAAAAATGGAAATTGCTCCTCGGAGCTTATAAGGGGATATGCAAATGAATGAAATCATTCAAAAGAAATTGGTAGAAATAGAAGAGAAATTTCAAGTGAAAATTTTATATGCGATTGAATCCGGAAGTAGAGCTTGGGGTTTCCCCTCAAAAGATAGCGATTATGATGTTCGATTTATTTATATTCATCGACCAGAATGGTATCTTTCGATTGATCCACAAGGGATAGGGGGGAAAAGAGATGTAATTGACGAACCGATTAATGATTTATTAGATATAAGTGGTTGGGAAATTACTAAAGCGCTAAGGCTTTTTAGAAAAAATAACCCGCCTCTTTTAGAATGGTTAAGATCTGACATCCTTTATTATCAAAAATATTCATTTGTTGATAATATAAAATCTTTGGAATCACAAGTGTTCTATCCCAATTCTATGTTGCATCATTATCTAAATATGGCAAAAAACAATTACCGTGAATATTTGCAGGGGGAACAAGTAAGAATTAAAAAGTATTTTTATGTACTTCGACCGATATTAGCTTGTAATTGGATTGAAAAATATAATGAGACACCACCAATTAGCTTTCATGAGTTATTAGAAGATATCATTCCCGACAGTGAATTAAAAAATGAAGTTAACCATCTTTTGAAACGAAAGCTGCAAGGTGATGAGTTAGATATTGAGCCTCGTCTTAAAGTAATTAACGATTATATAGAAAATGAAATAAAGCGAATCGAGGATTATATCAAATCTCTTAAAATTGAAACGAAGGATCCGACAAAATTATTAGATGAATTATTTAGAGATACATTGAAGGAAGTTTGGAACTAATGTTTTATACTTTCTTTCATGCAATTTAGTAACTGAGTAACAAAAAAGTTATCATAAAGCAATCTGCTTGGTTTGTTATATAAGCTTTTAATTTCATTTTAATTAAATCAAAATGAGCCAAATGGAATTGTTGAAAATCCATTGAAAGATGGTAATCAGCAAGAACGAAAACACCGAAACAGATGAATGATAGGAGTAGATCACTGGTTAGGTTATAAGGTCAACCGCATCGATAGTCAAGGTATACCCCCATCATCGGGGGGCTATCTTGTGAAAAATATACGAAATATCTTAAAAAGATATTGGTGGATTGTCTTGTTGATAGACTTATAACTAGTTTAGCGGTAATTTGCACAAAGTTTTATTATAGGGGGGATTCGCTTTGTATTTATACCACATAGTGTTTGAACAAGATGATGATAGATATGTAAATCCACACATCACTTTAAATAAAGGGTTAAGTAAAAGTACAGCAGTAAGATTTTACACCAATGGTGGTCGTTTGTTTCCTGAGATAACAGACCTCACCAGACCTTTAAATGCAGAACAATGGATTGACTTTAGCGTTGCATTTGGTGCAGACTTTAATCCTATCTCCGAACAGTATATAAAATTCCCGATTGTTTCTGAAAAAATTTTGGTTTTTAATCGAGAAATAACAAATGATTTATTTGCTTATATAGAAGAGGAATATATGAAGGGCGAGATTGGTGAAGAAGGCTATTTTACTAAAGGACTTCTTTCTAAAGAAGAGTTAATGAAACAATATTGGGAAAGTATGATTACAGCAAAAGAATATGTGAAACAAAAACCGTATAAGAATCCTGAAATATTAGTGTTTGAAACAATACCAATTGAACTCCTTGAGTATATAAAGTAATTCTACTTTTAAAAAATTTTGTAAGGTGCAGGTGCTGATGACAATTATGACTGCTGATGAACTATTAAAAGCTATGGATGAAATGGAAAATGAAGAACGTATAAAGCTATTAGACGTTTTATTTCACAAAAACTTTGATAATAGACCGCCTAAAGAAGTGCTGGAAAAAGAACGTTATAGGGCGTTATATCCCGAGGATGTTGAGGATGAACCCCTCCTGATACATAGCAAGGAACAAATAGAATAAGTTTGAACCAACTGAAAAGTGCTGCCAATCCTTTAATAGTAGGGGGGAATGCTTTTTTTGGAAGTCCGTTAGAAAACGAATGAAAAGCTTCTACAATTTTTTATCTAAAAAGGATTTTTAGAATCCGGGAGTTTTGTAAAGTATTGAACCTTAAAATACATATAAAAAAGCCACTTATTTAAGTGACTTACAGAAATAACAAAGATTCCATTGTAAATGAAGATAATCTTTCCGCTACATTGTTTTTTGAGCTTTTTTGACAAAGTAAAGAAAAATCAATTGAACTAGTGCTACAAATATAAATGCGATTCCTAAAATACCAAGTGTTATCATTTTAATTTCCGGCGTTTGAACCGCGCCAGCCCCATCAATAGTTCTTACACCGATAAATACCGCTAGAGCACCAAAAATAAATACCCATGCAATATTAATAGCCCACCATAATTTTATACCCAAATAAATAACCTCTTTCCATTTTGCATTTATGGAGTTATTGTATCATTTTTACCTTTTATAGGTAACCCGGCTCGGGGTGGTGATACTCCTCAGTCTTAAGACTGATTAATTAGTAGAAAAGTGGACAGCTTTTATTTGCCGTGTGCTTTTAGCTTTGGATAACTCCAACTGTTTCATCATTTTCTCAGCAACTTCCAATCAGCCTTCTATCCATCCTCAAAATGATTGAGGGGGTAGAAGTAATCACTGTTTGCTTTTTATTATGGCTCGGTTCATATTTAATGCTCAGATGTTTAATTGCTGGGAGGGGAAAATAAGAAGAGAATTCTTTCCGACAGCACCTAGATACAAATCTTTGGACATATGAGGGGAGAGTTGTTTCTGAAGGCTCACATTTAAGAGGTAATGCACTTATTTTACAATTTCCAAAAGGCTTTCAAATGTATTAATTTCATAAGTAGGTTTTATAGATGTATTATTTTCCCGGTATTTAGGGTTGAACCAGCATGTATCAATACCGTAGTTCATTCCACCTTGAATATCAGAAGTCAATGAGTCACCTACCATTAGTACGTTTGATTTATCCGTAAGCTGCAGTTTACGAAAAGCAACATCAAAAATTCCCGTTTGTGGTTTTTGAAAACCAGTGGATTCGGAGATGATCATATGTTCAAATAGGCCATTTAACGGGGAGTTATTAATTCTGGATGTTTGTACAGCAGTATAGCCGTTCGTAATAATTGCCAATCTTTTATGCGAGAGATGTGAAATGACTTGTTCTACTCCTTCAACTAGGTGTACTTGTTCTCCAAGAAAACTTAAGTACTCTTGATTGAATACAGCTCCGTCAATATCAAGTCCGTACTCTAAAAATAATCTTCTAAACCGTTCAGAACCCAGTTCAGCAAGGTCAATTTTTCCGCCCTCTAAATCTCTCCATAATACGTTACTGATTTCTCGGTAACTCTTTTCATATAGCTTTAAGCTATTAGATAAATTATATTTGCCAAATATTTTATGAAAAGCTTGCTGCTCCGATTTAGCAAAATCAAAAAGTGTGTCATCTACATCAAAAAGGATAATATCGTAATTCTTCATTATCTTCTCCTGCTTTTTTATTCTGTTACTTATGCTTAAACATTAACAGTTTCCTATAAATCTTCCCACACATATATTGTTTATTCAAGAATAGGGCGCAAATATGTAGAAGCCCCATAATAAAAAACAAAAGTTTTAATACAGAAGCCATTAAAGTTCATGAAAAAGATGGTTGAAGAAATGACGACCATTATAAAAAACAAAGAATATATTAAAAAAACTTTCTCTCCCCATTCATTGCCAGCTCACAAAAGTTACCTTCACGTTACTATGAAACAAAAATGTACGTACTTTTTTTTATTCTTTCGGGACATCATAATGAAGAAGGAATCAGGAAAACAAACAATTGGAGGAATAAAAATGATTAATCATTTACAAGATACAATCACATTAAATAACGGTCTGAAAATGCCTGGTATGGGTTTAGGTGTTTTCCAGGTTGAGAACGATGCCACTGCAGAGATGGTTAAAAACGCCATCGAGGTAGGCTATCGCAGCATTGATACTGCTGCTATTTACGGCAATGAAGCCGGCGTAGGGGAAGGTATTAAACAAGCGTTAGCATCTACTGGTTTACGTCGTGAAGATCTGTTTATTACATCTAAAGTATGGAATGACGGATTAAGCTATGATGAAACAATCGCTGCCTATGAAGAAAGCCTTCAAAAATTAGGTCTTGAGTATTTGGATCTTTACCTTATTCACTGGCCAGGCAAAGATAAGTATGCCGAGTCTTGGAAAGCTCTTGAAGATCTATATGAACAAGGCAAGATCAAAGCAATCGGAGTATGTAACTTCACTGTAGCACACTTGGAAAACTTATTATCATTTGCTCGTATTAAACCGGTTGTGAACCAAGTAGAATTCCACCCTCGTTTACAGCAAGTGGAGCTTCGTTCATTCTGTGACAAGCACCAAATTCAGCTTGAAGCATGGGCACCTTTAATGCAAGGCGGACTTTTAGAAGATGAAACTATTTCAAAAATCGCAGCAAAGTACGGAAAGTCAAATGCTCAAGTTATTTTACGCTGGGATGTACAAAATGGAGTGATCACTATTCCTAAATCTGTGCGTAGAGAACGCATGATGCAAAACGCTGATGTCTTTGACTTTAATTTAACAGACGAAGAAATGGCTATGATCAATGCGATGAATCTTGAACAACGTGTTGGACCAAATCCGGACGAATACGATTTTGTTTAATAGGTATTAAAGAGGAAAAGAGACTGTCTTCTGTTCGACAGTCTCTTTCTCTCCTCATTACGATGTTTGCTGCATAGCAATATCATCATCACGTTGTTTTAAAATGACATCTTCGCCTTTATCCTGTAATACTTCAACGTGCTTTTCGCCCCACGTGCAAAGCATGTTCAAAATAGGTTCCATTTCTTGTCCGTACGGGGTTAAGGAATATTCAACTTTCGGCGGTACTTGATTGAAGACCTTTCGATTGATTAATCCAGCTTGCTCTAACTCTCTTAATTGACTTGTAAGCATCTTTTGTGAAATTCCCGGAATTAATCGTCGAAACTCATTTGTCCGTATTTTACCATGATGGTTTAAATGACAAAGAATGACCGGTTTCCACTTACCACCAATGACTTCAAGTGTAGCTTCTACACCAATATTATAAATTTTTTGCATTGTAATCCCCCGTAGTATTCAATAGTAACTAAAAGTACTCTACGTATCTTAAAGGTATGTATAAATATTACTACACATTATAATAAAAATCAAAGGAGATATTAATAGTATGTCACAATCAAAAAAGCCAAGTGCTAAATTGACGTTACTGGCGCTTGCGATCAGTGCATTTGGGATAGGGTCTACAGAGTTTATCAGTGTCGGACTTTTACCATTAATTACAGATGACTTTGGTATATCAGTAAGCACTGCTGGCTTAACCGTTTCTATATATGCCCTCGGCGTCACAGTAGGGGCTCCATTATTAACAGCTTTAACATCCCGCCTCAGCCGGAAAACCGTTTTATTGCTCGTCATGACTATTTTTATAATTGGAAATTTAACAGCAGCTATAGCACCTAACTTCCCCATTTTATTAATAGGCCGTATTATTTCTGCATTGGCCCACGGTGTGTTTATGTCCATCGCTTCTGTCATTGCGGCCGATGTAGTGGAACCGAATAAACGTGCAAGTGCTATTGCCTTTATGTTTACAGGGTTAACATTGGCAACTGTCACAGGTGTCCCGCTTGGTACATTTATTGGACAAGTAATGGACTGGCGTATGTCTTTCATCTTTATTGTTATCATTGGGGTTATCGGATTAATCAGTAATGCGATGTTAGTACCCGGCCAATTATCGAAAGGCAATCCAATCTCTATACGTGATATCGGCAAAGTACTAAGCAATATCCGCATGTTATTAATCCTATTCATTACCGCGATCGGGTATGGTGGTGCCTTCGTTGTGTACACGTATGTCTCACCCATTTTAGAGCAATATATGGGGTATTCACCTCATGCTGTTGTCATTATTCTAGTTGTCTATGGTATTTGTGTTGCTATTGGTAATACACTGGGCGGCCATTTTGCTAATCAAAAACCGCTTCGTTCGATCTTTATTATTTTTGTCGGACTTGCCCTGGCATTGCTTGGCATTAACTTTACTCTAGAATCGCCAATTATCGGGTTAGTCATGGTACTGATCATGGGGCTGTTTATGTTTATGAATGTCCCGGGATTGCAGCTGTATGCGGTTATTCTATCTGAAAAATATGTACCATCAGCTATTTCTATGGCTTCTGCATTAAATATTTCTGCTTTCAACATTGGTATATTTTTAGGATCCTATATTGGCGGTTTTATTATTCGCCATCAATCATTAGCACATACACCTTTTTACGGATTCTTAATGGTTATACTTGCAGCAGTTGTTACGCTACTATGGCTGCTTTTCGATCAAAAGAAAAAAT
Source organism: Lysinibacillus odysseyi 34hs-1 = NBRC 100172 (assembly GCF_001591965.1). Lineage (GTDB taxonomy): Bacteria > Bacillota > Bacilli > Bacillales_A > Planococcaceae > Lysinibacillus_B > Lysinibacillus_B odysseyi. The sequence continues at coordinate 171,875 of NZ_BCVX01000009.1, forward strand.
AGCGAGTGTTCTTTACCTCTTTAAAAAATAGGTAGAACCTGTACCATAATGAATAATTTTTTCTTATTCTACAAACGAACACGATTATAGAGTAGCACTTTTAGAAAAAAACCAGACTAGTTTATAAGAGTCACATATTTAGATAAGATAAATACTCCATTTTGATTAATCATTTTTCAAAATGGAGTATTTGCATTTTCCTCTATAGATTTTAACGGAAAGTTAATTTTCTTTAAGTGAGATAACTATTACTACTATTCCCAAAGTTGGATTTAAAGTTCCATTAACTCTGTTAATATATAATTATGGAGAACTGTGTTTAAAATAAAATGGACAGGAGGAAAAATGATGAAAAAAATATTTGCGCTGTTACTCGCTGTATTTGTATTAGCGATAGTAGGTCCGGAAAAATCGGAAGCAAAAGTGATGTATGATGGAGCAGAAGTTGTAAAAGGACAGACCGGAAAAATGACCTTTAAAAAAGATATTAAGGTCTACAAGAAAAATCCAAACGGTACGTTTGATTCGCTAGTGGTCAAACGGAATAATTTCTTCAGAACGTATGATATTGAAAAATATGATGGCAAAACATTTTATCAGATGGGGCAATACCGGGTACAAGCAACGGATTTGGTAGTTTTCAAAGAAGTACCAATAAAAATTCGTTCATCCTTCTATCAAGATCCAACTTATATAAATATTAATCGGGACGGTATTTACGGTAAGGGACAATATGGTTATGGGTGGTACTTTAAAGCTGGATTTTGGAGTATTTTTTTCAAGGATACAAACAACGGCCAGCTGCTGAGTGCTTGCGATGCCACTACCGATGGGTCGTACGAATTTTGTATTCCATTTTCGGGTACAGATCTTAAAATCGCTGAGACAATATCGAGAGAAAAAGATGTACTTTATGAGTTAACAAAAGATACAGGTGGGAAAATCATTCCATTAGATGGTGCTAAATCTGAAACAATGCATAAAAAGGGAACTGTTTTGTCATCGTTAGGTACCGAAATTAATGGTTATCTATATGTAAGCTCAGAAATAAACAATGTTCCATTTACTTGGGTTCCGGTAAATTTATTAAAGCCGATTGAAGATAATTGATAGATTAGAAATTTTAGCGTCATGCACAAGCAGGAAGAAGAAGCGTGATCATGCAGCGTGACCTTTTCGTTTCAGAGAGATTCCGTTTAAATAAAAGGTTGTATCATATCTTTTAATAGGGGAATCTCTCTTTTTTATTTAGTTTTACTGAAATATCCTTGATAATCAATGGTAGTGTTGAATTGATTAGTATCCAGTGCTGTAGCCTTCTATAATCTCCCCAAACCCTTGTTTAATGAGGTTATTAGCTACTGACCGAGGGATCTCCTGTTTGCTTTCTGTAAGATAGGCAGCCTTTGAGCGAATCAGCTTGTCAAATAGCTCGCTTCTTTTTTCTCCAACAGCTTCCAAAGCCTGCTGGGAGTTCATTAAATCTTCTAATGTTAAAATAGGATAATCTGTGCCTTCAAAAGAGAAGTCACCGTTTACTTGATACCATACATCCCCATTGTCCCTTAGCCATTTTTCTCCGATGTTTTCAATGCCTCGCTTCATATTCTTTGCTGTTTCTAAATAAGATGCCTCTTTTGTTTGCTTGTAAGTTTCTAATAAAAGGTTCATTTCCCCTAATGCATGATTTAAGGACACATGTGTCTTCTTTATCTGGTGAGGGGAGTAATAGTCGGTTATGAGATAGCCGCCTCCTGACACTTCAATGATATTCCCGTTTTTTACTTGATCAACTAAAAAGTCCGCATACATAATATTCGCATGTTTAAGCTCTTTGATATCAAGCAGGTCCCCTGTTTGTTTTAGGAATAATGCAATTTTTTCATTATGTCTCGTGTCGACGTATGGAGCTTTAATGCCATAATTCTTTTTCAACCATGTACTTGTATACTCTGTTTCCCATAAACCATTTCTATCCCCTTGAAAAATAAATAAATTGGCAACGGAATTTATCATCAAGTCGTAAAAATAACGCTCTTTTGTAGCTTCGTAATGGGTTAACGCCTCTTGATCTTGAACTCTTACGAGGTTTCGGCCATACCCCATTTTTGTTTCAGGTTCAATAGACCATGGGAGTTTTGTGTAGGGGCCTTCAGCTGTATACCATTTATTTGTCGCTTTATATTGCTTGATACTTTGTTCAATCCATTCATCGAGCGTTTCTTTGTTTTTAAATAAAGGCTTCTGTGACACTAACATCCAATTTTCTGATAAGTCTTTTCCTGATGAAGAAAGAGGTAGAGTTATAGTGAGGGCTTTTTTGTCTCGGTTTAGTTCCAGGTTTTTATTTTCACTCGTTAACTCGCGCACTATACTCTTGTCACCGTCCTCATATTCATAACGTAATTCTTTAGATACATAATTTCGGCTCAACATCATATTCGTAACAAAGTTTTCATGCTCTGTTACTTTTAGAAGACCTATAGGATGTGTAGTTGGGTCTACACCAAATACATGATCATGCTCATGATTAATTTTCTCCCGTTCGAAATCCGTTAAATCATAATGCACATTTCCATCGATACGATAGGATATCGAAACGCTGTAGTTTTTATCGCTTTTGTTTTCTAATTGAGTGAAAATGAAAAAATCCCCGTTGTCGATTTCCCGAACTGTGACTTTTACAAAACCCATGCTTTTCTTGTCTTCTAATAATTCATAGATCGTTGTTTGATCTGTAGAGCGGATATGCATTTCAGCCGAACTTTTAGTTTCATGCAAAAATAACCCATCAGCTTCCACATTTAATTGTACAGCGTTTGGCAAAGGCACCGTAATTTTCTCTTGCGGACCTCTTTTTTTATCTTGTTCATTTACAGTTGTTTCTGTTGTCTCGTTTGGTGCAGGTAAATGGTCATTTGTTGTTTTTGCTAAACATATAATCACGGCGACTAGGACGGCCAAAAAACATAAAATTATGCTCCATTTTTTTCTGTTAAGCAATCCGATCCCTCCGGTGTAACAATTTATTGTATAAAAAACTCTTAAGAGAGTGCATCAGTATTGAACGGAAATGCGCATTTATTACATGATTATACATAACAATCTAATTTGAAAGGTTAATTTTACTAATATTTATTGCGATTCCCTTTTGAATTTTTGAGAATCTTTCGTTCTCCTTTCTTTCTAGGCTGCCGATCCACAACAAAGCATTTAATCGTAGGGCTATTTAAAAGTGTACCTCCAATGTACAAGTTTAATTTTCCAGTCCTTGGGCAAATTAGGGATGTAATGATGAAAATTTGAGGAGGACGACATATTGTTAGATGAAAAAACCATCCAGCTTGTTCAATCTACAGCCCCGGTATTAAAGGAGCACAGTGCTGAGATTGGTAAACGTTTTTACAGTCTCTTATTTTCAAAAGCTCCTGATTTGTACAATTTATTCAACCAAACGAACCAAAAGAGAGGTATCCAGCAAGAGGCATTGGCTTATTCGGTTTATGCAGCAGGTGAGCATATTACGAATTTAGATGCATTGGCGCCTGTGATTAGAAGAATTACCGAGAAACATCGTGCGATTGGTGTTGTTGCCGAGCAGTATCCGGTAGTAGGTGAAACGTTACTGGAAGCAGTAAAGGACGTTTTAGGTGATTCCGCTACAGATGAAATATTAGAGGCTTGGGGAAAAGCCTACGGGTATATCGCCGATGCTTTTATTAGTATTGAAAAGGAATTGTATGAAGAAGCAAAAAATGCTCCCGGCGGCTGGGAAGGTTTCAGGAGCTTTACAGTTGAGAAGAAGCAAAAGGAAACAAATAGCGTAACTTCCTATTATTTAAAGCCGACAGATGGAGGGCCTATTGCCTCCTATGAGCCAGGGCAATATATAACATTATGGGCAGAAGTTCCTGGCGAGCAGTATAAGCATATACGGCACTACAGCTTGTCGGAAGCTCCCGGCAAAGGGTATTACCGGGTCAGTGTCAAGCGTGAAGAAGGGCGGGGAGCAGCACCAAACGGCATAGTATCAAATTATTTAGCGTCGGACCTGAACGTTGGGGATAAGCTGGATTTCTCTGCTCCTGCCGGAGATTTTACGCTCGATAAGTCAAATGCGCCTGTTGTACTGATCAGCGGGGGAATCGGTGTAACACCGTTAATAAGTATGCTGAATGCTATCGTGGAAAATGGTCCAGATCGTCAAGTTACGTTTATCCATGCTGCAGCTAATAGCAATGAGCATGCGTTTAGGGAGCATGTAAAACAATTGGACGCTGCCAACAATCATGTTAAATCATTGATTGTTTATGACAGTCCAACAGAGGCAGACCGGCACGCACAGAATTATGATAAAGAGGGACGGATTGATCTAGCCTTTTTACAAGGGGCTGTATCAGCTAAAGAAGAAGCACAATTTTACTTTTGCGGGCCGATACCATTTATGGAGACGGTCAATAATATGTTAACCGAATGGCGTGTACCAAAGGATCATATCCATTATGAAGCATTTAACCCTATTGCCATTTTAGACGAGGAATAATGCAAAGTGTCCGGGGCTTTTCTGGAAAGTGGTTACTTTCTGGGCGGGTCCTTTTTTGGTGAAAATCTGCCGAAAATTATTTTTTATTGTTAACCTAACATTAAAAGATTTTTGTTAACTTAGATGAATAGTAGGTTGACACATAAAAAGAGATTAACTATACTATCTCTAATATTGATTTACAGGAGGTATAGGATGTCCACAACAGCTGCCAGAACAACAAATCATTCAAGAACCTTACAAATGGTTCAAATTGCGATGTTCGCTGTACTGATGATGATCGGTGCTAATATTTCCTCTTTCTTGGTGATTGGTGGAGTACCAATCACGCTGCAAACTTTCTTTGCCATACTGGCGGGAATCGTATTAGGCAGCCGTACAGGAGCAGTAGCTATGCTATTTTATGCTTTTATCGGGTTGGTTGGTCTGCCGGTATTCTCGCAATTTTCAGGTGGAATTGATTCACTTGCTATGCCTACTTTCGGCTTTATCCTTTCGTATCCTATCGTTGCCTACGTTGTTGGAGAGATCGCTCGGAAATTCCCGACGACAAAAGGCTTTGTGATCGCTGCGCTGGTCGGAACTGCACTCAACTATGTAATCGGAACGAATTGGATGTACGCAGCCTATAAGCTATGGTTCGCAGCACCGTCAGGCTTTACTTATAAAATGGCTTGGGCATGGATGGTTGTGCCGATGCCGAAGGATATTATTCTGGCTGTTTTTGCCGGCGTTTTCGGCTATCGTCTTAAGCCGATTGTACAAAAGTATGGAAAATGATATGGTGCATCGCTGCAGGAAACAAGGGGAGAGTAAAATGCTTCTTCATGGTCATGAAATAAAAGGTAGCAATATCGATCAAGAAACACGCTGTTCGCACTATCACACAGAAATTGACCGGATTGCCATTAAATTTTACTGCTGTGATACATATTATCCCTGCCACTCTTGCCATGAAGAAAAAGGGTGCAGTCATCCACAGGTGTGGCCGAAGAATGAGTTTCACCAAAAAGCCATTTTATGCGGAGCATGCGGGTACGAGCTTACGATTAATGAATATCTGGCTTGCAACGCATCGTGCCCATCCTGCAAAAGCGCATTCAATGCAGGCTGCAGCCTGCATAAGCATCTGTATTTTGAAGTGTAGGCGTTAAGAGGCCGAGGTCCGTTACTTATAATAGTAGCGGGCTTTTTTGTCTATTGGTCTCCTATATTATCAGTTTGTGAAAAAAGGATTTATTTCATGGCATCTCGAAATGAAAAGACAGGGAAAGAACAACTGGGCTAAATAAATTGTTTGGCTGGAAACCTTCACTGTCAACCAGTGATTATAATGTCTTAAAGTTAATGAGTAAAAAGACGAAAGGAAGATAGCTATGGTGTATATCGCTCTTCTTCGGGGAATTAATGTAGGCGGAAAAAATAAAATGGATATGAAGCTGCTTAAACAAACATTTGAACGGGCCGGACTGCATAATGTAGTGACATATATCAATACAGGCAACATTATTTTTTCCTGCAATGGACTGACGAAAACTGAACTGTCGCATATGTTGGAAGAGGCGATATGTCAAGATTTCGAGCTGCATATTAAAGTAATGGTTCGAAGTATAGAGGATATCAGGGGAGTCATTCATGCCATTCCCGATACATGGAAGAATGACCAGGACATGAAAAGTGATGTCATGTTTTTATGGGATGAAATTGATGAGGAATCTGTACTTGAGCATTTAGTCATCAAACCGGCTATTGATACGGTGAAATATGTGCCAGGCGCAATTTTATGGTCCATTGATAAGAAAAATGTTACAAAAAGCGGGATGACAAAGATAATTGGAACGAAGTTATACAAACAAGTGACGGTCAGAAATGTTAACACCGCCCGTAAAATCTATGAAATCATGCAAAATCAACCGGGTTAGCCGGTCGAGGGCAGCAGTATAATTTTCGGACTTTGAGAGGTAATGTAGTAAATAGATACATTACCTTTACTATGATAGTTATTATATACATTTTACAAAGTGGTCTTTCGGGTATAACAACAGCGATCGATTGCATATTTTCCTGATTTGTTCAGCAGCCTCATAAGATCGGCTGTATTTTTCAGTACTGCGAACAATGCCTGAAATATATGCCCCGACATTCCGTTAACATATAGTAGTCCCTCATTTATTATCTTTTCATTCATGGCATGCTACCAGCTCATCGATATGCTCCTCTTTCATCAAAAAAAATCCCCTCTTAACACGGGAAGGCCTCGTTCCTATTATGTCAATTGTCCGCAGCTCCCGTACAAGCTGGCTGAGAAGGCAAGATCATCATTCTTTTTTAATATAACGAATATTTCCAATTGGTTGTTATTACTATATAATATTTCGTATCACTTTGTAGGAAAGGCAGATTATGAGATCGATATTTCTATATTTTCATCCGCTTGTTTGGATTATTTTATGCGGTACTATTTTTGCTAGAACAGCAAGCTTTATGGCGATGCCGTTTTTAGCGCTGTATTTACATAATGAACTGCATGCTTCTCCGCTCCTAATCGGGATGACGTTAGGAGTAGCCCCGTTATTTTCGACATTCGGCGGGCTGATTGGCGGTTATTTGACGGACCGCTTCGAAAGAAAATATGTAATCATTACAACTGTTTTTGTTTGGAGTTTCACATTTTTGGGCTTTGCGTTTGCACCGAGTGCTGCCTTTTTTGTCGTGCTGAATGCGTTAAACGGCTTGTGCCGCTCATTTTTTGAGCCGGGCACACAGGCATTAATGATTGATTTTACCGAGGACAGCAAAAAACGAAGACTGTTTTCTGTCCGCTACACGGCAATCAATATTGCAGCAGTCATTGGGCCACTACTTGGTGTTTGGATTGCCAGTATGTCCAGTGCTTCCGTCCCGTTCATTATTACAGCAACGATGTATGCGATGTACGGATTGTTTTTACTAATTGTTCTAAACCGTTATGGATCGAAGCAGCAGCAATTAAGCGGGGGACATAAAGTGATGGCTATTTTTAGTGCGGTTGCCCATGACCGCAAGCTGTTTTACTTTATTATGGCTGGGATTTTAATTTCAATCGGCTATTCACAGTTTGATTCTACACTGCCGCAGCTGATTGATATAAAAGTAGAGAATGGCGTAAAGTTATTTTCATATGCTATTGTAGCGAATTCGATCACTGTCCTCACCCTGCAGCTTCCACTTACGATCATGATTGAAAAGGCGAATATCTATACGTCTCTTAAGATCGGTATTACCATATTTGCGGCGGGGCTATTGTTGTTTGGTATATCGGAAAATGGGTGGATGTTTATCGTGAGTATGATTATCTTCTCGGTCGGCGAGATTTTTTGCTTCCCAACAATGAATGCAGTCATAGAGGAAATCGCCCCAAGCGACCAAAAAGGGATTTATTTAGGCGCTTCTCAGCTGAAAAATATAGGCGGCTTCATCGGTCCTGTTTTAGGCGGCTGGCTGCTGATTGCTGCGATGGATTGGATGTATGCTGTCATTGCGCTGCTGATGCTGAGCAGTATTATTATTTACCGTCAAGCACTGCGATTAGCGTAAAAGACAGAAGTCAAACTAATATAAAGAAGTCCCCTTTATGTAGGCAGTGTAAAAACCATTCCTTTGCGAATGATGATACACTCTACTTAGAGGGGATTTTTTGACTAGAATTAATAAATTTTATTTTGTATGATATCACCTGTTAATGCAGGATGAAAAAAGAAAAGTACAAAGAAGGAGCGCATACATGGACATGAAAATCACGCAGAAAATTATAAAAGAAATGTGCGGTACCGCCTCCTTCAAAAGAGGGGAAGCTTATTACCGGGCGAACAAAGTAACCATTACCGGCTACAGTAGGAATCGATGTACTGCTACTGTGAAAGGGGCAGAGGATTTTCAGGTCACTATCGAAAAAGAAATATCCGGCCGTATACAGACATCCTGCAGCTGTCCGGCTCTGGGAGATTTCAATAAAAGCTGTCAGCATGTCGCGGCGGTTTTACTCGCCATCCAGGAACAAAAACAGCAAAGAAATCATTCAACTGCTAAATCGTCCAGGCAATTGGGTGAGGAAGAAATGCCAGCAGGAATTCTGTCACTTTTTCAGGAACGGCGAGGACGAAAAAGCCGGCATCAGCTCCATTTCGAAAAGAGACAAGTACTTGACGTCAAGTTTTCACTTAAACCTTATCTCTCTGAAAAAGGGCAGCGCCTGTTTGGTATGGAAATTTCCATCGGCCAAACAAAAATTTCACCTATTCATATGTTTCTTCAGCATGTAAAGCTGGGAAGGCCATGCACCTTATTTTCCGCTTTCACCTTTGACCCTGCCGAGCACTGTTTTGTTAATGAAGTGGACGCGGTACTATACGAGCTGAGCCGGATTGCCCAGGATGAGATGGCTTTGTTAGAAGCAATTCCGAACGATATAAAAGCTGCAGTCCAAACAGATATGCTGCTTCTTCCTCCATCTGCATGGGGAGTGCTTGCTCCGTTACTTGCCGGATTGCCAAACATATGGATAGAACAGAACGGCCAAGCAGCACAGCGATTACAGTTTATGGTGGGTATACCGCCATTACATTTTTATGTGGAAGAAGTGGATGGAGAGTCCCGGTTAACGGTTAAAGGCTTAGAGCGGATGCTCATTCTTCCTGCTTACAATGTTTTAGTAGATGATGGCAATGTGTTTCAGCTGAATGAAGAGGACTGCGAGCGGCTTATGGAGCTGCTAGAAATGCTTGCACCACCTGATATGAATTATGTGCCAATCCCTCATGCTCAGCTGCAGCTATTCCTGAACAAGGTAGTGCCAGAGTTGAGAAAGATTGGGCGGGTTGAGCTGTCAAAGCAGATGACAGGGAAAATGGTAAAAACCCCGCTTGTAGCAAAGCTGTACCTGGACCGTCTGAGGAATAGGCTTTTGGCAGGGCTGGAATTTCAATATGAGCATGTTATCATTCAGCCGCTTGAAAATGTGGAATATCAAGCCGGGCCGATGATCATAAGAGACTATCAAAAAGAACGGGAAATCTTGGAGATCATGGAGCAGAGCGGCTTTACGAAAACAGACGGCGGTTATTTTATGCAGAATGAAGAGCTGGAATATAACTTTTTGTATCATGTCATTCAGGAACTGCAGCCACTTGTGCAAATTTATGCGACAACGGCTGTTCGTCACCGGCTTATCAAAAAAAGCACCTTTCCTAAAATTGTTGTAAAAGTAAAGAAGGAACGAACAAATTGGCTGGAATTCACATTTAAAATGGATGGTATTTCAGATGACCAAATAAAGGAGATTTTACAGGCGCTTGAGATAAAGCAAAAATATTATCGTCTGCCGAATGACTCCCTGTTGTCACTTGAAACGAGAGAAATGGAAGAAATTCAGCGCTTTTTGCAGGCGGGACCGGTACAGGAGGATCATTATATGACCACTTTGGATATGCCGATAATAGAAAGCCTGAAATTCCTCGAACTGCTGGAGGAAAGTGACGTGTTTGACCCGGAGGAATCATTCCGCCAGTTTCTCGATCAATTACGCCATCCAGAGAACCAGGATTTTGAAGTCCCCGAAAGTTTAAAAGAGGTATTAAGAGATTACCAAACACAAGGATTTAAATGGATGAAGACACTGGCAAGCTATGGCTTTGGCGGGGTATTAGCTGATGATATGGGACTTGGGAAAACGGTACAGAGCATTGCATTTATCGTTTCGGAATTAGCAGCTATTCGGGCTTCTAGGCAGCCTGCACTCATTGTATGTCCATCTTCACTGACATACAATTGGCTGCAGGAAATAATGTCCTTTGCCCCGGAAATACAGGCACTTGTTATCGATGGAAGTCAGGCGGTGCGAAAGGAAATCCAGCGGGACCTTATGGGAATTGATGTTATTATCACATCGTATCCATTGCTTCGCCAGGATCTTTCGTGGTACGAAAAGCAAACGTTCCACACGGTGTTTTTTGATGAAGCACAGGCATTTAAAAATCCGATGACCCAAACAGCACGAGCGGTAAAAAAGATAAAAGCCGCCAACCGCTTTGGTTTGACGGGTACCCCGGTAGAAAACAGCCAGGAAGAACTCTGGTCCATTTATCATGTTGTATTCCCGCAGCTATTCAGGGGGCTGGAGGAGTACAGTCACTTAACAAGAAAAGCTATTTCACGAAGGGTTCGTCCATTTTTGCTTCGCCGATTAAAGGAAGACGTACTGATGGAGCTGCCAAGAAAAAGTGAAGCGATTGTATTTTCAGAGCTGCTTCCGGAGCAAAAGGAGCTATATGCAGCATTCCTGGCAAAACTTCAATATGATACATTAAAGCATCTTGATAAAGAAAGCTTTCGGAAAAACCGTATTCGTATTTTAGCGGGTCTTACGAGATTGCGCCAAATCTGCTGTCATCCGGGTCTGTTTGTGGACGGCTATACGGGAAGCTCGGCAAAATTTGAGCAGCTGTTGCAAATTCTGGAGGAATCCAGGATTTCCGGAAGGAGAGTCCTCATTTTCTCCCAGTTTACGAAGATGCTTGAGCTCATTGGACGGGAGATGACGAGGCAGGGCCATACCTATTTTTATCTTGATGGCAGCACACCTTCTGAAGAACGGGTAGAACTATGTACTCGATTCAATGAGGGCGAGCGGGATGTATTTTTGATTTCATTAAAAGCTGGCGGGACAGGACTCAATTTAACGGGGGCCGACACGGTCATTTTATATGATCTCTGGTGGAATCCAGCGGTAGAGGAACAAGCCGCGGGCAGGGCCCACCGGATGGGCCAAAAAAATACAGTCCAAATTATTAAGCTTATTGCACATGGTACGATAGAAGAAAAAATGAATGAGCTTCAGGAGAAAAAGAGAGACCTTATTACAGATATTCTCGAATTTGAAGATAGAGTGCCAAGTACTTTAACAGAAGAGGATATTCGGGAAATTTTGATGATATAACCTTACAGAAAAATAGGCAGCTGCTTACTTGCAGCTGCCATTTTACTGTTATCATAATGCTTAAAAATAACTTGGATGATAGAATTTTTATTCCTATTAATGTATAATAATTCCTATAAACGGAGGAAAGACGAAAGGATATGCATTGAAAGAAGTGTTGTTATGAGTTTGTATTTTGCATATATACTGGTAGGGTTAGCTATCGCTATGCCAGTTGGAGCAATTACAGTGGAAATGACAAAACAAGGGTTGAAAAATGGTTTTATGCATGGCTGGGCAGTAGGAATTGGCGGTATGACGATTGATGTGTTGTTAATATTAGCACTGTATTTGGGGCTGGCCCAATTTTTAGCACTCCCTTATATCCAGATGCCTTTATGGGTGATCGGTGCGATTTTTTTATTTCTACTTGCTTATGATTCCATTAAGAATGCGGACAAAGATATCACATTAGCAGGCAACAAAGTAAATAAATCACTTGGCAAGACCTATCGAAATGGTGTATTGGTAGCTGTTTCTCCAGGAAATTTAGTGTTTTGGGTTTCAGTTTTTGGTGCAGTATTAGCGGATTCTTATTCAGCAGATGGATCAGCTCATTTTATTATTGTATCTTTAGGTATTTTAACGGGGATTTTACTGCATGATGTTGGGCTTTTAACAATTGTCTCCATTACAAGAAAGATGATGAACCGTCAAATGATTAAATGGACATCCATCATTGCAGGTGCTTTATTATTCGGATTCGGTTGTTATTTCTTATATAATTTCTTCATAGATATTCAAGCATATATATAACCAGTTATTAACAAATAGATTCTCCATTCAGAAAGCCATCTATCATCGACTTTTTCGGATAGATGGCTTTTTTATTATCGTGTGTTGTTGAGATGAGGGACGGAACTAATGCCATATCATAGCCAGCAGGTAGCTGTTTACTCCCCTCTGAAAATGTTGAATGCTTTTTCCATTTTGAGAGCTACATCTAGCAAGATTTTAATTGGAGGCTAATAACGAAAAACACTTCAAATTCCTTTTCGGGAATTGTTGAAGTGTTTTCATTAAGATTTCTGCTAATGTAGCTCGGTATCTGGTATTTTGGAAGGCAAGGTGTTAAATATGGGCTATTTTGAGGTGAAGGGTCAAAATAGGCTGGAAATGTTGAAATTAGTAGGAAGAACCATTTACGAATACTGCGCCAACAATAATTAGAAGGATAAATAGTACAACGATTAAAGCAAATCCGCTGCCGCTATTACCATAGCTTCCGCCACCATAGTTAGACATAAAAATTCACCGCCTTTCTAACACTATCTTATGAACTTTATCTCAAGTAAAAAGAGACAAGTGCGGATTTTTAAAGTAATTTTTATTATATAAATTTATAAAGAAGCGTTAATTGGATAGAAAATAAGGATAAGTTATTAAGGATAATATTTAACCAACTGGAACATTATATTTTGTTGCTAAGGAAATTGGCTTTCTCATGAAATTTTAAAGAGGATATATAAAAAGGAAGAGGAGGAACAAAGGCTGAGCATTTGTAATAATTGATAACTAATAATAAAAAGCAACGTCCAGTAACAGTGAGTTAAATGAAATAAAAATGTTTCTTGCTAGGTGTTCTCCTATTTATCCTTTCTTAACTCTTCATATAATGATAGTATCGATATTTTGGAGGCTATGGCAATGCAAAATAACAACCGAAAGAGAAGTAATGAGGCAGCTCAGGACAGTAACCCGGTGAGCCAGGCAGCTGCGCTTGCGGTAATAGGCAGTTTAATCGCCACGCTTGGTGATGGAATTACGACAGTGGCGGCTGTTCTAGCTTTACAGGAAGCTCAGCAGGAAGCCCAGCAGCCGGTTAACGGTGGAGGCAATATTGATTTGCAGGGAATTAACCAGCAGCTGAATTATTTAACAAAGGAAGTTAAAAAAATTAAAAAAACACTTAATATATAGCTTTCCTATTTCGCTCCGCGTCAAATTTTTATCGATTGAATCTCTTGAGAATAGTAACGATTCTCTACTATTTTTACCTTCTTTGTTAATAGTGTTTTTCCAAGAGATTCATCCCTATTTCCATCTGTACATATCGTTGACACTTTTTCTACCTTCACGTGAATTTCCTCCAGACACCAATGGCGGCTTTTTTCATATTATATTTTGAGGTGAAAAAATGGCAAGAGTCAAATACCGGGATTCAGATATAGCTTTAGTGGCGAGGATGATGCGGGCAGAAGCAGAAGGAGAAGGGCAGCAAGGGATGTTGTATGTCGGCAATGTCATTGTGAACCGAGCTGTAGCAGATTGTTTGGATTTTAAAGATGTTAGGACGATACAGCAAGTTATTTATCAAGTACAAGGGGGAAATTACTCCTTTGAAGCGGTTCAAAAGGGTAATTTGTTCTATGAAAGGGCAAGACCTACAGAAAAGCGATTAGCAAAACAAGTGTTGGATTATTGGAGACAACATCCAGCAAGGTATGCCCTCTGGTACTTTAATCCATATGCCCCATGTCCTCCAACATGGTACGGACAGCCGTTTACCGGCCAATTCAAAGACCATTGTTTCTATGAGCCAGCAGCTGGAACGTGTGCAAGTGTTTATTCTTGAGCCGTTTGAAATAGTGCTAAACGGTTCTCCTGAGGAAAACGATTATTGAACGAGTCACATCGTTTAGTAATCGTCTTTTTTAGTTATAACCTTTCCTTTATTCCACATGCTATTCCTATAAAAGGAGGGATAATGGATGGAGGAAAAAAAACGGCGGCCGTATAAAGAGATGTCCTATCAGGAGCGGCTGAGTCTTTTAGAAACGGCTGAAATTAGCATTTACGATTTACACGAAGATATGCAAACGGTTGATGATATACCAATGGACGAGCTGAATCAAAAAGTCGTCACAGAAAGCAGCAAATCTCATCTTAACCGCTTCCCGGGTATGATCAATCTCGAACGGAATGAACAGCCTGGCGGAAAATAACTCTGCGTGTAGAAAAAATCGCAATCGGGCGTGATGCCTGTATTGCGATTTCTATCGTCTTTATATAAATTACTTTGTTCTATATAGTCTTATATCAATTATTCAATAATAGGAAGGATACGTGTAAAGGGGCATAGAGTTTTGATATGGATGAATAAAAGGATGATAGTGATGCTGGGTTCTATCGTGTACAGGCGGACCGATAAATAATGATGGTGTGATAGGTGCTGTCGCTTTTTTCCATAGGTTTTCGTTTATGCCGTAAGTGTGAGCTATAATATGGGCTGGGGTGAACTTTAAAATGTCTGATCCTAGAATCACCTCAGGGGTGGAGGCATCAAAAATAGCCAGTAAATGCGTGTTGTCCATAGCAGCAACCTCGTAATGCCACCAGCCTTTTGGTACATTGGCGACCTGGCCGGGTGTAATGCAATAGCTTTGAATATTTTTGGTAAACGGATTGAGAATGGATACAGTAGCAGCACCAGAAATACAGTAAACTAATTCAGCGGCATTTTGGTGATAATGAGGTTCTATTACATTATTTTTGCTTAAATAAATATCGAGTAGAGAAATATTTTCTAAAGTATTGAGCTGTTCAACACCTAAAACATTGATTTTGTTTTGCGGATCCTTTTGTAAAAAAGGGCTTTTGTTAACATCAAATGTAAACTGGGCGGCCGGTGAAGTGTAATCGGGATTCGAAGTAATAATTGCTTCCTCCTCACAAAATGAATGACCATTATTAGCCCAGAATATGTAGTAGTTTTATCGGGAAGTGGTTAATCGCCTAACTCACTTTAAACATGAGCAGACGGCCAAGAAAGAAGTCATAAGACCAGAGCTGTCCCAGCAATTTTCAATATAATTTACTATAAGCAATTTAATAGACTAGTGAGCGTACATTAAATGGTAACATATATTTATCTATGTATTTCCATTTAAGGGAACTTAGAGATGATTAATGATGTTATAAATAGGAAAAGGGTATTTCTCCGATTTTTGGAAAGGCAATAAATTACCTAGTAGGGAGGGGAAGAAATGAGCTTTGTTCAAATTACAAAAAGCAATATCGGAACTGAGCATATATGCTGTGCGCTAGGAACAAAACAGTATGAGAGTGCCGTAAGAGAGAAAAAACAATGGCTGACAGAAAGAATGGAAGAAGGATTGGTCTTTTATCGTTTAAATGAGCGGGCGAAAGTGTTTATAGAATATATACCTGCTGATTTGGCATGGGTGTCAATCCATGCTTCGAATTATATGTATATTAATTGTTTATGGGTTTCAGGTAAATACAAAAATAAGGGATATGCGAAGCAATTGCTGGAACATTGTAAAGATGAGGCAGTCAAACTTGGGATGGATGGAATCGTACATATTGTAGGAAAGAAAAATTACCCGTATCTAAGTGATAGACGCTTCTTTGAATATATGGGTTTTGATGTAGTAGACGAAGCAGGCCCTTATTTTCAGCTGGTTGCTTTAAAATGGAATAAACATGCTCCGCAACCTTCTTTTAAGCAACAGGCAGCTGTTTATCCGATTGATCAAGGAATTTGTATTTATTATACAGCGCAATGTCCGTATGCTGTCGGAATAGTAGAAGAACTAAAAGAAGTAGCGGCGAATAAAAAGATTCCTTTCAAAGCCTGTAAAATAACGACGAGAGAACAGGCGCAAAATTCACCTTTAATATGGACAACGTTTGGGGTATTTTATAACGGAAAATTTATCACGCATGAAATAATGAGCCCAAACAAATTCGATAGATTAGTAGGAACACTATTAGGGGAAGAGCAGCAATTTTAACTAATAAAAAGGGGATGGGATGATGGATACGAATCAAATGTTAACGATCAATAAGAAAGGATGGGAAAAAGCAGCAGAGCGCTTTTTCGGCCGAACGGCGCTTCCGGAGTATGGCCCGTTTTCTAAGAAGGAAGATGAGCTTTGCCTATTCGGTGAGATTGCCGGAAAACGAGTGCTTGATATAGGATGCGGCAGCGGGCATTCATTGCAATATATGGGAGATAACGGAGCTGCTGAGCTGTGGGGTATTGACCTGTCCAAAAAGCAGATTGACACGGCGACTAACGTGCTAGGCAATCAGGCGGGTTTAGTCAAACTCATTGAATCGCCTATGGAAGAGAATCCTGGATTGCCGGATAATTATTTTGACATTGTATATTCCATTTATGCGCTTGGATGGACGATTGAGCTAGACCAGACGCTATCGAATATCCAAAACTATCTGAAGCCGGGCGGCACATTCATTTTCAGCTGGGAACATCCAATTCATGATCGGTTAACCTATCAAAATGAATCTTTCATTTTAAACAAATCTTATGTCAAAGAGGGACCGGAATTAAATGAAGCATGGCACAGTGAGGTTGTGACCTATCATCGAAAGCTGAGTACATATATAAATGCGTTAATTAATGCCGGCTTTATCATTGAAAAAGTGATAGATGATGTCGTGCTGCCGGATGAGACGTCTGTAGACCCGTTGAAGTGGTATTCGACACAGAAGGCAGAGCTGGTACCCGCAACTTTTATTATTAAAGCGACGAAAAAGGAATAAGGGTTATACACATAACAGGTTCGGAACAAATGGAGAAAATCGCAAATAATAATGGTTTTGGAAGTGCAATTAGCAAACTAATTCGCCCTTCATTTTTTGCTGTTGCATCAATGTTTATATCCTTTAAGGAGTGTCTTTAACAAATCAATTTGCAACATAATTAGCAAGACCACATAAATTTATGAGGTCTTGCTAATTTAATGCTAAAACTGTTGTGAATTGTTCACTTAATCCTCAATTGTTTTTTTTACGAAAGATTACTTGTAAATTTATGTTGTTAAAAATTATAGATGTAACATCTTATTTTTAAACTAACGGGGCAATTTAACGAAAGTATGCATTGTTGAAAGGGGGAGCGGAAATGAAAAAAACAATTTTTCTTGTATGTTTGTTACTTTTAGTTATGTCACTTGCAGGTTGTTCACGTATCATCAACATGATTGAAGTTGATAAAGAGAAGATCGGTGCTGAATATACAGGGGTGGATGGATACGTAACTGGTGAAGACAATAACGGGACATGCGGTGAAGCTAGAAATTACGAAAGTAGTTTAAATGAAAACGTTTGGACAACTGAGTTTGATTACATGAACGGTACTGGTGTACAGGAATTTACTATTGAAACAGCCGATATTTTGAGAATAAATGGAAAATTTGATAAAGGGGAAGTGTGGATTAAAATTACACAAGGGGATTTGTCCTTAAGTGAAATTCAAAAGGTGCAAGCCATAAATAACAAAGAAATGACTATTGATTTATCCCAATGGCAGAATGGTGAAATTGTAGTATGGTTAGTCGTTGAAAAAGGCGAAGATGGATTAATACAAATCGAACATCTAGAAAATTAAGCACAAATTAGGCGAAAAAACGCTCAGTTTAAAATACTGAGCATTTTTGGTTGCCATTTACAATGCTAACTTAATGTTGAATTGTATGCTAATTGGTTTGTTATTTACATTACTTTAAATATATTTCTCCCCATCAATCGAACCCGTTATTATACACAGGCTACCTTGTTTAATTAATATGAAAGGGATTGCCGCAGCAATCCCTTTCTCTTGTTTTTTAACTATTTAATAACTCTTCAAAGGCTTTTATATTAACATTGAAATCAGGAACAGTTTGAGAATCCTCGGCGGATTTCACTAATTTTACAACCAGATCATTAAAAGGTGTTGCAATGCCTGTACCTTCCGCCATTTTAGGGACAACTCCATTAATGTAGTCAATCTCAGTTTTACGGCCTTTTTCAAGATCCTGGAGCATACTTGCTTTTAGCAGCCGTGAAGGCTCCATAATTACACGTAATGTTTGAATCCGTTCAGGAACATCCTTTTGATCTTTTAACTCAAGGGAGGCGATATCAAATCCGATCATTTCAGCAAATTTGACACCATTTGCATGTCCGACCTTGATTGTCTCATCGGCGATATAAACGGCACTGCGGATACCGATTTCGCTGTCAAGAATGTCGCCGTATTCTCCGTTTAATGCTGCGGATAAACCACTGAACGCATTATTGATAAGCAGTTTTGACCATTTCGTTCCTACTAAATTGTCGGAAATATGTGTTCCTCCTACAAGGTCTAAAACCGATTTAATGCGCTGGATTCTTTCCGTCGTTTCCCCGTTTAATTCCCCAATTTGAAAAGCATACTTTTTAAATTGCGTATACTCGGTTGTAAGGCTGGATACGCCTGGTTCGATAAACGTAGCGCCGAATTCAACTGAGCCTGCAATAACCCGTTCTGCCCCTACAATTGAAGCAACGTTTTTTTCGGGAATCCCATTTTGCAAGGAACAAACTACACTATCGTCCGTTAAAAATGGAAGTAACTCCTGAAGGATGGAGTCGTTATATAATTGTTTAGTTAGAAGTAAAACTAAATCGTATTTTCCTGACTTGTTTTCAGGGGTAATCGCTTTTACCTTTGCCTGAAAATCCGTTGTACCGACGACTTTAGCACCTGTTTGATTTAAAGCCTCAACATGTGCCTCGTAAGTATCGATCAATTCGACATTCATTCCACCGGCAGCAAGATATGCTCCAACGATAGTTCCTAAAGAACCTGCTCCTAAAACGGCAATTCTCATGTTAAAATCCTCCTTATTTTTCCTCTAAATAGTTATATACAGGGTGCGCAGCATTTAACGTCAAATCCGTAAGAATATGAGATGCTGAAACGACTTCCAGCACAGGCAGATCTGCTAGAGGTGCCAATGCATGCTCGAACAATTGAAGGCGGGCAGGACCTGTCCATGCCCCTTTTACTTCAATATTAGTTATTTGTGTTCGGACTAAATCACAAATTCTTAATTCACCTGTATAATCAGTTGCAATTTTCATCATAAAAGTAGGGCGGCAAATTTCTTCTTTCGCTTTTTCCTTGTCCATTTCGATATGTTTATATCCCATCGTTGCAGTCGCCACACGAAGACTGCCATAATCCAATGTGCCAACTAGGGCATCGGAATCTACATATAGCTTAGGCTCACCCATTTTTTTAGGGTAAGCGGTAAGTTCACGTCCGCTTGCAATTGCCGGGAAGTTATCTACATACATAGAGTGAACATAGTCTCCCTCTTCCCCGTTAAAACGCACAGGGATTACTTGTCCTGCCTCTGTATAAGCACCAAGCCCGGAAACATCGGGCATCCACATCACCTCGAATTTAACGAGTGGTTCAGTAATTTCAAGAGGTTCCGGCACTGCCTCCCGTAAAGCTTTCTCGTCCGTTCGGTAAATAATGTTAAGATATTCACGGTTAATAAATTTATAAGGCGGCATAGGATAAGCAGGTGCTGTTAATGGGGTAGTTAAATTTTTTGCTATGTTATTTATATCAATTTTCATAGAATAACACCTTCCTTTATTTACTTAAGAATTTGCACTAATCACTTCGCTTGTTAGTCTGTCCTTTCCCCTGCGTCTTATGTGATTATTTTACAGCTGTATTTACATTTAATCTAATACATAATAAGGTATGTATATATTTATCTAAATAAATAAGTGGGGTGGAGAATAAATGGAATTGCTTCAGCTGAAATACTTTCAGACCGTTGCCTATACCGAGCACATTTCTAACGCAGCTAAACAATTGAATATTGCCCAGCCCTCTTTAAGTCTGACGATTAAAAGACTTGAGGATGAATTGGGGACAGCTCTATTTGAAAGGAAAGGCAGAAATATTCAATTGAACTCGGCGGGAAATATCCTTTTGAAGCACGTAAATAGAATTTTTACGGAGATTGAAAATGCACAAATGGAGATTCAATCGGAGAAACACCAAATTTCTAACACGATCAGAATATCCATTTCCAACCCGAGATTCCTTACAGGACTAATCAGCGGATATATTAACAGCTTTCCTCACTCAAAAATTCTTCAAGCAATCGGAGCTAAAAGCGAAATAATGGCAAGTTTAAAAAAAGGGGACATTGATTTAGGGATAGCCGGCCATCCTATTCAGGATGAAGAGGTAGAGAGTTGTGTGCTTGTAAATGAAGATATCGTACTTGTCCTACCGTCGACCCACAGATTGACGGGGAAAACGGAAATTTCATTAAGCCAAGTTGCCGACGAAGCATTTATTACGCTTGCTAATAATAAGGAGTATAGTGATTTTACAAACATGCTTTGTGAAAAGGCCGGCTTTACTCCGAATATTGCATTTGAAGTAGATTCTAATTTACTGGTTGAGATTATAAAGCTTGACCAGGGGGTAGCTTTGCTTCCTGTGTCGGTTTGCGAAAATTTAGGGGTAAATTATATAAAAGTTACGGATACTTCTGCTACATATCCGGTCAGCCTATCTTGGAACAAGCATAAATTATTATCTGATCCGGTAGAAAATTTCCGTGACTTTATTATTTCATACTATAAAGATAACAATGAAATGTTCAAGGCTAAATAAAGGGATACCGTTGTTCGCTCATCATGTATCCAGCGTCATTGCCGATTGTACAATAAAAAATTCTGGAAGGTACACAGGATTTTATCAGTCTTTCTGTAAAATAAACAAACTTTATTTTACAGGTTCAGTTTTTTTTAAACAAAGAGGAGCTCACTACAATACGGTGAGCTCCAATTGATCAGAGGGCATGGTTAAAATGAGTAGGTGTCGCCGTCATTTGGTACGAGGACCTTACTGGAGATTTCTTTTTCATTAATAAAGTTTCGTAATTCCTCGCGTGATAGTGTCCAGTGGTTAACGGCTTCCATATGGCTGGCAATAATTGTCGCGGTTGGTGCCGCTTTATGCACTTCGTAAACATCTGCCACGCCCATCACGAGAGAGCCTCCCTCCAAAAATTGGTTGTCGCCGGCATTGACGACAATGATTTCAGGGTGGAATTGACGAAGTGTTTCTTCTACGCCTTCATACCATACTGTATCACCCGCGATGTAAAGAGTCTTTTCACCTTCATGTTTAAATACTACGCCACATACGTCTCCGGCAATTTTTAAAATTTCTCCTCGGCCGTGTTCACCCTTCGTTTTGATTAGCCGGATGTTTTGCCAGGAAGTTTCTTCGGTTAATACCTCTACATTCGTAAAGCCGGCCTCTTTTATAACTTCTTCATCTTTGTCGTTTTGTACAAAGAGTTTAATATCCTTTGGGAGCGCTTCTTTTGCTGCCTCATCCCAATGGTCTAGGTGAAGGTGTGTCACTATGACTGCATCTACATCTATAATTTCTTCAATTGATTTTGGTAAGTCTACTAATGGGTTGTTTTGATCCTGACGTACAGAGTTTGGGAAAGGTGGGTATGTTCCTTTTTCTGCTAAAAATGGATCGACTAAAAATTTCTTGTCTGCATATTCTACAAGTAATGTCGCATTGCGGATTTGTTCAATTTTCATAAGTAAAACTCCTTCTTTTGAAATGTACATTCAGTTTATAATATGGACGACTATGCTTTCCATAGAAGAAATCAAGTCTTTTTTGCGTTTGGCTTGATAAATGAAAGGATTTGATCGAATGCTGGATTATACAGATAGGCTTATTCTGGGTGAACTTCGGAAAAACAGCCGTATCACAATGAAGGAACTGGGAGAGAAAGTTCATCTGACAGGACAAGCAGCTGCAGCCCGTGTCGCAAAATTAGAAGACAATGGAATTATTGAGGAGTACACAATTCGTGTAAACGGTCCAAAGCTGGGATTAAGTATTCATGCCTTTATAGAAATTAGGATGGAGAGTGCTGATCATCAGCCGTACATAGCATTTGTTCATACACAAAAACAGTATGTACTGAACAATTATAAAATCAGTGGAGAAGGCTGCTATTTGTTGGAATGTAAGTTTCCTTCGAATGAAATGTTGACACAGTTTTTGGACTCGTTGAATAGATATGCTAATTACAAGCTCTCGATTGTTATTACAAAAAGCTGACATATCCTGCCGTGTATCGTTTCTTCCGTATAGCCGCCGCTGCAACGGAAAAACTACGGAAAAGGGAAAGGAGTGTTGAGGATGAAGGATCAGCGACCACCGCATGAGCAGCTGACGACAAAGGATAACGGATTATCGTCAATGCAGGAAGTGATCTACCGGAAAGAGTTTAAACGGGCAGATCAGGCAGCAACGAAGAAAGAAAAGGGTAAAAAGTAATAGTAACGCCCACCGTAGGAGTTAGCTTTTCGGTGGGCGTTTTAATTATTTGCTTGGTCACTATACTTCTTCCTGGAAATAAATTTTATAGAATTTTCGGTTTGTCGCTTCGTCATAGCCGACTTCAATCAGTTCTTCCACTTCCTCGATATCCCGCACGTTTACCTGAATTTCGATATTATCATCGAGCTTGATTTTCCGCTTGTATGTTTTTTCAACCTTGGCAATAGCGCTTTCTGAAATCACGGTTTCATAAGGCTTTACCGTATTAACAATAATATCTTTCTGTACAGCATCGGCCTTTTCAAAGACGGATTCAATATAATCGTTCACCTGGAACTCTTCTTCGTTTCTAAAGTAATCAAGCGTTTTGTTGAGAAGACCAAGCTTTTCGGTATTCGAGAAACTCTCCTCTTTTAAAATGATCTTTTTGCATTCCGTCAAAGCAAGGTTCGTTTTATGATAATGCTCATCAGCAGCCTTGATCTTTAAAAAGCGCTCCTGCCAGTAGACAACATCTTCCTTCCGCTTTGTCTTGATAAAAACGGCAGGCGGCTCATCCTGCCCCATGTCTACGATAACGGCCATATTGTTACTTTTCTTTACATTGATGCCGTCAATCCCGCTTACGGTCATTTTGTTTTGCACATTTTTTATATCAAGGAACATTTCCTTTTCATCAATTTTCACGATGGCCAACACTTTTTTTACTTCCGAGTGCCAGTAGCAGTTGTCAAAGCAGCCGATGAATAATTCGCCGGGCTTAATATTCGGATGCTGAGAAGTGCTGTGCAAATGAGTAGCGATATGCTTCGACTGCTCAAGAAAGCTGTCTGGCTGATCAAAAATGGACTTTACATATGTATACACTTCATTCAAGCCGATATCTGTTTCATGGAAGAATTCATATTGCTGCTCCATATCGAGCTTACCAAACGCTAATTGGGTAAAAGCGGCTTCCAGCAGAACATCCGGCTGGGACATAGCCTCTTCTCCCATTACGAGTGCGTCTCCTACATAATGGACAGCGTATTTTGTTACTTTGCTTTCGCTTACTTCAAGCATGGATTTCACCTTCTACATAATAGTTATTGATAATCTACCTTATCATATACATCCCTGTATTTTCATCCATTTTCTAAAGCGAGCACCATTTTATAAGCTCAAAAAAATAAATACCTTCTTTTCACTTTTTAAAAGCCTGCCAATTGATTAAAAGGTATGTGATAAGAAGTAACATAATAGTAGAACAGTGGCGAATGAAAAAAATCATCTAACTTAAGCCCACATTGAATTTTTTTAGTTCTTTAGCTGTTTATAGATAATGAATTTTTAATCTAAAAAGTCTAAAAATTTAAAAAATGCCTTGCAAAAAACAAGGGTGTATGTAAAATATAAATATAAACAATGTTACTTTTTATAACATGAATTAAAAAGGAAAAGTAACATAAGGAAGGGGATTTTTAATGGAAGAGGTAATGTATCTAATGAACAGTTTGTGGACACTGGTAGCAGCCGTTCTTGTTATTTTGATGATTGGCGGCTTCATCCTTTTGGAAGCAGGATCGACGAGGATGAAAAATGCAGGACATGTAGCAGGGAAGACGGTGTTTACGTTCGGATTGGCCTCCCTTGTTTTCTGGGCTGTAGGCTATGCTTTCATTTTTGGGGGTAACGCGAATTTCTTTACAGGTATGACAGATTTCTTCTATTCAGGCGAAAATACGGCAGACGGTTCGTTGGCAACGACAGTGTTCTTCGTTTTCCAATTAGCTTTTGCAGGTATCTCCGTAACTATCGCATTAGGCGGGTTTGCAGAGCGTGCAAAATTCTCGGCCTATGTGATCTTCACCATTCTCTTCGGCATCATCGTTTATCCTATAATTGCACATTGGGTATGGGGCGGCGGCTGGCTGGCCGAGCACGGCAAACAGGATTTTGCGGGCTCAACAGTCGTTCATTTGACAGGTGCGATGGCAGCGCTAGCTGCAACGATTATCTTAAAACCACGTATCGGCAAATATAATAAAGACGGTTCAGCCAATAATCTGGCAGGGCACAATCAAGTATATACAGCGTTGGCGGTATTGATTCTTTGGGTTGGCTGGTTCGGCTTTAACGCGGGGAGCACGGTATCAGTAGACGGTTCATTCTTCGGATTTGTTGCATTGAATACTAATCTAGCAGCAGGTGCCGGAGCGGTGGCAGCTACATTGATCTCCTGGCTTGTTTTAGGGAAGCCGGATATTCCAACAATTCTAAACGGAGCTTTAGCAGGACTTGTCGCGATAACGGCATCCTGTGCTTTTGTTGATGTATGGGCTTCTGTAGTCATAGGATTTGTAGCAGGCATAATTGTATTCTTCAGCAGTCGTTTCTTTGAAAAACGCAAAATTGACGATCCGATCTTCGCTTTATCTGTACATGGTACAGCGGGTATTTGGGGGACATTATCAAATGGTTTATTTGCCACACCTGAACTTGCGACGACCGGCCAGGCAGGATTATTTTATGGAGGTGGTCTTCACCAGTTATGGGTACAATTCATGGGTGTAATCGTATGCGGTTTCTTCGCATTTGCTGTATCCTTCACGATTTTATGGGTGATGAAAAAAGTAATGGGCAGCATCCGGGTATCAGAAGAGGAGGAAATCATGGGCTTGGATATTAGTGAACATGGCAGCTACGGCTATCCAGAGCAAATGACGGCAGAAACGGTCCTAGCTGCTACAATCACTGAGCAAAGGGAAGTTCAGATTTACTGATTGGAAAAGGTAATGTCCAAGAAGGTGTTCTGATACACCTCCTTTGCGACGAAGAGAGTGACCTGTTGATATGGCCACTACAGGAGCAATAGTTTATAACAGATATTTATAATGGAAAAAGGCTGTGTTAAAAGTTATTTTGATTTTTAATACAGCCCCTTTAGCATTGTTTTTATAGTGAGAAAACTTGCGTGAAAGGACGTGAGCGGGTGGAGACATATGAATCCATCAAGCTATGGAAAGAGCAGCAAATACAGCGCTTCTCCTATGACTCAGACTCATTGAATTATTTTCATGACCAGGTCATGGGGAGGGTTTTGGAAGTTACCAGAAAAAAGATTAATTTGACAAGACCTCCGTGCCAGTATGCATGGTTTATTACCGGGAGCGGAGGACGATTTGAGCAGGGGCTCGTAAGCGATCAGGATCATGGCTTTGTTTATGAACCTTCCAATGAACAAACAGACTGGTATTTTAAACAGTTGGGAAATGAACTGGCGGATGGTTTGCATATAGTAGGCTACCCTTATTGTCACGGCAACATTATGAGCTCCAATCCTTTATGGTGCAAATCACTGGCGGAATGGAAGCGGCAGCTGCAAGGTTGGCTGCAGGATGGAAACTGGGATTCGATTCGCCAGCTTCAAATATTATTTGATGCACGCGCTTTAGAGGGAGAAGCTGCATTGGTTAGAGAACTAAAGTCCTTTGTTTACTCCTATATTCATGATCATCCGCAACTGTTAAAGCGTTTCGCAAGGAATATTGAGCATATTAAAAACAGCATCGGTCTCATGGGACAGATTTTAGTGGAGCGCTACGGTTTATATGAAGGGTGTATCGATTTGAAATATGCCGCCTTCCTCCCTTATGTAAATGCCGTCCGTCTTCTTGCCATGAAAGAAGGGCTGTTTGAGACATCAACGCTAGTCCGGATGGCTAAGCTGAAGAAAATGAAAGATTATGAGCAGCTGCTGCAGCATAGTGAGAAAAACTTTCAAAGCCTGCTGACCTACCGCCTTTCTTTAACAGATATCAGTCGTTATACAGATACGCACTATTTGCATGTGCAAATATTATCGAAGCAGGAGCGCAAGGGTTTGAAACAGATTTTAAAAGATGGAAAACAGCTTCACAGCTATGTATTGTCTCATATAAATAAAGGCGCTGTATATGGCATTTGAACCGTTTATGCAATTGTTAAGAGGATTGAGGAAAAGACAGGAAGCGGATGCGGGGCCAGGCAGGATTCAAAACGCAAAGCAGCTGGCATACTTGCGCAATATGCAGCGGGAAGCCAGCAAATATGACCTGCTGAATGTACCGTTGACGGAGGTCCCATTTATGATTTTTGATATCGAAACAACAGGCTTTCACCCGGAAAAGGGTGATAGTGTGCTTTCCATCGGTGCTGTTAAAATGCAGGGGGCTGCTATACTGGAGAAAACATTTTACTCGCTCGTACAGTATGAAAAGGTACTGCCTCCTCAGATTACAGAGTTAACAGGCATCACAACCGAGGCAGCAGGAGCGGCCCGCCCTTTTTCTGCCGTCTACATGGATTTTCTCGAATTCAAGTCAAATAGTACCCTGGTAGCCCATCATTCGGTCCATGAACGGAAGTTTATGGAATACACAAGTGCCAAGCTTTTGCGTACTCCCTTTAAACACAGGATTATCGATACTTCCTTTTTGTTCAAGGTGGTGAATCCATCTCTACCCTTGGCAGCACTTGAGGACTTGTGTCTCTATCACCAAATCGAAGTGAAGGACCGTCATCATGCCTTAGGGGATGCCAAAATGACTGCGCTGCTTTGGAGTCTTTATTTAGAAGAGGCTGTACAGCTCGGATATGAAACCTTGGGTGATGTGTATCTGAAATTTTCGCAGCTGCAATAAAAAAGGCTTTGCTGCCGTAATATCGGTACAAAGCCTGTTATATGAGAAATCGCCGGTAAATGGTATAACAATAAATTTACCGGTTAGAAAAAGCATCCAAAATGCATGTAACCGTTTCGATGTCATTTTTTGTTTTTAGCTGAAAAGGCACATCATACGATTCTGGTCCCATCCCGGTAATCAATATCCATTCCTCTTTTTCCGCGTTTAGCATTGCCAGTTCAATGGCCACTGTCCTGTCGATAATGACCCGATGGGGAGGAAGGTAGGTTAAATATTTTTCATATAACGCTCTCGGATCGTGCTGTTCAAGCTTATCTAATGTTAGGAAGGTTTGGGAACTGTAGTGTTTAGAAATATCCATCATGGCTTCATACTTTGCCTGATAGCGATTTGTACGAAAGCCGAAAATATGCGTGATGCCAGCAGGCTGGAAGCGTTCAATTGTCTGAAAACACTGTACGAGCGCATCAGCTGTATGGGCGTAATCCACTACAATTTTGCTGCCGTTTAAGCCATTGAAAATTTGAAACCTGCCTGGTACGCCAGTAAAGTCAATTAATAGCTGCTGGATCATCCTTGCAGGAATTTGGAGATAATTCGCAGCCAGTACTGCTGCGCTGCCGTTGTAATGGTTATGAACACCTGCTAATGGAAGATAAAAGGAAAATGATTCAACCCCGTTGGATAACGTAAAGCGCTTTAAATAATCAGTTGTTAGCTGAATTGCTGCGTGTCGGCCAAAGACTAGCGGACGCTCGATCTGAGCAGCCAGCTGTTGCCCCCATCTTTGATCGCCATTTATGATCGCTGCTCCGGATGTCTTAAGCTGGGAAAATAATCTCGCCTTTACATCGAAATATTGTTTCATCGTCTCGTGATAATCCAGATGATCGTAATCCAAATTTGTGAATATTAGGACATCGAATTCAATTCCGTAAACCCGCTGTTGATAAATACCGTGGGAAGATACCTCCATTACGACAAATTCATCCGACGAGCTGTTCATGAGCTCGTAGAATTTTACAATGTCCATTGTCGTATTGGTTGATGGGATTTCCTGTTCGTTTACTATATTTACCACAGTCCCGAGCAGTGCAGTCTGATAACCATAGCTGCTGAGCAGATAGTGAAGTAAGTAAGCGGTCGTTGTTTTCCCATTTGTTCCGGTAATACCGATTAGCTTTTTACGGGCCATTGTCTGGGGATTCAGCAGAGCCAAAAGCTCCGCTAAGAAGCGGCGGCTATCGGGAACAGTGACATAGGGAACCCCGCAATCGAATGACTGTTTCTCCCCAAAAATAATAACAGCCCCGTTTTTGATTGCTTGATCGATATAATGATGACCATCTGTTTGGGCACCTTCAATCGCGACAAAGGCATAGTGGGATTTTATATCCCGGGAATTGTTCGTTACCCCTTTAATTTCTAAGGATATAGGTATCTTAGTGTTCAGCAGCCTCCAAACGATTTCGTCTAATTTCATGTAGTTCTTCTCCTTCAATCATAAAAGGAAGTATGCCTTTTGGCAGCCTGTCCTTTAAGTTGTCATTGCCTCGTTACATTGCTGATGAAGTTCAACGAAAGGATTATATATGAATGTAGGGTGAACGGCTGGAGGGAAAACATACGCATGAGTCATGTACTTTAATGGTTAAAACTGTTTTTTTTCCTGGAGAGAAAGGGCTAAGAAAGAAGAAAACGGCCAGCTTTGGGTATTTGTAGCGATAATGTTATGTTCCTGATATATTACTGTAATATTTATTCTATATTATCAGTTAAGTATTAATCACTAATAAATATATCATGTACATAGGAGAAGAAATTATGGGAAAGAATAAATGGGCTGCGAAAGTAGCAGCTGTTGCTTTAGGTTCATCAATATTACTATCATCATTTGGTTCAGCTTCGGCTGCTTCTTATACAGTTAAATCAGGGGATTCTTTATGGAAAATTGCGTCACAACAAGGTGTGACAACGCAAAAAATAATGCAGTGGAACAATTTATCATCCGGCACAATCTATCCGGGTCAAAAGCTTCAACTAAACACTGGAACTTCGGCAGCACCAGCTGTTTCGGCTACAACTTATACAGTCAAGGCGGGAGATACATTATCAGGTATCGCGAAGAAATACGGTGTGACTTATCAACAGCTAAAACAATGGAATAACCTGCCGTCAACAAAAATTTATGCGGGACAGAAGTTAAAGGTGAAAGGCTCTACAGCTGCTGCACCATCCAAAACGAACGTTGTCAGCGTAGCGAAGAAGTACCTAGGTATTAAATATACATATGGCGGGGTATCACCTAGCAGAGGGTTTGATTGTTCAGGATTTGTAACATACGTCTATAATGAAGTAGGAAATTCTACACCGCGCAGAACAGCGGCAGGCTTTTATAGTGCATCGAAAAAGGTAAGTACTCCACAAGCGGGAGATCTTGTGTTCTTTAAAGGGACAACTTCGCAGCCGGGTATTACACATGTCGGTATTTATATTGGTAATAACCAAATGATCAATGCAAGCAATGGAGGCGTATCGATCGCCAATATTTACAATTCCTATTGGAAAAAGCATTTATCCGGTTTTGGTCGCGTATAGGAAACAAAAACAGTTGGGTGCCGTAGCTGCCCAACTGTTTTGTCATTTATATATCCCCGCTGGCGGGAGAGCATTTACTTTTCCAATAATGAGATAAATTCGCGCATCAACCCTGGTAAATCAGGCCATGCATGTCCGCTGATGAGATTAGCGTCGACATGTAAATTTTTCTCGATATACGTTCCACCTGCCGCCTGGACTTCAGGCTTACAAGCGATATAGGCTGTCAGTTCTCTGCCGTTTAACACCTCGGGAATCGCAGCGAAAATCTGAGCTGCATGGCATACAGCAGCAATTGGTTTTCCTTCCTGGAAGAAGTGCTTCACAATCACTGGTACGTGCTCATTTAGACGGATATACTCTGGTGCGCGGCCGCCTGGGATAATCAGGCCATCGTATTTATCCGGTTTAATATTCTCGAAGGCTTCATTCGATTCAAGACCATAAGCAGGGCGCTCAATATAGGTATCCATGCCTTCCACAAAATCATGCACAACAGTTTGCAGCTTTTTAGCAGATGGTGCAGCAATTGTTACCTCATATCCCGCTTCAAGGCAACGATAATATGGATAATAAATTTCCAATGCCTCTACTGCATCACCGGCAAGAATCAACACTTTTTTACTCATCTTCAACGCCTCCTAAAATTGTAGTCCATATAATACATTCCATTTAGAAGATAAAATTCCTTGTAAAAGGGTAGAAATAATGCAATGTATCATCAGGAATGAAGCAGCGGAAGAGAAGAGATACTAACGGATAATTTCTTTTTGATAAAAAGGTGACTGGATTAGCAAAGCGATTCAGTCAATAGTCCGCTTTTATTTGGAGAGGCTGGAGACTTTTCGGCAAAAGGAGAAAAAAGCATTATACTTGCGTTTTCCCCTAAAGGTTCAGGTAAACTTGAGTAGAGAAAGCATTGGAAAAAGCGCTAATACAATTAGCAGAAAAGAGGTTGGCATGTCGAAAGGAAAAAATAAAGAAGATGCAGGTTGGCACTTAGACAACAGCTATACAACGTTACCGTCTTTTTTCTATTCTGAAATAGAATTAAACCCAGTTTCAACACCGGAGCTCGTTATTATGAATGATGCATTGGCGCAGAAGCTCGGGCTTGATACAACTGTTTTACGCAGCGGGGAAGCGCTGGAGGTTCTAGCGGGAAATGAAATGCCAAAAAACGGGGCTAAAATTGCTCAAGCCTATGCAGGACATCAGTTTGGCTATTTTAATATGCTGGGGGACGGCCGTGCTCTTTTAATTGGTGAGCAGATTACACCGGAAGGAGAACGCTTCGATCTGCAGCTGAAAGGCTCCGGAAGAACACCTTATTCACGTCAAGGAGATGGGCGGGCAGCATTAGGGCCGATGCTGAGGGAATATATTATTAGTGAAGCAATGCATGCTTTAGGTATCCCAACGTCCCGCAGTCTTGCTGTAATAAAAACAGGTGAGCCGGTTTATCGGGAGACTGTATTAGAGGGGGCCATTCTCACAAGGGTCGCACAAAGTCATATTCGTGTTGCCACATTCCAGTACGCAGCCAAATACGGCGGATATGACCAGTTAAAGGCACTGGCGGATTATACGATCAACCGTCATTATCCGGAGCTTGCCGAAGCGGAAAATCCTTATCTTGCACTGTTTGAAAAAGTGATGGAACGCCAGGCGTCTCTAGTAGCCAAGTGGCAGCTCGTCGGCTTTATTCATGGTGTACTGAATACCGATAATGTAACAATCAGCGGTGAGACAATTGATTACGGTCCGTGTGCTTTTATGGATACGTATAAACAGGATACAGTCTTTAGTTCCATTGATACACAAGGCAGATATGCTTATGGCAATCAGCCGCAAATCACAGGCTGGAATATGGCACGATTTGCTGAAAGTCTGTTGGAACTCATTCATGAGGACCCGGAACAGGCAGTAGAAATGGCACAGGATAAGCTTGAAAAATACCCTGCTATTTTTCATTCGGTATGGCTAAAAGGAATGCGTGCAAAGCTGGGACTTATCACAGAGGAGAAGGATGACCCGGAGTTAATCCATTCCTTGCTGGAAGGGATGGAGAAGTACGGGGCAGACTATACGAATACTTTCCGTTCGTTAGCAGAAAACATACGGCCGGCTGATGCTTTCTTTTCTTCTAAGGCATTTGCGGAGTGGGAGGAGAAGTGGCAAAAACGGTTACAGAGACAGGGATCGGCTTTTAAGGACGTTTCGGATTTAATGCTGCACAGCAACCCGGCTGTCATCCCGCGGAACCATAGGGTAGAGGAAGCGCTTGAAGCAGTTGTAAAAAGCGGCAATTATACGGTTATGCAAAAGCTGCTGAAAGTACTCGCAACACCTTATGAGTTATCAGTGGAAAATCAACGCTATGCGGAGCCGCCGGATGCCGGATGCGGTCCATACCGCACATATTGCGGAACATAACCATTGTTTTCTATAATAGTATAAAAGAGCAGAAAGGCTGCAGATGTACGGTAGAAAATGGCCGCGATCTACAGCCTTTTTTGGAAATAGAAGGATGGAAACATTTGACTTTAGAAAACTGGTACTCTATAAAGAGGGAGAAAGCTAATTTTAGATGGAATGGGGTTTAAGGATGTACAAAACGTATTGTCGTGCCTATCAAAAAACATTTAAATTTGCATCTCGATTTTTAACATGGCGTACTCCAAAGCTGCTGGAAGGAGAAAATAGTCTGCTGAAACTGCCGCAGCTTGTAAGAGAGAAAGGGCTCCGGCGTATCCTCGTTGTTACCGATCAAGGGATTGCAGCTCTTGGCTTAATCGACCCTCTGCTGGAAGGGCTAGAGAAGCAGCAGATTGACCATATTGTATATGATCGGACTGTGCCGAACCCGACGATTGATAATATAGAGGAGGCATATGGATTATATAAAATACATGGCTGTGAAGGAATCATTGCCTTTGGCGGAGGGTCACCGATGGATTGTGCAAAGGGTGTGGCAGCGCGGATAGCCCGCCCTGACCTGCAGCTGCCGCAAATGAAAGGAACATTAAAGGTACGGAAGGAAATACCTCCTTTTTTTGCTATTCCGACTACAGCTGGGACAGGAAGCGAAGCGACGGTTGCAGCTGTTGTGTCAAATAGCAAAACACATGAAAAATATGCGATCAATGATCCAGTCCTGATTCCGCACTATGCTGTATTGGATCCTTTATTGACTGTTAAGCTTCCCCCTCATATTACATCCACGACAGGAATGGATGCGCTGACACATGCAGTTGAGGCATACATTGGTAAAAGTACTACCGAAGAAACACGTTCGTACAGCCTGAAAGCGGTAGAGTTGATTTTTAACAATTTATATACAGCTTATACTGACGGTGAAAATTTAGAGGCCCGTAAAAACATGCAAGAAGCTGCCTACCTGGCAGGTATGGCATTTACACGGGCCTATGTAGGCAATGTCCATGCGATTGCCCACACACTTGGCGGATTTTACGGGGTACCTCACGGACTGGCGAATGCCGTCATATTGCCGTATGTATTGGATTTTTACGGAGAGACGATTTATAAATCGTTATCAGAACTAGCAGAAGCGGCCGGAGTAGGTAAAAAAGGGCAATCCGTTGAACAAAAGGCAAAGCAGTTTATTGAAGCTGTTAAACAATTAAACAAGGACATGAATATCCCAAATAAAATCGAGGGTATTATTAACCGTGATATACCGGTTATGGTAGAACGGGCTCTCCAGGAAGCTAATCCCCTCTATCCGGTCCCGAAAATTCTTAATAAAGATGAGATGTTTTATCTATACCAAATTATCCAGCCATAATAAAAAGATGCAGCCAAGCACTGGCTGCATCTTTTTTTAACGGAAAGAAAAAGGGTGTATTTTCTTTTCGCATGAAGGGGCACCGCTTCAACTATATAGTTGGGATGCCTTTTTTAAATTCCCCGCCCGTAAAGCATTTGCAAATATGATGGAATTTATTCGATACGTAAATTTTTATATTGTAAAATTTCGCAGACGGTGAGGCTGCTCAATAATTTCGCTACATAATGGACAGAATAAGGTGTCTCTTTCGCGAGCCATTCCATGATAGTACCGATGGAGCCATATGCAATATGGTTGGTAATGATACGTGGCAAGGCATTACCGGTATACAAGATATTTGAAAGAGCTTTGGCGAATCGAATTTGAAAATCCTTCTGATGAATGAAAACAGTGTAGATGTCCGCATTAGCATGGATGTACTCCAAAAACTGCAGTGTAATATTCAATGGTCTATTTTGATCATAGTTATCATGCAGCAGAATATCCAACGGAAACAGATCAGCTTGTTTCATTAAAGTAAACAGTTCGTTTAATAAGTCAGCAGCAATCGTTTCGTATAAATCGTATTTATCCCTGTAATGAAGGTAAAAGACTGATCGGCTGACCATCGCTTCCTCTACAATCTCCTGAACAGTAATATCCTCAATATCCTTTTTTCTTAATAGTGTTATGAATGCTGAACGAATGAGAGACTTTGTTACGGTTTTTTTCTGCATCAGTTTTCTCGACATCAAATACCTCCTAAACGTCTAAGTTTTGTTAGTAGTTAAACAACTTTTGCTGATATGTCCATTTATAGACAGATATTCTATTATCGTATTTCATATGCAAGATTTCGCTGAATATAATAACAAGAGAAAGAAAAGTATGTCTAAATTGTGAACATTAGGAGGGGTAGTATGTGGGATTTATCTGGTAAATACGCCATTGTCGGAGTGGGAGAAAGCGAGCGCTCCAAAAATTCCGGAACGACACCGCTGCATTTAGCTCTTCAGGCAGCACGCAATGCAATCGAGGACGCAGGGCTCAACGCAAAGGATATTGACGCTTTTATGAGCTACTCGGAGCACGATTCCTGCACGTCGCATCAATTAGCGACCTACTTGGGTGTTCGTCCGCGTTATGTCAAAGATATTATGGGAGGAGGCAGCAGCACAGAGCTCCTGATTGCGGATGCCGTTTCTCTCATTGAATCGGGGCAGGCTACGGCAGTGCTGATTTTCCGGTCGATGAATGGCCGCTCAGGAGTGAGAATGGGTGGTGGCGGCTGGAGTACCGACTTGCTGCAGTCAGCTATTGAAGGCGGCAGCTTCATTATTCCATACGGGATGGCAAGCCCTTCACAATGGTTTGGCATGTTCGCAACCCGTCATATGTATGAAGCAAATCTCACACAAGAGCATCTTGGTCATGTATGTGTCAGCTTCTATGAACATGCACAGCGAAACCCAAAAGCGATGCTTCATGGAAAACCATTATCAATGGAGCATTATTTAAAGACATCGCACTTAAGCTATCCGTTCACAAAGCATGATTTCTGTTTAGAAACAGATGAGGCAAACGCTATTATTGTTACCTCGGCAGAGCGGGCGAAGGATTGTAAATCACGTCCTGTCTTTATTAAAGGGATTGTCGCCAGGGAAGCGCATCCACATGCACATTACTGGTCTGATTTATCACAGGTCGCGGCCGATTATGTAGGGGAACGTATTTATGAAAACGCCGGCATTCAGCCTGAAGATCTGGATGTCGCTTCTATTTATGATTGCTACAGCTGGGTCGTTTTGCGACAGCTGGAAGCATATAAGATTGCCTCCCGTGAAGGACTTGGGGATTTTGTAGCACAAGGAAATCTTAAAATGGGCGGCAAGCTGCCATCAAACACGGCAGGGGGCATGCTTTCAGAAGGCTATACACATGGAATGAATAATGTATTGGAAATTACGAGACAGCTCCGCCATGAATATAAGGGAACAGAACGCCAAGTGGAAGGATGCGAACTTGGATTATGTACAGGCTGGCTTGGGCCGGATGCCGCAGGGGCGATGATTTTAAATAACTAAGGAGGAATGGATGATGAGCATAGAAAAAACAAGCAGTAAATATGAAAAACCAATTCCGTTAAAAACGATTGATAATAAGCCGTACTGGGATGCCGCCGACCAGCATGAGCTGGCAATTCAAAGCTGCGAAGATTGTAAGAGAGCCATTCATCCACCAGGTCCCGCCTGCCCGCACTGTGGGTCGCCAACTATAGAGTGGATTAATTATGGCAGTGATGTAACAGGTACCATCTATTCATTTGTCATGACCTATGTACCGATGCTTCCTGGCTTTCAGCATGATCTGCCGACAATTATTGCACAGGTGGAAGTGGATCAAATGGAGGGTGTACGGATTACGGCAAATCTCATCAATGCAGCACCCGAAGAAGTAGCAATCGGTAAAGCGGTCAAAATGACGTGGATCGACATAACAGAAGATCGGGCATTGCCGCAGTGGGCACTGATGAAGTGAGGAGGAAAATAGATGGATTTTGCATTTACTGAAAAGGAAGAGGCGTTTCGTCTGGAAATACGCAGCTGGTTAGAGGGGAATCTTCCCCATGGCTGGCTCGACGGCACGTATAATCACCCGGAGACAGATGAAGAACGTATTCAGTTTCTAAAGGATTGGCAGCGGAAGCTATA
The DNA here is from genome assembly GCF_001591965.1 of Lysinibacillus odysseyi 34hs-1 = NBRC 100172. Taxonomy (GTDB): domain Bacteria; phylum Bacillota; class Bacilli; order Bacillales_A; family Planococcaceae; genus Lysinibacillus_B; species Lysinibacillus_B odysseyi. The sequence continues at coordinate 208,339 of NZ_BCVX01000009.1, forward strand.
TGAGGGAGGATATGCAGCCATCGCCTGGCCTACAAAATACGGTGGACGTAATGCAACTTTAATGGAGGAGATCGTCTTTCAGCAGGAGATGGCACGGGTAAAGGCCCCGCCAATCATCAGTTATATCGGCACCCATATGGTTGGTCCTACATTGATTCAGCTTGGTACAGAGCAGCAGAAGCAGGAGTATGTAGAAAAAATACTGACAGGGGAAACCATTTGGTGCCAAGGTTATTCTGAACCGGGGGCCGGGTCTGATCTTTCAGCTATTCAGACACGTGCCGTAAAGCAGGGAGACAAATGGCTGATCAACGGACAAAAAATTTGGACGAGCTTCGGCCATGTAGCGGATTATTGCTTCCTTCTTGCCCGCACAAGCAATGTACCAGGCAAGAAACATAAAGGAATTACTGTATTTTTAATAGATATGCATCAGCCTGGAGTAGAAGTTGTGCCAATTGTTTCCATGAATGGCGAACATGATTTCAACGAAGTATTCTTTACAGATGCCGCAGCCTACGATCATCAGATTGTTGGCACGTTAGATGAGGGGTGGAGTGTAACTATGTCGCTTTTATTACATGAGCGTACTGGTATCGGTGGTCAGCTGTTTACATTGCAGCAGCAGTTCGATGACTTTGTGAATGTTGCCAAAACAAACTCTGACATACTCAGCAATCCAATCACTCGCCAAAAGTTAATTGAATTGTATGCCAAAACAAAGGGATCGTTATTTGGTTATTATAAAAATTTAACGAAGCAGCTAAAGCAAGGCTATCCCGGAGCGGAAAGTTCGATGGATAAATTAATGGTAGCTGAATTGACGAAGGAATTGTTTAGCTTCATCCAGTCTGTGCAAGGTCCGGAAGGTATCCTTTGGAAGCAGAATGCTCCATATGATACGTACTGGCAGGACTTTTATTTGACCTCCTTTGGAATGACAATTGGTGGAGGTACAAGTGAGATTCAGCGTAATACAATTGGAGAACGTATTTTAGGTCTGCCAAAGGATATAAGTCGGGAAAGGGCAGATAATCAAATGGTGTAAGGGGGAGCAAAATGGACTTTTCATTGACGGAACAGCAGGAACAATTTCGCGGCTACGTGCGCAAAGTGTTAAGCCAGGTAAGTGAAACACATATGGCGCGTAAAATTTCCGCAGGAGATGAAAGCGAACTGGAAAAGGTTCATCATAAATTGACGGAGCTCGGGGTAATGGGTATCACTGTACCCGAACAGTATGGCGGGATAGAACTTGGGTCAGTCGATTTAATTCCGGTCATGGAAGAATTGGGAAGGGCAGTGGCACCGGATGTCTATGCAGAGACACTGGCATTTGCTGTTCCACTTCTTATAAAATACGGGACTGATTGGCAAAAAGTGATGTATTTGCAAGCTATTGCTGAAGGGAGCTGCCTGCTGTCTATTGCCTGGCTGGAGCCGCACGGGCAGTATACGTTTGATACTATCAGTACAACAGCTCTAAAAACAGCACAAGGTTATGTATTGAATGGGACAAAGTCATTAGTACGTAATACGTCGCACGTAACAGACTTTCTCTTATTGGCGAAGGATCAAAATGAAGAGCTGTGCCTGTTTCTGTTGCCCAAAGAGAAGGTGTCTTTTATAGAAAAGCAGTATAGCTTTGATGAGACACAGCCGTTCAGCAAGCTTGTGCTGAGTGACGTTATGATTCCTGAAAAGTACCTCCTCAAAGCTGAAGAGGCAGAGTCAGCTGTTGAAAAGGTATGCTTGTCACTTTTGACATCGCTGAATTCAATGATGATTGGGGGCATGGACCGTCTTGTCGATATGTCGACGGAATATGCAAAAATCAGGGAGCAGTTTGGACAGCCGATTGGTCGTTTCCAGGCGATCAAGCATCGCCTCGCTGATTTAAAGGTAACACTTGAAACAGCAAGGGCATTAAGCCATTATGCTGCTTGGACTGTGGAGAATGAAAGCGAAGATTGTGCAGAAACCGTGTATAGCGCCAAAGCTTTTTTAGCGGATAGCTATATAAAAATAGCAGCTGAAAGTATCCAGATTCATGGAGGGATTGGCTTTACAGAGGAGCTGGATTGCCACTTATACGTCAAGCGTTCCCGTGTCTACGAGAATTATCTGGGATCTCAGTATGATATACGTGAGAAGGCAGCAGCCGTTATGGGCTGGTAGATTTGCAGGGAGACATTTTTGCCTCACCCGTTTTGGAAGACATTCTAATGAAAATGGAGTGGATGATTATATGACAGGGAGAGACCCCCGCTTTTTTAATAATGCTCTTCCGGCGACTATTGATTTGCCGGATGTGCCGGTCGGAAACATATTGAAGGGTGCGGCGAGAAAGTATGGCGATAGGAATGCACTCATTTTTCATGATTTCAATATTTCCTATACGGATTTATATAAAGAGTCATTGAAACTGGCCAACGCCCTGCAGGATCTGGGATATGGAAAAGGCGATGTCCTTTCCACGTATTTACCAAACAGCATTCAATATGTCATCGCTTATTATGGCATTCTCTTATCCGGAGCAACCTATTCTGCCATTAACCCTTTCATGCCAGTGAGCGAAGTGCTCCATCAAATACAGGATACAAATACGGCTGCAATCATCGCACATACGTCCTGTGCAAAAAATTTAGCGGATCAAGCAGCAACACTTTCTCTTAAAGATGTAATTGTAACAGGTGTGGAAGAAATAGACGGCGTAAATGGGCGAACGGCAGCTGAACAATATAGCGCTGATTGGTATAGCTTAAATGAATTAAAATCACGCTTTGAGGCGAAAGAGCTATCTATTGATTTTGCTCCTTGTGAAGATATAGCGCATATTTCTTATACAGGTGGAACAACAGGAAAGGCTAAAGGAGTGCTTAGTACACATTTTAATTTTGTCAGCAACTGCCTTGCCTCCAGTGCGAGCATGGGTATGCTGCCGGATATGGATGAGCACGGGGGGGTTACGGTTAAAGCCTATACATCAGACGAAGTGTTCCTGAAGGAGTATGCGGTTTTACCGGGGACAGGGGTAATTATGAGCCCTGCACCGCTTTATCATATTTCAGGATTAATGGGATCAGTCGGCGTTGCGACGGTCCAAGGAGCGACATTAGTGTTGATTGATCAGTTTCACCCTATAACATTTATTGAGAACATTGAGAAATACAAAGTAACGCAGCTGGCGGGAGCTCCTCAGCTATATAATACCCTTCTTGTGATGCCTTCATTGCACACGACGGACTTATCTTCCGTCAGAAATGTAGGCTCAGGAGCAGCCCCGATGTCGGCAGAAATGCAGCGCAAATTGCAGAAAGTTTTCCCGAATGCGCTTGTTTCAGAAGGCTACGGGTTAACAGAGGCAACAGGTGCCTGCATTCAAACAGTAGCATTCAAATCGGGTATTCGTGAACCCGGGTCGATTGGTTTGCCGATTTACAATACGGAAGTGAAGCTGGTGCCGGTCGATGGCAGCGGAGAGGAAGAGGTACCTCCAGGTGAAAAAGGAGAGATTTGGATAAGGGGTCCACAAGTTGCGAAGGGATATTTACATGATAAAGAAGCGTCTAATGAAACATTTAGCAACGGCTGGCTGCGGACTGGAGATATTGCTGTAAGAAGTGAGGGGGGCATCCTTACTATTGTCGATCGGAAAAAGGATATGCTCATTTACAACGGCTACAATATTTATCCGCGTCAATTGGAAGAGCTATTGTACGAGCATGAGGCAGTTCAAAGCTGTGTAGTCATAGGGGTGCCTGATGATGCAGTAGGAGAGCGAACAAAAGCATTTGTTGTACTGAAGCCGGGGATAACAGCCTCTCTGGAGGAAATTCAAGAATTCGTGAACAGTCGTGTCGTACACTATGCAAAAATCCGTGAAATTAAACAGCTTACTGAATTGCCAATGACTGCCGCAGGAAAAATTTCACGTATTGCACTGCAAAAGCTGGAGGCGTCAAAAGCAAACTGAGGGGGAGTCGCAATGGAAGTAACAAAGGAACATATAGGTCTTTCAACAGAACGATATAAGGTAGATATTGAAAAAGGTCACATCCGCCGATTTTGCCAGGCAATCGGTGATACAAACCCGCTCTTCCTTGATGAACAGGCAGCTACTGAAAGCGCGTATGGAGGCCTCATCGCCCCTCTGACCTTTCCGGTTGCCTTAAGTGATGAAAAAGTTACCTTTCCTCTTAAGCTGGATGTCCGCCGTATGCTTCATGGGGAGCAGGAATTCATTTACTATAAGCCACTGCGTTCAGAAACATCCTATACAGCGCAGATGAAAGTAGCAGATGTATATGAGAGGGAAGGGAAAAGCGGAAAAATGAAGTTCATCATATTAGATACGGAGTTCCGGGATGACAACGACGAATTGGTGGTTGTGAGTCGTACAAATATTATTTACCGTACGCTGCAGGGGGCGATGAAATGACAGTGACAAATCAAATGAGGCTTGTACAATGGGGAGAAGTAACGGAAGGACAGATGCTGCCAACGTATGAAAAACCTCCTATTACAAAGGTGCAGCTTGTTAAATACGCAGGTGCATCAGGAGACTTCAACCCTCTCCATACGGATGATGCGTTTGCTAAGGAGATCGGTATGCCCGGTGTGATTGCACACGGTATGCTCATTATGGGTTTCTTAGGGGAGTATGTTATGCAGCTTGCTGGTGATAAGGCACTGGTAAAACAGTTCTCGATGCGCTTTGGTGCTATGACGTTCCCTGGTGATACCGTGACATGCGGTGCACAGGTAAAAGAGGTAAACAGTCAAAGAGCATCTTTGGAGCTTACAGCAAAAAAACAGGACGGAACCATCGTAGGTATGGGGGCAGCTATCATAACTTTTCCGATTGCCTAGTAAATAAAATTAAGACAGTAACAGGAAATATGCCTGCATTCTATTTTCAACACTATAAATCAAGAAACATCAACTTTTCTAATTGGGGAAAAGTTGATGTTATTTTTGTTCAAGGGCAAATAACTCAGAATGTGTCTCCAATCAATAGAGAAAGCAAGGCGGGTAAAGGTGAAAATCCCCGTTTCTTTTCCGGAAAAAATGGCTATACAAATAGTAGCAGTAAGCAAAATAATCGTAACAATCTTTAATGGAAGCCCACAATTCCCATTCATATATTTGTTAAACAAATATGTGTAAAGTATTATATTTGTCATTCCATAATTATGACATGTGGCGGTACTCTCAATCCATATTTTGTAGCATAATAGAAGAAAGAGGTGAAGTTTGATGACACAAGCAATCGTCATGGAATCAGGCTATAGTAAAAAAGAAGAATTTTGGAATGCAGTCACGCATGGTCTTGGCTGTGTGCTGGCTATTCCGGGGCTTGTCCTATTAGTCCATAAAGCAAACGAGAATGGCTCAACGATAGAACTCACAAGCTATATCATATTTGGTATTTCAATGATGCTGCTGTTTTTATGTTCTACGTTATATCATACGGTTCCAGTGTATAAAAGTTTTTTTAAAAAGCTCGATCATAGTGCAATTTTCCTGTTGATTGCCGGTACATATACACCGATTGCACTTATTGCAATTGGCGGCAAATTAGGTTGGACTATTTTCTGGATTGAATGGATATTAACATTTTTCGGGGTTATTTTAAAACAATTTTTTGTTTACCGATTCAAAGCGCTGTCGCTTCTCATTTATATCGGTATGGGCTGGCTCGTTATATTTGCTTATAAACCAGTACTTGCACATATTGGCACAGAGGGTTTCCTTACATTGCTTACTGGTGGTATCCTTTATACATTTGGTACGTATTTCTACAAAAATAAACGCATCCCTTACAATCATGCGATTTGGCATTTGTTTGTCCTGGCGGGCTGTATGGCGATGTTCATGAGTATATATTTATATATTTAATAATTGAAGTCTTGGCGGAGCTGGTGCCAAGACTTTTTACTGCTTAATAATAGGATCGTTCTGCCTTGTATATAATGTCCGGGTAAAAAGTGTAAGCGGCAGGCGCTTCCCTGCTAAGGCTGCTTAGTTTCCGCCGTTACGTGCAAACACATTTGGAATTAAAAAAGAGGACATACACTCAGTATATGAGCGTATGATCCTCTTTTTCTATCGACCACTCGTACTTGGCGAGTGTTGTTTAAGAAGCAGAAACTTCTTGTAATTCTTGTGCTTGCTGGCGTTTCTTTTTCTTCACTACATCATGGCGCATCCATAGAGAAATACAAAGTGAAATGGAAATCAATACAGAGAAAGTATAGAATACCGGAATGTAGCTGCCTGCAGCATTATAGATATTAGATACAATCAGTGGGCCGAAAATTCCGCCAAGTGACCAAGTTGTTAGTAAATAACCGTGGATAACACCAAGCTGTTTTGTACCGAACAGGTCACTTGCAAAGGCAGGGAGGTTAGAGAAACCGCCGCCATAGCAGCTAACTACTAGGAAAATGAATGCTTGGAATAATATAATATTTGTCGTGAACGGTAATGTAACAAAAGCTATTAACTGAATTACAAAGAAAATAATGAAAACATTTTGACGACCGATATAATCTGAAGCAGCTGCCCAAATCAGGCGTCCGCCACCATTAAATAATCCCATAAGTCCAACCATTGCTGCAGCACCTGCTACAGATAAGCCTACTATTTCCTGTGCCATTGGTGATGCAACGGAAATCATCATTAAACCTGCAGTTACATTGATTAAGTGCATAGTCCAAAGCATCCAGAAGTTCTTTGTTTTTACTGCTTCACGTGCAGACATTTGTGCCAACGCTTTGCTTGTCGTATCGTATTTTGATACATTCAATGCACCCTCTGCTTTTGGAGGGGCGATATATGAAGCACCTAAGAACATTAATACAAAATAACTAAGACCAAGGATGAAATAAGTATTTGAGATACCGACAGCTTCCATTAAGTTTGTAGCAACTGGCGCTGTAATAAGTGAACCTGCACCAAACCCTAGAACTGCCATCCCTGTTGCTAAACCGCGACGATCAGGGAACCATTTAACAAGTGTAGATACTGGAGCGATATAACCAATCCCCATCCCTAAACCACTTAGAAGACCGTATGTGCACCAATATAGAACAACAGAGTCCATTGCGATTGCTACTCCGGCACCTGCTTGTCCAAGACCGAAAAGTACTGCTGCTAGCATGGCCGATTTACGAGGGCCTTGCTTTTCTACAAAGCTTCCAAATAAGGCTGCGGAGAAACCGGCAAGACCCATCATGATTGTGAAAGCGATTGTAACGTTTGTCATGCTCCAACCCATTTGAGTTGTAATAGGATTTTTGTATACACTGTATGCATATGCCCCACCGATTGATAAATGGATAGCAATAGCGGAAAGTGCAATTAACCATTTGTTTTTCTTCATATATTCTCTTCTACCCCTTTATTTTGTTATGGTGGAATTTGTTCGCGAATAATTCTAGATAAAAAGATAACATTACATAACATAATAGTGCAATAGTTTTTTTTGCACAAAATAGTTTCGTGAAATAGAAAAAAGGGGTGTCTATACAGAAAAAAATGACGTTTTTTTGTAATATAACAGAGTGGTGTAAATAGTCCTAATACAGTAGTATCAAGGTTTACGTGTACTATAATGCGTATATAACAGTTTTTCTCCTACTATGGTAAAACAAGATTTTTGAATGAAAAAAATATTTTTTGATTAAGAGAGAAAATAATGTATTAAAGCAGTTATACCTAAAATCAGGAAAATAATTTACTGATTTATTCATTAATTTATATAATAAAATGTAAGCGGTTTTCCCGAAGAAGGAGGGAATTCAGCAAAACCTAAGTAAAGGAATTGCAGCTTTTTAAATACCGATTCACTCTATCTAACTATGAAATAAAATAGATGAGCATCATTTTACCGAACCGTTATTAATATTCTTAAAAGAGTAACGGACAGACAAAAGGGTTTTTGGTCAAAAGGAAAGTTGTCTTATGCTTAGGCAAAGTCACTTTTTTTCATCGTATATTCAAGCTATAATAGTATGGTTAAGCATTGTAAGTAATTGTGGAAGAAAGGAAAACCGCATGAAAAAACTGTCAACCCTATTATTCATCATTTTCAACAGGTGGGGACTTGTTGTGTTCTTAAGCTATTATGTGATTTTTTATTTGGTCATTTTAGAAGTTTTCCCTTCTTCTTGGATGGACAATATCGCCGTTTTTGTAAAACCGTATTATGTAATAATCCGTTATATGGGGATCATAATGAATCTTGTTATTTGTGTTATGACGATTCGCTTTCTATTTAACTATCTACAATATAAAAACGTAATGATCCGCAAAAAAACATTTTCCTTTGTTTTGGCGGCCGCCATTATTCAAATACTGAGTTTCTTTTGCTATACTAATCTCCCGCAGCAAGTGTTTCAGAATACGGAGCAGTTCCTAAAGCTAAATCAGCTGTTCTTTAGCTTCAAGCTTCATATTGTGGAACTGGCTGCTCTTTTCCTGACGGGCTATGTGGTGGCATTTTATATGGGGGCATTATCCCGTGTTCACTTTTTAACAGATGTTGTACTGGCACCAAAAAAACCGAAGAAATAGTCTGTTCAGCTTTCACGAAAGATGAGATGCCTGTTAAGACGGGGTAAAAATGCCGTTGATTCTCCATATATTTGGTGGTCAACGGCATTTTTATTAGGTATGCTCTTTTTCTCCATCTGTTATTGAAGATTCATCTGTGTATGAAGCGGAGGAGGAACAAGCCAGCCTTTGCTTTTATTCAGACGTAATAATTTTGCTCCTAGCTGAGCTTTGGAGTAGTGGAACTGTCCGTACATCATGGCAATATCCTCGCGTGTGCAAAGCCCCATTGCTGTACTGCAGGCCATTAATCCTTTTACAGTATCCATAGAAAGCGCAGCGCTAATTTCCGGATCATTGAACCGCGCTCCCGCAGGAATGTGTTCCAACTGAGCAATAGGGCGTTCGGGAGGAGCTGGCGGAAGCCCTATTCCATTTGTTTTTAAAACCGGGATCAGCTGCTTATTTTCCTCTTCCATCATTGTGATAGCTTCCTCAATGAGCTTGCGTAAATCTGCATCGCCTGTATGGTTATAGAAAGTCTGATAAGCCGCTATGAGGCCATGATTTGTTCCGATATTTGTCCAGATAGTAAAAACCTCTCCGTAATTCAGCGGTTCTGCTTTTTGATTTCTTCCTAATATTCCCATAATAGCACTCCTTTTATGAATTTATCTTTCACTTTCCTTCTTGTATCGTTTGCAGAAAAAGCAGAAATATACTTTTTCCATGAATTTTTTGTTTTGTGAATAGACATGTGGTCTCTTTTGGACAATAGATAGTAATGAGGCTGAATGAAAATAGCAGCTGTTTACTCATTTTGTAGTCATTGCTAAGAACCGAGGTCTATCATACATCAAGGCTTTCAATAGAGAAGAGGGTAAAAAAAGTATCTGGAGGCGAGCGATACTTCAAAACGAGTATTCATTATAGTAAAAGGAAGTGTTAGAAATGAAGAAAGCGGTATTTCTTGACCGGGATGGAGTCATTAACGAAGTGCTGACAAAGCGGGTGAAATTTGTGAACAAGCCAAAAGATTTATATTTTTTACCCGGAGTGCCGGAAGCTATTAAAAACCTGAATGAGCACTTTGATTATATATTTGTTGTCACAAATCAAGGGGGAGTCGGACTTGAATTCATGACAGAAAAACAGCTGGTGAAGATTCATGACTATATGATTGCCGAGCTAAAGAAGAAGGGTGCTGTCATCCATGAGGTGGTTTACTGTGCACACAAGCCAAAAGCAGGTTGTGAATGCCGAAAGCCCGGCAGCAAGTTAATTGAGGGTTTAGCGGAAAAATATAATATCGACCTAGCACATTGTTATATGGTAGGCGATACTGACACAGATATCCAGGCAGGAAAAAGAGCAGGAACAAAGGGTGTGTTTTTAGGTAAAAGTGATCCTCTTGCAGATGCTGTATTTCCAGATCTATATCATGCTGCACAATGGATTGTGAGGGATTCACAGCTTTCGGGGGCGGCTGAATAAATGCTGCTTTAGGAGGGGGAACATTCTGAAGCTTTTCCAGATATCGCATACTTTTGCATTTTCCTGTTCATACTAAGGTGAAAACTATACAGGTAGAAAAATGGGAAAATCAGTGAAAATAAGCGTTCTCCATGTCATTTTATTATGTATGACAGTTATTGGATTGAAAAATCATGTGACCATTCTTCCCCCTATTTTAGAGGTGGGACACAGGGATGGCTGGTTAAGTGTATTGCTTGGAGCGGTCATTGTCCTTCCGTGGCTGTTTCTTCTTGCTTTTATTGCGAAAAGTACAGATGGACAACCACTTATCAAAATAATTGAAGAAAAAAACGGAAAGACGATTGCCAGGATTATAAAATTTATTGTAGTAATAGAGTTTTTCCTGTTCGGAGCTTTCACAATGATTGAAATGCTCCAATGGGTTAATACTACCTTTTTACCTTTTACTCCGATGCTGGTATTGTTTGTTCTTTATTTTATTCTTTGTATGATGTTGGCCATTTATGGATTGCAGGCAATTATGATTGCGAACGTTCTCGTACTATTCGTCGTGATTATTCTTGGCTTTTTTGTCGCAATTGCAAATTTGAGAGTGAAAGACTATACGTTGTTGCTCCCTATACTAGAAAAGGGGATGGAACCTGTTCTGCTTGCTACGGTTTTTCCAATGTCAGGTTTTCTAGAGCTGGGATTTTTAATTTTTATTCAACATCATGTCAAGAACAGGATAAAGTTTAAGCATTTTGCGTTAATGCTATTGCTGCTGCTGGGGCTTACAATGGGGCCGCTGATTGGGGCAATCGTGGAATTTGGCCCTGATGAGGCTTCAAAGCAGCGCTATCCGGCATATGAGGAATGGGCATTGGTAGCGATTGGCGAATACATTAACCATCTCGATTTCCTTTCCATCTACCAATGGATGACAGGGGCATTTGTAAGGATTGGATTTTACTTATTTTTAGTTACAGAAATATTATCGATCGAGCAGCAGTCGAAAAAAGTGTGGACTTATGTAGCACCTCCGTTTGCTATCATCTGTCTTTCATTGATGCTCGTGGATCAGCAAGTATATTTATTTCTGAATAATTATCTTTTTTTAATTTTTAGCTGCTGCTTATTAGTAGTGCTTGGAATTGTTATTGCTTTGCTTGTCTGGAGGAAAAAAGGGCAGAGGCAGGAGGAGTTACATCATGCGGACAGAGGCGATCACATTAAATAAGCTGGAGCAGACCTTTCAACAAAATGGTGATGTAAAATTTCAACAATTCACATTTCAGCAGGAAACGGTCTGTATTATTACGTGTGAAGGAATGGTTGATGAGGCTCTCCTGTACGAGCTGATACTGCCGGAAGTGAAAAAAGCCTTGGAGGACAGAACAGCTGAGCATCGATCAGCTGAAGACATAGAGAAGGCCCAAAGAGAATTAGAAGCCTCTTTAGCGCTACCTCAGCTTAAGGAAATAAAAAAGGTAGAGGACTGTGAGCGGCTGTTATTTACCGGCCAATGCTTGCTCTACTTTATAAATTATCGCATGCTGCTCGTAGCGGATATTGCCAAAAAGCCAAACCGGAAGCCGGAAGATACAAATCTTGAGGCGGCTGTGAAGGGGCCAAGGGATAATTTTATCGAAGATATCTCCATTAATATTGCCCTTATTAGAAAACGGCTGCCAACGAATTCACTCATTGTGGAAAAAATGGAGCTGGGGAAAAGGTCAAAAACCGATGTAGCTCTTCTCTATTTCGAAGATATAGTTGATAAGGAAATATTGAAAGAGGTTAAGATGAAGCTCGGAAAAGCAAAAGGAGATATTATTTTATCAGGAGAAGTACTGCTTGAAGATGTGAGCAAAGACTTTTTTCTATTTCCGAGAACGGAATATACCGGACGTCCGGATTTTGTCACTCAGGCCTTAGTAAGAGGGCGTTTTGCTCTATTAGTTGATGGAACTGCTTATGCAACCTTATTTCCGACGAATTTCTTCCTGCTGCTGAAATCGGCGGAAGATAATGAATATCCGGTTGTTTATAGTTCATTTCAACGGATATTACGCATTATAGGTCTTTTACTGGCGTTATTGCTGCCATCATTTTGGCTGGCGCTAACGACCTTTCATCAAGATCAGATTCCTGTTCAGCTGCTCGCAACTGTAGTACAGGCAAATACCGGTTTGCCCCTGCCATCCGCGCTTGAAATGCTCATTATGATATTTTTCTTCGAGCTGTTCAGAGAGGCTGGGATGCGGCTGCCGACTGTCATCGGGGGGACGATTAGTGTGGTAGGAGGGCTGATTATTGGGGATGCCGCTATTCGTGCCGGTATCACAAGCCCGGCGATGGTTGTCGTCATTGCTATTTCCACTATTGCCGGCTTTACACTCGTCAATCAATCGCTTGTTGGTTCTGTGACGCTCCTTCGCATACTCTTTGTGATCTTGACTTCCTTTGTAGGCTTATTTGGTTTTTTTGCCTGTATTTATTTTACGATTGCCTATTTAAGCCATCTGAAAGTATTTGGTGTACCATATCTGAACGTGGCGGCGGATATGAGCTTCAGTTCAATTTTAAAAACAATGTTGAGACTAAAAGGGGATGGGTATGAAAAGCGACCTAAAATGCTAAAACCGAAAGATGATACGAGAAGAGAGAAAAAATGATAAAGAAATGGCTGCTGATTTTACTTTCTGCTCTAATGTTGACGGGGTGCTGGGATACAACTGAGCCTGAAAGGATGTACTATGCCCATGGAGTTGGTGTAGATTATGTAGATGGAAAGTTTGAAGTCTATGTACAAATCATTGATTTTACCAATGTAGCGAAAAGTGAGCAGCCGCAGCCTGAGGCAGTACAGGCAGAGGTAGGAAGAGGTACAGGAGAAACGATGTATGAGGCATTCTTTGATTTGTATCATTCCTTAGATATGCGGCTATTTTGGGGCCATCTATCCTTTGTTGTATTATCAAAATCAGCTTTAGAGGATGGAAGGGCTAATACAGTAGTTAACGCCTTTAACCGTTACCGGGAAACAAGGTACAGGATTTGGGTGTATGGCACAAGTGATAAAATATCTGATATTATGACCGTAACACCGGTTCTGAATAAGTCGATTATCATTTCTTCACTTGCTAGTCCCCTCAATTCATTTGACCAGGAATCATATATTGCCCCGGTAAATTTCCGGCAATTTATTCTCGGATTAAATGAGCCGAACCATATTATAAGCATTCCCTATATTAGCTTAAATAAAGAATGGGAATCGGAAAAGGGGAAGAAGGAAAAAGTGGAGTATAAAGGTCTGGCGTTACTTTCTCGCACAGAATTAAAAGGAATTCTAACGGGAGAAGAGATCCGTGGAGCCTTGTTTATGACAAATGAAGCGATGCGGACACAATTGACCTATTTATTAAAAGAAAAACCGGTGACCGTTACGTTGGCAAATATTAATGTAGATGTAAAACCAAAATACGAAAAGGGCGCCTTTACATTTGATATTACAGTAAAACTGGATGCCATTGCGAGTGATTTCCATGCCGAAATATCAAGTGTGGAGGTAAAGGAATCAATAAAAAAAGAAGTAGAGAAAAGAATACGCGCAACATATAAGAAGGCGCTGGACGAAAACATAGATATTTACCGTTTATCGAATTATGCATATAAACAAAACGTAAAAGAATGGAAAAAAGTCGAAAAAGAAGGGCAGGTACCCCTGGACGAAAATTCGATTTCCTCAATAGAGGTATATATTGAAAAGCTAAGCGCAGCACGTAAAGAATTCACAGAAACAATCAGGGATAACTAAAGAGACATGATTGAAGTCATTCAGTATGTCTCTTTTTGCTGCCTTTAGGAATATAAACGACACAGTAAAAAAGTATTGGATAATAAATAGGAGAATACATTGAAACGAAAAAAAGATGGTTGTCAAGGGGGAAGAAGAAGTTACTGTCTACCTAACCATTTATTTATAAAGCAAAAACAGCACCGAGGAGGGAAATCCCTGTACGGTGCTGTTTTTGTTTGACCGTTATTTCTCTTTATGATAAACGGTTCCGGTAATCTTCATAGCCGAAAGTACGGACGACCTTCACGCCTTCTTCTTCATTGTATAAGCAGATGCTTGGCAGGTTTACACCATTAAACATATGCGTTTTTACCATTGTATAATGCGCCATGTCAGTAAATACTAAACGATCGCCGGCCTTTAATGGTTCATCGAATGAGTAATCACCGATGACGTCCCCAGCTAGACACGTCATGCCGCCAAGACGATACGTATACTTCTTCTCATTTGGCATACCAGAGCCAATAATCATCGGACGGTACGGCATTTCAAGTGTATCTGGCATATGACAAGTAGCTGAAGTATCCAGAATAGCTAGATCCATACCGTTTTTAATTGTATCCAGTACAGTCGCCACTAAATAGCCGGTATTTAAGGCGATTGCTTCTCCAGGCTCCAAGATGACTTTTACGTCATATGTTTCCTGAATACGGTTGATTAATTTGATCAACAGCTCTACATCATAATCTTCACGTGTAATGTGATGACCACCGCCGAAATTGATCCATTTCATTTGGTGCAGATACTCGCCGTATTTTTCTTCAAAATGAACTAAAATACGTTCCAGCACGTCAGCGTTTTGTTCGCACATTGCATGGAAATGTATACCCTCTACGCCATCAAGTTCTTCCGGTTTGAAGGACTCAAACGGAATGCCAAGACGTGAGTTTGTATAGCATGGATCATAAAGGGGTGTCTCTACCTCAGAATATCCAGGATTTACACGCAAGCCAATTGATACATGCTTATCAAGCGCTTGTACCTTTTCCTTATGACGAGCGAGTTGATCGAATGAATTGAAAACGATATGATCGACATACTTCAGGTATTCATCGATTTCATGATCTGCATATGCCGGTGCGTAAGCATGCACTTCTTTTCCAAATTCTTCATAGCCAAGGCGTGCTTCAAACAAAGAGGAAGAAGTAATCCCCTTCAAGTAATCGCGCGCCATCGGGAATGTTGACCACATGGAAAAACCTTTCAGTGCAAGTAAAATATCGCATCCAGTGCGGTCCTGGACAGATTTCAGTAATTCTAAGTTGCGTTTTAATAGGCGCTCATCCACGACGAAGCTGGGTGAGGGCGCTTGTTTCCAATCGATCTGCTTCATCTTATTTAGCCTCTTTTGTTGTAAAGTCTAAATCGATTAATTGAGGGTTTTCAGTTTCTTGCCATGGAAGACCCCATTTATTTAATGCGTCCATAAATGGATCTGGATTAAAGTCTTCTACATTCCATACACCAGGTTTTTGCCATTCGCCGTTCATAACAAGCATTGCACCAATCATGGCTGGTACACCTGTAGTGTAAGAAATTGCTTGTGAACCTACTTCACGATAGCACTCTTGGTGATCACATACGTTATACACGTAGTACGTTTTTTCTTTGCCATCTTTGATTCCGCGGATTACACAGCCGATGTTAGTTTTACCTTTTGTTAGCGGGCCAAGCGTTGCCGGATCCGGTAAAACAGCCTTTAAGAACTGGATTGGCTGGATCATCTGCCCTTGGAATTCGATTGGCTCGATCGAAGTCATGCCAACATTTTCTAAAACACGTAAATGTGTTAAATACTTTTCGCCAAATGTCATCCAGAAACGGATTTGTTTAAGGCCTTTAATGTTTTTTGCTAAAGATTCTAATTCTTCATGGTAAAGAAGGTAGCAGTCTTTCTCGCCGATTTCCGGTAAGTTATATACCATTTTGTGCTCAAGTGGAGCTGTTTCCACCCATTCGCCTTCTTTCCAGAAACGGCCATTTGCTGTAATTTCGCGAATGTTGATTTCCGGGTTGAAGTTTGTTGCGAATGGCAGGCCGTGGTCGCCGCCGTTTGCATCAACGATATCAATGTAATGGATTTCGTCAAAGTGGTGTTTTTGTGCATGCGCAGTGAATACGCCTGTTACACCAGGGTCAAAACCAGAGCCTAGAAGGGCAGTAATCCCTGCTTCTTCAAATTTCTCTTTGTAGGCCCATTGCCATTTATATTCAAATTTAGCTGTATCAAGAGGCTCGTAGTTTGCTGTATCTACATAATGCGTCTTTGTCGCTAAACATGCGTCCATAATCGTTAAATCTTGATATGGTAAAGCTACGTTGATTACCACATCTGGTTTAAATCCATTGATTAATTCAATTAGCTCTTCCGTATTGTCTGCATCCACCTGTGCTGTATGGATGATCGTTTTACCGCCGTCTAATTTTTCTTTTAAAGCATCACATTTTGATTTTGTCCGACTCGCGATCATAATCTCTTCGAATACTTCTGAGTTTTGCACACATTTGTGTACGACTACGCTGGCAACACCGCCAGCTCCAATAATCAATGCTTTACCCAATTTGTTGTCACGCTCCCTAGTGTATCAGTATTAAAACAAGATTGATTATACAGAATACGGTCCTTGCTATCAATGGTTTTTTTGTGAATAAAACGAATGTATTTTTAAGAGGAGATCGTGAATAATAAAATGAAATATAAAGGCAGGGAATTGGCCGAATGGTGTGTAATTCATCAACAACCGGAACATGATATGTTTTTCCGCCTCTTCCAGCCCAAACTCCCGTTGCTACAGGTGGATAGTAAATATGGTAAGTAAAATATTTATTTTCCATTAATCGGGTATGTAGATGTATGAGACAATGTAACACGCTGTAACGTAACACCACAAGTACGCTTCGTATCCAACCTAAAATCCAAAAAGAAGGTGATGGAGATGTCAAGTAGAGTGTTTATGTTAGGATTTATTTTAAGTCGCATGCTAAATCCCTTAAGCTACACAATTTTTATCGTATTTTTTATTTTAGTCAGCGTAAGCACCGGGGCTATCATTCCGAAGCAATCGCTGCAAGGGTTTGCTGAATTAGTAAGTCCATTATATTTACCGTTACAGTTGACAAGTTTATTGGCTCATTTTATTGTGATTGGACTAGCCGTTAATTTCCTTTACCGCGTCATTGCAGAAGGGAAATATATCGTTAAATTGTCCACATTCGGGTTTTTGATTGCTATCTCGACAGTCCAAGTTTTTACTTATTTCTGCATGAATGCATTGCCACAGATTGGAACAGCCGGAGAAATGGAAAGGCATCTTGCTGTATTTGCACAGCAAAATGCTCTTGGCTATTTTGAGCTGGGCTCTCTTTTATGTATGGGTATATTACTGGCACTTTATGCGGGGATTTTATCGAGGGAAAAATTTAAGAAAAACATTGGTTTTATAGATGATACATTATACGAATAAATAAACCGGCCTGGTACAGGCCGGTTTATTTATTAAAATAGGTAGAAACTCCAACCTTTTATCAGAAAATGGTTAAAAAAGATGTTTACATGTTTTGAAAAAGGGGAACGATATATAAGATTTCTGGATTTGGTACAATCCAAGAGAATATTCCTTCTATCGAAAGAATATACGGGCGCCGTCCTTATTAGGACAGGCGCCCTTTCATCATTGAAGGCTGTGGTCTTTTCTCGTTACAGCCATTACTGCATCATGAATAACACCTTCAAAACGATTCGCCTGCAGTGAAGTGACTCCTTGGATTGTCGTTCCGCCAGGGGAGCAAACTTGGTCTACTAGTGCCATTGGATGTTCTTTAGATTCCAATATCATTTTGGCACTGCCTAATACAGAACTCGCTGCAATTTCAAGGGCCATCTCCTTTGGCATGCCTTCACGTACGGCCGCACGGGCAAGTGAATCGATATAGAGGTATGTGAAGGCCGGAGAAGCACATCCGATTGTGGTGAAAATGGAAAATAAGTTTTCCGGCAGCTCAACGATTGTACCAATGGTCTCAAACATTTCTTCGATCAGCTGCTTATGAGCGTTTGAAGTGGAGGCGGGCGTCGAATAACAGCTTGTGGAAGCGCCGATAATTGCATTGATGTTTGGCATAACACGGAAAATCGAGGGGTGTCCATCCAGCTGTTCTTGTAAATAGGCTAAGCTTTTTCCTGCTGCTATAGAAATGACAATTTGGTTTTTACGTAAAAATGCTTTTACAGTTGGCAGAATTGATGACAATACCTGGGGTTTTACAGCCAGTACGACTACATCTACCTTTTTCATCAATTCCTCAATTGTTGTACAGCCCTGAATACCATATTGCTGCACTAATTCGTCTGTTTTTTCATAAGAACGGTTCATGCCGTATAAATGATTTGTATCAAATTTTTTACTTGCTGCCATGCCTTTAATGATGGCGGTTGCCATATTTCCAAGGCCGATAAATCCGTAATTCATACTCATGCTCCTTCTGATTTCGTAGCATATAGTATAGCACAAAAATATCGGTTCGTTAGGTAAGAAGCATTGGTGGATGGGAAACATAACAAAATAAGAAACGTCTATTGTAATCGGGATTGTTCACAAAAGCATTCGACTGTAAAATGGAAATGATAGATGGATCGGAGTGAAAGCTTTTGAAGAAAAATAAAAAAAAACTGTCCATGTTTGAAAATGTTGTCGTTTTTCCGGGAACTGTAGAAAAGTTATTGGATCAGGCACATGCTTATGCAGAGAATTATCAATATGATCGGGCAAATGAAAAATTTAATGAAGCGTTGCAATATACAGCAGGAGACGAAGTTACACTGAGCGTCTATGCATATTCTCTATATGAAGCACGTGAATTTGAAAAGGCAAAAGAAATTTGTGAACGACTGCTTGAGATCGGACCCTCTATGTATTTTGAGGCTATGGAGCTCTACTTAACAATCTGTATGCAGCTTCGCCAGTTTACACAAGTGGAAAAAATCATTGAATCGTTGATGGAAGAGGAAGTCATTCCTGAGGATCAAATAGAAAAATTTACACGTCTGAAAAACTTAAATGCTGATATTGCAGAAAATAAGCGGGCGCAAGAGGATGAAGAGATGATACAGGAATCAATCGGAAATGAATTTTCGATTGAAGGATTCCTAGAAAAAAAGGCTGAAGAGCAGCTCATTATTGTCCATGAACTAATGATGACTAATATACGGCCGATCGCGTTCTCTCTTAAGGAAATCATTGAACATGAACAGACACACCCATTCGTCAAAAGCCTTATACTGCTTCTATTAGTTGAACAGGAGGTTTCGATGGAAATTGAAATTAAAAAATTTGATCGGGCTCTCTCGGTTAATCCCGCACGGCTCGAACTGCCGACAAAACTTCCGCATTTTCAAGCGGTAGCGGGAATGGTAATGAAGGAACTGGAACAGGAGCCATCAACGCTTGAACTTGTCCAGCATTTAATCGCAAAGCATGCCATTGCTACTTATCCTTTCGAATGGCTGGATTATAGTGACGAAGATGTGGCCCTAAGTTATATTGAATATGTGGGGGCAATGTTCGGTAAGGCACAGGGGATGAATGGTGAGGTAATTAACTTTCTCCATCACCTTGAAAAGCTGACAGAATTACAACATATGTGAAAAAAGTTGAAACTATGCTCATCTATGATATACTAAA
>NZ_BCVX01000010.1 GCF_001591965.1 Lysinibacillus odysseyi 34hs-1 = NBRC 100172
GTGGTGACCCGTACGGGATTCGAACCCGTGTTACCGCCGTGAAAGGGCGGTGTCTTAACCACTTGACCAACGGGCCATGGCTCCGAAGGTAGGACTCGAACCTACGACCAACCGGTTAACAGCCGGTTGCTCTACCACTGAGCTACTTCGGAATGTCATTTTCTGTCGCGCATCACGCTGTCGACTTTTATTATTATAGACAGGCTTAATAGAAACGTCAACACTTTTTTATCACTTTTTTGTTTTTTTCTTAAAGACCTTTTCAAAATGCTGATATATCAGTGTTCTTAATTAACTATATGGAGTTAGAATTGCTCACTCTAATATACTTCTCCCGATACTTCCTCAGTTACTTCACTTTTTTCATATATCAGCTTACCTTTACATTTACCACAGCAATACTTACTTGTGTCCATTTTACGTTTCCTTCTATATAATTGGTGACATTTCATGCAAATATACGTATGGATTGTCTGTTTGTGTTTCTTTTTTTCTGTTTCAATCGTAGAGCAGAATCTTGGCGCCCCCACTTTCTTCAAGAGCTTCCGGAAATCTTGATCCCGATGCTTATAGCCTAATCCTCTTATATGCAAATGATAGTGGCATAGCTCATGCAGGATAATACCCTGCAATTCTCCTTCTCCGAAATGATCATATAATTTTTTATTAAGCTCAATATTATGAGAACGCAAAAGATAACGCCCTCCGGTTGTTTTCAATCGTTTATTAAAATAGGCCTTATGCAGGAAAGGCATCCCGAACTTTGTGATTGATAACTCTTCTACTAAACGTTGTACTTGTTCGTCTGACATATTCTTTCTGCCTCCTATAGAAAAAGTGCACGGTATAAAACCGTACACTCACTATTTTACTCATTTTGTGAGATAGGTGATAGCATCGTTAGAGAAATGCGGCCTTTTTTTACATCTACCTCTTCTACCCACACTGTGACAATATCTCCAAGCGATATAATATCAAGCGGATGTTTCACACGGCGATTGGCTAACTTGGAAATATGAACAAGTCCATCTTGTTTTACTCCGATATCAACAAAGGCGCCAAAGTCTACTACATTTCTAACTGTGCCTTGCAGTTCCATTCCACGTTTTAAATCTTCCATTTGCAAAACATCTGTTTTTAATAAAGGCTGCGGGAATTCGTCACGAGGATCTCTTCCGGGCTTCATCAACGTATCAACAATATCTCGAATCGTTACTTCCCCAACTCCCAACTGATTGCTTAGGTTTTCAATAGATAATGCAGCAAGTGCTTCCTCAGCCTTCTTCGTTCCTACGTCCTTTTTTGTCACATCTGCTAATTCCAGAACCTGCTCAGCCAGTTTATAGCTTTCAGGGTGGATCCCTGTCGCATCAAGGGGATTTTTCGCTCCTGGAATACGTAAAAACCCTACTGCCTGTTCATACGTTTTTGCGCCAAGCCGTGGAATTTTTTTAAATTGGGCACGGGAAGTAAACCGCCCGCCTTCCGCTCGTGCTTGTACAATATTTTCGGCTACTGTTTTTGACAAGCCTGAAACATATTGTAGTAATGAGGCCGATGCAGTGTTCACATCTACTCCTACTTGGTTTACTGCCGTTTCCACAATAAAAGCCAGCGATTCAGCAAGCTGTTTTTGAGAAACGTCGTGTTGATATTGACCTACTCCCACTGCCTTCGGATCAATTTTCACAAGCTCAGATAACGGGTCCTGTAAACGCCGGGCAATGGAAACCGCACTTCGCTGTTCCACCTGCAGTTCTGGAAATTCTGCTCTTGCTACTTCAGAAGCAGAATAAACCGAGGCACCAGCTTCATTCACAATTACATAGGCAGCCTCGTTGTCCGTTTCCTTCAATGTATCGGCAATAAATTGCTCTGTTTCCCTTGAGGCCGTACCGTTACCAATGGCAATAATGCTGATAGGGTATTTTCCTAGCAATGCCTGAACCGTTTTCATCGCCTTAGCTGTTTCTCGTTGTGGTTTATGAGGGTAAATTGCCGTCACTTCAAGCATCTTTCCTGTTTCATCAACAACAGCTAATTTACATCCTGTACGATAGGCCGGATCGACACCAAGTACCATCTTTCCACGAATCGGCGGCTGTAGTAGGAGATTGCGTAAGTTCTCTGAAAAGATATGAATTGCTTGGGCCTCTGCCTTTTCGCTGAGTTCCGAGCGAATCTCCCGTTCAATTGATGGTTCAATCAGCCTTTTATAGCTGTCGCTAATCGCCTCTTTTGCCTGTTCTACTGCTTCTCCCGCAAAATTCCGGGGAATCCACTTATTCTCCATTATTTGAACGGCTCGCTCTATTGGCACGGAAATACCTACTCGGAGAACTTCCTCCTTCTCTCCGCGATTCATAGCTAATATACGGTGCGGCACAATACGATTTACCGGCTCCTCATATTCATAGTACATTTCAAATACTTGCTTTTCGTCTTTCTCGGCATTCTTCAGAGCTGAGACCACTTTGCCATTGCGTCGTGTCAGCTGTCTTAATTGTTCTCTGATGCCTGCATCATCGGCAAAACGTTCAGCTAATATATCACGCGCTCCTGCCAGCGCATCTTCAATTGTCTCTATCCCTTTTTCGCTATCCAGATACGAAGCCGCTGCTTCTGCCAGACTTCCTTTCGGAAACTTCATCAGTTTATCCGCTAAAGGCTCCAGCCCTCGTTCTCTCGCGATTGTTGCTTTGGTCCGTCGTTTCTGCTTATAAGGGCGATATAAGTCTTCCACCCGCTGAAGGACAGTAGCTGCTTTAATAGATGCAGCCAATTCTTCTGTTAACTTGCCTTGTTCTTCGATTAGGCGAAGTACTTCTTGTTTGCGTTGTTCAACTTGCTGTATGTAATGGTAGCGGTCTTCAATCTCTTTAATTTGCACTTCATCAAGCGAACCTGTCGCCTCTTTTCGATAACGCGCAATAAACGGTACTGTATTACCTTCTTCAAGGAGCTTGATCACCGCTTCAGCCTGATGGGGTTTTACTTGTGATTCCGAGGCAATCATTTGTAGCATTTCTTTTTGTTCCACCATTCCACTACCTTTCCTTTAACATGACTACATTTTATCATTAACAGCATAAAAGCGCATTTGCCAGCGCTAAATTGCCTGGTCATGATTTTCTTGGCTGTTATATATGACTCGTGTCATCATTATTTTTCTTTATGCTTTCCAACACAAAAAGAGTCTACTATGTAAAATAGTAGACTCTTAGTTTTACAGCGAAAGACTGCCGGTTGCGGCAATCGCTTCTTGTAATTTCTTAATTGCTTTCCGTTGAATGCGGGATACATGCATTTGTGAAATACCGAGCCGTTCACCGGCCTCTTTTTGACTCATTTGTTCTAAATAGGTCAGCTGAATAATCTGTTTTTCCCGGTCATTTAAAATACCCATAGCATCCGCTACAATCATTCGGCGGTTGGTCATCTCAAATCCTTCATCTTCCTTACCGACTACATCAAACAGAGTCACTGTACTTCCGTCCGAATCGGATTCGATAGAATGATCCATCGATAACGCTTGATAACTGCGCCCCATCTCCATCGCTTCCAGGACTTCCTCATCCTGCACTTCCAGATAGTTAGCAATTTCGCTAATGGACGGGGAGCGCTGCAACTCAGTTGTTAATGATTCTACAGCTGCTTTAATACGAGGACCCAGCTCTTTAATACGGCGTGGTACATGGACATCCCACGTCTTGTCCCGTAAAAACCGTTTAATTTCTCCAACAACCGTGGGTACGGCAAAAGCCTCAAAACTTCTACCGAATGACGGGTCGAAACGTCGAATCGCTCCTAACAAACCGAGCATCCCTACTTGTACGATATCGTCATAATAAGATTTCCCATGTGAATATTTGCGCGCAATTGATTCTACAAGCTGCTGATAATGCAACACTAAATTCGTCTGCGCTTCCTCATCTTGGGATTGCTGGTATTTTTCTATCCACATAAGGACTTCTTCTTTAGACGAGTTTTTAGGTAGTGATTCTTTCGACATTTTCTTCCACCTGCTCTCTCGTGACATATTTTGTCATGAAAACAGTGACGCCGCCTTCGTTATTTAATTTCACCTCGTCCATTAAAGTATCCATTAAATACAGCCCTAAGCCACCTTCTCGTAACATCGCTACATTTTCATCTTCTTTATATGGACCAATCTTTGTTTTGACTTCCTCGAAATTAAAGCTATTGCCATAGTCAGCTACCATGATTTCGATTTTGTTTTCAAATAGGGCACATCCCATTACAACTTCGCCTTCTTCGCCATCATAAGCGTGGTGGACAACGTTTGTAACTGCTTCCCCTGTAGCAATCTTCAAGTCTTCAATCTCATCATACGTAAATCCTAAACGGGTTGCTAAGCCAGAAACAGCAAGCCGAATCACACTAACATATTGCGGTTTGGCAGGCACACGAATCTCCACATAATCAAATGCTTTCATTACTGATTTCCACCTTTTTATCCGTTTCGATATTCATCAATTCACTTAAACCTGTAATTTCAAAAAGGCGCACAAGACGGTCTGTCAAACCAACTAGCTTAAATTCCCCTTTTTCCCTTACTACTTTTTTATAAAAAGCAACAAAAATCCCTAAACCTGTACTGTCCATATAAGTTACTTTTGATAAATCCAATTCAATAGTTAAACCTTCAAAAATGCGAATTGAGTCCAGCTCATCACGTAAAATTGGAGCTGTGAAAGTATCAATTTCACCCTCTACAAACCCTCGCATTATATTTCCATCTTCCCGAAATTGTACATTAACATTCATACCGGACACCTCCAATTAGACTATCTTACAATTCCCTTACTAAAAATTTTTAAACCTCATTAATCATTTTTTTTTTAAAATCACAACAGTAAAATCGTCCTCCAGTCCAAAATCTTGAAGTTTCTGTAGTTCTTTATATAGCATTTCACACATTTGCTGTGCATTCAAGTGTATATATTTTAAAAGAAGTTTTTCAATGATTTCTCGGGAATCTATATCTGCCTGTTTTCTAAACTCTGTGACTCCGTCGGTCATCATTACGATGAAGTCTCCGTCCTTTAGAGTAATATCAAATTGCGGATATTTAACCTCCGGCATCACACCGAGCAAAAGACCTTTTGATTCCAAATCATAGAATTTTTTTTCCGATGCTCTATAATAAAGTGCAGGCTCATGGCCGGCCGAGCCATAGGTGAAGAGTCCGTTTTCTACATCCAGCCGGCCGAAAAACATAGAGACAAACATACTGTCGTCTACGCTTCTCTCAATAATACGGTTTAACACTTGGAGTACATAGGAGGGATTGCCATTAGAATATTCAAGTGTGTCCAGCCCGTATTTTACCATAGACATACAAAGCGCAGCCGGTACTCCTTTCCCGACAACATCTGTAACTGCTACACTGACATATTGTTCATCTTCATTGAGAAAATGAACATAATCACCATTCATCTTACGGATAGGAACAGATACCATCCCTATATCTATGGCAGAGGATTGGGGCACTGTTGTTCTTAAAAGCATGTTTTGTATTTTTGTCGCCACATTCATTTCAATCCGAAGCTCCTCTTGTTGTTCAAGAAGACTTTGATGTTCTCGTAATGTAAGCCCAAAATGCACCATAATTTCAATAAGAAAATCATAGCCGTGTGAAACAGCTGCCGGTAATTCTGGATAAATCTCCTCCATTGAAGCTTTATGGATGTTGATCACTTCTTCAGGCGTTACATTTTTTTGAATGAGCTGGCGTATAAAATTTTGTCCTATATATAAATTACGCTCTGTCTGACTTTCTATATAATCAGCCAAAATTCGTTTATATTGGGCTTGGAGCTCCTTCATTCTTTATCACATCCTGTCACAGCCATTTTTCCACTTTTACTATTGTTCCCTGACCTATTAAAGATTGAATTTCAATATGGTCCATCAGGCGTCTTACCCCTGGCAGACCTGCACCAAGACCTCCGGAAGTAGAGTATCCATCTTCCATCACCCTGCGCACATTATCTATACCTGGGCCTTTGTCAGTAGCTGTAATCGCTATTCCTTTTTTGTCTTCGCCTTCTATTGGTTCAATGATGATTTCTCCAGCACGGGCATATAAATAAATATTTCTCGCCAACTCACTGATGGCAGTTGTAATCCGGGCTTGATCAACTGTACCAAAACCGACTTCTTTTGCCACATTGCGACCAAGTTGGCGTGCAGCTACAATATCCCATTCTGTTATAATATCGATTGTAGATTTTTCACTCATCTTCGAACCCCCAATTCCTTCGGGAGATTCCCGCACAAATTATTTTAATACAATCTTGTCGCTACCCACCATATTATAGCGTTCCTTAGCTGACTAAGATGATTTAGTAGGAACTCCATTTTAAATTTCTCTATTTTATAAGAATACTATTCTCCTATTTATTAACCATGGCAAATTCAGCTCTTTTATTCTCTCTTGGGAGAAGTAAATTTCCCGAGACTATAATTTCCCCCTCTTACCTTTAAATTAACCTATATGCCAAATATAAACAAGATTCTATTCTTCCCAAAAAAGATGAAAAAAGAAAAGCATCGATACAATACTCTGTCTCGATGCTTTTCATTTTATGTATTTAAAATTTAACTAGCCCTAAGCTGATCGCTAGTGCGACATCAACTTTTTCCATTAGTGCATCATCCAGCTGTGTGATTCGGTCTGTCAACCGAGATTTATCAATAGTACGCAATTGCTCAAGCAAAATTACCGAATCGCGTTCAAAACCGTACTTCTTCGCGTCGATTTCTACATGAGTAGGTAATTTTGCTTTTTGAATTTGCGCAGTAATTGCAGCGATGATTACCGTCGGGCTAAATCGATTACCGATATCGTTTTGAATAATTAAAACAGGTCTTGTACCACCTTGTTCAGAACCGACCACAGGTGAAAGATCTGCGAAAAAAACGTCCCCACGTTTTACAATCAACTTGTCATCCCCCGCTAACGAGACGCTCCACCATATGCTCCGCTTCATATTCTGCATGTAGGCATTCACTACAAATAGTCAGATTTATGTGCGACATTTCCACATAGCCTTTCATTAAAGCTTCCCGTATTTGATTTGGTTGCTTATGCTTCGAAAACCTTTCAGTCGACATGTACGTGACCTCATTTTCGCCAAAATAACTAAGTTCAAACGTTTGGTTGAACTGGATAATAAAATCATTTGGTTGCTTCACAATTACGTCCTGCATTTCTAATTTTTTCGCGTACACAAAAAGCACCTCCACCAAAAGCCATACGTACACTTCTTAATTACAAGTTTATTTTAACACCGAAAACCCGGCATGAAAAGACAAGAATATAAAAACTTTGACAATTCTTGTATTTAACTTATGGCTTTTAGGGAATACTGTATGTTTACTCATTAATGTATGTTCTTGGAACGCGAGAAGTAATAATGCATGGTACTTCGTAATTAATCGTGTCGCATTTTGTCGCCCATTCATCGATCGAAATAAAATCGTTTCCTTGTGCACCCAGCAATGTTACTAGTTCACCAATATTATATGCACGAGGCATTAAAATCATACATTGATCCATGCAAATTCTGCCCACAATCGGACAACGCTCTCCTCCTACAAGAACTGTCTGCCCGCCAAGCTTCCTAATCATCCCATCTGCATACCCGATCGGCAAAGTACCAATGTAGCAATCTGCTGTTGCTGTATATGTAGCGCCATAGCCGACAGATTGGCCTGCCTTCAATTTTTTCACATGAACGATTTCCGTCTGTAAAGAAAATGCCTGCCTGATTGGAAATGGAAGAAGATCAGCTACATAGCCAGAGGGTGCTAATCCATACAGCGAAATTCCGTACCGGACAGCATCAAACTGGAGTGCGGCATCTTTCACTAATGCCGTAGCTGTATTAGCCGCATGAACAAGTCTTGGTTTGATTGGCAGCGCATTTACCAGTTCCTTGAATAAAACAACTTGCTTATCAAAGTACGTTGTATCTTCCTCATCAGCCGTGGCAAAATGAGTAAAGATACCATCCACTATGAAATCCTCTGTTGCCTGAATTTCTTCATATAGCTCAAGCAACTGCTCGTTGGATGTGACGCCGATTCTTCCCATACCTGAATCGACCTTTATATGTAATAGCAGTGGCTTTGAAAGCCCTTGTACTGATCTGGCCTGTTTGACCCATTCGGTAGAAAATACTGTTAACATGATTTTATGATCAGTTGCATATCGGACAAATGATATTGGTGCAGCACCTAAAACTAAAATGCCGACATCCGGGAAGTGCTGTCGCATTCGTACAGCTTCATCAGGCGTTGCGACAGCTAAAATGCCCGCGCCTGCCTGTAATGCTGCACTTGCCACTGCTACATCCCCATGTCCGTAAGCATTTGCCTTTACAACGGCAATAATCTGCACACCTTCCTGCAGGTAGCTGCGCAAATTGTGCACGTTGTCACGAATTGTTTGTAAATCAATAATCGCCTTTGTCGGACGGTACTGTTGTGTATGCTCCATTGTCTGTTATACCCTCTTTTATAATTTATAAACTTGTTATTTGTTGCACGCGAAAGCCCGCCCAACAAAGCTTGCCCATCTCTTTATTTCACGCCTCCAGCAGTCATGGAGGACGCCACTTCCATCATTTCCTCCCGCGTTAGCTTTGTAGAAGCAAGGAAGAATGAAACGCCATCCTTTTCCCAGCTAATGGAAGTATCTGTAATAGCACCGATTGTAAAGCCTAAATCAGCTAAATCGCCTGGTGCAAAAACAGGGAGTACGGAATTGCCGGCCGCTGCAGGCTGCTGCATAAGCGTGTAGGCCTTGTCTCCTTCATACGTTAAGATAACCCGCTCCCCACCTGCTTCTTCTACAGTTTTTTCACCCGAAAGCTTTGTATTATCCCACTCTACAGTTGGATAATGTGTACGGAATTCTTTGTTCTCCATATCAGCGGCTGCTACTTCATTTTCCTCATTTTCAGAGAATTTTTCAACTGCATACTCTTCTTTTTTATGTGCCACAGTTAAATCAATGTCTTTAAACTTGATCACAATCTTTTCCTCTTGTGTTTCGTCCATAATCGAAACTGTTTTTGGCAGCATTGAATTTTTATCTACTACAATTTTTTGCAACGGAAGACCTGTCTTATCTGCATTGCGAGTTGCTGTTTCGAATACATAGGCCCCATCCTCTTCCTTCATTACCGCCTTTTTATCCTGGAGAAGATCCTCTGCCAAAGCCCCAATTAGGTATGCTTGGCTATTTTGCTTCGGCCACTCACTTTGGAATTTGTATGTTTTCCTAAGTGCCGGCGTTACCACAAATACACCTTCTTCATTACGGACAATCATTTGTGTTACATTATCATTTTGTTCCGTTACAGTCACACGATAGAAATCAGGCTTTGTATGCCACACATTCACATCGTATGTACGAGGTTCTCCTCCTGTCTTCATTTCCATCGTTGCTGTAAGCTCGTACCCTTTACTGTCACCCCACTGTTCATCCAGTTTTTTCACTACTTTTTCCTGCGATGCACCCCCACAAGCTGTTAACAATAACCCCAGTATCACCAGCAGACCGAATAATCGAAATCGCACTGCTCCACCCTTTCTCCTTGTTCCTTACCGTAAGTGTATGGCGCGATTCGGCAATTTATGTACTATTTCATCAGGACAACTTGCGCGGCCGCTACCTGTCTAGTATGTGTAATGCTGATAAAGCCGTTTACCGCCCTCCCATCAAAGTAGAGGACCGGTTTTCCTGACTCGTCCTTTAGCACTTCAATTTGATGCAGCTCACAGCCCTTTCCTATTCCTGTACCCAACGCCTTTGAATATGCCTCCTTAGCTGCAAACCTTCCGGCTAAAAATTCAATTTGCCTCCCTGGAGAAAGCCTATCAAAAATGGCAAGCTCCCTATCGGTCAATATACGTTCTACAAATTTCCGGGACCGGTTATATGCCTTTTCGATCCTCTCTAACTCAACCAAATCCAATCCAATTCCTAAAATCATCTAGAGCCTCTTCCTTTCATTCTATTGATCAATGAATGTATAATACGGGTAAATCGAGGTGGAATTATGTTTATTCGCAATGAAAATTTTAAACAGTATATCAATGCTTACCCTGCTGTAGCCACCCTCATTACCATCAACCTTGCCATTTTCATTATGACATTAATCCCAAACTTAGGAGAAGAAATCTTCAGTTTTGGGGTAAGTGTCAACGGATTGATTACCCAAGGGGAGTGGTGGCGCATCGTTACTGCTATGTTCCTGCATGGCGGATGGATGCATATTTTGTTTAATATGTTCTCACTGTTTTTGTTTGGACCGGAACTTGAACGGATTGCCGGAAAGATGCGTTTTCTGGCTATCTACTTCTTATCCGGTATCGGCGGAGGGCTTGTGACTTTGGCAATCCCGGACCCTTTCTATGCTAGTGTCGGAGCAAGCGGCGCCATCTTCGGGATTTTTGGGGCATTTGGTGCCATCCTGGTCCGTTATCGCAATTCCTTGCCCCAGCTCCGTCAAATTATCCTACCGATCATCGTGATCAGCGTCATCATGACATTCCTGCAGGCCGGGGTGAATGCTGCAAGCCATATTGGCGGACTTGCGACGGGCTTTGTCATCGGCCTGTTCTTCTTCAAGCCGAAGCCGATCGCGACTTGGAAAAGATGATAAAAAGCTTCCACGGTCTATTCCGTGGAAGCTTTTTTGTGTTCAAACCAATCCATCATATGTTCAATATCCTTCTGTTCCATATGATAAGCCTTCGCTTCTGCTCCTGTCATACCTGACATGACAACGACACGACCGGTAGCCAGCTGCTTTCTTTTTTGAAAATAGCTCTGGCGCTGCTCTGCTACCTGAATACGCCGCTTTTCTACAAAGAAAGTAATGCGGCTAATATGTCGGTAAATAATCGTTAGCTGGGCATCCAGCAGGAAAAGGCGCGCTGTTTTATGCTGCCATATACCAAGCAGGATAACAGGTATAATAAGTACAGCTGTCAGTAACCCATACGGGAAAAAGAAATATGTTGGAACAGCAACCAATGGAACCAGCCATAAAAAATCGATCCGGTAAAAGTAGGCCCGGGCCCTTTTTGGAGGCTTTATCATCTGTTTCTCCTCTATATATAAATCAAACTGAGGAAAAAGCAACGCAAGTCTCTCTAGCGCCTCTTTCTTTGAAATGAGCGGAAATAGGGTAATCTTTTTTTCCTTTTCCGATGTAAAGCCCCCTCCTGCACTCTCCACTTGAACCGCCGCCAAACCAAAAGGCTGACGCAAAGGGTTCTCGACAATTTTAATAGCCTGTATACGATTAAGCGGAATCGTAATACGCTTTTTCTCTAAAAGCCCCCGTGTAATAATTAATCGTTCGTTTTCTTCCGTCACGGTAAAATCATAATAATTAAGCAGTGAAATAGCGACGGAAATAATCCAGGCACCTAATAGCCCGAAGAAAAGGAGAAATGCCACAATCGCTACTCCATATTGAATCAACTCAGCAAATTCATCATAAATCCAATCAAACGGGATGAACTCTGCAAATTGCGATAAGGCTGCAAAAACACCGAAAACAACGACCCCGATACCACTTGATGTAGTAGCTAAAATAATGAGGTCCTTTGGTGACATTTTATGAATAATACGCCCGGTCGGCATTTGTATCATTTGTTCCTCTACAGGCTGTTGTTCTAGCTTCTCCTGATTCATTTCCCATTCAATTTGATCGGCAGCAGCCCGTGTAATGGCCGTTAACTCAGCTTCGGGCTTCCCCGTCTTACTTCCGGCTGTTTCAACAAGAACCTGGACAAGCCCGAATAGGCGATGAAAAATTCCTTCCCGGTAATTCAAGCTTTGAATGCGGTCAAACGGAATATAGCGCTTTTTCTTTACAAACAGCCCATACTCTATTCGTAGTTCGCTATCCTCAAACCAGTAGCGGAACGTCCACCACTTTAAAATACCACCTAGAAATGTAAATGCCACCACTACCAATAATATAAGCAATGGAATCATTTGGCTGAAAAATTTCTCATCTCGAAAATCGACTGTAAAATTAAACCCATTGGCAACTGCAATAATGACGATGGGTATAGCCATATCCTTTAATGCTTTGGCTAAATTAATTAGAGCTGATACAGGATGCAGTTTATATTTAGACATCTTCCTCAGCCACCCTTGCTAATTCTGAGATCCGCCCCCGGAGGCGGTCGGCCTCATCCATTTCAAGAAATGGAATGGTATGTGTCGTAGCAGCAGAGGAAATAGAAATATTGGAAAGCCCGTATCGCTTTAAAATCGGACCTTGTTCCGTATCGACATGCTGTACCCGGACCATCGGTATTAATGTACGTGTCACAACAAACAAACCACTCTGAATTTCAATTTCCTGCTCCCGAACTTCATAGCGCCAAATCCGGTATCGTATATTCGGAAACGCCCAAATGAGGAAGACAATCGCTATCACAACAAGGACCCAAGCAATTAAATGAACATAGAAGGGACCTTCAAAATAATAAGTTAAAAAAGATGCCACTCCCGCTGCTATAGCTAAAAAGAATGTTTGGAGGATTCCATAAATACGCCAGACGGTTATACCCTTTTGGGGAATTTTATATCTCGGTTGTTCTCTCACTTCGCCACCTCTTCTCTCTCTTATTGTATACGACCCGATATGGAAAATGTTTCACTTTTTCAGATTCTTCTGCACAAATCGATTCTTGGTTCCAATATGAAGGAAAACAGTAAATTCACAACACCACTCCATCAGCCAGTGATCCAGCAAATTTCTCCACCCCTTTTAACGCCCGATATTTTCCGTTATGTATCTACAGCCTGATTTTTTCACTGTTTCCCATAATAAAAAGCCGCTCCTTAAGGAACGGCTTTTTTGTTATATTATTTTTCATCACGACGGCGAGGGCGGCGGTCACGGTCATTACGTTCGTTACGACGGCGATCTCCTCCACCACTACGTCCACGGTCTCCTCCACGGTCACGACGATCACGGCCTCCACGACCACGATCTCCCCCACCGCTGCGGCCACGGTCTCCTCCACGGCCACGGCCTCCGCCTCCGCCTTGTGAGCGTTCACGGCGCATTGGTAAAGGACGTTCTTCTGTAATCGTTACAGGCGTTGCATCTGGCTCTTTTGTCATCGATTTAAGCGCTGCCGCTACTAAGTCGATCGCCTCGTTGTTTTCTAACAACTGAGCAGCCATATCACGGTAGCTTCCTAAATCATTGTTTTGCACAAGCTCCACTAAAGTTTGCATCGATACTTCTTGCTGTCCTGCAAGCGCTTCTTCTGTGCTTGGCGGACGAAGTGGTGTCATGCGTTTTTTCGTTGTTTCTTCCACGATACGCAGGTAGCCCATTTCGCGTGGTGTTACGAATGTTACTGCAATCCCTGATTTACCGGCACGACCTGTACGTCCGATACGGTGAACGTAAGATTCAGGATCTTGCGGGATATCAAAGTTATAAACGTGGGATACGCCCGAGATATCAAGACCACGTGCTGCTACATCAGTCGCAATCAAAATGTCAATTTTATTTTCTTTAAACTGGCGCAGTACTGAAATACGTTTTGCCTGGCTTAAATCCCCGTGGATACCTTCTGCAAGATAGCCGCGTAATGTTAAAGCTTGTGATAATTCATCAACACGGCGTTTCGTACGTCCAAAGATGATAGCAAGCTCCGGTTTCTGTACATCCAACAGGCGAGTCAGAACATCAAATTTCTCACGCTCCTGTGCTTTTACAAAGAATTGCTCGATATTTTCCATCGTTAATTCTTTCGCTTTAATCTTCACAATTTCAGGATCACGCATGAATGTCTCTGCAATTTTGCGGATTGCTGGAGGCATTGTTGCTGAAAACAGCAATGTTTGGCGTTCAGCCGGTACATTTTCTAAAATCGCGTTAATATCATCGATGAAGCCCATGTTCAGCATTTCATCAGCTTCGTCCAATACTAATGTTTGGACGCCTTCTAATTTCAATGTACGACGGTTAATATGGTCAATAATACGGCCTGGTGTACCAACGATGATTTGTGGTCTGTTTTTAAGTGCACGGATTTGGCGTCCAATTTCCTGACCACCATATACTGAAAGCAGTTTCACGCGTTTGTCATAACCAATTTTATAAAGCTCTTCCGAGACTTGGATTGCCAGTTCGCGAGTTGGTGCGATTACCAAAGCTTGGATATTTGGGTTTTTAGGATCAATTTTTTCAATTAGAGGAATACCGAAGGCAGCAGTTTTACCAGTACCAGTTTGCGCTTGACCTAATACATCACGGCCTTCCATCGCAAATGTAATTGTACCTTCTTGGATAGGTGTTGCTTCTTCAAATCCCATACGCTTTACTGAACGTAATGTAGATTCACTAATGTTTAATTCTGAAAAATTTGTCAAACTCTTCAATCTCCTTTTTTCCTTTAAGTTGACAAATGGTTACATTTTCAGATGAAGTATGTCGGCAAAATCGAGCCTTTATGTGGAACGTTTCCGTTACTTTAAAAATTCTCTCCGCTTGCTGCAGAGCTCTCTTATTATGAAAAGGAAAGCCCGGTCTTTGCCGAGCGGTTCAATTCTATAGTTCAATTGTTTCGTTCCCCAATAAGGATAGTAAAAATAGAATGAAACCGTTAAATTCAAAAAAAAGTACTCTTCAACAATAATCATGAAGAGTCTTCGCACAAAATGTATCCATTGCTTTTCATAGTCTAACACGCCATTCTACTCGTTGCAACGATTATGCTCGAATCATAATAATCTGACTTTATGCTCTCGTTAAAAATGCAGCTGCTTTTTGAAACCATTCATCACAGTCTTCGCTATAACATATATGATGCTTCCCACACTCAGAAATATACAATTGTTTTTCAACAGCTGAAATCCGGTCATACAGGTATTGGGCTGTAGCTGCTGGTACAATGCCATCAAGCGCCCCCTGTACAATGAATACCGGACAGGTAATATGTCCAATATACGGTTCCGTTTTTCTGACAATCTTCATAAATTCAACAGTTGCAGAAGGCGGGACATTCCGCAGTTTATGATGGTAGCGCTGAAAAAGTTCATTTTCACGAAGTTTCTGGTGAAATGCATCATCTGCCATCGAGCGAATGTCCTTTGCCAGCTGCAGCGGGCTTACATATTTTGCCGCCGCACTCAGAAGAAGCAGTTTTTTCACGGGATAGCGCTTTGCTAAATACATAGCAATAACACCTCCCATCGAAAAACCGGCTATCATTACCTCGTCCACCTTTTTAGCAAGACTTCGATAAGCCAGCTCCGCATCCATCAGCCAATGTTCTGCCTTATACCCCTTCATATCAAGGGATTCTGCATCTCCATGTCCTGAAAATGTAGGTGTTTCCACTATCCATCCTGTATGTTCTTTTACACAATCCACAAAAGGCTGAACCTCATATGGTCCGCCGGAAAAACCATGTAAAACAAGTATGCCCACCGTCACTCAAACCACCTCACCTATTCCAACACATAGATTGGCCAACTAGCCTTTATTACGATCCTATTCGTAATTTTACTTTTACCCGTTCCCCGGCATTGAGATAGACGGAACTATTTGCTTGGAAAATCTTGAAATCTAACCCGAAACTCCTGATTGCTAGAAAACCTCTTTTACTTCCTGCTGTATAGTTACTGCTAGTAATGTTTCCAAAGGGATAACTTCCCCCTATCGATATAAAAGGGACGTCTTAACATATTTGCAGACGCCCCCTTCATAGTTATTTAAAAGTATTTACAATCGTTTCAAGTTTCATCCCACGGGAGCCTTTTAATAAAATAAGCGTTTCCTCGTCTGCATCCCGGCGAATCGCCTCAATGATTGGTTCATAGTCTGTCTCTGTGTAAACAAGACGTGATGCATCAAATACAAGCAGCAGTCGTTCATACAACCATTTCATACGCGGTCCATAAAGACATACCCGTTCTACGGAATCGTCAATCTCTTCTGCCAATTGCTCATGGAAGGCCTTTTCATCCATCCCCAGTTCAAGCATATCACCAAGCACCAGCCACTTTTTAGATCTCATCGTTGTCGACTTGATAAACTGGATAGCCGCTCGCATTGATGTAGGAGCAGCGTTATAGGCATCATTAATAAACAACGGGCCATTTTCTACTGGCACGAGCTGCATGCGCATATCTGTTAGGGCAACCTGCTTTAGGGAGGTGCGAATTTGGTCATCTGTTAAGCCAAGTGCTTTGCTGACAAGCATTGCACTTAACGTATTTTTCACCTGGTGCTCGCCAAGCACCGAAATATCAAATGTTCCCTCTATGAGTCCTTTTACAGTAAAACGGCTCCCGCTCTCTATTGTTTCAATCTGCGAAACCATCAATGTGTTTTCTTTCCCAAAGCCAAAGGACATTGTTTCTGTATAAGGGTCTTCCGTTACAAGTTGGCGAAGCAGCGGTTCATCGCCATCATAAAATAGGAACCCCTCTTCTAACAGACCCTTTGTAATCTCATATTTCGCTTGAGCGATGCCTTCACGGGAACCAAGCTCCTGCATATGTGCCTCACCGATATTTGTAATGATAGCTAAATGCGGACGGGCAATACGTGTTAATAATTCGATTTCGCCAAATCCACTCATTCCCATTTCCAACACCGAAACCTCAGTATCTTCATCAAGCTGTAAAATCGTAATCGGCAATCCAAGCTGGTTATTAAAATTTCCAATTGTTTTTTGTACTTTAAAATACGGCGACAGAGTACCTGCTAAAATGTCCTTAGTAGACGTCTTGCCGTTGGAGCCTGTAATCCCTATAAAGGTTGCCTTGTGCTCGCTTCGGTAAGCAATAGCCATCTGCTGGAGAGCCGCCTCTGCATCTTCTACAAAGATAAGAGGCCGGTCTTGGGGTGGGTTTGGTTCATCCTTTAACCAAAGAGATGCCGCCGCCCCTTTCTCAAATGCCTGCTCGACGAAGCGATGCCCGTTTACCGCCTCACCGCGGAACGGTACAAACAAGTCCCCAGTTTTAAGAGTCCGGGTATCAATCGAGATTCCCGTCACTACTGTATCTTCATTATCTTGCTCACGAATTTTCAGCCAGGCTGCCAGCTGTGCTAAAGTTTTTTTCATTTTATCATCAATCCTTATTATATTGGAGCTTTTGCTTTTCTGCATGGCGCTCTAAAGCCAATCCGATTAATTGATCAATCAGTTCAGGATAGCTCACGCCTGTATGCTGCCATAAAAGCGGATACATACTGGATGGTGTAAAGCCGGGCATCGTATTCACTTCATTAATTACTACTTCCTCATTTGCCGTAACGAAGAAGTCAGCTCTTACAATTCCTGAACAATCAAGGATCTTAAACGCCGATTTCGCCATTTCACTCATTTTACTGACAACTGTATCCGGCAGCTCAGCAGGGATGATAAGAGCCGTCGACCCGTCCTTATACTTAGAATCATAATCGTAAAATTCCGTCACAGGCTTGATTTCACCGGCTACAGATGTTCTCGGTTTATCATTACCTAGCACACCCATTTCAACCTCACGACCCGCAACTCCTTGCTCTACAATAATTTTCCGATCGTATTGGAAGGCAACCTTGATAGCTGCAATAAGCTCCTCCCGTGTCATTGCTTTACTAATACCTACACTCGAACCAAGGTTTGCAGGCTTAACAAACAGTGGCGCTTTCAGCTCTACACACTTTGCTAAAATGCCTTCTTGATCGCTTTCCCATTCACTGCGGGTAAAGTAAATATAGGGTGTTTGGGCAAGGCCCGCAATTTCGAACAGCTGCTTCATAATCACTTTATCCATTCCGGCTGCAGACGCTAATACTCCATTGCCGACATATGGTACGTTCATTACTTCTAGTAATCCTTGCACTGTTCCGTCTTCCCCATTTGTACCATGCAAAAGAGGGAAAATAACATCAAACGGGCTCTCATTATGTGCCTGAATGAAATTTATCATATTATTCGGTGTTTTATTTGAACCAAATTGTAATTGATCAATCGTATCCACAGGGGCTGTTAATCGAGGTCCTATTAGCCATTCGCCATCCATTGTAATAAAAACCGGATGCACTTCATATTCTTCAAAATTTAAAGCTTGCGTCACCGCCTTAGCAGTCGAAAGCGATACTTCATGCTCCGCAGACTTTCCCCCGTATAATAAACCGATTTTCTTTTTCATTTTGTTGACCTCCTTAAGTATCCCTAGTTTATCATGAAATAAAAATTCCAATAAACTAATTCCCTTGTTTCCTTGAAAAAAGGCTGTCACGAAAAGATTCGAGACAACCCTAGCTAATTTGTATTAGTTCATCATAATTTTGCTTTATTATCTCATCTAAGTCGACCCATACTTCATCCGGAAAATTATAGTCAGATAACATTCTAATCTCAATTCCATAACCGGATGATTTCTCCATACGAAATAGTGAGAGTAATGCGCCTTCTTTTACAAAATGTCTACATGCTCGTAAAACTATTGGGTTAATGGCAGGAATGGATTGCTTTGATCTTTTACGCCAGAAGCTGCCAGTACCTTCTTTTTCCTGAATCATTTTATTGAATAGATTAGCGATTAACAGTTCGCTATCCCCGAGGAAGCGAAAATATACTTTCGTCATTTTATCAATGGGAGAGGCATAAAAGGCATAGCGATTTTGAAGCCGGTTGAAAAAAGGAGAACCAAGCGGCTCACGCTTATGGCCAAAGTACAGCAGTTCTGCCTGCTCCATCGGCGATAATTGGTTTACGCTTTTCTCACCTGAAAAATCCACCCAGCACAAATCTCCCTTCATGTCAGGAAGGTGCTTAATAAATGGCCCCATCTCTTCTGCCGAAATGAAATCAAACTGCGTATGCATATTAAAGGAGCCATCCTCATAGGCGTGTTTTAGCAACAGTACATTTTCCATCGGCTCAACAGACGAGAAAAACTGCTTACATGAAAGCCCACTATAGATGACAAATTGATCTACATCGTTCATATGTACATATAAATGATGAATAAAGTCATCTGCGCTTTTCATTTTCCTCGCCATCCCACGTCCACTCCTTAAACAAATAATATGATTATTATATGATGCTTTCGCTTTTTTTGAAACAATTTAAATTTTATATCGTCATATCTTTTGCTTCTCTAAGAAACAGGTATTTTTATTAAAAATATGTTAAACTAAATCGTTAGTACAGTTTACGCTATTTCAAGCGAAAAGATCTATAAATAAGGTGGCACGCATGAACAATAATAATCGACAGTTCGCCAAGCGCTTTGACTGGACGCTTGCTCTTATACTTCTCACGTTTCTCATTATCAGCCTGCTTGCCATCTCTTCGGCACAGACTTCCGGGCAATATGGTATTAATTTCGTACCACTGCAAATCCGTTGGTATGTCATCGGTGCTGTCATTGTGGCATTTGTTATGTATTTTGAACCTGACCAGTACAAGAAAATGTCCTGGTTGCTTTATGGTTTCGGGATGTTCTTGCTGATTGCGCTCGCTATTATTCCTGAGGGAAGCTTCGCCGTCCGCGTAAATGGAGCAAAGAGCTGGTTCAAAACCCCAGTCGGGAACATTCAGCCTGCTGAATTCATGAAAACTTTTTATATTCTGGCACTTGCCTTCTTAATTAGCAAGCATCATGAAAAGTATCAGTTGAAAACAATTAAAACAGATTTCCTGTTGTTAGGGAAAATTGCGGTTACGTTATTTATACCGCTGAGCTTTATTATGACGCAGCCAGACCTTGGTTCCGCCCTTGTTTTCCTAGCCATTACTGCCGCATTAGTAATTGTAGCAGGGATTTCATGGAAAATTATCCTGCCGATGTTAGGAGGAGCGGTTTTCATTGGAGGCTCTCTTTTATGGATGGCCCTGTATATGCAGGATTTCCTAGAAAAGCTTGGTTTTAATCCATATCAATTTGCACGTATCTATTCCTGGCTTGACCCGTATTCCTATTCTTCGAATGAGGGTTACCATTTAATCACTTCATTAAATGCAATCGGCTCTGGGGAAATTTTCGGAAAAGGCCTTTTCGGGCGCGAGGTGTATGTAGCGGAAAATCATACAGACTTTATCTTTACTATCATCGGGGAAGAATGGGGTTTTGTTGGAGCAAGTATCGTTATTTGTCTTTACTTCTTATTAATCTACCATTTAACAAAAACGACTTTACTATTAAAAGATCCTTTTAGTACCTATGTATGTGCCGGCATTATTGCCATGATTACATTCCACGTTTTTGAAAACATCGGTATGACAATACAGCTTCTGCCGATTACTGGGATTCCTCTTCCATTTTTAAGTTATGGGGGAAGCTCGTTAATGGGGAATGCCCTTGCAATCGGGCTCGTGTTTAGTATGAGATTCCATTATCGGACTTATATGTTCTCTGCACATGATGAAGAAGATTAAAAAACCGGTGAGACCTATGGGTCCACCGGTTTTCTCATTTTCCCCCTGGTTTTAATAGGGCTCAGGAAAGTCCTTTTACGATATCTCATAAAAAGGGAGCCATTAAGGCTGTGGCTTTCAAAAAAGCAGAAAAAATGGATTCTCACCTATTATTTCTCACTCTGCTTGTCAGTCCCCTAACATAAAACAAGCTGCCCTGTTATTCTTTAGGCAGCCTATTTTTTACACGTTTTGTGTTTGGGGAGTTTGCGTTGGTGGTGCTAAAACTTTTAATATTTCTAAACGTGATTTAGTTACCGTTGCTTTCACGCCTAGTGTAGATAAGTTTTTAACGATTTCTTTCAAGTCGATTTCTTTCGTCATTTAATCCACCTTAACCTTTCCTGCTATACTTTTAACGTTCCTATTTGTAAAAAGTTTCATTCTCTTATTAGAAGTCTGACTTTTACAGTTATAGCTATCATATCACTATTATATGCAAAAATGTTTTTCAATTATGTTACAACTTCCAAAAGTCAAGTAAATTATCCTATTTTTATTTTAACCTTCTCCAATGACTTTCAATCCTTTTTATTTCTGAAATAGTGCAAACTGGCCTAATTTAGGATAAATAAGGGGTTTTTTAGTTTGTTGGTGAACACACTTATCCAACGTTGCCTGCCTTGCTCGTCGATATGTCTTTATTCCTATCGCTTCCCTTTTCTCGTGAAACGGCCTTGCCTTCACTGTGAATTGTAAACCCTACATCCCCCTAACAGACCGGGGCTTTACCGGCTCTCGTTTTCTGATGACTGTTTTTGCAAACTATCATATAGAGCTAAACACTGTTTGGAGCCTCTCTTGTTTAAGCTCCTGACACTATAACTATTCAATTACCAAATCAACTTCCATCTATTAACAGCCATAAATGTATAAAACAGTTTAAAGCGGTGTATAGTAAGGGTTAAAAGCATTGCAGCATTAGTGGCAATGCTTTTAACTTATACCTTTGTATTATTAATCATTCATTGAAAAGCTTTGACGACAAATAACACAAGAACTTTTTGCTTTCATAGTTCCTATCATTCTTCCTGCAGCTTTGTAATTGTTTTAAGGATGTTTTACTTACATGACAGGGTGGAATGAATAGAAACACCTATCTCTTTCCCTTTTAGTTATTCGCTTTTCATATGGACAATCATCGGCTGGAGGAATTTCATGATACAAAAAACACTTTCACTACCTAGGCAACTTGAAGATTTTCGTCATATTTTAGAACAATC
The DNA here is from genome assembly GCF_001591965.1 of Lysinibacillus odysseyi 34hs-1 = NBRC 100172. Lineage (GTDB taxonomy): Bacteria > Bacillota > Bacilli > Bacillales_A > Planococcaceae > Lysinibacillus_B > Lysinibacillus_B odysseyi. The sequence goes on from NZ_BCVX01000010.1 coordinate 21,726, forward strand.
TGCTGTGGAATATATGAAAGTCCATGCATGGGATGAAGCCCCTTCTATCGCAAATAGCAAACTGGGCGGTCGCCCTTATTTGCCAAAGGGCACTAATCCCCCAATAGATGATTTAGGCGAATATATGATATTGCTTGCTCAAATTAATTTTTCAGAAAGAAGCTTCCCTGCACCTTTCCCAAAATTTGGATTGCTGCAAATTTTCATGTCAGCTTTTAACTATCAGCAAATTTTGGGTATAAACAATTGTGTACCTCCAAATTTCTTTCAAGTCCGATACTATCCTATCATTACAACAAACAATCTGGTCACAGACTTTTCCTATTTGCGAAATTCTTCTTTCCAGCATTATTCAGTTGCATCTCAATATCCGATCAGTCGGGAGCTACTACTGACATTTTCTAAAGAAGTAGAACCGATTTCCGCAACGGACTATAGGCTGCATCATTTTATCTCTGCAGAGCTTGCAGAACAGTTTACACTTATTGAACAGCAGCCTTTTAATGAGGTCTATCTACAACACTTTTCAAGTGCCGACCACAAAATTGGCGGCTACCCTTATTTTATAGAGGAAGATGCAAGAGCTTGGAATCCATCTTTTCAAAAATACGATACTCTCCTTCTGCAAATTGTGTCAGATGACGCCCAAGGTATCATGTGGGGGGATTCGGGTGTAGCCAAATTTTTTATTAATCATAAATGCTTAGAAACATGCAATTTTAGCGATATTTTATTTTACTTGGAATACTACTAACCCTCTTACCTTTTGGCGCAGAGTAAAAGGGCTGCCAAAGGGCTTTATTTATGGGCTCTTATAGAAATTCACACATCCGCCTCTAAAATGAGATAAGATAGGTATGAGGAAAGAAGAAAGAAGGTGGTCAAATGACATTTTCATTCGATAATAATGCACTTACGTTTTTAATCATTACACTAAATATCTTATTTGCTATGATGATCATTTTTTTAGAACGAAAAGATGCCTCTTCTACATGGGCGTGGATTCTCGTATTATTTTTCCTTCCCGTAGCCGGCTTCGTTTTATATTTACTTCTCGGACGTAAGCTCCGCAGAAAACATCTATTCCGCTGGGAAGGCAGAAAAGATATTGGAATCGATAAGCTGATTAATTATCAAATCGACGCACTTAAGGAAGGAAAACTTGAATTCCGCGACCATCATGTAGAAAATTTTCAGGATCTTATCTATATGAATTTAACTACTAACTATGCAGTCCTTACACAGGATAATGCACTGGTTATATATGATGATGGGAATGAAAAGTTTGAAGCATTGATTGAGGATATCTCAAGTGCAAAAGATCACATTCATATTCAATATTATATTTTTAAGCTCGACAATTTAGGACAGCGCATTTTGCATGCATTGATTAAAAAAGCAAAACAGGGCGTAAAAGTAAGAGTTTTATATGATGAAATGGGTTCAAGAGGTGTTAAAAAACGTCATTTTAAAGAACTGTTGGATGTAGGCGGCGAAGTGGAAATTTTCTTTCCCTCCATTCTCCCCCTCATCAATCCCCGATTAAACTTCCGTAACCATCGCAAAATTGTCGTCATTGACGGGCGAATCGGTTATACAGGAGGATTTAATGTAGGAGATGAATATTTGGGGCTAAAGAAAAAATTCGGCTACTGGAGAGATACACATTTGCGGATTGAAGGGAGCGCGGTTCATCCACTGCAAACACGCTTTCTGCTCGATTGGAACCAGGCAAGCCTTCGTCATCGGATTAGCTATTCCGAGCGATACTTCCCCGCTATACCTCAAAAAGGGGATATAGCGTTACAGATAGTCTCAAGTGGTCCTGATACACCATATGCGGGTATTAAAAATGCTTATGTGAAAATGATTATGAATGCAAAAAAATATATTTATATTCAATCCCCCTACTTCATCCCGGATTATACATTTTTAGATGCTCTCCAAATTGCAGCCCTTTCCGGTATTGATGTACGCATCATGATTCCTAATAAGCCTGATCATCCCTTCGTCTACTGGGCAACCTACTCCTATGTAGGACAGCTTCTGGAAGCAGGAGCCAAAATTTATCATTATGATAAAGGCTTTATTCATGCAAAAATGATCGTAGTAGACGATGAAGTATCTACAGTCGGGACGGCCAATATTGATGTACGAAGCTTTAGTCTAAATTTTGAAGTAAATGCATTTATCTATGATCTTGATATTTCTCATAACTTAGCAGAAATTTTCGAGAAAGATATTTTAGATTGTAAGGAGCTTACGATGGAAACCTATCAAAATCGTTCGATTCGTGTAAAGTTTAAGGAATCTATTTCTCGCTTATTATCTCCTATTTTATAAAATAATTGTGCAGCACTACAAAACCCGATAAAACATCATACAGTTGAAATACAGGACTGCATTATGGTAAATATCCTTATATAAAAAACCGCTTCATCAGCAATTTAACTGATGAAGCGGTTTTCATTATTCTATCCCTAAATATTCTTCTAATGACAATCCTGTTTTGTATATTTTTTCCGCCAGCTCTTTTCCTACATATCGGAAATGCCAAGATTCATACATAAAGCCTGTCATATCTTCCTTTCCTTTTGGAAAACGGAGGATGAAGCCATAGTTGCGTGCATTTTCTACTAACCATTTTCCAGCAGGGGATTCACCAAACTCTTCTGTCAACCATAAATCCTCTTGCCCTTTTTCTCCAATATCAAATGCTAGACCTGTTTGATGCTCTGAATGTCCCGGACGTGCACTATATCGATCTGCCGCTTCTTTACCATCACGGTTTGCATAGTTTGCATATAGCTGTGTCTGATACTCATAGGAGCGGTAGCCGCTAAATGCAACAAGCTCAAATCCGGCCTTTTTAGCAGCCGCAGCCATTTGATCTAGCGCAGCTAAGGCCTCCGGATCTTCCCCCGGATCAAAATCTTTTGGAAGCGGGTATTTTTTATTTGCAATTAATACGCCATCAATATAAGTCGGTTCCGCAGCTTCCTTTACATCTACTGGATAGCCCCCTTCATCAATTTCAAAGGTCGGCTCTTCTTTCTTTTCCTCAGATTTTGTGCCATTAGAATTTTCAATATTCTCTTCCTTAGAAGCGGTTTGGCCTTCTTGAGGAGCCGTCACTTCCTCTTGCTTGTCACTCGCTGAAAAAATAGTATCTCGATTTATATAAACGATTATTGAAACTACTATCAAAAACACCAGCACTATAATGCCGATTACAATTGGTTTCTTACTTTTTTGCCGATTCCCTCTAGTTTTTCTCATATTGCGCCTACTTTCTTAAACAATACTCTTATTCTATCACCTTTACGCCCTATTTTCCCTTAAAAAAACGCCTTCTTTATAAAAAGGGCGCTTGTCTTTTATATACTTCTTCATTAACTCTCTTACCTCTTCCCCGTCAAAAAAGGAATCTCTTACAGTTTCTAAGAGATTCCTTTCTTCATAAAAGCAGGTGATGAGTCTGCCCGCCTCTTTATACCCACTCCTTCTCAGAAGAAAAGAAGAAACTGCTCTTACCCTTTTGTGTACCGAATTATTTCTCATTAACCTGCTACAACAATGTACAGTACTACTAACACTAGCAGCCCGAAGAAGAAGGCGGTATTCCGCATCCATTTTGCCTCTTTCTCCATCCCCTTTTGCTGAAAGCTGCGGTAACGGAAAAAGTTTGTAAAGGTAAACATAATCGTTAAAAACAAAACAGCCAATTCAAAGTTCCCTACAATGACAAAATATAAAGCAAGCAAACTTGAAATTGTTACAAGCGTTAAGGAAATTACTTTTTCATTCATATTAAAACTCCTTACTTCGCCTCTGGAGAATGTGAGAAGAATTTACGGCCAATATACGTTTGAACAATTAAAATAAATCCGCCGACTGACCAGTAAAGAGGCAATGCTGCCATAGAACTGAAGGAAATAATCACAATCATAATCGGCGAAATGTAGACCATCCACTTCATCTGCTGCTTTTGAGTTTCAGGTACTGTCCATAATGACACTTGGGCTTGTATCATATAAATAATTCCCGCCACAATTGTCATAATAATATCCGGAGAGCCTAAGCTAAACCATAAAAACTCATGTGTCTTTACATCTGCAGAATAACGGATAGCAAAGTATAGTCCCATGATAATCGGCCATTGAATTAAAATCGGCAAACATCCCATATTTAATGGATTAATACCATGTTCCCGATACAAATTGAGCATCTCTTGCTGAAGCGCCATTTGGTCTTCTTTCTTTTCAGCAGTTTTCAATTTCCCCTGAATTTCTTCCATCTTAGGCTTTACGTGATCCATTTTTGATTTCATAACTGCTTGATTACGGTAATTTTTGAGCATAAACGGCATAAGAACAAGACGAATCATTACAGTAATAGCGATAATGGCCAGTCCGTAGCTTCCGTTAAATACGGTGTTCCCAAGAAAATCTAATAAAAAGTTCATTGGCTTTACAAAAAGACTATAGAAGAAACCTTCTTCATTTTCAACAGCTTGGCAGCCCGTCAGCAAGAAAAGAACACTAATTAACAGTCCACCTAATTTAAGATGTTTCATTTTGTCACCTTCTCATTGTTTTTACAGTTGAAGTATACAGGAATGCCCCTCTTAACGCCAACACGAAATAGCAAAAGTAATGAAAGTCCCCGTTTAATATTACATGATGGTAGCCCACTATATCGATATACACGAATATGGTATAGACGAGGAAGACTCAGACCACTTGTTTTGTGCCACTACAGGCAGGTAATACCCATAAAGACAGGCTGAGTATCTCTTCTTTTTGCGATATTATGTAAAAACATATGAAGACAAAGTCATAAAACGACTTTGTCTTCAATCTGAGACCTGCTTGTAAAAGCAGAAACTTTATAAATGACTATGCTTTTTGATACTCAGGTTCGCCAATTTCAAAGCGATAAAATTCATGATGCAGCTCATCACGGAAATGTTTTGGCGTTACACCTGTATATTTTTTGAAAATCCGTGTAAAATAGCTTTGATTGCAGAAATGGAACTGGTCAGAAATAGAAGTAATACTCTTATTCGTGTGGCGCAAGTAATATTGCGACTCCTCTACCCTGCGTACATTTAAGTATTCTACCAATGTAATTCCTACATGTTCCCGGAAAATACGTGACAAATGGCTTGTACTAATATGGAAGTTTGCGGCAATACTCTCAACTGTCAGATCATTCTCTAGCTCATCATTAATATACATAATTACCTTGTTAACTGTTTGATGGCGGAAAGTAGGCTGCTTTCTATCCGCAATAAAGTAAACATAGAAATCGATCAGATCATCTGCGAATTGCAAAAACTCTGCATCTTTCATTCTGTTTTCAATCATATCTGCACATGCTAAATTAAAAGCAAATGCTTTTTTCGAGGGAACTTGGTTATCAAGCAGCTTTCGGGCTACAATAGAGGATAAAGTAATAAAATAATGCCGGACGACCTTAATCACTTGTTTCCCAAAACGGATAGATAAGATATCGATAATGCCATGTAAAGATTTCTTTGCTTTGGACGCTTCTAAATGATAAATCTCGAACAACAGCTTCGATTCAATATTAAAAAATTCCTCAATCCCCTGATAGTGGTTAATATTGTCGATTTCTTGGAAATATCTTTTTGAAATCGTTTCAGATATTGAATGTTGATGTAGTTGCATAGATTACCCCATCTTTCTTATAAATGCTCACCGCATATTTTTTTACAAAATATAACATCCCTTTTTATAATAATATATACTGAAAAGTAAGATACGAAAATACTTAATTACTATTTTCCCGATATTTTTTGGTCATAAGATGTTCAATACTTATACAACTAAAAATTCCCTTTTTGGATGCCTCTTACTAACTACAGAGAATATTACCATATTTTGCGATTTTTTTTCAACTTTATTTTACCAACTATCTAGTTCAAAAATCTCACAACTAGGTAGTAAGACTGTTCTAAAACTGATAATAACTAAATGGATTAGCCTCGCATTGTATAACTAATAAACAATAAGGAAATAAATAAGTTAGTTCCTTTTCACTTCCATACTCAGAGAGGCTCCCGATAAAAAGAGGAATTTCAAAAAATCTGGAAAAGAAGAGGGGACATATCTTGCAAGTAAAACACATCGAAGCATTGCAGAATGTACGAAAGCTGCGCACATTTTGGCAAAGAATCTCCCTTTTTCCAAAATTTCATTGCACTTTTTAAGAATAGTGGATAATCAATTCAGTTCTCGCCATTATTCCTGAATCTTCTCTATGTTATTTCTATAAATATGTAGTAAAATAAAAGATAAATGATTTAAAATCCTTAAAAGAGGTGTTATAAAGTGGATCCGAAACAGATTGAAGAAATTATGGAAGTAATAAAAGAATTTTTCCCTGAGAACACGTCTATTGCCATCTCAGATACAAATGAATATTTATACTATCAACCAAGCAAAAAAGTAGACTTAAAAATTAAACCAGGTGATCCTGTAAAGGAAGGGTCAGCTGCTCATAAAGCATTAACATATGGTCAAAAAATCAGCACATACATTGAACCTGACGTATTTGGTGTACCGTATTTCGGTATGAGTATCCCTTTAATTGATGAAGGCGAAGCAAAAGGTGCCATAACTGCTATCTTCCCTCAAAAGCCATCACCGTTTTTGACAAACTACATTACTGTAAAAATCGATGACTGCTGGTACCCAATCAAGCATAATCAAGTAATTTATCTCGAAACACAACTTCGTAAAACATTCGTTAAAACAATGAACCGTGAAGGTTATCACCGTCTAAACTTAAGTGATCTAGAACTATTTTTAGCGCCTGATTCATTTATTCGTTGTCACCGTTCCTACATTGTAAATATCGACTACATCGATGAAATCCAACCAGATTCACACTCCACTTTCTTATTAATCATGAAAGATGGTACTCGGATTCCTGTTTCGCAGCGTTATGCTAGTTATTTCCGCCGTTCACTTGGTTTCTAACCAATAACATTTTACTATTAGTACAAAAAGTCTTTTGTCCTGCCGACAAAAGGCTTTTTGTATTTTTTTGTTATCCTTCCCCTCCCCCTTACTTAGCTCTAAAATACTAAAAAATCGAAAAGGCGCTTTTTTTCTCTTTCAAACACTTTTTAAGCACTTTCATGCATAAGATGAAGAAAATGTGACAATTTAGTGATATTATCATTTTGAACGGTTGATCAATCAATCTATCGAATAAACAGAAAATTCTTACAAAATTTTCTAAAAATATTTATATTTTACTAAACTTAATTTAGGGGAGGATTTCAGTATGGATCCAAGAGTTGAGAAACGCTTAGGTTTAAAACAATTAGCAGATAAAATCGTTTCTGCAGAAGAGGCTGCTGCATTAATTCAAGACGGCTCAGTCGTAGGGATGTCTGGATTCACTCGTGCTGGGGATGCAAAAGTAGTCCCAATGGCATTAGCAGAACGTGCAAAAAACGAGCAAGTTAAAATCGATGTATATACAGGCGCGTCTTTAGGTCCAGAAGTAGATAATCATCTAGCTGCTGCAGGTGCGATCAATAAGCGTGGACCTTTCCAAGGCGATGCTGTTATTCGCGGCTTAATCAACAAAGGTGATGTAACATATGTAGATGCTCACCTTTCGCATAATGCAGAATTAGTTCGTCAAGGTATTATTGGTCCGATCAAGCACTTAATTCTTGAAGCGGTTGCTATTACTGAAGAGGGCTTAATCATTCCAACAAACTCTGTTGGTAACTCGCCTATTTTTGCTCAATATGCAGAAAATATTATCATTGAATTAAATATTTCTCATCCAGAATCTTTAATCGGTATTCACGATATTTATATTCCAGGTGAGCAAGGTGACCGTGAACCAATTCCATTGACAAATGCTGAGCAACGTATTGGTGAAATCGGTATCCGTGTACCACTAGAAAAAATTCAGGCAATCGTTATTTCTGAAGAACCAGATGCTCCTTCCTTAATCGTTCCTCCTGACGAGGAAACAGAAACTATGGCAAACATCCTGCTTGATTTCTTCCGTGATGAAATTAAAGCTGGCCGTTTAACAAATAGTTTAATGCCGCTTCAATCTGGTGTTGGTTCTGTAGCAAACGCTGTACTTGACGGCTTCGCTAATTCAGAATTCGAAGATTTAGTTGTAGCTTCTGAAGTACTTCAAGATGCTGTATTTAACTTAATCGATGCTGGTAAGGTGAGATTCGCCGCTGCTACTTCTATTACGTTAACAGAAGAATTACAGAAAAAAGTGTATGGCAACCTTGAAAAATATGCCGATAAAATTTGCTTACGTCCCCAAGAGATTTCTAACCACCCAGAGGTGATTCGTCGTTTGGGCCTAATCTCAATCAACACAGCTCTTGAGTTAGATATCTATGGCAATGTAAACTCTACACACGTGTCAGGTTCAAAAATGATGAACGGTATCGGCGGTTCTGGAGACTTCGCTCGTAACGCTCGTTTAGGTATCTTTGTAACAAAATCCTATGCTAAAGGCGGCGCGATTTCTTCAATCGTACCAATGGTGTCTCACGTAGACCATACTGAACATGACGTAGACGTAATTGTAACTGAGCAAGGAATTGCTGACTTACGTGGTTTAGCTCCAAAAGAGCGTGTACCTCTAATTATCGAAAACTGTGCTCACCCAGACTTCAAAGAACAGTTATGGGATTACTACAACCGTGCTGGAGAAGCAACTGGCAATGCACATACTCCTCATCTATTAGAGGAAGCTCTTTCATGGCATGTAAACCTTGCTAATAATAAAACAATGAAAAAAGAATCTACAAAAGCGTAATTCTTTTCAATGGCCCAACAAATTAAATTTGTTGGGCTTTCTTCTTTTAAATTCCATGCTGCAACAGACATAAAAAAGGTATCCCTCATTAGGAATACCGATTTTATTTATCCATTAATGATTCTTCTTATTTTTAGAATCCTGCGGGTCCTGTTCCTCGTTATAATGATGAACCGTTGTTTGTGCCCCTTCATCGACCATATGATTTCCTTCAAGTACAAGGTCAACTGGTTCCGCTGCTGTTTCTGCAATATCTGATAAAGACTCATCCACATGTCCATCATTACCAGTGGCAGCCATTTCAGATGGTGAAACCTTTTTATTCGACTGAGTGGAGGCCATTGTCTCTTCTACAGATTTATTGGGAACATTTTGTGTATGCGTTGCATCATTCGGATTTGTTATCTTACTTACTAACCCCTGGACGCCTCCAGTTTCCTGTTGAAATTGGTTTGCTTTCCCTTTTAGTTGATTGAAATATTCCATCGCTTTATCACGGTTTTCCTTTTTACTTAAATAAGAAGCAGCACCTGCCACTAATCCGGCAAGCACAACACCTTTACCTTTTAACTTTGCCATGCTAATCCCTCCACATGTTTGTTATGTGGAATATTTACCCTCACGTCCTCTTTTTAAACATTATTTCGCTTCCCTAAATATTTCTCCTCTCATTCATTTTCCTTACTGTTCATCATTTTTCTGCCTGCACTGCTTCCTTTTATTCAACCCCTTCTTCTATTTTTTGAATGTAATATTGATCATATTGTTTAAGAAAAGAATCAAGTGGGCATATATTAGTATATTAATGAGGACACGAAAAGGAGTGATGAACATGTTTAATAGTAAAGATATCACGTACGATTGGAAGGAAGTCACTAGCTTCGTCGGTGCAGCAGGTATATTAACGATGTTCATCTATACGGTTATATTCTAAACGATAAAATAAAGGGCAAAGCGATATAACCGCTTTGCCCTTTATTTAGGTTCATTTACACTTATGCTTTTATATCATTATACTCATCGCTGTTTTCTAATGCTGTGACTACATATGAGCAAGTTGCATTCATTTTCAGGTTATTTTCCCGTGCATAATCAGCAGCTTTGTCCAGCAGTTTTTTAGCTACTCCCTGTCCGCGTAACTCAGGTGATACATAAGTATGATCCATCGTCATAATGCCACCTGTTTCCACCCAGGTAATCTCCGCTAAACGTTCTCCATCTCTGCTATGCTCGAAGGCGTTATGTGTACCCGTTTTGTTTAAAGTGAATTCCATTACTTATCCCTCCTTTTTTTTAATATATCATAATGAAAAAATGCCCTCTAGTAATACATACCAGCGGGCATACTCTATTATTCTGTTTGAGTATCATTATCTGAAGAGAACCAAGATGAAACTGTATCAACCAAGTTCTTGAAGAAATTTTTTACACCTTCCCAGAATCCTTCATCCTGTACAAGGTCACTGATACTCCCAAACTTTTCTTCAATCTTCTGACTTAAATCAGACAGTTGACCAGACCATTTTGAAAAGTCAATATCTAAGCTTCGGATTTGATCCATTAAATCTACTAATAGTTTACGATCTTTCTCACTTAAATTGATTTCTAATTTTGAAAGCTGGTCATCTACGATCTGCTGAACCTCTTCCTTTGTTGTTGGTGCTTTATCAGCAATTTCCTTCTTGATTTCTGTCAAAAGCTCGGCCACTTTTTCATCCGAGACATCCCCATTTTCTGCAATTGTTGTTGCTACAGAAAGCTCTTCATTTGCTACATCTGTTCGTTCTGTATCTAGTGTCTCACCCGTTTTTACTTCATATGCCTTATAAATTCCAACTAGAGCGGAGTGTCCAGTTACCGGCTTTGGTGCTGCTACCTCAACAATCGCATCTTCTATACCAGCTGTCAGCATAGCACTTGCATACATTTCTGCTGTTACCTGTGTAATATTTTCCGGTGTCACAATACTGATCACAAGCCCCTTACCTTCATCCTGACGTGTAATCTTTGCTGAAGAGTACATACGCGAGCTTGCATTGCTGTCTTTAATATATTTTACTAGGTCTTGCCCTGAAACTGTGATTTCATCAAATTCCGGTTCTTCATTTATACGTAGAGCTGTCTTTACTTTTTCTCTCTCTGCTTCTGAAAGATTTGCTCCATATACGACAATCGGTACACCTAGCTTTTCATTAATAGCTTTTGTTTCTGTAACCGATGCTGCTGCTTGTGTTGGGATGATAGCAAACACTGCTAGCATCAATGTCAGCATAAGCGGTACATATTTTTGTTTCATAGTCAGAAACCTCCCCTTTCAGATAATACATACGTTAAAAAAAGCAAAAGGTTGCCATTCATTTTCCCGCCTTTTGCTTTTTTACTTATAAAATTTCTGTCCAACCGTCCTGCTGTTTGATCTTCTGTGCCTTCATCAATGTACCAAGCGCCCGTTTAAAGGCACCTTTACTCATACCGAACATTTCCTGGATCTCTTCAGGTGAAGATTTATCGCCAAATGGCATTTTCCCTCCAACACTTTCAAGATAAGCAATGATTTTCTCTGCATCCTCACCGAGACGTTCATGTTTGCGCGGTAAAAGAGAGCCATTTAATGAGCCATCCTCTTTTACATCGATAATACGTACCCCTACTTCTTCTCCAAGTCGAGGTTCACCTTTCATTTCTGAATGGTGGACGAAAATACGGTATGGAGTGTCTATTCCCAGTAGAAATGACCCTACAGGTAATAGCCGGTATGGACGTGCCATAACGTTCTTATTATGCATATCCTCAAGTGCACCTTCATAAAGGTCATTCACTTTTTCTTCCGTTACTAAACGTCCGAATAAGTCACCGTTTCTGTCAATCCGCAATGTCATATATAAATGGTCTCCCGGCTGAGGCCAAAGCTCTTGAAGGGCCGGCAAATCCTCTGCCTTCACTAGGACTTCCCTTGATGTCCCAATATCGGTATACGCCCCTTCACGCGTTACTTTCAGAACACGAGCCCAGCCATATTCACCTTGTCGGACAGTGGGTAATGCCGTTGTTGCCTGCAAATCACCACGGCGGTCTGCAAATAAGAATACTTCTACAAGATCACCAATTGACAATGGCTCTGTAACTTCTGAACTGTTTAAAGGTATCTCAACATCACCATTTGTTAATATATAGCGTGAGCCTTGTTCCTCTAATACAGTCAGCGATACAGTTTGTCCTGATTTTAATTCATTCATTCATTTATTCGTCCCTTTCATTACACATTTTGCTGTGTTTTCATCTTTTCAAGTTTTTGCATAAAATCCGGTTGTTCCTCCATTAATTGAACTAAGTCTGCAATCCGATCGATCGAATTCCAGCTTAAATGATGCTCAATTCCCTCAACATCCTGATAAATCCGGTCTTCCTCCACACCGATCAGGCGTAAAAACTGTTCCAGCAGCTCATGACGCTGAACAAGCCGTTTTCCCAGCTTTACCCCTTTAGGTGTTAGTGTTAAGCCTCTATACTTTTCGTATACCAAATATCCGTCTTTATCTAATTTTTGGACCATTTTCGTAACTGAGGAAGGTAGAACAGATAATGCTTCTGCAATGTCGGACACACGCGCATATCCTTTATTCTCAATTAATAAGTAAATTTGTTCGATGTGGTCCTCCATACTAGGTGTCGGCATATCCTGTCTCCTCACTTTCCTAATGCTAGTATAAGTTTACTACAATCTCTGTCAAAAAGTTAACTGAAAACAAAAACGAGCCGAATGCACTTGATCCGGCTCATTTTGAATGTTTAGGTTTACGCCCTACTATATGAATCGCATGGATTATTTGTTTATTAATTTCCTCAAGGCTTTCTGGTGTATTCATTTCATTAAATACTACGTCCCGCCATTGGGGCGACGTCACATATCTCGGAGGTAGCGCATTTAACGCAATGGCAGTCACATCAAGCTTACATTGCTCACAATGGCAAAATGTTTGATAGTCATTGCCGTACAGCAAAAAATTTACCAATCCCCGAACAATCTCCTCCGTAACATTGACTAGTAAAGGTTGCTCCATATATTTCCTTCGCCTCATTTTTTTTGTTAATGTGTGCTCACTTTATCATATAACTATCAAAACAAGAACTCAACTAGGCAATCCTTTTTTTTAGAAAAATCCGAGGGTAACACTGCATACAATTTATATAATTTTAACTTTCCTTTTTCATGAGACGCAGCGAGTTTAATACAACAAGCAATGTTGCACCCATATCGGCAAAAATCGCAATCCATAACGTAAGCCAACCTGGAATAACAAGCAGGAGGGCGATCGCCTTTAATCCGAGAGCAAAGGCAATATTTTGTTTGATAATAGATAATGTTTTTTTGCTCAGTCGGATGATGCCAGGTATTTTTTCTACATTGTCCCCCATCAATACAATATCTGCTGTTTCGAGAGCGGCATCTGTCCCAGCCCCTCCCATAGCAATGCCGATAGAGGAGGCAGCTAAAGCTGGCGCATCATTTACCCCATCGCCAACCATAGCAACAGAGCCGTACTGCTGCTGAAATGCTCTTATTGCTTCAAGCTTATCGGCCGGTAGCAGAGACGCTCTTATTTCCGTTAGCTGTAATTCCTTTGCAATAGCAGAAGCTGTGAGCTCTGCATCACCTGTTAGCATCATAGTATTTACTTCGCTCTTCGTTAGCTCGCTGATCACCTGTTTACTACCGTCACGCAGTTGATCGGCAATAGCAATAATGCCGAGAAGCTCTTGTTCTGTAGCAGCTGCAATTACGGACTTCCCCTGTCTTGCAAGCTGTTCTACATATTGTTTTATCTCCGGCTCTAGGAAAACCTGAGACTGAATCCATTCAATACTCCCTACGTTCACTTTTACTCCGTCTACTTCAGCATAAGCACCTTTACCGGTTACAGAGTTAAAATTGACCGGTTCTGCTAGTGAAACTTGTAAATCCTGCGCCTTTGCTAAAATTGCCCCGGCTAATGGATGCTGTGAACTTTTTTCTACTGTACCAACTAACCGCAGAAACTCTTTTTCTGTCATGTTACTTACTACTTTACTATCTGTTACTTCAGGTTTTCCTTTTGTAAGCGTACCTGTCTTGTCAAATGCGATTGCCTTTGTACGCGCAAGCTCCTCCAAATACACGCCGCCTTTAATGAGTACACCCTGTTTCGCTGCATTACCGATCGCTGTCACAATTGCAACAGGTGTGGAAATGACAAGGGCACAAGGACAGCCAACGACTAATACAGCAAGTCCTTGATAGATCCAGTGCTGCCAATCCCCAGTGAAAACAGGAGGGATAACGGCAACAAGCAATGCTACCAGCATAATAAGCGGTGTATAGTATTTAGCAAACTGGTCAACAAACTTTTGGGATGGTGCCTTTTCAGCCTGTGCTTCCTCTACAAGATGTATAATTTTTGCGATCGTTGTATCTGCAGCCAGCTTCGTCACTCTTACTTCCAAGGCGCCTTCTTCGTTAAGGGTGCCCGCAAAAACCTCATCCCCGTTTTCTTTCTTCACCGGAATAGGCTCCCCAGTAATAGCCGCCTGATTGACAGTGGAGGACCCGCTGACAACTATTCCATCCATCGCGATTTTCTGTCCCGGCTTCACCATTAATAAATCACCAATTATAATTTCCTCTGTCGGCACTTCTATTTCATGAGAATGGCTGCCATGTGCCCGCTTGACCAGCGCTACAGGCGGTGCTATTTCCATCAGCCGCTCAATCGACTGACGCGCCTTGTTCATGGAATAGGCCTCGAGTGCCTCACTTACCGCAAACAAAAAGACAACAATTGCTGCCTCCTGCCATTCTCCAATAATAGCTGCCCCTATAATGGCAATTGTCATTAAGGTCTTCATATCAAACTCAAGCCGTATGAGGTTTCTTATACCCGTCTTAAAGATGCTTATACCGCCTATCATAATCGCAAAAAAGTAAAGTATATTTGAGAGGGCACTCCCTTCTCCCTGACTCATGCTGTAAACAACAGAAACTATAATAAAGAGGAGGGAAACTCCTGCTAGTATGTTTTCCTTTCGTTGATAAAATGGAATAGCCTTTTCAGCCCGCTCCTCTGCTTTCGTCACCTTGATTCCATCAAACGCGCCTGCTGCTTCGAGCTGTTCTATCGTCACTTCACCTACTACCGTCAGCTTTGCTGCGCCAAAATTTAATTGGCACTCCTCTACTGTTGGGATTTCTTTAATATTCCTTTCAAATTTTGCTGCACAGTTTGCACATGACAAATTTTGCAGCCTATATTGCTGCTTCTCCTTCACTGCCATCTTCATTCAACTCCTTTGAATGTTCATAAGCTATCGTTACAATTTGAAAAACATGCTTATCTGCAAGCGAATAATAAACCATCTTTCCTTCCCGATAAGATTTTGCTAATCCATGTTCCTTTAAATAACGTAAGTGATGAGAAGCATTAGCCACAGAAGAGCCAATAATTTCTGCGACATCACATACACATAATGCAGATTCCAGTGTTAACGCATAAGCGATCTTTAATCTTGTTTCATCAGCAAGCGCCTTCAGAAAGCCTGCTACCTTGGACAAATCAGGCATTTGCCTTTGTACGCGTCCTACTACTTCTGTATGGATTTCCGTTACTGCACATATATCTTTAGCCAATATCAACACCTCATTCAAATATGGATTTGATTGTTATTAGTATATGCAATTATTTCAAAACATTCAAATATTTATTTGAATTAAAAAGGAAGATACCAAAGGCCCTAGCCGATGGAATCTTCCTCTTCTATACTTAACGGATATAGCATGCTTTTCTGAATGAATGGAAAACCACACTACCCCCTATTTTATTTACCTGCTTTTAGTAATAACTCATTTGCATTTTCATATTCGCCATCTAGCCTTGTTGTATGGTAATTTCCTTTCGCCCAGTCATCCACCTGGTCGTGATACCATTCTGATTTCTTATGCCCGCTTTGGCCCGGTCCGACAATGTGATCCGCTTTTGATAAGTTTCCAACATCTGCTACAAAGCGCCATGATGCACCATGATTGACTTTCCCGTTGATCCGGTTTCCAGCTGCCTGAACTGTTGTCCTCGAACCGCCAACCGGCTGTGGTGCAGGGTTTAAATACCAGGCTACCAAGTCACTTGCTGCAGAAATCGAATGGTCAAACGTAAGCTGGTGAAAATCTCCCCATGCCCATTTCTTATAATTGTCTCCATACGTATCCTTTAGTTCTTTTATTGTTTCTTCAAATGATTTATATACAAATCTCTCTAATCCGCCTGCTTTTTCTATCCACATGCCTTCATTTCCTTTATACGCGTCCCTGAGCAGATTATCCATGATCTGATACTTACCAGGCATCATCATATAAACTTCTTCCGGGATTTCTTCAGCAAATAATGATTCCTTCAGCTCCTCTATCAGGAAATTAAATACAAGGGGCTGTGGCGCATCAATCGTTTCGTTATAATCCCACGCTTCTAAAGAAGCAATTATGTCCGTATATTTACCATCAACATCAGCTTCTTTAATTGTTTTTAGGAAGTAAGGC
The DNA here is from genome assembly GCF_001591965.1 of Lysinibacillus odysseyi 34hs-1 = NBRC 100172. Classification (GTDB taxonomy): domain Bacteria; phylum Bacillota; class Bacilli; order Bacillales_A; family Planococcaceae; genus Lysinibacillus_B; species Lysinibacillus_B odysseyi. Next base: position 38,128 of record NZ_BCVX01000010.1, read on the forward strand.
AAAAATTCCGCTGCGTATAAATTAACTGTATCCATCTGTATATTCTTCATGTCTTGTACAGACAGCTTCTCTTTAGATTCCAGCAAATCCACAATACGTTCAAAACGATACGGCTGTGCCCAGAAATCTGTAATGTAGTAAGGATATTCTTCCCCTACAACTTTATTATTTGCTGTGGCAATATAACCTTCTTCTGGATTGATTACTGTCGGCAACTCTTCATATGGTATATATCCCTCCCATCCATAATCGGATGAATCCCCCGGTACCGGGAGCTTTCCTTCCCCTATTTTCCGGATTGGGATGTTACCGTTTGCCCGGTAGGCAATGGTTCCCGTCGTATCAGCAAATACAAAGTTCTGTGCAGGGGCCATGAAATCACGCAAAGCCAGATCGAAATCCTGCCAGTTTTTTGATTTATTAAAGCCTAATACAGCCTGAAGCTCACGAGTCGGCTCCAACGCTGTCCATTGCATTGAAAACACTTCTCCTACCGGCTCCTTATCAAATACAAGATCGGAGATGACAGGCCCATGCTTTGTTACGATAACTTCGAAATCTACAATATTACCGCCTTTTACATGAATCGGTTCATCCCTTACTTCCGCTTCATAATATTTCCCGTCATATAAAAATTCGTATGGATTATCAGGGCTTTGCTTTTCAATATATAAATCCTGTACCTGTGGATTGACGTTTGTCACTCCCCAGGCCACATCCTCATTATGACCTAAAATAATTCCAGGCACCCCGGCAAAGATAACGCCGCTTACATTTTGTTCAGGTGACTGCAAATGCATCTGATACCAAATAGATGGTGTACTCAATCCTAGATGCGGATCGTCGGCTAGTAAAGGCATCCCTGTTTCCGACTTCTCTCCTGATACTACCCAGTTATTACTCCCATTGAACTCATTTGGAATGGCTTCGATCGGAAACGATCCTGCCATCTTTACTTCTGATTCCTTGTTCGCTTCAATAATGGAGCGTGCCTCCTTCGGATAATCGACAATCAACTCCGCTGTTAATTCCTCAGGTAAATTATTTAATGCCCAGTGGCGGAATGCGAGCAGGCTCCAATTCCCTCCGAGATCATACGCCATATATTTACCAATCGTCAAAGAATCAATGGGTGTCCATGGTTCAGGCTCATATCCCAATAACTTAAATTCATAGGACAACCTTTCTTCCTTCATAAAAGCATTTACTCCTTCTGCGAACCATTCGAGCACCTGCTTTGACTGTGCATCATATCCATCCCATGACTTCTCTGCTGCATCACGTAGACTAAAAGTACGGAAAAATTTATCATTTTCAACAGCAGCAGCACCTACTACCTCGGCCAGCCGTCCGCTTGCCTGTCTTCTTGCCAAATCCATTTGAAACAGGCGGTCCTGTGCCTGTACATAGCCTTGGGCACGGTAAAGATCTGCATCTGACTGTGCATCAATATGGGGTACCCCGTCTCCGTCCCTCACTACCTTTACATCCTCTTCTAAAATCGATACAGTCAGCTCACCTTCGATAATCGGCTTTGAGCTTCCTATGTAAAAATTAAATGCGATAAGTGCAATTGCAATCAATCCTGCTATAATACCAAGTGCCCATAAAATAATACGTATTAGCTTATTTCCTTTTGTCATAACACCATCCCCCTACTAGGTAATTTCTACATAAAAAAGTAGAATCCCTCTAATATACGAGGGATTCTACTACTTAAATACATAAATTTTCTATTTCAAGTTCAATAGGACAATGATCACTCCCTAATATGTGAGGATGAATGTCAGCCTTTTTCAGCTGTGGGATAAGGCGATCCGAAACAATAAAGTAATCAATACGCCAGCCGATATTACGTTCTCGCACTTTTGCCATATAGCTCCACCATGTATAAATATCCTGGCGGTCCGGGTAGAAGTAACGAAACGAATCTGTAAAGCCTGCTTCCAATAAAGCTTTCATCTTTCCTCTCTCTTCCACAGTAACACCGGAGTTTCCTTTGTTTGCCTTTGCGTTTTTCAAATCAATATCCTGGTAAGCCACGTTTAGATCGCCACAGTAGATGACCGGCTTTCTTGCATCAAGCTGCTTTAGGTAAATAGCCAGACGGTCTTCCCACTGGAGCCGGTATGGCAGCCGCGCAAGGTCCCTCTGCGCGTTTGGAGTGTAGACATTTACTAAATAAAAATCTTGATATTCTAAAGTAATAATGCGTCCTTCTGTCTCTGCTTCCTCTTCCCCCACTCCATACCATACACTTATTGGTTTATGCTTTGTAAAAACAGCAGTACCGGAATACCCTTTCTTTTGAGCATAATTCCAGTATTGCTCATAGCCTTCTAATGGCAGCTCTACCTGACCGGCTTGGCACTTTGATTCCTGAATACAAAAGAAATCGGCATCCATTTCCTTAAAGTACTCCAAAAAGCCCTTTGTTACACAAGCACGTATACCATTTACATTCCACGAAATGAACTTCATCTTTTTCTCCTTTTGCGATAAAGAAACATATAGCTCTCTTCTGATTAAAAGGGTCCGCTAATTAGTAGCAGACCCTTCTCTTATCCCATTAATCTTCGCCGACGATTTTTACTTCCATTTCCAGCTCAATATCAAACTTTTCTTTTACTGTACATTGCACCATTTTAATGGTTTCGATATAGTCGGTCGCTGTCGCATTATTTTTGTTTATAATAAATCCGGCATGCTTAGTAGAAACCTCTGCACCACCGACACCTTTACCCTGCAAACCGCTGTCTTGAATCAATTTCCCTGCAAAATAACCAGGAGGGCGTTTAAATACACTGCCTGCTGATGGGTATTCGAGCGGCTGTTTTGATTCTCGCTGATATGTTAAATCAGCAATTTTCGCATCGATTTCCTGCTGTTTGCCTTTTGCCAGCTGGAATTTTGCACTCAATACATAATAGCCCTTTTTAGCAATTATACTTTTCCGATAAGCCAGTTCTAGTTCATCTTTTGTCAGCACCAGACGCTCACCCTCCTGTGTCAATACAGTGCAATCGACGATCACATCTTTAATTTCTCCGCCATAGGCCCCTGCATTCATAGCCATAGCTCCCCCAATGGATCCTGGAATGCCGCAAGCAAATTCAAAACCTGTTAAACTCTTAACCGCTACCTGTTTAGACACCTCTTTAATAAGCGCGCCTGCTTGGGCAATAACGACTTCGCCCTCAATATGAATACGATCCAGCTTGGCAAAATGCAAAACGATGCCCCGCACGCCGCCATCCCGTACAACCATGTTTGAGCCATTACCAAGCATCAGCAATGGTACTTGATGACGATACGCGTACTGTACAACCTTTTGCGCTTCCTCTTCTGTTACCGGCATCACAAAAATATCAGCCTTACCGCCTAATTTAGTCATTGTATATTGTTTTAAAGATTCATTACACTTAATGTTCTCCGGATTTACGATTTGGGCTAAATCCGACGCCCATTTTTCTATTGTCATGTAAGCCATTCCCTTTCTCTACGTCCAATTTTGTGCCCACTTTTCAATTTCGCGAACAGCACCCTCTAAAGATCGGCCCTTTGGTGTTAAAGAATATTCTACACGGACCGGTACTTCTGAATATACTTTACGCTCGACAACGCCTTCTTTTTCTAATTCCTTTAAACGTTCCGAAAGTAATCGCCCACTGATTGGTAAAGCAGACTCGATAGCATTAAAACGTTGTGGCCCACTTAATAACTGATAAATAATTAAAGCTGTCCACCTTTTGCCGATTAGGTCCATTGCCTTGGCTAATCGAGGACATAATGCTGTTTCCTTCATTTTGGTCACCTCTACCTCGTTTATTTTAACGATATTTCAAAGGAAAGTAAATTTTCCTTCACCCTTTCTTATAGTACTTTCCCTTTTTCTATTTAGTTATTAAAAGTAAGTTACTTTAATGGAAAATCCTTTATATTGTAATAAATACATGCTCATATTATATTGAGTGCTTTTTCCATTTAATTTAATATTTAATACATAATGACAGAAAGAAGGGCATTTTATGACCATTTTTACGGTGGACAAAGCACGTTCAGAAATCTGTTTCACAGTTCGGCATATGCGGATTTCAAAAGTAAAAGGCACATTTGCTTCGTATAATGTAAAAATTGAAGCTCCGGCTATAACAGATCTTCATAAAGGTATAATTGATATTGAAATTGACGTAGCAAGCATCTCCACCTTGGATGCAGCGCGTGACCAGCATTTAGTATCAGCAGACTTTTTCGACGCCGATCGCTTCCCTAAAATATATTTTACTAAAACAAGCCTGACCCCCGGTGAAGAGGGACTCCTCCAATTGGCCGGGAGCCTAACGATTAAAAACATCACGAAAAGCGTAGTTTTTGATGTGCTATACATAGGAAAAGAGTTGAATGATTGGGGCTCGGAAAACCATCGCTTTACATGCTCGACAGTAATTAACCGTAAGGATTTCGGTCTACTTTACAATACGCTCATTGAAGCAGGAGGTACGATTATTGATGAAAATATCCAGATTACAGTTTATCTAGATATATATCATTAGGTTAGGAAAAGTGCATGTCCTATTTCCTTCCTACCCCTATGGAGGATTGTATAGCCTTCGTCTCTGCTTCATTTACTTTTCCATTACGAAAAGGCTACCCGCCTCTTTGAAGAGACAGGTAGCCTTTTTCTTATTTCAGTCGGAATTTACCGAAGCCGTTTTTATCTTCCCCGATATACTCAATATTACTGCCTTCTGGAATATAGTTTTTCGCTACATCCGCAGTACGGAACATAATATTTGTATTCGCTGGGAATGCTGTGAATTTCCAGTTGTTATCCGGCGTTACATTAATCGAGCCCTTTTCGATAATATAGTCAACAATTGCTTCCCGGTTTTCATAAGCATAAACTGTTAAATTCGATTTATCTTCTTTAACGAATGTCGCTCCATAGGAACCGCCTACCCGATAGTTGTTGGCTACTACTAAAAATTCCTGCGTTAAATCAATCGGTTTGCCATTATATTGTACGTTTTTAATCCGATTTGCCTTTTCATTTACTACAGTGCCGCGACGGTCATATTTTGCCGGAGAAGTGACATCGATTTCATAAGTAATCCCGTCTAATACGTCGAAGTTATAAGAGCGAGCTTCAGCATCGATAATATTTTGTTCTTCAGTAGAAGCAGGATCAATTGTAGCAAATACGCCCGCTGACATTTCCAGCCATTCAATAACTTCTGCTCCTGTCACCTTCACAGTAGATACTGTATTATCGAAGTGATAAATGTCCGCCATGTTTTTAATCGCTAATGGGCCGGCAGAGATATTTGTATAATCTGCTGCGTTTTCACGAGACCCCGCTTTGAACGGAGCCCCAGCAGATAGAATTGGCAGGCTTTCATCCTTCGTACCCGCTACTTGCTTCTTCACATAGGCTGTTTGGGCTGCTGTAATAATCTCAATAGCGGCCGTATCCTGTACTAAACCGAAATAGCTGTTAATTGGTGTTGCTGTTTCACCAACCGGTTGGCGAATGTAATCGATTGTACCTTCATGTGCTTCTTTTACTGCATCCAGTACTTCTTGATCTGCTTTTACGCCTTCAATTGAGCGGATCTCACCTGTTCCATCATTTACGACCCATTCGCCATCTACTAGTTCAAGGTCTAAATCGATTACACCAAGGTAAGAGCCATAAGAGCCCGGCATAATTGTCGGCGTGCCATTGATCGTACCCTTGCCAGAATCGACATTTTCTAAATCAGCATAGTCACCTGGGAATTTTAGATGAGAGTGGCCTGTGATGACAGCATCAACACCTTCAAGCGCTGTAATTTGGTAGCCTACATTTTCAGTTCCTTTTACATATGTATCAGAACCGATCCCAGAGTGAGATAATACGACAATCACATCCGCACCCGCTTCTTCCATTTGAGGAATAGTAGCCTCTAATGCTTCAATCGGATCATCCACTGTTACTTTGCCTGTTAAATGAATCGCATCCCAGCCTAAAATTTGCTGAGGTACAATTCCCGTTATTCCCACCTTAATCTTATGTTTTTCTCCATCCTCATCAACAACTTCCTGGCTTAGGATCGTATAAGGCTTAAAGTAATTTTCTCCAGTAGCAGCATTTCGTACGTTAGCATTTACCCAGTCAAATTCTGCATCATCCATTACTTCGCCAAGGAAATCCAATCCATAGTTGAATTCATGATTTCCAAGTGTCGCGGCATCATATCCTAAAATATTTAATGCTGCAACAGAAGGATGCACTTCACCCTTTTGCAAAGGCTTTTTCAGCGCGGCGTAGGAGCCAAGCGGTGTTCCCTGAATGAGATCCCCGTTATCCAGAAGGATACTGTTTGGATTTTCAGTGCGTGCTTTTTTAATCAATGCTGCTGTATTAGCAAGCCCAATCGTATTGTCTTCTTTATCTGAGTAATAATTATAGTTTGCCAAGTTAGTATGGATATCTGAAGTACCTAATACGCGCAATGTAACCTTATCTTCATCTTCCACCGGCGTTGTTTGCATGTTGTCCATCAGACGGTCTAAAATATTTGCCATTTGTCCTGCTGTTACAATTTTAGTAGAACGGATTGTCCCATCCATAAAACCTTTTAAAATATTTGCTGCTGCTACGTTTGCTAACGCCTGTTTATGCATCGCATCAATATTTTTGCTGTCTTTAAATTTATCCAATGTAGATAGCGGCGCATTTTCCATCTGCAAGCTGCGCCCAGCAATAACGAAAGCATGCAGGCGTGTTAACTTTTGATCAGGAGCAAATGTATCTTTATTGATCCCTGAAATCAGTTTTAGCTCTACCGCCTTTTCTACATATGGCGCCAGCTCTTTAGGAACGTCTTTAAACGTGATGGATGTTCCGTCCCCAACCTCTACTCCTAAATGCTTAATCAGCTCTACCACATATTCACCGCGAGTAACGGGTGCCTGTGGATTTTCTGCTGCCTCTGCAATATGTACTTGTCCAAATCCTGTAGCTAAAAAAGCTGCTGCCAATGTTCCTGTCATAATAGATTTACGCATTTGTAACCTCCTGATATCCGTTGTCAGGAATAATTGTAAATCATTTTCATGAAAAATAACCGATTCTTATTACCTATTAGTGTACAATATTTGTACAAAAACATAGCATATTAATGCGGTTCAAAGAAAAAATAAGTGATTTATCCACCATACAACTGACCAATATGACATACTTTTTTCATCTTTAGGATAGCATGGTAACTCAATTCAGACGTCTAAGGTCAAACCATACAACAAAAAATGGAAAATAAAAGACACTCCAGATAGGAGTGTCTAAATTTTTTTTATTTTACTGCAATTTGTGCTAATTTTTGAACTGCTGCTTGTACTTTTTCTAAACCTGCTGTGATAATTGCATCAGCATTTGCTGGATCAGCGTTATGACCTTCGATAACTACTTCTTCCAATTTCTCCATACCGTATACTCCACCGATAACATTATGAACGTATGTTGCTGCCATTTCCATTGGAGCAGTTTCAGGTGTTGAATAGATACCGCCGCGTGCAGATAAAACGATATATTTTTTATCATTCATTAAGCTTACTAAGTTGCCGTTCTCATCATATTTGAATGAATAGCCAGCACCATATGTGTAATCAATAAATGATTGTAATGCAGCTGGGATTGTAAGATTCCAAAGCGGGAAGGCAAATACTACTACCTCAGCAGCAGATAGTGCTTCACGTGATTTGTTGAAAGCCGCTAAAGAAGCTGCTTGAATTTCTGATAATTCTTCGCCAGCCTGTGCTTTACCAAAAGCGTTGAACAGCTCTTGACCAAAGTAAGGCAGATTTTCTTCAAATACATCAAATGTTGTGATATTCAGGCCTTCTACTTTAGCAGCTTCCGCCATAAAAGTTTCATACATTTTCGTTGAAACGCCGTCCGGGCGATTGTTTGCTTTTACTACTAATACATTTGTCATTTATAATATTCTCCTTAATTATTACGAACTTTTTTATCTCGAATTCAAGATATAATTATATAATAATAGAGAACCTTACTTTTTTCAACTAAATTACTTTACTACTTTAGGCTGAATTTATATTTCACATTCCCCATCAGAGCATGCCGCCCCACCTTCACCTACAAGCTGGATCGATTTTCGCAAGCCGGCCTCTGCCGCTGCCTGTTCAATCGTCTGGGCAAATAACGGCTGTGGCTGAGCACCTGATATCCCATATTTATTATTAAATACAAAAAAAGGCACCCCGCGTACACCTATTTGCTGCGCTTCATAAATATCCGCTTCTACGATATCCTCAAATTGACGGCTGTCAAGAACCTCCTCTACCTTCGCACGGTCGAGCCCAACTTCTTCTGCAAGCCTTTTTAATACATCCGGGCGGCCAATTGCCTCTCCTTCTAAAAAATAGGCTTTCATTAGACGCTCATTATAAGCGGGGGCTTTTTCCAGCTCGTTTGCTAACTTCGCTAAACGGTGCGCCGCTGTCGTATTAGCCGTCTTCATTACATCAAAGTTATATTCAAGGCCAACTTCCTTTGCTCGAACAGCAACATTGGCGGTCATTTTTTTGGTTTCTTCTTCAGATAAATTATATTTCTTTGACAATGCTGTAAAGATTGGCTCCTCCATATCAATCGGTGTAGAAGGATCTAATAAAAAACTTTTATATTCTACTTCAATCTGTTCTTCATAGCCTGATTCCTTAATTGCCTTTTCCAATTGCCGTTTACCAATATAGCAAAACGGGCATACATAATCTGACCATACTTCTATTTTCATGTAATGGGCCTCCTTTTTCTTTATTGTAACGAGGAGTTACTCACTCCTACAATTAATACGCTCATTGAATATTTGCCAAGACATTTACCCAATACTTAATAAAAACTAATAAAGTAGGTTGGATAATTATGAAAAAATCGCTATGGCTGGAATCAAAAAAGTTAGTTTCAACTACAGAACTAACGCAGGACAACAGATGTGAGATTTGTGTGGCTGGTGGAGGGTTATCAGGAATTTATACAGCTTATCTCCTAGCAAAAAATGGGCATGATGTTCTTTTACTAGAGGGTAAAGAATCGATTGGGGCAGGAGCGACCTCGCTTTCTACTGGAAAGCTTACGGTTCAGCATGGGCTTAAATATTCAAAGCTCTCGCTGGAAGATTCTGCCGTCTATTATGAGGCAAACCACCAGGCAATCGAAAGACTTCTCCAAGATCTGCCTTCTTCTCTTTATAAGCGTGCTACATCCTATATATATGCAACAACAGAGCAAGGGAAGATGGATTTACAAAAGGAATATGAAGCTTATCAGAAAATCGGCATCCCTTCCCATGCAACGAATGAAACAGAACTGCCTTTTGATGTCATGTTGGCACTTGCTATTGAAAATGAGGTACAAGTTGACCCGACTGATTTAGTAACCCATCTAGCAAACCTTGCGATTAAAGAAGGGGCTAGAATTCACACAAAATCTCGTGTGACAACCGTTAATGAAGACTATGTACAACTGGCAAACGATGCCCGCGTTCATTTCCAAAAATTAATTCTCTGTACGCATTACCCAATCTCTTCCTTACCGCGGATGTACACAGCTAAACTTGCCATTAAGCGCTCCTATTTAACAGCTGTTCCAACAGCCGAGCCGCTTCAGGGTCAATATGTTAGTGTAGATGAACCAAGCCGCACAATAAGAACAGCCGAGGTTGGTGGAAAGCTCTATTTCGTTTATGGTGGCGGCGAGCACCCTGCTGGTACTGTTACTGAAACAAACAACTACTATGAGACGTTTACGCAGGAACTTCAAAAAACCTTTCATCTCCCTGCACCGGAATATCTATGGAGTAACCAGGATATGCAAACTCCTGACGACATTCCTTACGTAGGACCATTTGTAAAGAGCAGCGACAAAATTTATATTGCAACAGGCTACGATCAATGGGGATTGTCAAATTCCTTAGTAGCAGGCGAGATTTTAGCTAGTTATATGGCCAAACAGGAACACCCTGCGAGTGCAATTTATCAGCCGACACGTCACCAAGGGCTCGAAGGTCTTCAGGAAGGACTTAAAAACACCGGTTTTATGGGAGCCGAGTTCGTCAAAGGACATGTCGCTCGTAATGAGGCACCGACATGTACACATCTTGGCTGTAAGACGCGTTGGAATGAAGGGGACAAGACATGGGACTGTCCTTGTCATGGTTCTCGCTTTAATGCCAAAGGACAGGTAATCGAGGGTCCTGCTGTTTATCCGTTGGAGTTAGATAAAAAGGATGCCTAAATGGCATCCTTTCCAACAATTATTTAAGTGACTCTGTTAATACAGGGACAATTTGTTTTTTACGCGATACAACACCAGGTAAGCTGATACGGCCATTTACAATTTCAGCACCGAACGCTTTTGCAGCTGCTTCTGCCACTCGGCCTACAGCTACAGCTGTTGAATCATTATTTAAAATATCTGTGACAACGAAGAAGAATAAATCTAACCCATTATCTGCAACATTTTTATTTAACAAGTTCGTCAGTTCCTCGTGACGTCCTAATACATCCTCAATATCAACAGCATTTACCTGTGCAACAACAGCTTTGTATTCCCCGAATTCGAAGCCTTTAGCATCTAAAGAAAGCAAATCTTCTAATGATTTATCAGAAAGATCCGCACCTGCCTTTAACATAGCTAGTCCATATTCTGCTGCATCTACACCTGCAATTGCTGCCAATTCCTTACCAGCCTGTATGTCCTGCTCTGTGCAAGTTGGTGATTTAAACAGCAATGTATCCGAAATAATCGCTGACAACATAAGCCCTGCCATATTTGCTGGGATATCAATACTATTTTCTTTAAAGATCTTATTTAAGATTGTTGCTGTACATCCAACAGGCTCTGCACGGAAATAAAGTGGATCTGCTGTTTGGAAGTTGGCAATACGATGGTGGTCAATCACTTCTACGATTTGCACTTCTTCAATTCCGTCAGCAGATTGCTGGAATTCATTATGATCGACTAGAATTACTCTTTCCGCTTCCTCTTTTACATTTGAAATAAAGCGTGGGGCTTCAAAACCGAACTTTTCTAGGGCAAATTTTGTTTCATTGTTTACTTCCCCTAGTCTCACTGCCTCTGCATCTACGCCAAGCTGCTGTTTTAAATATGCATACACAATGGCAGATGTAATAGTATCTGTATCTGGGTTTTTGTGACCGAAGACTAATACGTTACTCATCTTATTCCTCCTATATTACGAAATCTACTTGTATTTACCGAATTCATTTTATCATACCTCGCTGCGGGAAGAAAAATAGAACTTTTTTTTCTTCATTTTGGCTCTTCCTAAAACCCTATGCCTGCCTGTAGATACCTTTTCCATAGCAGAACGTTATTCCTTGTCCTTTCACTTTTATAAGTTCTTTAAGCTGATAGGATTGCAGTTATTAAGCTACGCTTTTTCACTATAAGAACAAATTTCAGTATCAGAGTTCATTTATTATTTTCATTTCATCAAGAAAGAATGAAAGATAGAACTAAAAGTTACATTTTATGTAAATTAATACTATTAAAGCAACAGATAATGAAAGTTATTATATATTTTTATATAATCATTATTAAAAAAATGCCTTTTATGATAAAATTATAGGGTAACGAAACTTTTATTTAAAAAAGAAACGAGGATTCTTATGACGAAGAAAATGGAGAAGAAATACATTCCATTAGCCGAGTTCTTCCAAAATTCCACCCAACCTGAAATGACGCTTACATATGAAGCGATCGAAAATATTATGGGCCAGGAATTGCCGAATGCCGCTTATTTAAATTTAAGCTGGTGGAAGAAAACAAAGCCACCCCTTTCCCATTACTTATCATGGGTTAATGCGAACTACAATGTAATTGATGTAAAACTCGGAAGATCGGTTACTTTCTCCCGGATAACAAATAATGAAAATGATGGTGAATCCCGCGGTAACCATGCCCATACATATATCATCCGCTCGATTGAAAGCGATGATGCCCGAGCGTTCATCAACTTACAGGAATCTGTTTTTACTGAATGTGATTTTGAATATTTTGATGACAATGAGCAGAATTTAACTGTTCAACAAGTCAGAAAGGTTTTAGCCGAATGGCGAAAAACGAAAACAAGCAATATTCTGCTTTGTATAGTAAATGGTGAATTTGCCGGCTATGTCATGATTAAGGGACACACATCTTCCCGTACAAAACATGTAGCCTCTTTACGCATCGGTGTTATAGAGGCCTACCAGAATATCGGTATCGGAACATCCCTGCTTAACCAAGCCGAAGCCTGGTGTCTAGAGCATCAAATCGAACGAGTAGAAGCACACATCGTTGTTTCCAACGCAAAGGCAAAGGCATTATTTGAAAAAAATGGTTATGTATGTGAAGGGACACGAAAAGGCTCCTTCAAGCTTGAAAATGAGTTGCAAGATGAGTATTATTATAGCAAATTTTTATCAAAATAATAAAACCGCCCGATAAGATTCACTTATTGGGCGGTTTTATTTCAGACCATTTCTATTAAGGATTCAGCCGGATACTTTTTACTTTTAGTGTCTACAGCTGGATAATGTTCTTTATACTGCCCTATCATACGATCAACGATTGCATGTATCAGGGAGAAAACAGCTATATCGCATTCGATAACTTTTTGACCTTTTCTTCCTACTGAAAAAAAGAGATCTGCTTGTTCCTGTAAAAGAGTAGAGTCCTCTTCTGCAATAGCAAGTATCTTACCATTTTTCCGTTTTACTAACTCCACTACCGCACGGACATCTTCCTGTTGCTCATTAACCTCTATAGCAAAAAGGACAGATTTTTCATCCATTTGTGTTAAGTCTATTGCCATTCTTTCTGACTTATAGCTCATTAAATATACGTCATTACGATAGGATACCAAACCATTGTATAAAAGCAGGGCAGCTGGAGTAGACTCTCTCATTCCTAAAATAAATATACGTTCTGCGTTGTGAAGTATGTTAATTGTTTTAGTAAAGTCAGGCTCACTTATATTCTCCATAAGTTCAATAATTCCATCTACATCCTTTGACATGACTTCATTCCATGGAATATTCTGTCTTTTATAGGCACGCTTTTTTGAGGGTGCCGGAGCAGAGCCATTTTTCTCAATTAAATACTCTTTCATTTTCTGCTGGAGCTCATTAAACCCCGACAGATCCATTGCATAACAAAAACGAATGACTGTTGACTCACTTACGCCAGCCTGTCTACCTACTTCAGAAGCCACTTGTGTTGTAATAATAGTCGGATTATCAATTACAAATTGCGCCACTTTACGTTGCCCTTTAGACAATCTGATGTATTTTTTTTTAATACTGTCGCAAATACTCATACCTCATTCCCTTTCTTTTCTCTCTAATTGAATGGTGTCAGTGATGTCAACCTAATTCATAAGGTGGTCCATATAATAAAAAATACATTAACATGAATAATGAGTGAATACAATGATTTTTCTGAAAAAACTTTATCACTTTAAACAATAAAATTGCTTTCAGTACAAAGTTGACAGCACTCCTACTCATAGCGAGAACACCTAAAAGATTTAGCAATTTCTTTGTCATCCTTTAAGCAGGAAATGTATTTTTCTACTCATCGATATACAAAAAAGAGAGAAGCAGATATGCTTTGCGGCATTCGCTACTCTCTCTTTTAAGCTAATATAACTCTGTTTGCTTCGTTTCTTTTCCTAAAAAAATTACAGCTGCTACTCCGATTAAAATAGCTACACAGAAGATAGTAAAAATTGTACCGTATTCGTACCCTCTTCCCAGCATCGCCCCGACAAGGAGAGGGCCAAAAATTCCTCCTACCCGGCCGACTGCTGCTGCCATTCCTGTCCCTGTAGCGCGCACAATAGCCGGGTATTGCTCAGGGGTATAAGCATACAAAGCTCCCCAGGCACCTAGATTAAAGAAAGATAATAGCATACCCGAGATTAGAAGAACCGATATAGTTTCTGCATTTCCAAATACTACAGCACTCGCAGCTGTCCCTGTCAGATACAGTACAAGCACAAATTTACGACCGAACTTTTCGATAAACCAGGCTGCTGTAAAATAGCCTGGCAGCTGGGCCAATGTCATTACTAATACATATTTAAAACTGGAAATTAAATCAAAGCCTTTCCCGACCATCACACTTGGCAGCCAAAGGAACATGCCATAATATGAAAACACTACAGCGAACCATAAAATCCACATCATAAGGGTAGATTTGGCATAATCCTTCGACCAAACAGTCGCCATGTTTTGGAAGACCGAGCGTTTTTCCGATCTAGCCTTTACAGCAAACTGTGGAGAATCCGGTAACTTTAAACGAATATATACAGCGTAAAAGGCCGGTAATGCTGTCAATAACAAAGCAATTCGCCATCCTTCAACAGGCCAGAAATCTGCCGGTATGACAAAATAAGAAATAACCGCTGCTATAAGCCATCCTCCTGCCCAAAAGCTTTCAAGCAATACGACAATCCGCCCGCGTTCCTCTGCTTCTACACTTTCCGAAACAAGAGTCGATGCAACAGGCAGTTCGCCGCCAAGTCCCATTCCGATTAAAAACCTTAAAATGAGAAATACCGTTAATGTCGTAGCGAAAGCTGAAATACCGCTTGCTACGGAAAAAAGGATTAGTGTCCACATAAAAATTTGCTTGCGGCCTATTTTATCTGCCAGCACACCAAACAGCAATGCACCGACTGCCATCCCGATGGAATTGACACTGCCAATCCATCCCATCTGCGTAGAATTCAATCCCCAATCCGTACTGATTGCTGCAATGACAAATGATAGGATTCCGACATCCATCGCATCAAACATCCATCCTACCCCTGCTACACCTAATAACTTGTTACGGGAAAGAGGCTGTGCATTTGCCATTGCTTGTTTTTTTACTTGTACCATTCTATTCACCTGTCTTTACACTTGACGTTACTTAGTTACTATACATTTGTTTCGAGAAAGTGACAATAGAAAACTTTAAATATCCCATTGTTTCGACTATTTATCTATTTCCTATTGAAATAGATTTTTCGTAGGAGTACAATGTCTTGTATAAAAAAACAAATGTTCATCCAGTGAGCACAAAGGAGCTTGTTTTGTTATGTGGAAAGGTTTAATTGAAGAATATAAACAATATTTACCTGTTACCGAAAATACACCCCCTTTAACTTTAAATGAAGGAAATACCCCTCTTGTCCACCTGGTCAATCTTTCAAAAGAACTGGGGATTGAGCTATACGGAAAAATAGAGGGGGCAAACCCAACCGGTTCCTTTAAAGATCGTGGAATGGTTTTTGCGGTAGCTAAAGCGGTTGAAGAGGGTTCAAAATGTGTCATTTGTGCCTCTACCGGCAATACATCGGCTGCAGCAGCAGCCTATGCTGCCCGTGCAGGTATCCAGTCTATTGTTGTCATTCCAAAAGGGAAAGTTGCTCTTGGTAAGCTGGCACAGGCTTGCATGTACGGGGCTAAAATTATTGAAATAGACGGCAATTTTGATGACGCTCTAAATATTGTGCGGCAAGTTTCTGAGACAACAGCCGTATCACTTGTAAACTCTGTAAACCCGTACCGGATTGAAGGCCAAAAAACAGCATCTTTTGAAATTGTAGATGGATTAGGAAAAGCACCTGATTTCCTCTGTATCCCTGTTGGTAATGCGGGGAACATTACAGCCTATTGGAAAGGCTTTAAAGAATATAATGACGCCAAAAATACGGGGCTTCCAAAAATGTTCGGGTTCGAAGCTGAAGGCGCTGCGGCCATTGTAAAAGGAGAACCAATCGCTAATCCTGAAACTGTGGCTACAGCTATCCGGATCGGTAATCCTGCCAGTTGGAAGCTTGCAGAGGCTGCAAGAGATGAATCCGACGGCATTATCGATATGGTGACAGATGCAGAAATTCTTGAAGCCTATAAACTGATTGCTGGCAAAGAAGGCATTTTTGTGGAACCCGGCTCAGCCGCTTCCCTTGCCGGTGTTATTAAATCCGTAAAATCCGGTAAAATCCCGGCAGGCAGTCAGGTAGTAACAGTGTTTACCGGAAACGGCTTAAAAGACCCCGATACAGCGATGAGTGTTTCTACGATTGACCTTATCTCCTTGAAAAATGAGGAAAAAGAAATTCGTGAATATATTGAGGGCATCTTATGAGCACTAAATGGCGTATTACAGTCCCGGGAAGTACAGCCAACTTAGGCCCTGGCTTCGACTCTGTCGGGCTTGGTTTATCACTTTACCTTAGTTTAACTGTCACTTTAGCGGATGAGTGGAAATTCACCCATAAAGGGCCTCATGTACCAACAGACACAACGGTTGAGAATCATTTAATTTACAAAATCGCTAATGAAGTAGCAGAGAAATTCGGCCATCAACTACCGGCCTGCCATGTCGAAATGACAAGCGAGCTGCCATTAGCACGTGGTTTAGGAAGTAGTGCAGCAGCAATTGTGGGAGCAATCGAACTAGCTGACGCTGTATGTGGATTAAAGCTATCTATACAGGACAAGTTAAATATCTCTTCACAAATTGAAGGACATCCTGATAATGCTACAGCATCTGTACTTGGTGGTCTGACGGTATCAGCCATGGGTGAAAACGGAGTTGTTGATACAATTCATATACCAGCGCTGGGTGCCTCATTTGTTGTGTATATTCCACAGGTAGAATTAAAAACCGCCGAAGCCCGAAGTGTTCTTCCTTCTCAATTTGATCGCGGCTATGCAGTACGAGCAAGCGCAAGTGCCAATATGCTGGCTGCTGCTTTAATGATCAAGGATTATGAAAGAATAGGACGTTATATGGAACAGGATTTATGGCATGAACCATTTCGTGCTAAACTAATCCCTGCCTATAATGCTATTCGTGAGGCTGCAAAACAAGCTGGCGCTTATGGTACAGCATTAAGTGGGGCTGGCCCTACTCTTATTTCGCTCATACCAGATGAATTGGCGGCACAATTTTTATCTTTGATGAAAAAAACATTTCCCGAGCATACGATTTTATTGACAAAGGCTGCTCCAGCCGGTGTTACGACTCAAGTATTCTATTAAAAGTACAACCGCCTTGTGCAAAGGGCGGTTTTTAATCTCATACAAAAGTCTGAATTTTCATTAAAGTCTCTTCTTTTATGCATACTCTCGCTAATTTTGGGGTATATTTACTAGATATCAAGAAAGAAAGGGGAAATGGAAAATGAAAATTGGTTTAATCGCTGCATCTGGTAAAGCAGGAAGCCATATTTTACGTGAGGCACTCATGAGAGAGCATGACGTAACAGCTATTGTCATGAACAAGGCCAACTTAAGGGTAAATGACGTCGAAACGTTGGAAAAAGATCTATTCCACTTAACAAGGGAAGATATCGAGCCGTTTGATGTGCTGATTAATGCATTTGCCCCGATTAATAATGATGACGCCTACTTGCATGTGGAAGCAGGCAGGCATTTAATTTCTATTATGGAAGGTACAGAAAAGAAATTATTCGTTGTCGGCAGCTCAGGCTGTCTTTATGTTGATAAAGACCATTCCATTCGTCTAATGGAGCATAAGGATTATCCGGAGCACCTGCGTGAATCTGCCAAGTATCAGCTGCAAAATTTACAAGATTTGAAGAATTCATCAATTAAATGGACGTTCTTAAGTCCGTCGGCTATGTTTGACTCAGAGGGCCCCCGTACTGGCCACTACATTATCGGAAGCCAGCGTCTAGTTGTCAACTCACAGTTTAACAGCTACATCAGCTATGCAGATTTTGCAGTAGCTGTTATTGATGAATTAGAAAATTCAAATCATGTAAATACCCTTTTTACTGTTGCCTCTGAAAACGTTACATCTGCATCGTAAATAAAGGTGTTCGCATACGCGCGAACACCTTTTATGTGCAGGTTCTCTTTTTCCTCCTATGCAAGCAGTACAAGGCTGACTGCCATTACTGCCATCCCCCCCACGAGACCATAAATAGATAAATGTGTTTCATCATATCTTTTTGCTGCTGGGAGCAATTCATCTAAAGAAATAAACACCATAATTCCGGCAACCCCCGCAAAAATAACCCCAAACATAACATCTGTCAAAAAATTCATTAGGACCAAATAAGCAACGATAGCCCCAACCGGTTCAGCCAGTCCTGATAAAAAAGAAAGCTTGAATGCCTTCATTCGGTTACCTGTTGCATAAAAGATCGGTACTGCTACCGCAATTCCCTCCGGAATATTATGAATGGCTACAGCTACAGCTATTGCAATCCCAAGACTTGGATCCTGCAAAGCGGACATAAAGGTTGCAATCCCCTCCGGAAAGTTATGGATAGCGATGGCCAGAGCAGCGAAGGTTCCCATCTTCATCAGCTTATCGGCGTCGGCGATTGTTGATTGCGCCTCTGCCTTGTTAATATCTTCTACCATTCGGACCTCATGCGGATTGTTTTTGTTTGGGATAAACTTATCAATCAGCGCAATCAGCAGCATGCCACCAAAGAAACCGACTAGTGTCATCCAATATCCCTGTGTCTCACCTAAAGCAGCCGTTAAGGAATCTTTTGCTTTTACAAAGATTTCAATAAGCGAAACATAGATCATTACCCCGGCTGAAAACCCCAATGCAAAAGATAAAAATTTTGTATTAGTACGCGAGGTAAAAAAAGCAATTAAACTACCTACTCCTGTCGCAAGACCGGCGAACAAGGTCAGCCCAATTGCCAGCAGCACATTTTCTTCCATGCAGTAAGTCCCCTTCATATTCCAGTTTGTTATTTGTATTATATACACTTTGTTTCCTATGTGCAAATCTTTTTCGTATATTTAACTTCCCTAACGCAATCAAACCTCCCTATCTGTTAAAAAAACAAAAAAGATACCATATATTATGCTCATGGTATCTTTTCAGTAATGACACATTTATTTTCCGCTGACATAGCCTTCAATCAATTGTTTAACATCAATTCCCGATGATTCTTTCAAACTCTCCTGAAGAGTTGCCATCAGGTCTGTTGCATAAGAAGTGACCTTGTTGGCGCCGCCTCCTGATCCTCCTCCTGTATCGACTACTGTAATCTTATCGATATTTGATAGAGGAGCAGCAATCTGCTTAGCATATTCTGGCATCATACGGATAATCATATCCAAAATAGCTGCCTGTCCGTATTGCTCAAACGCTTCTGCAATTTTTTGCTTTGCTTCCGCCTCTGCTAGACCACGTAGACGAATAATTTCTGCCTCTGTTGTTCCTTGGGCCTTTTCTGCTTCCGCTTTTGCCAGTCCATCAAGGCGGATTTTCTCCGCTTCTGCCTGGGCCTGTGCTTCGATACGATATTTTTCTGCCTCTGCCTGTGCAATTTGCTTCATCTTATCAGCCGCTGCCTGCTGTTCGATCGCATATCGCTCTGCGTCTGCCTTTTTCTTCACTTCTGAATCATATTGCCGCTCTCGACGCAGAATCTCCCGCTCTTCTAGCTCAATCTGCTTTTGACGCTCGATAATCTGGATTTGCATTTCCTGCTCTTTAACTTCTTGTTTCGCACGCGCTTGCTCTAAATCATAGGCTTGGTCTGCACGTGCTTTTGCAATATCCTGCTCTCGGCGGAACTCTGCCACTTTTAACTGATTCTCTTTTTCAGACTCGGCAATTTCTGTTGCGCGTTCCAGTTCAGCTTTTTGGGCTTCTTGATCTGCCTGCGCCCTGCGAATACGTGTTTCTTTTTCTGCCTCTGCCGTCGCAATATCTGCATCTCTTTTTACTTGGGCAATACGAGGCTTACCTAGCGACTCCAAATAGCCATTTTTATCCCGGACATCTTTGATTGTAAACGAGACAATTACTAATCCCATCTTCGCTAAATCCTGAGATGCTACCCGCTGTACTTCTTGTGAGAATTTATCTCGATTCTTATAAATTTCCTCTACGGTCATGGAGCCTAAAATAGAACGCAGATGGCCTTCAAGAACTTCCCGTGCCTCCGCTTCACGCTCACTCTTTTCTTTTCCCAAAAACTGTTCGGCTGCTGTTGCAATCTCGCCGATCGAGCTGCCGATTTTAATAATGGCCGTACCGTCCGCCATGACAGGCACCCCTTGCTCTGTATAAACTTCCGGCGTTGTTACCTCTAATTTGCTTGATAGTAAAGATAATGGTTCAGACTGTTGAAAGACCGGGAATATAAAGGCGCCGCCTCCCCGAATAATTTTTATTTTATTGCCCGAGTCATCGGTATGAACATTTTTATTTCCTAAATAGCTTCCTGTAACAATCAATGCCTCATCAGGACCGGCTGTCTTATACTTCGCTATATATACTGCTACGATAGCTAATAATAAGAAAACAACAACCCCAATGGCAATAAAGACTCCGATCATATAAATTCCTCCTTATTTTTAAGAAAATAAACTTTCATATTCCTGTACATATAAGGTGCCGTTAACCACTTCGATTACTAGGATTTCTTGGCCATATGGGATACCCTGCTGGTTATAGCCGGCTGCCCGCTTATGGATAATACCATTGCCTGTTTCAATAAGGACTTCTCCAAATCCATCTACCGGTATAGGTGTAATTACTTTGCCTGTCTGGCCTGCCAGAGATTCCTCTGTATAAGCTAATGAAGTTTCAGCTGACCGTAACGGCACAAGAAGAAAATAATAAATGAGAGCTGTACAGATAATTGAAAGGATGATACTGATTAAAAAAACAACTAAATGAGATAAGTTCGAAAAGATTTCTAACATATATCCTGCTGCAGCTGTTATTGTAATAAAGGCCAATATAACGGCCGGGTCAAAAAAGGGGATTCCTTCAGCGGCTCCATCAGCTATATCTGCAAAGAACAAATATAAAACGGTGCAGAGGCCAATCGCAATAACAATCGTTAAATAGATAGTGGAAATCGCTACACCAAACATCACTTGAATCACCTCCCGATTATGTATTTACCTTTTATACGGTTAAACTGGTTAAAAGTTTCATTTTTCTGAATTATTTACAAAAAAATCCGAACAGCCGCCATCTCCTCAGCGACTTTCCGGATTCCCTTTATATTTCCTGTATAAATATGCACACAAGGCAAACCATGCATATGTAAGACTCCATGCAGCTAATACATCGGTTGCAAAATGTCGTCCCTCTGCTATTCTTGAAAGTCCTGCTAAAACAGTTAAAACAATAGCGAGGCTCCATAAGGCTATTGTCAAACCCCGGTTTCTCCTATATTCCGTTGCGATATAAACAGCTGTAAATAATAGCAGTAATGCAATGGTTGTATGAGCAGATGGAAAGCTAAACGTCGTAAGCTGACCCGGCAAATCCGGTCTCGGACGCTCTACAATCCGTTTGGCGATTTGATTAATTGCAGTGCCACCGCCGATTGAAAATATCACGAATAGCATGCCTCGATAATTACGGCGTACTACATACCAGGCTAACAATACGATCGTGACGACAATCATTACTTTCGTTTCCCCAAAAAAATGAAAACCTTCAATGAATCTGTTGCCATATAGCATTCCCGCCATCTTTTTATCTAGAACATGAAATTTCTCATATGTAAAGCATAAAATTAGAAACACGAATAATGCCGGAATTGCCCCCAAATAAGCCCATTTCTTCAACACTGTATCACCTAACCTTATTGTTTCATTCTCTGCTATTATAATGTATCATTTTAAGAATTAAAAAACGTCCTTTTTATATAAGGACGTTTTTCTGCTATTCAACTACTAGATAGTTTCCATGTTCCATATTGATTACATATTCCGGCTTCGGCGGCTTGCCACCGTGCTCCTTAATCTTCGCCTTATGACCGGCAATATGCTCGGGGCTCTTTTCCCAAGCCTTCCAAGCTTCTTCTGACTCCCAGCGGATAATCATGACAACTTCCTCTTCTCCGCGTGTCACCTTTTTCACTAACAGTTCACGGCTGATAAATCCTTCACGCTGCTCGATAAGAGATGGACCTTGATCCGGCTTCTTTTTAAAACGCTCCAGTATTTTATCTGAATTACCTTCTGTTACTGTCCATTTACGAATTTGAACAAACATAATTAATCGCTCCTTTTTATAAGAAAGTGCCTTGGCGTGCCGGGATATAAACCGAACACGTCTATCACTTGCTGTTCTTTTTAAAAAGGCATGTCCCATCATTGAGACATGCCCCCTTATTATAAAAGATTATTTTAATTCGTTTAAGATTTCATCTAGTTTATCTGCTTCAGTTGTTACACCGTTAGAAGAGAAGTACCAGTTAACACCATCCAGGTATACGATTTTTCCTTCTTTATAAGCGCGAGTTTTTTTGATGATATCATTTTCAATGTCAGCTTTGATTGTTTCTACATCAGAAGCTGTACGGTCAATAATGAATAATACTTCCGGATCTACTGAAAGGATTGACTCATAAGAGAAGTCAGAACCGTGTGCTGATGAGTCAATTTCAGTTGTCGATGGGACAAAACCAAAGTCATTGTAAACATATGCAAAGCGAGAATCTTTACCATTGTCAAAGCCAGAAAGTTTTTTGTCGTCATACATTGCTACAAGCGCATTTTCATAATCAGCTGCTTTTTCTTTTACTGCATCTACTTTTTCTTGTAATGACGCTTTTAACTCTTCTGCTTTTTCTTCTTTATCAAATATTTTAGCTGCTAAATCCACTGATTCATATACAGCATCGATATAATTTTCGTTATCAGAGCCAATAAAGATTACATTCGGCGTAATTTCTTTTAACTCTTCATAGAATGGTGATTGACGACCAGAAATGAAAATAACATCCGGGTTAGCAGCCGCTACTGCCTCAAAGTCGATTTGCTTTAATGTACCCACATCAGCAACATCGCTATTTACATACTTTTCTTTTAAATGCTCTGGCATATTTCCTTTACCGGCGCCAGCAGCAACTCCAACGATACCTTCTACTCCTAATGCATCAAGTGTATCTAAGAAACCATAGTCAAGCGTAACGATGCGTTCAGGCATTTTTTCTAATGTTACATCTTCAAATGTAATTGTCGTACCTTTTTCTTCATCTTGACTTGTTTTAGTCAAAGAAGATACCGTCATTGGGAATGCAGAGTTTTCAGCCGCTTCACTTTGTTCCGTTTGTTTTGTATCATCAGTAGACTCTCCTGATTTTGTTCCTTCGTCTGAGTTACACGCTGCTAACATTAATGTTAAAGCTGCGACTGCAGATAAATATTTCCACTTCTTCATCATCGTTCGTTCTCCTCCTAAAATATACTCCCTTTAATTGAAAATGATTATCATTTCCATTCAACAGTTCTCATTCTAAACGAAAAACTCAAAATTTGTCAACTTATTTTTGAAAAGAATTCTCATTCTCGTTTAATCGGCTTTAAATACGTGCATAAGGAGAATCCTCATGCACGCCGAATAGAAATCTATTATATTTTTTTTGCTCTGTCTAAACGCATTCAAGAATACCGAAAAAGGTTAGTGTGAATTAAAGTATACGCAAATACGGCAGCCATCCTGCTCTTGTACAGGAATATGCATATCGTATACTTCACGTAAGGCTTCAGAGTTAATGATCTCATTTGTTGGCCCATCTTTTACAAGACGGCCATCCTTTAACGCCACAATACGGTCGGAATAGACAGAAGCAAAGTTAATGTCATGTAATACAATAACAACTGTTTTTCCCAGCTCATCCACCAGTTTGCGCAGGATTTTCATGATTTGTACGGAATGCTTCATATCCAAATTATTTAACGGTTCGTCCAACAAGATATACTCTGTATCCTGTGCAATAACCATGGAAATAAAGGCCCGCTGCTTTTGACCGCCTGATAGCTCATCTAAATACTTATGCTGCATATCTATTAAGTTCATATATTCCAATGCTTGGTCTACAAACTTTTCATCTTCCGCATTTAAACGCCCCTTTGAATATGGATAGCGCCCAAAAGAAACAAGCTCACGGACTGTTAAACGGATATTCAAGTGATTGGCCTGTTTCAAGATGGCCACGCGTTTCGCGAAGGCGTCTGACTTCATTCTTTTTACATCTGTTTGATCTAAAAACACTTCCCCTGTATCAGCGTCTAGAAGACGGCTCACCATCGATAATAGCGTCGATTTTCCCGCACCATTCGGCCCGATAAAGGAAGTGATTGCTCGAGGCTGGATTTTCAATGTTACATTTTCAACGACGGGTTTTTTCCCAAAGCTTTTAGAAAGCCCTTTAATTTCAATCATCCTGCTTTCCTACTTTCCTTCAGTAATAAGTAAATAAAGTAAATCCCACCGACAAAGTTAATGACCACACTAATTGTTGTATTTAAATGGAATATATGCTGCACGATAAATTGCCCGCCGACAAGCGCAATAATACTGATCAGGCTTGCCCCGGCAATTAAGACCGAATGTTTATAGGTTGCTAAATATTGATATGCTAAATTTGCTACAATTAAGCCTAAGAATGTGACGGGACCAACCAGCGCTGTCGAAGTTGCGATTAAAATAGAAGATAATATGAGCACCTGTAATACGATCCTATCATAGTTCACCCCGAGGTTAATCGCATTGTCTCGGCCTAAAGAGACAACGTCCAAATCACGCAATAACCGATATCCATAAATAAATGCCAGACCAAGGATAACGATAGCAATAAGCAGCAGCTCCGTCTTTACATTCATAAAGCTCGCAAACAAACGTGCCTGCAGACTTTCATACTCTACAGGATCAATCAGGACCTGCATAAATGTGACAAGGCTTCCCAGCAATGTCCCGATAATCATCCCAGCTAATAATAGAAGAAAAATGGGGTATTTATCCGCCCGGAATAAAAATCGATATAAGATTATAGCGAAAATCACCATTGCGATAATCGATAAACCAAAATTTAAATAACGGCTTACAACGAAAATAGAAGCCGAACCTGCTGTAAAGTAGATGATTGTTTGTACTACTTCGTACATAGAGTCAATGCCCATTACAGAAGGCGTTAATAGACGGTTATGTGTTACTGTCTGGAATATTACTGTGGCATACGCAATGGCTGTCCCAGTAATCACCATCGCAGCTAAGCGCTCAAGACGCTTTGGAAAGGCGTAGCTAAAACCGCCTTGAATATTATAAAAAGCAAACAGAGCCATAAAGATTAATGCAATAACAGCCAAAATAATCAGCTTTGTACTATTTTTTCGCATATGCTTTCCCCCTAAACAACATAATTAAGAAGATCGCACTGCCAATTACTGCGACTGTTGTATTTACCGGAATTTCATATGGATGAACAATTAACCGGCTTATAATATCACATACCAGCAGAAACGCTGCACCCATGAAAATCGTATGAGGAATCGTTTTACGTAAATTATCCCCCAAATATAGTGAAACAAGGTTTGGTACAATCAAGCCCAAGAACGGAATAATACCGACTGTTAACACAACCGTTGTTGAAATAATTGCTACAATGACAAGGCCGATATTTAACACTGTACGATAACTTAAACCTAAGTTCTTCGCAAAGTCCTCCCCCATACCTGCTACTGTAAATTTATTTGCATAAATATAAGCAATAATAATCGCCGGCACCGCTACGTATAATAGCTCATAACGGCCTGATACGACTAATGTAAAACTTCCTAAGAAAAATGTATCAACATTTTGTAATACATTTGCTTCATATCCGAGGAATGTCGAGATAGCGCCGATGATATTACCGTACATAATCCCGATTAATGGAACAAAAATGACATCCTTGAACTTAATACGTTCAAGCAGCTGCATAAAAATAAATGTTCCAACTAACGCGAACACAAAGCTAAACAGGATTTGCCCCATATAAGACAAGCCCGTAAAAAAGATCATTGAAACAATGACACCTAGTTTTGCTGCATCAAGTGTACCGGCCGTTGTCGGCGATACAAACTTGTTTCGGCTTAAACTTTGCATAATTAAGCCTGCAATCCCCATTCCTGCCCCTGCCAAAATAATTGCCATTAAACGGGGCAATCGACTCATTAAAAAGATTTGTGTCTTATCTGATTCCCAATCGAGCAGATCGCTCGGCTTAATATCAATGGCACCTATAAAGAGCGAGATAAAGGATAGGATAACAGTTGCTACTACTAACATCCATAATCTCATTTGTAATCCCCATAAAAGATATTTTCTCAATAAATATATTGATAACGATTATCACTATTGAGTCGTCTTTCATTATAAACAACGTAAATAGTAAAATCAATATCTACTCGATAATCATTATCAACTATAAAATGAAAAATGAAGAAATTCGTAATTTTAAGCTTTTTCCAAGTTTTTAGCAGTAAAAAATTCACTCTAATTTTAGGGTTTTTATATTGCTTCTATTCTATTTAATAGTCATTCCAAATAATGAAAATTCATTCTCAAGTAACATTTATGTAAATTTGAAAATTACTATACTTAGTAAGTCCTTTTATCTGATTCATCCTAAAAGGAATGTCTCTCTTCCTATTTAAATTGTTCTTTTTATTAATCGGGAATAGAAAAGGAGAGGATGCTCTAACAGATACACCTCTCCTAGCATAAATTTCTTTATCATTTTCTCCTGCCAAATATAAACTGTCCCTGCCGGGCAACCTTTAGGCCAATACAATTTTCCGCTCAGCAATTTGTTCAATAAACGATTGTTTTACCGTATAGCCTAAGCCTGGTTTATCGGAAATGGAAATCAGCCCATTTTCCACCTTTACCTCTGGGTCTATAATATCTTCATCCCAGTAGCGGCTTGAGGCTGCTGTATCCCCAGGCAAAGTAAATCCGCTAAGGCTTGCGACTGCAACTGCCTGCGCTCTGCCGATTCCAGCCTCCAGCATCCCGCCACACCAGATAGAAATGCCATGCTTAACACCATAATCGTGGATACGCTTTGTCTCTGTAATTCCCCCGACACGGGCAACCTTTAAATTCACAACCTGACAGCTTCCTAACATTACAGCGCGCTTCATATCTTCTATCGAGGTAATACTTTCATCAAGGCAAATCGGCGTTGAAAGCTCCTTTTGCAGCAGCGCATGCTCTACTAAATCGTCATGAGCGAGCGGCTGCTCAATCATTAGTAAATTAAATTCATCCAATGCTTTTAGGAGCGGTAAGTCTGCCAACGTATAAGCAGAATTGGCATCTGCCATAAGAGGCAGATTACCAAAACGCGAACGAATTGTTTGAATCAGCTCGATATCCCGGCCCGGCTTAATTTTTACCTTTACCCGCTTATAGCCCTGCGCTATATAATCTTCGATAATCTGGAACAACTCTTCATCTGTTGGCTGCAGCCCGACACTAATCCCGATTTCAACCTTTTTTCGTGTCCCCCCGATTGCCTCAGAAAGCGGTCTATTAATCAATTTGGCATATATATCCCATACAGCCCCTTCAATAGCGGCCTTCGCCATGTTATTACGCCGAATTGGCTTAAATAACTCACTTACCTCGTCAGGATGGGTCAATTCTCTCTGCAATAACATAGGAATAAGAAAATCCTCCAGCATATGCAAACTTGTTTTAGCTGTTTCCTCCGTGTATGAAGGAGCTTCAAACGCTACGCCCTCTCCCCATCCTATGACACCCGATTCATCCTTTGCCTGAATGACAAGGACCGGTTTATCTTGAACCGCACCAAAACTTGTAACAAAGGGGTTTTTCATTCTCATTTTTACTATATAAATCGTTACTTCTATTAACTTCATCTTTAACTCCTCACATGGCAAAAAGCGTACGTTTGACAAATAAATAATGACTGACATGCTCATTTGTAGGTGTTAAGCAAACAATCATATATCCCTGACGGAATAATGTTTGGAATATTGTACGTGTTTTATAACGCCAATCCTCCGCAAGTGAAGGACTTTCTACCTTAATTTTCATAAAGCTGGATGGAATGGCAAGTGTATAAGCATCCTTTAAATAAGAAATATCACTATCAAACTGATGTTCACTATCTAAAACCGGCAATCCAACAATTGTTAAAGAAGAAGGAACAATTTCTGCAGCCGAATCTTTCAGCTCATCAATTTTTGCATCCCAACGTATATGGTCTTCATCTTGTATATTCCATTCTACAATTAGTCGGTCTGTTGGAATGGCCGATGCTTCGCCCATTTCCGGCTCCCGGTTTTCAATATAAGCTGTCCCATATGCCCGGAGCTTTGTGAAATACAGATAAGCCGTCCTTGCCTCCAACGGTTCAAATAGCCATTGGCACTTTGTATAGCCCAGTTCATCGGCAAGTTCTTTTTGCTTCAGCTTTAAAAGTTCCCCTACCCCTATCTCGCGGTATTGGCGTTTAATACCTAGGAGGTGCGAATATAAAACTCCTTCGCTTGACCGATCCCCATCCCCATAGCTAAAGCCAATTAGCTCCCCCTCTAAATAAGCTCCTACCAATAATGTGCTGTTTAGGTCCTCCTTCAGCATTTGATGCATCGGCTCATACGTATCCTGCCAAATTTCCCGTTCTAAATCAAACACCTTTTCTAGTTCTTCTTTTGTCGTGACCTGCTTCACTAGTACCGATTCCAACATCATTTAACGCCTCCCCACGCTTTTTTATAAAGCTGTCTTAACAAATTAATTGCTTTCCATTTGTTTTACCACTCTCAAGTAAGGCTAGGCACCTTGACGTTTTCTTTTCCATTCCCCGTTATTTTAATAATATCACTCAAGCATTTATATTTCATTTTCTTCCATCCAAATTATATGCCCATTTAAAAGAATAGTCAGATACTTATATTTCTTATGCAGCATTTTTTCTATAAAAAAACCAGAGAAACGAAACCGTTTCTCTGGAAGAGCATGGCCTTAAGCCATAAGTTATTTTTATTTAATACCACGCATTGCACGTGAAATCATCGGGCTCATAAATAGAAGCACAATACCCAGGAAGACTGATATTCCTCCAAGTACACCGAAATAAGAAGTTTCAGATACCAATTCATAAATACGCACTAATTGTGCATTAATAGCCTGTGCAGCCGCTGAGGCTAAGAACCACAGAGCCATCGTTTGACCCGCAAATGCCTGAGGTGCTAACTTTGTTGTAGCAGATAATCCTACCGGTGAAAGTAAAAGCTCACCAAGTACGACTAGGAAGAATGAAAGCACAACCCATAACGGATTGATTAAAGCACCCGTTCCTGTCAGAAGAATCGCTGCTACCATGATAAGGAATGAAGCCCCCGCGAAGAATAGAGAAAGTGCAAATTTCTTCGGTGTTGATGGTCCACGTTCCCCAAGCTTTGCCCAGATGAAAGCAAATACAGGAGCCAATGTAATGATAAAGAGCGGGTTCAATGATTGGAACCAAGCCGGCTCTATTTTAAAATCGCCAAGCATCAAATTTGTACGTGTATCGACAAAAGTTGCTAAAATCGTTGACGATTGCTCCTGAATTGCCCAGAACATAACCGCACAGATGAACAACGGAATATAAGCTAATAGACGGGATTTCTCGTCTGCATTCGTCTTTGGACTACGGTACATATAAGCTATGAAGATTGTAGGAATTAATACCCCTAAAGTCGTAATTAATAATGAGAAGTTACCAATAGTAAAATGGCCTGTCATGTACGTAACGATTCCAATAATCGCAATTACGATAGCTGCTACACCGAAAGTTGTAAACGTCTTTTTACGTTCACCGGGAAGCAGAGGATTTGTAGGCTGAGATCCAGCCAGCCCAAGGTTTCTCTTTGTCACCCAGAAAACAACTAAGCCAACGAACATACCAACAGCCGCTACAGCGAACCCTGCATGGAAGCCCCATTCTTTTTGTGTCCAGCCTACTAAAAGCGGTGATAAGAATGCCCCCATATTAATTCCCATGTAGAAAATAGAGAATCCAGAGTCACGGCGGGGGTCATTTGCTGAATATAAATCACCCACTACAGATGATACATTCGGTTTCAATAATCCAGTACCGATGATGATTAATACCATTGAGGCGTATAACGCGGTTACCCCTCCAGGAAGCGACAGCGCAATATGACCAAGCATGATCATAATACCGCCGTAGAACACTGCTCTCTGTGTACCTAAAATACGGTCGGCAATCCAACCACCAATAATCCCTGACATATAAATTAACGAACCATAAATCGACATGATAATGTTCGCCTGTTCACGATCTAATCCTAAACCACCATCTTTTACTGCATAGTACATGTAGAAGATCAGAATGGCTCGCATTCCGTAGTATGAGAAACGTTCCCAAAATTCAGTAAAGAATAAGGAGAACAATCCTTTTGGATGCCCAATGAAGCCTTTTTGTGGTACGGATTTGACGATCTCTTCTTTGCTAAGCATGAAAATACCTTCTTCCGTATATTAAAATAATATTTCATTTATCTGACAATTCAAATTACAGACAGTTGTCCGTGTCAGAAATATAATACTTCATTACATTAAAAGATTCAGAAGAATTTTGCAAGTATTTTAATAATGTTAGAAATGTCAATTTTTTCAGTATTTTCTGTCACTTTTACGACTTTTTGCTACAGGTCAAACCTCTTTACCCATTTTTTCATTAATAGAATCCACCCAAAAAACGCCCATTGTTCCTCTATTTACAGACTATTTTAATTATCTCAGAATAACGATTAATTACATGCCTAGGCTGTTTATTCAAATAGAATGAATTACCAGTACAGGAATAGATTTTACCTTTCCCTAAAGCTGGCTGTACGGATGACTAGCGATGATTACCTAATAAAACGGAAAGCAGAGATTCACAAATACATACATATGATGTAAATACCCCCGCTACGCATACAGCTAGCCGGCGCAAGTTTATTTCCTGAGATAAAAAAGAAAGCGCCTAAAAAGTTATTTAAAGGCGCCTTCTCTCACTGGATAATCTTATCTTGAAGAACTGCCGCAGGAGAGACGTTATTAAACTGCAGACTTTTAGGCTGTTCCTTAACTTACAACGTATTGTTCATACTTCTGGAAATCCGCCTCTTTCAATTCAAGTTCTACAAGAGTTCCTTCCTCCTCATAAGAAGTGCTGAAAATGGTGGCCGCCTCATTTAAATAAGAGACAACTCCTCCTTTATCATAAGGGATGAGCATTTTGCACGTAACATAGTTGGAAAAAATATGCTGCTTGATCATCTGCACTAGTTCGTCTAGCCCTTCTCCTTCTTTTGCCGCAGTCCATACATTATCACCGCTGACAAGTGGATACTTAACGCCTGCAAGGTCTGATTTGTTATATACATAGATAGTAGGAATATCTTCGACCCCGACAGCCTTTAATGTCTCATTTGTCACGTTAATCATAAAACTATGTTCTTCATTCGATACATCTACGACATGAAGCAAAAGATCAGCATCGCGTGCCTCCTCCAGTGTTGAACGGAAGGCTTTTACAAGATGGTGAGGCAATTTGCTGACAAACCCAACTGTATCCGTCAGGAGAAATGTTTTGTTGTCGGAAAGTTCAATATTTCGCACTGATGTTTCCAACGTGGCAAATAACATGTCCTTTTCAAATACACGCTTTGAATCCTCCTGCCCTATTTTTGCGAGAAGCTGATTCATAATAGTGGATTTACCGGCATTTGTATAGCCTACTAACGACACAACCGGCATAGCATTTTTACGTCGCTGCTTGCGCTGTGTTTCACGCTGTTCCTTTACCTGCTCAAGTTCCCGCCGCAGCTTGGCTATCTGATCTTCAATTTTCCTGCGGTCCAGCTCAAGCTTTGTTTCACCGGCACCACGGTTTTTAAACCCTCCGCCCGTACCGCCCCCTTGTCGGGATAAAGAAGCATGCAGCCCTACCAGGCGAGGCAGCATATATTGCAGCTGGGCAAGCTCTACTTGCATTTGAGCTTCCCGCGTCTTCGCACGGCGACTGAAAATATCTAAAATAAGCATCGTCCGGTCGATTACTTTACATTCTAAATCCCGCTCCAAATTACGAATTTGAGACGGTGATAATTCATCGTTAAAAATAACAATGTTAGCGTTCTTCTCCTCAACAAATGCCTTGATTTCTTCAA
This sequence comes from Lysinibacillus odysseyi 34hs-1 = NBRC 100172, assembly GCF_001591965.1. GTDB lineage: Bacteria > Bacillota > Bacilli > Bacillales_A > Planococcaceae > Lysinibacillus_B > Lysinibacillus_B odysseyi. The sequence goes on from NZ_BCVX01000010.1 coordinate 70,180, forward strand.
TTTTACCGGTACCTACGTAATGGGAAGGATTAACGCGCTCCAAGTTTTGTGTCACATATCCTGCTATTTCCACATCTAAAGCTACAGCCAGGTTTGCCAGCTCTTCCATGGAATAATCGAAATGTTTGTCACTTTGCAAATTGACACCAACTAGAACGCCCTTTTCCTGCAGTATTTCAATATCCTTTAAATTGTTCACAAAATCCCTCCTACGTGCTAATTATCCACATCGTAACACAGAAAAGGGGAGCCTCAAAAGGATTTGGGGCATCCCTGTTTATTCTTCTTATTTCAAGTATCGGATACACTTTTGGAAATTCGATTTCTATTTCCCCGGTTTGCTTATAAATAGCTACATTTGCGGCTATCACTACTGTAAGGCAGTCAATAAATTCAGAGACAATTTCATACAATGCGCAGTCTAAAAACCGCACTTGCTTCTAACCATATATATAGGCTGTCCCATTAAACGCCCCCAGCTACATAATGCATATTTGCTGCCTTGAGAAACTGACAGAAAGACTGGAAAATTACCCTTCTTTATTCCCAATCGCCAAATGACACGTGATCCTTTCAGTATGATAAACTGAAATTACTTTAAATAAAGAGGTTGAAAATGATGGATTTTGAACAAATGAAAAAGCAGTTCCTCTCACTGCTTGAGGAAAGAACACTTGTACACGCTACAATAAGCCAGCCACGCCTGAAATCTAACGAGCTGAAGCGGGTAAAATTGAAGCCGATTGAGTTGAAAGGCGTCTATACGATCCAGATAGAGTATCAATATGAACGAATTTTGAAGCATGAAAATATCCCTTTGGAGCAGTTCGCCAGCCATTTTGACCGGTTACTTGAACAGTTCCGGCAAATACATGCACAGTTTACTGAACATACTGTTCATATACAGCTTTCAAAAAAAAATAAAGTTCTTTGGAAAGGAGACAAGCAAACAACAATAAAAGAAGTGAATTTAACCCATAATAGAAAAAAGCATTATTTATTGGATGATATGACCCCTTATCCTTTCCTTATCCGTCTTGGAGTGCAAACAGAGGATGGTAAGGTTAAAAAACAAAAATATGATAAGTTCAGACAAATCAACCGGTTTGTCGAATTTATAGATGATTCTCTGGATTATTTGCCAAAGGACCGTACTATTCGCATCCTGGATTTCGGCTCCGGGAAATCTTATTTAACCTTTGCCCTTTACCACTATTTAAAAATGGAAAAGGGATTAAATATTCGTGTTACAGGACTAGACCTGAAAAAGGAAGTCATTGAAGAATGCAATCAAATTGCCGCTGACCTTGGCTACGAGGACCTGGAGTTTTTAGTAGGAGATATTAGCGATTATAATGAAGAAACGTCCGTTGATATGGTGGTAACATTACATGCATGCGATGTAGCAACAGATATGGCGCTGGCACGAGCGGTAAAATGGGGAGCTAAGGTCATTTTAAGTGTCCCGTGCTGTCAGCATGAGTTAAATCGCCAGCTACAAGCCCCAACACTTGATATCATGCTGCAGCACGGCTTAATTCGGGAACGCTTTGCCTCTTTGGCAACTGATTCGATCCGGGCAGAGCTGTTATCACTTGTAGGATACGATACACAGCTTCTAGAATTTATTGATATGGAGCATACACCTAAAAACGTACTCATTCGTGCCTATTATACTGGAAAAAAAGGAACGAAAGAGCAGCGTGCCCGCTATGAGGCTTTTACTACGTTATTGCAGGCAAAGCCATTTCTGCAAACGGAATTACACGATTATCTCTGAGAAAGTAAAGACGCTCGCTTCAGCGTCTTTTTTCGATAAGCACTATAGCGCTATATTAACTTTTTGACCGTTAGAGAAGGAACCGAGCTCAACCAGCAGAGAGCCCCGTATCTTGCCATTTTGCGGAGCAGCATACGATTGAGTTTCCTTGGTTAGGCTTTAGGGAAGACGCTGTAATATAGAAAATTATAAGCAAATTAACGTTTTTTTCGCTAAAACAGCCGTTTTTTCTGTTTGAAAATGTATTTATTCTTCATTTCAACTTACTATAGCTAGCAGAAAGTTATCAGGAAATGTTACAGAATTGTAAAGTTTGAAAATAACAAGTGAATAATTCTATAGATTTTTTAAAGTTTTTGTTATGATAATTGAGGTTTAATTTTTACTACAATCACATTTATATAGACGGAGGCAATTCCATGTTCAATTCTAGAAAACAAGATCCTTTCTTCTCGTCCCTTCATAAAATTGCTGAAAATATGCAAGAAGCGGTACACTATGCCAATGACTTCCGCATTGAAACAGTTGCAGATTTAAAAGAAATCAGTATTAAAATGAAGGAATACGAAACTGCCGGTGATAAATTAATCCATGATTTAATTGTCATGCTAAACAAATCATTTATGACTCCTATCGAGCGTGAGGACATCCTATCCCTCGCGATCCGTATGGATGACATTTTAGACGGCACGGAAGGATGTATTGCGCACTTCGAGATGTTTTCTCTTACTGAAATTGATCAATCCATGCGCGATTTCCTAGGTTACATTACAAAATCTACAGATGAAATCGTAAAGGCAATGGACTTGCTTAATAAGAAAGATTTAGTAGGTATGCGTCAGCACGCCATTTTGGTAAAGGATTACGAGCGACAATGTGATGAGGTGCTTCGTTCATCCATCAAGCAGTTATTTTTAAATGAGAAGGATCCAATCCGCTTGATCAAATTCAAGGACATTTACGAACAGTTAGAAGAAATTGCCGACTACTGCCAGAATGTCGCAAATACGATTGAAACTATCATTATGCGTAACGCGTAATAGCGGGAGACTTCATAAATGGACACTATATTTTTAATTACGATTTTAGTCGTTATTTTTGCTTTAGCATTTGATTTCATCAATGGCTTTCATGATACAGCAAATGCCATTGCAACCTCTGTGTCAACACGTGCCTTAAAGCCTCGTGTTGCCGTACTGATGGCCGCAACGATGAATTTTATCGGAGCGCTGACATTTGTTGGAGTAGCAAAAGCCATCGCCAGCGACATTGTTGACCCATTTTCGTTAAATACTTTTGACGGTGATGTAACGGGGTCAATTGTCATTTTAGGTGCCCTTTGTTCAGCGATTACCTGGAACCTTCTAACTTGGTACTACGGTATCCCGTCAAGTTCCTCTCATACGCTGATCGGTTCGCTTGCTGGTGCTGCCATCGGGGCGTCCGGATTTGGAATTTTGAACTACGCGGGCTTTTTAAAAATCTTAGAGGCTCTTATTTTATCTCCTATCATCGCCCTGACAGTCGGCTTTTGTGTAATGTCAATTTTTAAAATCATTTTTAAAAACCGTAATCTTTATAAAGCGAATAAGCGCTTCCGTATTTTCCAAATTATCACGGCCGCTATTCAATCTTTCACACATGGTACAAATGATGCCCAAAAGGCAATGGGTATTATTACTATGGCTCTCATTGCAGCCGGACTTCAATCAGGGGACGACGTGCAAGGCTGGGTTCGTATAGCCTGTGCGACAGCGATGGGATTAGGGACTTCAATCGGCGGCTATAAAATCATCAAAACAGTCGGCGGTAAGATTATGAAAATTCGCCCTATAAATGGGGTAGCAGCAGATTTATCATCTGCTACAGTCATTTTCGGCGCAACGCTTATTCATCTTCCTGTATCGACAACACATGTTATTTCTTCAGCTATTATGGGTGTTGGATCAGCGCAGCGTGTCAAAGGTGTCCGCTGGGGCACAGCTCGTAAAATGGTCGTTACATGGGTCATCACGATTCCTATTTCTGCAGTGATGGGAGCTATCTTCTATACAATACTGCACTTTATTTTCTAATATCTAAACCGGATTACTTTAAGGTAGTCCGGTTTTTTTCTATTATGCTATTCTAATAATAGAATCGAAACATAAATATGGGAAAGGCGGTGCTATTGTGCAAGCCCTAGCAAAATTTGTAACTACATTTTCAAAATCCATTGTTGCATTTTGGGTAATAGCCCTTATTATAATGGCCTTTTTTGCTCTTCAACTTCCATCTAAGCTACAAGGAGATGGTTTTTCCGTTGATGGCGATTATAATCGGGTGAACGAGGAACTATCTGAAACATTTGGACTTCCTGCAGCTACTATTTTCGTTTTATTTGAACAGAAATCGGCATCCGATATTGAGCAGACACTCAAAAAGCTCGGACAGGTAGAGGGAATCCGTCATGTCATTTCCCCTGTTGATGAGGAAAATTTCAATAAAGATGACTTGGCATACGCCACGTTAGAGCTTGAGCAGACAGATCAAGATTACTTTGTCATTGTCGATGAGCTGCGAGAGGTTCTTGCAGGAGAAAAAGGCGTATCCATTACCGGGGCTCCTGTTATTTCAAAAGATACAAACACAGCGAGTCAAAAGGATTTAATGAAGGCAGAAGCTATTGGACTTCCAATCGCTCTCATCGTTCTTTTGCTTGCATTCGGTACGGTCGTCTCTGCCCTTTTACCGGTCATTATCGGTGCAGTGACCGTTGTCATCGCCTTTGGGCTACTTGCATTATTTGGCGGAAGCATTGATTTATCGATTTTCGTCATGAATATTGTACCAATGCTAGGTTTAGCATTAAGCATTGATTTTTCTCTTTTATTTATTAACAGATACCGTGAAGAAAGAGAGCAAACTTCCATCGCTGAAGCTGTACAGACTGCCATCCGTACAGCGGGGAAATCGATTATTTTCTCTGCTCTCTGTGTTATGATTGGGCTCGGCTCGATGATAATTATTAATGTAGAGATATTCCAAAATATTGCACTTGGCGGCTTCATTGCTGTATTATTTGCTGTCATAACAGGACTTACACTCCTGCCTGCATTACTCGTCGTCCTTGGCGACCGGTTGAACAAATGGAGGCTGATTCGTGTAAAACCAGCTGCTGGCCGTTGGCAAAGTTTTGCTTCGTTTGTTATAAAAAACCCTATCAAAATTATTTTTATTGCTGTATTGCTTTTAGCGGCAGCCATGATTCCGATTAAGGATATCGAACTGACTATCCCTTCTGTCGATGTGCTTCCATCTTCTTACGATTCCCGTGAAACATACGATGTACTCGTCGATGAATTTGATCTCGGTAAACAAACGGCCGTCTTTTTATTAGCAGAACGTAAAGACGGGTGGGGAGAGCCGGCTGGGCTGGAGAAAATCATGAATATTCAGGAACAGCTAGCTGATGAACCACTTGTTGCTTCTATAACTTCCGTATTTACAGCAGCCGATATTGACTCTGTTGAGATGTGGGAAGCAGCAAAGGCTAATCCGCAGACTGCCGGTTTACTGGATGCTGTAGCAGAAAATTTTATACAGGATGACAAAATGTATATCATAGCTGAACTTGATACAAAAAGTGATACGAGTGAAGCGCAGGATTTTATACGGAAATGGAAAGATAAAGATTTAGGCGTTGATTTTTTAGTTGGGGGACAGGCAGCTTTCAACCAGGAAATCTTTGATGAAATTGCAGATAAAATCGGAATAGCTGTAGCTATTATTATCTTCACAACATTTATTATTTTAATGATTGCCTTTAAGTCCATTTTGATTCCACTAAAGGCTATCCTGATGAATATTCTAGGTCTCGGTTCCACATTCGGCATTCTTGTATATATGTTCCAGTATGGACATTTAGGGATGCCCGAGTCGACACTTGCCCTCATCATTCCTGTCCTTGTTTTCTGTCTTGTGTTTGGACTAAGCATGGATTACGAAGTATTCCTAATTTCCCGGATTCAAGAGGAATATGATAAGGGTGCAGAAAATACGAAAGCAACGATTGACGGCCTTGTTTCTACCTCGAAAATCATCACATCAGCTGCGCTCATTATGATTGTCATTACTGGAGCATTTGCGTTCACTGATGTTACAACGGTAAAACAGCTTGGTGTCGGTATCGCGATCGCCATTGCCATTGATGCTACCATCATTCGTTTAATGCTCGTGCCAAGCCTTATGAAGTTGTTCGGAGACTGGAACTGGTGGCTGCCATTTGTAAAACGGAAGCGCCCCTAATGCCTATTAGGCTGTTCCTACAGTAGAAACAAAGATTTTCAGCAGCTATTTACTAAGCAATAAGGGGGCTATCCAGCTGGATAGCCCTCTTTTTTAACGGAATGTTGCTTCATACCAAACTTTAGCTGCTTGAACTTCATCCATTGTCAATTGATGACCGTATTCAAACCACCCAACCTGAACATTCGCCCCTGCCTTTGTAAGAAGCTGCTCTAGTTCCTCTGATTCCTGTGGTGAACACATGAAATCATTCGTTCCTGCGCCAATCCATACTTGTGTACCCGTCAAATCAGGGATAGTCGCTTCCCGGTCCGGCACCATTGGGTGATGGAGAATGGCACCTGCCAAGCTTCCTTGATGACGGAACAATAAATTGCCCGCAATATTGGCACCGTTTGAATAGCCGATTGCTACGACTTTATCTAGATCAAAACCGTATTGTACTGCAGCTTCTTTAATAAATGCCAGCAGTTCATCTGTACGAAAGCGAAGATCTTCCATATCGAAGACTCCCTCAGCGAGACGGCGGAAGAAACGCGGCATTCCCTGCTCCATTACTTGCCCCCGAATACTTAAAATATTTGCTTCCGCGTCAATCTCTTTAGCGAGGCCTATTAGATCGTGTTCTGTTCCACCTGTTCCATGCAATAATAACAATGTTATTTCCTTTTTGCCTTTTTCAAATATATGTTGCACGTAACCACGCTCCTTATTATCTCGAATTTGAGATAATTATAGACCGATCTTGTATATTCGTCAAAGGAACGGATTGTTCATCGATTTCTTCTGTCTTAGGCACCCCCTTATTATTTTCATCTATACCCCCATTATTTCGCCCGTACTTAGACGGATCATACGTGTTATAGAAAACGGTAATGAAGATTACTGCTACCAGTGATGCTGCAATAATAGAACCGATAATAATCCCCGCCATTTTCTTACCACTCATACCCTTCTTCATCCCTAATCCCCCTTTATTTGGCAGGTCGGAAACCTTCTTCGCGTAAGTAGTCAACCGCCGCTTCACGTGTACCAAATGACTCTTCTAAATTTTCCTTATGATATATATTCCAAACACGGTTATCATAAACGAGTTCAAGCTTTGTCTGCATCCGATCGCTCCATACTTCAATAACCGGCTCATCATCGAATTCTTCTGATAAATAATCAATAGAATCACCGATAATTTCCCGCAGCGCCTCCGCAGAGTAATCGCGAATATTTACAAGTCCCTTATCCGTTGCTTCTTTTTCATATTTTAATAAATCGCCGATAAATACGAACCCATTGCCATTTGGGTGCAATTTTTCCACGACAATCGTTTTTTCGTACAAGCTTTCTTCAAAGTGATAGTTTAAACGTTTCAATGAGATTTCTTTCTTCGTCAGCTGTGGAAATTCCTCAATGATTGCCTGTTTTTGTTCAAATGTTAGCATAAAACGCTCCTTTATAATTCTTTTCGCAAATAGTATAACATAGGAAAAAAACTTTAGCGCTACAGTAAATGATTAAGATGCACATTATCGGAAGTGATAAATCAAAGGATGAATCCTTCCCTATGTAATAAAAAAGAAGCATGCCTTGTTACATGCTTCCTTCTATTATACGGTCTTTGTGGCAGCTTCTTTAATTTTCTTTCGTTCCTCATAAATATTGATGACAATAGCCTTCAATACGGCATATGTAGGAATAGCGATCAAAATACCGATAAAGCCTGCAATATTACCTGCTGCTAATACGAGCGATATGACCGTAAGCGGATGAATATCCAGCGTTTTCCCCATAATATTCGGTGTAATAAGATTGCTTTCTATCTGTTGGGCTACCAGCGTCACGACTCCTACCCAAATAACCAGCACCGGTTTCTGAACAAGTGCCACTACAACAGCCGGCACGAGCGATACCCATGGACCGATAAATGGAATCATATTCATAAAGAAAGAGAAAATCGCTAGCAACAGCGCATAATCAAGCTTAATAATTAAATAGCCAATAAACATCATCAATGCGAGCAGTGAGCTGATAATTACTTGTCCTTGAACATAGCTGCGAAGAACACCGTCGATATCCTCCAGCGTATCTTTAACCCATGTGCGGCGATTCCCTGTAAAGATTTTATAAATATTAGGAGCAAACTTTTCGTGATCTTTTAGCATGAAGATAAAAAAGAATGGTACCAATATTAATGTAAATGTAGCTGATACGGCTCCGCTGATGAAGGATACTATCCAGGTGCTTCCCTTTACAGCGATTGACTGGATGGAATTAGAAATAGACTCCACAAAGTCTTCCAGCTGCGGAGGTAAATTGTCTTTATTGTCCATCACATAATCTGCTGTATCCTGAATATTTTTCGCAATGGATGGGGCATTTTCCACCAAATTATTTACCTGTGTAGCAATTGGATTACCAATCATCAGTAAAAGACTTGTCACTATTCCTGTCAGCAGGATCAGAATGGTTGTAATGCTTCCCCATCTCGGTAATCCCCGTTTCTCCAGTACGCGCTGAATAGGCTCCGTTACATAATAGAGAACTCCCCCTAATAATAAAGGGATAAAAATAGTTTTTAAAATGATGACCAGTGGATTAAAAATCCCTTTAATTTCTATAAAATATTTTACAATTAAAAGTCCTATTAAAATTCCCACACCGGTTTGAAACCATAGCTTTTTTGTCAATTTCCTTCACTTCCTTTCTTACCTCTCTTTTATTATAAATCTATATACGCTTATTTACACAAAAAGGTGTCACAGCAGAAAAGAAAATTAGTATCACTTCTTCCTCACAAAAGAGCCGCCCTATAAGATGATCTAATAGGACGGCACTCTTTTTATTTATAGTTTTGTATCATCAATGCTGTTTAAATAATCCTCTATTACACCGATTACCGATTCTACACAGCCTTCCTCAAATGGAGAAATAAGACCTGCTTCTTTAACAAGGCCTGTGAATGGCAGGGAACCGCCAAGACTGCATAAATGAATATAATCCTTCCAAGCGCCTTCAAAGTCTTCACGCGAACGTTTCCAGAACTGGAATGCACAAATTTGAGCCAATGTATAATCAATATAATAGAATGGACTTGCATAAATATGACCTTGACGCTGCCATAGACCGCCTGACTCCAAATATGGATGGCCATCATAGTCACGATGTGGTAAATATTTCGCTTCTATTTCCTTCCAAGCCTGTTTTCGCTCTGCCGGTGTCATTTCCGGATTTTCATATACAATGTGCTGGAATTCATCAACCGCTACTCCATAAGACAGGAAGATCAGCCCTCCGCTCAAATGGCCAAATTTATACTTCTCTGTATCCTCCTTAAAGAACAGCTCCATCCATGGCCATGTGAAGAATTCCATGCTCATCGAGTGAATCTCAGCCGATTCATATGTCGGCCATAAATATTCCGGGATGCCGATATTCCGAGATGCATATACTTGGTAAGCATGACCTGCTTCATGTGTTAAGACATCGATATCACCTGATGTTCCATTGAAATTCGAGAAGATGAATGGCGAATCATAGTTTTCGATGAATGTGCAGTAGCCACCCGATTCCTTCCCTTTTTTCGCAACAAGATCCATCAGATCGTGGTCAAGCATATAGTTAAAGAACTCAGCCGTCTCCGGAGACAGTTCCTCATACATTTTCTTGCCATTTTCCACAATCCAGTCCGCATCCCCTTTTGGTTTTGCATTGCCGGAAAGGAACTCCAATCCTTCGTCATAAAACTTTAAGTCTTCTACACCAATCCGCTTCGCTTGTCTTTCATAAAGCTTGGAGACAAGCGGAACAATATATTGACGTACTTGTTCCCTGAATGTTGTTACCATTTCTGCATTATAATCTATACGGTTCATATGAATGTAGCCAAGTTCTACATAGTTTTTGTAGCCAAGTGTTGTAGCAATTTCATGGCGGATTTTTATAAGCTGATCAAATAACTCATCAAATTGCTCTACATGCTCTGCAAAGAAATCTGCAGATGCTTCACGTGCCGCCTTTCGTACTGCCCGGTCTGTTGATTCAGTATACGGAGCAAGCTGTGCAAGTGTTAGTGTCTTCCCGTCAAATTCAATTTGTGCAGAAGCTACCAGCTTATTGTATTCCGAAACAAGTTTATTTTCCTTTTGCATCTTATCAATGACTGCAGGAGAAAAACCCTTGATCTGATTTTCAGCTAGGGCAAAAAGCTGCGCACCCCACTTTTCTTCTAGTGCTGCACGGAAAGGAGAATCCACAAGTGCCTGATAATACTCAGAGATGACTTCATCTAGTTCTGGTGCCATTTCATCAATGTCATCACGGGCATTCTGATAAAATTCATCCGTAGTATCGATAGAAGCACGAATATACACTAGGTTGGATTGAGTTGAGAAATCACGGCGGTAAGCATTGATTTTCTCAATTACTTCACTTTGTTCCTCGACAGTCGGTGCCTGTTTAAATTCTTCGATCAACGAACGTATCGCTTTCTTAAGAGCCGGAAGATCCGGACGTTTATATTCATATTCTGTAAATTTCATAGTTTTCCCCCCAGCTTTTCTCTTTGAACATAGCAATTTCATTATTTAGCATTTTCTGAATGATTGCAAGAAAAAGAACATTTCATACCCGTATTATTCTTCTCTTTCCCTTTCTGTACAGAATTTCCGCCATGTCTTTTTGTTTTCTAAGAGCAGACGGGCAAAGGGACGTCTCTCCCCTTGCCCATTTGCTGTTTAACGAATTGTAAATTTCTTAATGGATTCCTGAAGACCTTGAATTTCTTCTGATAGGTTATTCGAGGAATCTGTCACAAGCTGAATAGCCTTTTGCTGCTCGTCGACAGAAGCTGTTACCTCTTCTGTCATGCCGGCATTTGTTTCACTGATGAGGGCAATTCGCTCAATGGATGAAAGCATTGTATCTTTGGAAGCGTTCAACTGCAGGATACTTCTTGAGACATCTTCAATCGACTCCATAATATTTCCAACAGCATTTTCAATTTCATTGAAGGATTTTTCTGTCGTTTCCACTGCTTCATGCTGCCCTTGTACAATCGTAAAAGTTTTTGCCATCTCATTCGTAACAAGCTTTGTCTCTGTCTCAATTCCTTGCAATGTATTTCGTACTAAATCGGTTGCCTGACTTGTCTGATCTGCCAGCTTTCGCACTTCTTCAGCTACAACTGCAAATCCTTTACCATGTTCCCCTGCTCTAGCAGCCTCTATAGAAGCATTTAAAGCGAGCAGATTCGTTTGATCCGAAATTTCATTGATAGTACCTACAATTCCTTCAATCTCCCGTACCTTTCCAATCAAGCTTTCAAGCACTTCTTGCATGGAAGAAATAAGCTCATAAGACTCTGTCGAACGCTCCTTTAATATAACTAGATGATTCAATCCTTCTTTATTGGATGTACGCATTTCCTCAGAGGAATGGAGCATCGACTTATTTTTATCTTGCAGCTGGTCAATCTCCTGTGCAATATGATGTGTAATCTTACTTGTTTCCTCAGCGTCTGCTGCTTGTTGGGATGCCCCATTTGCCACTTCTGTCGCCGACTTTACAATATCCTCACCAAAAGCTGTTGTTTCCTCGGCTACCGCCGTTAAGTTCGTAGAGGTATTTTGAATTTGCGCAATAGTATGCTCTACGCCTGAAATGAGTACCTTCAGCTGGCCGACCATTTCATTGAACCCTCTATTAAGTATACCTACCTCGTCCTGCCGCTTACTATCATCTAATTCTACGGTCAAATTCCCATTTGCCACTTGTCCAACACGGCTCGATAAGCTTCTCAAAGGCGCTGTCAGGTGTCTGGAGAACATGATAGTTGCTATTCCCCCTAATACCAATGAAATAAGCAGTGTCACGATAATTGCTTTTACTAAAACTGCTGCCGGAGCATTAAAATCCTGCATATATGTTCCCGAGGCAATAATCCAATTCCAGTTTTTATCTACCTTCGAGTAAATCAACTTCGGTGCTACTTCCGTTTGGCCTGGCAGCTCGAAATCGTAATGTGTAAAACCACCGCCCGCTAAAGCCTGTTCCTTTACCTTACGAATAAAGTATTGGCCCGAGCTGTCCTTATCGTTCCATAAGTTATCGCCTTCCCTCGTTGGATGGCCGATTAGTGTTCCTTCCTGGTCCAGTATATAGATGTATCCATTTTCGCCCAGATTACCCGGATAAGATAGAGGTCGTTTCCCCTCTCCACCCTTTTCACCAATCAATGTTGTTTTTACACGCTCCTGTGCTTCCTCTAGTGTAATACTGCCGTTTTCAACTTCCTTATTTGTCTCTTCAATAAGCTGCAGCGAAGTCTCCACGCTGTTTTTTATAATAGTTTCACCTAGTTCATCCAGCCCTTTTTTTGCCTGCATGTAACTGACGAAACCTATGATCAAACTAGGTAGTAAAAACAGCAAAAATGAAAACACCAATAATTTCCCCCGAATAGTTTTCAGCTTACCCATTTTATCACCCCTGTTCCTTTATTTTTCCAATGCTTCTTTTCTCCTATTATTACATAAAGGATAAAATACACAACAGATTTTTCGACAAATTTACTACTTAAAGAGAGAAATTTGGACTTACACCACAAAAGCCTGCCTATATACATCTTCTGTATATAGGCAGGCCTTTTCTTTCTATTAATCATGCTAGAACTTTCTGAAGATAGATATCCGGTCACATTTTAGAGTGTAAACTTTTCAATTTCCTTTTCTACTTCCCGCGAAGTTTCCTCTAGATGCTTGACTACCGCATTCAAACGTTCCACTATCTCTACTTGAACTGTTGTCGAAGAGGCAACATGTTGTGTTCTTTCCATTGTATTTGTTACTAAATGGTTCATCTGCTCTGTCGAAGCGAGAATTTGTTGTGCACTTGCAGACATTTGTTCAATTACTGCTGAATCATCCTGTACCTGTTCATTTACCTGCTCTACCGAAAGAAGAATACCAGAAAGCTTCTCGCCAATTGTAGCAACAGCCAAGCTGCCTGCTTTCACTTCCGCTGTACTCATATCCATTTCTTTAAGTGCACGATCAGCAATATGCATAAACAGCTGCAGCTGTTTATGAATTTCATCCGCAGATCCTCTGGATAATTCAGCAAGCTTGCGCACTTCATCTGCCACTACCGCAAATCCTTTCCCGGCCTCTCCCGCACGGGCTGCTTCAATTGCTGCATTTAGCGCGAGAAGGTTCGTTTGGTCGGCAATACTTGTAATAACACCAACCATTTCACTGATCGCCGTGAATTTCTCCCCCATTTCCCGTACGTGTTCTGATGTACGGACTACAGAGCTTTCCACATTTTGAATCTGGTCAATTACTTCCTCGGAATTTTTCACTCCTGATTCAACAAGTGCAGTCATTTCATTTGACGATTCAGCCATGGCGTTTGTCGTATCAGCGAGACGCTGGATGCCGACTGCCATTTCATTCATTGCAAGCATCACCTCATCATTGCTGCCTTTTTGCTGCTTACTGCTGGCTGCAATCCCATTCATGCTTTCCGCAATTGCTGTACTTGAATGACCAACTTGGCCGGAAGCATCATTCATGTCCATTACTACTTGTCCTAGATTATCCGTCTTTTCATGAACAACTTCAAAAGTAGCAGATAGGCTGTCAATTGTATTGGAGAATGCTTTTGTAAATGCCGTGATTTCATTATCTGACTTCAATTGAACTTCTGAAATAACCGCCTTGGCACCTTTCAAATCTCCTTCCGCCAGCTGTTCCGATGATTTCGTCAAATAATCAAGCGGTTTAAGTGATGAGTTAATATAGTAGAACATTAAAACAAGAGCGATTAAAATAATCACTAAGAAAATACCCACCATACTTGGCAGCACGTCCTTGGCGATATCACTTGTAATGTCCTTCACATAAGAGGCATCAATATCTACTCCTAAAAAGCCAATGATTTTCCCCTCTTTATTCTGTATTGGAACAAACCCAGACACAAACTCACCGTATTCACTCGATAATACGTCTGAATAATAGCCGCCTTTATCCATGGCCCGCTTTAAATGTTCATATGTTGTCGCTCCAGATTCTTCACCTAATGAAGCAGCATTTTCTTTATCATCAACAGGCATACCATCTACAAGGAACTTTACCTTCTGTCCTTCTTCCGGTACAAAATATGTATAAGCATAGAGAACTCCCGCTTTTCCGCGCAGCTCATTTAATTCTTCGCGAAGCTCCCAATATATATCATTTTCCTCAGGATTATTTACTAATTCCTCATATTTTTCTATATCCATGTAGTTCAGCATGTTTTTCGCAGCGGACATTGTCTGTTCACCGACCGCTGCCTGTACCGTCTCTTTGGAATTGTAGAACATTAAAAAGCTATTTATCCCAAGCATTATAATGAAAATTATAATAGCACTTACAATTATTCGATTTGCCAGCTTTTTTTTCTTCATTCTTACCCCTCTTTACTTATTATTTCCTGCTAATATATTGTTATAGCAAATCTTATTATGCAATTTTTTAGCCCTAACTAAAATACTATTTCTTTTAATGAATGAAAAAAAGGCTTTTCTCACATATAATTAGTAAGAAAGCCTCTTTTTCTGTTACTATTCCCCTAAATCCGCATTATGATAAACACGTTGAACATCTTCTAAATCTTCCAGTGCATCTATCATTTTTTCGAATTTAGCTAAATCATCACCTGTTAGTGCTACTTCTGTCATTGGAAGCATTGTAAGCTCCGCTACAGAAAACTCTTCAATACCTGCCTCCTTGAAAGCTTCCTGCGTTGCATGGAATTGATCAGGCTCCGTGTAGACAATAATCGTTCCTTCTTCATCCATAATATCGCGCGCATCTAAATCTGCTTCCATCAGGATTTCTAAAATTTCATCCTCTGTTTTTCCTTCTATTCCGAATACAGCAGTAGAAGTAAACATATGAGCAGCCGAACCACTTACACCCATATTCCCTCCGTTTTTCCCAAAAGCTGCACGGACTTCAGAGGCTGTACGGTTTACATTGTTCGTTAGTGCATCCACGATGACCATTGTGCCGCCGACACCGAACCCTTCATAACGCAGTTCATCAAATTGCTCATCGCCGCCGCCTTTTGCTTTGTCGATTGCTTTTTCAATAATATGTTTTGGTACTGAATATGTTTTCGCACGCTCTAATACAGTTTTCAAAGCACGGTTCGATTCTGGATTTGGCTCGCCGGATTTAGCCGCTACATAAATTTCACGGCCGAATTTCGCATAAACACGACTAGTACTTGCATCTTTAGAAGCCTTTTTTTCCTTAATATTATTCCATTTACGACCCATATTTTCACTCTCTTTCAATTTAAATAAAATACAAACTTATTTGTAACTTAACTATTATACCTAAAAAGAGGCGGTTTATAAAAGATTGTTCACCAAAATATCTGCCCGTATATTGAATTACAACCCTTCATAATCATTTGTACGAGCCGCCAGCCCAACTAACTCATTATAAAACTAGTTTGTCATCTCTAACTCACAATAGTTACCCTTTTAACGGTTTATTTACAAGTAAATCATAGAAATACTTCGCTTTTTATTATTTAACGGACTGAAATTTTTCTTTCAGAATATAATAGGATTCTTTTAGACGTTCCTTGCTTTCAGGGAATGTCCACGTATCCCATTTATATCGAGATACTTCGTTTGCAGGAAGACGGGCCCCCTCCTTGCCATCTTTCATTATTATCGCCCCGATTCCTATTCCCTTTATTATTTCATATGACAGCTCTTCATTGGCATATAGATCACTCCACGCCTCACGTCTTGATGGATCTGTTATGTTTAACATCAGCCAAGGAATCCGTACTTCAATCACACCATCTGTTTCATTGATTTGATAATCAGCCAAAGAATCATACTGATCGCTTGCCGGATTTGCATTTCCCCGCCGCATTTTCCCTGTTTCGTATGAGACAAAGTCATAATGTTTATTCAAGATAGGAATTGTCATTTCCTTATTTAAGGCAAAATAAATGTTATTGAATTGACCTGTGTTCTTTTGACGCTGTCCCTTGAAGTCGATCATGTTCAATTGATGGCCATATATATACTGATACATATCATAATAGGCATCCACACGTACCCGGCTTTCTTCATCCCCTTTGAGCTCAATGATAAAGTCTGCTTCTGCAGGTAGTTTTTGCCCGTTATATGTTGTATTTCCTTGACCAGCTACAGTATCCAAATAGATGACTGGATAGTAGTCTTTATTAAATTGCGTTTGATTCATATCCAACCGGAGATATAAATAACGCTCATCCGAATCGACATACATTTTTTCTATTTCACTATCCGACTTATATAAAGGCTCCTGCCCGAACCAGTCGGATGTATCACCATCTACCTTCTTCTTCAGCCTGTCGAAGCTTAAGATACCGAACTGCTGCTCGTTTGTTTGGGCATTTGACCAATAAGGACGCTGATCCGGATTATCTAGATCCATCGTATTCCAAGTACGCTTAAACCATTCATCCTGCCAAGTAAAGACCAGCCCCCCCAGCATACCTTCATTCAGAATATCTTCATATAGCCGTACAAGGATTTTCCCCTGTTCATCCTCTGCCATAAAACCTTGATTCCATCCGAACGGATTGACATGTGTTAAACCCCTGGAAGCCGGAATACCGAATTCCGAAATGAGGACAGGCAAACGATGCGCCGCATGCAAATCATTTAAATAACCGGCATAGTTGTTCTTCTCTCCCCGGAAATCTTTATAGTTAACATATTTCGGCGTGTAATTTAAAAAATCAGGATAATACGGATAGACATGATATGAAGCAAACTGTCCTACCGATTCTGCCTCATTTTCAACATAGATGACATTTGGATTAACTGATGCATAATCCTCCTGTTCACTTGGTTCATAAGGGTGGTCAAGCAAATCCGTTGTCACCCAGTTCGTAAAGCTGAACGGACGGATCCATCCGTAATTATCCGCCTCATAGTGTGCTGTATATTCCAGCTGCTCCGCCAGCCATATTTCAAATGGTGCCGCGTCTTTTGTTGAAAAGTACTGACCATCATGCTGTGCCTTACCAGCATGCTTTTCATTTGTCCCTTCCACCATATATGGATACCACTCAATACCAAGCATCCAGCCAATAACATAAGGAGAGATATCAGCGGTATAATTTCCATAGGCATGTCCCGGCTTTTGTTCTATAGTGGCATTCCCATGAATGACATCGATAATACGGGCAATTTCAATTTGGAATTGTTCTGTCGGCTCCCCATAGACATCCAGGGCGTCCTCTAGAGGTTCCTCATCAATCCATACACCATGAAATACATAGAGCGGGTTCTCATGTGTTTCATTATATTTCTTTAACGCTTTATAAAAACCGGGCGGATGCAGTGTATATACACGGATTGTATTGGCCCCCATCTCTCCAATATACTCAAACCACCGGGCGTACTCTTCCTCCGAGATGCCTGCTTCACCAGGGAAAACACCGGGACGAGCCATACCAATATTTACACCTTTAATCGTAATAGACTGCCATTTCCCATCTACCAATACTTCATAGCGATCTTTGTTTAGACGTGCATTATAAGACAAACCTTCCACCTTTACAGGCGCTACGGAGACCGGTGTTTCAGTAATTGCTTCCGTATGGCTTGTTTCCTCTAAAATGCCCTTCATCATAGCATAATAAGTATGCCAATAAAATTTCTCGTCCGATACCCATCTTTGCAGCGTCACATAGCCTTTAAAATAAGGGATGGAAGCTGATTTCTCTTTTTTAGAGAAATTACCGGCAAAATAATACAGCTTGCTTGATCCTTCCTTCTTATATGTGACCGCAGCAAAGGTAGATGGAATATGGTGTTCAGCAAGCTTTGCCTTATCCTCTTTGCTTAAATTCATTTCAAAATAGGCAAGCTCTTCAGATTTTTCTGCTTCGGAAATATCGAACCAGCCTGTGTAAGGTTTTGATTCAGTAAACCCGAATAGTGCTTCCCCGGCAGATGTAGTCTTCATTCTCACATCAGAAGTATCTTCCAGGATGACTGACTGTTTGCTTGCCTCATTATAGAAGACGGTTCCGCTTCCTTTTAGCGCAGGCTTCCATTTGGCCAAGTCTTTGAAATACTTCGCCTTCCAGCCGCTGTAGGAAATACCAAGGGTTGCTGCCAACTCCTTTCGCACCTCTTCACTTGTATGAACAGATAAGTTATCATTCTCCACTATTAATGTGACAGGGGAGGTCTGGTCAAGACGAGTTTCGATATTGCGCCAGGCGCTATTTGAAAGCCCTCCATACAATGTTCTTGTCGATTGCTTGTCCCCCCATGCCAGCTCTGATTCATTCAATCCGTACGTATTGGAAAGATAAATCATATCGTATGTATCATAACGCATCGGCAGCTCTTTATAGACTATGTCCTCCTTATGATCGGATACTGATATGCCATAGTACTGAATAGATGGGTCATAATTTTCACCCTCTTTATTTTGCACATGAGCAATGTTCAGAATTTCTGTAATTCCCGCTCGTTCCTTCATTTGGCCATCACTTGACCCTGTATCGATGATAGCTACATTAACTACATCAGCTGGTTGAAGTAACTGCCACAGCCATGGCACTAACAGTATCGCGACAACTATTATTACCCCTAATATTTTTTTCATCACTGCCTCCTTGGTAAGCGGCCATGCTGAACATAAGCATGGCCATGTTATTTCTTTTCGGGCTACAGGAAGAACAGTTGTTTTTTATAAATTCCTCGCGTTAAATGTGTCCCCGCCCTGTAGCGTACCATTCTCATAGCCTTTTTTAAACCATCTCATCCGCTGTTCACTTGTCCCGTGTGTAAAGCTTTCAGGGACTACATACCCTCGTGCTTCCATTTGAAGTGTATCATCTCCAATCGCATTTGCCGCCGTCAGCGCCTCCTCAAAATCCCCGGCCTCTAAATAGCCTTCGTTCTTCACATGATGGGCCCAAACGCCAGCAAGATAGTCCGCCTGGAGCTCGAGACGTTTTGTCTGTTCATTATATTGTGCTTGCGACACTTTCCCGTTTAACCCATGCACTTTTTGTGAGTACCCGAGCAGTGTTTGGACATGATGCCCTACTTCATGTGCTATTACATAAGCCATCGCAAAGTCCCCTGGGGCTTGAAAGCGGTCCCTCAGCTCCTCATAAAAGCTTAAGTCAACATAGAGCTTATGATCAGCCGGGCAATAAAAAGGACCTACTGCTGCACTTTGAGAACCGCAGCCAGAGCTCACACTTTCCGTGAATAACACTAAAGTGGGGTTTTGATAATCAAGCCCTTCCTCTTCAAATAGCTGCTGCCAAACATCCTCCGTATCGGCCAATACGACTGATACGAATTCCGCCAGCTCCTCTTCCTGGGCGGTCGGGGTATATTCTTCTGTTTGAGAGCCGTTTTCGGTGATACTTTTTGATACATCATCCAATACATCTCCCGCATCCCCGCCATTTAGTAATGTAAAAATAAGCGCTATAATAATACCGATACCCCCGAGGCCTCCTCCAATCTTTCCGGCGCTCATTCCCCTGCGGTCCTCTACATTGCTGCTTTTCCTTCTCCCTTTGACATCCATCGTTTCTCCTCCTATCCGTCTTGCACCTATATACACCATTACCCGTTTTTTAACCTTATCATTTACTTTAGGATAGAATGGGCTATTTTCGTTTAATATATCACAGCCCTTTTTAAGCATGAGTCTTTTTGCCAAAAAGGAGACTTTCCGTCTTTCTATCTTAGT
This sequence comes from Lysinibacillus odysseyi 34hs-1 = NBRC 100172, assembly GCF_001591965.1. Classification (GTDB taxonomy): domain Bacteria; phylum Bacillota; class Bacilli; order Bacillales_A; family Planococcaceae; genus Lysinibacillus_B; species Lysinibacillus_B odysseyi. The sequence goes on from NZ_BCVX01000010.1 coordinate 90,022, forward strand.
AGGATTTCTCTTATGCTGCGATTGAAACCTCCTATATAGGGAAGATGTTTACTAGAAGGATGTTCCAGTTTTTCTTTTACTTATTCGGTTATACAAGCAAGAATACCAAATTATATAAGATCAGCCTTATCTATTTCTCTATCTTTCATTTAAAAAGAAAAGAAAATAGATAAAATTGATGAAAAAGCGATAATTTTAAACGGTTTTAGTCTAAAATCAATAATAGGTAAGATATACTTATTAATCTAGAAAGTGGCTGGTTTTTCATGAAAAAATATATAATTGCCAGTATTCTGCTGCTCTTATTCTTTTCCCCTACAATTTATTGGCACTTAAAACCTGAAACTTCAATTGACATAACAGTAATTGATAAAACAGTGCCTTCAGCTGATTACCGGGAACATCTTGGGTTATTTTGGGTGCTGACAAATTACAAGGCGACAAAACCAAGCGGTGGGAATTACGCCATTGAAGAAGACTATTTTGGTTATGACCCAAAGTTGGGAGAACCAATGAACTCCTATAACATTAATAGAAAAGTCGATCTCATCTATATAGCAGATACATATGGCGTCTATACGGATGATATTGATGGAAATAAGAAGGGTACCCGCTCCGCCAAAATTTACGGCGGTATGGAGGAAAATGAATGGCAGGCTATTTTGCGCAGCAAAGGAGCAAACACGACACTGATTGCGGAATATAACTCATTTGCTGCCCCTACCGCAGAAGAACCACGCTCATTAATGGAGGAAATATTAGGTGTTGAATGGAGCGGCTGGTCAGGCCGTTACTTCGATGATTTGACGAGTAAGGAAATCCCTGCCTGGCTTATTGCCAGCTACGAAGACCAATACCATCAAAAATGGGCCTTTACAGGGGGCGGTCTTGCGCTTGTCCATTATTCGGACCAAGTAGTCATTATAGGGGAAGAAGATATAGAGGGGAAGGTCTCATTTTCCTGGACAGATAAGGGACAAAAGAAATTCCCAAAGGCCTCATCATCGGAATATCCTTACTGGTTTGATATTTTAACGCCAAAAGATAGTGCACTCGTCTATGCAGCTTATGACATTCACTTATCAAAGGAAGGGAAAGAGGTACTAAAACAAGCCGGCATCCCTGCTTCCTTCCCTGCTGTCATTCACCAGCCGGAGAACAAGACTTATTATTTTGCCGGAGATTACGCGGACTTTACGAAGGATAATCTGATGAAATGGGAACGGAGTGACTTCTTCATGACGATCTTTTCTAACGATTCCTCCAAATTTTTCTGGAAGTCCTATGTACCACTAATGCGAGGTATTTTAGATGAAGTTAAAAGCGATAACACGAAGTGACGTATGACAGAAAGAAGGTGATAGCTTTGAACAACTTCCATTGGAAAGAAAATGAATGTACTGACAAAAGAGAATATGAAAAGCTATCTATGCTATTCCAGCTGCAGCTATCTTATGTAGAACGGACAAAGATTACATTTTCCATTGTCTTGCTTCGCTGGCACCCTTCATGCCTGTTTCCTGGCATGTCTTCAACGGAGCATTATAGGCTCTTATATGATTTTGTTTCCAAACAAATAAGAAATTCCGATAAAGTATTTTATGATGAACGCTGTCAGTACGTTATCATCATGCTTGGCTTTAGTGGCAATAATGAGGCACGACATTTCCTGCACCGCCTTTTTAATGCAGCCAATCACCTGTTAAAAGATGTGAAAGGAGATGCTTCCGCAGCCTTCTTAGCAACGACAAGTGAAATCGCAAACGCTCATTGCACATTGGAGAGTGTGCTTGAAACGAGTACGGCATATTTGGATAAACTGGAAACACAGCCTCCAAATGCCGTTCTGGCCATCGAAGAATTTGCGAAATTCGATACTGAACTTCTCAAAGTAAGCATTATTGAAGAAAACGGCATTACCGTGTCGATTTTAGAGAATCTATTGCACAATATGAATCTTTTAAACTTCGAGCTGCAGATCCGGACATTTGCTGATGGCTATGAATTTCTACAATCGAATTGGTATCAGTCAGGACATACCCATATCGTGCTGGTAAACGACATCTTACCTCGTAAAAATGGGATTGAAGTGATGAACTACTTACGCAGCCTGCCGAATGATGAAAAGTATATTATTATGCTGTTGTCTAAAAGAGCTTCAGAGGATGCGATCGTATATGCTTTTGATAATGGCGCCGATGCTTATTTCAGCAAGCCCTTCAACCTGAGGTTAATTGAAACACAAATTAAAAATATAGTAAGAAGGCTGCGACAATGATTGAAAATCAAACACTTTCTTATGCATTGGCAGCCAGTGCCTTCTTGCTGCTGATCATCAGCGTCCTATTTTTCTACTTAATAGTAATGAGGGTGCGGCAGCTTCGGCGAGAACAACGGATTAAAGACTATCTTAAAGAGTACCAGGATGTTTGGTACCGCTATCTCGTCTTGGGGGAAAATATTGAGAGACTCCATTCTTCACGAATAATGGCGCCTTATATAAAAGAAGCAGTAGATCGCCTTTTAACGGCCTATGTCTCTTCCGTTAGCAACCCGGACGTAATAGAACGAATTGGACACTTCTGTTCCTTGAACTTCCAAAAATATTATCGTTCCATGCTCCATCATCGAAACTGGGGGGTGCGGATGAATGGACTTTACCGGACGCTCGACTTCAAGCTTTCATTTCTACTCCCTGATATAGAGCAGCTGTTAAAGAAAAAGAAATATACATCTGAGGAAGAATATCTTGTGATCCTGCGCATTTTATCTATGTATAACCGCAGCTTGTTTTTAGCACATTTCTATCAACCTAGCTATCCTTTTAAGGAGTTTCAGTATAAGTCACTGCTCCCTTATTTAGATGAAAGCTATATAGAGGAGTTCATCCATTCATTTGACTCATTACCACCCTATTTGAAAATTTCTTTACTCGATTATTTGAGTTTTGATTCAAGGATGGATCTTTCTTATTTGAAATTCTATGAAAATCTTCTGACAAATATGGAAAGTGAAATACGAATTCGTGCCTTAAAAGCGATTGGCCATTTCGGTACGATTACGTCCATCCATTATTATCGTCGGTTTGTCGACTCCCCTTATTGGGAAGAACGCCTTATGCTGGCTAAACTGCTCTTCCATGTAGACGAAAAGGACGCAAAGCCACTGCTTGAAAAATTAGTACAGGATGAATCGTGGTGGGTGCGTAAACAGGCTGCTATTACATTGAGCAGTTTACGCTACGGAATTGAAGTGCTTCAACGGATTGCAGAGCAAAAAGAAGATCGCTATGCAGCTGAAATGGCAAAAGAGATCTTACAAGTGGGGTAATTTTATGGAACTATCAACCATTTTCATTTGGATGCATACATTTTTCGGTTATTTCATTATTTTTTATATGATCCTTATTATTGGGATTTATTCTTCAATGCTTATCTTTGCCTATTTCTATATGAAAAAAGGACTCCGGCTTGATAAAATAGCCGATAATGATAAAAGTCTGAAAATGATTTATTCAAAGCCTGTTTCTATTATCGTGCCTGCCTACAACGAGGAGCTAGGTGTTATCGATACAATCCATTCACTGCTGACACTTGAGTATCCGCAGTTTGAAATTATCGTCGTTAACGACGGTTCAAAGGATGGGACATTACAAACGGTCATTGATCATTTTAAGATGAGACAGGTACATCGAACAATCAAGCGTGATCTATCAACAAAAGAAGTACGAGGTATCTATGAGTCGGACCTCCATCCAAACATTGTTCTAGTCGATAAAGTAAATGGAGGAAAGGCCGATGCCTTAAATGTGGGAATCAATATTTCACTCTATCCTTATTTCTGTTCAATTGACGGGGATTCCATCCTCTCTACCACCTCTTTGCTTCGCGTAATGCAACCTATCATTTCTTCAAATGATGACGTGATTGCAGCAGGAGGCAGTGTACGCATTGCAAATGGCGCGGATGTCCAGATGGGAACAGTCGTTGATTCAGTCATACCGAATAATCCGTTTGTCATTATGCAAATTATCGAGTATTTACGTGCTTTTTATATGGGGCGTATTGCCTTGAGCAAATTTAATCTCGTTCTGATTATTTCTGGAGCATTCAGTGTCTTCTCGAAAAAGTGGGTAATCAAAGCAGGAGGCTATTCAGTGAATACAATCGGTGAGGATATGGAGCTTGTCGTGAAACTTCACCGCTACATGCTGGATCATAAACTAAAAAAAAGAATTGAATTCGTGCCTGACCCGGTTTGCTGGACGGAGGCTCCCGATAACCTGCAGGACTTACGCACTCAGCGGCGACGCTGGCATCAGGGGTTACTCGGCAGTCTAATGATTCATAAAAAGATGACCTTCAATCCTAAATACAAGCAAATCGGCCTCATTTCCTTTCCTTATTTTTGGTTAGTGGAGTTTTTCGGGCCGATTATTGAACTGCTCGGCTATTTATATATCATCATCTCCTTTATGGCGGGTGAATTATATATAGATTCCGCCATCATCCTAACAACACTGTTTTTAGTGTACAGTACGTTTTTATCTATGTTTGCTATTTTGCTGGAAGCATGGAGTATCAATACTTATCCGCGCATCCGGGATGTGTTCAAGCTCATCGGATTCTCGCTGAGCGAAACATTTTGGTTCCGCCCGCTAACTATTTTCTTCCGGCTCGAAGGAATTATTTACTACCTGCGCAAACGTGAGGATTGGGGACAATTGAAGCGGCGGGGTTTATCTAAAAAAGAAGAGGAATCAAAACAGGCCGTCTGAGTTCACTCTCAGACGGCCTCTATTTAGGTTTATACTAGTCCATGATCTTTCTGGATTTTATTTAATAACACTTCACAGCCTTGTACGCATAAGCTGTACGTCTCCTCAAAATCACCAGTATACCAAGGATCCGGTACATCCTTTTTATGAGGCGTCAAGTCAAGAAACCGGAAGATTTTTGCCTCACCAGGTGCCTGTAGCATCTGACGCGTATTCCGAACATTGCTTTCGTCCATACAAACGATATAGTCAAAATCATCCAGGTCACTGCTTTTTAGCTGTCTTGCCTTCATACCACTAGTAGAAACCTTCATTTCCTTTAACTTCTTTAGCGTTCCGCTATGTGGCATCTCACCGATATGCCAAGAGCCTGTTCCTGCCGAATCAACTTTAATCTGCGCCGTTAACCCCTGCTTTTCCACAATATCCCTCATTACTGCTTCAGCCATAGGAGATCGGCAAATATTTCCTAAGCAGACAAATAAAACGCGAATCATTGCTTTCCCTCCCCGTTTTTTGTGAAGAAGCAGTTGTTTACTATTCTTCTCTCACTTCCTGCGTAAACACCAGCTACCATATTTACTTTATACCGGTTCCATAACATACGGCGATATCGTAAAGAGGCTTCTTTGACTTTTCAAACGCTTCCTTATTTGCTACTTATTATTTTCCAGTTCAGCAAGCAATCGTGTAAATTCATGCTCCAAAAACTGTGTCGCTTCATCACGCGCTTCCTTACCGTTTTCTACCGTAAATGGCTTTCCATAAATTAAATATCCCTTTTGGCGCTTTAATACTCCACCGATGTCCTTAGGACCGATATAGGCTGCCGGAACAATCGGCGCCTTTGAAAGCTGTGCAATCGTTACTGCTCCTTGCTTTAGATCGTTGCTTTCTGCACTGCGTGTACCACTTGGAAAAACACCGACAATTTTACCTTCCTTGATCAACTGGCGGGGAATTTTAATGACGCTCGGTCCTGGGTTATCCCGATCCACGGGAAACGCATTTAGCCGTGGAATCAGCCAGCTTAGCCCCTTCATGTCAAATAATTGCTTTTTTGCCATGAAGTGAATTTCCCGTGGGTAAATAGAAACCCCTAAATTTAGAATGTCCACATAGCCATTATGTGTGCAGGCAATGACAAAGCCACCCTCAGCCGGGACATTTTCAAGTCCATATACCTTTGCCTTCGATCCATTTACCGACAAAAACATTTTGACAACATTTGCTGCTAATTTATACACTGCTTATTTCCTACCTTATATATGTGATGCATTTATTTTACTAAAAGGCTCTCCTATATTCTACTGTTGATTTCAAGTTGGGGCTTTTCTCAGCTGTATTGCTTCGCTAATTGTTCAATCAATTTTGGGAGCCAATCATTAAGCCTGCTGAAAACAAACCCTTCACCTTCTGCTTTTTCCGTTGTCATATACCAGGAAGCCGGGATGGCATAAGGAGAACGAATTTCATCGTTTCCAACAAGTGCAATTTTCGCACGCTTTCCCGTCGCCTTCTCGATAAGATCCATGAGCTCTTTCAAGGAAATCTTTCCGGCTGCCGTTGCATTATAAGGCCCTTGTGCATCGCTAAGTCCTGCCCACTTCAGGAAGCGACCTGCCTCTTCCGCTGTTATAAAGGACATTTCTGCATCCATATTAACAAATCCAATCGGCTTTTCCGCTGCTACTCGTTCCACGTGAAAATGTAATCGTTCTGTATAATCATCTATCCCTAGAACGATTGGAAAACGTACTGCTACAACGGGGAATTCAGCATATTTGAAAAATACAGCCTCCGCCTGCCGCTTCCCTTCTCCATAGGTAAAATCATTCGTTTCGCCCATTACTATTTCATATGTGTACGGGTCAAAATCCTTTTCTGTTTTTGCTTTACCATTAGCCTCATAAGTAGAGAGTGTGGAGGTGAAGACTAGCTTACCGATTTTTCCATTGAAAATATCGCAAAATGCCTTTGCATCATTCGGTGAATAGCAAATATTATCATAGACGATATCATATGTTTGCCCTTCCATTGCTTTAGCAAATGCTACCTTGTCTCCCCTGTCCACTGTAATATGCTGTACGTGCTCCCCAAATGGATTTGCCATCTTCCCACGTGTAACAATTGTCACTTGATGACCTTCTTCTAAAAGCTGTTCTACTAATTTACGTCCAAAAAAACGCGTTCCGCCAAGTACTAAAATTCTTTTCATTTTAACTCCCCTTACTTGTTTAATTGTTTGCAGCCAATATTTTACTCATCCCGCAATTGTGTCCTCTATTCCATCATGCCGCTCAACAGTAGGACATCGACTGTAATTTCATTCAGCATGATTTCGTTTTTTCTTTCAATATGCCATCCCATTGGTGTCATTTCCAATAGCTTTGGAACAAGCGCCTGTGTTAGCGGTAGTGTATATGTAAGACGCTCTGCCTTTACTTGTTTAAAGCTTTCCTTGAAACGTACTACCGTCTCTTCATTTGAATAGCTTTCCTTTTCCGAATGGGCAAAAGCCTGCTGGCGCAGTTCTTTTAAATATCCCTCATGCGGCACGACTTTGATAACCTTGCCTCCTGGCTTTAGCACTCGTTTAAATTCCTCATAATTGGCCGGGGACAAAATATTAAAAATTGTATCAAAGCTTTCTTTCTTGTAAGGGCTTTTTGCCAAATCCCCTACACACCACATAAGCCCCGGGTAAAATTTAGCAGCAGCTAAAATTCCTTCCTTCGCAATATCAATTCCCACACTGATTGCTCCAGGTCTTTTTGCTGTAATTCTTGCCAGATGAGATCCTTCCCCGCATCCGGTATCTAAAAGATGAACACCTACCGCCAGTTCTGCCAACCGTGTCTGCAGTGCATCATATAATCCACTAGAAATAATTTCATGCCGCGCTTCGAATAATTCCTTTGCATACATCGACTGTACCGGCCTCGTCATAAAATTGATATATCCCTGCTTGGCAATATCAAAGGAATGGTTATTTGTGCAAACGATTGCACCGCTATCCTCCACCTGTACTTGCCGGGCACAAATAGGACAGATGAAAATCGATTGATTATATTGCATATTTTGAATACATACTGCTCTTTTTGATAACATAATATTTCCTCCAATACTCATATGTATCATAGCATGAAAGGGGTGCTCCGTATGTTTTCACGTACAGAGCCCCCTTTTTATTCGAGGTATTTTGCCTGAAGAGCATTTCGGATTTCTGCTGAAATACCAAACTGATCCTGGAGAAAGTCTGTTTCTGTTTCATAACGTCTGTCAATTTCCTCAAAAACAGCATGCAAATACTTTTCATCGGCGGACATTATTTCATGAAACACAGTCAAATCCATGTCTGGATAAACGGCTGTCAGTCTTTTTTCCATTTGGGCGACCACAGGGGCTAAGAGACCATTTGTTAATAAATAGTCTTGCATAATTGTTTCACGTGGCACTCCTAACGTAAGTAAAATCAGTGCCCCTCCCACCCCTGTCCGGTCTTTTCCCACTGCACAATGATGAAGTAGCCCTAAATTCGCTTCGTCCTTTAGTAATTGCATAAGCCGCTGAAACGAAGGGTTATTAAAAGGCATCTGTGCATAAAACTTTGTAAACAAATCAGCATCTATTTGGTTATAAAAGTTGAAATTGTGTGATTCCATCTTCATTGTCCCGGGCATTTTAAAAGGAGCAGCACCTTTTGCGGGAACACGTATATTTTGAACACCTTCTATCACAGGCGTTGGATTAGCTTCTGCCTCATTATCATCGCGATAGTCAAAAATTGTTTTAATACCTAGCCGCTTCAATTTTTCCTGATCCTGCGGAGTCATCTTTGCCAAATTCGCCGAGCGGAAAAATAAATGCCGTTTCACTATTTTTCCGCTATGTGTTTTATAGCCTCCCATATCACGAAAATTGTGTACGCCCTCTAACACAATACTTGGATTTGCATCATATAGCATATAACCACCTCCATACTCTCCTAATTGTCGCTGGAAATTTCCTGGGGAATAATGTCGAACAGGCACAATTAGACGCTTCAATGGGCATAAGCTTGCTTTCTGTCCCGTTCTATCCGTTGGAGCTTTCCCAATTGAATAACCATCGCTTTTTTATATACTTCAACTGCTACAAATTAATAGGCAGTCCAGCCTGCATCTGCCGTGATTACTGTTCCATTCACAAATGCCGAATCATCCGAGGCAAGGAAAAGAGCAACACGAGCAATATCTTCAGGCTCACCATTCCGTGGATTAAATGCTGCTCCTGCCATTGCCTTATCCATTCCGCCCTGATTCGGCTCTTTAAAGGAGGAGCCGATATTCGTATTTACACCCCCAGGAGCAATGGCATTGCAGCGTATTCCCTTGTCTGCATATTGAAAGCCCGTATTTTTAGTCAGTCCAATTACTGCATGCTTAGAAGCTGTATAGGCAGCTCCCGCGCGTGAACCATACAGTCCTCCAACAGAAGCAATATTGATAATAATCCCTGTTCTCTTTCCAAGGAAGATCGGCATTGCCTGCCGAATCGTTCTCATGGTTCCTGTTACATTCACAGCAAACACTCTATCCCATAGTTCGTCTGTTACGTCCCCTACTGGAGAAAAGTTATCCATTATCCCAGCATTATTCACTAAGATATCTAATGTTCCATACGTATTCAAGGCTGCTTTAATCAGTCTGTATACATCGCCTTCCTTTGTAATATCCGCTTCTACGGCTGTTGCTGTACCACCAATCGCCGTAATATCTGCTACAGTGGCACCGGCACCTTCCAATGTTACATCGGACACGACTACTTTAGCGCCTTCTTTAGCGTAAAGAACCGCTATCGCCTTCCCCATTCCCGAAGCAGCACCTGTAATGACTGCTACTTTATCGTGAAGTTTCATACAAAAACCCCCTTGAAAGTGTATTACCCATCCAATGTAACTATTCGACTTATCGCTAAGCTCTCCCTCCTTCAGTTAACAGAAACCTCCGGATTTTTCTTGATGAGGATAACAAAGAGACTGGCCAATACACAGAAGCCGCCGGCTAGCATAAACGCCCATGTATAAGAACCTAATGCCGTATAAATGACGCCGCCTGTATAAGCGGCCAAACCGGCTCCTACCTGGTGAGCGGCCATAATCCACCCATACATCATCGCACTCTTTTGAATACCGAAGCGCTGGCGTGTAAGGCCAATTGTTGGTGGCACTGTAGCAATCCAGTCAAGTCCATAAAATATAGCAAACACCATCAGCCATACGTAGGACCCTGATGTCAAGGCAAGCGGAAGACAAACAAGGGACAAGCCCCGCAAACTGTAGTACCAAAATAACAGCCAGCGGTTATCAAAGCGGTCTGACAGCCAACCGGACAATGTAGTGCCAATTAAATCAAAAATCCCCATAAAAGAAAGCATAGAGGCGGCGGTTAAAACAGGGACTCCAAAGCTAATACAATAAGAAATAAAATGGGTGCCAATGAGCCCGCTTGTTGACAGGCCGCAAATAAAAAAGCTGCCGGCAAGTAACCAAAATTCTCTTGCCTGCAGTCCTTCCCACAGAGCTGAAATAGCTGCCTTGAACGGATTATCCGTAGACAACTCTGCTTTCGGAACGAGCGCTTCCTCTCCATAAGGCGGCAGGCCGATATCTCTTGGAAAGCTTCGCATCAGGATAGCAATCATAAAAAACATCAAAACACTGAGGACCAGAATTAGCAGTACAGCTGCTTTCCAGGAATATTTATTAATTAAAGCGGCTAAGACTGGCAGTAACACCAGCTGTCCTGTAGCAGTGGCGGCTGTCAAAATCCCGACCGCCAAGCCCCTTCTTTTAACAAACCAGCGATTCGCTACTTGTGTGCTCAGCACAGTTAAAAAAAGGCCCGAACCAAGTCCAATTAAAATACCCCATATAAGAATAAGCTGCCATTCACTTTTCATGATAAATGTAAGTGAAAGGCCTATCGTAAGCAATGCCATGGAGCCAAGCATCATCCGTTTCAACCCAAACTTTTCTACAAATGCGGCTATAAACGGGCCCGAAAATCCATATAAAAATAAACTGATGGCAAATGCAAAGGAAATAGACGGACGTCCCCATCCGAATTCCTTTTCAAAGGGGTCGATAAATACCCCTGAAGACGACCTGACAATCCCCGCTACAATAATCGCAAAAAATGTTACGACTAATATAATCCAGCTATAATGAACTCTTTTCATAAACCTCCCCCTAGTAAAGCTATTTTACAAGAAACCCCGCTATTATTCACTGAATAATTTGAAAACAAAATAATGAAGGCTATTTTCCAGCCAATAAAAAAAGAGAGGATAACTTTCCTCTCTCCAGAGTGAACACAAAGTCGTTTTACGATTTTGTGTTCACGTATTCATAGATAACATGGCGAAAAGAAGCTGGACCCTGCCTGATTGCTTATGAAGTAAAGTTCATATAACCAGCCAAGGCTTGATAAACCTTATCTATTTCTTCCTTCACGAGTACTTCACCGCCGATTTGTGTTGTCCAACTTTTCAATTCATTTACCTTTAAAACTTCTACATCCAGAGATTGGATCTCAATTTTTTGAAATGAACAAGCATCGGAAAACAGGGTGACAGACCCATACACATCCTTCCCTATATCCGGCAATAAATCCCGCAAAGCATAAATCAAACGCTTATTTACCATGACAGGGTTTGGAAATGCTTCATGTTCCTTATTGTGCTTTGTCTCTACCCATTCCGGGTGTATTTCGCTTCCTGTAATCCACCCTTTTTTCTGGATGCCATTAATGATGTAGATGCCCGACTCATGAACAAGAACCGCATCCACGCTATACGCTTTATTATTTACAGGTACTTGAAGATCAATCAAGATACGATGCTCACCAGCTACCTGATCCAATTGCTTCATTATTCTATGTAAATACTTCTTTCTCGTATTCATTAGAACCTCGAAAAACGAATACCCAGTTAACCGGCTAAAGGCCGTATTATCATGTCTATATACAAGAACACATACTGCTATCATCAGTGCTGCTAAAATAAGCACAATCCAAAGCATCATTTTGTCCACTCCCAACCAAGTGTCTATCTGTTATTTATCCTATTTTAGCAAATTCAGTAAGCACTGGCTATGCACCTGAAGGCGTGAAGTTTCATATTTCTTTTCAGGAGAAGGGATAAAGTACCTATTAGTATTTTCTTTTATAAATCTTTTCACACAAAAAGGAGGTCATCTCGACTGCTCTTCCAGCTGAAGAAGGCGCTCTTTCATCGATAATCCTCCACGGAAACCTGTAAGTGAACCATTTTTACCGATGACGCGGTGACATGGGATAATAATCATGACAGGGTTAGCTCCGATTGCAGCCCCTACAGCCCTGACAGCTTTTGGCTTTTGAATGGCCTGTGCAATATCTCCGTAACATCTAATCTCCCCGTAAGGAATCTCTTGCAGGGCCTGCCAAACCTGCTGTTGGAATTCTGTACCTTCTACATCGATAGGGATTACTATCTCGCGCTTCCCATCCAAGTACCCTCTAAATGCCTGTACATAAGAAGAAAGATAATCATCATTTTGTTCTACTTTCATCCCTTTCCTGCGCTTTTCCACCCACTGAATTAATTCCTTTTCGTCTTGATTTTCAGAGCCGGTAAAACATAGTCCTTTTTCTGTAGCAGCCAAAACAAACGCCCAATCCCGATGTGTAAACAACGTCCAATAAATCATTCCGTTCCTCTTTCCTAAAACATCCGGGATGCCGTCTACTCAGCCTCCCGGATGTTCATTAATTTTGCATTTCTACTGTTGGTCCCATTACAGGCGGTACTTTTAATCCTGCCTGGCGCAGCAGAACTGTCATTTGCCCACGGTGGTGTGTCTGATGATCAATGAGCTTACGGAGCAGGTTTCCGCGCTCTATCTGTCCGCCAAAGCTTTCTACCTCTTCTATCATCTGTTCGTCTGTAAGCTTTTCTGCTTCCTTCTTATAGGCTTGTGTTACTGCTTCATACATTTCTACAATCTCTTTGATTGACTGTGGAATCGGCATGTCCGGGCCTGGCGCAGGAATTTGCAAGCCTGCGAAGTGCCCGAAAGCCCCCGCCACACTTACTAAATGCCAGGCAAGCCATTCTAAAGAATTATGCCCTTCTACAATCGATACATTTTTCTTTTCTTCTGTAATTGCCTGCATAACATGTAATGTTCCTTTTGCATTCATGTCCCAATCTGCTAAAAAATCCTCTGCTTTACGATACATTTTATACACTCCTTTATATATATTTTTCAAGCATCCGCCAGATTTCTACCTTTTGTTCAAATGTTTTAATATTCCTGCCGGGTACAGGGCTTGTTGATGGCATTTTATAATATTCTCTGCCTGTGAGCAATTCAAAACCAATCTTCTTTTGAAAAACGTCATATGCTTTCGTGCCGTTAAAAAAGACGGCTTCAATTTGCGGAAAGCGAGTAAACAGCTCTATAAAATCATTCGGAATTTCATTTTTGATTTTACTGTCCAAACTGCCGATACGCTCACATGATTGAATTACATCCCACAGGCCAATTCCATGCTGTCTTACAAGCTGCAGCCGCTCTTCATAGCTTTCGGGTACTGCATGATTCGTAATACTACCGATTATCCGCCAAAAGTGATTGCGCGGATGACCATAGTATTGCTGCTTTTCAAGTGACTGCACGCCTGGCATTGACCCGACGATGAGCACCCGGGTATGTTCATCTACGACAGGTGGTAAAATATTTCTAATCATATTATCACTCCTATCCCAATTATAAGTGGCCTCTATTAAAAATGCTCTATAAGCGCCTGGCCTATAGAGCTATTTTTATCTTAATTTCCGTCCTGCTCTTGATTATCTTGATTTTCAGTTCCCCTTCTTCCCCCGCGGAAATCTTCTCCACCGGGCCGCCCACCCGGCATTATTCCTGTATTGCCGCTATTTTCCGTAACGCCGCTTTCATTTACATAAGTCATGATTTGTGCGGGCAGCGTAAAAGAAACGGAACCTTTTTCATCAATCATGGAACTGGCATATAATGCAAGTCCATCTTTCCTTTCCCCTTTTACAGTGCCTCCAAAGCCTATTGTATAATCCGTTTCCTGCTTCAATTCTGCTGTACTGATTAGAAGCGTTTGGAATTCCTTTTCCGGTGCCACTGAAGCGAGTACTGCCTCTTCCTCTGATACCAGATTTACTATTGTGCCTGCTGCCTGTGTATCTGTAAATGTCATCATTACGGCAGCCTGTGAGGAAGTATCTGAAACCCCCATTGCCATACCACTGCTCCCTGCTGCAATGAGCGTACCTCCTTCGAGAGTGAAGGTCCCATCATAATCAAGAGCTCCGTTTCCTCCGTTAGTCGGTCCGTAAACAACGACAGTGCCTCCAGTCATGTGGATATTTGTATTGGAGTCCAGCCCATCTCCCTCTGCATTTACATATAAAGAACCATCCTCAATTAAAAGCAGACCACCTTCTTCTGATGCAGTTGCAGCTTTCTCCTCTGTTTTGGCATCCTGTCTTCCGTCGTTATACATGCCAAGATCTGAAGAGCCGCCGCTAATATTGACCCCGTCATCTGCAGCAATGACAGCAATATCACCACCTTTTACGGTAATATTAGTTCCTTCAATCCCTTCATAACTTTTGTCAATTTTTATCACTCCATCACTAATTAATACATCATGATCTGCATGAATTCCGTCATCTCCTGTATTGATCGTGACAGCACCGCCCCGAATAACGACATCGCCATTACTGTGCACTGCATCATCATTCGCATCGATTGTAAAAGTCCCTCCTTCAATCTGCACAAGATTCGCCGCTTTGATTCCCTTTGTACTTATTGAATCGTCGGCTCCTTCCTCTACAGAAGAATCGGCAGACATATTTCCCTCCTTCGTACCCCGCTCCTCAGCAGGTGGGGTTTGCTGTTCTTCATCTACTGAGGGGGCTTGTACAGGATCAAACTCTCCTGTCGGTGGTTCCATGCCGTTGTCACCCTGCGGCATTCCCCCTTCTGCCAGTCTGTCTAACATTGCCTCTACTTCCTCAATAGTCGTTCCATCAGATAATGCATTCTTATCTATACTTTCAAGCAGCTCTTCTTTTGTAATGGTCCCTGCTATATATTGCTGAATTTGGGAGGGGTTTAGGCCACTCATCGACCCTCTGCCTATTCTCGGAGTCCCTTCATCAGGCATCATTGCTCCGGCCCCTTGATCTGATTTTACCGTTTCAGGGCTTCCTCCTCCTGCAGTGATCGTATATTTTCCATCTATAACGAGCACATCACGCTCCGACTGTATACCATCTGAGCCCGCCGTAATATCAAATGAACCACTTTGCAGTACAATATGGCCTTTCTGCTCGTCTTCATCATTCGTTGATTTTATTCCATCACCCAAAGCATCAATTTTTATCTTTGCATCACGAATGGCCAATAAATCCCTGCCCATGATTCCATCATCAGCTGCTTGGATCTCTATTTCCCCACCTGTTATGATAACGTCATCACGCCCGGCTATCCCATCCTTATAATTAGCGTGAATAATAAGTCTGCCTGTTCCGTTAATAGATAAATCATCTTTGCTGAAAATAGCTGCAGATGGTTCATCTTGTTCCTCTTCCATTAAATATTCTTTTGCATCCTCTAATTTATTTTCTGTTCCTTGCTCTAAAGAAATAACAGTTTGCTCAGATTGTTTCACGTGAATCACAGGACCAGAATTGGAAGTGATGGAAACTCCGTTTAATACGAGCCGAACTGTTCCCTTATCCTCAGTATCGATGATGATTTGTCCATTATTTAGCGAGCCTTCCAGCACATAAGTGCCGCTTGTTCTTATTACAATATTCCCTTTTTCTATCACGACACCACCCGGTCCATCGGCAACTGCAGACTCTCCATTTAGTTCTACTTTTGTAAAATTGCTGTTCTGCCAAGCAGTGTAGAAATCCTCATCACCGTAAGTGACATATTGTGTTGTTAGTTCATCAATCTTGGTACTCTCTTCCATGGTAGCGTTTTGGCAAGCAGCTAATACGATGGCACTCATAATAAATGGTGCTGCATATTTTACTTTTTTCATAAATATCCTCCTATTAAGAAAGGGGATCTGCCAACAGACCCCCTTTTTTATTTATGCTGTAAAGTTACCGTCGTAGCTCAGCATCACTGAAGAGGAAACCCCTGGAATGGCTGAAATTTCTGTTACAAGCTCGGCGTCATTTCCTTTTATCCGAACCTCGTAAGTAACCTCTGTTTCCTTCTCCTGAAAGATTGTTTTAGATTTCAGCATATACTTTTTGCTGCCAGCTGCGAGTATTCTTTCGATTTCTGTATTAGCCACACCGTTATCAAACTTCACAATAAGCAAATAAGGGTTCTCCACAACGATTTTGTTCTGGAAGAGAACAATGACAAGCCCAATGACGAGCGACCCTGTGAAAACAAGTGGAATGAAACCTGCTCCGCAAAGGATTCCGGCTGCAACTGACCAGAATAAAAAAATCAAATCCATCGGGTCTTTGATGGGTGTCCGGAAGCGAACGATCGAGAGTGCCCCAACCATGCCAAGCGACAATAGAACATTCTGGCTGATTCCCATAATGACAAGAGCTGTTGCTAATGTCATCACCATAAGAGAAATGTTAAACGAATGGGAATAAATGACTCCGTTAAACGTTTTTTTATATACAAAATAAATAAATAATCCAAGAAAAAATGCGGCAACCATGCCAATTAGGGAATCCGTTAAAGAAAAGGATGATGTTTTCTCAAGAAAACTTGATTTGAAAATATCATCAAAAGTTGTGGCAGTTAATAAAGATAACATGACTATTTCCTCCTAATTTATCCGTACATACGGCTTAATTGATATTTTGAATACGCTTCTTGCCTCACATTAATCCCCTGCAGCATCATTTTGATTGTGTCCGGCAAGTATTCGTCATATTTCACTTCCAAAATAACCTCGTTTGGTTCCAGTACATCTACCATCGGTAAAGACGTATTGAATAAATCTGTATTCCTTAAGCTTGATTTCACCTTACTATCAAATGTAATGCGGACATTTCCATATAAATAGATGTAAGCCTCCCGCTCATAGTCAACAACCGTCATCGGCTTTAATCCCTTATATTTCATCTCATGGAACAAATCGTGCACGAGCCCTCTTTCATCATCTTCCATCCAATCGATATCCCCTTTTTGCATCCGTTCAAATTCACGTACCATCAGCTTACACTTCGTCTTGAACGTTAGGTTATTACGTTTTGACTTTCTCTCTAGATGAATCACCGCCGAACTTTTTCCATAAAGGCGGACTCGGTATTTATCTCGGTTTAGAAATCCTTCCTTCTTCTCATTCATCACTTTATTATCGAAATTGTCAAAGTAGCATGAACGGATTAAATAGCGCCCATCAGGTCCTGAGTACGGATCAAGTGTCATTATATGGCACAGTTTATTTCGCAATAGCATATAGTCCATATATGTAATCCCAAACTTCATTTCCTTTCTGCCGTTAGGATTAAATGATGTATGAATCGGCATTTCTATTCCTCCTTCTTTTCGTAAGTCACACATCGGTGGGTATCTCACTGATAATCCGTACTTTACGCCCCCAATGTGTCAGCCATATGTTCAAAAAAGCAGTAGCAATAAAAAAAGCAGCGGCCACCTTTTCCGGTGCCACTGCATCTTTAGGAGATTGACCTCCACTTATGTTTATTTAACAGTCCTATTTATTTTTGGGAAACACGTGCACTATTGAACGTAGCCATGTCTTTCACCATTACATTCGCCGCCTTAATAATTGGATAAGAAACAGCAGCGCCTGTCCCTTCCCCAAGCCGCAGGTCCAGCTCGACAAGTGGTTTTTTGTGTAAGTAGTCCGCTGCAATTTTATGTCCCGGCTCCACAGAGCTATGAGATAAAATCATATAATCTACGCTGCCTGGGGCAAGCAGCTCTGCCAGACATGCCGAAACTGTACAAATGAAACCATCTAATAAAATAGGAGTGCGCATTTCTGCTGCTCCGACCATCGCACCCGCCATTCCGGCAATATCAAGTCCGCCTACTTTCGATAATAGATCAATGGCATCATGTTTGTTAGGCTTATGCAGGGCCAATGCTTGGCGGCATACCTCAATTTTCCGGATTAACTGCTGGTCATTAATACCCGAACCGCGGCCTGCAACTATCTCCGGATCAATATCAAGGATAGAAGCTAAAATGGCACTGCTGGCTGTTGTATTGCCAATTCCAAGCTCTCCGACAATCAAGCAGCCTGCCCCTTCTTTAATAGCTTGCCTTGCTGCTTCATAGCCAACTTCTATAGCTTCCCATGCCTCTTCTTCTGTCATCGCCCGCTCTTTTAAAAAATTGGCTGTCCCTTTTTCCCGCACTTTTTTATTGATAACATCATCATGGGGTACAGGACGTACGATTCCTAAATCGTATACTTTTAACGGAGCACCAATCATCCGACTGAAAACGCTGATTCCTGCTCCTCCTCCCACCATATTCAAGGCCATTTCATAAGTTACTTCCTGAGGGGAAGCGGAGACATTTTCTTCTACTATCCCATGGTCGGCACAGAAAACAAGGGAGGCCGGCAAGATTTCAGGCTGAATATCCCCTGTCATTCCGGCAAGGTGAATGGCTAACTCTTCTAGCCTGCCTAAGCTTCCTTGTGGTTTTGTCAGTGAATCAATATACTCTTTCGCCTCATCCATTTTTTCATGGTGAAGCGGTGGAACAGAGAAAGTTAACATCTTATATAAGCTCCTTTTAAAGACGAAATTTTCAATAAATATAACACATAAATGCTTTATAATTTATTAAATTGTAGAGTTTCATTTAAATTGTACCCACATACTAGCAAATAATTGCGTGGTTTTCATCGGACCTGTGATTTTTTTCACATCTAAAATTTCCTTTCCAATTTATAATGCTGGTAATAGGAAAGGAGCCGATTTTATGGTAAAGCCAACTTACATTATCGCTGCTTGTCTGGTGATTTTTATCGCTCTAGGGATTGGCATAATGATTAATGAATCTCTTATTCAAGTATAATCGTTCCACCATTCGAAGGGTTGATCATTCTACAATTTATCAACCCTCCTTTTCCTTTGATAAGATTTCATTATATACCAAACAATAGGCGGGAAAAATGGAATGCATGAGATAACAGGAATGGAAATCGCCATATTCCGCTCAATTACCGGGATTTGTCCAAGAAGTATGCCTGCCCCCAGCCATAGCGTCACCCATAAAAAACCACCTAGGCTATTATAGGTTAAAAAGACCTCGAAAGAATAGCGGGTATAGCCTGTAACGCAGGGGATCATCGTTCTCATTAATGGAATAAAGCGGGAAAACAAGATAGCCTTTTCACCATGCCGATTAAAAAAGTCATTTGCCGATTGCATAGTATTTTTAGAGAAAAGCCACCACTTGCTTGTCATTCTGCGACCGATACGACCAATCCAATAGTTTTGTGTATCTCCCAAAATGGTCGCTGTAAAAAGCACCACCAGCAAGAACCATCCATTTAATTCGCCTAAGGCTACAAGTGCGCCGCTTACAAAGACAGTGGCATCTCCAGGCAGGAATGTCAGCACGATAAATGCTGTCTTACAATAAATTAACACGAATAAAAGGATATAAACAAGATAACCGTAGTCTGTTAAAAAATGGTGAATCGCTATATCAATCTGCTTCATTTCAAGTAAAAATGCGTGCATTCTTTCACCTCATTTCTGCTGCTGCATTACTTATCCCGATCTTCTACTTCTCTTTACAGTTACATTACATATCCCTTACTGCGTTTCCAGTACAAGAAGAACGGGAAAGAAATTATTAATACGTATTAGAAGGAGTGAATACAGTGGACAAAAATTACCGCATTGAAGTAGCGAATGGCCATGAAGATTTCTTCTATAAATTAGAAACCCTTAAAGCAGAAGGTTTTTCCGAACGAGATATTCACATTTTCTCCAAGGATGTCAGTACGTTTGAAAACCTCAAAGCAGATTCCGACATCCATACACATGAAGCTGGCAACTGGATAGATAAGTTCAAGTCATTCTTTACAGGGGAAGATGCAGTAACCGAAACATTACGCCAAATTGATTTGACGGAGGAAGAGATTTCTTACTTGAGTCACGAACTTTCCCAAGGTGCTTCCATCATCTACGCGCGAAAGGATACATCGGAGCACTTAGCCCCTTTAGATACCATAGTGGGGCAGCAATCAGAATATGAATTAAAACAACAGGCAGATCAAGAGGCCCGTAACCATCTTGATGATATAGATGTTATGCGGCGACGTATGTAAAATCAGGGCGCGGCACTCCTTTTTAGGGGGCCGTGTCCTTTTTTCTATCACCAAAGAAAATCCACGCCCCCTCCTATTTACATCTTTTTGTACTCTTACTATTACCTTATGCAGTCATTTCTCGCTCATCACCGAGTTTTCCATCATTTCAGCACTCGCTTTTTTTCTTTACTATTTCTCAATCAGTCAAAGGGGCAATTGCACTAGTCCTAAAAAAATGAGTACAATATAAGAAAAATTAAGGAGCCCATGTAATGTTCAAATCACTATTTAAACGTAAAGATAGACCACTTAAACACCACGTGGAATTCTGTATTTCCAACCTTTCCTTCGGAAGCGCCGATGCCTATGACGAATTAATAGGCAGGGAAGATATCATCATTGAGGAAGCAGGCTGTACATCTAACTGTGAAACATGTGATTCCTGTCTTTTCGCTATTGTAAACAGTGAAGTTGTAACAGCCGAAACAGCTGAGGAATTACTACATGAAATAGAGGAGAAAATGAAGGAGAATATATTAGTCGGATAAAGAGATTCGGCTGACAGGGTACATTGTGACATCCCTTTTCTCTTAAGAACAGCTTGTTGATACGCTTTTACAGATGAAATTAGTTACCAAAAGGGAAATAGCCTGAAATCCCACAATTTTTGGCTATTCCCTTTCCGCTGAAACAGCCCCTTTAAAAAGATTCGAAGAAATAAAGGAGAACCACTCTATACTTCTACAAGAATGTTCCTTTAATTAAAAATTTTATTCCCCGTTGTTTTCTTCAATTTTCACACTATTGACTTATCCACCAGGAATGTTACAATGACAATATGCTTTCGCGAGTTGAAGCGCTGAATCAAAATTTTTATCATCTAGGAGCCATCATATGTTTTCTATTGAAGCAAAAACACGCCCCTCTTTTGTAGAGGCTCTTTTTATTGTATTAATCGTCATATTCTCTATCTCAATTTCTATCGGTAAATTCGGGGCTACACCGCATATCCCTATTGTCTGCTCCATTATGCTTTTGCTTTTTTACGGCTTGCTGAAGCGTATTCCGTTTAAAAAGCTTGAGGAGAGCATGCTCGCTGGTGCGCAGGCAGGAATCGGCGCTATCTATATTTTCCTGCTGATTGGCATATTGATCAGCAGCTGGATTGTAGGTGGTACTATCCCAACCTTGTTATATATGGGACTGTCGATTGTCGGTGCAAGCTTCTTTTATACGATTGTATTTGTCACAACTGCCATCATCGGTACGGCAATCGGCAGTTCACTGACTACTGTTGCCACATTAGGCCTTGCCTTTATTAGTATTGCCGGAGCTATTGATGCTTCTCTTGCCCTGACAGCAGGGGCTATTGTATCAGGTGCCTTCTTCGGGGATAAAATGTCCCCTCTCTCGGACACTACTAATTTAGCAGCAAGTATTGTAGGAATCGATTTATTTGATCATATAAAAAATATGAGCTGGACAACGATTCCTGCCTTTTTCATCAGCGCCATTCTTTATTCTGTACTGTCACCTTCCATCCAAACATTGGATACAGATGTCATTACTTCTTATAAAGACATGCTGATAAAGTTACAGATGGTTCACTGGTACGCTATTATTCCACTTATTGTATTGATTGTATGTACATTGTTTAAGGTTCCAGCCTTCTTGACATTAACTGTTAGCTCTATTGTGGCGCTCGCCCTATCAACGCTTCATATGTCGCTATCACTTCCCGAATACTTCTCTATCCTTTATGACGGGTATGTTGCAAAAACAGGAGTAGAAGTAATCGATTCTTTGTTAACAAGAGGTGGTATCAGCAGTATGTTCTTTACAATTATGCTTGTCCTATTAAGCTTAAGCATGGGAGGACTGCTATTTGCCCTCGGAATTGTTCAGGCACTGTTGGCTAAAGTTGAAGAGCTGTTATCATCAATCGGTTCCTTAATTACCGGTACAGCTTTCACTGCTATTGGTATTAATTTACTCGTCGGTGAGCAGTATTTATCCATTCTGCTTACAGGAGAAGCATTCAAATCAAAATATGATGAAATGGGACTGCAGCCAAAAAGCCTCAGCCGGGTTATGGAGGACGCGGGAACTGTCATTAACCCGCTCGTTCCGTGGAGTGTCTGCGGTCTATTTATCACCTCCATGCTTAAGGTACCCGTTCTGGACTATTTACCATTCGCCTTTTTCTGCCTATTGAGTCCTATACTGACAATCCTTTTTGGCTGGCTGAATGTTACTATAGCCAAAAAAGCTTAGCTTTTAGCAGTGGCGGCCTGGAAAGTAATTACCTTCCGGGCAGTCCTGTTTCTTATTAAACTTCCCCTAAAGAAGCACCACTTCCACGGTATTTTCTTCAAAATTGCCTTCCTTCCTTTGCAGGTAATTGCCTTATAGTAATTTCCTACATGCTCCTTCTTCCATCCTTTTTTAGTCAGCCCATGCAAAATCTTTGTTGAAAAGATATGGTGAATCATACCGCCTTGTTTTATGTACAAAAAAATTCTCTTCATTCATCCATGATTTTCGGAAAAATGGGCAATTTAAAGGGAAGGCTTATTTGCCTGAAAAACAAAGGAGGTGTCAATATGGGATCATTATATAGAACAGCTTTAGTTATTGCGATTATCGGTGCAGTGAACTGGGGACTTATCGGTTTTTTCCAATTTGATTTAGTTGCCACGTTATTTGGAGGAACAGATTCCGCTCTTTCCCGCATTATTTATGGAATTGTAGGGATTGCCGGTCTTGTCTGTATCCCGCTGCTAGCTAAACCGTTAGCGGAGGCAGAAGCTTCTAATGCCAGCACTAATTCGACATATAGAGGGGCCAACTACCAAACAGAGTTCGCTGAGGAAGATGAGTTTTCCGATACAAATTTTAATTCCAACCCGAATTACCAAAATAATAACAATTCGGCCTACAAGCAGAATAATAACCAAAATAAATCCGATCGTTAGCAAAAGAGAATGGCGGTCCATGTCGGCCGCCCTTCTTATTATAGACAGGCCGTCCTTCAGATAGCCATAATCCATATAGTATGCAGGATAAATATACCCGCGTATAGACTGGCTACGCCTGCAAGCAAATAAGTATATAACCTTCTGAAGGCTGTTCCGCTTTTTGTAAATACCCGGTAGGAAATATAGAGAAGAAATGCTGATAAAGCAATTTTTGTTAGTAGAAATAAAGATGAGTTACTCTTCCATAACAAATCCATGATTGGGTTTGCTTCTTTAATCAGTGAATGTGTTAACCCATAATAAGTGGCCACACCATCCAAAATATTTAGCAGTGCAATCATACAGCTTAAGCCAATTAGTTTTATCTTTCATCACCTTTACCATCCTGGAAATTGTTTGGCTTCTGGCTTATCCGGTGATAGCTTACGGTCAGCTGCCCGGACTATATAATAAATGACAAGAAGCTTACTTTCCTTCATTATACAAAACCTCTTCATTTATTATTCTTGCCTTCATTTTCCATTGCCATTCATGTTGTTCATTTAAAGGATGGCTTTTTCCTAAGGTAAATAAAACAGGCAAAGGCTATATAATCAAGCACCTCAGAGTTAACCCTTTTCTTTTTATACAAGGCAAAAAACCGATACTAAACAAATTTTTAGCATCGGCTTGGATGGGAACCATTTATTGTGCAACAATATAGATTGTTGTATAGAATTGTCCTGCAGGATGTTTTCCCTCTTTTGGGACATTGGTTGAACAACTCTAGTTTTTAGTGAATGACCGCTGTTTTGTTAAATAAATGATACGGATAAAAACTTCCCTCCAGCCAATTGTTATACTACTTGTTAGAGGGAAATTTTTGAATCCTGTTCCTTTTCGTTCATAATTTTTTCCCAAACTTCCTTTACTCCTCTGGCAGCGTGGTTTTCTGCAAGATAAACATGAGAAAGGTGCTGCATAGCCTGTATGCTTTCACATGCATTTCCTACACCGATTGCAGGATAGCCTAAATGGAATAAACTTAAATCATTCTCTGAATCTCCTGACACAATAACAGTGGAAGTGTGTTTACAGGCATCCAGTATATACTGTAACGCTTTCCCTTTATCTACCTCTATCGGAAGAATATCTAAATCCCTTCCACCGCTGTAAATCATATTCACGTTTAGCCGATTCGTTTTAATAGCCGCTGCTAATTTTTCTGCCTGAGCGGGTGTGGCAAAATAAGCTAACCGCCATTTTGTGGGCAGGTCCTGGGATATCAAGCCCAGTTCTATTGCCAGCTCATGTACGTCAGGGAAGTCAGCTAGCCGCAGCTGGTCTGCCCATTTTTCATCAAGCTCAAATTCAGGCCCGACATAGATAGACGCACCGACATCACAAACAAGCACATCTGGAATTGGCAGCCCTTCTGTTTCAATCAACTGCTTAGCAGAAGAAAAATGACGGCCCGTAATATAGATTAAAGAGGGTAAATTATCCTGAAAGTATTCCCATAAGTCCTGATGCGGGACATCCGGACTGACAATCGTATTGTCCAGATCAGTCGCCAGGACATATGGTTTAAGGGGTTGATACATAAGAGCCTGCTCCTTTATATAGCTTATTTACTTTAGCAGCAATTTTTGCCCAGTTGAACTCATTTTTAGCATGTTCCTTTGCCTGTCTTCTCATATTGGCAAGCTGGTCGCGTTTTGATAGGAAGTATGCCATTCCTTCACTTAATTTTTTAGCATGAGATTTTGGGAAGTGCAATCCTGTTACACCGGGCTTCACTACGTCTTTTAAACCACCAACCTCGCTGGCAATAACCGGGCATCCACAAGCTTGCGCCTCAGCTGCTACCATACCAAATGATTCATAGTGGGAAGGCATAATTGTAGCAATCGCATTTGCATACAATACTTTCAATTCTTTTTCCTTTTTCGGGCCTAGGAAATAAACACGATCCTCTATTCCTTCTAATGCTGCCAGTAGCTTTGGATCCTTTGGTAGAAGGTTTTTCATATCGACTGTTTCCGAACAGCCGCCTGCAATTAAAAGTCTTACATTTTCTTGGTTACCATGTGTTGTAAGCAGTTGTCGGAAGGCCGCTAATAAATCAAAGATTCCTTTTGATGCTTCAAGCCGCCCAGCATAGAAGTAATATGGAAAATTAGCATTGCCTGCTGTGGGTGGAGGTGTAAGATATGTTGGTGAAACGCCGATTGGTACAACAGATATATCACTCACATTTTTTGTGAATTTAGCAATTAGCTCTTTCTCTGTCGGTGTTGTTGCTAATACGATATCCGCATGCTGCATTATGCGTTCTTCATAATGCTTACGTTTCGGATCTATCTTACCTGTACCCTGCTCTTTGGCAATGGCTAAGGAATGGTTTGTATGCACCCAGTAAATTCCATACTCCTTTTGTAACATAAGACCAAGCACACCGGATAACCAATAATGAGTATGGATGACGTCATAGGATTCGAGATCTATTTTCTCTTTAATTTCTGCATAGAAGGCAGGTAGTATACCGAACATTTCATCCTTCTCTACTAAGCCTGGTCTACCTGCATTGAAGCGATATACTTTTCCATGATCACCGATTGCTTCCACAGCCGGTGCATCTTGATTACACCAATGTGTAATGACATCAACTGTATAGCCGAGTTTATCTAAAGATAAGGCTAAATGTTTTACATAGTTATTTTGGCCACCTGCCTGCTTGCTTCCGAGCGGCATAAGGGGATCGCCGTGGTCTGAGATAAATAGTATTTTTTGTTTCATTATGCACGCATCCTTTCTCATTCTTTATTAAATGAAAAGCCTATAAGTAGACATTTACTTACAGGCCAAATACAGTCACGTGGCTTATGGCATATCGATATCGTTATGAAGGGAAGTTGGAGGTACTGCCGGTTTTGGGGCTTGTCCCATTGGCTCCGGATTATCTAGGAATACAAATTCACCTGTTCCATCCGGTGCCATACCTTCTGCCCATAGACCATTCTTTGCTCCATTTCCTTCCTCTAAGTTATAAAACTCATACGCATGAGGCTGTGCTTCCAGCTCATCCTCTGGTGTGAAGCTGGCTGGTACTACAACTCCTTTTTTCTCCTCTAGCTCTTTAATAGCCGCCATCCATTGATATTGGTGATAACGGTCACGAGCCAACATTTTCCGGAATACTTTTCGTACTCCTTCGTCAGAAGTCATATGATAAAGTCTAGCAACCTGTAGTCGCCCTTGAGATTCTGCATTTAAATTTGCACGGAAATCGGCAAGCAAGTTCCCGCTCGCAATAATGTAGCCGGCATTCCAAGGCACACCGTTAGAGTCCTTTGGTGTAGCGCCCAGACCACTTACGATCAAGTGTTGTGGGTTCACGCCTCCCATGATCGCTGCCATTGTTGGGTTTTTAGCCGCCTCGTCCTGAGCACTTGGAGTTGCTCCATCCAGCAATTGGGAAATTAAAGAACACAACATTTCTACGTGTCCTATTTCTTCCGTCCCAATTGCCATCAGCATATCCTTGTACTTCTCTTCTCCGCGGCAATTCCATCCTTGAAATAGGTATTGCATCATTACACTCATCTCACCAAATTGTCCGCCCAACACTTCTTGAATTTGTCTGGCTAACATTGGATCTGGTCGTTCTACTTTTACTTCAAACTGTAATCCTTTACGATGTTCAAACATGCATCTATTCCTCCTCAAGGTATTAAATGACTCCCTAATCCTGTTCCCTGCAATTTTCAAAATAAACGAAAATCTATCAAAAAGGGTCTATTTATCTAGTAAAATCAGCCTTGATTTTCGTTGTTTTTTGCAGGTAGCAACTCTATTCCCCGTAAATTCTATTTGTAAAACAGTACTTTCTGCCTTTTGTTCGCTGTTTCATTTTTTAGTAGGAAACCGCTTAAATAAATACCTTTGAGTGTTATATTGCATGTGGTATGATATGTATAATTTAATGTAATTTCTTGAATATAATGTATTCTTACACTACTTGAAAGGAGAAAGCATCATTTTCAGTAATGGGAGAATAAATAACAAAATGGAGGAAATCACATGCAAAACCGCTTATATCTTATCTCTTGGCTCGCCCTCATTGTATCGGTAAGCTTTTTCGTGGTGGGCGTTCTCAACTCCGACTGGGTACGTATGGAGAAAGGCTATTATATAATGGTAATTTTGTGGGCTGGCTTTTCTATCTTCTTTGCGATTAAATTTTCCTTTGACCGTGAAGATGGTAAGCAGATCGGTTCTGCCTATATAGTTGGAGGATGGACTTCTTCCTTACTTGCCATCGGATGGGGAATGGTATCTGTCTACAACACTACATGGGAATTATATTTAAAAGGCTACTTCTGGGGTATGACATTGTTTATTTGCTTTGTCATTTATGTATTGTCTATCGAATATCGAAAGCGCGAAGGCAGCCAAGCTGAACAAACTTATCAGGAATCCTTTTCCACCGACTCTTATCTTCATAAAACAGAGGATTAAAACAGCCTGTTGACAAACGCTTTCATCTCGCTTTGCTTGCCTCGCTCGTCTATGCACCTTTGCTCCTGACGCCGCACTTTTATCGCAAAACTGCGTCTTCTAGCAAACGTTTTCAAGACAGGCTAGGTGAGCTTTCTTTTTGCCTTCTACTCTAAAATTACCTGAAGACAAAGTCGTAAAAAGACTTTGTCTTCACTCTGAAGCATGGATTTCCTCATGTTTATCTATCTTTTTATAGGGATGGAGCTAAAAAACTCTCTTATCTCTTCCATCATTTGTTCTTTATGCTCTTCAAATTGCCGGATGCGGTGTCCGTTGCCTCCAGAAGGATGGGGGAAACCTCGTAGTAGACGGTGTTTAGGTATCAGTCCTTTTTCTATCAATTCTCCTAGGACAGCTTGAACATTTACACCAAGCGGAACGATAAGTGTCTCCTGAATCCCTTCAACGTTCCCTGGGAAATAATTTTCTGCATATTTCCTGAGTAACGGCGTTTTCATGATTTTTGGCGTGCTTCCATTGTAGTTTCGCCCTTTATAAAATACGGCATGAGGCAGAATCGAGGTACTGTGCAGCAGATGATGATACGTACTAAAAAGCTGGCTGCATGTTTCTATTCCCAGGTGATCAGCAATTTTCAATTCGTCCATCATCGCTACAAGGTTTTTTCTCATCGTACCGTGGAAGCTCGATTCCCTTTTCACCGTTCTCAATACCTCTTCATACGTGCCGGAAGTCTCCATAGCCGTAGAATAAGCACGTTTCATCTGATGAAGGCCCGGCGTAATACCGGCAATAATAATTTTTGCTGCTGGGTTCACATATTCAAAAGGTGTATAGTAAATTTTCAGGTGCCGCTCTCTGTCCTCCTCTAACAAAAAAGGATCGGCAAGCAGCGTATGATCTGTATAGGCAGCCGGCAGCAGCTTAATATATTTTTGAAAATACGGAAACATTGCATGACGAACTATTGCCATCATCTCACCCCCTTTTAATTCTTTTCCCATTTAAAGACCGCTTCAGTCTCCTCGCTCCTGTTAAATAAGCAAAATGATACCTTTCGAATCCACTATCATATAATTACTTCTTACTCTCTTTGTTCTTTTGGATTCTTAAGTATATTCGTATTAATATTTGCTGCTTCCAGCTTTTTCTCTCCTTCAGCCTCGACTTGTTTTCGCAGTTCATCAAGCGCTGGATCAAAAGCTGTATACTGGCCAAGCATGAATACCATCTCGTGCTCAATCGGCAGCCACGTACGGATATCTGCTTCGTTTTGCTGAATCTGAGCTTCCAGCTTATCAAGTGCATATACTATCCTTGCTTCATATGTTTCCTTTTGTTCAAACTCCATCCATATATCATAAAGTTCCTGCCCGCCATTCCCGCCAAGCAGATCTCGAATTTGCTTGATTGCTTTACTTTCATTTTCATATTTTACTGCTCTTGCTTCCTGATCATCGATTGTATAGAAAAGTGGAACGTCTTTTGCATACGCTTCCACCAAATCATGAATGACCACCATCTTTAACAGCCGCTCCATCTTCACCTCTTTTGAAAGATATGGCTCCAGGGCTATCGCCATAAGCGCAACGCTCCACGTATGTTCAGCCACACTTTCCCGCCGCCCGGTAGGAAGCCAGCTATGCCGCAGTTCCTCCTTTAGCCGTTGTCCGAGTTTCATCAGCTCTAATATCTTTTCCATCCGAAACATCCCTCTTCCAATGTTTTATAATTAAGAGTATGGGTTGAATTTCAGAATTCTAATAGCGGATACTAGGCAACCTAACAGGAAAAGCCCCTGCTGACCAGAATACTCTGATAAACAGGGGCAATTATTTTCTCATGTACACGTCTTTTGTCCAAGTCACTCTTGCCCACTTCATTATAAGAAATATACCATCCATGCCTCATCGTAATATATTTCCTCTACCTTTAAAGCATTCTTTTCTATGCCGAATACTACAAAACCACTAGTAACATATAGTGCCTTCGCTCTTTCATTATCCTGAACAACTGTAAGAGTAATCTGCTCAACACCATCAAGCTGCCGCGCTTCTTTTATAAGGGTATCAAGAAGCTTGCCGCCGATTCCCTTTCCTCTACACTCTGCGGATACGTACATACCGTATAGATTTGCTTTATGCTTTGTCTTCGGCCCATTATCTCGAACGAAGGTTACGATTCCTATCAACCTGTCTTCTTCAAAAGCCCCTAACGTGAATTTCCCTGCCTCCGGCGCTATTCGCCGGCCTATTTCCTCTACTGTAAAAGCCGCCTCTCTCTCATAAGTAGACCCAAATGCCTCTGGGTTTACACGCAGTGCCTCAAGCCTTATCGTTTGATATGCCTCGGCATCCTGTTTATTGAGCATGCGAATCATTTTGTAGCCTCCCTTTCCTTATTTACTCTTATGATAACTTACAAAATATTCCTTTATCCAGATGATTAGCCCCTACTACATTAAAACTATCTAGCTTGCCGCGGTCTAACGGACAAAGCTACCCTCGCAAAAGCCTTCTATGCCTATAGAATAAACACTCTTTAGTTTTTCATTGCTACCAAGAAATAGGTACAATGAATAAGAAACTATTTCCATAGCTTTCTTATATTCCATTTAGCCCGATGATCTGCATATTTTTTTCATAAATATTTTTTATACTAACAGTTGAAAGAGGTGTCTTTTTTTGATGAAGCGGATGTCAACAAAGCTAGCTGTCTACTTTTTCCTTACGGTGTTCATTATGGAGGCCTTTCTCATGCTCTATTTACACCAGAGCATTCTTACTACTAAAATCAATGAAGAATTCGAACGATTGTTGGCAAACGGCGCCAATCATAGAAATGTACTCGTTGAACACTATTCAGATGCTACAATGGACCATATTGTTTTAATGGAAGCCAATACAGACCGGGAAGTAATCATTACAGACAACAAGGGAAATGTAATGAAGTCTTCTGAGAAAAACCCGACCCTTGTACAGGCCCTTACATCTGTTTTGCCGAAAGCTTTTCTGAAAAAAGATGAAATATTGAATGCCGATTGGAGGGAGACCCCCTACCTTATCAGCGCGCATCCGTTTACTTTACAATCCAACGGGCAGCAGGGCTATGTCGTTATGTTTCAAAGCACCTATCCGATTGAACGCTTGGTAGAACAGTTGAACTTTCACTTCGGTATTGCCGGGATTACGAGTATATTTGTGTTATTCCTTGCTTATCTCGCATTATCCAGGTTTTTAACACGACCGCTTATTCGTATGAAAGAAGCAACAGAAAAGATCAATAAGGGGGACTTCCAGGTTGAATTGCCAAAGCTTAAACACGATGAATTAGGGGAGCTTTCGTCCGCCATACAGACACTTGCAAATGATTTAGCCCGTCTGAAAAAAGAGCGTAATGAATTTCTGGCTTCCGTCGCCCATGAGCTGAGCACGCCATTAACCTACCTAATCGGCTATACAAAAGTAGCTTCCAGAAGCGATATTAGCGAGGATGAAAGAAAGCATTACTTGAGCATTCTGACGGAAGAGTCAGAGCGGATGAAGGAATTGGTGAAGAACCTGCTGGATTTAGCCAAAATGGATGAAAACTCATTTTCTATTATGCAGGAAACCTTTTGGGCAAAGGCATACTTCCTAAATATTTTGAACCTTATCCGTCCCTCTTTCCAGCTGAAGGATATGACTGTTGCGTTAAAATGCCCAACGGACTTCCAAATTTACGCCGACCCCTTACGTCTTGAACAAATTGTATTAAACTTGCTGGATAATGCAAAAAAATATTCTCCTGTCCATACTGAGGTAACCGTAGCTGTTTTACAAAAAGGAAACAACACCATTATCGCTATTACAGATCAGGGGATCGGTATCCCACCTGATGAAATCCCCTTTATATTCGATAAGTTATATCGGGTCGAAAAGTCGCGGTCACGTTCTCTCGGCGGCTCTGGTATCGGTTTATCCGTGGTAAAGGAATTAGTAGAGGCACACGGTGGGGAAATACAAGTAAGCAGTACACTGGGACGGGGT
Organism: Lysinibacillus odysseyi 34hs-1 = NBRC 100172; assembly: GCF_001591965.1. GTDB lineage: Bacteria > Bacillota > Bacilli > Bacillales_A > Planococcaceae > Lysinibacillus_B > Lysinibacillus_B odysseyi. Next base: position 121,664 of record NZ_BCVX01000010.1, read on the forward strand.
AGCACCTTCACTATTACGTTGTAAGGAGAGTGTTATGAATAATGAAAACTATTCTATTAGTAGATGATGAACAGCGGATGCTGGATTTAATAGAGCTCTTCCTCACCCCGACTGGTTTTAGATGCATCAAAAAGACAAACGGCCAGGATGCCATCAGCGTCTTGCAAAAACAGGTCGTCCACCTCATTATTTTAGATTTGATGATGCCAATCATGGATGGATGGGAGACATGCAAAAAAATTCGGGAATTTTCTGCTGTTCCTATTATCATGCTGACAGCAAGGGCCGAAAAGGCTGATTTGGTTAAGGGACTAAACACAGGAGCCGATGATTATATCACCAAGCCGTTTGATGAAGAAGAGCTGGTAGCGAGAGTCAATGCTCTGTTAAGACGCAGTGGTCTCATGCAGCCGCAGGACGAGAAACTACTATACGAAGATTTCGAACTGAATAAAGAAACGTTTTCCCTTCACCATCAGAAATCCACCGCCCAGCTGACATTAAAAGAATTTCTAATTATTGAAGCCTTATTATCTCGTCCATTAAAGACATTCACAAGGGAGGAACTTATGAATATTGCCTGGGAATTTGATGCATTTATCGATATACGTACAGTAGATTCCCACATTCGGAATCTACGGGAAAAATTGCGGAAGGCTGGCTTTCCGATGGAAAAGTTCATTAAAACCGTTTGGGGAATCGGTTATAAATGGTCATAGATAAATGCTCCCCCTCTTGCCATGTATTTTATGAGTTTTAAATAATATCTACTCGCTAGTCAATACGAAAGGAATTGCTATGTACAGCCTATTATCCGAATTCAGCCAATTGGTGAGTAACCCTTTATCCGTATACTTACATAATTTTAATCATTCTCCCTTAATCTCTGCCTTTCTTCTAGGGTTGATCGGTTCTATGGCACCTTGCCAGTTAACGGGAAATATTAGCACCATTACACTTTACGGAAGCCGAACAGTTCAGTTGAAGGAAATAAAGGGGGAGGTACTCGCCTTTCTTTTAGGAAAAGTGATTACCTATAGTCTAATTGGCTTTTTTGCCTGGATGTTCGGACAAGCTTTTGAAACGGTAATTACTGCCTATTTCCCCCTATTTCGTAAAGCGATTGGACCGCTTCTTATTCTTACAGGTCTTGTTATGCTTGGGTTTATAAAACTTAGATTTCTAACTAGTTTTTCAGTTTTTGAAAAATACTTCACAAATAAAGGAAAAGCTAATTCGTTTTTGCTTGGGATCTGTTTTTCTATCGCATTTTGCCCAACGATGTTTGTTCTTTATTTTGTATGGCTCATGCCCCTAGTCATTTCCTCCCCAGCGGGTCTCGTACTGCCGGGTATTTTTGCTATCGCTACCTCTCTTCCGCTGCTTTTGATATTGTGGCTGCTGGCACAATTCAAGAAAAGGAAGAGTATTATGCAAAAAAGCATGGCTATCGGGAAAGCTGTCCAAAAGGTTGCAGGTATACTTATTATTTTATTCGGCATTCTAGATACTATCATGTATTGGGGAATATAGGAAAACCACTAATAGGTGAACGTAAAAGGTGTATTTCCTTCAATTATTTTCTGCACAGTATTTGCAAACATAATGGCTAATATATAGAGTGTAACGCCTAATTGAGGAGGGAAAACTATGAAGAAAAAAGCAGCATTGGGATTTCTAACATTCACCTTAGCCTTTACACTTGCTGCCTGTGGTGAGGAAGAGAAAGAAAAAGAGCCCACAGCGGCTGATGAGCAAAGTGAACAGCAGAAAAGTGGTCATTCGGATATGGAGCATTCCACTATGGATCATTCAGGGTCCGGGGAAGTACCAGAAGGTCTGGCAGAGGCAACCAACCCTGCTTATCCAATAGGCAGTAAAGCAATCATGCACGCAGATCATATGGAAGGTATGAATGATGTAGAAGCGACAATCGTCGGTGCTTATGATACAACAGTCTACGCTGTATCATATACTTCTACGGTTTCTGGGGAAAAAATGGAGAATCACAAGTGGGTTATACATGAAGAGCTTGAAAATCCCGGCGATGCTCCTCTTAAACCAGGCACTGAAGTGACACTGCAGGCAGATCATATGGAAGGCATGGAAGGAGCACATGCTGTGATTGACTCGGCAGAAAAAACAACTGTATACATGGTTGACTACACTTCAGCAAATGGAGAAAAAGTAACAAACCATAAATGGGTAACAGAGAGTGAGCTTGCATCGGAATAATAGCTCCTGGAAAAGCTTTTCTGTTATAGCAGTGCCGCGCTCTTCCTTTTATTTTGAGGAAGAACGCGGCATTTTTCATACATTAAAGATTCCCTCTCTTACCTTTATTTCCTGTAAACCATATTGTAAAGGCCGTTAAAATACAGCCGAACTGCATTACTTAAATCTCCGGCACTCCATACGGTTGTAAAAAACATCAAAAGAGACTCAGCCTTTTGCATAGTAAGCAGGGAGACATTTATCCGGCTATTGGACAAGAACAAGGACATACAATAAATTGTAAAAAAAATCGGAGGCTGATAGTATGTCTTTAGTTCCGTACGACCCGTTTAGACAATTAGCTAATATAAGAAAAGAATTTGAACGTTTATTTTCTACATTACCAGTTGCTTTCAATTGGGAGAACAGTCCTTTCCATCAGATCAATATTGATATCCATGAATCGGATACGGAAGTTATTGCCATCTGCGATCTTCCCGGAATAGAAAATAAGGAAGATTTGCATATTCATGTGGAAGATGAACTGCTGAGCATCGGCGGCACCATTCATACAATGCATGAAGTAAAAAAAGAAAGCATGTATCGTCAGGAACGTTATTCAGGCAGTTTCCATCGAACAGTCACTTTGCCTAGTCCTGTTTCCGGGGAAAATATAAAAGCGGTGTATAAAAATGGTGTTTTAGAGGTCAGAATGGTAAAGACGTCAAAAAAGAAAAAACGCCGTATTGATATAGACTTTAATTAACAGAATTCGGCTACTCGCTGACATTCACATCTCTCAGCTGGGCAGGACACGTTTTCTTTTTCGTGTCCTGCAAGAAACGAAGAAAATCGTTACTTTTCAGTTTTAAGTATTATAGTTGACGGATAGCAAACGTCCATGGTATTATTATCTCGAATTCGAGATATATCTTTTTGAGATAATATCTCGTTTCACAATAATCGTTAATTAAATTTCTTTGTATTATAAAAAATTTTACACATTTACCTCGAAATCGAGATAAATGTAAAGGAGCTAAAACTATGGATCATTTAAAAGGCATTCACCATGTTACTGCCATTACGAGCAGCGCTGAAAAAAATTATGAATTTTTCACTTATATTCTAGGCATGCGTCTTGTAAAGAAAACGGTGAACCAAGATGACATTCAAACATATCATTTGTTTTTTGCAGATGACAAAGGCTCAGCCGGGACAGATATGACGTTCTTCGATTTTCCGGGCATTCCGAAAGGTTCTCATGGTACAAATGAAATTTACAAAACAGCTTTCCGTGTACCGACAGACGCTGCACTGGAATATTGGGTAAAACGTTTTGATAAATATAAGGTAGAACATACCGGAATTAAAGAGTTATTTGGCAAAAACACACTCTCATTTGTTGATTTTGATAATCAGCAATATATGCTCATTTCAGATGAGTACAATAACGGTGTAGCATCTGGCACACCTTGGCAAAAAGGACCTGTGCCACTCGAATTTGCGATTACAGGATTAGGACCGATTCATGTTCGTATCGCACAATTTGATTATTTTAAAGAAGTCTTAGAAAAAGTAATGGAGATGCAGGAAATTGCACAGGAAGGCTCTCTCCATCTATTCGAAATGGGAGAAGGAGGAAATGGAGCTCAAGTAATTGTTGAGCATAATACTATCCTTCCAGTTGGCCGCCAAGGCTTCGGCACAGTACATCATGCTGCTTTCCGTGTACATGATACAGATGTATTGCATAAGTGGATCGAGCGTATGCAGGGCTTTGGATTCAATACATCCGGTTACGTAGACCGCTTCTTCTTTGAATCCCTTTATGCACGTGTAGCACCAGGTATTTTGTTTGAATGGGCAACAGATGGTCCAGGTTTCATGGGAGATGAGCCTTATGAAACAGTTGGAGAAATCCTATCATTGCCACCTTTCCTTGAAGCAAAACGCGAACAAATCGAAAGCATGGTGCGCCCAATCGATACGGTAAGAAGTACACGGGAATTTGAAAAAGAATATTTGTAAGGGAGTAAAAAGATGGGCTTTTTTAATAAACTTTTTGGAACAGAAACAAATAATCCGGAGGTAGATAAAATGGAACAATTGAACATAGGTATTATCATTGGCTCAACTCGTGAAGGACGTGTAAGTCCACAAGTAGCAGCGTGGGTAAAAGAATTAGCAGACAAACGCGGTGACGCGAACTATACAATTATTGATATTGCAGATTATAAATTGCCGCTTTTAGGTGAACCAGGAGCTGATGCATCTGGGGCAGCGGCATGGTCGGAAATCATTGCGAAGCAAGACGGCTTTATCTTCGTCGTTCAGGAATACAATCACTCTATTACAGGAGCGCTGAAAAATGCTCTGGATTACCTTCGTGCAGAATGGAACAATAAAGCAGCAGGTATCGTCTCTTACGGTTCTGTAGGCGGAGCTCGTGCAGCAGAGCACCTTCGCGGTATCTTAGGTGAATTGTTAATAGCAGATGTTCGAGTACATCCTGCGCTGTCCCTATTTACAGATTTTGAAAACGGCACTGTCTTTAAACCGGCACCTGTTCAAGCGGATTCAGTAAATCAAATGCTGGATCAATTACTGCCTTGGACAAAAGCCTTATCTACAATACGTTAATTATATCGAAAATTCATTCGTTAGCATCACAGCAACAAGCGTCAGCGAATGGCTGATATCTTTTTCTATCCAAAAAGGCGGCATGCTTTTTCATGCCGCCTTTTCACTTATTTACCAAAGTTTAACCACCGCTCCTGCTGGAACAATTTTGACAAGTTTTCCAAGTGAACAACAAAAGTTCGGAGCTTTTTTACAAATAGGGTTGTTATCTTCAGACTTCTTCCCCCTTTAGTAACCGTAACGTTAATAAATTTCCCTAGATAAGTAAGCAGCTGTCAGTATTTCGTACACCTCATTACCATACCCTCCCTTACTGTGCAGAGCTGCCCAGAAGGCTGAGGTATTTCTTTTTGGACAGAGGGAAGGAAGTTAAGCATACTCCTGCCCTCTATTTTTTCTACGCTTACTTTGTACTAACAAATACGAATATTTCCTGTCATTTTACCTAATAGGGCCCTGCTTCCTGAAAAAATTATAAACGGCTGATACAGGCCGCTTGATTATTCGCTTTCAATACACATTCCATTAACTAAACTGCCCAGGCTATTTACTGGCTGGAGGAACGTCCCGCTACTTTTGAGAACGCTCCTTCTCCAATAGCTCAAAAAAGGATGGCAACTCCTGAAAATTTTTCAGCTTCAGATCTTCTAGGATTTTTAAAATAATTTCCTGCTCGAGGTCTGCTCTATTCTGTAAATCTGTCTGTTGGAGTTCTTTCTGAATTTTCGGCCTGAGCAATTCCAGCAACTCTAAAGGCGAAATTGAATCGTTCATCTATTTACTCCTTACCATTAGATTTAGCGCCGGCCAATTCGCTTGCCAATTCTTGTATCGTACGTTCCAACCCTTCCACCCTTTGCTCCATTCTGTGCAAAAGATATAAGGACACAACAATGGGGAAGCCGATATTACTGATAAAATCAACTAGATTTTCATAACCAGCCATCAAGCATTCGCCTCACTTTCTTTAAAGCATTATTTTTAGATTTCGTAATGGCCTGCTGGGATACATGCAGCCTTTTGGCTATTTCGGTATCAGACATTTCCTTAATAAAAGAAAGGTAAAAAATTTGCTTCTGCCGCTCATTTAATGTAAGAATTGCATTGTAAATCGCCGGATTTTGAATAAAATCACCAAGCTCCTTTTCGATTTTTTCCTCAAACATCGTTGACGCAGATTCATCCTCAATCAGCTCCTTTAATGATACCGAGCTATATCCCCCGCCTTCATGTCCCTCATTTGCCGGCCGATCAAGAAACAGTATATTTCTATGTTCAAATAATCTTCTCTTTTTATCATAATGAAGAGCGGTAAAGTGGATCGTTTTAGAAAAATAAGAGACTGCACGAACCTGAGCGTAAAATTGTGAAAAATGTTGATCGATTTTCGTTTTGAGATGCTCTTGTTGGGTCTGATTATATTGTTTGTAAAGCTCCAGATGCTCCTCATTTGCCAAAAAAGCCTTTAAAATCGGATTTTGAATCTCTCTAATTTTCATCTTAACTTTACCTCCTTTAACAGAACATATGTTCTGTATTATTATCATTATAAACTACTTTGACTTAATTAATAAGAGTATAAATACTAAATTCGATCATTAGAATAGTAAAATAATACAATTTTAGGATTTTATGAATGACTAAAGAAGCGCTTATGCTGCATTTTATGAGGGGAAATTGAATATTTTTAAAGAGCTTTTTCAAAAACTACCTAAAAGCCATGGAGCATCTATTGCTAACAACTTATTAGTCATCCCGTTGAAGGTTTATGTACTAATTAAAGTAATATGAAAGGAAGAATAAACAACCCAAATATCCAAACAAAAGGAGAATAGACATACGAATAATGAAAAAATAGTACTTATAAGTCATTTTTCATTTTCCAACGCGAAATACTTTTGAACCAATAAATACATAGAGAAATCAACGTAAGAGGGAAGGCTGATTACATCCTGTCTTTTTACAATAAGACGCAAAAATTCACCTTTGGTTACAGCGGTACAGAAAAACTCTTATCAGCAGAATTCCACTTTTATAAATTGGTAAAACAGCTGATGTATATTTCTTTCTTCTTACTTATATCTATGTGACAGCGTTTGAATACTTGAAGTTGTTTAAAGAAGCAAAGAGATCTGAAATGATACTATAAAATCGCAGCGGCAGCCCCGATGGAAGCCTGCCGCCGAGGAATATATATGTACTTAGGGCATTTACTTCATACGGCAATTAGCCCCGCCCTATATTATTTATGGAAATTTCTTTGAGGGAGAAAATTTAGCCTTGCCTTTTTGTAAAATCTTTCAAGCTGCTTAAAATAGTCAATCAGAAGGAAAAGCAGCAAGCCTGGTACTCATGGAATACTAGAAGAATGAATTACCACCTCTGCCGTTTGGATATGGAATGCTCCATTTCGGAAAATGCTTATACCTCCTTCTTTCAAAGCGTCTGCTTGGCGTCTTTAAAATATCCTTCTCTTTTCATTCATATCGAATTCCTTGCGACATCTCCTCCAGTTTTTCGTAATCTATAATGCGAATATTCCTCCGTGATTTATCAATAACTCCCTTCTCCGTCAAATCATGCAATATACGGTTCAAATGCCGATGTGTCGTACCAAGTAAATCAGCCATTTCCCCAATATTACCCGTCTGCAGCTCTGTCCCGAATTCATTTCCGGGTGTTGAAATCGATAATAAGTAGCTCGCTAATCTATTTTCTACGGAGGATAGTAAGTTTACACGGGAAGCTGTTGTGAGCGTTTGCAGTTTATAACTCAAATGTTGTAACAATTCCTGCAGAAATGCGGGATTCGTCATTTCATGCTTATAAATATAATCAAACGGCAATGCGATAAAAAGGCACGCTGTCACGGCCGTAATTTGGGATTGCACCGGTATATGACGAACAAGCTCTAAATCGCCAATAAGAGCCAAGGGATGATTAAACCGAAGAAGCAGTGATTTACCTGTCTCCACACTTGATGTCGCTTTTAATCTCCCCTCAACTAAGTAGAGCAGCTGCTTCATCTCCTCCCCTTCCCGTAATATGATTTCCCCTTCCATATAAGCCTGCAGCGTAAAAGGACGCTGCTTGTTATCATCAAAAATTTGTGTCAGTTCATATTCTGCTAATTTCTTGTGTAGAAGAGAAGGATTTTCAATTATTTTCATATAATAAACCCCTTTTTGGACATATGTCCTTTTCATTATAGAAAGAATTGTTATGATGATAGTAGTAATAAGTCCAAACAATTGTTTGTGACTTCTTTTTTATGGGAGAGGTAGAGGTGCAATGATGAACAAGAATTTACTATATCCCCTACTCATTGTGATTGGTTCAAGCTCTTACGGAATTTTATCTACTATGATTAAAGTGGCCATGAGTCATGGTTTTACGACCGAAGAAGCAGTAACGAGTCAATATGTGATAGGTTTTTTATTAGCTGTCATTATTTTAATCGCGACACAACGTTCTTTACCTAAAATATCTGGTAAAGGTTTTTTAATTATTATGATTTCCGGCTTATTGACTGGGACAACAGGGATTGTATATGGACAATCCGTTCACTATTTGCCAGCGTCACTTGCAGTTGTCATGCTGTTCCAATTTACATGGATCGGACTATTTTTGGATTGTATAGTCCATCGCCGCCGTCCGACAAGACCAGAGTTAATTTCTCTTGTCTTTTTAATCAGCGGTACAATTCTGGCTGCTGGTATCTTAGATGTCGATTTGAGCGGACTGGACTGGCGCGGCTGGGCATTCGGCATGGCAGCAGCATTTAGCTTTGCCTGCTTCATGCAGTTTAACTCAAAGCAAGTCGAAGGCATTTCTACAATCGGGCGTATGACGATTATGTCTCTTTTCTCCATGCTACTCGTCCTTTTATTCCAAGCACCCGAAGTAGTAACAAATGGTAAGCTATTTACTACAGAACTGCTGTACTTCGGAGTGGCACTTGGGCTGTTCGGTATTATCCTGCCTATCCTTTTATTTACGGTGGCCGTACCAAAAGTCGGCGGGGGGGTAGCCTCTATACTAAGTGCAGTAGAGCTGCCTGTAGCAATTTTAGCATCCGTCATTGTATTGCATGAAATGCTGACAAGCCTACAAATCTTCGGTATCGTTCTTGTGCTCTTCGGCATGACGTTACCTACGCTGCTTCATAACCGTAAACAGGCAGGCAAGCTGGAGAATGCTTCTTCAAAAGAATAGAATATCAAAAGATAAGAAAAACCCCTGAAAATGGCACTTTCCGATGTGTCCATTATTCGGGGGTTTTTCTATTTAAACTTCACACATTCCTCTGCATATTTTCCCCTTTTCCCAAATAAATCCATCGCTTTTCTTCCTCATAAAAAATCATGCGCTATTTAAAGCATAAATTATTTCTATATAGGGAAGCCTTGTAAGGAAAAAATGAAGGAGATGCTCTATATGTTCGAAAAGAAATTGGCACTTCATGAAATGATGGAGTTTCATGAAGTGATTAACTTTATGACGACCTCTCTACTCAAATCCAAATTAAGACAAGGGGTCGTGTTTGATCAGGACTTGCGTAAACTATTAGACAAGAATGTGAAATTAACAGCTCCCGCCTTGCAGGCATTGCTGAAGCTCTATGAAAAATCAGAACTGGAATATTAATCGGAGGTAAGGATATGGAAGACTACTTAGATCCTATCAATTCTATCCATATGCCTGAACTAACAGATTCAGGTATCGCCCTTGAGCTTTTGCTGTCACTAAAAACAGGTGTTCGAACACTATCTATTTCTTTGACAGAAACTGCTTCACCCGCACTGCGCAAACTAATCAAGCTGCAGCTTGATGCCATGATTGAACTATATTTTGAGACATCGGAGCTGATGATGAAAAAAGAATGGCTAAAACCATACGATCTTCACCAGCAAAGGGAGCTCGATATAAAATCTGCCCAAAATGCTATTGATATTGCCAGCCTGGACTTATTCCCGGAAGACATGAACCGAAAGGGATTGTTCCCAACCCCGCCTAAAGAATAAAGATGAAGAGAGGGATTTTTTAATGAAAGCCGTCACTTATCAAGGAATCAAAAATATTCAGGTTAAAAATGTGAAGGATCCAGAAATAAAAAAATCCGATGACATTATTATTAGATTAACGACTACTGCGATCTGCGGTTCAGATTTGCATTTATTGCATGGAATGATTCCAAATATCGGTGAAGATTATATCATCGGCCATGAACCAATGGGAGTTGTAGAGGAAGTCGGCAAGGATGTCACAAAGGTAAAAAAAGGCGATCGTGTCATTATTCCTTTTAACGTCGCATGCGGGCAGTGCTGGTACTGCAGCCATGATTTAGAAAGCCAATGTGACAATGCGAACGAAAATGGAGAAATGGGCGCCTATTTCGGGTATTCGGATACAGCAGGCGGATTCCCGGGTGGCCAGGCGGAGCTTATGCGTGTGCCCTACGCCAATTTTACTCCGTTTAAAATTCCGGAAAACAGCGAGGTTCCGGATGAAAGTCTTGTGCTGCTTGCTGATGCTGCTACAACTGCCTTTTGGAGCGTAGACAATGCCGGTGTGAAACCGGGAGATACAGTCATCGTCCTTGGATGTGGACCAGTCGGGTTATTGGCCCAGAAATTCTCCTGGCTAAAGGGCGCAAAAAGAGTGATTGCAGTCGATTATATTGGTTACCGGCTGAAACATGCGAAGCGTACAAATAATGTAGAGATCGTAAATTTTGAGGATCATGAAAATTGTGGTGAATATTTAAAAGAAATGACAAAGGGCGGCGCCGATGTTGTCATTGACTGTGTAGGTATGAGTGGCAAGATGACACCAATGGAGTTTCTTGCAACCGGATTAAAGCTGCAGGGTGGGGCTATGGGAGCGATTGTTACAGCAAGTCAGGCCGTTCGAAAAGGCGGCACTATCCAGGTGACAGGAGTGTACGGGGCACGTTACAATGCTTTCCCGCTGGGTGATATTTTCCAGCGCAATGTAACTCTTCGTACCGGACAAGCACCTGTCATCCATTATATGCCTCATATTTATAATTTGATTGCTGAAGGGAAAGTAGACCCGAGTGATATTATTACACACGTACTTCCTCTCGAACAGGCTAAACATGGATATGAAATTTTCGACACGAAACAGGATGATTGTATCAAGGTACTTTTAAAGCCCTAGAAAAGAGGGAAAATTGCTCTTTTAAAGTTAATCGGAAAATAGGAAAGAGGCGTACAGTTATCAGAAGAATCATTACCTGTCTGCTCTCTAGCAAATATCTCTATCCCTATCACAAAGAGGACGTCTCTATATACAAACAGACGTCCTCTTTCTCCTATCATCCATATTATAATTATGTGTAATCTATTCCTCAGAGCTTTCTAAAAGTGCCATCGTCAACATTTTCGCGAATTGTGCACGTGTTACATTTGCTTTCGGCTTGAATGTGCCATCCGCGTATCCACCTACGATACCCGCTTGTTGAAGCGCAGCAATACCTTCTAGGGCAATTGGGTCAATATTGTTTTTATCTTTAAAGGCCGTTCCAGCCGCAGTAGCTTCATAGCCGTATCCTTGCATTAACGCATATGTGACTGCTGCTACTTCCTCACGGGTAGCCGGCTTGCCTGGATTGAAATCGGCATCATCAAAAATATCAAGCAGGCCGTAATCATCCAGAATGGAGATTTCTTTTCCAGCCCAATGTTTTTCAATATCATTATAATACGTATAGCCTTCAAACTCATCTAACGTAAGCCCCGCAGCGCGGAAAATCATTACAGCCAGCTGTGCACGTGTAATATGTCCGTTTGGATTGAACTTCGTCTGTGATTGCCCGTTAATTACGCCAAGCTCATAGAGGAATTGGATGTGGCCTTCATCCCAATGGTTCAGTGTATCGTGAAAGTACCCTCCATCACGCTCCAGCTTTACTCCTCGGCTAAACACATCGAAAAAGATTGCTTCATCAGCCGCAGATAGCATTTCCCACTTCTTTAAGTATTTCACTTCTTTTTTCGAACTATTACCTTGTTTCGTAATTCTTATTTCGATACTATCACCAAAAGTATCGCGAATTTGTTTCTCATTTTTCAGGAATTCTTCTTTTCCTTCTGCGTAGAGGTTCTCATCATTTTTATAGCTCTCAATAATGGTATCTACACTCGCTTTTAAGATAAATTGATTTACTGTAACAGCCGTGACCTCATATCCAGGCTGATCATTAAAAAACTCCGCTAAGTTAAATAACTTATACTGCTCTTCAAATGATGCCTGATGTACTTGTGCTACTGTTTCTGCAGCAAATACAGGTGGTGTGAACGTTTCTTCCTTAGCCGCGGCAGCTCCGCTAAATGATCCAAATAAAATTGCCGTAGCAAGTGACACTGTATATAGTCTTTTCTTTACCATGAAATATCCCCTTTTCTTTTATTAATGCCCCTCTTAATCTTGAGACCTTTTTCTCTCACAGGCAGACGGGGCCGATTATCCTAAGCTTCCTTCCCTTCATCCCAACCTTTACGATATATTAGTAAAAACATCAATATATGACTGCTTAACATTATCGATGAAGAGAATAATTTATGCCTCATATAAATGTAAATATTATACATAAATAAAACAACAGGATAAATTACCATTTTATTCGTAAGTCTATAGGTATAGCTTGAACGATAAACCGTCTTGCTGAAAAATGAAAAGGTTCTTTACGAAAACCTTGGTTAGTCCGCTAAATGAAGAGGAATTAATAAAAAATAAAAGGAGGGAGTAAAATAAGCTTATAAATAGTCCTTACTTAATAAAGTCAGAAAATCATTATTAAAGTTATAACAATATCATCAGGTGCTGCTCTTACGTTGAAAAATGTCCTATATAGCCGCTATGATGATAAGTGGTTATAAGAACATATCATTTTTCAAGCGAGCGAATGATAGGATATTATCCCCTCCCCTCATCTGTCTGACGGATAATGCCCGAAAAGCTTCCCTGCCATACTTTCTTTCCATGCTGGTTATCACATAAAAACACTGCTGTGATCGCCGTCCTCTTTCTATCTTATCTTTCATATTGTTTAATTTCCGTATTACAAATAATCGGGTCGCCAGTAAAAATGGATCTTAAAAATTCGAAGTCCATCTTCCTCCCCAGTACATTATTGCCGCCCCCTACCTTCGTTGGAAAAGTCGCCGTTAACAGTCCCTAAACAACAAGCCGTTCCTGTTCATCCGGTGCTATGTGGTGAATCCCCTCATCCCCTGAAATCTTTGTAAATAGCTCAACGTCTTTTTGAGTAAACGTCCTTTGAAACGTGATGACTTCCTCTACTTGTAACGTCATATAAAATTCTCCTCCGATTATTAAAACAAATTAACTAAATATTCGGAATTTACTTATCATAATCCTTTGCTTTCAAAGGTATTTAATGAAAATACATAGTTAGGCAGAAAAGAAGAGAAACTGCTTTGTATATCGCCAATCAAGAAAAAACCTGCCTCCAACTTTACTGAAGGCAAGTCTCCTTATTCATGTAATAATGTCATGTATTAAATTATGCATCTTCTTCAGACTTGTATTCTAAAATGTCTCCAGGTTGGCATTCTAATGCTTTGCAAATTGCCTCCAACGTTGAGAAACGGATTGCTTTTGCCTTTCCATTTTTCAATATAGAAAGATTGGCCATTGTAATACCAACCTTCTCTGTGAGTTCTGTTACACTCATTTTTCTTTTAGCCAGCATCACGTCAATGTTAATAATAATCGCCATTATTTCACCTCAGACCGTTAGATCATTTTCTGATTTTATATCGATGGCATTTTTTAATAGCTTTTGTAAAACAGCCGCAAAAACCCCCACTGCCATACAGCCAAAAATAATAACCATACCAATGACGATAATACCCGGCGCATCATCCATCTCTGCCATGAGATATAAGAGCGGCATAAATACTACATATAGAGCCCCGATTGTAATAGCACAATATTTGATATTTTTTAAAGCCTTTACCGACAACTCCGAAAATGCCTCGTTCTTATCAATATAGCTTAACAATTTTAAAGAATGGTACAGTGCACAGAAAAATACGATTGCTGTTATATATAACCCAATTAAAAAGGGATATTGCAAATAAGCAAACTCCGGGTTTAGTTCGGCGAAAAACTCAGCTATCTTCGGTAATAAAAATATGCACGCTGCCAGGACTGGAAGACTCATAAGAACAATAACAAACTTCAAAAAAACTGTTTCCCTTTTCATAAAAGGCACCTCACTTATTTCGGATCACTTTGAATGTAACACACCATTTATCGTTTTACAATAAATTTTTATTCTTTTAAATGAAAAATATGAAGAAGTGATTTTATAACAACATAAAAAAGCATTCCTCATTACATCGAAATGCTTTATAAGAAATCAACATTATTCATGTTTGCAGGCAATGCTCTAATTGAAAAGGACGGCTATCTTAAAAATCAGCCGCCTCATTCAACCTATGAAATAAAATGCTTTTATCACACTAAAACGGATGGGCTGACTTTCTTACCTATAGGTTTTCTACCCAATACCGCAGGAATAATCAGCGGAGTGGCATCTAACGGATTATCAATTACTTCACAATCCATCTCAAACACATCAAACAACAGTTGCTTTGTCATAATATCTTCCGGTGCTCCTTGGGCATATACTTCCCCATCCTTTAATACAATTAAATGCTCTGCATAACGCACAGCCATATTAATATCATGTAAGACTAAAATAAATGTTTTTTGCTGCTCCTGATTTAATTTATAGACTAAATCAAGCACTTCAATTTGATGAGTCATATCTAAATACGTCGTAACCTCATCTAGTAAAATGATATCTGTATTTTGGGCCAAACACATAGCTACCCATACGCGCTGCCGCTGTCCGCCTGATAATGAATCAACATTTCGGTCCTTTAGATCCCAAACATTTGCTAAATGCAAAGCTTGCTCTACAATTTCTGTATCTTCTTTCGTCCAGGAAGAAAATAATGAATGATGCGGAAAACGCCCTTGCTTAACTAAATCAAACACAGTAATGCCTTCAGGTGTAATTGGAGATTGAGGTAATATGCCCAGTTGCTTTGCTAACACCTTTGTGGGAATCTTATGAACGTCTTCTTGATCAATATAAATCCCGCCTGCTGTCGGCTTTAATAGTCGTGCAATTGCTTTTAATAATGTAGATTTACCGCAGCCGTTTGGGCCAAGAAAAATAGTCACTTTCCCTAAAGGAATAGACAACTGTAAGTCATCAAAAATCTGATGATCATCATATTGAATTTTGACATGATCTATTTTTATATCGCGCATAAAATTTACCTCATTTTTTAAGTATTTACAGAACATATTTTATATTATAATATTACTAATTGTAAAGGATAATGATAATCATTATCATTTTTCTAATCCACTATTTGGAGGGACTTAAGTTGAAAAAAGGATTGTATATGTTTCTATGCGCTTTAGTAGTATTGGCATTGGCAGCGTGTGGAAATACTGAAGTTAATACAAGTAAAAATAAAAAAGAAAGTACAGACAATGAATCTATTACTGTCTCAGGTGTGAATGGTAAAGTCACTTTGCCGAAAGCTGCAAAAAAAGTAGTTGTATTAGAGTACACATATGCTGAGGACATGCTCGCTTTAGGGATGCAGCCAGTAGGTGTAGCAGATATAGAAGGTTTTAATAAATGGGTAAATATTAACGAAAAGCTTGATAATACTGTAGTAGATGTTGGCACGCGTAACGAACCTAATCTAGAGCAAATTGCATCTTTACAGCCTGATTTAATTATCGGAATCTCATTCCGTCATGAAGGAATTTTAGCGGACTTAGAAAAAATTGCTCCAACTCTATTATTTAACCCCTACCCAGCCGAAGAACAGAACCTCTCACAGTATGATGAAATGTTCCAAACGCTTGATGTGATCGCGAAGGCTACAGGAACTGAAGCAAAGGCTGAACAATTAAAAGAAGATGTAGATGCAAAAATAGAAGAAGCTGCATCAGCGGTTTCTGCTGCAGAGCTGACTACAAAAGAGTTTTCGCTTGTTCAGGCGTTTACTGGCGCAGAAGCCCCTGAGTTCCGTGTGTTCACAAAAAACAGTATGGCATCAGAACTTTTAGAAAAAACAGGGTTAGCAAATGCTTATGAAGCACCTCAATTTGAAGCGTATGGATATTCTACGCTAAATATGGAGGGACTAACAAATCTCGAAGATGCAAACTTCATTTATGTCATTCAAGAGGATGACCCTCTCCTGCAAACATTAGAGACAAACCAAGTCTGGCAGGGACTCAGCTTTGTAAAAAATGATCAGCTGTACTCTTTAGGCGGGGATGCCTGGTTATTCGGCGGTCCTCTTTCAGCTTTAACTGTATTAGATCGTTTAGCTGGCTCTCTTAGTAAATAAGGACACAGGCTATGAAAAAAGCGAATTATTTTATTCTTTCTATAATGATTTTGCTGGTACTGTCGGTCATCCACCTCATTCAAGGGCAGGCTGATTATACAGTTTCACAGCTTCTGACAGAAATTTGGACTCCGGGCCGCATACAAGATGTCGTTTTGACACTGCGGCTCCCAAGGCTTGCTATAGGGATTATTGGAGGCATGGCGCTTGCAGTTGCAGGAGCCATGCTTCAAACACTTACAAGAAACCCGCTTGCATCTGCAAGTACACTTGGCATTAATGCAGGTGCATTTTTCTTTATTGTGCTATTTGCTGTATTCTTTCCCACATTATTAAGCGAATTTCGCCTTGGCATCGCCCTATTTGGTGCCATTATATCCGCTCTGATGATTCTACTGCTGGCCGGCAGACGAATGGAGCCTGTTCGTGTGGCGTTAACCGGAATGATTATTACCTTGTTCTTTTCTTCTTTAACAGGTACTCTCCAGCTTCTTTATGAGAATGAAACAGGCGGCTTATTTTTATGGGGATCAGGTACCCTTGTTCAGCTGGATTGGTCAGGTGTGCAATTTGCTTGGCCGGTCATTGTACTATTTCTAATGATTGCGTTGCTTTTAGCAAAACAGTTGGATCTATTCCAGCTAGGCGAAGACTTAGCAACATCACTTGGACAAAATGTGCCACTCATGAAATTAATTTCATGGATAGTGGCAATTATATTAGCGAGTACCGTTGTCAGTGTTGTCGGGCCGATTGGTTTTATTGGGTTAATGGCACCCCATTTGGTCAAGCTTTTGGGCGTAAAAAAGCATGGTCTTTTGTTTATCTTTTCTATGGTGTGGGGCGCTATTTTACTCGTAGGGGCCGATGTTGCAGGGCGTTTTATTAGTCCTCATTCTGAAATTCCCGTCGGCGCATTAACTGCTCTCGTTGGTGCTCCATGCCTGCTGTATTTAGCATGGAAAAAAGCACAATTCATGTCAAACGGACAGTCAAAGCTGGGTAACACTGCAACTCCAATGAGACTTTCCTTTAGCCTGTTAGTTGTAAGTATTCTCTTCATTGCTTTGCTATTCATAGCTATTGCTTATAATGGAGACGTGTGGATATTAGATTGGTCTTCTTTTATTATTACTGAATTTCGTCTACCCCGTGTGTTGACAGCTGCTCTAATCGGTATATTACTTGCCATCAGTGGTCTATTATTACAGGGGATATTACGTAACCCATTAGCAGATACAAGTGTAATCGGCTTAACTTCGCTTGGTGGTGCAGGAGGGATGATTTTTCTTGTAGCTCTACCTTCTGTGAGCCTTGCCTTTTTACCAATCGGAATTGCAATAGGGACAATTTTTGCTTTTGTTGCTATCTATTTTATGGCAAAAAAAACCAAGTTCAACCCTGTCCTTGTCACGTTGATCGGTATCGGTCTATCTGCATTTGGCTCATCAATTATTCAAGTACTAACCATTAAAGCGAAGCTTACTGTTACCAATGCACTCGTTTTTTTATCGGGTTCTACCTATGCAACAAACTGGTTAGATTTTAAGCTGGCACTTCTTGTATTAATCCTTATAGCCGCTCCCTCGATATTGCTTAGCCGGTATATAGATATGCTGCAATTCGGGGAGGATACAGCCCAAAGTATGGGTGTGAATTTATCAAAGATTCGAATTATTACATTACTATTTGTAGTAATCTTAACTACATTCACAATTACAATAGTTGGTGTGATTGGTTTCGTTGGCCTTGTCGCACCACATATCGCCCGCCGAATCGTTGGTAATAAAACAAGAGCAGTTTGGCTGCTGGCAAGTATGATAGGTGCCTTTCTACTCGTCCTTGCTGACTTTATAGGTAGGACAATCATTATGCCAAGTGAAATGCCAAGCGGTCTAGTTGTTTCTCTCATTGGTGCGCCTTATTTACTATACTTAATGTACAAGATGAAATAATAAACAGCAGTGGAATGGGTGTACTATATAACTCTACATTTATACTGATAAATACCTGTTATAAATCATAAGGGGGATCTTCTCTTTGGGATCGGCTATGATAGCTTGATTCTATTAAGGGAACGTCTTCCCTTTTTAATGCAATTTCCCCTTTACTAAACCTACTTATAGGCTCTCAAGAAGTTTATTTATTGCCAATATAAAAGAAGCATTCTGAATGAACCATTTGCTTTAGGTAAAACAAATTCTCCTCGATTTAGAAGAATAGATATTGCTTTTACACTTTCTGCTCTGGAAAAATTAAAACTATATTCCCATATTTTTCACTATATTCTTTTTGATATAAATAGAGTAATATCTTCCTGTACAATATATTTTTATGAAGAGAGGTTACATTTTTGAAGGCAATCCGTATTTTATTTGCTTTACTTTTGATGTTTGGACTTTTAGCAACAACACCTGCTTTGGCAGCAGAAAAAACGATTGATGATTATTTCCTTGATGATGTCGATTACGACCACGGGGCATATGAGGAATTAGAACGCTTCTTATACGCAGACATTATCGATGGCTATAAAGAGACAGGGGTTTATGAAGAAGACGGGGAACAATATGAATATACATCCGTTCTTTTAAAACCGGAAAATAGTATCACGCGTGCACAATTCACAAAAATTTTAGTGAACGCAATGAATTTAACACCTGGAGAGATTCAAAAATCATTTCCTGATGTAAAGTCTTCACAATGGTATTACGACTATGTGCAGATTGCCAGCAGCAGAGGGATTATTACAGGGAAAGTAGATGGTACATTTAAACCGAATGATAAAATCACTCGTGCTCAAATGGCTGTCATGATTTATCGTGCATTCCATCCGACTGTAGATTTTTCAGCAACAGGTAAAACTTTCAAAGACGTAACAGAGCGCAACTTTGCTTTTGAAGCTGTTGTTAAAACAGCAGGGGTTGGGATCATTAAAGGATATGGAGATAATTTTAAACCGAATGATTTTGCGAAGCGTTCCCAGGCTATATTAATGATTGACCGGGCATTACATCAAGAAGCCGGTACGGTAGAAGATGAAACAGCAGTAATTCAAACAGTAGACCGCAATGTGACAGAAGAGTTTTTATACTCCGACCAGCAAGATACTGAAGCACTGGAAGCCCTTTACCATGAAACAACAATGGGTTACTATCTAGCCTACTCACTTGATAGCCTCGTTCTATTAGATGATCCTGAATATGCCGGTGAGTCCATGACAATGAAACAAATGGGTGAGCATAAAAGTCACATTATTTCTTTAAATAAACGTTTCGCAGAAGTAAAAGTAGACAACCTAAAAGTGCAGGTTTCTATGAATGAGCCTGATATGAATTTTAATATGACAATCGATTTATCAGGAACTGCCTATTTAAAGAAAACAGAAGATGGAACATGGAAAATTTATAACATGGTCTATGATGAAGATGATTATGAAAATATGTTAGATACGGCTTTGGCTGTTAATTAATCAAAAAAGATTCCCATCTCTTGAAGAGGCGGGAATTTTTTTGATTTACATACTCGAAAAAGTATTCAGTCATTATTTATCAGCTTTCCCTATCATTTGGAAGCCTTTTTAAAATGACTGAACATTATTTCTTCCGTTGTTCTTTGCAGTATACAGTGCATGGTCTGCCTTTCTGATCGCAAGTTTTATTGCTTCTTTTTGATCCGACTGTGCAAGCAGGACGGGCGAGATGCCAAAGCTGGATGTCACATAAATCGTCTGGCCATGAATATGTGCTAAGCTTTCAGCAATACTAATCCTGATTATATTGGCTAGTTCAGAGGCTTCCTTTACATTCTTTCCGGGCAAAAGAATAATAAACTCTTCCCCGCCATAGCGTCCAATTATATCTTGCGGTTCTAAGCTGCTCTTAGCCAGTTGGGCGACATTTGCCAGCACGATATCCCCTGCTTCATGTCCATACGTATCATTGATCTGTTTAAAATGGTCAATATCAAACATTATTAAGGAAGCATACCCTCCCTTTTGTTTAATGAATTTTAGTTTATTAACTGATTGATGCATAAAAAATGTTCTATTATAAATGTTCGTCAAGCCGTCGTAGCTTGCAAGCTGATGAAGTTTCTTCTGCATTTCCACTCTTTCCGTTATATTAACAAACGTAATAATGGTACCTATATTACTTGCATTCTTTAATACTGGAGAAAAACGAACTTGATAATAGGTATTGCGGTTCTCTTCTATCCGTTCATAGTCGCATTCCTCGCCACGACGGATTAATGCGGCAAGCTTTTGATCTTCGGACAATATCTTTTCTATTTGCCTGCCTATGGAAAATGAGTTCAGCATCGGTATTACCTCCAGCATCGCCTTGTTGTAGTCAATAATTTCTCCATGCTGATTTAGCACGACAACTCCTTCAAGCATACTTTCAAACACCTTTTCCCTCGCAATCGGTGCAACGTGGAACATCTGAAAGGAAAACAGCGCCAAACCATGAAGAATAAAAGAAATACTCATAGACACCGGGCCCAGATCAATTCCGTAAGGACTCAAATCGTTTAAATAAAAATGATTTGCCACAATCGGCATAAGCAACCCTGCTACCATCGTCAAAATTTGAAGCCTGAATCGCAGCAGTGATTTTCTTAACTGTAATAATAAAATAACTATACTTATCGATAGGCATAGGAAAAGATAAAGGGCATGAACGTAAAAAAAAGGGCCATATTCAAAATCCACTACCGGAAAAGGCGTATCTTTCCGCAGTCCCACAGATGCATAATATAGATGGTGAAGCTCATTTGTGTGATGGGTAAATACTGTAACCAGCGGGATGCCGAACAATACATATAAAAACGGCCGCTTTATTTTACGGCCGATGTACTCAACACACATGAATAGAATAAAACCAGGAAGAAACGGCATGACCAAATACTCAATTCCTAACCAAAATTTAATTTCCTTCAATGTCGTACTCATCAATTCAAACGCATAAGAAAAAGAGAAAACAGCTGACAGCAAGGTTACAACCATATACTGGCTGCCACCAGGGGCATTTCTTAGTTTTACATATGAAAACAGGCTTAAAAGGAGGCTTAACACCCCGGCAGCGACAATCATTACAACATATACAAACAACTCTTCAGCCATGAATTTCTCCCGTAGTAATTTTCTATTATTATATAACTCTCTTTTTACATATGACTAGTAAGTTATACTTAATATTCTAATATTTAATCCGCCATTCTAAAAACGAGTCCTTTTCATATTTTCAGTTTATTTAATTACGATAAAAAATGGCATGAAGCTTTTCGTCCATGCCACTGTAAAACTAGTTATTTAGTTTGTTCTATGCCGGAAGGTAAGTCTCCAAGCTGTAAAATTCAGCAGGATGAGCACCACTAAGTAAATGACTGAACCATAGGTAATTTTTGCGGCCATGAAATAATGGATACCTGCCATGAGCGTGGCAAAAAATAGTAAGACAACTATTTCGAAGCTATGGCCATCCCCCATTTTACTAATTGGTTTAGTAAAAGGAATACTGCTTCCAAAGAATCTATAACAAACGAGCGTATACAAACAACTGGCCACTAAAACAGCTGCTAAATCGGGAATGATCCTTATCCCATAAATAAAACAAAAAATAATACTTAATAGGATATACAGAGGAAGATAAAGCTTACATAAAAATGCTTTTAAGCTTCCTTTTTTTAAATTTGTATAATCCGTAAGTGGAAATACTGTATAGACCCATGCTGCTTTATATTTTGCAGAGTGGCTGAGCATTAACACAGCGGTCGGTATAATCAGCATACTGAAATAAATATTTATATAACTCATGCTCACGGAAAAGTCTATATCCTCTATTCTCATGCTATTAAAAATAAAAAGAAATGGAGCGACAAAGGCAAATCCTAAAGATGGATAAACCTTCAATTTAAAATCCCGCTCTTGCTTCATCATAAGAGACGAGAAACGATAGAAGGCCCGCTCCTCATTCGTTCTACAAATAAGACTCAGTAACATACCTTTTAGACGAGATTGTTTTTCACGCTTCGACTTACTTGTACCTAGCAATTTTTGCAGGTTCCGTTCAAAGGCTGGAATCAGCTTTATATAAAGCCATATCGAGATAACCGGCATAATAATGGCCAGTAGGCTGAACCCGATCGTGAATAAAGCCTGATTCCCATTTAGCAGCAGCTCATAAGGGGCGGCAAACCACATTGGGATGAGAAATACACTCCACCAGTGAAATTCCACCACCATATTGAAATCAACCAAATCAAAAGAGCGGATTAAAACTTGATAGCCGATCATCAAAGATAGAGATAGCCCTATCTGTACATAATTGATCGCATCTTTTAACTTTTCCCCATCGAAGAACCGCAAAATAGCGATATATAACAACGCTGTGAGCACCACAATAAAGATATTAATCAATATTAGCTCCAAGACCGTAATAAGGAAAAACATAATCCCCTGTCTAAATAATCCAACAGCAAGAGGAATCGCCGTCAAAGCAATCGTTAAATAAGTTAAATAAATAAGAATATGCATGAATTTCGCGGCATTTACTGTTCTTGGATGAATCGGTTTTGTTGATAGAATACTTCTATCCCGTATATCTAACAGGACAGTGGAGAAATCAGAAATCATGGTTGTCATAATCATAAAAATAAGGATGGCATACGCAATGCTCATCTGGAAAATATAATTCTCTCCAAAGCCCATAAGTGGGATAAATACAAGACTAATCAACACATAAATCCATAAAGATTTAATGTAGCCATATTTTTGGTCTTCCTCTTTTTTCTGTGCAGACTGGTTGAAAAAAGTCGGAACCCTTCGCTCATCCATTGTCAGCTTGGCCTGAAGGATTTTCCTCATGAGTCCATAATCGATTCCCATTCCCCTATAAACAAATTGAATCTTATCCAGCAGCCGCAGTACTTTAAAATCCTGCATCACTGCCCCCCTTGGACAACGGCAACAAATTGTTCACCGATTTCCCTGTAATCATGGAAGTCTGTCAATTGGGTGAAAATCGCCTCCAATGTTCCCCCAGCACTTTCCGCCTGCAGCTGCTCAAACGTGCCATCCGCGGCTACTTTTCCATCATGCAGTAAAATAATACGGCTGCTGATTTTCTCCACTACATCCATCAGGTGGGAGGAATAAAAGATTGTCTTTCCCTGTGCAGCGAGCTGTGCCAATATTTCCTTAAAAATCATCACACTGTTTGCATCCAGTCCATTAATCGGTTCGTCCAAGAATAAAATATCAGGATTATGTAGGAGACTTGAAATAATCAACAGCTTTTGGCGCATTCCTTTCGAATAAGAAGAAATTCTTGCATGATACGCTTCCCCAACTCCAAACAGTTCCATTAAGGTTTGTGACTTATTTGCAGCTATGTCTAAATCCACCCCGTAAAGCTGTCCGATAAATGTCAGATATTCATAGCCGGTCAGATTATCATATACATCCGCTATTTCCGGTACATAGCCAATTCTTCGTTTATATTCAACGCTGTCCTGCCTGATATTTTCCCCAAACAGCCTCACCTCTCCGCCATAATCACCTTCCATTCCTAAAATAATTTTGATAGTTGTACTTTTCCCTGCTCCATTCGGACCGATATAGCCGATGATTTCTCCCTGTACAACATGTAAATTAACCCCTTTTAATATTTCCTTATTGCCATAGCTTTTCGTTAGGTTTGCAATTGTTAACAATTCCCGCTCATTCATTTTGGCTCCCTCCTTTAATTTCTATCTATCTCTTATACGGATAGGAAATGAAATAGTTCCAATTTCAGGGTAAATAATGGCAAGTAATTTCCAAATCAAGGAATGTATTTAATGACACAATCACTTTTAGAGATGCCTTTTTTGCTGGAAATTGAAAAAGCCAGTTCATAATGAACTGGCTTCAGTGTGGCTTAGAATAGGGTTTGCTCATTTTCTAATAGTATTACTCAGCAATTAAACACGTTTACTGCAGCTAATAAATTGGAGAATATTATTAATCCACACGAAAACCGAAACACCTTCTTTATAAAGCTAGGAAATTCCGGTTTATGTTTTTATAAACGATTAAACTTTTTCAGCGCAGTATAACTTTATTACAAGCTTTCTTATTGATAAAATGGCTCTACATCATACCCGTTTTGCTCTAAATGGTAGCGAATATTTTTATCAACTGTAAAGTGGCCCGCACCTACAACAACAAAGTACGTTCCTTCTTTCTCTTCAAGCATATTTACAATTTTCTTTGCCATTTTTTCATCCCGTACACCAAATAACATTTGATTGAATTCTGATGGATCTGCCGCCTGTGCTAGATAGCTTTTTGTAAATGCCTCGGCATCCCCTTGCTTCCAGCTTGCAAACCATTCTTGCATCATATCATGCTCATTTTCCCCGGAAGGTTGAAGAATGCTGTCCAGTACATCAACTAGCCCCTGTTCCTGTGCTTCTTTTGATAACGCTTCAAACATATCAACCTGTGCCTTTGTACCTTCTAGTTCAATAACCGGCTTTTCTTGCAACAGCGCACTTACCAGGAAGTAATTATCAATCCCGTGCATCGCCATTACTTCTGGAGCGATCTCAAAAGAACCTTCCATTCCAAGCAATGACAGCGTGTTGGACAACATCCAAGGCTTTTGCAGTTCAAGCTGCTCCATTGGAAGATCATATAGATTTGCTACTTGCTCAAGCTTCGCATATGTTTCCTGTGCCACAGCATCCTTCACTGTAATGCCATCCGCATACATTGCCTTTTCTGTATAATATTCAAGCCCTTCCATATCCAGAACATTTGCCTCTACTACGAGCGCATCCGACTCATCAAAGGCTGTAGTAAGCTTTTCATCGAACGGATATAAATCAGGTGTTCCTACGTGAATGGAGCCCAATAAATAAACAGTTGTATCCTCATCCTCCACTACCCAGGCCAATCCCTTCGCTCCTTGCTGTGCAAGTGCATATGTATCCTTGATGAATCGAACGGCAAGTAAAACAGCCTGTTGCGTTGTTGCCTTTTTCTCTAACTGTAATCCCTTTGAAGAGCCCTGTAATATATGGCGCTCCTGCATGTACTTAACGGGATCTTTGCCAACAGGCAGATCATAACGTGCTGCAATGTTATAAAGACGTTTTACGATATCACCGCGTGTGTTGTCGTTTTTTACCTTCACCGGCTTATATGTTTTATTTTCAGCCAGACCTAGTGCTGCAATTTTCTTTTCCGTTAACGTCAGCAGTTCATTCGCTTTCTCTACCGGGATTTCTTCTAAAAAGCCATCATAATACCATTCCACCGGATAGATGCCATATTTTTCGCCCTCGTTTAATGTCCCAACAGCCCATTCGCTAATCGATGGCATTAATGGTGCTTGTTCTTCTGCCTGGATCGCCGGTACTACCGTTGTCAGCATCAGTGATGCGCCAAGCAGTATAGCACCTGTCCGTTTCCATATGTTTTTCATTCTACACTCTCCTTCTCACTTTAAAAAAGTAAAATTTTTGAAACAAGTTAAGGAGAAAATAAAAGTACGAAGGAATGCCCGTATTCAGCAGGCTTCATCCGCTCTACTCCTCCTCCATCACCCAAAAACGGAATATCCATCATGCATATTAAAAAACATAATGGATCAAGTCATTTCCATTCTATATAAGGTAAAACAACCCGATAATTATACCATATAAATGGTTATTTTGTTTTTTAATGTAAGTTACTCTTGAAACTTCAGAAGTTATCAACTTGTCCAATTGATTGGTCTTATGTAGTTTAGATGAGGCACTGAGTGAAATTTATTTGGGTAGGGCGGAAAGCTTTTTATGCCGGAAATTATTAAGACTTTTGAAAGGAAGAGAAATATGAATCGGGGGAGTCTAACAGAAATAATAGAGTAAAGTACTTGTAAAGCTAAAGATTTAATTTAATTAAATTAAATGACAGCAGGCAACTACACCGATGATTTTAAAGGGGCAAGGCGCCAATATCACTTTCACCACAAAGCTGTGATGAAAGCGATATTCCCATTGATTAGTTCACAGGCAGCGCCATTACTTTTTTATCGGTATCCATATCTCACAATAATAGTCTTCTGAAGATGGATCAGCATTACTTAGGTAAACTTCCATCTCTGGTCCGCCTGCATGCTCATAGCCAGTTGCCGGAAACCACTCTGAGAAAATCCGGTCCCACACTTTAGGCATTGCATCAGGCATCGCACCGCGTACCGGGAAAGTCGCCCAAGTCGCTGCTGGAATCTCCCTTTCCTCCCAATCATTTGGGATTTTCTTGATATTCTTTTCAGCACCAATTAAATACGTTAAATGTTCCTGTTCTTTATCAAAGTCCATGCAGATCCCCAATAATCCAAGTGGTCCGCTGTTTTTCGCAAGTTCTCCTGCAAACCCATTATGATTTACTTCATTCCAGAAAGCGGCGATCTTTCGATTGTTTTCTCCTTCCATCGTCGTTGTACGTATACTTTTACCAACAACCTGAAATGCTTCCTTTTCTACAATCTTATAATCCATTTCTACATCACCCTTTAATTGAATTTGAAAGGAGAGCTTTGGATAAGCCTTCAAGGATTGGCTGTTTTTCTTTGCAGCTGACGGACTGATTCCATGAATCTTTCGAAATGCTTTTGTAAAGGACTCCGGACTTTCATAACCGTACTTCATAGCAACATCAATTACCTTTAACTTTGAATTGACTAATTCTTGTGCCGCTAGTGTAATTCGACGATTGCGGATATATTCACTCACTGTATAGCCGGTCAGCATACTGAACATCCGCTGAAAATGAAATTTAGACATACAGGCAACATCCGCAATATCTTCGATGAAAAGATTATTATCCAGATTTCTTTCTATATAATCAATAGCACCTAGCATCCGTTGAAGTCCCTCCATATAAAACTCTCCTCTCTGCACTCAGTCTAACAACATCGCTTTAGTCATTCCTGTTAATCCGTGCTCTTTTGTGACAGGTCACCATTATTATTAATTTTACACCGGACAAATTAACTTTGATATCGATAAATTTATTGGATTCTTTCCCAAACAAGTAAAAATAGATTATACTGGACTCACTACCATCTTCAAAAGGAGGAATTTTCCATGACGGATAATCACCAATCAGAAACACCGAAGAAAAAAATGAGTCTGCAGGAGGCTGTAAAACAGCAGCTTGAAAACAAGAAAAACAAAGCTTCTGCTGGCAATGGCAAAATGAAGGCCGACCTTTCACCTCAAAAAATGAAAAGTCAGCAAGCGAAAAAAACAAGCAATACACGCAGAAAAATGGGTGTGTGATGGACGGACAGAATCGAAAACATGTAGTACCAGGTACGACAGTGGATATTGTTTTAAAGAAGGATCAAAAAACAGGGAAGCTTACAAGAGGGATCGTGAAGGATATCCTTACGAAATCAGGTACTCATCCTCACGGCATTAAAGTAAGGTTAACGGATGGTCAGATAGGACGGGTAAAGGAAATTCATACTCCATAGAATCGAGAAAGAAGTACCGGCTATGGTACTTCTTTTACTTTTATTAATTCCGAATCAATAAAGCCAATTGAAATCTATGTAAAAAATCTGTACGGTAAAGGTAGCATCGTTTACGAAGGGGCAAATATATATGAGTGAATCAAACAACTGGAAACATAACGCATACAATCGAAAGTTTATTGCCTCTTTTAGCGGCGGGAAAGACAGTGTGCTTGCCTTATACAAAGCAAAGCAATTAGGTGAAGCAGTGGGCTTACTTGTCATGCTTGAAGAAGAAGGCAAACGCTCCCGCTCTCACGGCATGCCGCCGGAACTGATTCAAGCGCAGGCAGCCTCCATCGGACTTCCTGTCTATACAGCCGCTTCAAGCTGGTCTAATTATGAGGAGGAGTTTATAGGACTTTTAGAAAAGGCGAAAATGGCAGGTGCCGAAGTATTGGTTACAGGCGATTTAGATATGCCTGAACATGGCTGCTGGCATGATAAAATAACGAAAAAAGCCGGACTCCAGCTTTGTATGCCTCTATGGGAAGAGAACCACCATGGCATTGTGGAGGAATTTATGAGTTTAGGTTTCATAACTATGATCGTCACTGTTAATTTAACATTAGGCATGCGAACGGATGACTTAGGAAAAATATTAACACCTGACTACATAAAAGGCCTGGAAGCACGAGGCATTGATCCTTGCGGAGAAGGCGGCGAGTTCCATACAACCGTCATTGATGGACCGCTCTTTACCTCACCAATCCGTGTACGCTCGCTGGACATCATCCAAGACGGTGAATATGCCTTCCTTCCTCTAGTGCTTGATACAGATTCTAATCAATAAGAAAACTGCCCTCCACATGGCAGTTACTTACACAAGTAACGCCATTCGCGGGCAGTTTCCCTCATTATTTAAGCTTTTCATTTCCATTAATAATTTTATTATTTCTTCTTATGTTTTGCATGCAGCTCCCGGCGAAGCTTTACTTGTTCATGAAGGGCTTTTTCTTCATCAGTTTCTAAGACAATTGGAGGTACCGGTTGTGGTTGTCCATTTTCATCAACAGCCACCATCGTCACAAACGATTCTGTCGTTAATGTCCGTTCCCCTGTCTTTACTCGAAAAGAAGTAACCCGTACAAACACTGTAATGGATGTTCTGCCTGTATAAACAACAATGCTTTCCAGTTCCAAAACATCACCTACCCGGGCTGGTGACAGAAAATCAACAGAATCGATGGATGCCGTTACCGTATTATAACCCGCATGCTTCATGGAAGTAATGGCTGCCATTTCATCGATATAAGCCAGTACTGTCCCACCAAAAATCGAACCATGATGATTCGTATCAGGGGGCAAAATCAAATGTGATTGAATCGTCTTTGAATGCTGAACTGTTTTCATAGTTCCTCCTGTTTGGTTTTTATGTTCACTAACACTAACTTATTCTTCTTTCTCGCTCTGATATTTACCCAATCCATCACTTTCTAACCATTTCGTTTTCCAATACGCCAATATGCTTCTCATCATGCCCCATCTGGTGCAGTCACATACATCTTTACCTCTCCTGATTCCGATAATAAAGGCCTGCTGAATAAAAGATGCCAATTTTCAAATAGTCCTATTTGTTTTTCAGCAATTTTAATAAACTTACAAAAAACCCTTGAAATAAGTTTAAGCCCTTCCTTAATGAGGAAGGGCTTATATCATTTGCTTTAAACGGATCTGTAATAACAACGGCTACATACTTTCAGAAACCTTATCATTAATAAACTAAGTAGAACCGATTATATAATCGTTATACATATTTTGAATCTTGTCTGGTACTGGCATATCTATTTCCCGCAATTTTGCCTCTATGTATTCAAAGTGTTCTATACTTTTTTGTTTATTATTTTTTTTAATTAAAAACTCTAATAATAAAAGCATGTATTGTTCATTGAACTCATCTAGTTCCAGCAGCTTTTGCAGACAGTTATACTTTAACAAAGAATTACTTAAAGGATTATTTGCAATGTATTTCTCCAAAACGTGTAAAACGCTCTGCTTCAAGCGCAGCCTTAT
Organism: Lysinibacillus odysseyi 34hs-1 = NBRC 100172; assembly: GCF_001591965.1. Lineage (GTDB taxonomy): Bacteria > Bacillota > Bacilli > Bacillales_A > Planococcaceae > Lysinibacillus_B > Lysinibacillus_B odysseyi. The sequence goes on from NZ_BCVX01000010.1 coordinate 151,518, forward strand.
TTGAATGGCCCAAAGATATTCCTCTTCTGCTAAAAAGTCACCTACGTAGCAATTTAATAGCCGCTGAATGGACGTTTCATCATGCTGTTCCTGATGTAATAGTTGATTGAGCTCATTAAAATCACTACTAATTTCTATATTTAATTGATAGTGGTTATTCATTAACTGTATCGGATCCTTAATACTGTTTTCTTTAAGAAGTTTTCGTAATTGATAAACGGTTGTGTGTAAGTTACTTGTCGCCTTCTCAACATCCAGATCCGGCCACAGCTCCTCTATTATAACAGCATTTAACATGGGCTTTTTTTGATGAAGCCATAAATATAAAAAAAGTTCTCTTACCTTTCTGGTACGCCATTTCACGACTTCTTGGTGAGCATCGAGTAAATAAAAGCTGCCTAATGTGTGCGCGTATAAGTGATTTTCTTTCTTTTGTTTAGGTGCTTCTAATAATAATTTTTGCTGTGCTTTTGCCAAGGCCTTCACGAGCCTTTTTTCATGGACTGGCTTTAATAAATAATCCGTTGCTTCTACTTCAAATGCATCTACCGCAAATTGAGCATGTGCCGTCACAAAGATAATCTGTAAGGATGGCCGACTTTTTGATAATTCTTTTGCTACTTGTAAACCATGCATATCAATCATTTCAAAATCTAAGAAAATTAAATCTACATCTTCTTCTTTTAGAAAGATGAGAGCATCTGCTGCATTCGTAAATGCCCCCTTAATAGCAATCTGAAATTGTGTCAGTCGCTTTAACATCATACTTAAAACGTCTATAGCCATCTTTTCATCATCAACTATGATTATATTCATACTCCCCCTCCTCCGGCAGTAGTATTAGAACGGTTGTCCCCTTTCCTTCCTTACTATATAAACGCAGACTAGCATTTTTCATTAGTTTGAACTTCTTTAAAGGATTTGTAAATCCAATGCGAGAACTTTCTTCGTTTAGCAGTTGTTGAAGTTTTTCTTCTGCTATCCCTACACCATTATCATGTATTTTGATACGAACGAACTGTCCCTCCCGCTGAACACTTACTTCAATCGTGCCGCCTTCCTGCTTTTTTGAAATCCCATGGAAAACAGCATTTTCTACAAATGGCTGTATCGAAAGTGCCGGGATCATTAGCTGTATCGATTCATCAATGTCATATTTAATAGTTAATCGATCAGCAAAACGCATTTTTTCAATATAAAGATATGCCTTTACTAGTTCCATCTCTTCTTCAATGGGAACCATGCTGTTCCGGTAATGAACATTCAGTTTTGCTCGGAAATATGTAGCCAGGCAGTAAAGCGCCTCTCTTGTATTGTCCATATCTGTATAGCTCAACCCAATAATCGTATTAAGAGTATTATAGACAAAATGAGGTGTTACCTGTGAATACAGATAATTCATTTCAACTTCAATGGCATCTATGGAAGATTGACGAACTGCTAAAAGGGATTCGATACGCAAAAGCAATTCATCCATGTCAATCGGCTTTTGTAAATAATCATTAGCACCCACCTGCAATGATAGTATTAAATCCGAATGCTTCATAATTGCAGTTAAAACAATAATCGGCATTTCCAGCATGTCATATTGTTTACGCACCTGCTTGCATAATTCATACCCTGACATACCATTCATCATTAAATCAATTAGCATACAATCCACTTGATTATTTTTAATATAATCTACTGCATCATAACCATTATCAACAGCTATTACTGTATACTCCTTTAGCGCTAATGCGTCAGCTAGAACTTTAATATTAATGTGGTTATCATCCACTACAAGTATCCTTTTACCATCTCTTTTATGGATGAGTGGTAAATCAAGTCTTACTTCTTCTATAGTTGAGTCTGCAGCAATTTGTAATGACGGTTCATTGCTCAACTGTTCTTCTGTTGCAAGCGGCATTGTAAATGTAAATGTCGTTCCTTCCCCTAGTGAACTTTTAACATAGATTTCGCCATTTAATTTTTCTACAATATTTTTAGCAATACTCAAACCTAAACCGAGCCCTTCCTTTTTAGAATGATAATTTACTTGATAAAAAGCATTGAAGATACGATCTAAGTCCTGTGAAGGAATACCAGTGCCTGTATCACTTAATTGAATAACCATATATTCATCTTGAATAGTGGCCTCAACGATAATTTCCCCTGTTTCTGTATGTTGTATAGCATTGTTCAATAAATTATAGAGAACTTGCTTAAACCTTAATTCATCTGTAAACATAGGCGGCATGGATAAGTCCACTTTTGAAATTAAACGTACAGGACTGTTTGTATTTATCAGACTATGAATTTCTGCTACTACATCATTTATAATACCTATCGATACCGCACGCGGTGAGACTCTTATTTCTCGTGTCATTTGATTCGATGAAAATAATAAATCTTCCACTAAATGACTTAGGCGTTGTGAGACATTATGGATTAAAATAACATGTTCTTGCTGTGTCCGTTTTAACGGTTCCTGTGCGCCTTCCATTAGTGCTCGCGATAAATTGAGAATGCCATTTAAGGGCGTACGTAATTCATGGGCAGTTTTGATTAGGAATTCATCCTTCATTTGGTTGTGTATAATTAATTCTTCTGATAACATCTGAATTTTTACGAAGGCTTCATTGGACCGGTAATTTAATAATGAAGTAAAACCTAATAACATAAATAAAAATAAGACAAATCCAACATAATCAATCGGTACTTCTATTAAAAAGTTAACGCTTAACAAAAATCCATAACAGCAAACAGCTGCTAAAATTATTAAGATATAACGAGTTTCCTCGAACCGCTTCAATGTAACACGTATAAGAATCCATACATTATATAAAATTACGGGAGCTGTAACACTTATATAAGTTACCTTCCTAACAACAGTCATAAGCATAGATGAGGCTCTCTGATTTTGTGTAATGGGATTATAAATACCGTAGAGAACGAAAACGACACTTAATAAAATCATAATGAAATAGATCGTTCTTTTTTTCTGGAATTGCGGGTACATAGCATAAATAAAAAGTGTTAAACACATAATTGCGAGCGGTATTATCCCTATTTGTAAACGGAGTTGATGCACAGGAGGAATGTTAGGGAATAATAGGAAAAATACTTTATGATTTACGAAAGATATATAAAGTCCTAGGAATATTGCAAAAAGGCCAAAGAACAGTTCTTCCTTGCTTCTACGGTTTTGTGCATATGCTAGTACATATATTGCGCCGAAAACAATATATCCAATACTTACAAAGGCCTCAATAAACACTTTCCAACGATAATGATGCTGAATAGTCTCCATTGTGCCAAACTCGACAGGGTAAATAATTCCCGCCTGCGGATAATTGTAATTAGTAACATGAATAACAATGTTCAGCTCTTTATTTTCACTTCTTGCAAATACTGTGTATTTATCATCATTTTCAGAACCATAATCCCTTAGAGTAGAACTTGGATTCCCTTTTGCGCCCACTTCAACACCGTTAATAAAAACACGGTTTGCTTGACGAATTGTTCGAATATATAACCCGTATGTTCCTTCTACAGGTACTCGAACATTCACATGATAAGTCCCCACATAAAGCTTTTCTTCATTTGGCTCAACATATTCATGCCAAATCGATGGAACGTCGATGGTCACCCTTTTATCTTTATATTCATCTAATGATTCCTCTGCAGGAATCAGCACATTTGGATAAAAGGCCCACTTCCCATCTAGCTTGACTGGCTTCTCCAATTGCCTGCTATTAACGCTTACAGATCCATTTTCTACAATTTCAGGGTTTGCATTCGAAAGATATTGCCAGTTCCCTAAAAAGAAGACAGCGATAAATAGCATGATAATACCTATGATGATTAATATGCTCTTTTTCATTATCATGCCTCCCATTTTCCCAACTTTATTGTTATTTTTATGGTTTTATCTTATTTCTTTCCTTTCCTTATGGCAACTCCGATTGGAACACCATGTTAAGAACGGGAATAAACCTTGAACGGGTAGCACATTTCCCTAAAAAACCCTATCCATCAAAAACACCCCGTAAAGGAACATACTGACCTTAACGAGGCATTCTTAATTTGGCAGCTGCTTGATACAGCCAATATTTATCTATTAATTTTTCTTCATACTTAAATCAAGTTATTATTTTAATCTCGCTGAAATTGTCAAATTTCGAGCTTTTGTGTTGGCAGCAATAATTACTTTATTATTTTCAGCCGTGATCGTATAGTCTGAAAATACATCTGCAAAGGCTGTAGCAATAGCTGCAGCAAGAGTTGAATTCGTTGTTTCACTTGATAATGTGATTTCTTTTTCAACTTCCTCTTCACCGATAGTAATTGCAACGGTTTGATTGCGTGTATTTTCTCCTGCCAACTGGATAGCATCAGATACCGTAAAGGATGCAATTTGCTCTGAACCTGGTGATGGGATTAGACTTGGCTGAATTACTTCCGCTTTATACGTATTTCCTGGATAGCGTATATAAGTTGTTAATTTTGGATTTTCTCCACTTGCAATCTTTTCCGTTGCCGTTACAACCGTATATGGATTTCCACCAAGTTCTAAGGTAACATCATATTTTTCAGTTTCAATTTTCTTTATAACTTGGCCACTTACCTTAGCAACATCTACGCCTCCTACAGTAAATCCCTCTCCATCTGTAGTAAGGTTTATATCAACAGAGAATTTATAAATTCCTTGTTGTGTTATTGTTACGGGCTCAGCACCATTTTGTGTAATATTCACATTAGAAATTTTAAATGCTTCGGTTGCACTTGGCACTGTTAATTCTACTGTCCTTTCAACTATAGAATTGTTGGCTGCATCTTTTAATTTATTAACCTTCACATTTATTGTATCAGCTGCTGTAATGTCATCTTGTAAAGTAACAGTTAACTTCTTCTTGTCTTCTGACCAAAATCCCATTTCTGTACTGATTTCTTGGTCACCAATAAATAATTGACCGAATGTTACTGGTTCACTAAATGCCAGCTCAACACTTTCGCCCATAGTAGCTTTTCCATCGGCATTGCCATCTATTAATGTTGCTGAAGCAATTTCCGGTACTTTATTTTCCTTAATAGCTACTTGGAATTCTTTCGTTTTTGTCATCCCATTATGTGTAAGTGTTGCTGTTAATGTCACTACATCATCTTCATCATCATTGCTGCTCCTAGTAACTGTACCATTGGTATTAACTGTGGCACCATCAACTGTATCAGCAGCCCATGAAACTGAAACACCACCTACCTCAACTGGTAGATTTAAACTCTCTGTTACTTCCTGTATGGATGGATTATTGGCTTTAATTAAATTTTCATCAATTTTTGACCATGCACTATTAAGTGCTACTACAGTATTAATATCATATTCATACAATTCCTTTATCGTTTCAGGATATGCTTCTCTATCTGCTTCGAAGTCAGTTGATACATCAAGCTTATTGTATTTGTCATTATTACCAATACCATAAGCGTTTGAATTTGGTCCAATCACATGAATTTTATTAGTTCCTGTCATTGTTAAACTAGAGCCTTGGCCTAAGTAAATACCATATGATTTAATTGTATTCACTACTTCCTCTTCTGCTCCTGCAGTCACTGTACTATTTTCAATATTTACTATTGCATTTTCCTTTGTCTGTATCCCAAAAGCATTATACCCATAATCAAGATTGCCATTATTGAGAATTTGCTTTTTAGTTTTTCCTGAAACTGTTGAATTCTTTATATTAATCATTACATTGGCACCATCTGCTCTAATTCCTGAACCATGTTGCCCATTGCTGCCACTACGTACTAAGGTTGCTAGAATTTTTGAGTTGTTGACATCGAGTTCTGCATTATCATTTCGTAACAGAACACCAGCATAGGAATAGCCACCTGTATTAATCTGGTTAATTTCAACTTCATCAAGTTCAACTTTCGCATTTCCCCAAACTAATACCGAACTACGATAGCTTGAATTAGTATAGGCACCTTCTACTCTTAATTTCTCAAGTTTAACCTTTTCATCATTAGCAGAAATTTGTACCCCTTGTAGCACTAGTTGATTTTGTCCATCGATACTAACAGGATACTTAATATCAATGTATGATGTAAGTTCGATTGGTGTGGTAATAGTGCTATCTACTTTTACCGTCTTTACTCTCTTATCTACTACATATTGATTATTTACACTATTAATAAACTCATTAGTATTTTTCACACGTAATACAGATAAAGTGGTAACATTGAGTGTTTCCCCATTTTTAAAGGTCACTTTTTCCGTTTTTCCATTTTTCATTACGTTTACTGACTTTAACTTAAATGTCCCCGATTCAATGCTGCCGCTATCTATTAAAATATCTTCAGCTGTATATGAGATGTCTACATCCTCTACTTGTTTCCCATTACGTGAGAAAGTGATCGAATCTTTAATTTTTCCAGCAGCTTCACTTATAACTGTATTGTTCTGCCAAATGAAGTCGCCTGTTAAATTATTTTGAATAATTTCATAGTCATATAGTGCTTGCTGTAATTTTATTGTCTTTGCCTCATTTGTTACGCCATTTGAATCTTTTACGGCATTTGCAATTAACGTGATGTCAGAGTCAAGCTTAAAGGCATTTGAAAGGTCACCGCCGCCAATTTTGACAGTTAATTTTGTTTTATCTTCAGACCATATTACCTCAATTGGCTCATTTCCAAATGCGTTCGGATTCCCAAAATATTGTTCGGCAATATCTTCCGGATTTCCTGTGTATACAATCGGCTCACTAAACGTAAATGTAATAGTGTCATTAGCAGATGTATCTCCATCACCATCTAAGTCATTTAGGACGGCACTTACTAAGTATGGATTTCTCGATTCTAAAATGGTTGTTTCAATTGTTTTAGCTTTTATTGAGGTACCATTTGTTGCTGTAACATTTAACATAAATTTATCATTTTCATCATCTGCATCATCTTGCGTTACATTACCTGTTGAAAGATCGATGCTTGCGTTATGGTCGCCCACTTTTGTTACCGACTTCCATTCAAAGCTTGTGCCATTAGGACCCGCTGTAACTAAGTCAAGTGGTGTTGACACCTGCTCTAAGCTTGGGTTGTCATTTTTAATAAGCGTTGGGAGCAATGCCGTATCGACTACTAACTTTAACTCTTCTCCTGTTAAAGGTGTTCCTTTGTCTGTGATGGCTTTTTTCACCGCGGCCGTTACATCTGTGACATTTTCCGGGGTAATACCCTTAATATCAATGCCTTCAAATAGCTTTACTAAATCAGCCGCATCTGGTGCTGGAGTGGCAGTGATTTTCTCTTGTGCTACCTCAACAGGGCGTTTAATTGTATGTTTCATTTTGCCATAGGCATCCACCGTTACAATGATTTGTGCTTCTTTTAAGGATGGAGCAGCTTCTTTTATCGAAATAATGGCTGTACCTGGTCCTTTTGATGTAATGCTAATTTTTCCATCCGTTATTGTAGCTGTTGCAACATTTAGATTACTGGATGTAACTGTTGTACCAATCATACCTACAGCAAGTGGATCCTTATGATCCGCATCCTCGGTATTATTCGCCGTTAGTGTTTGTGATACAAATGGATTGGTAATACCGCCAGAATTCCCTCCACCTGTTGATCCACCACCTGTTGAAGGTGGAGTTGTTGGAGGAACTGTTGGCCGATCAACATCTGATGTATCCTTTATATTTCCGATACTAGGCTGACCACCATTTGGGAATTTCACAGCCTCTTCTTTTTTTATATTATTTGGCTTAATCAGCGTCCCAATTGTGCTATCATTCGGGACAATTAGTTGACTTCCATATTGTTGTGTCTCTACTACCGGTAAATGTGCCTTATTTTCAAGTGTTACTTTAATTGGCGTTTCGATAGTTAATTCATTTGTTTCTAGTACACCTCTAACAAGTACATCTTGATTACCAATGAAATCAATCGAATTAATTTTTCCATCAATTTCAATTCCCGACACATTGCTTCCTACCTTAATAGCTGGTGTCGCATGATTTGTAATGATTTTTGTTTTATCACGGTTTACAACAATTTCGTCGACATTTGTGTCAGTTAGCTTGATAGCCGATTCCTGGTCACGTTTGGCTTCCCCTTCAACAATTAGACGGCCATTCAAATCAAGACCGCTTAGCTCAATGTCTTTTTGATTTCCTTTTTTAATCGTAATATCGCCTGTTATATTTGCATTCACTATCTTGATATAGTCACCGGCAATCGTAATGTTTGCATCAACAGTGCCGCCCGCTAAATCTAATGTCAATTGTTTATCTGCCGTTCCATCATTAAGTAACTCAAGATTACGAATTCCTACAATCTTTGTACCTATTTTGATGAAATCTAAATTGGCTTCATTTAATACATCTAGATTCCGTTTATGAAGTAACGGCTGCAACTCTTTCTTAATATAATAGACTTTGCCATCAAGGGTAATTGTATTGTCATTAATGGATGAAATAACATTTTCATCTGGTCGACGGTTTTCACGGTAATCTGTTTTGATTTCTGAACGAATGGCAAAAGCGGCCATATTAGCCCGGGTTACTGTTGAATTCCCACCATACGTTGTTGCCGTTTGACCTATTGTAATACCTAAATCGAATAATGTTTGAATATATGGCGCTGCCCAATTGTCTTTCTGCGCATCTGTAAATGGTAAAGTAATGTCAGTTGCCGGCTCCAGTCCATATCCATTTACAAGAATTTTCGCCATTTGATTGCGTGTAATAGGTGAGCCAGGCTTAAATGTACCATCCTGATATCCATCAATAATGCCTGCTTCCTTTAATGCTGCTATATATGGGTAGGCCCAGTCACTCTTCGGAACATCCGTAAATGTATGATTAAATGTTTTATTGACATCTAACCCTAAATTAAGTGCTAAAATTTTTGAGGCTTGTGCCCGTGTTAATAATCCAGTTGGTTTGAAAGAACCATCTTTATACCCACTAACAAAGCCACGCTCAAATAATTCATTCACATATTCGTAATAATCAGAAGAGGCTTTAACATCCGTAAAATCTCCCTCGCTTATACTTGCTTTTGTCGATTCGGGTGCTACAACAGCAATTGCACTCGCTGCCATTGCCGTAGCCATCGCTGTTTTAAATACTTTTTCGTAATGTGCTGTGTTCTTTACCATCTAGTATTTTCTCCTCTTTTTGGTAGATTGGTTTAGTAAATTCCTTACACAGCTTAACAAATAGCGACTAAACAAAATCTGAACAAATCCGCTATCTCTTATGTTATACATACAACTTTCTTTCATCTCACTAACTACTAAGCCTCTTTAATCTATCAGCAGTGACTTGGCTAACTTTAACTAAATGAGACTTCATCTTCTCTTGAAGTGAGCTGTTGTATAGTCAGCGCTTCCACCGACTATTGAATTATGAATTGGCTACCCAAAGGTTACCCCGGAATAAAATTAAATTTGTTGGATTTTAGAATAGCTCATCCCTTTGAGAGACTTTTTAGTTCTTTATTTGTTTTTATATACATATAAATGGTATTTTAAGGTTTTTTTAGAAAGATAATATAATTGTTTAGATTTTGTTCAGTTCTGAAAATTATAATAAAGCTAAAATTTGAAAGGAGTGGGTCTATTATTCATAGAGTTAGGAAGCAGCAAAGATACATTTGAATGAAGAAATTCTTTTATAGGAAATTCTAATTACCTATCGTAGAGTATCACTCATTTGTATCCCTTATGACGACAAGCCAATAGAAAGAAAGAGAGAGCAACCGATTGTTTGCAGCATTCCTTTCTTTAGTCTTTAAAGGATGCAATCGTCGTCAGCAAACAGCATTAGGTATCTCTCTGGACTTAGAAAAGGAGAGAAACATGAAGAAATTCAATCTAGCAATTATTACATTGCTACTCGTATTCCAAACTATCTTATCGCCGATTTCAGTTTTTGCAGACGTGGCCGATCCTATATCTCTGCCTTCAACTGAAGCTAGTGACGATGCTGGAACTACGACTAATCCTGGTGATGCAGGTGAACCTTCACCACCAGCTATCCCTGAAGATAGTGCAGGAACCGGTTCAGATGATGGGGATGAGTCACCTGGAACACCACCAGCTGCACCTGAAGAAGGGGAAAATGATACTAGTGACGGGGACGAAGATACAGGAGGCACGACAGATAATTCAGATAAAGTACCGGCTTCGGAAGATAAAACAGAGCCAATAATAACATCCACATTACCTCCTACGGATTTATCTCCTTCGATACGATTAGATTTATTCGAATTAAAGATTAATGGTATCGATGTAGTACCCCCAGCATTTGAAAAAGAGTTGGAACAAAGTCAGCAAGCACAAGGAAAGTTTGTGTTTAAAGCTGATTTACCAGAGGATGTGAAAGCAGGAGACTTTTTCACCTATTCACTACCAGCTTCATTAATTGATTTTAATAATGCATTTAATGGGCAAAAAGATTCAACTCCGGCTTCTCCAGCATTTAGTTGGAGCACTGTCGGAAACTTAGTAACGGTCACGATAACGGAAGATCCTTCTCCTGATATTGCTGGTTCTACCGATGTTGGATTTGAAATGAATTTCACATCAGGTTTCAACCTGTATGGCAATAGTTTAGAGCAGGACCTAGTAATTCCAACTGTCGGAAATGGAACAGACACTGTGAAGCTTACATTCCTGCCGTCTTCTAGCGGGGAGAAGATGGTTTCCAAAGAAAGTAAAGGTGTAACAATAGATGATGGTGAGCGTATTATTGATTGGGAAGTATGGATCAATAGAGCTGGTAAAAATCTTGAAAATGCAAAAGTACAGGATACACCAAGTAATGGACACGATATTGTGTCAAATTCTGTTACTCTTGAGACATATGAAGTTGGCTTAAATGGTGTAATAGCAACCGCTATAGACACACAATCTGGTCTAAACTTCGAAGAGATTAATCTCAACGGTAAAAATGCGTACAAAATCACATATCAGACAAAAGTTAACTTACCAATCGCTGAGCAGGAAGGGCAAAAAACATTTACGAATACCCTCACATTAATTGACCCTGCTTATGGGTCCTCTGATAGTAAAACAGCTACTACTACGTATGGTAAGGCATTAGAAAAAAGTAAGGACAGCTCAAAAATAAGTAATAACTATGTATCTTCATGGGAAGTCCGCTACAACTATAATCAAGCAGCTATTGACCAAGCAGATGCTTGGATAGAAGATACATTGCCAACTGGCCATATCATTGATACATCTACTATTAAAGTATATGAAATGACGGTGAATGATACTGGCATAGCAACAGGGGCCGGTACCGAGGTTAATGTGGCGGACTATAGTGTCGTTGATGTAGAAAATGGCTTTAAATTAACGTTTAATAATGATATTACTAAAGCATATCGCATTACGTATGATGCAAAGCTGCCGAGTGACTTTTACAGTAACTCTTCAGAGACAATGACAAACTCTGTTATCAGCGGCACTGTATCAACCGCAAAAACAGCAACACACACATTGACAGAAGGCATCTTATCAAAATCCCGAACAGTAGACACAGATAAAAAAGAGATTACATGGTCAATTACTGTAAGAGCAGACAATGGGACGATTACTGGAACAGATATCAAGGACTTAAAAATTGAGGATATATTTGCAGATAAGTCTTATAATGCGCCGCATGAATTAGTAGATACAAATAATGACGGTACAATAGATGCTGCTGATATCAATGTAGCGAATATGACAGGGCAGACTATTTCTATTGATGCTAATGGCTTTACGCTTACTGGTGGTACAGTGGCAAAAGGACAAACAGCGGTTATTACCTATAAGACAGCGTACGAAATCCTGCCGGATGGCTCGATCTATGAGCAAGGCTACGGTAATACAGCTGCAGCCAGCTGGACGACTGATAAATCATATTCTATTACGAAAACAGCCAACTATCATCCAGAGAGTAACTCTGTTAATAATGGACGAAAAAAAGGGACGTACGATTACATTGATCAAGTTTTCAACTGGGATATTAAGGTCAATATTAACAAGCAAAATATTAATAATGCCGTCTTAGAAGATACAATTGGAGAAGGTCATGAAATTGTGCCGGATACCTTCGAGATAAAAGAATTCACATTAACTACACCAAATGATGATGAAATCGGGACTGAAGGTGCCGTTTTAGATTCTAGTTTATACACATTAACTATTGCGGCAGATAATAAAAGCTTTACTGTTACATTTGCAGATGATTTAGGGACTGCGAATAATAAAGTATATATTGTTAAATATCAAACGAAGGATTCTGACAACATCGTTGGGATTGAATCTACTACGAAAGCTGACAAGAATAAACCGTATACTAATACGGCGACATTTACAACAAATGTAGGTGGAAGCTCGAAAGTTTACAATTTACCTGCCACACCTGTGACACTAAGTCATGCAAACGAATTAATTACAAAAGGTGCTCCAAATAGTAACCCCACTACAGAGAGATTAACATGGACGCTGAATATTAATTATTCACTTTCTACACTGGGTGCTGCTAAAGTCAGCGATGTACCTTCAGAAAATCAACTATTATTAAAAGATACAATTAAAGTGAAAAAATATACTGTGAATGCAAGTAATGGTCCATCTGTTCCTGGTGGAGCATGGGTAGATCCCGCTGATTTAGGATTTACCGTAACGTTTCCAGCAACAGGCGGTTTTGAAATCGACTTTGGGGAGTTGAACAAAGAGGGCTATCAAATCCAATACCAAACATTAGTACTTGGTAAAGTGGGTGACCCTTATAATAACGAAGCTAAAATTCACTTTGGTTTCGAAACTGCTGACAATCAAGAAAAAGAAGCAAAATATAACGGCAAGTTTAGCTTTAGTGCATCAGATGCGGATTTCTCGTTAACAAAAGGAAATATGAAATTTAATAAGGTTGGCCTAAATACGTTAACGGCTGCTAAACAACCATTAGCAAATGTAGAATTTGAATTAGTCAAAATGGTAAAGGGATCACCTTATATTGTAGCAACAGCAACATCTGACACAGATGGTAATGTACTATTCGAGGACGTTAATTATGCGAACTATCTTGTGAGAGAAAAAGCTGCACCGACAGGTTATGAACTAATGACGAACTATGCAATTAAGTTAGATGCAACGACTGATACAAAGTTGGATGCCAATACTGCTAAAGTCATTGAACTTGTGAATAATGAACAAGTTGATACAGCAAACGCCTGCCCAAATTTCATATTAACAGTGAAAGACATTGACGGCAATGCAGTCGCTAATAAAGCAATTACATTAGTGGATAGCAACGGTGTCCCAACATACTCAGGTACGACAAATGCTTCAGGAAAAGTATCAGACATTAAACGTCCGGGCACAAATGGTCCAGGTACATCGGTTCAAGCTGGTGAGTATACAGTGCTGGATGCCGATGGTAACACATTAGGTACTGTTATCGTGAAATATGGTCAAAATGAATGTCATGATGAAATCCAACCAACAAATTCTTGCTCCGTATTTACTATTACCGTGAAGGATGAGAATAAAGATCCGCGGCCAAATGTAATAGTAACATTAAAAAACGCAAGCAACACTGAAATTGCTACAGGAAAAACAGACAATGATGGTGTGTTTACGATGACAACACCACCTCCAGCAGGTACGTATAAACTTTATGAAGGTACAATTTTCTTGGGAACTGTAACTGTAACCTATCAAAATGAAAATTGTAATGCTGAAATTATACAGGCGCCAACATGTGAGGCATTTACATTAACTGTGAATAATGTAGATGGCAAGCCGAATCAAGGTGTAATGGTAGAAATTAAAGATAAAAACAAGCCAGATGCTGCTGTTCCACAACCTACTGGTGTAACTGATGCAGATGGTAAAGTAGCGATTACTAACCTTCCGCCAGGTGAATATGAAGTATATGAAAACAATAAGAAAATCGGTGATTTCATAGTTGATACTGACTGTGAAGCAACGGTTCAGCCATTACCAGCATGTTCAGTATTCATGCTGACAGTGAAAGATGAGGATGGTATTTTACCAGCAGGAACAGAAGTAACCGTTACGAATACAGACACAGATAGTTCGTTTACAGCCAAAGTTGGCGAAAACGGTGAAGTAACATTCCCATCAACAACACCTTCAGGAAAGTACGAAGTTAGTATTACAGCTTCTGGAAAGTCCCTTGGTGAATTTAATGTAACCTATTCAAATTCATGTGCTGACATAGTTGAAAAACCACGGGCATGTGATATTTTCACAATCACCGTAAAAGATTCAGATGGCAGCCTGAAACAAAATACAAAGGTAATCATCGTAGACAGCAATGGAACTGCCGTGACAACTACTGGTCAGACAGATGAGAATGGCGAGATTCATTTGCCAAAAAATCAGGAACCAGGTATGTACACTGTTTATGAGGTAATAGATAGTGATACAAAAGGTGATAAGATTGGAGAAGTGAAAATCACTTATACAGATAATTGTAAAGGTGAGGTTCAGAAAAATGCTTGTCCAATTTATACTTTAACGGTGAATGACAATAACTTAAAACCAGTTGGCAAAAATGTCAAAGTAACAATTCAAAATCAAGCCGGAGAAGTTGTTACGTCTGGTTTAACAAATGCAGAAGGCAAAGTTGCATTTGAAGATAAGACCAAGCTTCAGCAAGGACAAAGTTATACAGTATATAACGAGGCAGGCATTAAATTAGGTGATATTACGGTAAGCTATGTGGATAATATTTGCGGCGCAGCAGTACAAATTCCATATAAAGCTTGTCCAATCTTCACGCTGACAATCCAAGATATATACGGTATTAATCGTCCGCATGTAGAATTCATGATTAAAGATTTACAAAATAACACGATTGCTGCTGGTAAAACAAATGAACAGGGTATTGCGACAATTCCTTATACGGTTAAACCTGATGCTTACTATGTGTATGAAGGAAATATATTAATAGCAACAATTATTGTAACGGACGGATGTTCAGCATTGGCTAAGCCTTCTTACTCAGGTGGCGGCGGTGGATGGACCCCTGATCCGGAAAAACCAGTAGATCCAAATAAACCAACTCCTGATCCGGAAAAACCAGTAGATCCAAACAAACCAACTCCTGATCCGGAAAAACCGGTAGATCCAAACAAACCAACTCCTGATCCGGAAAAACCGATAGATCCAAACAAACCAACTCCTGATCCGGAAAAACCGGTAGATCCGAACAAACCGATTCCTGACCCAGAGAAACCAGTGGATCCAACAAACCCATCGACGACACCGGAAGTACCAGGTAATTCAGAAAAACCAACTACGGGCTCTAATAACCCAACAAACCCTGGAAAAACAGAGACTACTAAACCATCTGTTAATGACATCATTGATCTAGGCAAAAATTTACCTCCATATAATCCTTCTACAGCAACGAAAGATACGCTAGATGTTTATAAGGATTTCCTGGATAAATTTAATTCCCTAACAAAAGAGGAACATGCGGAAGTAGCAAAGTCTTTAGATATCGATAAGATTAAAGCAACAGCTAAGCAGTTAGAATCACAGTTGAAACAAGCAGGAAAATTGCCACAGACAGACGGAGCTGATCAAACCGCTCTTACACTATTTGGTGTAATTCTTGTTCTCGTCGCATGTTACTCGTTACGCCGCCGTGAGTCTTTCAAATAGTTGCAATAAGATAACCCCAAGAACCTAAGGTATCTTGGGGTTTCTTCTTTTTTAAAAGGCATTTAAAAGCTTTGTCGGCGCATTATCGAATGGATATTGGGCGATAAAATCCGCTTGAAGAGCGAGCCTTTTTGTTCCATTACTAGCACAAGTAATAAGAGTTAACAACGTTTTATTCGGAATATCATCAATAATATAGACATCCGTTGGGGCAATGATATTTTTGGCTATTAATTTGTATTCATAAATAGTTGTCATATCCGTTATATAAATCGTGTCACCGATTTTCGTTTTATACAACGGACTAAATAAAATATCTTTCTCTTCGAAATAATGACCAGCCAGGGCATAGTTTCCTTGCCCCATTTTCTGGGTTGGTTTCATTGTACCTGCTCCAACAGCAAGGGCAGTATTTCCAACCCCTTTGACGATGGGCAGCTGCATATCTACACTTGGCACAGCAATACTGCCTATAACAGGAATTTCATCTGTAACTGTTTGCGCTTTTAATACCTCTGCAATCGAAAGAGATTGCACAGCGTCAAATTCAAAATCAGTATTAGCCTGGTTGTTCTTTTCAATGTCCTCTATACTGTATTCGGCAGTGTTTAACTGGTCACTCAAATGAGCAATGATAGCATTTTGAATAGGATTTATAAAAATAAGTAAAAGGCCAATAAGAAGCACACAAATAATTAAAATTAGTTTAAGTTTATTCATTTCATATATCACATCCCAGTAGTGAAAATGAGGTTCTCTGTTCAATATGGTAAGCTACATTATGTAATTTTTTACCCTTTTATGCAATTTATTTACACTCGTATATTCGTTTAGTTACCACATCCTCTTATATACCTTTTATCGGCGTTTATTCTCTTTTTACTACAGTTTCCAAATCTTCCTCCCTAATTCGCAGCGGGCAAAAACTGTCGAAGAAGACTTTTTCAATAAATATACGTTTCTGTTTCACCAAACACAGCCAGCCCTGTGCTTTATCATTTTTTCTTTACTTGGAAAAGCTTATAATAACAGTCTTTATCAAGCCCCTCTAGTTCTAAATCAAGATCAAACCATTTCAATATTTTTTGGTCTATTTCTTCTACAATAAAAGGCAGATCGTTCTCCGTCGCTATTTTCTTAATATCCATTGTCCGTTCCAAATTAGACTTCGTCACCATCGAGAAATGATAGACGACTTCATTGTTTGAATTGCTAAGTTGAAAGATCACTTTCCAAACAAACCTTGTCTCATCAGAGGTGTTGGACAAACTTGCATAATGGACATAGGGTTTTACATACACACTTTCAATATCCTCATATGAAATAATATGCTTTTCCCCTTTCCAATTGCTTGAGACCAATCCTCTTTCTTTATGTATGCCTCTATAATCAGAAAACATAAGATAATTGAATCCAATTAATATAATAATGGTTCCAATAATTGCTGCATTTAATAACCCTTTTCGTTTTAATCCTGGATTAAGAAAACGACCAGCACATAATAAGACCAGCAGCATAAAAATACCAAGTGACAAATCTCCCAGCATACCTGATGCTGGCTCATACATAATATACTGTTCATCTATAAACGTATTTTCCTTTAAATCGTTATAATATCCATGCAAATAGATTAATAAAGGAAGGATAAAAAAGAAAAATATATAGATAGCTACCCAACGCTTCCCATGATGCTTAAATTCTGTTTTTGAAGTTCTGCTTATTTGTCCCCAAACATAAAGAGGAATACCAATAATCCATAATATGATATTGGCAAAGATAAGATCCTCTCCAAAGGACAAAGCACAGCTAAAGGCTATTATCAAACTAAAGATAATGAGAACGATACCGCTGATTTTCCTCATTTTTGCACCCCCTGTTCAGCTGCAAGTTGGTTACTCTCTTTTCAGACTATCATATTAATCAAGTACAGTTTTTTTAAACATATGAAATTTATTACTCATAGACTGCTGCACAGAAGGAGCCTTGCTATTACGTATTTTCTCTTCATTTGCAACCAGCTCCCAAGTGAGACTACAGCAGTAAAATGACCGCTTAGCTGTAATTTCGCCGTAAAAAATACACCCTGATTATTAGATTCCCTATCTAATGATCAGAGTGCGGTTCATTATCTAAAGCTCTTTAGTTTAAAACCAATGAAATTCATGTCAGCGTTATCCAAATGTTTTTAAAATCCTACTTTGATAGGGCAATTTTTATGTGGGCTAAGTGATGCTCTTCATGCCAAGCTAATTTTGCCACTTTAGCTGCTACGGTAATTTCACCATTAACCTGATGAATAAAAGTTCGCTTTAATTGTTCTTCAGTTAAAGCATGCCCTAGAGCTACGATATGCTCATTTATACCTTCCAGTATCTTTATAGAAGGCTCTACGGGAAGCTCTGTATCCGGTAGAACTGCCCATTTATCCTGATCAAAAGCTGGTGCTGTCGGATTTTCATCCGTTAAAGCAATCTTAAGGCGCAAATACATATTCAGTTGGGAATCCATAATATGATGAACAAGCTGACGCACGGTCCAGCTGCCGTCACGATATGTTTTGCTTAATTCCTCATCGCTTAATGATCCGACTATCTCTCTTAATCGAGTTGTGTACGTTTCGATTTTCTTCAGCCAGTCCTGAACATTTTCTAATGTTACTTTTTCAGGAACCTGCAATTCGCCAATTGGGTATTTTACATCCATTTTCAAATCCCTCTTCCTTATCCTTTATTTGAGTATTACCTGCCGGACATCAATCTTGTAAACTCCAGCATGGAAAACTACTACTAGCAAGTATTAAGTATGCGGCAATAAGTTTTTCACATTGAAGTAATCCGCTAAGAAATGATCAGTCTAAAAGGCTATATAAAACGGGTGAAGGCTTTGATCCAGACAGTATTCGATTCTTTGGCGGAAATTCCCCGCCGTCACCATTACCAAAGCCTCCTCAATGGGGAAATAACCCACTTCAAGACTTTCTATCGAAGTAGCCGGTTTTCCTCCAATAGGCTTCGCCAGGAAAAGCGTATTACAAATTGATTTTTTTACATTTTGGAATATCCCGCAAAATTTTACGATTTCAACATCTATCCCCGTTTCCTCTTTTGTTTCCCTAATGGCTGCCTCTTTTAGAGATTCTCCTTCTTCAACCTGCCCGCCCGGCATCTCCCAGCCTCTTAAAGGTCCCTTGATTAGCAGAATTTCCTTTTTATCATTTAGTACAATGGTTGCTGCTGAAACAATATGCTTTGGTGGTGTATAAACCGCTTGAGTACCTTGCTCCAATAAGCCCCCTCCCCATTTGTTCAAATACAAACCTGCTGCTTTATACATCTACCCTATTATTATAAGTTCAACAAATAAAGTGCTTTTCCTTCTTCGAAAGCGGTATCCGTCCATTAGACAAAATGGAGGGGTAGTGCCCATCTAAAGACACCTTTCCTGTAATCACCCATTCAATAATTATGTATTTCAAAAATCATTTTTAACTGTATCCCTATTAATTCTTCTAGTGCGGGAAATCTACTGATTACCCTATGAAACCGTCTCTGTTTTTCTCCTTGTAAGGGCATAATAAATAGTGGTGAATTACTTTAAAAAGGTAATCCACCACATCAACATTTTACTGTTATATAGCTGCTTAACATAATCTTGCATGTCCTTTTTATATTGCATGCTCCTCTTCATTTGTGCAGAAGAGACTTTTCGGTTCCTTAAATCGAACATTCTTCAAAGTATTTAATGATAATTCATATAAATGCTGTTTTAAATCATCACGTAATTCGGGTTTTGTTTGAAACAACGAGTAATAAATGATTGGTTCAATCTTTTTTATTAATTGCTGAATTTCCTTTTCAGTAAAATCTCCAGTTTGGTTCAATTGTCATCCCCTCATTTCTTTTCTAGGTTTCCAATAATTTTTGTTAAATTATCAATCGAGACCCGTAATAACTCTAGCCGATTTTCAAAGCGAACTAACAAGTATATTGTAATCGCTACCGGAAATCCAAAATTGCCTATAATTTGTATGAATTCCTGATCCATCATTCCAATGCCTCCCTTAACTTTTGTAAAGCCTTCCTATGGCTTTTTGTTATTGCTTGTTGTGAAACATTGTATTTTTCTGCAATCATCGTATCGTTACAGTTGAGTACGTAACGATAGTAGAGAATCTCCTTTTGTCTATCTGATAATCCCCGTACAGCCTTTATGAGCAAACCATCCGTAATAACCTCCTCTATATTTACTTCAAGGGCTAGGTCGAAATGGTATTCAGCATTTTCATCTGCAATCATATCGAGTAAAGTAATATTTTCCTCTGTCGGAGCGTTTAATATCACAGGCTGTTTATTTTCAAGTTCCCGCCTTTTTTTATCAAAGCGGCGTGATTCAAAATAAATAACCTTTTTTAAGTAACTAATTGCTAGGATCAGCTTAGTGTGAGTTGTAAAAGCTGCTTCAAGTTTCTCCTTATTGGCTAGCGTAGGTTCATTTATAAAAGTCATATAAATTTTTTCATTTTCTTCAGCCGCAACAAATGATTCAAAAATTGAACTATTGAGAATGGATTTGTTCAATTGATACATAATTACCCTCCCTTAACAATAAAACAAAAAGGAACATATGTTCTATTCGAATTTAAAAAAAAGAAAGGAAATTCTCTGGATAATTTTATTCCCTCCTATTTTATAAGGGAAAATAAGTAAATAAAGCACAACTTATTCAGCAATTTTTGTGAGGTAATTTAATTTTAACGTATTAAGAAAATTATTCTATACCTCTAAAATCCTAAGTTTCAAATATTATAAAATGTCTGAATTTAATTTGGATTTATAAATAATTAATGATATTCTATATTTATATTAAGGAGGAATAATATGAAAAAAATGATTTTTACTGTAATTATCTGTTTCTCATTATTTTTAATTGGCTGTTCAAATAATGAGGATAATAGTTCTTCAATAAAGGATTACGAAGCCCAAATTGATGAACTTCAAACAGAAAATGAGCAATTGAAAGAAGAAATTCAAAAATTGAACAGCGACTACAGTGTTTATCTACAGCACGCTGATAAGACCTCACGGGATATGATGAGGTTGATAAATGAAGAAAACTATGATCAATTGAAAACAGATTATAACGCTGAATTCGAAATAAAAGATGGAGAAATAATATTTACTGCACCTGAGAATGTAAATAGCGCTGGATTTCCTTTGGAGCAATCGAATTTCCCTATGTCAATTTCAAACTTTAACGTCCAACCTGAAAATGTAGAAATTGGATATTATTTAGACGACCTAAACAGTGATGAAAGATTTTTAATTACTTTTGTATATGACCTGGACGGAAACTTCCAATATATCTATGTGGGAGACGTTTAGTAAATAAGAAAACACCGAGTATTAGATTACAGCTAATACTCGGTGTTTTAGGTTTTATTACATTAAAGGCAGGCTATCTACATAGTTTTTAATACCTTCTGCAATAGCCTTTCCAGCTGTAGTGCATTTAGCATCGGTATTTAATTTGCCAGCATCCGCAGTATTGCTTAAAAATCCAACTTCTACTAGAATGGCCCAAGCTTTATTATCCCGGTATAGGACTCGTAAATTATCTCGATCTACAACTGGTGTTGAGCGTTGATTCATTCCTGTACGTGACGCTACAATTTGGTTAACCTTTGCAGCTAGGGCTTTATTGTGGCTGCTTGCTTCTGGATGAACAAGTGTCTCTACTCCGTTAGCCGACGTACTCGTAGCAGAGTTGTTGTGAATACTTACGAAGACATTAGCCCCAAAAGAATTAGATCCGTTAACACGAGCATTCAGATCCTCGGCTAACGATGATGTTACCAAGGCTGACGCGGTTGTTCGACTCATTTTAGTTGTTGCACCATATGCTTTTAATTGTGTATTACAAGCATTAGCAATTTTTAGCACAACATCACGCTCAATCAGCCCATTTCCTGATGCCCCCGGCCATGGAGTCCCATGCCCCGGATCAATATAAACCTTTGTGTTTTGAATATTTGCCATATTAACAGCACCTCTTTCAGATTATTTGAGCAAGGAATCAAAGTGATTGACTTGCTGATATTAATAGGTATTTTTGAAAGAGGACGCACAACCTATCGGAAAGATATTTCTTTTCTAATTGTTTTACTTCTTATCAATTAAAGTATATTAGTACATTTTTTAATAGTATTGATAAATTCTCTTACAACAGGAGGTAATGTTTTCTTTGGTCTAGTAACTACGATTATTTCACGCGATGGTTCGGGTAAGAGAGGTTTTACCGTTGCACCTTGCAAATCATCAGGTAAAGCTAATTCAGGTATAATTGTAATTCCTAAACCTTCACGAACCATTGCAATAATTGTTTGATTATCTGCTACACTAAATTGTACATTTGGGGAAACATCATGTTCTTTTAAAAATGTCTTTATGCTAATCTCGCATCCTGAGCGGGGCATAATAAAATCTTCCCCTTGAATATCTTTCACATTTATCTGTTCAAACTCTTTTAAGTGATGATTATTAGGTAATATAATTACAAACTTATCATTTACTAAAGAGATATATTCCAAATTAGCAGTGCTATTGTTTAACGATGTAAAACCTACATCCACTTTTCCCTCCTCTACCCACCGTGTAATTTGTTGGTAGCTACCCTCGTAAAATTCAACTTCAATTCCTTTGAATTCTTTTCTAAAAGCAGACATTATTCTCGGTAGCATTTTCGATGAGAAGCTTGAAAAGCTACCAACTCTAATTCTTCCTTTTTCAATACCTAAAATTGAAGCAGTTTCTTGTTTAATACTTTCCGCTTCAGATATGATATTTCTCATATTTCTTATGATACGTTCTCCGCTATCTGTTAATGAAATTCCATTTCTCCCTCTATTTAAAAGAACAATACCTAGTTCCGACTCTAATGAAGATATATTATGACTGATGCCAGACTGTGTCATGCCTAGCTGTTCCCCTGCTCTAGTGAAATTCCCCTCGTCCACTACTTTAATAAATACTTCTATTTGGAAAAGATTCATGTAATACCTCCACACATCATTTATCGTTACATTAGAATTACTCATACCTATGATGCTAAACATTAATTTTACTTATCTATTTTATCATAATACAATAATTAAAAAGTTTGAGGAGGAATCGTATAATGTCTAACAATATAAATGTTTTCTATGTGGATGCTTTTACTAGTGAGGTTTTCGGAGGGAATCCTGCTGGAGTTATACCGAATGCGGAAAGCTTAACAGACATAGAAATGAAAAAAATCGCTAATGAGATAAACCTCTCAGAAACAGCTTTCCTTATGCCTCCGTCTAAAACAAATGCGGATTTTCGAATCAGATATTTTACGCCAACAGAAGAAGTAGATTTCTGCGGCCATGCTACTTTAGGTACAGCATGGTTAATGGCCACTATGTACAATTGGGTGGATAAAAAAGAACAGATTATCTTTGAAACTAACATAGGGCTAATCCCCGTAAAATGGATTTTGGAAGACAATCAATTGAAGACAGTATCCATGACTCAAGTCAGTCCGCAAGTCAATGACATAGAAATTGATCCTCAAGTTGTAGCTGAACTTGTCGGCATACGTGGCACGGATATTGATGATAGATATCCAATAAAAATAGGAAACACCGGGGTATCACATCTTCTTGTCCCAGTAAAAACACGACGAGCTATTGACGAGGCAGAACCTAAATTAAATGACTTAAAAAAGATGAATAAGGACTACAACATATCCACCACACATCTCTTTACCTTTGATACACATGGCGAATTTGATATTTACACTAGGGATTTCTGCCCTAATATAGGAATTGATGAAGATCCCGTTACGGGAGCAGCAAACGGGGCATTAGCTGGTTATTTATATTTAGAAAATATCCTGTCTATTAAAGAGTCACACCAATTAATCGTCGGTCAGGGGCATGCTATTAACCGGCCTGGAATGCTTTATGTAACGATTACTCCTACTAATGGAATGCCCATTATTGAAGTTGCAGGAACAGCAGTTGTTTCAATGACTGGAGAAATATTAGTATAGACACGTTTATTTATAAAGCCTCAATTAAATGTATTACTGGGTTTACAATTGCGATACATGCTTGAATTCGGAGATCTTCTTCATAGGAAGCCATTTATTTGATTGTGGGTTACTTTATCAGGAGGATAAATTATACATGAGAAAAGTAAAAAGATGGAAGATATACTATCATGAGATTATAAAAGCTATAGGGCTATATAAATAGGAAAGATAAATTTAGATCAAAATTCCATTCAGATATTTACCCTTCGATTTAACTGAATGTTCAGTCGAAGGAATTCGGTTTATCAGGTGAATATGTTAGAAAAAACAAATTTTCTCCGACAGTAGGAAAGCTACAGCCATATAATATTAAAAATATCCCTTCGGATAAAGTATTATTCGAAGGGATGAAACAGTAAAAATCTATTTCAAGACTACAAGAAAAATTGGCCTAAAATAAAGCATAACCTAAAACATATTGCTAATAATTATTCTAAGACAAAAACATCGGAACATTTTTATAAAAAGCATGACTTTGTTTCAATCGTTACCCAGTGTGCCAAAAGTTCCTATTCTTCGCTTTCCAGGTACACAAAACCGCCTTCAATAAGATTCTGCAAATACTCATCAAAGCTGTTTGCAATCACTCTATATTCATCAGGGTCGTGTAAATATCGGATGATTTGACCGCATACCCCTTCAGCAGAAGGATTAAAATCAATATAGAGCCTTGATGTTCCTCCATTGTTCATGCAATCTGAGAAGTGAATATACTTCCCTGGTAGAAGTCCTTCCGGGTTGATCTTAGGATCAACAGCCTCCTCATCTTCGTATTCTAAAAGATAGGAGATGTCTTCTTCCTCTTTTGAACTTTCAAGCATTTGCTGTGTAGACAGTAAATAATATGGATAGCCGCCTTCTTCAACATCCGACCCTAAAATACAAACCACAATTTCGGTATCGCCATACTTCCGCCAGTATGTACCATCAATATTTTCAAGTAGACAGATAAGCGATTCCGGACAATTTGGATATTCTGACCTCAGTATATCAATATCCTCTTTTGAGGCACCGCACGCTTTATTAAATTCCTCAAGCTCCTCTGCTGATAATGCCGCTCTCAAGCCTTTTAAAAATTGGTTTACCAAATCCATTATTTTATCCTCCTCATAATAAAATTTAAAGTGTATTTGTTAGGCTATATGACTACCGGTATAGAAAACGAAATTAAGATAAGGTCGTTTAACTTTTGATGCAGGTAGCTTCATTGCACTTAACGGGTTTCCATGACACCCTTTAAAACCTAAGAGTTTTCTTCAACAGCAATATAGACATCAATACGCCCATCCGGGGAATACTTTTCGAAATCATAAGTATATGCCCGTTTTAATTGACCCTCTTCTTCTTTTTTCCATATCTCATTCCATGTATTATATACCCCTTGTTCTTCAGCTGCATTGACTTCGAATATTTCATACTTTGTACCAGGGGGAATAACGATGGAAGATTCATTTTCCCCTTCAACAGCAACTCCCAACGTATAATCTCCTTTATAATCAGACTCATATTCATAGTACAAACCATATGTAGTACCTTTGTGATTTGATAACTCGGTTGAGGCAACTTTCCACATATCAGTGATCTTTTGCACAACACGCTCGTCATTAAAATTACTCGTTCTAATTTTCTTAATAATTATTAGATTCATAAATACCATCCTTCAATAAGTTAATTTAAAATGATATGGCAGCCAAAACAAAAACACATGTTCGCTTACTTTAATTGTAATCGATAACATGTGCTTTTTAAACCACTTTTTGGTAAATTTTATTACTTTATTTATAATGAAAAGATTTTATTATTTTGGCAAGATTTAATATAGGCTTGGAAAAACGTTTGATTCACTCTTTAATAAACCGTACAATTCAGATTACAAGAAAGAAAAATCCCACTTTCAGGCATTACCATATATTATTTTTGGGGAGGAGAGGCAAGACCCCGTCCGATAAAGTTAGCAGAAACGGGCTTTTTCCCCAATTCTCTTGACCAAATAGATAGTTGTCCTATATGGTGAATTTCGTGAGCAATGATATGCCTCATAACTTCGCCCCAAGTATCTGTTACGACTCTTCCATCTGGCAGGGAGTCGTGAAATAATCGATTTTCTAAACTAGCATCCCAATTGTTCACAAAGTTCTCCACTTCCAAGTGAAATTCTGCATCCAATTTTCGAACCTTATCCAAGCTTTTATAATGATCGAAGTTCTCTTGAAAGTCAGGTTTACCCTGTAAGAGACGAATCCAGCTCCACTCGACATCTACAATATGGAAAAGCGTATGTAATATACTTCCCATTCCACCCGTTCGACTTTGCAAAAGCTCTTCTTCACTTAACTCTTCACACCAATGATACCAGTCTTCTCTTACTATCCAGTTATATCTAAAAAAGGTTTGCATAAAAAGCCTCCCATATCGGAAAATGAATGGATAATTACTATGGAATCCAAACAATTAACTACCCATTTAACAATTTCGGCAAATATAGCCTAAATCCTTTTTTAAAGAAACTGCTTCGTTAGGAACATAATAAAAAGAAGCTGATTACAGCTCCTTTCATTTGAGTAATACCATTAAAAAACCGTCTAGTTAACCTGTTGCAAACCTCTCTCCCAGCGCCTCAAACTCTTTTTCCTCTTCGTAAATTCTTGATACAGTTTTTTACTCTTTTACAGAGAAATTCATTTCCTGTTTGATAGCAGCCCGCAGAGACTCACTCCTTATACATCTTCCCATTTTTTGTAATCCAAATTTATTTTATTGAATTTCTTTATTTAAAATACTATGTAAGTGCATTTATATAGAGAATTTTATCAATAGCTTGTTCATCAAAAAATTGTTGAATAAGAGAGTATAACTTACTATGTTAGTGGAGATGACGATAATTAGACAACTGAAGATATTAAAATGATAAATTTAGCGTTGGGTATAGGGACTGAATGAACCCGTAAAAATTCTTGAAAATAAAAGTGGGCTTTGTAATAAAGTTTGGCTAAATCAATAGTATTAACTTTGATGTATTTCCAAACTTTGATTTGGGCATAGGTTGAGTATTATTCTTTATAATACGCTTCACTTGTCTCTTTTTAAAAGGCTTTTTAATATAAATGCAAATAAGAAAACACCGAGTAAAGAGCTGACGAAAAATGTTAGGGAGTACCAGTCAAAAATGAAGTATAATAGTAAAGTAACAGCAATATAGCCAAGTGAATAACCTATTAGATATTTTGTATATATCACTTTTATCCCCCCGAACATCATATTTACCGTATTTTACCACGCCGGGTTATTGTATATTCAACCAAAAAGTTTTTCAATCATCGGTTGTTAACCTAACATTATAAATCACTTAAATTTATCCGATTACCTTATAATAGATGATTAATATATAAGAAAAACCGGAACCTCTTGAGTTATGATATTGTATCTAACACAGAAGCCGTATCCTGTCTTTTACCCATTGTGTAAGCGATGATTTCTCCCCTCAATACGAAAAAGCATCTCCAAAGAACGGGATATTATACAATACCCTAATTCTTTCAGGATGCTTTTAAAGGTTTGAAAGAGCTAACTGGAAACAGGGTAAAGAGCTCTATTCATCGGTTGCTTGTTGAATGGGTGTTAAGCTTTAAAATTACTAACTTTAATGTAAACTTACACTAGCTCAGTCAAATTAAATTTTTCATTTATTTACTTAAACCATATTAAATTGTGTTTAGGTGAATTTATATAAAATATTATTAAATAACTCTTTTAATATTAAAAAATTCTCTTACTAAATATGCTGATTGTGGAAAACCAAGTCCTAGCTGCCATGCCCCTACTCCTCTTAATTGATAATCGACTACTAACTGTAGCTTTGCTGCACGGGCCTGTGTATTTTCAAACCAAACAATGTGCCGGCTCCCATTCTCGTCCCAATATGTAAAATAGGGTTGTTCATATTCAGAGGAATATTGAATTGGCACTTGATACCTTAATGCAAGCTGTATGGCCCCAGATACTGAAACGGCTCTTCCTCCTGCTGCATTGCCGTTGTCCATCGTCCAGTCATATCCATACCTAGGTACCCCGAGAATGATTTTATTTCTGTCCATGTGCTGGAGCGCATATTCAATAGTTGCCCGAACTTCCCCAATTGGGGCTACAGGGCCAGGCTCAGTGGATGGCACATGCCAGTCATACGCCATAATAAATAAAAAATCAACCACTGATCCAATTCCGCCGAAATCATATCCACGCAACCACGGTATATCATCACTCGTTTTAGCGGGGATGGCAACTGAAACAGAATACCCTTCAGATTGTAAACGTTCCCCTAATAAACGCAGAAACCCAGTATATAGATCTCTTTCAGCTTCTCCAACCCTTTCAAAGTCAATATTAACTCCAGCATAATTTTTGGTAGTCACAAGTGTATAGATATTATTAATTAGACGGTTTCGCTGCTCAGGTACGGTCAGCACTTGGCGTGTAATTTCCGGGCTAAAGCCGCCAAGTGTTAAGTTAGTAATGGTAGCTATAGGCGCAACTCTATTGTTTCGTGCAATTTGAATAGCAAAGTCATCATTTAGCTGACTTAGCTCTCCCTCATCCAGAATATGATACTCAAACATGGCAAAATACGTATTAATGGGTGCAAAAGCACGGATGATTAATTCATCTTGTGCGGGAGTAGTAGGATACATATAACTTAAATTCTCTACTGAATATTTAACACGCGGCGGCAGATATAACCCCATTCCAACCATTAATACGTCTGATTGAAGACCATTATATAGACGTATCGTTTCAATCGGAAGAAAGCTCATTTTTGAAATAGAATATAAAGAATCACCTGGCTGTACCGTATACATATTTGTTGGAATAAGTAAATCCTGTCCAGGCACTAAGCTATCGGTTATTAATTCATTCGTTATGCGGATACTATCCATATTCACTTGATATCTTGTGGCAATGGAAAATAAAGAATCGCCCATTTTAACCACATATACAAACATCGAAAACCTCATTTCTCCATCATCATTAACTAAAATATATGTGATTGTTGACTGAATTATCCTCAAACAAATGATCTTTTAAAATGTAGCAGATTGCCTATCCCTATCTGCATTAAACACATCCAATTGATTTATAGGTAATGTCGCAGAAAAAACTATTCTAATGATATTCTTCGGTTATGGTTTCGGAGGATACCCTCCTTATAGCTACCGATCATACTGATTTCTTCGCTAGGTAAAACTTTTTAAGCTTTCACCAAATGAATGATTTCTAAGTATGAGAATAGACAGAATAATGCAGACTGATAGTGGTGGTTACCTCGTTATCACCCATCCATTAGGTAAATTATGAAGGGAGTATTCATAGATGCCATTTGTCACCGTAGTGGGAGGAAAAACCTTCGAAGTAGAGGAAGGGAAAAAATTAGTGTTGGCTCTAGAAGATAATGATATAAATATTTTTCATAAATGCGGCGGAAGGGCGAAATGTACCACTTGTAGAGTGGAAGTATTGGCTGGTGAATACAAGGATATTTCTAAAATAGAAAAAAACGCTTTCGCTATTAAAAACATTGATGAGAACTTATATGAAGACTGTTTGCGGCTATCTTGCCAAATTCGTGTAATTGGAGATATTACAGTTCGCCCTATTTTAACCTCGGAAAATACACAAGGTAACAGAGGTCCAAGGCCAGCAGATTAATCAAACATTTATTAATAATTCAAACTTCAAAAGAGATAGCAGCAAGATGAGATAATTATTAATATTTCTTTTTTATACTGGATATTTTCTTTCCATCTTCAGCTCTGACAGTCTTACTTCAACTGAATATCTTCTTTTTATGTACCTTAAAGTTTCAATATGGGTATTTCCGCTCTACTATCGCTTCTACCTTACAAATCAAGAAAAAGCTAATCCCAGATTTCCGATTAGCTTTTTTATGTGCTTTATTGATTTGCTTTTTTAACCCATTCCGCAACTGTAACAGTACGCTTTGCCTGATGTTTTACAGCTGCTTGAACATCTTCAATCATTTTGCCGTCTTGATCAACTGTGACACTTGTGCCATATGGATTTCCGCCAGCTCCAAATGTAACCGGATCAGTATAGCCAGGTACTGCAACAATAGCGCCCCAATGATACATCGTTGTATAAAGCGATAATATTGTTGCCTCTTGACCACCATGGGAATTCTGAGCAGAAGTCATTGCACTAACAACCTTATTCACTAGCTTTCCATTAAACCAAAGACCACCAGTAGTATCTAAAAATTGCTTCATCTGGGAAGGCATATTTCCAAAACGGGTTGGTACGCTGAAAATAATGGCATCTGCCCATTCTAGATCTTCCAATTTGACCTCAGGTACATCTTTCGTCGCTTCGACATGCGCTTTCCAAGCCGCATTTCCTTCAATAGCTGATTGTGGTGCAAGTTCAGGAACTTTTAAGACCTTTACTTCAGCACCTGCTCCTTTTGCTCCTTCTTCAGCCCATTTTGATAGTTGATAGTTTGTTCCACCCATGCTGTAATAGATCACTGCTAATTTTACATTTGTCATTTTTCCAGTCTCCTTATCAGATGAATTTCCAAATAGTTTGGTTAAAAAGCTCATTTACTACACCTCCTATTATTTCTATTTTCGCCACTTATTTATTCACTATTCCTTTTTTATTTCTATAGACAAATTGCAATACTACGTGCACCGTCTGGAAGTAAATAAAAAAGCCCATAACGGCCTCCTTTCAAATGTAGGTACTGCACCAACTTTTGAAAGGAGGAAATCGTTATGAGCTATATACCATCCTAACCATACATGAACACGTTAAAATAGAAGGCTGAACAAATTGTCAGGCATAGATGTCAGGAAACATTAAGTTTTAAAGGTTCTCCCGCTGGATTTATAGTGGCTTATTAGAAGTACCCCCTTCCTATGCTCTATCACAAGGAAAAGCATCAAAAACTCTTTGAAACAAAAGGAAGGTTACTATTGGTACGTCCATTGCCAAGTCTCCAATAGAAATTACGCCCTTTACTTAAAAAGTTCCTTTATACCACTTTGTGGAGGCTTCGACTTCCTCCACAGTTAATTGATGACCTCTATTTTCCCAATGAAGTTCAACTTTCGCATTAGCATTTTTTAATAAAGATTCTAATTCAGCAGTTTCCATTGGCAGGCAGATCGGATCATTAGTTCCAGCAGCAATAAAAACAGACTTACCTGACAAATCAGGAAGATCAATTCCCCTTCTTGGTACCATAGGATGATGAAGAATCGCTCCCTTTAATGCATGTTGATAATGAAATAATAAACTTGCTGCAATGTTCGCTCCATTCGAGTACCCAATGGCGATAATATTATTTCGGTCAAATTTATATTTTTCTGCCGCCTCATCTAGAAACTCATTTAATTCTTTTGTTCGGAAAACAAGGTCCTCTTCATCAAATACCCCTTCAGCCAGTCTGCGGAAAAATCGTGGCATTCCATTTTCTAAAACACTTCCTCGAATGCTTAATACGGAAGCCTCATCATCAATTCGGCCTGCAAGAGGTAGCAGATCTAATTCATTCCCACCTGTGCCATGAAGCAATAATAATGTTGGCTTTGTTGGGTCTTGCCCCTGATTAAATATATGTTTCATTCTTTATTTCCCTCCAGAACACGAACCTCTACATGAGGTAACTTTTCTTCTAATACATCTCTTTGTGGCTCCAACCAGGACGGCAGCATAAGTTTTTTTCCAAGTTCATCGAAACGTTCATCCACTGCAAAGCCTGGTGAATCTGTCGCAATTTCAATAAGGATGCCTCCCTCTTCATGGAAATAAAGTGCTTTGAAATAGTTTCTATCCAGAATCTCAGTCGGATAGTATCCCTTTTCAAGGAGAAGAGATCTCCACTTTTGATGCTCTTCCTCATCCTTTGCTCTCCATGCAATATGGTGAACCGTTCCAGCCCCCATCAATCCTCGTACTGAAGGATTTAAGTGAATATCAATAGTGTTTCCTACATTTCCATCAGATTTAAATCTTAGAAATTCGTTTTCTTGACCTATGCAATCTAACCCTAATATATTTTCTAGAACATCCGCTGTCTTATGCGGTTTTGCCGAGAAGAGAACAGCTCCGCCAAACCCTTTAATGGCATTTTCCGCCTGAATACCTCCGAAGTTCCATGTGTTTATTGGTCCTTCATCCCGTTCCACCAATTCAAGCAGGAGCCCGTCAGGATCGTTAAACTTCAAATACTTCTCGTCAAAGCGAGTGGATGAAGTAAATTCCACTCCGAATTTACGTAATCGATTTTCCCAAAATGGAACTGCGCCCTTTGGGATAATATAACTCGTCACTCCAACCTGACCAGTCCCAATCCGGCCTTTTAACTGTTTAGCCCATGGAAAAAAAGTAATCACTGTTCCTGGTTGTCCGGTTTCATTACCAAAGTATAGGTGGTACACTTCCGGCCGATCAAAGTTAATCGTTTTTTTAACAAGCCTTAATCCTAGTACACCTGCATAAAAGTCAATATTTCTTTGAGCGTCGTTTACCATTGCTGAGATATGATGAATACCTTGTGTTTGTTGCATATTATTCCCTCTATTCCATGAATGGGTTTTTATAAAGAACTATTTTGGTCTTTCGATTTCGAAAATCTCGCCAATCTTAGCATAGTTATTCCCAGCCAATCGGCTTACTGCTGCCAAACCACTTGGATCAATTCTTCCGTTTTCATAAATATCTTTTTCAATATGAAACTGAACAACCTTTCCTATAATAAAATCACACCCTATTGAATCGGTACCTCCCAATTCCAAGGAATACTCTAACGAACATTCCATGCGGATTTTCGCTTCCTTTACGCCGGGAACGGAGATTTTCACACTATCTGCCAAGGTGAGGCCGGCTAACTCAATCTCGCTTTCATCCGGCGGAAGGTTTGCGGCTGTTTTATTTATCTTTTCAACATTTTGTTCGTCAACGATATGAACAACAAATTGCTTGGACTCGATGATATTTCTAGCTGTATCCTTTTGTCTCCCAGATGACCGTTGAATGGATAAGGATATCATCGGGGGATTGGATGACACGATATTAAAATAGCTGAACGGTGCTCCATTTAAAACCCCTTCATTTGATAACGTTGTGACAAAAGCTATTGGCCTAGGAATGATGCTGCCTATTAGAAATTTATAATTATCTCGTTCAGACAACGAGATCGGGTCGATTGAAAGCAAAGAGATCACTCCTTTTTATAAAATTAATCTAATTCCCTTACTTCAACTGGTAATAATAACGCTTCAATTTCTGATCTATGGGGCTCATACTGCGATGGTAACATCAATTTCTCACCCATTGTTTCATTTGATTCATCATGTGCGAACCCTGGAGGATCAGTCGCAATTTCAAACAGTATTTGTCCATGTTCTCTGAAGTAAATAGCATTAAAGTAGTTTCTATCCTGAACAGGAGTAACTCCGTATCCATTAGATGCGACATATCTTTGCCAATCTAATTGGTCTTTATCATCAGTTGCTCTCCAAGCAATGTGGTGGACAGTTCCTACTCCCATTTGCCCGCGTCCATCAGGAGTTAGTTTTAAATCGATAATATTACCGATATCAGCAGTGGAACGATACCGAGCGAAGTCTCCTTCTTTGCCAACTAATTCTAGACCCATTATTTTTTCTAATAATTCACCTGTTTTCTCTGGCTGTGCTGATAATAGAGTAGCGCCTCCAAACCCTTTTATAGCAACAGCTGGTGTTACTTCGCCAAAGGTCCAAGTATTGACCTTCCCTTCTTCTCTCTCAACAATTTCCAAGTGAAGACCGTGTGGATCATCAAATTTCAAATACTGCTCTCCGAAACGCTCCATTTTTGTATAGGGAATCTTAAATTTTTCAAGCCGCTTCTCCCAAAATCCCATTGACCCCTTTGGGACTATATAGGAAGTAACCCCTACTTGACCATCTCCTATGATTCCTTGACGCGCTCCTACCCATGGGAAGAATGTAATTATTGTTCCTGGTTTTCCGCCTTCATTACCGAAATAAAGGTGATAGGTATCCGGATCATCAAAATTAACGGTTTGCTTAACTAAACGCAGCCCTAAAACTCCAGCGTAAAAATCTATATTCTCTTGAGGATGTCCGACAATTGCCGTAATATGGTGAATGCCCATTGTTTTCTTATTCATTTTTAACACTCCTTCTTAATGTAAAATCCAGTCATTTAAAGAGGCTCGATACCTTATTTTGTTCTTCTCCCAATTATTTAAGTCTTGTATAATTTTACCCTCCAATTAAGAATCTTTAATCGGGAATATCTCGAATTCGAGATATTATTCAAAAAAAAAAAAAAAATACAAGTTTAAACTTTATCTCTTCCTTTTTTAAAAGCTGCACGCATATTTCCAAATACAAGAACAGGCAGGTGATTGCATTTCTCGAACTAGGGTGTATTTTTTGATTAATAGCCTTTTTATTTTACCACCATATTTCATAAAGAAAGGCACTGGCAGGAATTAAATACCAATGCCTTTTAACGCAAGATACAAAACTTCTTATGCTTGATATTTCTTAATCATATCAACAAAAGCAGCTACGAAGGATTGTAAAAACTTAACCGTTCCTTCTTCTTTAATTTTTCCATTTTCATCTAATAAGTTCGAAACATTTCCAATGTATGCTTCAGGTTGTTGAAGTGTTGGCATATTCAAGAATACAAGAGGCTGGCGTAAATGATGGTTGGCACCAAAGCCGCTTAGGTTACCCGGAGATTGGCTGATAATTGCAGCTGGCTTGCCATTCCATACACTTGCTCCATAAGGGCGTGACCCTACATCCAATGCATTTTTTAATACTGCAGGAATGGAACGGTTATATTCAGGCGTTATAAATAAAACGGCATCAATTTCCTTCATCTTATTACGAAATGTAGTGTATTCTGATGGAGCATTATTTTCATCATCAAAATCTTGATTATATAAAGGCAGATTTCCGATCTCTACAATTTCTGCTTCGTAATCTTCAGGGAATAAAGGTGCTACATTCGCTGCAAGCTTTTTTGAAAAAGATTCTTTTCGTAAACTTCCAAGTAAAATACCTACTTTTGTCATCTTAACACTTTCCTCTCTTCATTTTATCACTAATTCGAGATTCTTGATATTGAGATAATATATTATTTAATTTTATTTGTCAAATATTAGATCACTGATTGCTTATATAACTCATCATTATTGGGGGCTCCTTGGTTACTACCAGCTGTATCGTAATGATAGTAATATCCAATGCATGCTGAGGCTACACCCGTAAAATTGGTCATTTAAAAAAGCTTCCTTAATTGGTACGGGAATAATAGGTGGTTTGAGAGGCCTCTATTCATTAATCTTTCTTTGATTTGCTTCATTTAGACTATATTAGATTCTATGTCATACATAAAAAAATGCTTTTACACCCTTCCTAAAAACAGGAGGTACAGCATATTACTACATATTTATACGGGCTCTCATATGAAGCTTTATTTTGCGGTAAATGAAAGACAACCATTTTGAACAAAGAGGATCGAAATGGTTGTCTTATTATGATTGCTAGTTTGATTTTTATAAAAAAGATGAATTAAAACTTTTGCTTAAGTTGAGAAAAACATATTAACCTAATTATTTGAGTAACGTTCTGATAGTTTCTTTTTATGCGCTTGAAAAACCTCTTCCAGAGGAATATCATATTTGTTTGCAATTACAATTAAATTGCCTAATACATCCCCTAATTCTTCAGTTAACTCCTGTTTATTTTCCTCATAGGATCCCTTAATTTCATCAGGTCTATCCCTTCCTATCTCAAGGGCTCTTATAGCTCGTGCAACTTCACCCGTTTCTTCTGCTAAAAAACCAATACGAATAAAAATGTCTAATTCAGACCAGCCTCTACTTTCATAATACTCCTTTACCCATTGCTGAAATTCAGTAACGTCCATTTTCATCTAACCTCCATTTTCACATCTTAAGTTTAACAATAATTAAAAGTTTTATATAATATTTAAGATTGATGACTTAGGAGGGGATAGATTGAAAAGATTAGCCGTATTTTGTGGATCAAGTAATGGATCATCTGATGTCTATATAGAATCCGCAAAAAAATTTGGTAAAGAACTAGCAAAACGAAATATTGCACTTGTTTATGGTGGAGCGAGTGTTGGACTTATGGGTGCTGTTGCAGATTCAGTTTTAGACGAAGGAGGATATGTAATTGGTGTTATGCCTAGTTTTCTCGATGATAGAGAAATAGCCCATAAAGACTTAACAGAGCTTATCATCGTAGATTCTATGCATGAGAGAAAAGCGAAAATGGCAGATTTGGCAGATGGATTTATAGCTTTACCTGGCGGGCCAGGAACTTTAGAAGAGTTCTTTGAAATTTTTACGTGGGCTCAACTAGGACTTCATAATAAACCATGTGGGCTCTTAAATATTAATCATTATTATGATCCTCTTATTACACTATTTAATCACATGTCAGACGAACAATTTTTACACGAAAAGTACCGTTCCATGGCAATAGTAGATAGTGACCCAAAAGGGATACTTGATAAATTTAATACATATGAACCTCCAACTGTAAAAACTTACATTACTGAAAAACAGATTTAGTGGATAAAAAACAGACCAATTTATTATGCTTGGTCTGTTTTTCATATTTAAAATAATAACTATATGGTTCATCTTCGCTTTGAAAAATGCCCGATTCCCTGTTTCTTCTATCTTGCAAATAGCTATCAATTCCTCTTTAGACACTTCCATATTTTGTTGCTTTCTAATAAAGTTTAATCAAAAATGCCTCACAAACCCGTATTTTACGGTAAAAAAGAAGAATCCATTTTGAAAGAAAGAAGGTTTAAACATCGTTTACCCATGTTTATTAAAATATAACCCATCCTCAATATAATAAGCAGCATGTTGAATGATTTCATTTTTATCTTTCCACATTACGATGTCCCCTAAGTATAGTACTTCACCTAGGAACTCCTTATAATGATACTGTTTTAACTTTTCAAGAAATGTTTTTTGATGTATCCATAACTATTCACAAACTTTAATTGTCCATACGTACTGTGATTATAAAACTCGTCTATTGGCATTAATAATACATCTTTAAAGTCGATTTCATTATTAAGATGTTCTTTAGATAGAAAAAAACAAGTCTTTTTCTGGTACATAACTATCAATCCATGATAGTAAGATTTTTTTGTTGGTTTTATTTTCATTATGTATTCTCCAAGTTATATTTCACTGCTGTAGATTTCAAATATAGTTGTACTGTCTTTAAAAAAGATGAACTGTTTTAAATAAAGTTGCGCCGGTTTACTCCTTTGGATTACTTTAATCTAAAGGAGTGTTTTTTTATGCCTAAAAGAAATATGACATCTTCCTCCCCATATAAGGGGAACGGCCAGATTTATGATAAGACTATAAGACTCCTTATCGTTGTAAATCCGCGGAAATCTGGCTAGGCCTAAAAAGAGATTGTTGGATCTTATAGACATTACCCTTTTCAGTTAGATTAGAAGTGATTTTAAAATTTAAGCTTTCTAAAAGCGAAATACATTGTTTTTTTCGATTATGGAGTTCTAAAAACTCTAATATATTTAATACATTTTCTAATTCCTCAAAAGTATTCTTCTGTCTGTATAGTACGTCCATTAAACTATTATAAAATTTCCGCATCATTTTATAATAAGTATCATTTTCGAGAGAAAAGATTAAAGTATTGTATTCGACTAGATATTTTTTTGCATGCTCATAATCCCCCTTTTTGATACTCAAAAAAATAATATTTAATAGAATTTTAGCAAACTCGTTTGTATACCGATTAAAATATTGAATTTGATTGAGATTCTTTTTAACTCGATAATATACTGTATCAATAAATTCTTGAGAAAAAAAATTTATACAGTTCCCAAATAAGGTAATTTCGTAATAGCCCCATGAATTACAATTAACTAAATAATTCCTTAAAACATCAAAATCCTCGGCGTGTTTCTTGTTATTAATCGTGTTTATAATTTGGTGAATCATAATTTTATAGTGAAGGAACCTAACATTTCCGTTATTAGCGTACTTTTTTTCCATTTCAAACATCATTTTTTCTAAGCCGTTCACATCATTTTTATAAAAGTGCTTAGATATTTCACCGAATAATTCAAATTGACTAGTATTATTTTTAGATAAAGCAATATGAAATTCTTCTATTGAAATATTGAGACGTTCTAATATAATGAAAAATTTTTTTACCGTTGTATCGTTTAAACCCTTTTCGAAATTACAACTAGCTTGTCGTGAAAGAATGCCCTCATACACATAACTGGATTTTAAATTTTTTGATTTTCTTATATCCCTAACAACTAAACCCACATCGAATAACATTTCGTCTGTCCCTCCAATTAAGTCAACTATACTTTACAAAATAACAAATAATTCTGACAATATATGATAATTGAAATAGGTAATATATATTATACATTATTTAGGAGGTGTCTGTATGGTAGAAATAATCATCCTAATTTGGGATATTATAGGTGGTAGCTAATGGGTGTATCGGTGGTGTGTTTTTAAAACTAAAATTAAAGGAGAATGTAAATTGAAAAAAAACATTTTTAAGGCTCTAGCTCTATCAACCTTGATTTTGGGAACAGGCTTTACGGGTACAGCAAAAGCGGAAGAACCTATACAACCTGAAGTGATTTATGCGCCTCCGCAAGAAACGTTAATTAATGGCGTTGAAGAAAGTAAAATTATGACACCTTTAATTATTGGTTGGGATAACCCAATTTTTGTTGATTATAAACCAAATACAGGTACTAGTACAAAAAATAAATTTAAATCAATCGCATCAATATCACATAATAATACAAGAGGCTCTAGTCCATTCCCAATTACTATGGATGTAACTAGTTCTTCAAGTGTGGGTTCGGAATACTCAGGTAGCTTAACGATATCAGCAGAACTTAAAGTGAAAATATTAGCGAAGGCTAGTGGTTCGGTGACAGGTGGTTTAAAAGAAACAAGAGCTACTAACGAAGCTGTAGGTTATAAATTTGGGCCTTATAATGTGCCTGCAGGTAAATGGGGCGGAATCGCAACTTGGTGGAAAGGTACTGCTGTGACTGGAACGGCAACAGTAAAATATGTAGATACAGGGTCTTCAACGGGTTATACAGGTAATTATTCATATCCGGTGACAGTGACAGCTCATAAGGCATCCACTAAGGACATTTATTCTGAATCTTGGGATGCTACTTACAACTTATATCCATAAGGTGTGAAACTTACAATTATGTTATTAAGAAAAAAACATCTGTCTCAGTTAATTCTGTTAGTTTTAGTATTGTTAGTCCTGTTCTTAATTGGAAAAGCGTATTTATCGAATGATACACTTGCGGAAGATAATTCCACGGACAAACAAGAAGAAGTTAAACCCATTAATAAATATATTGAGTTTAATAGTGATGTTTCTCTGCTCAAAGAAAAATTACACCCTGAAGGTTTTGCTTTAATTACAAAGGGAGAAGATTTAAATAGAAGTTTAACGACATTCCCTGATTACCAAACATTAGATATTAGAAACAATGATGGAGTAGATAATGATACAAATCGTCCGAGTAGATATGAATTTCTTTATTTAAGTAAAGATGAAACAATTTTAGTCAGACTAAATCTAATATATGCACCAGAGTTTACAACCACAAAAATATTAAGTCTTCAGAGTTTTAGCCCCGGTAGAATTGAATTTGTAGACAAAGAATATCAAGATCTAATACCTACCACACATACTTCTTATTTAATTTCTTACAAAAATGGGGTAGCTCAGGTGGATTTTTCGACTACAAACAAATTCCCAAGTAATGAGGATGATTATTTTCATTTATTAAATGAAGGTGAAGCAAAATTCCTGCCTATGCTTCAAGACATTTTGTTGGAAATAACAAATGAATAATAGTAAACCAGTAATCAAATAACACATATAAAACAGTAGGCACCTCCGGTACGATACACATATCAATCAAGGGAGGTGCCATTTTTATGTCCACAAGCAAATTAACTATTGTTCCCGTCAAACTTAATCCTCTTCCAACTAAAATAACTTCATTCCATTCTTCTGAATATACCGCTTCATCAAGTTTTGTCATTAAAACCGCCATGGGTAAAATAGCTTTCTTTCTAAATCATGCGAATTATACCATGATTCCATTAAAATATATTTAATGAGATAAATTTAATTTTTTCGAGAGTATAAAATATTTTGTGTAAATGAAAAATTTCAATAGAAAAAGGAAGACCCTTTCTTGGTAGAATTAAGTCACCACAACCAATCCTAGAAAAGAGGTCTTACCAATGAATCAGTTTACAACACAAATCGTCGATGCACTAGTAAAAAAACAAGATATTACAGAGGTTTTTCGTTCGCACCTGGAAAGGGCAATTAATTCATTACTGGCGACAGAACTAACAGAATTTCTTGCCTACGAAAAATATGATCATATTATATAAAATCCATCCTTCTTTATTTAAACCATAAAATCCGAATACACATACTTACTTGCTCATACAACTGGCTATCCGTAACAGCCCTAACCTTCATCTCATTCTTCTGTAAAGTTACATGTAAATTTTAATATAAAATCCTCTTTTTAAAAAATGTTATTCAATAATATGGCCCGATTGTTGAATAAAAAAACCTGTACATAACAAAGGGTTTTCAATCAAACTTTTTTATAAATATCGCGTCTTTATTTTAAACATCGTGTCTTTTTTATAAACATCAGAACTTTATTTCAAATCTATACCAAATCGGATAAGAATTCATGTTGTCTATTTGCTTTAATACCTTTTAACCGAGTGGTTCTTCCTAACGAAGAGACATCTTGAATATTTAACCACGGTTTATAATCTGCACCTATTCCAGAGCCATGACCTTATTTGAGCCACTTTTCCCCTTTAGATGCTCTATTTCTTTTAGACATAAAAAAACACCCCTTTAGAGAACTATATTCTAAAGAGGTATTTCATCGCGATTTTATTTTAAACGTCGTATCTTTTTTATAAACATCGCAACTTTATTTCAAACCAACAAATAAAAACTATAACTTCACCTTATTACTCAACCGTTACCGATTTCGCAAGGTTACGTGGTTTGTCAACGTCACAGTCACGGTGTAGGGCTGCATAGTAGCTGATCAGCTGTAATGGTACAACTGCTACAAGTGGAGTAAGCAGCGTGTGAACGCGAGGGATGATCAGTGTATCGCCATCTTCCTCTAGTCCTTCCATTGCAATGATACAAGCGTTTGCACCGCGGGCTACAACTTCCTTCACGTTTCCGCGGATGCCTAATGCTACCTGTTCTTGTGTCACAAGTGCAAATACCGGCGTGCCTTCTTCAATCAAGGCGATTGTACCATGCTTTAATTCGCCGCCTGCAAAGCCCTCAGCCTGGATGTATGAAATTTCTTTTAATTTCAGTGCACCCTCCATGCTCAAACAGAAGTCAAGATTACGGCCGATGAAGAATGCATTGCGGGCAGTTTTTAAATAGTCTGCTGCAATTTCTTCCATTACATCTTTTGAGTCTACGATCGACTGAATTCCATTTGCCGCAATGGCAAGCTCTTGTTTTAAATCAAAGTCGATTGCTTTGCCTGTTGCCTTACCTGTTACGTAAGCTGCAATAGCAAGAACCGCTACTTGTGCTACATAAGCTTTTGTAGAAGCTACCGCAATCTCAGGACCTGCATGCAACAATAGCGTATGGTCTGCTTCACGAGAAAGTGTAGATCCTTGAACATTTGTAATTGTTAGTGTCGGGTAGCCAAGATCCTTGATTTTCACAAGTACTTGACGGCTGTCAGCAGTTTCACCTGATTGCGTGATGAAGATAAACAATGGTTTTTCAGAAAGCAACGGCATATTGTAGCCGAACTCACTTGAAATATGCACTTCTACCGGAATGCCCGCCATTTTCTCAAAATATTGTTTTCCTACAAGCCCTGCATGATAGCTTGTGCCTGCTGCGATAATATAAATACGATCAGAAGCCGTAATAGCGTCTAAAATCGGCTGCTCGATAACAAGCTCTTCATCCTGCTCATATGCTTGAATAATTTTGCGGACAACGCCTGGCTGTTCATCCATTTCTTTTAGCATATAGTGAGGGTACGTGCCTTTTTCGATATCACTTGCATCTAGTTCAGCAGTAAATGGCGCACGTTCTACTGTTTGGCCTTCCAGTGTCGTGATGACTACGCTGTCTTTCTTTACAATCACTACTTCTTTATCATGAAGCTCGATGAACTGGTCCGTTACTTGCAGCATGGCCATCGCATCAGAAGCTACAACATTGAATTCTGAACCTACACCCACTAATAACGGTGATTTATTTTTCGCTACATAGATCGTTTCAGGATCCTCGTTATCAAGTAACGCGAGTGCATATGAACCATGTACAAGTCCTAATGTCTTGCGGAATGCATCAACTGTTGATAGACCCTCTTTTGAGAAAGCTTCAATCAATTGAACGATTACTTCTGTATCCGTATCAGACTGCATTGTCACATTTTTTAAATATGCTTTTTGCAGCAGGTGATAGTTTTCAATCACTCCGTTGTGTACAAGCGTAAAACGTCCTGTTGCAGATTGGTGAGGGTGTGCGTTTGATTTATTTGGTACACCGTGTGTTGCCCAGCGTGTATGGCCGATTCCGATATGCGCCTCTACTTCACTATCCACTGCATCACGCAGGTCAGCAATACGTCCTTTTTCTTTGAAAACTGTCACGCCCTCTTCGTTGTGCACAGCAATTCCTGCTGAGTCATAACCGCGGTATTCCAGCTTCTCTAAACCTTTTAATAAAATTTCTTTTGCATCTACTGTTCCATTATATCCTACGATTCCACACATATTCCTTTTCCTCCGTTCGCTACCTCACACCCGCCGTTTGCCTATTAATCTGTCATAAAAAGACAATAGAAAAACATACTACGGGTGAACCTTTTTTAGCGTTCTGTTTAACGCACAAAGCAGGCCCTGTAGCTTTTTTAATATTTAATTGGGTGCCTATTCATTTTTTTGTGCAGCAAATTACTTTGCTGTTTTAAAATGAATGTTACAATCGGGCACTGGCGATCGGGAGGCATCCGCCGAATATTCGATAAACCTCCACCTCGTCAACTAAGGATTATTGTCCGTCCGATTTCCTCAGCTCAGGCGCTATAATTGTCTTCCTGTCATTTATACCGCGCGTTTTTCATTCCTCCTTTTCTACGCGCATGCCCTGCGTTTTCCTGTTGTTATACAAGTTACTCACGCAAGCATACTCATCATACATAAATGTCGGACATTCGTCAAATCATCACTAAAAACCCGCCAGTACGTAACGTACTAGCGGGTTCCCTTTACAATCCCTTTTCTTCTAGTAGGTTAACTATTTCCCTATTGAACGCTGGCAGATCATCCGGCGTACGGCTCGTTACCAATTGTTTTTGGCATACGAATACCTCTTCATCATGGAACTTTACCCCTGCATATTCCATATCAACACGGATTGATTTATACCCTGTTGCATCACGGCCTTCCAGAGCTTTTGCTGTAATAAGCAGCTGCGGACCATGACAGATCGCAAAGACAGGTTTCTTTTCATCCATGAAGCTCTTAGCAAAGGATACGAAACGCTCATCCGCACGAAGCTGGTCAGGTGAGAACCCTCCTGGAATAAAGAGCGCATCAAAATCAGCCGGATTTACATCATCGATTCCTTTATCGATCGTAACAGTGGCTTCTCCATTCTTGCCTGTTACTTTCTTACCGGCCTCTTTCTCTATTGTTACTAGTATATGCCCTGCGGCTTCAAGTGCTTCTTTCGGGCTCGTATATTCACTATCCTCAAACATATCGGTAATTACTACTGCAACTTTCGCCATTCTTAACACCCTTTCGTTTGGAGATTCTTAAGTAATGTACCCCATTAGATAATTAGATAAACGGAAAAGAGCCAGAAACAAGCTGACAGCTTATTAACACCTTAACGCTTTAGGCTTTACTGCTGAGTAAAAGAGGCTGTTTTAGACATCAAAAAACCGCCTTCTGTCCGAAGGCGGTTTTCTATCTTATTCTGTTAAGCCCATTTCTGCTTTTACTACTTCTGCAATGCGGTTTACATATTCTTCACATGCCTCCGCAGAAGGGGCTTCCACCATGACACGTACGAGCGGCTCCGTACCGGAAGGGCGAA
The DNA here is from genome assembly GCF_001591965.1 of Lysinibacillus odysseyi 34hs-1 = NBRC 100172. Classification (GTDB taxonomy): domain Bacteria; phylum Bacillota; class Bacilli; order Bacillales_A; family Planococcaceae; genus Lysinibacillus_B; species Lysinibacillus_B odysseyi. The sequence continues at coordinate 195,591 of NZ_BCVX01000010.1, forward strand.
CTAGGACACGGCCATTGCCGGCCATCTCTGTCTCCACCTCTGCAATTACAGCAGCCACTTTTTCATTTTGTGTTACGGCGTGTTTATCCGTTACCCGTACATTCACCAGCTTTTGCGGGAAAATCGTCATTTCTCCTGCAAGCTCTGATAATCGTTTACCTGTCACCTTCATGATGTTTACGAGCTGGATGCCTGTCAGTAGGCCATCCCCTGTAGTATTGTAGTCTAAAAAGACGATATGTCCTGACTGCTCACCGCCCACATTATAATCATGTGCGCGCATCTCCTCTACCACATAGCGATCGCCGACAGCCGTTTGTACACTTGTCATGCCGTTATCTTCCAATGCTTTATAGAAGCCCATATTACTCATGACAGTAGATACAACAGTACCTTTTTTCAAGCGGCCTTTAGCTTGTAAGTATTTACCGATAATAAACATGATTTGATCCCCATCGACGATTTGGCCTTTTTCATCTACGGCAATTAGGCGGTCGCCATCACCATCAAATGCAAGACCCACATCGGCTCCACGTTCCAATACAAATGCAGCAAGCTTCTCTGGATGTGTTGAGCCAACACCTTCATTGATGTTTAAGCCGTCCGGCGAAGCACCCATTGTAGAAATGTCCGCTTCCAGGTCAGCAAACAAGTGTGTAGCCAGCTGGCTCGTTGCACCGTGGGCACAATCAAGTGCTACATGGATTCCAAGGAACTCCTCATCTACTGTTTGTTTTAAGTATGAAATATATTTTTGTCCACCTTCAAAGTAGTCCGTTACCGAACCGATATCTCCTCCGATTGGACGTGGTAGAGTATCTTCTTCTGCATCAAGAAGTGCTTCAATTTCCGCTTCTTGAGCATCAGTCAATTTAAAACCATCCGGACCAAAGAATTTGATACCATTGTCTGCTACAGGGTTGTGCGAGGCTGAAATCATTACACCTGCCTGTGCATTCATAACACGTGTCAGATAGGCAACACCAGGCGTACTGATTACACCAAGACGCATTACCTCTGCGCCGATTGATAAAAGACCCGCTACTAATGCTCCCTCCAGCATTTCCCCGGAAATACGTGTATCTCTTCCAATCAAGACTTTCGGGCGCTCTTTTGCATCTTTAGTCAATACGTATCCGCCAACACGACCAAGTCTAAATGCAAACTCCGGCGTCAATTCACTGTTAGCGACCCCACGGACGCCATCTGTTCCGAAATATTTACCCATTTTGTTCTCTCCTTCAATACTAGACATCCCTTGCTCTTATGCCTATGTCATCCTACTAGGATTTTTAGTTTCGCAAACGTTCTGTCTTATAGCAGCTAAAGTTATTCAGCGCTATCTGCTTCTGTCTTCTCTGCTACGTCCTCTGCTGGGGAAACAGGCTCCCCGCTGACTTCAGCATGAATAGTAACCGCATCCGCCTTCACAGACATACCTTCTGGTAATTTAAGCTTGGCCTCATACGATCCTGTCTCTTCTAGATCCGACACGTCAAATTCTACGACTATTTCCTTTAGCTCGTCAATCAAAGCTTTTTTCCCATATACCTTCAACTTTGACGGTTCAGCAAAAATCTTATCTAGTGAGATACCTTCTTTCAATTGTCCTGTTTGTTTAATTGTAATCGGGACCTCTCGACTATATTCTTCAATCTCTGCTTTCACCTTTACTTTTTCGGGCTGTACAACTACATCAAGGCGGTTAAGATCTGTATTGAGAACTTTTACATTGGCATCCTGCTCGAATGATTCTTTGATACCCTGTTCTCCTGTAACCGTTGCTTTAACGTAACTAATGGATTCTATAACACTTTTTGCTCCCGTTACCTTAACAGTGGATGGATTGACTGTCATATCTTTTACTACATAGTCATCAGCTAACAGACGGTTACTCATTTCCGGGTCGATCTTGAATTCCTTCGTGACCCGTTCTTCGATTCCGATGTTCACAGAACTTGGTTCAATCGATACATTCAGCTTATCTGAAAAACCCTCATATTGGATTGGGACATGGTGCTCACCAATCATAAGAGAATTTAAATCGACAAACACTTTGTAATCCTGTCTTATCTTCGTCTGCGCAATAAGCTGGGGCGAACCGCTGATCGTCACATCCACTGTTTCAGGCAGCCCCGTCACAAGGAGGTTTTCGTCATCATAATACACTTCGAGCGGCACATTATATAAGATATCTAAATCCGCAGTTGGATTATTTTCCCGCCCCGCATCGATTCCTGTCTTTACATAAAAGAATAATGCTAATGCCAGCACAAATGCAATGATTCTAAGCGCCCAGTAGCTGTCGAATAATTTATCCATTCTTTTTACCTCCCCAGCTTAACTTAGAGGCTAAATTGGACTCCTGCCCTGTCCCGAACCATAAACTTTGCAGCTTCAATGTAAACTCATCAATCGTTAAATTTCGGTCAATTTTCCCATCTGTCGCAATGCTAATGGCCCCCGTTTCTTCTGAAACAATGATAACAATTGCATCTGTCACTTCACTCAAACCTAGAGCAGCTCTATGTCGTGTACCTAGTTCCTTGGAAATAAAGGCACTTTCAGAAAGCGGCAAATAACAGGCCGCTGCTGTAATTTTGTCCCGTTGCATAATAACAGCCCCATCATGAAGTGGGGTATTAGGAATAAAGATATTGATTAATAGCTCGGAGGAAATTTCCGCATTCATCTTTATACCCGTTTCTATATACTCTGTTAAACCTGTTTCTTTTTCTAATGAAATTAATGCACCAATACGGCGTTTTGCCATATAGCTTACGGATTTTTTCATTGCTTCAATTAAGCGTTTCTGCTCTTCATCCTGCTGGCTCGTTGTACGCTGGAATAACTTTCCGCGCCCAAGCTGTTCAAGCGCTCGGCGAATTTCCGGCTGAAATATGATAATAATGGCCAGGAAGCCCCACTCAATAATTTCATCCAACAGCCAATCGAGCGTATTCAACCCGAATATTTCAGTTGCAATTTTCGCAACGATAATGACAAAGATCCCTTTCAATAACTGAACTGCTTTCGTTCCTTTAATGAGGGTCAAAGTTTTATACATAACGTACCATACAAGCAGTACGTCTAAGATGTTAAAAATAATACTTACAGGCGTCAAATCTGTAAATTGCTCGATTATCTGCACGTGGCATCCCCCACTTTTCTAGCTAATCCCTATACGAATCAAGTATATCATATTTGCTTTACAATTGACTTTTCTGAAGAGAAAAAGTCTACCCAATCGAGGAGACTCCGTCATTTTCTATAGGACGTCATTTTCTGGGGGAAGTTCCAGAATGTAATGTCATCCTTATTTATCCATCTACATAGAAGAAATCTTTAAAAGCAAAAAAACATGGGAGTCAGCCTTAAGTCCCGTTTCTTCGTTATTTTTCATTCTTTATAAAGACTTTTTTGCAACTATTCTTACAGTTGAAAAAACCCTTTTTTTATATCCTTGCCGATGTTTCACTGTTCCATTACTTAAGTAATAATATTTCTATTTCAGAAAGACTGCATCAAATAATAAAGATGGAGTCATACTTAACCCTCACATAAAATAGGCAGGAGCTTAAACATCTCCTGTTCATTAGTTTTCTTCTGTCCCTCAGGAAATTTACCCTTTCTTTCATAGATTACCCTTTCAACTGCAAAAAATTCCACCATCAATGCTATGATGTAAAAAGGCAAAAAAGCTGAGAGGAACTCCCCCCAGCTTTGTATTCCTTATTCTTCTTCAGCTTCAAATAGCGCAATAAAGCTGTTAAATGTTTGTTTCATTTCGTACCATAGCCATTCAAAAGCCTGATCCACTTCCTCAATCTGTCCCGTAACGACAGCTGTAGAAGCCATGTATTCTCCATTAATCACTGTTACATTGCCATCTACTTCACCTTCAATAACAATAGTTCCATTTTTCACTACGATATCGCCCTTTACTACTTCTCCTGCAGGAACCGTTACCGTTTGTCCATCAACAATAAGATTTGGCTGCTTTGTCACAGAGAACTGATTATCATTCGGATAGCTTCCTAATAAGGTAGCACTCATAAATAAAAAGAATACAGCCGCGGCAACGATAATTGGATGTTTGCGCAACCATCTCTGAATGCCAACTGTATTTTTACGTTTTGGTAGGCGATTCATTACATTTTCCTCGAAGCCAGGAGGTGCCGTAATGTGCGTAGCACTTTTAATGAACGCAATTGTATCACTCAGCTCATGCATATGTCGCTGACAGGCGGAGCAGCTTTGCAAATGCTTTTTCAAATCTTGCTCATGCTCACGACTAATATCGCCATCTAAGTATTCGTGCATGTAATCTACATAATTTTTTTGACACGTACTCATGCGAAATCCCTCCTATAGATTATTCAACTGTTTTCGCAGCGCTTCACGACCACGGTGTATTCGAGTTTTGACCGTCCCAATCGGCATATCAAGAATTTCACTAATTTCCTGAAGTGAAAGTTCCTCAATATATTTTAGAACAATGACAGAACGATATTTATCAGGCAATCGACTGATTTCATACTGAACGCGCTCCTGCAGCTCCATCTGCTCTACTGCCTCTTCCGGCAGCTGCTCATCTGCTGCGATTTGCGAGTACATATCTAGCCCTTCTGTTCCCGCTACTTCAGCATCCAAATAATAATCCGGTTTCTTCTTTCGGATTCGGTCGATGCAAAGGTTGGTAGCAATTCGGTATAACCAAGTCGAAAATTTTCTCTTTTGATCATAGGAATGTAAGTTGATAAAGGCACGCACAAAGGCTTCTTGCGCAATATCCTCTGCCTCCTGCTTGTTACCGAGCATACGGTAACAAATTTGATATAGTTTGTGCTGATAGAGGTTCACAATGTCTGCATATGCGTTTTGATCACCTTTAAGCACTTGCTTTATTCTCTTGTTAACTAACGCATCCATTGTCTACCCTCTCCACCTTCTACTATATAATTTACGAATGAATCCAGTTAAAGTTTCACTTTTTCATTATAGCAAAATGTATTTTCCAAAATGGACAAAAACATGAATTTCTTTACTATAATTTATTGTAATTTTTAACCATAAGGTAATACAATATGATTTTTTTGATAAATATCCCTCCGTTCTTATACTTTCCTGCATTTCTTTGCGATTGACCAATGGATTTATAGTCAGATTTAGCGGTATTTATTTTCGCCTTTTCAAAAAGGGGAGCAAATAAAAAATCCCTTACCCACTTGGAGTAAAGGATGGATTGTTTATAAAAAGAAAAGTGAGCCATGAAGGACTCGAACCTTCGACCCTCTGATTAAAAGTCAGATGCTCTACCAACTGAGCTAATGGCTCATAAAAAC